>NZ_JAIRBM010000001.1 GCF_020089865.1 Microvirga puerhi
CAAGAAGGGCGGCTCCGGCATGACCCTGATCGAGCTCGCCGACGGCGTCACCCTGGACGAGATCACGGCCAAGACCCAGGCCGCCTTCAAGGTCAACCTCAACAGCAAACAGTCAAACGCTGCTTGACGGGCCGCTTTTGAAATCAGTGCTGATACGTCATTCCGGGGCCGCGAAAGCGGCGCCCCGGAATGGCGCTATCGGTTCTATGAGCCCGACGGAGACGTGCTTGCTGCCTTCTTCGGTCCTGCCTCGGCGCTTCGCACCAGTTGGATGACCGGCAGGAGGCCGACCAGGACGATCACGAGCGCGGCAAGCGAGCCGTCCTCGAAGGCGCCCCGCGAAGCGTGTCCGTAGACGAGTGTCGCCAGCGTCTCGGTGTTCAGCGGGCGCAGCAGCAATGTCGCGGACAGTTCCTTGATGCAATCGACGAAGACCAGAAGCGCGGCGCTCGCGAGAGCCGGGCGCAGCAGGGGAATCTGGATTCGCAGGACGAGTTCCCGTGGTTTCGCACCGAGGATCCGGCCGGCATCCTCGATCCCAGGGGAAACGCGTGCGAGACCCGCCGACAGCGAGCCCGTGGCGATCGGCAGGAAGCGGACGAGATACGCGATGACGATGCCGCCTGCGGAGCCCATGAGGATCAGCCCGACCCGTTCCCCCGTCAGCATCTGCCACAAGGTCCCAAGGCTCGTGTCGATGGCCACGAGAGGCGTGAGCAGGCCGAGGGCAAGCACGGTCCCCGGAACGGCGTAGCCTATCCCGGCAATCGCGAGTGCGATTTTCGTCAGGTGGAGACGGGCGAGGCGGGAGGCGGTCACGAGCACGATGCCGAAGGCCAGCGTCGCCACGGTTGCCGCGCCCGAAAGGCCGATCGTCGTCAGAAGATGGTTGAGAAAGGCGTCGTCCACCTGCTCCGCGAAGCCGCGCCGCAGGACCTCCCGCGCCAGGAAGCTGATGGGCAGGAGGAACCCCATGAGTACCGGAAGGGCGCAGAACAGGGTCGCCAGCCAACCTGCTCCGCCGGAGAGCCTCACGGGTTGCGTAACCCGCGGCCGACGCGTGGACAGGGCGTAGCGTCTCTCACGTCGCCCGTAGCGCTCGATGGCGATCAGGCCGATCACGATCGCCAGCATCACGCAGGCGATCTGCGCCGCGCCGGCGAGGCTGCCGCGATTGAGCCATGTGGTGAAAATCGAGACGGTCAGCGTGCGCACGCCGAGATATTCGCTGGCGCCGATGTCGTTCAGAGCTTCGAGCAGGGCGAGCGAGAGACCGACCGCGAGGGCCGGGCGGGCCAACGGAATTGCGATGACGCGGAACAATCTGAGGCGGCTCGCTCCGAGCGTACGCGCCACCTCGATCATGCTGGCGCTCTGCGTGAGAAACATCACGCGCGCCGCGAGATAGACATAAGGATAGAGAACGGCCGACATCACGAAGATGCAGCCATAGACTGAGCGGATTTCCGGAAACCAGTAATCGCCGCGGGAGGTCCAGCCCATGAGGCTGCGGAGGCCCATCTGGACCGGCCCCGCCGCATCGAAGATTTCGACGTAGATATAGGCCGTGATGTAGGTCGGCACCGCGAGCGGCAGGGGAAGCATCGCAGCAAGGACGCGGCGTCCTGGGAAGCGATGAGCCGTGACCAGCCACGCGGTGCCGATCCCAACGGTTCCGGCCAGGATCGCGACGCCGGCGAGCAGCATCCCGGTATCGAGAAGGGCGGCAGGAAGAACGTCGGCCGTCACCTGGGCCCAGAGCGTCGCCTCTCCCTGGGCGGCGATCCGCAGCAACGAGACGAGAGGGGCGAGCACCAGCACGGCGATGCTCACCACCACCGCGACGGACCAGAGCGGCGCGCCGTTGAGGGCACGCCGCAGGGTCGTGAGGGGCAGGGGCTGCGCGGAGGCGATGGTGCTCATGTCTCTGGCCGAAGGAGGAAAGGCCTTCGCTAAGTGAAGGCCTTGCCCTTAGCGGTCGAACCCAACCTTGTCGACGAGCGCGCTGGCCTTCGCGCGGTTCTTGGCGATGTCGGCGAGGCTCATTTCCTCGATGCGGAGCGGCCCGAATGACTTCACGAGTGGGTTGATCTCGATGCCGGCGCGGACAGGATATTCGTAGTTCACGTCAGCGAAGACGTGCTGGGCCGCCGGGGTCGCCATGTATTCCATGAGCTTCTGGGCGTTCTCGCGGTTCGGCGCGTTCTTCATCATGGCAATGCCGGAGATGTTGACGTGCGTGCCGCCGCCCTTGAAGGTCGGCAGGATCACGTTGATCGCCTCGGCCCACTTCTTCTGGTCCGGATTGGTGCCGTTGGTCATGAGGCCGACATAGTACGTGTTGCCGAGGCCGATATCGCAGACGCCGGCGAGGATGTCCTTGGCAACATCACGATCGCCGCCCGAGGGCTTCTTGGCGAGATTGGCCTTCACGCCCTTCAGCCATTCCTCGGTTGCCGCCTCACCGTGCTTGACGATCATCGCCGCCGTCAGGGCGATATTGTACTGGTGCTGGAAGGAGCGCGTGCAGATCTTGCCCTTCCATTTGGGGTCGGCGAGATCCTCGTAGGTGATGGCCTTGTCCTTCATCCGATCCTTCGAGGCATAGACGGAGCGGGCCCGCATCGACAGGGCGAACCAGCGTCCTTCCGGATCACGCAGCTGGGACGGAATGGCGCTGTTCAGCGCCTCCGATTTCACGGGCTGCGTGATGCCGAGATCGACCGCCTCCTGGATCCGTCCGATATCGACGGTGATCAGCACGTCCGCCGGGCTGTTCTCGCCCTCGGCCTTGATGCGCTCGGCGAGGCCCTGCTCGGAGAAGATGGCGTTGACCTTGATGCCGGTCGCCTTGGTGAACTCGTCGAGAGTGGCCGAGTAGAGGCCCGGCTCACGGTTGGTATAGACGTTCACGACACCCTGGGCCGAGGCCGAGAGGCTCGATCCCGCAAGCGTGCCGAGGGCTACGGCACCAGCCAGAAAACTGCGCGCAAACATCGTGTTCATCGTCATGAAATCCTCAACGGCTTGTCGGACGGGACTATGCATCCCGCATTGAGGGCCGAAGAACCATGCGACTACCGATGCGTCAACGAAAATATCTGTGATTTCAATGGTTTATAGGAGTTCTAAACTGGCGCAGATTATAAGTTTTCTAAGCTGAGATCGCCTCTTCTGAGGTGGCCGGGTTCACTGCCCGGCTGCGGAGCCGCGCGATCTCGCTCTCCATGCGCTCCATATTGGTGAAGAGGCGCTCGGTCGTCAGGCGAAGGAAATAGAAGCCGAATTCCGGGTTCTGGAAATAGAGCTGACGGACCTGATCATAGGTGATGCTGAGAACGTCGCCGCTCTCCAGACATTCCAGCGTCTGCGTGCGCCTGTTCTCGGGCGACAGGAAGCCCATTTCGCCCACGACGCGCCCCTGGGGCAGGTCGATTCCGAGTTCCCGCAGCCGGAACCGGCCGGACAGCGTATAGTACATGCAGTTGGCGGCATCGCCCTTGGCAAACAGGATCTCGCCGGCCTTGACGGAACTCTGGCTCATGAACGGCTTCAGCCAGTCCATGGACAGGTCGCTCTTCGAGGCGACCTTCACCTTCTGGATCAGCCGGAGCATCTGATAGAGGCGGAAGCCGTTGAGCGGCAGCAGGATCAGGTTGACCGTCATGCTCGGATAGAGATGCATGAGGCTGGCATAGCTCAGCGAAACGACGTTCGTGGCGATACCGATGCAGCGCAGCGGAATGATCGTGCGCATCGCACTGCCGGTGATGGCCAATGCCGCTCCCAGCCAACCAATGGCTTCCACCCAGGTCATGTCATCCTCATCGTTGCTTGCAGGTGACGTATAACATTTCGATGACAATGTCAGGTTGATATGCGTTGTCGCACATTTCGCGATGGCCAGGATAGTTTTCCCGCTAACCCCTTAGGTATGGATCATTCGTCCCGAAAGTTTTAATCTTTCCAATATGGATAAAGTCGAGTTTTGTGTTGATATTTTATTTCTCGATCCCGCGCATCATCGCGAAGCTTGGCAAGAGTGCGGAGATTGAGACGAGATGAACCTTAGGTTTGTCGAAACCTTCCTCTGGGTCGCCCGTCTGGGGAGCTTCAGTGCAGCGGCCGATCGGCTCAACACGACCCAAGCCGCCATTTCGAACAGAATTGCCACCCTTGAGCGTGACTTAGGCATCCAGCTGTTCGAGCGGGAGGTGCGTTGCGTGCGCCTGACCACGCTCGGTCAGCAGATCATCCCAAAGGCCGAGGAGCTGGTTCGTGTTGCGGACGAGTTCCGCGATGCGGTCAGCGACCCCGGCAGTTTGCGCGGGACGATCAGGATCGGGACGATCGACTCCATCGTCTATGCCTGGCTGCCGCAACTCATGGAGAAGATCCACAAGCGCTATCCAAGCGTCGCCATCGACCTCAACACGGATACGAGTCTGAGTCTCGGGCGGGAGGTCATCGACCGCAAAACCGATCTCGCGCTGATCTTGGGGCCCGTCACGTCGCCGGGCATCATCAATCTCGACCTCTGCACCTTCGCCTGCTCATGGCTCGCTAGCCCGAGCCTCGGGCTGCCCTCGGGACCGCTCAGCCTTGCGGAGATCGCTCATCATCCCATTCTGGCCTATTCCCGCGGGAGCATCGCCCACCTTCGCATCCAGCGCCTTCTGGCGGACGAGGGAATCGAGAATCCCACCATCTACAACTCCAATTCGCTCGCCACGATCATGCGGCTCGCGAAGGATGGCATCGGTATTACGCCGCTCCCGACCGTCATTGTGCGGGAGCACCTTGAGGCGGGTACGCTGGTGGCGCTCGATGTCACGCCGGCCTTTCAACCGCTCACCTTCCATGCGGTTTATTCTGACCACCCGGGCAATCTCATCTCCGCCGTGATCGCACGAATGTCGCAGGAGGTCGCACACGAGTTTTCGCAGGCACAGCTAGATGGAGCGTCGTGGTGAGAAGGCGCTAAGCCTTTGAAAGTTTTCCTTGTGCAGTGCAGAACAAGCAAAACTTGCCCTTCAGGGAAAGTATTTCACGTTTGTCACGATTTGGAGGCCGCGCTCACATTCCAGCCTTAGTTCCAACGGAGGCCGGACGTGAAAGTCAGTCTGATCCAAATGAATTCGCAGAACGATAAGGCGGGGAATTTGAAAGCCGCTGCTGCGATGATCGAAAAAGCCGTCAAGGACGAGGCGCCTGACCTCATCGTCCTGCCGGAATACTACGCCTTCCTCGGCGAGGGGCGCGAGAACATCCATGCCAGCGCCGAGTCGTTCCCGGACGGCGAGGCCTACCGCCTGATGTCCGACCTTGCCGCCCGTCACAAGGTCACGATCCATGCCGGCAGCGTGGTCGAGCGCCATGGAAACAATCACTACAACACGACGGTCGTGTTCGGCCCGACCGGCAAGGAGATTGCGCGCTACCGTAAGATCCACCTCTTCGACGTAGATATCCCGGGCGGCACAAGCTACCGCGAATCCGACACGATCAGCCGTGGCGAGGACGTGGTGACCTACAAGGTCGGCGACGTCACCGTGGGCTGCGCCATCTGCTACGACATCCGCTTCCCTGAGCTGTTCCGAAAGCTGCGCGATGCAGGCTCCGACGTCATCGTCCTTCCGGCCGCCTTCACCCTCATGACCGGAAAAGATCACTGGGAAACGCTCGCCCGGGCTCGTGCCATCGAAACGCAGACCTATTTCCTGGCCGTGGGACAGGTGCAGTCGAATTCCGGCGGCAAGAAGTGGTGCTGGGGACACTCCATGGTCATCGATCCGTGGGGCCATATCGTCGCGCAGTGCACGGACCGGGTCAGCGCGACGGCTGCGCGCCTCGAGCTCGACTATATCGAGCACGTTCGCCGCAACGTGCCGGTTGCGCAGCATCACGTTCTGTCCTGAGGAGGCCTTTCGATGTTCATCGTCAATGATATGCCGAAGCAGATCTCCCAGGAACTCGTGACTCTCCTGGAACGGGTCGAGACTGCCACCGTCGGCCACTTCCTGCATTCCGGTTTCGTGGATCGCGAGCTGCGCGCCGTACTGCCGGAGAAGCGCGTCGCCGGAACGGCTGTCACCGTTCGGCTGCCGCATGCCGACAGCACGATCCTCCATTATCTGACCAAGCTCGTGCGGCCGGGGGATATCGTCGTGGTCGATCGCTGCGGCGATACCCGCCATGCCTGCTGGGGCGGCGTCGTCACGCACGCCATGAAGCTCGGCGGCGTCAAGGCCGGCATCGTTGACGGGCCCGCGACCGATTTCTCTGAGATCCGCAACGTTGAGATGCCCATGTGGTGCCGCGGTCCGTCGCCGATCACCACCAAGATCCTTGGGCTCGAAGGCGCGATCAACGTGCCGGTGACGGTCGGCGGTCAGGTCGTTGAGCCGGGCGATGCGATCCTGGCGGACGAGAGCGGCGTCATCGTGCTGCATCCTTCCGAAGCGCGTGCCGTAGCCGAGCGCGCCATTGGCATGCAGGAAAACGAGATCAAGCTGCTCGAGCGCCTGCGCAAGGGCGAAAAGCTGCCGGACATCTCGGGCGCCACCCGCATCGTTGAAGAAAAGGCCCTTCGCGTCGCCTGACGCGAAGGCATTGGGAAGTCACGCAACAGAGGGAAAACGAACCATGACAAAAATGCGGACCCTACTCGGTGTCTCGGCCATCGCCTTCGCGGTCTCCAGCCCAGCCTGCGCGGAGACCGTCACACTGGCGGCCTATAGCGGTATCTTCCAAGATCATTACATGAAGGCCGTCGTCGAGCCCTTCATGAAGGCGCATCCGGACATCAAGGTCGAGTTCTACGGCATGCCGAACTCGGCGCAGATGCTTGGCACCCTGCGCGCGCAGAAAGCTGCGCCGCAGATTGACGTGGTAATCATGGACGTCTCGGTCTCGAAGGCTGGAACAGACGAAGGGCTGTTCGACAAGGTCGACGAGAGTGTGTCGCCCAACGTTGCGGATCTCTACCCCGCCGCCAAGGCACAGGGCGTTAATGGCGTCGCCGTCACGTTCGACAATCTCGTCCTGCTCTACAACAAGGACCAGGTGAAGACCGCGCCGACCTCCTGGAATGCGCTGTGGGACAAGCAATATGCCGGTAAGGTCGCGATTCCGGCCGTGCCCGACATTCAGGGAACGACGCTGACCATCATCGCCAACAAGATGGCGGGTGGGGACGACTACAAGAAGAGCGTCGATGCCGGTATCGCGAAGCTCGCCGAGCTTGCCCCCAACGTTCAGACCTGGGACCCGAAGCCCGATGTCTACGCGCCCATCGCCAACGGACAGGCTGCACTCGGCATCGGCTGGAACGCGCGTGCGCAAGTCTATGCGGATACGTCCGGCGGCAAGCTTGGCGTGGTCCTGCCGCAGGAGGGCAGTGGCTTCCAGATCAACACCATCAATCTCGTGAAGAACGCGCCGAACAGCAAGGCTGCCAAGACCTTCATCGACTATGCGCTGAAGCCCGAGACGCAGGCGGCCTTTACGGAGGAGATGTTCTACGCGCCCACCAATACCAAGGCGAAGATCTCGCAAGCCGCGCTGGCACGCACGGCCGCCGGTTCGATGGACAAGATGATCGACATCGACTGGGTCGCGGTCGCCGGTGTCCGCGATAAGATCACGGAGCAATGGCGCCGGCGCGTCATTCCTCTCAGCCGCTGATCTCGCCAGCCGCTGTCCGACAACGTTGATGGAGCGCGTCATGATGCATCAGAAGATCCTGTCTGGGACCCTGACCGCCTTGACCGACCGCGATGCGCATCTGCGTCTCGACGGTCTCACGAAGCGCTATGGCGACACCGACGCCGTAGCGGCCTTGAACCTTAATGTCCCCAAAGGCGAACTCGTGGCGCTCCTCGGGCCTTCGGGCTGCGGCAAGACCACGACCCTGCGCATGATCGCAGGTCTCATCACCCCCAGCGGCGGACGCATCGTCGTTGGGGGAAGCGATATCACCCGGATGCCGGTCTACAAGCGTGACATGGGTCTGGTCTTTCAGAGCTATGCCCTGTTTCCGCATATGACGGTCGCGAAGAATGTCGCGTTCGGCCTCGAAATGCGGGGTGTGCCGAAGCCCGAGATCGAGCGTCGGGTGACCGAAGCTCTCGCCATGGTCCGGCTCGAATCCCTCGCGGGGCGCAAGCCCCGCGAGCTGTCCGGCGGTCAGCAGCAGCGTGTCGCGCTGGCGCGCGCGCTGGTGATCCGGCCCTCGATCCTGCTGCTCGACGAGCCGCTTTCGAATCTCGATGCGAAGCTGCGCGACGAGATGCGCAACGAGATTCGCGACATCCAGCAGAAGCTCGGGATCACCGCCGTCTTCGTGACGCACGATCAGGTCGAGGCACTCAGCATGTGCGACAAGGTCGTGGTCATGAAGGGCGGAAAGCTCGAACAGGTGGGCACGCCCGTCGATGTCTACGAGCGTCCGGAAACGCCGTTCGTCGCTTCGTTCGTCGGCCGCACCAACAGGCTTGAAGGCGCGGCCAGGGGCGACGGTACCGTTTCTGTCGGCGGTGCGACGTTACGGGTTCCTGGCCGCCCGAACGGCCCGGTCGAGATCATGATGCGGCCGCACCGCGTCCGGCTTGCAGACGTGGATGCAAGTCCGGCAGGAGAGGGGACCAACCGCCTCGATGGCCGTCTGACCCGCGTGACCTTCGTGGGCGATCTTCTGCAATATCATGTAGACGTGAACGGCGCGGAACTGATCGTCGAAGCGGCATCCGATCATGGGCGCTTTTTCCGCGCCGTGGGCACGCCGGTGACGCTCAGCTGGCGCATTGAGGACACCATGGTGTTCAGGAGAGCAGCATGAGCGTCGCGGTCGCCGAATCCGTCATTCCGGTCCCGCGTCCGGCACTCGGGCGCGTCGGCACGGCCACTCTGCTGCTCCTGCCGATCGCGTTGGTCAATGCGGTGGGTTTCCTTCTTCCGGTGCTCAATCTCCTGAGGATGTCCTTCAACGAGGCCCTGTCGGGAGGCGGCATCCGCGAAACCTTCACGCTGGCGAACTGGGTCGGTCTCGCCGGCGATTCGTTCTATCTGGAGCTGATTCTCAATTCGGTGGTGGTCAGCCTCACCATCACCGCGCTGACGCTCGTCCTATCCTATCCGATCGCGCTCTACCTCCATCGCAGCTCCGGACGGTGGCGGACATTCCTGACAGTGCTCGTCATTTCTCCGCTGCTCACGTCGGCTGTGGTGCGCACCTATGGGTGGATTGCGCTCCTGGCGGACCAGGGACCCATTACCAGCGCGATTGCGGCATTGGGCTTTGCGCCCCCGAGGCTGATGTTCAACACGACCGGCGTCGTCATCGGCCTCGTCGAGATCCTGATGCCCTATATGATCCTGTCCCTGCTCGCCGGGTTCGGGCGGCTCGATCCACGGGTCGAGGAGGCGGCCATGACCTTGGGCGCGCGGCCGGTCAAGACGTTTTGGCGCGTCGTCCTGCCTCTTACGCTGCCGGGCATCGCGCTCGGCTGCCTTCTCTGCTTCGTGCTGGCGGTCTCGTCCTTCATTACGCCGAAACTCCTCGGCGGTGGACGCGTGTTCCTTCTGGCGACGGAGATCTATGACCAGGCGATCGTCACGTTGAACTGGCCGCTGGCCTCGACACTCTCGATCCTCGTCCTCGTCATCTTCGGGGCGGCGCTTGCCGTCTACGCCCGAATCCTGCGGGCTATCGACTAGGAGACCGTCATGGAAACGAATCAGACCTCGCTGCCCATGAAGATCCTCGTGGCGCTTCTCTTCCTCTTCCTGCTCGCGCCAGTGATCCTCGTGGTGCCGATCTCGTTCAGCGGCGAGCAGATCCTGTCCTTCCCGCCGCAGAGCTGGTCGCTGCGCTGGTACATTGCGCTTGCGCAGAACTCCGCCATCATCTCGGCCTTCTGGACGAGCCTGATGCTCGGAGCCATCGTAACGGTTCTGTCCTTGGCCGCGGCCATTCCGGCCGCCTATGTGATCGTCCGGATGCGAACGATGGGCTCGGGCTTTCTCTACAACCTGTTCACCGCGCCTCTGCTGCTGCCGACCATCGTGCTCGGTCTCGCCATCCTGATCGTCTTCGCATCGGCGGGCTTTCTAGGCTCGTTCTGGGGCCTGGTGATCGGACACCTGGTGATCACGCTGCCCTATGCCTTGCGCGTGCTGGCGACGACCCTCGGCAACCTTCCGCTCGCCTGCGAAGAGGCGGCATCCACGCTCGGCGGCCGGCCGTTCACGGTTTTCCGACGCGTAACCTTGCCGATGATGGCGCCAGGCATCGTCGCCGCCACGGCGCTGTGCTTCCTGGTGTCGTTCGACGAGGTGGTGATCACGCTCTTCCTGACCGGCCCCCGCCTGACAACCCTCCCGGTCGAGCTCTTCCATCACGTGGAGAGCCGCGCTGATCCGCTGGTGGCGAGCGTTTCCGTCCTGCTGATTCTCCTGACGCTCGGGGTCGTCATGATCGTCGACCGGACCGTGGGACTGTCGAAGACCTTCGTGAAGTGACTGGCCGGCGGCGTCCGCCGGCCCTTTCCCATTTCAATGCTTAGAAGCGGAAGCCGGCTCCGACGCCACGTCCCGTCATGACCGGTTCGATGGCAGGAGACGAGGCAGGGGCCGCCGGGGACGGCGTGTCCAGCCGGTCCGGGACGTCAATGGACCGGCGCCGTGTTTCGGCTGCCGTCTGGCGGGCCGAAGTGGCCTTGTTATTGCCGGTCACCGAGGGCGGCGGCGGCACGGGAGTGCGGGGCAGGACGCCTTGTGGGGCAGCGTTGGTGCTGCAGGCCGCAAGGGTGCCCGAGAGAAGGAGGATGGCGGGAATGGACGCCAGGATACGCATGGTGCTGTTCCGCTGTTGACGTGAGCTTAGCTAATTCATCGGGTTTGGATGTCGAGTCCGGCTTGGCTGGCAACGCCTTATTCGCTCCACCAGAACTGATAGCCATAGAGGATGAGCGCCAGAATCATCAGGATCAGCGCAATCGCCGACGCGATGTGGATATGCCGCTTCTGGATGATTCGGGGGCGTGAGGAGTGATGATGAACCATCGGGCCAGCCTCTCGTGATCGCCACGTTCGCCTGTCGTGATCAACAAGCCTTCGGCGAATGCGGGGACCAGGATACGAAAAAGGCCCGGTGTTTCCACCGGGCCCGTATCGGTCGCGTGAGCGATCGATCTTAGTACGACGAGAACTTGTAGTTCAGGCCGGCGCGGATCACGCCGAACTCGGCGTTGTTCCGGTCGCCGTAGTAGCCGTAGTAGTTGTTCTTCGTGTCGAGGTTCACGTACAGACCTTCGACCTTCGCGGTCAGGTTGTTCGTGAAGGCGTACTCGACACCGGCGCCGAGAACCCAACCCGTGCTCGTGCCGTTGTCCGAGCCGTAGTAGTAGGCGAGGCCCGGATAGTAGGCAGCGCTCGCGCCGTTGGCGATGTCGCCATAGGCGAAACCGCCGGTCACGTAGATGAGCGCGCGGTCGAACGCAACACCGGCGCGGGCGCGGACGGTGCCGAACCAGTTGCCGTTGTTCTTGTCGCGGTAGTAGCCGCCGAAGTAGTAGTTCTGGTTGCCGCCGCCGATGTCAGCGTACTGAAGGTCGGTCTCGAGGCCGAGAACGAACTGGCCAACCTGGTAGTTGTAGCCGATCTGAGCGCCGCCGACGAAGCCGCCGTTGCTGCCGCCGCCGCCATAGTAACCCAGGAGCGGGTCATAGTAGCGGTGGTTGTCGTTGGTGTTCCAGCCGTAGCCAGCGTTCACGCCGACGTAGAAGCCGGTCCAGGTGAAGACCGGAACGGCAGCGATGATCGGAGCCGGAGCAGCGCGGGACGGGAGATCCGCGGCCTGTGCGGCCGAGGCGGCGATAGCCAGAGCTGCCGTACCGGCGAGCAGGCTGAGGAGAGACGAACGCATTGAGAGCTTCCTCTTGCTTGAGTTGAGAGGGCGCACATTACTCAGAGTCACACTGTTTGGATATTGCCGTTTTGCAACACTACTAACAAAAGCTAAAATAATACAGTTGCATGTAACTGAGTTACGTGACCATAATATTAATATTATGAAAGACTATCAAGTTGACGACCCCCTTCTATTGTGCGCCAATACACAAGCGATTTTCCAGAGACACTGGGAACTTGCCTTGAGGAGAGAACTTAGCCCTGCTGCACCTGCGGCAGGGCTTTTTCTTTTCTTTCACGGCTGCAGTGCACCCAGTTCGCGATGCCCGTCTCGAAGCCGCCGTAGAATCCGGCTGAAATCGAGGGCGTGACGAGGTACATAGGCATAGGTGGAAGTGATGCGTCGGAAGCGGAAAAGCCTCGGAGAATGTAGCGGGGGGCTAAGGTTCGGCACAACGACCAGGTTGGTCGCTGTCGGTAGCTTCCTGGCCATGATGATTCTTGCAGAATCTGCGCAGGCCGGATGTCAGGATGCGCCCGGTCCAGGAGTCAATTGGGCGAACTGCTCGAAGGCCCGGATCATGCTCAACGGTGACAATATGGCCGGTGCCGTGCTCAGCGGTGCCGCTCTCGGAGCCAGCGACTTTGCCAATGCTGGCCTCGCAGGAGCGCGCTTGATCGGTGCCGAGATCAGTCGAACACGCTTCGACGGCGCCAATCTGATGAAGGCGGATTTCAGCAAGGCTACGGGCTGGCGCACCAGTTTCGCTGGCGCGAATCTGCAGGGAGCGAACTTCACCTTAGCCGACATGAGCCGAACGAACTTCGCGAAGGCCCTGCTGACGGGCGCAAGCCTGTCGAAGTCCGAATTCAATCGGTCGGATTTCAGCGGGGCGGATCTGTCGGGAGCGGATCTCTCCAAGTCGGAGCTGGCACGGATTTCATTTCAGAACGCGAAGCTGTCCGGCGCGAACATGAGCTACTCGAACCTGTCTCGTTCGGATCTCGGCACGGCAGATCTCAAAGGTGTCAACCTGACCGGCTCGTATCTTTTCCTGACGCGGCTTGGAGCCGCCGACCTCACGACCACGACAGGCCTGACGCAGAATCAAATCGAGATCGCCTGCGGTACGTCGCAAACCAAGTTGCCGTCCGGTTTGACCCGTCCGGCAAGCTGGCCCTGCAGCGGAAGCGAAACGGAAGACTAGAGCCCGCCCGGACCCGATCGACGGCATCAGGTCACGTCGAAAAAGTCTGGCAAGATGGACTTCCGGTCTTTGTCGAATTCGCGATGCGCCGCAATCTTGGCATCGATGACCCGTTCGATCGCCGCGGTGATGTCGCTGGCAAGGTTTGCGTCTCCGAGCGCATTCCTGAGAAGCCTGAAGAGACCTCCTGCGGCGAACTCGGCTTCGCCGAGAGGCATCGCGTTAGGGAGGTGCAGATCCGAAGCCATGTCGCCATCTCCATACTGAACTGACGCCGCGATTCCCGTTCGAAAGGCGCTGCGAACAGATCCGACAATAGCTCAGCGCCGGGAGCGCTCGGATTCCCATAGATGGGTACCCCGCCGCGGAAAGGAGAGGGGTAACGGGGCGGATTTCCGTTAACCTGCGCTACCCATCCGATTCTGCGAGTTCTCAATGCCTCTGAAACGACAATTGACTTCCCTTTCCTCCGGCGCGCCCGGTCTCGTTCCCGTTCTTGAGACGGAGCGCCTGCGGCTGCGGGGGCATCGCGCGGAGGACTTTCCTGCTTGCCTCGCCCTCTGGACAGATCCCGAGGTGACACGGTTCATCGGTGGGCGGCCTTCAACTCAGGAAGAGGTGTGGTCGCGACTGCTGCGCTATGTGGGCCACTGGGATCTGCTTGGCTATGGTTATTGGGTGATCGAGGACAAGGAGACGGGCGCCTTTCTGGGGGAGACGGGCTTTGCCGATTTCAGGCGCACCATCGAACCACCCATAGACGGTCAGCCGGAGATCGGCTGGGTCCTGGCGCCGTCGGCGCAGGGCAGGGGCCTTGCGACCGAGGCCGTTCAAGCTGTCCTCAAGTGGGGAGATGCGCATTTCGGTCCGGTTCCGACAGTCTGCCTGATTGCGCCGGAGAACACGCCTTCCTTACGCGTCGCCGAGAAATGCGACTACCGGCCCTTCGTCCGCGCCACTTATCGGGAGGGGATAACGCTGCTCATGCGTCGAGATCCGGCGAAGAGCGAGACCGTTCAGCCGGCCGCAGAGATCGGACAGCGCATTCCTTAGAAACGTCCCGGGCTATTCCGGAGATAAGGCCTTTGACGGCAGCGATGTCATTGCCAAGGAACGCGATGTCAAAGGACGACGTTCCCCTTGGGAGCATCCGGAGAGGTTATTATGAACAGTGCCGTTCACGACAATTCCGCGCGAAACCGCTTCGAACTCGATATCAATGGTCAGGTCGTCTTCGCGAACTATGAACGTCGTGGGTCGACCCTGATCATTCGCTATGTCGAAGCTCCGCCGCCGCTGCGCGGAACGGGAGCGGCCGATACCCTCATGCGCGGCGTCGCACAGATCGCCCGGGCAGAAGGTCGGACCCTGACGCCACTCTGCAGCTATGCGAACGTATGGTTTCGGCGCCACCGGGAGTATCGCGATCTGGTAGCCTGACTTGCGCTTCCTACGACACGGTCATTCGGTCCTTTGGCCTGTGCGCAGGCGGAAAGGAAACCAGTTGAGGGCGAGTGCAACCACGCGCTCGAGAGTTCCGGGCTCTTCGAAAAGATGTCCGGCTCCCGGGACGATTTCGAGGGATTTTTCGCAGCCGAGTTCGTTGAAGGCTCGCCGATTCAGATCGATCACGATGGGATCGTCGCCCCCGACGATCAGAAGCGTCGATGCATGGACCTTAGCGAGAGCCGACCCGGCGAGATCCGGACGGCCGCCGCGCGAGACGATGGCGGCAACCGGATGAGGCGTGATGGTCTCCGCCACGAGGGCTGCGGCAGCGCCTGTGCTAGCGCCGAAATAGCCGATCGGCGTCACATCCGGCATCCCGTCCATACGCACCCAATCCGTTGCGAGTGCGAGGCGTTGCGCCAGCAGCGCGATGTCGAACACATTCTCTCTGTCCTCGGCCTCGTCGGCGAGCAAGAGATCCAAAAGAAGCGTTCCGAGGCCGGCCTTCTGGAGTTCTCTCGCGACGAAGCGATTGCGAGGGCTCAGTCGGCTGCTCCCGCTCCCGTGGGCGAACAGGACAAGGCCAAGCCCGGGCTCGGGGCCGACGAGGGATCCTTTGAGGCCGAGCGGGCCGATGGTGACATCCTTCTCGGATCCGGCCATGGTTTCCTCCACATTGACGGCAGGCGATGTCCGATCCCGGCGCCTCTGTGAATGGTAGGGCGGCTTTCCCGATCACCCACCCGGACGGATCGTGCTGCATCGCCCTCTTCACAAGCTTCGTGTTCTCGTGCAACGTTGCAGGGAGTTCCCGAGGCATGACGCTGAGGAGATCCCATTCCGCCGCGCGGACAATGAATGTCGCCGTGCAGCCGTATCGGGAGTGAGACATGGCCTCCGACCCGCCGAAAATCAGACGTGGGCTCGCAGGCAAGGATGTCCTGGAAAGCTTCGAGAACCTGCTCTCACAACAGAAGACAATCGCTGCTCCCGAGGCGGTAGGCTCCGGGGACGAGTTCGATCCAAATGTTGCAGCGACGCGGGAGATCGCGGCCAGGATCCAGGCCGCCGTCCTTGACGCGACGGCCTCCGATGCCGACGGGGAGCAGCAGCAGGATGCTCAGCTCATAGAGGACATCGTCGCGCCGGAGCTCTTCGAAGAGGAGTTTCGTGCGCGTGTGATCGCGCTGGTCAGGGAGGGGTTGGTCAGGGAGGCGGAGGCGGGCTCCGAGATCGACAGGAGACAACACCTCTGCTTCGAGGAGGCCATCCTCCACGAAACCATTGTCGTCGAGCGCGCGGAGCAGGTCGAGGGACTCTTTTATCGGGCAACCAGATCCGTCCTCTATGGCGCCGACGGGCGAGTGACGGACGACGGAGCGAGCGAGAGCTGGGATGACGAGTTCGTCTTTTCAGAAATGGCGAAAGGCAAGGCAGTTATCATCGGCTCGGCGGAGGCGATCGGGGAGGTGGATGCGAGCCATTACTATGTCAGTTTTCCGAACCCCGATGTCCTCCTGACCTTTGATCAGCAGCTCTACCGCCTCACACGGCACAAGGCGGAGGAGCCTTGAGACCTGGACAGACCTAGTTCGGCCAAGAATTGCGTCATTGGATGACGTAGAGGAAATTTCCTCGCGTTAACGATTTGTTAACCATATCAAGGCGACCATGTTGTCGTTGACCTTTCATAAAGGTCGGCAATCTTCCCAAGATGCAGACGGGACGCGGATGTACCGTTCCGCTCTGCATGGGAAGAGGGCGCACAACGCCCTGTTTTCTTGCGTCTCAGGTTTTTCTTCATCGCGTCGTACGACGAGGGTCTTCTCCTTCGAAGGGAAAGGATTGCCGATGTTTATCTTCGATCCGATCTCCGGAGAGATGATCGAAATCAAGGTGTCGCCGGCGACGCGGGTCTAGGCATATTATCTGATAGCGACGGAAGGTCTTCGAGAGGGGCAGTCGAAAGGAATTCCGGAAAAGAACCTCCTTGTTGATTTGAGTTCACCTCATGGCGCCGTCATCGGCGCTTTTTCTTTTGCGACGCAAATAGACTCCCCATGCATTGGAACAAAAAAGGTCCAGGCCCGTCATTTTACTGATGTTGGTCTTCCATGGAGGAGTCGTGTGCTTCTAAGAGCTGCCATTGGAGGCGTTTTGACTGCCATCCTGCTTGGTGGCGCGGTCCCTGCGCAGGCTGGTGCCGGCACTGGGACTTGGCGCAACGGGATGGTCGAAGGCCCTTATGGACCGGGCTATTACGGCCCACCGCGTGCCCCGCGCTACGCCGATGACGGCTATTATCGTGGCGTCTCGCGTTATGGAGAACAGGATTGCTACATGGTGCGCCGTCGCTTCGTCGACGATTGGGGCCGCGTGATCGTTCGCCGTGAGCGCATCTGCGAATAGTGCGCATTTCAGCCAATTCAGGTCAGCTGGGCTTGCTTTGTCCTGCCCCGGTCGATTTTGTATTGGAGCGTGACGACTGAGGCCTGGTTCATCTATGTTATATGTTGAGCTTACCTTACGGCAGCGAGCTTCGCCGGACGAAAACGAACATGTGCCGATTTCCAGGATCAGCGGAGTCGGATGCAAGAAGAACAAATTGTAACAATTCTTTACAACTTGGTGATTATTTTGAAGCTTGCTTAGGCGCTATCAGCGAAAATTTAAGCACCTTTGCTTTTTTGTAACCCTGAAGGATTAAGCATCTTACATTACGGATAAGGCGCCGTTCGTTTCCCGATGTCACGCGTTAACATGCGTTGGAATGTCACGGGAGAATTTCATGCATGCCCTGCCGAAGATCCTGATCGCCGCCACGGCCTTCTTTGCCGTTGCGAGCACTGTCGCTCCCCCTGCTGAGGCCATGGGCCGTTGGAAGGCTTGGTGGGCATATCATAACGACCATGGCGGATCCGGCGGGTCCCCTGGTGGATGGCATGGTGGTTCGCCCGGAGGTTCACCCGGCGGCTCACCCGGTGGTTCGCCTGGCGGTGGCGGCAATCGGGGCGCCCCCGGACCAATTGCCGGAGCCGGTCTTCCATTTCTTCTCCTGGCGGGCGGATACGCCCTCGTAAGGCGCTATCGCAACCGGAGCAGGGCTCAGAGAGAGGCTGCCAGGTCCACAATTATCGTGCCTGGAGAGTGACATCGTACGATCCAAGCGACACGACCTGCAAGGAAGCCTGCAGGCCGTGTTCTTGTTGAAGTTCTTGAAAGACGTGCTCAGATCGGTCTCAAGCAGCGACGCCATTTGAACAGCCACGGCTTGGCCCTGGCAAACTCAAGAAGAACCAGCATCGCGCATAGAGCCCTAAGATACCGCGCCGGAGCGTCTCTGGCCGACTTGCAATGGCTGGACTGCTATGGGATGCCTTGCTCTTTCAGAGGTGAAAAGCCTGGAGAGAGCATTGACGCCATCGACACGGCGCCGACTGAGAACACCGATCCTGGCCACGGTTCTGATGGTCGGCGGTTGCGCGGGACCGGAGAGCGCTGCCGTTGAGGAGCCGACCTGGACAGGGACGATGGGCGCGCGACTGAAGGCCGGAATCCGTGCAATACAGGATGCAACGCCTGAGTTGCCCCGAATGTCGCGCATCGTCCAGGGCTCCGATCGATGCACCATCTCGGCGAGCGGCGACGCGGATTGCGGCGAGGCCGCCATAAGGATCTGCAAAGCTCGCGGCTATGATGCCGGTCAGGCGATCGATACGGCCAGCGTCAATTCATGTCGTCCTCGCTCCGTCGATCAACTTCAGAGCGGCGATGGCCTGTCCTGCAAGACCAAATATCAGGTGACGGCTGCACTGTGTTGGTAACGGCGATCGAGCGCCGCACCGGCATATTCTCTTTTCCTGATAACAACGGCGGGGTCTAGGCCCAGCTTGTTGCTGCCCTATGGTCAGTGTGCGCCGACTTCTTCAGGTCAGGCAAAGTCGCAGTGGAAACCGAAAGGGCAGTCATGGCGTATCTGAATCGGGTGGGGATGCTGATGACTTTGGCGCTTTGGCTTGCAGCCTGCGCATCCTCCTCGACCGGTGGCTCGCTCTGGGATTACAAGCCGGGTAGTGGCGTGACGGTCAAGACGCGATGTGGCGGCTATCTCGTGGCGCTTCATCCGAGTGCTCTCAAGCTGATGGTCACGCCTTATGCTGGAAACATCGCGCGGCCGATCTGCGAGAGCTTCAAGAACCCTCCGAAACCAATCCCGCTCGTGACCGGTGTCGCCTATGAGGAAGGGGCTTACGAGTATCTCGCAGCCAATCGCCCCAATTGCCGTGTGGTTGCAGGCGAGAGGCTTACCCCGCTGCATTCGGAATTCACCTTCGCTTGCCCAGCCGCTCCGAAAACCAAGTGAGCATCGAGAGGAGCTTTCCGGCAGACGCGACCGATGTGTCTAGAACTGGGCTTTGTCGAATACTGCACCATATGCCGCCTGACATATCTGCGCCTTGAGGAAGACACCGCACCATGACCAAGCTCGCTCTTTATGTCCCCCTGGAAGCCAAGCCGGGACGAGAGGAGGAAGCCGCTGAATTTCTCCGTTCGCTATTGCCTCTTGCGGAGGCTGAGCTGGGCACCGTGACATGGTATGCACTTCGCTTCGACCACAACACCTTCGCGATCTTCGATGCTTTTCCGGATGCGGCGTCGCGCGACGCACATCTTGCCGGAAACATCGCTGTTAGCCTGATCCAGCAGGCGCCCGAGCTCTTCGTCGAGCCGCCGGAAATAAAGCGTCTGGATATCCTCGCTTATAAGGCACACCGAGGGGGGTAAGGAGCATCGTTCTTAGGGCCGAGCGAAGCCAGGCCACACAAGAGATAATGAGTTGGGGAAACGATGATGGTATACTGATTGCGTGGGGTGATCTGCTGAACCCTCCCGAGAGCGCTCGTTCCGGATGACCGCTGCGCTCTCCTGAGGTTGAGGTGTTCATATGGCTACGCAGCCCCTGTGCATGATCGTCGAAGATCAGGCGCTGATCGGTTTCAACCTCGAGACCTTCCTGTCTGGCGCTGGTTTTGGAATTGTCAGTGCCTTCCCCGACAACATGAGCGCTCTCGCTTGGCTCAACCGGAATCAGCCCGACGTCGCCTTGCTCGATTTCATGCTGCGTGATGGCTCCTGCGTTCCAATCGCGCGGGCGCTGAGAGCCCGTGGAATCCCCTTTGCCGTCTATTCCGCCATGCCTCACGGCAGGCGCCTTCCCAGGGAGGTGCAGACGGTTCCCTGGCTTGAGAAGCCGAGCCGCGAGGAGCAGATCGTCGAGACCTTGGCGGACCTTGCAGCCCACAGCCACGCTTCCGATCCGCACTGATCGCCGGCTGCGCCGTATTCTCGCTCAGAGCTTCGATCCACCTGCGGTGAATCTCATCCCTACATGGGCCCACCAATACGGGGCGGAAGCGCTCCGCCGCCGAAGGTGTCGTTGCCCTGGGCCGGGTTCTGATAGATCTGCGCGGCAACGTAGTTCGGCTCTCGGGTGAGCGGGTCGGAGCGGGACATGCAGCCCGCGATGCACAGGGTCGCACCAAGCAGGAGAAGGGCTCTCATCAGAACCTCCGGGGAGTGCAGAGACGGCGGTTTCCGGGATGAAGGTCCGTTGCTGCCGTTGGAGAAACTCCGTTCCTACCATGTCGAACGGGCCGCAATCGGACTATCGGGTTAAACCCTGAGGCACGTGTGCGGCGAATGCGGATATCGGCCTATGAGAACCCGGATAGCTCGGATTTCGCCTTGGCTTTAACCTGTGTTAACGTTGCGGCAAAGTGCGATGCTGGACAGGGGCCGGGCGTGTTGATCATCCCGCAAAAGCCGTACCATGCATAACGTGAGCTCCATCAAGTGTCTTGGCCGGAGCTTGTCCCGTTCGGCTGGAATTCGCGGCTGGGTCATGCTGACGGGCTCGATGACGGCTATCCTGTCCTTCCTGATCGCAGCCGCCGTCCTCTTCTCGCATGCGCTTCATGAGCGGCACATATTGGTTCACCGCGGCCTCTCCGCTTCGATCGCAGCCGCCAATGCACTGGATCGAGAAGTTCAATCCTTGGGAAACTTGCTGAAGGGCCTCTCGCGCTCCCCATACCTCCGCGGAAGTGACCTAAAGGAGTTTTATGACCAGTTGCTCGCCACTCCGCATCCGGAGCAGGCTTCGTTCATTCTCTGGGATCTCGACCAGCAGATCCTCAACACAAAGCGTCCCTATGGTTCGCCGCTGCTCCGCATCGCCGATCTTCCTACCGTCAGGGATCGGATTCCGGTGATCCGCAGGGAGCGCCTGAGTCTGTCCGATCGCGTTGACAATCGGACGGCCGGCGCATGGACGATTTCCGTCAGTCTGCGGCTGGATGATGCGCGAGGCGAGATGATGCGTATCCTCTCGCTCGTCATCCCCGACGATCAGTTCAGCAAAGCCGTCTACGGTGGCGAAGCTGTGGCCGGCTGGAAGACGGTCATCCTCGATCGCTCTCTTCAGGAGCTGACAGGTGCCAATGCGGACCGCCGCCCCGTGCCCTTTCCGTTGACGCGCGAATACCAGGAGCATTTGACTGGGCCGGACCGCAATGGCCACTTCCGGGTCGGCACTGGATCGAGCGCCATCCTCGTCGCCTTCTGTCGTTCCGCCATTTCCGGATACACGGCCATTTCGGTCGCTCCCGCGAGTCTGGTGGACGCTCCGGTGGCAACGGCGGCGTACCACATCGCTCTCGCAGGTGCTCTTCTCCTCCTCGTCGGAGGAGGTTCCGCCTCCCTGCTCATGCGGAATGTCGGCCCCGTCGAGGATCTGAAGCGCGATGCGGTGGCGACGCGAAGCGAACTGACGGCGACGAACGCGCGTCTGAACGGGATCCTTGAGAGCGTCAGCGATTGCTATTTTACGCTCGACGAGGGGTACCGGATCACGAATGTCAACGCCGCCGCCCTGCGATGGTGGAATCTGTCGCGCGGATCGGTCATCGGCCGTTCCTGCTTCGAGGTGATGGGGCACGATTCCGCATTCGATGTCGCCCTGGCGGGAGCGGTCGATCATCGACGCGTATTTCAGGGGGAGCTGCCATCGATCTATCATCCCGGGCGCTACGTCGATTATCGCATTTATCCTTCGCCGGAGGGTGCTAGCGTCTTCTTCAGCGACGTGACCGATCGGCACGAGGCGCATGAGGCGGTTCGGGAGGAGCGTGAGCTCCTTCAGTCTTCCCTGGATGCACTGACGGCTCATGTGGCCGTTCTGGACGATCGAGGCACTATCCTCTCGGTAAATCGGGCCTGGCACCGATTCGCGAAGGACCATGGATATGATGACGCGTCCCATGGCGTCGGTGCGAATTATCTCGATTCCTGCATGGAAGAGGAGCTGGTCTTTGCTGGCATGCAGACCGTACTTGCCGGTAAGCGCAATCGATTTCGCAGCATTTATCGCCGAGATGCCTCCGAGCATCATCGCTGGTTCCAACTGCAGGCGACGCGTTTTCTGGCAGGAGACCATGCCCGCATCATCGTGGCCCATGAGGACGTGACCGACCTCATCGATGCCAAGGCAGCAGTCAACATGATGTCCGAAAAGCTGTTGACGCTTCAGGAGGAGGAGCGCCAGCGTATCGCGGCGGAGCTTCACGACTCGACCGCCCAACATCTGGTCGCCGTAGGCTTGAATCTCATGAAGGTAGAGCGGCTTCTGCCGCGGAACGATGCGCGGCCCATCTTGGACGAGATCGATCGGTCCCTGGATCAGGCGCTCAAGGAACTGCGCGTGTTCACCTATCTGCTGCATCCACGCGAGTTGGAAAGTGAGGGGCTGACCGGCGCGATCCGCTCGTTTGCTTCCGGCTTCTCGGAGCGGACGGCCCTTCCGGTCGTCACCCGCTTGACGGAAGAAGCGGACGACCTTCCTCTCGATCTTCAGCGGTCATTGCTTCGCATCGTTCAGGAGGGTTTGACGAATGCGCATCGACATGCCCGGGCCGAGCGCGTCGTTGTCGACCTGCGTATGACGCCCGGAGCGGTCATCCTGTGCATCGGGGATGATGGGCATGGGATGCGGCGGCCGAGCGTTTCCTCCAGCCCTCCGACCCTTGGGGTCGGCATTCCAGGCATGCGGATCCGACTGCACCAATATGGCGGTCGGCTGCGGATCCGAAGCAGCCGTCGGGGGACCGTCGTTCGCGCTCTCATTCCGCGAGAAGGTGGGCGCGTTGTCGGCTTCAACCTCGCCGTTGGTCCCGTCGACGAAACTGGATGATGACCGAACGCGTGGAGCGGGTTTTCCCGGCAAAGTTTCAGGGTTTATACCAAGTGCCGCGACTCGGCTTTCGGGTTATGGAAAATGTTTCGGAAAGGCACCCAGGCGATGACGCGAATCCTGATTGCCGATGACCACGACGTAGTCCGTTCCGGGCTGCACACGATCCTGAGTGGCCAGCCAGGATGGGAGGTGGTGGCCGAGGCCGAGGACGGACGCCAAGCCGTCGCTCTCGCCGCCGAGACCAGGCCGGATGTCGCCATCCTCGACTATCAGCTTCCGTCCATGAACGGCGTCGATGCGACCCGAGAGATCCGCGCTCACCAGCCGCAGACCGAGGTACTGATCTTCACCATGCACGAGAGCGAGCCCCTGATCCGGGAATTGCTCGAGGCAGGGGCCAGAGGCTACTTGCTCAAATCCGATGCCCGCAAGTTTCTCATCGCGGCCGTCGAGTCTCTCGCGCGCCACAAGCCCTTCTTTACCGGACGCGTCTCCGAAACGCTCCTCAATACCTACCTGACCAAGGGCCATGCGAGCGACGGTGTCCTAACGGCGCGGGAAAGAAGCGTCGTGCAACTCATTGCCGAGGGACACAGCAACAAGGAGGTGGCTCAGGTCCTCGGTCTCAACTTGAAGACCGTCGAAAGCCACCGCGCGTCGGCCATGCGCAAAGTCAATGTCAATTCCACCGCGACACTGGTGCGGTACGCCATTCGAAACAGGCTCGTCGAGCCGTAGTATTCGCGTATCGGGTGCTTTCCCTGATGGCCAGATCAGGGTTTTTTCCCGAAGATCTCAGGGGTTATTCCGGTCATGCCGGGATTGCATCTTATCCTATCGTGAAAGATGCTTCCAGGCAGGAGGATTTTCGATGTGTCTCTTCGCAAGGTTCTTCAATCCTAACCTTGGTGTGACCGCTCTGATGGCTTTGACCGCAACTGTCAGTACTCCCGAGATTGCTGCCGCAGCAACGATCTCGGAGCTTCAGGGGGCATGGGTCATTAACTCCGCCACGTGTTCCGGAGCCTTTGCGAAGAAGAACGGACGTATCGCGTTTCGGCCCAATCCCCGCTTCATCGACACGAGCTTCATCATCGACGGCAAGCGCATCCAGGGAGCTCGGGCAACCTGTACACTCGGATCGGAGAAACAGACACCTGAAGGCCTGAAGGTGATCCTGAACTGCGCGAGCCGCATGATGGTTGGTCCGTTGCCCGTCACGCTTCGTGTCCCCGATCCGAATACGATCGTGAAGTTCGATCCCGACTTTCCCGAACTCGAGACGACTTTCACCCGGTGCGACTGAGCGAGGCTCAGGGATGTAAGACCTTGGGGCACGTCGCAAAAAATGGATTGTACATCATGATCGGGCACACCCGTCGAGGCTTTATCGTTGCTCTGGCGCTATTGGCCCTCGGCCCCGCTGCATCCGGGGCGTGGGCGCAGGCCGATCCGCTTCCCTCCTGGAACGACGGGAATGCGAAATCCGCGATCCTTGCGTTCGTGGGGCGCGTGACGCAGCAGGGCGGTTCGGACTTCGTGCCGGTCGAGGAGAGAATTGCGACCTTTGACAACGACGGAACGCTCTGGACGGAACAGCCCATGTATGTCCAGGCGGCCTTCATCCTCGACCGTGCGAAGCAGATGGTGAAAGAGCATCCGGAGCTCGCGCAGCAGCCGGTGTTCAAGGCGATCGTGGACGGCGACACGGCGGCGCTGGCATCCCTCGGCGAGCAGGGACTTGCGGACCTCATGATCGCAACCCATAGCGGCATGGATACCGAGACATTCGACAAGGCGGTCAGCGATTGGCTCGCAACGGCGCGGCATCCGCGGTTTCAGAGGCCTTATACCGACCTCGTCTATCAGCCGATGGTCGAGCTGCTTGCCTATCTGCGCGCGAACGGTTTCAAGACTTTCATCGTTTCCGGTGGCGGCATCGAATTCGTGCGGCCCTGGACGGAGAAGGCCTACGGCATTCCGCCTGAACAAGTCATCGGGTCAAGCGGGAAGACGCGTTATCGCCTCGATGGCGACACGCCGGTCATCGAGAAGCTTCCGGAGGTCGATTTCGTCGACGACGGCCCTGGAAAACCGGTCGGCATCAACCGCTTCATCGGGCGCCGCCCGGTTTTCGCGGCAGGCAATTCGGATGGCGACCTGCAGATGCTGCAATGGACGACCCTGAATACGGGTCCGCGCTTTGCTCTCATCGTCCACCACACCGACGCGGAGCGTGAATACGCCTACGATCGGCAATCCCTGGTGGGCAAGCTCGATAAGGCTCTGGACGAGGCGCCGCGCCGGGGCTGGCTCGTCGTCGACATGAAGAACGACTGGAGGACGATCTACAAGCCATAGCGGGCCTATAGGCCCCCATCGATCAGCACGTGTTTCTTAACAACCGCGAAGGAGCCGATCATGAGTGACCACAACTCGGGGAAGTCCGACAAGGATCATGCAGGCCGTGCGGCCATCAACCGGCGCGACATTCTGCTTTCCGGAACTGCCGTCGCATTGGCCACGATTGCCGGGACATCAGCCGAGGCACAGCAGACGCAGGCCACGTCGGCTCCCGCGAGCGGCCGACAGCCCAATATCCTCATGATCATGGGCGATGACATCGGCTGGTTCAATCCGAGCATCTATCATCGCGGCATCATGGGCTACCGGACGCCGAACATCGACCGCATCGGCAACGAGGGCGCCATGTTCACCGATTGGTACGGCGAGCAGAGCTGCACGGCGGGCCGCGCCGCGTTCATCACCGGACAATCGCCGATCCGCACCGGACTGACCAAGGTCGGTCTGCCGGGTGCCGATGTCGGGATCCAGCCTCAGGATCCGACGGTCGCGGAACTTCTCAAGCCGTTGGGCTATATGTGCGGCCAGTTCGGCAAGAACCATCTCGGCGATAAGGATGAGTTCCTGCCGACCAATCACGGCTTCGATGAGTTCTTCGGCAATCTCTATCACCTCAACGCCGAGGAGGAGCCGGAGAATCCGGACTATCCGAAGGATCCCAATTTCCGTAAGCGCTTCGGCCCTCGCGGCGTCATCCGGTCGTCCGCCGATGGCAAGATCGAGGACACCGGACCACTGACCCGCAAGCGCATGGAAACCATCGACGACGAGACCTCGGCCGCGGCGCTCGACTTCATCGACCGACAGCACCGGGCCGGAAAGCCCTGGTTCTGCTACTTCAACTCGACCCGTATGCACGTCAATACGCACCTGAAGCCGGAAGTCGACGGGAAGACCGGCAAAGGGCTCTACCCGGACGGCATGGTCGAGCACGACGGACATGTCGGGCTATTGCTGAAGAAGCTCGACGATCTCGGGGTCGCAGAGAATACGATCGTCGTCTACACCACCGATAACGGCGCCGAGGTAATGACCTGGCCCGATGGCGGGACGACGCCGTTCCGCGGCGAGAAGGCGACCAACTGGGAGGGTGGGTTCCGTGTGCCGACACTGATCCGCTGGCCCGGCGTGGTGAAGCCCGGCACGATCTACAACGACATTTTCGCACACTACGACCTGATCCCGACCTTCTGTGCCGCCGGCGGCGAGCCCGACATCGTCGCCAAGTGCCGGACCGGCTATCAGGCCGGGACGAAGACCTTCAAGGTGCATCTCGATGGTTACAACCTGATGCCGTTCTTCACGGGCAGTGCGAAGGATTCTCCCCGTCGGGACTTCCTCTACTGGAACGATGACGGCGCGCTGGTCTCGCTCCGCGTCGGCGACTGGAAGGTCGTCTTCAAGCCGATGGAACATGAGGGCATCGAGATCTGGCGGCGCGAGTTCACGAATCTTCGCGCGCCGAAGCTATTCAACCTCCGCGCCGATCCGTTCGAGCGCGGCGACTCCTCCATCGAATATGAGAAGTGGTTCTTCGATCGCGCTTTCATCGTCGTACCGTCTCAGGTGGTGGTCGCACAGTGGCTCGATAGCTTCAAGGAGTTCCCGATCAGACAGAAGCCAGCGAGCTTCAATCTCGACGAGGTGATGCAGAAACTGACGCCGAAGAACTGATTGATCGCCTTGGATGGCGGGCGCTTCACAGGCTGCCCGCCATTGGCCTACGTCGCGCTATCTCCGAACGCACCGAAAGCCGATGTGGCTCGTCGACGTGTCGATCGGGTGCGGATGTCGGGCAGCGGGGCGGTAACGGCGGCAATAATTCGGTGCGCAGAGATGCGAGCCGCCCTTCACGACCTTCCTCGGGATTCGGACCTCCGATTGCTGCGGATCGTAGCTCGTTTCCTCATGCCCGCCGCGAGGATTCTCTGGGATGCAGCAGGCTTTGGGCGCATCTTCCCGATGCTTCGGGCTAAACCAGTCGTTCGTCCACTCCCAGACGTTTCCGATCATGTCGTAGAGGCCGTAACCGTTTGCTGGGAAGGATCCGACCGGAGACGTGCGCTCGTAGCCGTCGAGCATCGTGTTCTGGAAGGGAAACTGACCCTGCCAGGTATTGGCCATCTGCCGCCCCTCCGGATTGAGCGTGTCGCCCCAGGCGAACTCAGCACCTTCGAGGCCGCCGCGCGCCGCAAACTCCCATTCCGCCTCCGTGGGCAGATCCTTGCCGGCCCAGCGGGCATAGGCGAGGGCGTCGGTGTAGCTGACATGGACGACCGGATGATCCTCCAGTCCCTTGAGGTTGCTGTTGGGCCCCTGCGGACGCTTCCAGTTCACGCCGAAGGCGAAGGTCCACCACTGACTCCAGTCGCGAAGGTCGACGGGGTGGCCGGGAGGCGTGAATAGCAGCGATCCGGCCCGCAGCATCTCCTTCCTGGCTCCGGGATAGTCCTTGGCGTCGGGGATCGTCTCAGCGGTCGTGACATGGCCCGTTGCACGCACGAAAGCCTTGAACTGGCGGTTCGTGACCGGGGTCGCGTCCATCCAGAACCCGTCGACGGTGACGCGATGAACGGGTGCTTCCTCCGGATAATGGTCGTTCGAGCCCATGGCGAAGGTGCCGCCCGGGATGAAGATCATGCCATCGGCCACTGTCGGCTTAGAGGAAGCGGCTGCGTGTTTCATGTGTGCGGCACCGGGTTGAGGGGTGGCAGGGGATTGGGTTTGCGGGAGAGGCTTGCGCGTCGCCGCATCTCCGCTCTGAACCGCTTGGCTCGTGCGGCTAGGTCTCGTCCCTCGGGCTTCGACCATGCGGCGGAGGCCGGGTGTGGCCGATACAAGAAGGCTTCGAGACCGCGGACGACGGCGTCTGCCGCTGCCCGTTCGCTGGCAGGCAGCCGTGCCCGCCACGGGAGATATGCCTGGTAGGTGCTGGCCGGATCACCCCACCTCGCCGCCTTGAGCAAGGTTCTGAAGGCGGCCTTCTCGGAATTGGCGCGTCGCTGCCGTTCGCGCTGCCACCAGATGAGCAGGCGAGGTGCGAGACGCCGAGCCAGCCCGATCAGAAGACAGGCGAGGCCGATCAGGGCAAGTGCCGCTCCCAACTGCGTCCACGTGAGCCTTCGAAGGTCGAGGAAGCGCCTCGAAGCCTTTGCGGCGGGTGCGGTTGCGACGGAGATCGTGCGGCCTGCCACGCTTTCCCGCTTGAGCGCAGATTCACGAAGGTTCCACCACGGTTGCGCAATGGCGGGCAGGGCATACGAGCCGGAGCGCTCAAACACGTAGGTCAGCGTATCGGTTCGGCGCCCGGTCAGGTTGCCACGGACGATCCGGTCCTCGGAAAGGGGAGGGCCAGCATAGACCCTCACGCCATCGGGAGCCTCCGCGGAAATCGGCTCCATGGCAAGGGCCGGAACGTCCTCGGCCTCGCGGTGAATGACACGCTTGATCGCATCGCCCGTTGCGAGGGTCGAACCGGCTGGTCCCGACCACTCTTCCGTCAATTTGACGGAGGTCGAGGCGATGACGGGCACTGATGGGTCGACGCCTGGCGGCACTCGGATCGTCAGTGCCGTCGGTGAGCCGGTAGCGGTGCCGATAGCATCGCCGGCGCTGTCGAGAAGGGTGACCATGGCGCCCGGAATGGTGAAGGTTCCACCGCGACGGGCAAAGACCGCGAACTCGAACCGCTGACCCACATAGGCCCGGCCATCGATCCGGTCGCCCATCGTCGTGCCCTGGGACTCGAAACGGAACGTCTGCAGCCCGGGTGTGTCCGGAATGGAGACCCGCGGCGGACGCGGCATCGTCCCCGGAAAGAGCACGTCGACGTAGAGCGCGATCCTCTGGCCGACGACCGGAGGTTCCGCCGCCTGCAGGCTCTGTCTGACGACGACCTCCTGCGGCTGCGGCGCCTGGGCGAAGGCGGCGGACGCGCCGACAAGCAGGGTGCCGAGGACGAAGAGAACGATCCTCACGGCGTTCCTCCATTGGGCGCGGGAGACAGGTTCTGGAGCTGATAAGCGAACTTCGCCCGCAGGAAATCGCCGGGTTTCGTCTGGACCCCGCGCAGCCACAGGGCCCGAACGGCCTCGTCCGACATCGGCGTGCCACCCTCCGTCTGCGTGTCCTTCCCTTCATTGGTCTTAGGCTTGTTCGGATCGAAGACGACCTCGTCGGGTCGTGAATCGGTGTTGCCGGTATCCCCGCCCGTCGTCTTCAGGCGCTCGGCCCGGATCTGCGCCAGCGCACGGTTCGCCTCGGCCTCCGCCCAGCCGGGCCGGAGTGCGAGGGCCCGGTCGTATCGGGCCACGGCATTCTCGTACTGCCCCAGCATCACCAGGGCATTCCCCTGGTCGTAGGCAGCCTCGGCGGTGTCGACCCCGGCAAACGCCTGAGCGGCGTCCTTGAACGTGCCTGCCCGGAATAGCGCAGCGCCATGCCACACCGGATCGGCGAATGCCGCGGCTGCTGCCTGATAACGGCCTGCATGCATGGCCCATGCCCCGCGCTGGTCCGGCGTCAGCAAGAGATCGCGCCAGCCCGTCATGATACCAAGAACCACCAGCCCGACCAGCGTGATGCCCGCAATTGCCGCGTAGGCATACCGGCTCAGAACCTGTGGCAGCCTCTGGACCATATTGCGGATCGAAATCGTCATGGCCTCAAGCTCCGATGACCCAGCCACGTCGGAACCACGCCAGAGAGAGGAGGGCGATCAGGGGCGTCAGCCAATAGCCGGCCTCCTGCCATCTTTCGCCTTCTCCGGCTACATCGCTCGTCGTGCTCGCACGGTCGAGTTCTCCGGCAATGGCATCGACATCCGTGCGGTCGGGCGTCATCGCTTCGAGCGATGCGTCGATGGACGAGGCGGCTGAGTGCAGATCCTGCGCCGCATCGAGGCGTGCCGGCGGCAGCGCGGCCCACAAGGCGACCTCGAAGGGAATGTCGTTTCGTGCCGTGCGTAGGAGCGTGACCTGGTCCGGTGCTACCGTATCGGTCATCACCAGGAGCGATCCCCCTTTGCCGCCGTCCCGAAGCACACGCGATGCAAGGCGGAGAGCCTCCACGAGATTGTCGCCCTCCCTCGGCATGATCTCCGGCGAAAGCGCCTGGGCCATGGTGATGACAACGTCCTTATCCGGGGTCGGAGGCAGGACGAGGTGGACCGACCCGGAATAGGCGATGAGCCCTGTTGAAGCACCTTCCCGTGTCGTTACCAGATCCGTGAGCTTCTGGACGGCCCGTTCGAGACGGCTCGGCGGCAGGTCCTCCGCCTTCATCGAGGGGGCGACCCGGATGATTGCCACGACCGGGGGACGGGCATCGGCGAAGGGCGAGAGTTCCCGCTTCCATGTCGGACCTGCGACGGCAAGGGTGCCGATGATCCAGGCTGCAAACAGAAGATCATGAGGCGAAAGGCGTGACGGCTTTTCACCGCCAATCGTCAGGGCCCGGAGAATGGCCGGATCGATAACGGATGCCCACCGCGTTGTCGCATCCGTTCTATTCCGTAATTGCCACCACAGGAACGGCGCCGGGAGAAGCAGCAGGAGCCACCACGGACGTAGAAAATGAAACGCGCCGAGGGCTGTATTCATGCGCTGGCCTCCTGTCGTGCCGGCGCCGGAATCGAACGGCGTCCGCGGACCAGCACGAGGGAAGCGGCTGCCAGGCTCAGCAGCACGGCAGCCGCAAGTGGCACCCAATAGAGATCGGTTTTCGGACGGAATGAGACGGTCTCGATGCGGCGGGTCTCGATCTCGTCGAGACGTCGATAGATTCCGGCAAGCTGCTCCCGGTCGAGAGCACGGGAGAAGCTGCCGCCTGTCGTGCCTGCCACTTCCTTGAGAGCAGCCTCGTCGAGCTTCTCCTCGCCGGCCGCCGCCGGATCGCCGATGGCGATCGTGTGGATGACGATGCCGCGATCCTTTGCGACCCCGGCGGCTTCTGCCGGCGGCACCTTGCTGGCGGTATCGTTGCCGTCGGTCAGGGCAATCATCGTCTTCGCCTTCACCGTCGACTTGTCGAATAGCGAAATGCCGAGACCGATCGCATCCCCGAAGGCGGTTCTCGGGCCGGCCATGCCGACGGATGTGTCCTGAACGAGCTGACGGGCCACTGTCAGATCCGTCGTGAACGGCACCAGCGTGAACGGCGCATCGCCGAAGACCACGACGCCGATCCGGTCTCCTTGGCGGCGCGCGACGAAGTCGTCGAGAACCTGTTTGAGCGCCGTGAGCCGATCCACCGTCTTGCCTTGCGCGTCCACGAAGTCCTTCGTGTCCATGGATGCCGAGAGATCCACCAGAAGGAGCATGTCTCGCGTGGGGAGATCGCGATGCAGAGGCGGCTCGATCCATTGCGGACGCATTAGCGCTGCAAGGGAAAGAGCCCAGCACGCAATGAGGATCGTCATGCGACCAGTGCCCCGGTTTGCCGTGACGGTCCTGCTCCCCGGCGTCTGTCCGGTGAGGGATACCAACGTGTGAAAGAACGGCACTCTCACGCCGGCTCTGCGTTCCGCATGCGGTGGGGTGAACCGGTAGACGAACCAGGGTAGGGGGAGCAGCAATGCGAGCCAGGGATAGGCGAAGGTCAGCATGCTATCGCCCTTCCGCTTCGTGGATCTGCAGCCAACGCCGTGCGGCGGCGACAGCGGCTGCAAAATCCAGAGGCGTCATCGTTGTTTCGCGCGAATACGCCAGCGCGGGAAGAAGTCGGGCCGGGCCTGACGTAAAATCCTCCGTGCGGCCTGTCCGATCAAGGAATGTCAGGAAATCCGCACCGCTCAGGGCAGCTACACTCCCTCGTCCATAGGCCGTCATCGCGGCCCGCTTGAGAAGTGGCATCACTGCTTTCCGGTCGGACAATGCGTCCAATTCGCGAATGGCTTCGCGGCGATAAGCATTGGCGCGGTATCGGCGATAGGCGCGGATCGACGCGACCAGAACCGTCGCCACGATGCCTGCGCCGATGAGCCACCAGCCCGGTGCCGGCGGCCACCACGAGACGGCGGACGGAAGCGCTATGTCCCGCAGGTTGGAGAGGTCGGCGGGATCGCCGTTCATCGTTGCACCGCCGCCGCCGGGGCCGCCGGAACCTTGTGCGCCATGCGCCGTCCCAGCAATTCGCGAAGCTGGTCGATCGGGTCGAGATCCGCACGGATCGGCAAAACGGGGATTGATCGCTTGCGCGAGAAGCCGTCGACCCGTCGCCGACGTTCCTCGAAAGTCTCCAGGAAATCGCGCCTGAGTCCCGACGAGGTCGTGTCGACCTCGATCTGACGATCGGCTTCGGCAACGACGGCGGGGCCGATTTCGGGAAGGTCGGCCTCGAGCGGATCGTAGACGAAGATGCTCATGACGTCGTTGTGGGCGGTGAGGTCCGTGACGTGTTCCACCGTTTCCGCATCGGCTCCCGCCGTATCCGTAATCATGCACAGGAGGCCGTCATGCTTCAGGAATGCTGCGGCATGATGCAGGGCCTCGTTGAGCGCCTCCGGTCGCGTGGGTTCGGCGACCCGCCCGGGCAGTTGCTGATTCACCTTGGCGACCGCGTTGATGACGTTCATCGCCCCAGCATCCCGCGCCTGCGGCTTGATCGTCGTCATTGCGCTGTCGGAGAACACGACAGCACCGATCCGATCGCCGAGGGACGTGACGCGCCACGCCGATGCGGCCGCGATCTCGGCGGCGACGACGGATTTCGTGGCGCGGCGGCTGCCGAAGAACATCGACAGCCGCTGGTCGACGAGCAGGATCACCGCCCGGTCGCGCTCCTCCGTATAGACGCGGATGAACGGATCGCGCAGCCGCGCCGTTGCATTCCAGTCGATGGTGCGCGTGTCGTCGCCGGGATAATAGGGGCGCAGCTCCTCGAAGTTCAGTCCGCGTCCACGCAGCCGCGAGGCGTGACGCCCTGTCAGGATGCTGTGAACCGGCTGGCGCGGCAGGAAGCTGAAGCCACGGGCCTTGTGGCGCAGCCGGATCAACTCGTCCACCGTGACGGTGATCCGGGCGGCGCCGGAAGAAGAGTGGCGATGCGTTCCTGCTGAAGCCATCCGTCGCCTCCGTGCTCCGTCAGGTCGCGACGGCAACCTGCCGGATGATCTCGTCGATCACGTCGTCGGGTTTCACGCCGTCGGCGCTCGCCTCGTAGCTCAGGGAGACGCGGTGGCGTAGGCAGTCATGCGCCACCGCCTGCACATCCTCCGGAACAACGTAATCTCGTCCTCGAAGCCAGGCCTGGACGCGCGACGTCCGATCGAGGGCAAGCGAGCCGCGGGGGCTCGCACCGATGGCGATCCACTGCTTGAGCTTGTCCCCATATTCGACGGGACGGCGCGTCGCTGCGATCAGGCCGACCATGTAGCTCTCGATAGCTTCTGCCGAATTGATCCGATCGATCTCCGCCCGGGCATCGAAAATCGCCCGTTGCGGGATCTTGGGTGGGGACGCGGAGGAAGTGCCTCCGCTTGCATTTTCGTCTCGGACCAGACGGAGGACTTTCACTTCGTCCCCATCACTCGGATAATCGATGCGGACGTGCATCAGAAAGCGGTCCATCTGGGCTTCGGGAAGAGGGTAAGTACCCTCCTGCTCAATCGGATTTTCCGTGGCCAGCACCATGAACAGGTCCGGCAACGTGTAGCGCTTGCCCGCCACCGTGACCTGCCGCTCTTCCATGGCTTCCAGCAGCGCCGATTGCACCTTGGCCGGGGCGCGATTGATCTCGTCCGCCAGGATCAGATTTCCGAAGACGGGTCCCTGACGGAACTCGAAGGTTCCGCCGCCTTGGCCGTCGCTGCGGTAGATCTCGCCGCCGGTCACATCGGAGGGCAGGAGGTCCGGCGTGAACTGGATGCGGCTGAACTCCGCTTCGAGATTCTGCGCCAGGCTCTTAATGGCACGCGTCTTGGCGAGGCCAGGCAAACCTTCGATCAGGACATTGCCGTTGGCGAGCAGAGCGATGATCAGACGCTCGACAACCCTTTCCTGCCCGATAATCGACTGGTTCACCCGTGCCTGAAGGTCGAGGATCGCATCCCGGGCATGTGCAGGGTGCCCGCTGTCCAACCGGCTCACTACTTGTGTCTTATCTGGCACCTGATCCTGTCCTTCTGCCGGTTAAGGCGTCCGTCTCGGAAGAGGGGACGCCAGTTCGGGGCGCTGGTCGGGCGATCGGGAACTTGAAGGGATTCTGCGTCAAGGTCGGCACTTTCACAACATGGGTGATCGCCTGCTCCTGCGGAGAGGTGCTCCGCTCAACGGGGACAGACGTCCCAGAATCCCTGAGTTCGCTGCTGGTCCGTGTAGTACCAGCAATATCCGGGGCCCGGCGCCGGCGGCGCGACGTAGTTCGCGGCGGCTGAGGCTGTGATGAAGCCGAGAGCCGCCCCCGCCGCGACGGCGGCCCCGGGGCGCCACCAGTAGTTCGGTGGGCGGACCCATGCGGCTCCGGGAGGGATCGGTCTTGCGGGACGGTAGCCTGGTGGACGCGCGACCGCAGCCCCGCGGCCTGCCACGACACCGCCTTGAGGTCCTCGCGCGGCGAAACCACCGCGCGCCGCGCCAGGGCGATATTGCACTGTTTCGATCAGATTGGGCGTCCGGTGCGCTACCGGACCGGCGCTCTGAAAGGGGGCGGCCTCGGTGGATGATGCCAGGGGTAACAGGCAAAGGGTTACCGCAGCGGTCAGCGTGGCCGGCTTCATGATGAGCCCTCCCTGTGGGAGATCATCCGAGGCGCTGGCGTGGCCCTGCCGGATTTCATTCCCGCGAGAAGAACACTTTAGGGCGGCCACGAAGGATCGGTATTAGGGTAAGACCTGAGATGAGACTTGGAAAACACCGCAGGTCCGCCGGCGACGGACACTGAATCCGTCTCCTCCCGACGGCGCCGTCAGTTCGCGCGGCGTGGAAACGGCCCAACCGTCATTGTTTCCTGCTCGTAGACCGAGGCGATCTGTAGAGCGCGCCATCGTTCTTCCGCCGTGGCCAGTCGCCGCGCCGCGGCCTCGCGGTCTTTCAACGCCTCTTCCTCCTTATGAAAGAGGATCTTAAGGGGAGCGAACGATTGGCGGCGATAGGCATGCGCGAGCATGCGGTGCAGACCTCTGCGCACGACCAGATGCCGGTCCTTTGCCCTCTGCCACTCGATGCGGACGACTTCGAGGATGTGGCACGCCTCGTCGAGGGCAGACCGGCAGACAAGGGCATCCGCGTGAGGATGACGATATCGGACGTCGGCACCTTCGGAGAAGTCCCAAAAAGTAACGCGCTGCACCATCCCATACTCCTGCATCACGATCCGGAGCCACGGAACGCGGCCATCCTAGCGTGCCGGCACGCGCGAACGCAGTAGCGTTTACCCTGAGCTTGAGCGGCATAACACCTGAACGAGGTGACTTTCATTGCAAGGTCAGCCTGCGGTTGAGCCGGGGTCGATCATCGCCGCTCGGCGGCCACTGATGCCTGCGCCGGCCAAGCGCGCATGTTTTTCGGCTTGACTGGGAACCGCGACAGGCGCATTGCGCTTTGCATCCGCACCCCGTTTGAAAGGTTGCGGGACCACAGGAACCCAGACCCCCATGCCAAGCGACAGTTACAGTCGATTGTCCCAGCCGTCACCGGCCCGCGTGAACGCCTGATCGCTTGATCGGCTCACCGCGACCGGCCCGTGACGGCTGGTCGAAAAGAGGTGAGCCATGGAAGACAGCAACAACCCGACCGAGGTGGTTCGCGATCCCTCCACCCTTGCTGCGGAGTTGGCCAACGAGCATGTTGCCGACATCGCGGAGATTCTGAACGAGCAGCCGACTGAGGTCGCGTCGGAGGTGCTCAGTCACCTGCCTCTCGACCGGGCGGTCGAGGTGCTTGACCAACCTGAGCTGGAAGAATCTGCCGACCTGATCGCAAGCCTTCCGGATGATCGAGCGCTGGCGCTCTTGTCGGGCATGTCCGCGGACCGGGTCGCGGAGGTATTCCGCGATCTCGAAGAGCCTCGCCGTTCCGTCCTCCTGGACCGTCTCGACGACGAGACGCGGCTTTCCGTTCTTCGCCTCCTGTCTTATCCGCCGGATACGGCAGGCAGCATCATGACGACGGAGTTCGTCAGCGTTCCCTCGACATGGTCCGTCGGGCGGACGCTCGACTACATTCGTCGGGTCGAGCGGACGCGGGAGACCGTGTATGCGATCTATGTTCTTGATCCGAGGACGAAGAGGCTCATTCAAACGGCCTCGTTGCGCAGGCTCATTTCAGGCGAACCGAACGCCTCGATCCTGTCCGTTGCATATCCCCGGCGACCCGTGACGGTCACGCCACTCACCGACCGGGAAGACGTCGCGCGGATCATTTCGAAATACAATCTCCTAGCCGTTCCCGTCGTCGACCGTGACCATGTCATCGGCATCGTCACGGTCGACGACGTGATCGACGCCATCGTCCAGGAAAGCACGGAGGATGTGCAGAAGTTCGGCGGCATGGAGGCTCTGACCGAGCCCTATATGCAGATCAGCTTCATCGAGATGATCCGGAAGCGTGCCGGCTGGCTCTGTATTCTGTTTTTAAGCGAGATGCTGACGGCCAGCGCCATGCAATTCTTCGAGGGAGAGTTGGAGAAGGCTCTGGTCCTGACCTTGTTCATTCCCTTGATCATGAGTTCGGGCGGAAATTCGGGGTCCCAGGCAACGTCTCTGCTCATTCGCGCGCTTGCCTTGCGGGAAGTAAGACTGCGCGACTGGTGGCGCGTCGCTTTGCGGGAACTGCCCATGGGCATCACCCTCGGCACGATCCTGGGATTGATCGGGGCGGTCCGCATCACGTTGTGGCAGAAGCTTGGGTTTTACGATTACGGCGAGCATTGGATGCTCATTGCCTTGACGGTCGGTACGGCACTTGTCGGTATCGTAACCTTCGGCTCGCTTGCCGGATCGATGCTTCCCTTCATCCTGCAACGAATTGGCTTCGATCCTGCGAGCGCATCGGCACCTTTCGTGGCAACACTGGTCGATGTGACCGGCCTGATCATCTACTTTACGGTCGCACTCGCCATCCTGAGTGGAACCTTGCTTTAGGGCAAGGAACGATCGTGGGCCATATGTCCCAAGATGTGAGCGGCAGCTCCGCGTTTTGCTCGTTAACGAAGCCGCCGCTCTCGATCTCTGCTGTTTTTCAGGGAAGAGGGACGTTGATGGCGGGTCCGGGCATTTGCTTGCCCATTCCGCATGAGCCGCCCCAGGCGAGGTTTCATTCCTTGTCAGGAAGCTCCCCAAAGTGGTCGAGGCTCAGGTCCGATTCCTCGTCGAGGAGTGATATCGCCGCCCAAGCGTAGGTGCGGAAATTATCCTTGAGCGCTTCCGACGCCTCATTCCAATTATCCAAACCGGCTTCTGCCCAATAGAATGCTCTAGCCACATGTTCAATACGTGGTTCCACTTCAGTCCCCCGTCTTAAGCCTCTGTGAGATTTGCCGAACTCGTCCTGTGAATCTTCGGTAAGCTTATTTTCTGCTGCTCGATAGGATTAAAGTCGACGGATTACTTATAGGGGGCAGGATAAATGATTCGCTATGCGCCGAAATAGGTAAGCCGAAGGAGGTATCGGTTCCGGTGACCGCGGAGCGTTGCGGTCAAGCACCTTGCAGATTGATTCTACGCATCGACGGTATCAGGACGCCTCGAACCGAGATCCTAACGGGCACGCGGATTGCCGCCCCAGTTCTCAGGGTTTCACCCGATACTCATCGGTCCCGATGTGAATAAACTCAAAGCCAAGCAGTTCGTGAGTAGCCGTCTGTTTCGGTGACGGGCGTTGCATTCCACATGGCCGCGTGCCGGATGTCCGGGAGAACTGCTCCGAGTTTGTCTGCGTCATGTGCGTCGGGTTCGGATCGGCAACCAATCCATGACATGCTTCGCTCCGACCTGCCCAGCCTGCTCAAATTGCGCATGAGAGGAAACAAGGGCGATGCTGAACGATGCTAAGCCGTTGCGGATCCAGGTAAAGACTGTTCACGCCACTACGAGAGCACCTCTCAGCGACGTTGGCGTAGAGGCGATAGTGGGCGAGCAGAAATGTTCGGACTTCGTCGCGCGGACGCTGAGCGGTGCCGACGGCATCGCCATCCTGGACATTCCGCACAACCTTTGGCGGCAGCGACTGCTGGTTCGGCTGTCGGGCGGGCCGGGGGAGGGCATCGAGGTCTCCCACGCCGAACTGGATGGCGAGGTCCCGGCTATCCTGGATGTGCCCCCGGCCTCGGAACTCAACGCCGATCGCCTCGCGCTGCTTGCCGATCAACTCGTCGCTACCAGGAGGGTGCGTGTCGATGATCTCGCTAGCGATCTTGCTGCGCCGACGGCCGACAGCATCGTGCGCGTCCTGACTTCGGGCGAGCGTGCACGTCTCCTTTTAGAACTGGAGCGGAGCCTGGAGCGCGCGGATGCAGCAGAGGGAACATCCGCCATGCTCTTGTTGGATCCGGTGGCCCTGCGGGACGGCAAAGTGCGGATCGTGAAGTTCCGCGATCTACCGCACGTGGACCTGAAGCCCAAGCCGTTGCGGGACATCGACCTCGTCATCAAGCCCGGCCTGGGTTGGGGTCTCTTCCCCTGGGCGCTGCCCGATGACCAGTCCTACCGCGACTACCTGCGCTCGGTCTTCGTGCTTTTCGCACATCAGCAGAAGCTCGGTGTCGGGGCGGATCCGAAGACGTTTCCGGACATCGTCGAGCGTCAGCTCGAACGTCGCTTCAAACAGGACTTCCGGACCGCCGACCGGACCGAGGTGCCTCTCAATCGGTTGCTGGTGCCGCTGGTCACCGCGATCCTCACCGCACCCGCCGGGTCGGGCCTCGGGTTCGGAATCGCGGCCGGCACACTGCCTGCGCAGGGCGCGCGCACCGACAGGCAACATCTGGACGCATTGCTGGCGCTTGCGCCGGTCACGGTCCAAGAATTCACCAACAGATACCGTCTGCCTCTCACCGAGCCGGACAGCGTCACCTCCACCCCCGTGAAGCTCAATATCCATTCTCTCTCCAGGATTCTCAGCGACACGGCGCAGGGGCCGGTAGAGCCGCGCGAGAACGTCATCGAGCCGCAACTGCCCGGTGTCGAGGGCAAGCCGATCCTCTGGACCGAAGTGGTCGGCTCCGCTCCGTTCTTCCTGCGCTTCGACGAGTGGCTGGCGCGGCAGCAGCCATTCTTCGCAGAGAACCTTTTCGCAATTCGCACCCAAGTGATCGGCACGCTGGCCGGCCCATGGCTCACGGAAGGGCGCAAGAAATTCCTCGAATATCACAAGGCCTTGCCCGGCACCCACAGCCTCACCCCCTACAACAGCTATTTCGGTACGATGGACGAGGTGCATCGCGCGGCAAGTTTCCTGCTGGCCTACGGTGCCGCGGACGCCAAGCTGACCGAGCTTGTCCAGGCCATCGACAGGAACCAGTTCGCCACTGCCGCGCGTCTGGCGGACGAGGCCGAGCAGCTGCTGAACGCCGCCGCCCCCAACCCCCGATCCGGTGAGAACTGGGAGCCGGAAATGAGCGTTGGGAACTTCTCACGCCCACTGAGCCTCGCCCGACGCCGCAAGCTCAAAGTATCCAACATCACCGAGCTCACGGGGACACGCGGCACATACTCGCCGGATGGTTTCGAGCGGTTCTTCGAACTGGCCCGACCCGACGATCTCTGGCTGGACGTGGTGCATTTCCGGATCGCGCTTGATCAGGCCACGCGCCTGCGCACCTACCAGCTGCGCTTCCTGCTGCCGATGCTTCGCGCCACCATTCGTGCAGGGCTGGGCGACTTGGCCGGGACGGTGGACGTGCTGGCGGGGGTGACCGGATTCTACATCGGCATCGGCATGCTCGGTACGCCGGCCGGCATGGCGAAACATCCAGACTCGCTCGCATCGAACAGACGGGTAGTGGCTGGCCGCCTGCGCTGGAATGACCTCTTGGGCGACCGTCCCTACACGGCCCGCCTGATGTACGACAAAGAGCAGCGCCTGAACGGTCCGTTCTCGCTTACCCCCCAGATGCGCGGCGGCTACGATGTGCTCAAGCCGGACACGCCACTGCTGCATCCACTGGAGGAGCGGTACGCCCGCATGGTGCAGGCCGATGCGCTTCTGGCTTGGGCAGAGGCGCTGTACCGCACTGACGACGCAGCGAGCCTGGAGCGGGCTCGCGAACTGTACAAGGCCGCGATTTTCCTCCACGGCGAAGATCCAGGGACCAGTGCTTACCTACCGTTCCACCTCACGCTGCCGTGGTTCGGCCTGGTCGAAAACCCACGGGTGCGTAACCAGGTCGATCGGGCTCGCCTTGCACTCCACCAGCTCGAGGCCGGTCTCAATTTCTACGGCTACAACGACGAGGCGGTGCCGACATTAAGCTACGACACTCTGGTCAACGCGGCGCAGCGGTGGGCCACAAGTGCGAAGTCCGCCCAGAACGATTATCTGTCCTATCTCGGCCGGATCGAGCAGTTGGACCTGGACCTCTTGGCCGCCAAGGCACAGGAGCGCAAGGCGCGGGCCACGGTGGCGATCGCCGCGGAACAGGTCGAGATCGCCAAGGCCGGCGTTGTCGTCGCCAAGAAGCTCGTTACCGACGTCGAGAAGCTCATCACTGCGAAGCAGGCGGAGATCGATGACGCCAAGTCGCTGTTCAATCAGTTCGAGGCATATTTCAGCGGCATGAAATCGAGCATCAGCTCTATGGTCGATATCGGCAAGGGCGCCTCTGAGGGGTGGACTTCGCTCAGCACCAGCGGCGTCGGCGAGGCTCTTGGCCTCGGAGAGCAGGGCGCAGGAGGCGCGGCGGCAGCCGGTTCCGAAAGCATCGGCCTGGGCAGCGCCATGGGCGGTCTCGGCGTGGTTGGCGGCTTCGCCGCCTTCGCGGTGCTCAGCACGACCACGTTGCAGGGCATGGCCGATGCTGACACGAAGCGCGAGGGCGAATTGAAGGCGCTCAAGAACGAGACGCTGCCGGTAGCCCAGGCAGCGGTTCGCGTGCAGGAGCGCAACGTGACAATCGCCAACCTGCAGGGGGAAATCGCGGCCACCGATCTCGCCTATGCCCGTGACCTGATCACCTATCAGAACGAACGCTTCCTCAACCGCGACTTCTGGGAGGCGCTCGCCGGCGTCGCGGGCCGTTCCCTGCATCGCTATCTCGACTTGGCCGGGCAGGCGGCATGGTTCGCGGAACGGGCCCTGGCCTACCGCTTGGCCACCCCGATTCGAGTCATTCGAATCGGCTACTTTGATCAGAGGATGCGCGACGTTGGCGGCGTGGACCGCCTGGCGCTCGACTTGGCCGAGTTGGAAGCCCAACGCCTGGCGGCCGCGCGCGTGACCGTGCCGCTGACCGTCACCTACTCCCTTGCCCGCGATCTGCCGCTGGCATTCGGGCAGTTGAAGGCCGGTGGGACGTGCACCTTCACTCTCACCGACGATGACCTGATGGCTGCCCATCCCGGGACCTTCGCCCATCGCATCCGGGCGGTGGACGTGCGCGTGGAGGCGCCCGGCACGGCGGTGCCGGCGCGGGGCATCCTCACCAATAGCGGCTTCTCGCTGCTCCGGCGCGAACCGGCGGCTTCGCGGATTCCGCTGCTCCGCTTCGCGGATGCCTATCCCATCAGCGAGTTTCGGTTGCGTGCCGACATGGCTCTGCACGGCCTGCCGGGAGAGCATCTGCTGCCGTTCGAGGGCGCAGCCTTCACGACCACCTGGACCCTCGATCTTCCGAAGGCCGCGAACGTCGTCGGCTTGAACCGCATCACCGACGTCCGGATCACGTTCGACGTCCAGGCCGCCTACGAGGTGCCGTCCGCAGTTGCTCCGGTGGCGCAGCCCGCCAGCCGCGCCGTGTTCGTCTCTGCTCTCGCCGTCGATTCCACCGGCCTGAAGACCCTGCGCAAGGCCGCCGCGCCGCAGGGCAAGATCCGGTTCGACCTGGACCGGCTGGCTCTGCCGGCCGATGCGGTGATGACGAACCTTGCCGTTGTGATACCGGGCGTGGTGGGTGGCAAGTTTAGCGCCAAGCTGCGCTTCGGCAATGCGTCGGCGACGTCGTTCGATATCGACGACGGGCTGGCGATGTCCAATGCGGGTGCGCTTAGTGACGGGAATCCGGCGAACGTGCGGCCCCTCAACGCGGCGGCCGTAGGCTCGCCCGCGCGTCCTGCCTTCCTGACGATCACCAAGGGCACCGACGCGGATCGTCTGGCCGCCGCGCGGGACGTGCTGCTATGGGTCGAGTACAGTGTGCCTTAGCCGCATGGGTCTACGTAACGCCGAACGCTGTCTGACGTACGGAACTGTGCAGGAGCGTTGCATCGGCCTGAGAGATCTGACAGCCTGATTGTGTCAAGGAGCGCGCATTCCTCGACACAATCAGGCTGTCAGAGGGTCGATCATGGGCCGCTTTGCCTCAAGCGCTGCGTTTTACGAGCGCTACCGTCCGATCTATCCACCTGCCTTCTTCAGCACGGTCTCCCAGACCCTTGGACTCGATGGCAGCCAGCGCCTCATTGATCTCGGCACGGGACCCGGCTTGCTCGCCATTGGGTTTGCGCCCTTCGTGACCGAGATTGTCGGTGTGGATCCCGAACCGGCCATGTTGGCCGCGGCGGGGAAAGCTGCGGCCCGCGCCGGCGTGAGGCTCAACCTGATCCACGCAACCACGGAAAACTTGCCTCAGGACGTCGGCAACTTTCAGCTCGCGACCATCGGACGAGCCCTGCACTGGATGGAGCCGCAAGCCACGCTTCAGGTGTTCGACCGGATCATCGCTCCGGGCGGTGTCATCGTCATCGCATCATCCCGTCCGGACACCCGTGAAGAGCAGAATGAGTGGTTGCCGGCCTATCAGGAGGTTCGGCAGCGGTGGACACCGCCAGATGCGGGCGAGTCTCGCAATCATGATCCAAAGGCCTTCTTCGCTGGAAGTTCGTTCGAGCCCGGCGAGACGATTGAGGTCGCAGCGCAGCAGTCGCTCTCCATCGACGACCTGATCGGCCGGACGCTTTCCTATTCCAGTTCGTCGCCCCAGCGACTTGGGAACAAAGTTGGTCTCATGACTGAGGATCTGAGACGAACGCTTGCACCTTTCGCCTCATCGGGACGAATAGAGGAAACAGTCGTGGCACGAGCAACTATCTTCCACCGCCCGTAGGACTGTGTCATCCCCTGCACACGTAGCGTAGCAGCGATCGACTTCACTGCGGTCAGCGATGTGAAGATCGCCAACCACAGTTCTCCATTCCGGGAATAAAACTGCGAGCGGCGAGGTCTTGCCCTAGGGAGCAGTGTTGGAGCTCGGCATCCGCACATTGCTCTTCAATTCAGGGACTGGAGGAGACCTGTGATGTTGAACATGTCACGTCGAGGCGTCCTGTTAAGCGCGGCCATGGCTACAGCCTTCGGCTTGCCAAAACCGCTGGCCTTGGTTGCCGACGCATACGCGGAGACTCCCGTGGAGCCGACGATAGGCTTCTACAAGTACAAGGTCGGGTCGATCGAGGCGACCGCCGTTTATGACGGCATTTGGCGCAAGCCTCATGATCCGACCTTCATCAAGGATGTGACCGTCGATGAGACGAAAGCCGCGCTCGCCAGGGCAGGGCTGACGACGGATTTCATGCCGATCCCGCTGACGGTGCTGGTTCTGAAGATCGGCGACCGGCACATCATGATCGACGCGGGGTCCGGGGTCGGCCAGTGGCAGGCCAATGCCACGCATCTGCCGGCCAACATGAAGGCCGCAGGCATCGACCGTAGCCAGATCGGCACGATCCTGGTCTCCCATTTCCACCCGGATCATGTGTGGGGCCTGATGGAGAAGGGTACGAATGCCGCCGTGTTTCCCGAGGCCGAGCTTGTGGTCAACAGCGTCGAATACAAGTTCTGGACGGAGCCGGGGCGCGTCGAGAAACTGCCGGAGGGCCGTCGCGCAGCCGGCAAGCGGATCGCCGACGTTTTCCCGACATGGAACAACTGGAGGCTCGTCGAAAGCGGATCCGAGGTCGCGCCCGGCATTCGGATCCTCGACGCCTACGGCCATACGCCCGGCCATTCCGTCTTCCTGGTGACGTCAGGCGACGACCAACTGATGGTATCGAATGACACCATGTATGTCCCGGCTCTCCTGGCACCCCATCCCGAGTGGCAGGGCGCCTACGATCAGGATGGGCCTATGGCGATAACGGCTCGCCGCAAGATCGTCGACCAAGTCATTGCTGATGGGATGATGATCTGTGGTGCCCATTTCCCGTTCCCGGGCCGCGGCACGTTCGTGAGGGACGGCAACGCCTATGCCTTCACTCCCGTAGAGATCTAAACCAGTAAGCGAGAACAATCATGTTCAAGAAAACTTCACTCCTTAAAACCTCATTCCTTTCTTGGGCTCTCCTCGGCACGCTGGTGTTCACGCCAGTCCTGATGAGCAGCGCGGCCTTTGCTGTCGACGATGACACATCGACAGGATCGGTCGATCTGAGTTCGGTGCGCGCCAAGATCAAGGCGGCCAATTATGCTGCGGCGCTGGAAGAACTGCGGGGACTGGCGGAAGATACGCAGCAGGCGGATGTCTATAATCTGCTGGGCTACACGCTGCGGAAGACGGGCGACTTTGATACGTCGCTGACCTACTACAACAAGGCCTTGCAGCTCCAGCCCGACTTCAAGGCGGCCCGTGAGTATCTCGGTGAGTTGTACGTCGAAACCGGGAATGTCGGGAAAGCCAGAGAGCAGCTTGCCGCGTTGGACAAACTCTGCCCAGGCGGATGCGAGGAGCGCGAGGATCTGGCGAAAGCGCTGGAAGGAAAATAAGCGATCGCTATGCGGGTGGGCGAGGCCATCGCCCATCCTTTCGTTTGTCGGCACAGGGTAGTTCCTCACGCTCCTTGACGCATCGCGCGGACTTTCGGTTCACAAAAGTCGCGATGTGCTGCTTCAGATAAGGACCATTGGATCTGCATGGGCCGGTGAGACTATCCCGATCAGTTCACGATCGGTCATTCGCGAGCGAGGCGATCCTGGAACCTGTGCATGAACTCCTGCAGCTCGCCCACATTCAGATCCGAAACAGCCCAGAAGATCATCCCGCTGCCGGACCAGCGGAGCGTGTTGTATCCATTGTTGACCGAGGACTGCGCCTGCTCGATGCCGAGCCCATTCTTCTCGACAGGCCAGATGAAAAGATTAATCACATGCTCGCGGCGTTTGTACACCAGTGCCGCAACCGCCCGCCCGGCAATGTAGTCGAGCCGGCCGCCGGCCAGCGGGAATCCTTCGCTCGCGAGATCGATCACCGGGGGGGCGAAATCGACCCGGCCATCGAACCAGGGCTTCACCGTATGCCGGTCCGAGGTCGTTACATCCGTGATGTGGTTCGCCATAAGGGAGCGAACATGCTCGGAGACGAGCTCCTGCTCCAGATCCGGCGATGGACGCGGCACGATCAAGGCGACGGCGAGACCGGCGGCGAACGCGGCAGCTGGAATGCCAAGATACTGGCCCCACCGCAGGCGCTGCCACCAGCGCGTTGTTGTCGGTATGTCCGGAGTGGCAGATGCGGGTTCAAGACTTGCCAAAATGCGGGCGCGTAGCGCGTCAGGCGCGCGGTAGCGCAGCCCGTCCTGACGCAGGATTGCCCGCTGCTCCTTCAGGCGCTGATACTCGTCGGCACAGGCTGTGCAGGTCCTCAGATGATTTTCGATCTGGAGATCGTTAGCGACGTCCAATTCTCCATCCAGATGGCCATGCAGGAGGATCTTCATGTCGTCACAGGGGAGGGTCATGGCCGTGCCTCCGCATTGCCAACATTGCGCTGGCGCCAAGCGTCTGCGAGCAGCTGGCGCGCCCGCGCGAGGCGGGACATCACGGTTCCGATCGGCGTCCCAGTCGCTTCGGCGATTTCCTGATAGGAGAGTTCTTCGAGCTCACGCAGAACCAGTGTCTCACGGAACGGGAGGGGCAGGCTCTCGATCAACGCCCTCATGGCGGCGATCTCGTCGTGTCTGACAGTCGTGATTTCAGGACTATCCGCGGGATCGATCAGGCCGGCTCCGCTATCCGGCGCAATGCTCGGAGCATCGCCACGATCTCCTCCGACATTCTCGAGCGACACTGTTGGATCCGATGCCGAGGCTTTCGCCCAGGTGTGACAGCAGTTTCTCACGATTGCCAGAATCCAGGCTTTCGGATCGCCGCCTCTGTAGCCTTCAAAGGCGCGAAACGCCCGCAGGAACGCTTCCTGTGCGACGTCCTCAGCGGCGACGGGGTCCCGCAGGAGATAGCGCGCCAGATTATAGGCGGCGTCCAGATGTGGGAGCATCAGCTCGTGGAAGCGCCGGGCGGCGGCGGCTTGCCCAGCCGTCAATGAAGGCGACAGGGAGACCGGCACAGGTTCCTCCGCGCGTTGCTGGATTGTACCTCCGTCGCTCCGGCCTGTCACACCTCCGGATGCTGTGGGCCAAACCACCGACCATTGCGGAGTGCACGGCCGGAGCCGCGGCCCAACCATGACCATGGCCGCCAGGGTCCATCGAGAGAACATGCGTCCGTCGTTGAGCGCGTTTCCGTTCATCATCAGGCGTTCCTGTGCGACTAAGGCGGCTTCATGGCTGTTCAGGAGGTTCTCCAGGCAGTTGGCCTGACAACACTCCTATTGGTCAGGCTGATGCTGCGCTGCCTATCCAGACCGAACCAGACCCAGGTTTATTCCCGCCCGGCGGGAGAATTCCGCAGGCTGTACCTCCGCAGGTGCGATGAAGCACGTCCGGGCATGCGCGGTTCGCTCGCGGCGCGCCTTCCGGGAATAACGGGTCAGTCGGACGGGTCACTGAAACATGAGGCGAGACGAATGGCGCCTCGAATCGAGTAGCACCGGAATTCTTCAAAGAGGCATGTGCCTGGGAGGCTGACATGGGCGGGAACCGTCGCGTGCGCATTCTTGTCGCCGACAGCAATCCAATCTTCCGTGAAACCGTTGCCCAGCGGCTCCGCGCCGAAGGATACGACGCGATTACCGCAGCCACGGGAGAGGGTGCCTTCATCATTCTGCGGGATTGGCAGTCGCCCGTTGATTGGCTCTACGCCAGAGCCGGCCTGCCTGTCCTGATCGACGGCTGGATTCTGGCCGACGAGTATCACGATGCTCATCCGACACGTCCTGCCGTGATCGCGGCGCCGGCCGCCCGGCCAGCCCATCAAGGCGACATCGTCCTCGCTCATCCGAGTCCAGCCGCGGTGCTAGGGATCATCCGCGAGATCATCAGAACTGGCCACGGTTCGCCAACCGAGACCGACGCAGATCATCAGCGGCACGCGGCGTAGTGATCGAGCGCCCAGGCCATCGTTTCGAATGGAAGGTGTTTCGGAGTCCTGTCTTCCTTGGAGGCTTATCATGATGACGAACAAGAAAATGCGTTGGTTTGCCGATGCCGATGAGCGGGGGCCTTTTGAGGGCGGAACTCGCGTCGCGCGGATGATCTCGTTCGCTATGGTCTCAACGAGATCGGGTCGCAACTCTCACGGTGCTGCCGTGCGGCATGTGTCCTCCACGTCCGTGATTCCAGCTGTCGAGGGCCCACGGGAGCCAGGCCATTCCAACAGCGGGGAAGTTCCGTTGCCGCAATGGATAAGGGCTACGCGCTCGAACCGTGCAAGTAGGTTCCTTCCACGTTTCCTGGCCGCTCTTGCAGTCTTGGCGGCGGCAAATGCCATTTTGAGCACCGTTCTGGAGCTGGCTTGGCTCTGATCCACCCGACGCAAACGCGCGCAAGATCATCCTCGGCACGAGGCGGACCTTGCGCCCTGATCAGATTGCGAATGACAGGCGGATGTCCAAGGAGCGCAGGCGACAATGCCTTTGCCGTGCGAGAGGCTGGAACTGAGCCTTTGAAGGCCAAGGTCTACTTGAGATGTCGTTGTCCAAAACTGCGCCGAGAAGCATCCTTCAAACCGCTTGACCGAGAACGGAAAAGGACCTATCTGACCGTCACCGCCGAGGGCGCCTTGCTGAGGATCGCCCGTAATCTTGTGGACCGAACGCCAGAAGTTCAGGTTTTTCAGGTGGTTACGGTGGGGGATAGTTTAATGGTAGAACAGCGGACTCTGACTCCGTTAGTCTTGGTTCGAATCCAGGTCCCCCAGCCAATCTTTCTTCTCGGGAAATACTGACAGTCAGTCGAAAAGGCCGAAGTCCGGCCATCTGTGCGTCCGCGGCATATATTTACGCGGGTGAGGGCATGCGGTTCTCACATGTTTGGCTGATTTGTCGCCGTCCGCACAGATGGCAGCGAGATGCTGCACGCACAGCACCCTTCCAAACATCCTTAGGAAATGCCCGCCTCATCGTCCGCGAACCGGAGTCATCGCGCACGGCTCGCTCGCCTGCAGCGATCTTCGGCGGTTGGCGAAACGACGGCCTGACGCGCTTGAACCCGATTCAGGAATTGTTCAAACAAGCTGTACCATTGTGACTCCTATCGCGGTCGGTGCATGGCGCTGGCCGGGCAGGAGACAAAAAATGACGTTAGGTCAAAGGGTTCCTCGGTGGACCTTGGGGGCAATTGCAGGAGCCCTGTGCCTTGGCGCCGTGAGCGCACAGGCGGCACCGATTCCATTCGGAGCCGGTGATTCTCCGGCAATCGTGCACAAAGCTCAGTTTTTCTACGATGGGCCCGATTATTACGATCCGCCGCCGCCGCCACGCTATTACGGTCCGCCGCCCGGTTATCGCCGGCCGCCTCCGCCGCCGCCTCCGGGCTATTACGGTCCGCCGCGCGGCTACTACAACCGCGAGGCCGCGAAGGAATACATGAAGGATTACAAGCGAGCCGAGAAAGAGATGACCAAGGAGCAGATTCGCTCCTGGAACCGCCGCAACGGCTTCTGACGAGACGGTGCTCTACGCATCGGACGTGAGCGCGAATTCGCGTCCGATGCTTTAAGGTTTTGATTTTAAAGACTTGTTTGCGCAAGCGGGTTCCACGCTTGTGTTTGGTATTCTAGTCGTCCAGCGCGCCGCCTTCGGGCGGCGTGTCCATGTCGAGCTCGGACCGAAGACGGGCTTCGTCTTCCTCATCCTCTTTCAGCGCTGCAATACGCTCGTAACGGTCGAGCGCGCCCTGCAGGATGTACGCAGCTGCCATCTTGTCGACCACGTCGGCGCGCGTCGCCCGCGAGGCGTCGGCATCGAGGAGGGTGCGGGTCACGGCCATGGTGGAAAGCCGCTCGTCCCAGAACAGGACCGGTCCCGGATAGATCGGTTTCAGATTGCGGATGAAGGCGCGGGTCGCCTGGGAGCGCGGTCCCTCGCTCCCATCCATGTTGAGCGGCAATCCGACGACCAGCCCTCCGACCTCGTAGCGGTCGATCAGGGCTTTCAGGCGCTGCGCATCGGGCGTGAATTTCACGCGCTTGATCGTCTCGAGGGGGGTTGCGATCCGCCGCTCCACGTCCGACAGGGCAACGCCGATCGTCTTGGTGCCGAGGTCGATCCCGATCAGGCGAGCGCGCGGGGCAAGCCCCTCCATAAGGGCGATGAGCTCCTGGTCCGTGGCGAGCAATGCGGCCTCCTTCTTGCGGCTCACCTTACAGGAAGACGGGCGGGAAGTCCCCCGCAGCCGACGCTCCCTTCCCGGCAGCGCGGTTATTGCCTAGCTTCGGGCCGATCTCGCAGCGAGTCGCGTCCGATGGACCGTGGCCGGATGCCGCGGCTGCTCCATCTCTTTCCCGTCACCTGAAGGGTCTCGTCATGAAAATCACCTGGTTCGGGCATTCCGCCTTCCGTCTCGATTTCGCGAACAGCGTCCTGCTGATCGATCCGTTCTTTTCCGGAAACCCGGCCTTCGAGGGCAGCAAGGAGAGGGCCTATGAGGGGGCGACTCACATCCTCATCACCCACGGCCATGGAGATCATGTGGGCGATACCGTCACGATCGCGAGGGCCACGGGCGCCAAAGTGGTCACGAATTTCGACCTGTGCATGTACCTCGTGTCGCAGGGCGTGGAGAATTTCGACCCGATGAATACGGGCGGCACGATCCAGCAGGACGGGTTCTCGGTGAGCATGGTCCGGGCGGACCATTCGGCCGGTCTGGTAGAGATGGGCGTGAATTTCCCGCTCGGAAGCGCCAACGGGCTCATCGTCAAGGCGCCGGGCGAGCCGACGATCTATCACATGGGCGACACGGATATTTTCAACGACATGGAGCTGATCGCCGAGATCCACCGGCCCGACGTGGCCATGGTGCCGATCGGCGACCGCTTCACCATGGGTGGGGATGTCGCGGCGCTCGCGGTCGAGCGCTTCTTCAAGCTCAAGGCGGCGATTCCCTGCCATTACGGCTCATTCCCGATCATCGACCAGACAGCGGACAAGTTCGTGGCGGCCCTGGACGGGAAGGGCACGCAGGTGGTGGTGCCGCACAAGACCGTGGGCGTGAGAATCTGAGCACTGGCCCTCGGATCATATCCGACATTGCGGCCCGAGGCGGGCGGGTGTTATAGCCCGCCCCATTGCATCAAAGGGTTGCCCATTCATGTCGGTCGATCAGAAAACGGTTCGCCGGATCGCGCATCTGGCGCGCATTGCGGTCCAGGAGGAAGATGTTCCGCATCTTCAGGGCGAGCTCAACGCCATCCTGTCCTTCGTGGAGCAACTCAACGAAGTGAATGTCGAAGGCGTAGAGCCGATGACGTCCGTGACACCCATGGTCATGAAGAAGCGCCAGGACGGGATCACCGACGGCGAGAATGCTGCGAAGGTGCTCATGAACGCGCCCGCGCGGGAGGATGACTTCTTCGTCGTGCCGAAGGTGATCGAGTAGGCGCAAGGCCTTCTCGCCCCCGATTTCCGCCAGATTCAAGGCGTCAAAGGCCGAAAGAGCCCGGCCATGGCGCTCACAAGAGATCAAGTCCCGTGACAGAACTGACCCATCTCACCATCGCAGAGGCCCGCGACGGGCTGAAGGCCAAGAGCTTCTCGGCGACCGAACTCGCGAAGGCCCATATCGACGCCATCGAGAAGGCGAGGGCGCTCAACGCCTATGTGCTGGAAACGCCTGAGAAGGCGCTTTCCATGGCCAAAGCTTCGGATGAGCGGCTCGCCAAGAGCGAAGGCGGGGCTCTCGAGGGAATCCCGCTGGGAATCAAGGACCTGTTCTGCACCGACGGTGTGGAATCGACCGCCGGTTCCAAGATCCTCAAGGGCTTCAAGCCGCCTTACGAGTCGACTGTCACGCAGAATCTCTGGAACGACGGCGCCGTGATGCTGGGCAAGCTCAACATGGACGAGTTCGCCATGGGCTCGTCCAACGAGACCAGCGCCTTCGGCCCGGTCGTGTCTCCCTGGCGCCGACAGGGTTCGAACGTCTCGGCGGGCGCGGCCGGTGCCATCGAGGGCACCCATCTCGTTCCTGGCGGTTCCTCGGGTGGTTCTGCTGCGGCGGTAGCGGCGCATCTCTGCCTCGGCGCAACTGCAACCGATACTGGCGGTTCGATCCGCCAGCCGGCCGCCTTCACCGGCACCGTCGGCATCAAGCCGACCTATGGCCGCGTCTCGCGCTGGGGCACGGTGGCTTTCGCCTCGTCCTTGGACCAGGCGGGGCCGATCACCCGCACAGTGCGGGATTCGGCCATTATGCTGCGCTCCATGTCGGGCGCCGACCCGAAGGACACCACCTGCGTCGACCTGCCGGTGCCGGATTTCGAGGCGGCGGTGTCGCGCGGCGTGAAGGGCCTGAAGATCGGCATTCCGAAGGAATATCGGATCGACGGCATGTCGCCGGAGATCGAGAAGCTCTGGCAGCAGGGAACGGAATGGCTGCGCGCGGCCGGCGCCGAGATTGTTGAGGTCTCGCTGCCACACACGAAATACGCACTGCCGGCCTACTACATCGTCGCTCCCGCCGAAGCCTCGTCGAATCTCGCCCGCTATGACGGCGTCCGCTACGGTATCCGCGAGAACGGCAAGGACATCGTCGCCATGTACGAGAAGACCCGCGCAGCCGGTTTCGGCCGCGAGGTCAAGCGCCGCATCATGATCGGGACCTATGTGCTCTCGGCGGGCTATTACGACGCTTATTACGTGCGCGCCCAGAAGATTCGCACCCTGATCAAGCGCGACTTCGAAGAGGTCTATGCGAAGGGCGTTCATGCGATCCTGACGCCGGCGACGCCCTCCGCTGCCTTCGGCATCGGCGAGAAGGGTTCGGGGGACCCCGTCGAGATGTATCTCAACGACATCTTCACCGTGACGGTGAACATGGCGGGCCTGCCGGGCATCGCAGTTCCGGCCGGTCTCGATGCGCAGGGACTGCCGCTGGGCCTCCAGCTCATCGGCCGCGCTTTCGATGAAGAGACGCTCTTCGCGGCAGGTCAGGTCATCGAGGATTCCGCAGGCCGCGTGACGCTGCCTGGCGCCTGGTGGGCAGGCGCGTGACGCCTCCCGCCATTCCCCTTGCGGTCTGGCTCTGGGGTGCGTTCGATCCGGTTCTGGTGATCGCGGCGGTCCTGCTCGGTTGGAAGGCCGACCAGTTCGGCAAGGTTTTCATCGCTGCCATCGCGGCGCTCGGCGTCGCCGTGCTGTTCTCGTGGCTCGTCACGGGGCTCGACATCCCGTGGTTCGCTCCGGTCAGCCACGACACGCCGACGCTTCTGCCGGTCCGCGCCATTGCCGCACTGCTCTGGGCCGGAGGCGCCTATGCGGCGCGTCGGGTGGCGGGGCGTTAGGAAGACGGTCGCCGTCCGTCGTCATTCCGAGCCCAGCGCTGCGCGCTGTCCCGGAGTGACGAGTTTTGGATCGAATCCCGCTCAGGTCTCCGCGATTCCGGCGGGCACTCCGCTTGCCGAGAGCGCTGCGTCGATCTCCGAGAGCGTCGCCTTCTCGGCATCGCTGACCTTGACGCCGCCGAACCCGAAGAAGCCTCCCTCCTTACCGGCTTCGGCAGTCTGCTGCGCTACTTGGCGCAGCCAGGCCTTGAAAGCCGGCGCGTCCTCAGGGGCCTTGGCGTCGAGAAGGCCCGCGACGGCACGCAACTCCTCGATTGCCTTTTGGGGCACGCTGCTCAGCTCGCTGCCCTTGAATCGCCCCTCGAAGGAGTGGCGCAGGGCGTCCCGCGTCGTCGGATCGCCGAGATCGTCCGCCACGGCCTTCACGAGCGGGTCGGCATTCGGATCCTTCTTCACATCAAGCAGGGCCCAGCCGCTCGCAAGGGCTTCCTTCAGCATGCTCCACAGGCCGCCCGGGTCTGCGGCCGTGATGGCGATGCCGGCAACGATCGGGCTGGCCATGATCCGTGCCCATTCATCGGGTGTGAAGGTTGCTTTGGTGGCCATGATCTTCCCCTCGCCGAAGCCTGGCGGCAGAGTCCGCCGAAAGCTCAATCGCCGGAAACTTGGCTTGGTTCCCTCACACCGAAGGTTTCCGCGAGGCCGCGCTGTCCGGACGCTGTAATGGCGAGCGCGCGGCTGTCCTTGATCCGCTCGACCCAACCCAGTTCGAAAAGCCGATCGCACAAAGCTGCACCGAGACGCCCAGCTAGGTGAGGGCGACGCTCGCTCCAGTCGAGACAGGTTCGGCAGAGGGCTCGTCCGCGTCCGCTTCCCGCATCAGGATCGATTCCGAAATCGCAGAAGAACCGGCGTCCCTCGTCCGTCACGGCGCCTGCGCTGTCGGAAAGCACGATGTAGTGGCGCTCCGTCAGCGTGTCGGCCAGGGCGATGCCGAGGCGGCCCGCCAAATGATCGTAGCAGGTGCGGGCGCGACGCAGGGCCTCGTCCTTCGGACCGACGGGGCGGTGACGCTTGGGTCCGACGGACGCGACGGCCATCAGCGCTTCGATGGCCTGAGCCACCTCGGACGAGGCCAGCCGATAGTACCGATGCCGGCCCTGGCGGGCCATGGAAATGAGTCTCGCTTCCGAAAGCTTCGCCAGATGCCCGCTCGCGGTCGAGGCGCTGACGCCGCTGTGCCAGGCGAGCTCGCTCGCGGTGAGAGCCCGGCCGTCCATGAGGGCGGACAGGATGTTCGCTCGCGCTACGTCGCCCATGAGGGAGGCGATTTCCGCGAGCGTAATGCCGGAGACCATATTCGTCATGGCGCGATCCTAGCGGAGTTGGATGGGACAATCAGCAGGAGACGCTTCGGCCGGGACCGAAGCATTCGCATGGGACCGACCGGACATGCCATGCGAGTGTGCGGCATCATATCCCGTCACGAGAGACACCATCGCCATGAGCGAGACCCGAACACCCAACTATGCCGTCGAACTATGCCTTCTCGCCGCCCTGGCGACCCTTTGGGGTGCGTCCTACACGTTCATCAAGCTCGGGATCGAGACCATTCCGCCGGTGACGCTGATCGCCGCACGTACGATCATCGCGAGCACGGTCCTCGTCGTCATTCTGCGTTTGCGCGGGATCGAACTGCCGCGAGATGCGGCGACCTGGCGGAAATTCGCCTTCCAGGCCTGCCTGAACAGCGTCATCCCCTTTACCCTCATTGCCTGGGCGGAGAAGTCGGTGGATGCGGGGCTCGCGGTCATCCTGAATTCCATGACCCCGGTCTTCACCTTCCTGATCACCGTGCTCTGGACCCGCCACGAACCGACCCCGTTCCGCAAGATGGCAGGCGTGATCATCGGCCTCTCCGGAACCTGCGTCATCGTCGGCATGCAAGCCTTTCAGCAAGTCGGGCAGGAGCTTTTGGGCCAGCTTGCGGTGGTTCTGGCGACGATCTGTTATGCGGGAGCCGCGATCTTCGGGCGCAATTTCAAAGGGTTGGACCCGATGGCGCCTGCCGCCGGATCCCTTATTTCGGGGGCTCTCATCTTGATTCCGGTCAGCCTGATCGTGGATCAGCCCTGGACGCTGTCGCCCTCGATCCGCTCCGTCGGGGCCCTGATCGGCCTTGCGGTCTTTTCGACGGCCTTCGCGTTCGTGCTGTATTTCCGGCTGATCCAGACTCTCGGATCTGTCGGTGCGACGGCGCAGGCCTATCTCCGGGCGCCGATCGGGGTCGCTATCGGCGCCTATTTTCTGGGCGAGCGGCTCGATGCCTCTGCATGGATCGGGCTCGTCTGCATCCTCATCGGTGTGAGCCTCATGACGCTGCCGCAGAAGAGCCCTGCGCCAGCTCTGAAGACGACGTGACGTCGGGCATCCGCAGGATCACCGTCTTCGCCAAAGAAAATGGGCCTGACCGAAGCCAGGCCCATAAACTCGTCCTCACTGGGTGAGGTTACGGCTTCGGCGAACCGGTCGAAGGAGCAGTCGGCGAAGCCGGGGCGGCCGGGGTCGGCGCGGTCGTCGAGCTTCCGGGTGTGCTCGGATTCGGCGAGCTCGGAGCAGCAGGCGCGGTCTGGGTTTGCGGCGCCGTGGTGCTACCGGTCGTGCTCACGTCGCGGTTGCCGCCGTCATAGAACAGGAAGGCAAGCAAGCCGAGAGCGATAACAAGACCGCCAATCAAGTAAGCAAGAGTATTCGAGCCACGAGCGTCGCTGTCGTAGACCTCGCTCTCGCGGTTGTATAGGTTAGGATCGCGATCCATCGGATCTACAGCCATTGTTGTCTCCTTGACCATTTACCTGCCGAACAACGCTTGATATCGGTCGTGGTTTCATCGAGGCTCGGCTTTATGGTTAAATAACTGTGCACAAATTATGAATGAACTTAACGATACTCTGCCTTAATCTGAACGAACGTTCAGATTCAAAAAAGGTTGACCAGAACCGCCCGAGGCTCTTACTCCGGTTCGAAGTCACCGTTATTCGAAGGCGCGAGGCCGCATGAACGCTCCGGTCAATCCAAAGAAGCTCATCAAGGGCGCGACAGGCGATTGGGAAATCGTCATCGGCATGGAAATCCATGCCCAGGTGACTAGCCAAGCCAAGCTGTTCTCCGGCGCTTCGACGGCTTTCGGCGGCGATCCGAACAGCCATGTCTCCCTGGTCGATGCTGCCATGCCGGGGATGCTGCCCGTCATCAATGAGGAATGCGTCCGCCAAGCGATCCGCACGGGCCTCGGCCTGAAGGCGCAGATCAATCTCAAGAGCACCTTCGACCGGAAGAACTATTTCTATCCGGATCTGCCGCAGGGCTACCAGATCAGCCAGTACAAGAGCCCGATCGTCGGCGAGGGCGAGGTCATCGTTGACGTCATCGAGACGGGCGAGACGATCACGGTGGGCATCGAACGCCTGCACTTGGAACAAGATGCGGGCAAGTCGATCCACGACCTGCATCCCACAATGAGCTTCGTCGACCTCAACCGGTCGGGCGTGGCCCTCATGGAAATCGTGTCGAGGCCGGACTTGCGTTCCGCCGACGAGGCGCGCGCCTATGTGACCAAGCTGCGCACGATTCTGCGTTATCTCGGCACCTGCGACGGCGACATGGAGAAGGGCAACCTCCGTGCCGACGTGAACGTCTCCGTGCGCCGCCCAGGTGATCCCTTGGGTACGCGCTGCGAGATCAAGAACGTCAACTCGATCCGCTTCATTGGCCAGGCCATCGAGGTCGAGGCGCGTCGTCAGATCGGCATCATCGAGGACGGTGGCGTCATCGAGCAGGAGACGCGCCTTTTCGATCCAGGCAAGGGCGAGACCCGGTCCATGCGCTCCAAGGAAGAAGCGCACGACTACCGCTACTTCCCGGATCCGGACCTGCTGCCGCTCGAATTCGATCAGGCCTATGTGGACGATCTCGCGCAGCATCTCCCCGAATTGCCGGACGAGAAGAAGGCCCGCTTCATGGCGAGCTATGGGGTGCCGGCTTATGACGCCGGCGTGCTCGTGGCCGAGCGCGCTTCGGCGGATTTTTATGAGGATGTTGCGAAGGGCCGCGACGGCAAGGCCGCTGCGAACTGGGTCATCAACGAGCTCTTCGGGCGCCTGAACAAGGAAGGCAAGGACATCGCGTCCTCGCCGGTCTCCGCGAAACAGCTCGGCAGCATCATCGACCTGATCGGTGAGAGCGTCATCTCGGGCAAGATCGCCAAGGACCTGTTCGAGATCGTCTTCACCGAAGGCGGGGATCCGCGGCAGATCGTGGAAGCCCGCGGCATGAAGCAGGTGACCGATACCGGCGCCATCGAGGCCGCCATCGACGCCGTCATCGACGCCAATCCGGACAAGGTCGAGCAGACCAAGGCGAAGCCGACCCTGCTCGGCTGGTTCGTCGGCCAAGTCATGAAGCAGACGGGCGGCAAGGCCAATCCGCAGGCGGTGAACGAGCTTTTGAAGGCGAAGCTCGGTATTGAGTGATCGCGATGGACGGGCACGTCCGCGTGGCCGTCTATTTTCTCTAAGCTGGGCAGCGCGATCCCAGCGACATTTGGGATTGTTCGTCAGCTGTCATTCCGGGACGCGCCCTCGGCGCGGGCCCGGAACCCATAGATACGACGTGTCAGGATCAGCGCAGCGGCTGTCCCGGCTCTTCGTCTTGCAGCACTCGCGGTTATGGGTTCCGAGCCCATCGCTCCGCGCTGTCCCGGAATGACGGTGGATTTGTCCCGACTTTTCGCCGTCCTGGCGAAATCACCGCAGCTATTGTAATCTCCGCCCGCGGCCCGAGTCGGCCGCTTGTCATCAACCTCAGCCGAAGGAGGCGTCACATGGCCCTTGCATTTGCCCCATGCGCTTACGCCGTAACCCTTCAATCCCATCATGCTGCAGGTTTTGATGAAGCAGATAACGCTATCCTTGGTCTGGTTGACCGTTCGCATTGATATCATTCCGGCGGCTCTCGATCGCCGGTCGGCTCACAAGACAATTCGACAATCTTCCTCTCCTGAAATGGTCGAGAGCCTTCGGGCTCGCCTCAGTCCGCATCTCCTGAGGGATATCGGGCTCGATCGCGACAGGGGGAGTGACGCTCCCGTGGCGTGACCCGCGTCACGGGATTTCATAAATGGCGAATTCGTCGCTCATGCCCCGAAGCGCCCGTTTTTGAAGCGTTGGATGGAGGCCCTGCGCGGCAATGATCCGCGAGGCGTTTGGGTCTTCCACGACGGTTCCGGTGGCGAAGATCGACCGTGACAGAGCAAGACTCTGAACCCGTGAGGCGATGTTCACCGTCTGGCCGAAGTAATCCTGCCGGTCGTTCAGCATCACGGCGAGGCAGGGACCTTCATGGATGCCGATCTTGAGCAGGAGGTCCTCGCGCCCGTATTGCTCGTTGAGGGACCGCATGGCCTCACGCATGTGCAGGGCCGCTGCCAAGGCATGGTCCGGCGTCGGAAAGGTCGCCATTACGGCATCGCCGATGGTCTTGACCACGGCTCCCGCCTCGGCTGCGACGATCTCGTGCAGAACGCGGAAGTGCTCACGCACGAGGTCATAGGCCACGAGATCGCCGACACGCTCATAGAGCTCCGTCGAACCCTTGAGGTCCGTAAACAGAAAGGTCAGGCTCGTGATCTTCAGGCGCTGATCGATATCGAGCGTATCCGTGCGATAGAGATCGCGGAAAGTCTGGTTCGACAGCAGCCGCTTGGCCGTGAGGAACGGACGGCGACGGCCGAGCAGAGCATGCAGCCGATCGTCGGCGATCCAGATTGCGGGAAGGACGCGCCGTGATGAGCGGTTTTCCAGCGACAGGCGCAATGGGCCAGGATGCAAAATGATTGTTTCGTTATGCGTATGGGCTCCGTTGTAGATGATCGACAAGGTCTGCCGCTCGCGCGTCGGCTCGCCCTTGACCTCGATGAACTGGGCCTCGTGCGTTACCGGCTCGAACACGATGATGAACCCAGCCGGAAGCTGGAGAGAAAGGGAGGCGCGCTCGCCCGGCGGCAGATCGATCGAGTCGAGAACGATATCGTCGAGGATGCCTCGAAACGTCTCGTCGTCGGGCAGATCGACGCCGGAACTCCAGAAGAACTGACGGACATAATCCCACATGGGAAGTGTATCCGGATCGTGTGCCGCGATCCGGCGCACGCGCGGACTGATCGTGAAGGTGACTTCCACCATCTCGTCGAGGGTGGGCTCGTAGCCTGCGCCGCACAGGGCGCAGTGATAGGATTCGTGCGTGACGGTCTTCAGGCTGGTGCCTGCATCGAGCACGCCGCCGCAGCCGGGGCACAGCACGCTCCACGACAATTCGAAGAGACCGAGGCGTGCAGATTGCAGGAAGGTGGCAATCAACCGCTCCTCGTCGAATCCTTCCTTCGCTGCAAGAGCCAGCACGTTGACGTGGTTCAGATCGCGATCCTGCCCATCGTGGATCAGTCGCTCGATGATGTCCACGGCGGCGGAATCGGCCGATTGGCGCAGCAGGCTCAGAAGCTTCTCGTCTTCATCCATGGCGCAGCCTCCTTGGAGAGACCCGGCAACGCCGCGGCGTCCGTCGAAGGACGGCCACGATGCAACAGGTCTCATCACGGGATGTGGCGCAACAAGGCGCGATTATAGCATCAACCGACCGTCTTCGCTCGCTCTTTCGCCAGCCAGTATCAGGCGACGCCGTACGCGTCGGCGTAGCGGTTGGCGACGCGGGTCTGCCACAGGCAGAGGACGGGCGTGACGATCAGCTCCAGGAACAGCCCACCGATCATGAAGAACGAAGGCAAGCCGGTCATAAAAAGCCCGACGAGGCGGCCAAGGCCTCCGACGACCACAAGCAGTGTCAGAATTCGGAAACGGTTCGTCTTCACTTCGATGCCGGGCACGGTGCTCCAGAAGCACAGGCCGATGCCTAAAAGGATTCCGGACAGGAACCGAAAGTAGCTCTCTGCCGAGACACTGACGGTGTCGCCCGTCAGGGCTTGGCCGAACAGCACGCCATAAAGACCAACCGCAACCGGAATGATGGCGATGATCGCCACGGTCTGCTGCAGAAGTTTCCGTTCCTTGTCCATGATCGCCTACTGCCCCGCTGAGGACATTCTGGCCTTTCCGGTCCATGAATCAATCCATGTCCGACTTTCCCATTTTGTCCGGGCGGAGAATCCTCTAGGGTCCGCGCCAAATTTCCTGCGGAGGTTAATGGATGCCCGCTCGTTTCGAACTCCATGGCATTTTTGTCTCTGGTCCTACCTACAAGGTCGGGCTGATGCTGTCCCTGGTCGGTGAGCCCTTCGACTACGCTCACTTGAACATGATGGAGGGCGAGCATAAACAGCCCGCCTATCTGTCGAAGCAGCGCTACGGACAGGTTCCGCTTCTGATCGACCGCTCGAACGGACGCTATCTCTGCCAATCGGCGGCCATCCTCGAATATCTGGCCGATACGCTCGGCAAGTTCGGCGGCGCCACCCTCGACGAGCGCCTCCAGGTCCGCGAATGGCTCTACTGGGATTTCGACCGTCTGGCCGGGCCGCTTTATAAGGCGCGCGTGATCAAGATCGGCATCCGCCAGGCGCCACCCGAGGTCTATGAGGATCATCTCGCCTCGGCCAAGGCGGCCCTGAAAGTGCTCGACACCCATCTCGCCGGGCGCGACTGGCTTGTCGGAGAGGGGACGACGATCGCCGACATCGACATCTACGGCGTCATCGCCTTTGCCGACGCGGCGGGAATCGATCTGGCGGAGTATCCCAACGTTGCGGCCTGGGCGAAGCGTGTCGAGGCGCTGCCCGGCTTCAAGGCGACGGGCGAGCTTCTGCCGAAGAGCTCCAGAGAGGCTGCATGAGCGCCCTGACGATCCGCGAAGCCGCGCCACGGGACCTCGAGGCCATCATCCGCCTTCATGAGGAGGATGAACTCGGCTCCCACGGCGACGCCTGGACGCCTGAGACCAAGCCGGCCTACGAGGCTGCATTCGCGGCCATTGCCGCAAGTCCGGAAAACAGCCTTTTCGTGGCACTGGACGGGGACGAGGTGGTCGGCACCTTCCAGCTGACCTTCATCCCCAGTCTGACGAGCCGTGGAGCGCTGCGGGTCAAGGTCGAGAGCGTGAAGGTCAAGGCCGCCCGCCGCTCCGGAGGGATCGGGGCGCAGATGATGGCATTCGCGGAGCAGGAAGCGCAGCGACGCGGAGCACGCATGCTGGAGCTGACCTCCAACAAGACCCGCAAGGATGCGCACCGCTTCTACGAGCGCCTCGGCTTCGCCTGCAGCCACGAGGGCTTCAAGAAGAAGTTCTGACAGGCCTCGTTGCCGGGCTGGCGTATTGCAAGGCGAAAGAAAGCAAGGATAAGGTCCCTCGCCGAAGGGGTTCTGTCATGACGATCACGCTGACCGCTTTTTTCGCGTACCTTGCCGCTCATGCCCTTGCCGCCGCCACACCGGGGCCGGCCATGTTCGCGGTGATCTCGACAGGGCTGTCCCGAGGGGCGAAGGCCGGCATGGCCGTCGGCTTCGGAGTGGCCATCGGCGATATGACGCTCGTGTCCCTGGCCATGATCGGCCTCGTGGCTCTCGCCGCCGCTTTCGGATGGATTTTCGCGTTCGTGAAATATGTCGGCGCGGCCTATCTGATCTGGATCGGAATCAAGATGTGGCGCAGCGCTGCCAATGCCCTTGAGAATCTTCCTGCAAAGCAGGGTGGGGGTGTTCGCTCCATCGCCCTGGGCGCCGCGATTGCATTCGGCAATCCAAAGGCCATTCTGTTCCACGCCAGCCTCATGCCGCTTCTCCTCGACGTGAACGCCCTGACATGGGCGGATATCGGAACGGTGCTGGCTGTGGTCGGTACGGTTAATATCGTGACCATGTCGGTCTATGCGGCTATCACGGGGCGGGCCTCGCAATGGTTCCGCACCCCCGTCCGCATGCGCTGGATGAACCGGATCGCCGGAGGCGCCATGGTCGGTACCGGAGCGGTCATCGCCGCACGGTAAGGACAGCGCAGCGCGCTCCGGCAAGACAGGGCGACAGCCCTAGGCCTTGTCGCCGCCTTTCAGGCGCTTGTTGCAGTCGCTCCAGAACTTTGGCCACTTCATATCTTTGGTGACCTTGCCGTCGGTCTTCATCTGCTTCCACTCGGCGCTGCACTTGCTCATGCGTTCGCGGGTGGCGAGCTGGCCGGCGGTCGGCTCCTTCTTCGGCATCGACTGAGCCATGGCCGGAAGCGGCGCGGCGAGGGTGAGGGCCGTTGCGGCGGCGAAGGCGGTGCGCAGGATACGGTTCGTCATGGGATCCCCCTTGAGGCGCCATGCTTTTAGGAAAAAAGGCGCTGCAAGCATCTCATATGAAACTATGAAACATGCAAGCTCAGCGGGGCTCCCATGCGCCCTGTCCACGGGATTTCGTTGCGGATGCTAGCGACCGTCACAATCTTATGTCTTATCGTCCCGTAACGAATGTTTCGTTCACGACCAGGAGAGGCATGTCATGGCGGGGACCGCCCAAGAACCGATCGATCTCTATTACTGGCCGACCCCGAACGGTTGGAAGGTCACCATCATGCTCGAGGAAACGGGGCTTCCTTATACGGTCCATCCGATCAATATCGGCAAGGGCGACCAGTTCAAGCCCGAGTTCCTGTCGATCTCGCCCAACAACAAGATGCCGGCCATCGTCGATCCCAATGGGCCGGACGGCCGCCCGATCTCGGTCTTCGAATCCGGTGCCATTCTGCAGTATCTCGGCCGCAAGACCGGGCAGTTCTATCCGCAGGACGAGCGCGGACGGGTCGAAGTCGATCAGTGGCTTTTCTGGCAAATGGGCGGCTTCGGCCCCATGCTCGGCCAGACGCACCATTTCCGAATCTATGCGCCGGAGAAGATCCCCTATGCCATCGACCGCTACACCAACGAGGCGAACCGTCTCTACGGCGTGCTGAACAAACAGCTCGCGGACCGTGAGTTCGTCGCCGGCGCATATTCCATCGCCGACATGGCCATCGCTCCCTGGGCGAAGCTGTGGGAGCGGCAGGGCCAGAATATCGAGGAGTTCCCGCACGTGAAGCGCTGGCTCGCCACGATCCTCGCCCGCCCGGCCGTCACCCGCGCGATTGCGGTCAGCTCGGAGGAGAAGGCCAAGACCGACCTGAAGGATCCAGCCGTTCAAGCTATTCTGTTCGGACAAAGAGCGCGGTAGGGCAGCGTATCCTCCCTCAATTCGTCTTCGTCCAGGTCTGCGACCGGCAGATCAGGCCGCCGAGGACGCAGCCTGAAAGCTGTAGGGCCGTTGGGCTCATCACCTTGAGCTTGCCGGTATAGGTCTTGCCGTCCTGAGGGTTGTAGAGCTGGCCGCTGAAGCCGTCGCCTTCCGGCTTGGCGTCCCAGATCATCCGAACGCCCACGATGTTGCGGTTCCGCAGCGCGGGATCAGCGTTGTTCGTGTCCTTCACATAGGTGGAAGCCACGATCGTCCCGCAATAGGCGGCGCCGCATCTGGCGATCCTGACGCGGGTATCGCCACTCTGAGTGAGCCAGGTCCCGCTTGGGTCCGTGGATTGTGCCTGCGATGTTCCGGCGAGGGCGAGCAGGGCGAAGGTGGCAAGGGCGATGCGCGTCATGTTTCTCTCCCGGGAACGCGGCCTTCAGGCGGATTGTACGGTGACACTAGGGCATTGTGTGGAAAAATGGACTCAGGTCCGGGAAATCCGGATGATCCGAGCCGGAATCCTGTCTTCGCAGGCGCAAAAATGCCCTTGAGGCCTCGAAACCCCGCCGGTATAAGCGCGGCTCTTCCCTTAATTCTCTTCAAGAGTGAGTTTCATGGCCACCGAGCGCACCTTCTCCATCCTCAAGCCCGACGCGACGGAGCGTAACCTGACCGGCGCCATCAATGCCGTCATCGAGAAATCCGGCCTGCGCATTGTGGCGCAGAAGCGCATCATCATGAGCCGCCGCGAGGCCGAGACCTTCTATGCCGTCCACAAGGAGCGTCCGTTCTTCGGTGAGCTCGTGGACTTCATGATCTCCGGTCCGGTCGTCGTGCAGGTGCTCGAGGGCGACAACGCCGTCGTGCGCTATCGCGAGATCATGGGCGCCACCAACCCGGAGAGCGCCGCCGAGGGCACCATCCGCAAGCTCTACGCCAAGTCCATCGGCGAGAATTCCGTCCACGGCTCCGACAGCCAGGACAACGCGAAGGCCGAGATCGGCCAGTTCTTCTCGGGCAACGAGATCGTCGGCTAACGGCGCTCTTCCCTCCCCCTTGCGGGGAGGGATTGAGGGTGGGGGTCGAAAAGTCAAAGTGCTATTCGAAACAATCGTAGTGCGTCGACTGATACCCGCGCTTCAACAGCCCAAGTATTCACCCAGCCAAACCACCCCCACCTCCAACTCCTCCCCGCAAGGGGAAGGAGAGTAGGTCGGTGCTTTCCATTCGGGTGAACTTGCCCGAAGATGCGGCGCCATGAATCATAGTCCCCGCATCGAGCGCCGCCCCTCCGTCTGCCCGCACGATTGTCCCTCGTCCTGCTCCCTCGACGTCGAGGTCTTGGATGGCCGATCCATCGGCCGCGTCCATGGGGCGAAGAGCAACAACTATACCGCCGGCGTCATCTGCGCGAAGGTGGCGCGCTATGCGGAGCGGATCCATCATCCGGATCGCCTGCTTCATCCCTTGAAGCGCGTCGGTCCCAAGGGATCGGGCCAGTTCGAGCGGATCTCGTGGGACGAGGCGCTCGACGTCGTCGCCACGAAGTTTCTCGAAGCGGAGAATGATTTCGGCGCCGCATCCGTCTGGCCGTACTATTACGCAGGCACGATGGGCTACGTGCAACGCGACGGCATCAACCGGCTGCGCCATGTGAAGAAATATTCCGGTCAGTATTCCACCATCTGCACCGGCACGTCCTATCCCGGCTTCATCGCCGGCACCGGCAAGCTCGCCGGGCCCGATCCGCGCGAGATGGCGGTGTCGGACTGCGTCGTGATCTGGGGCACGAACGCGGTGCACACCCAGGTCAACGTGATGACCCACGCCCTGCGGGCCCGCAAGGAGCGCGGCGCGAAGATCGTCGTCATCGACATCTACATGAATGCGACCATGAAGCAGGCCGACATGGCGCTGCTTCTCAAGCCCGGTACGGATGGAGCGCTCGCCTGCGCCGTGATGCACGTGCTGTTCCGGGATGGCTATGCGGATTGGGATTATCTGACCCGCTATACGGATCATCCGCACGAACTCGAAACGCATCTGCGCAGCCGCACGCCCGAATGGGCGGCGGCGATCACCGGATTGGCGGTCGAGGAGATCGAAGCTTTTGCGCACCTCGTCGGCGAGCGCAAGCGCAGTTATTTCCGCCTCGGCTTCGGCTTTTCCCGTCAGCGCAACGGCGCCATCAACATGCATGCGGTGTCCTGCATCCCGGCGGTGACGGGCGCATGGCAATACGAGGGCGGCGGCGCGTTTCACAGCAACAGCGCGATCTATCACTGGAACAAGGCGCTGATCGAGGCGCACGAGACGGTCGACACGACCATCCGTCGGCTCGACCAATCGCAGATCGGCCGTGTCCTCACAGGCGATCCAGAAGCATTGCTCCATGGCCCGCCGGTCAAGGCCATGCTGATCCAGAACACCAATCCGGTCTCCGTGGCGCCGGAGCAGGACGTCGTGAAGCGCGGTTTTTCCCGTGAGGACCTGTTCGTCTGCGTGCACGAGCAGTTCATGACCGAGACGGCGCGGATGGCCGACATCGTGCTGCCGGCGACGATGTTCATGGAGCACGACGATTTCTATTCGGCCGGCGGTCATCAGCATTTTCAGCTCGGTCCGAAGCTCATCGCGCCGCCTGGCGAATGCCGCTCGAACCACGAGGTGATCGGCGCCATCGCGAAACGTGTCGGCGCCATGCATCGCGGTTTCGACATGGAGCCGCGCGAGATCATCGACTGGACCTTGAAGAGTTCCGGTTGGGACTCGCTTAGCGATCTCGAAGCGAAGGTGCATGTGGACGCGCAGCCGCCGTTCCGCGAAGCGCATTATCTCGACGGATTTGCCTATCCGGACGGCAAGTTCCGCTTCAAGCCCGACTGGACGCACCTGCCGTCCGGCAATAACGGTCCGATGGGGCCGTGGTCGGCCATTCCCGCATTTCCGGATCATTGGGCGGTCATCGAGGAGACGACGGATGAGCATCCCTTCCGCCTCGCGACCAGTCCCGCCCGGCAATTCCTCAACTCGACCTTCAACGAGACGCCGACCTCGCGGGCGAAGGAGGGGCGTCCCGAGGTAATGATTCACCCGCGCGACGCGGCACCGCTCGCTATCGCCGACGGCGACTGGGTGGCATTGAAAAATCATCGCGGCGAGGTCTACCTGCGGGCACGCCTGTTCGATGGAGTTCGGCGTGGCGTCCTGATCGCCGAGGGGCTCTGGCCGAACGAGGCGCATCCCCATGGGCGTGGCATCAACACGCTGACCGGAGCGGACCAACCCGCCCCTTATGGTGGCGCGGCCTTCCACGACAATCGCGTTGCGCTTCTCAAGGCGGAGCCGGGTAGGGACTTCGTCCTGCCTCTCGCCGAGGCTTCGTCCAACGGCGTGGCCGAGGCCGTCATTGTCTAAGTCTTAAGGCTGTGCACGGAGAGATCTTGACCCTGGCGGAATGAGCCTATCCTTAAGCTTGATCCCTTCTTTCTCCAGGAGCCCCCATGAGATCCGCTCTTCGTCCGGTGCTGGCCGCCCTCGCCATCGCCGCCTCCACGCATGCCGCTTTCGCTTCCGCTTCCAACACTCCCACGCAGTACGAGGTGGATCCGGCCCTCAAGACGGCGAGCATGAGCGAATTGCAGTCCCGCGTGCGCCAAGCCTGCTCCGTCACGCAAGCGAAGTTGCAAAACGTGAGCGAAGCTTCCTTGTCACGCAAATGCGACTGCTATGCCGGTCGCACGATGCGAACGCTCAGCACCGACGAAGTGCAGGCCTATCGCGATACTGGCGTGTTCAACGACGGCGCCCGCGCAAAGGCCGTCACGGCGATCGACGCCTGCAAGCTGCAGCGGCCGCAGATCTAAGGGCTTCTGCAGCGTCGCGATGTGTCCATGGCCTGTGTATGAGATGCATATGGATGCACCGCCAGCTCTCTCCGGCGAGAGGATGGCGCTCTTCCTCCTCTCGCCGCTGGGGAGAGGCCTCAGTGCGGCGAGCGCAAAGCTCCGTCCGCGCTCCAGCCCTGAGCGAACACAACCCGCCCGCCGTCGAGCTTCGCCCGGCCCTCGCAGATCATCCGCAGGGCCTGCGGATAGAGCAGGTGCTCCTGCGTGAGGACGCGCCCCGCGAGGCTCTCTTCCGTATCGCCGGGGACGACCGGAACGGCGGCCTGTGCCACGATTGGGCCGGCATCCAGTTCCGGCACGACGAAATGCACGGTGCAGCCATGGACCAGCACACCTTCCTCCAGAGCGCGCTGGTGGGTGTGCGTTCCGCGGAACAGCGGCAGCAGGGAAGGGTGGATGTTGATCATCCGGCCTTCCCAGCGTTCCACGAACCAGGGGGTCAGCACGCGCATGAAGCCGGCAAGGCAGATGAAATCGATGTCACGCTCGCGGAGCGCTGCGTCGAGGGCCTGTTCGAAACCCTCGCGCGTGGAATAGGCCTTGTGGTCGATGGCGAGCGCCTCGATACCGGCGGCCTTCGCCCGCTCGAGTCCGCCCGCATCCGGGCGATTGGACAGGACGAGGGCGACCTCGCCGGGAAATTCGGCGGCCTGCGCGGCCTCGATGAGCGAGACCATGTTGGAGCCGCGCCCGGAGATCAGAATGGCGATCCGGCGACGGGGCATCAGAGCGCCAGGCGTCCCGAGGTCTGGACCCGCTCGCCGCCGTCATGGACGATGGTCCCGCCGATCCGTACGGGCTTTTCGCCGGCCTCCGTGAGGCGGCGCACAACGTCGTCCGCCTTGTCGGGCGCCACGACGACGATCATGCCGATGCCGCAATTGAAGGTGCGCAGCATCTCGGTCTCGGCGACGCCTCCGGTCGCCGCGAGCCAGCCGAAGACCGGCGGGACCGGGATGGCGGCAAGGTCGAGCCTGACGCCGACGCCGCCCGGCAGGACCCGGGGAATGTTGTCGGGGAAGCCGCCGCCGGTGATGTGGCAGAGCGCGTTGATGCCCTCGCCGGCCTTCAGAGCGGCAAGAAGCGTCTTCACATAGATCCGGGTCGGTTCGAGAAGGGCCTGGGCGAGGCTGCGTCCCGGCGCGAAGGGAGCCTCGGCGTCCCAGGCGAGACCGGACATCTCGACGATCCTGCGCACCAGGGAAAAGCCGTTGGAATGGACCCCGGAGGAGGGCAGGCCGATCAGCACGTCGCCGACCTTCACCTCTTTCGGCAGCAGGGTGCCGCGCTCGGCCGCGCCTACGGCGAAGCCCGCGAGATCATAATCGCCTCGAGCGTAGAGGCCCGGCATTTCGGCGGTTTCCCCGCCGATCAGGGCGCATCCGGCCTGAAGGCAGCCTTCGGCAATGCCCTTCACGATGGCGACGCCCACCTCCGGCTCCAGCTTTCCGGTGGCGAAATAGTCGAGGAAGAGCAGGGGTTCGGCGCCCTGGACGATGATGTCGTTGACGCACATGGCCACGAGGTCGATGCCGATCGTATCGTGGATGCCCGTATCGATGGCGATCTTCACCTTGGTGCCGACGCCGTCATTGGCGGCGACCAGGATCGGGTCCTTGAAACCGGCCCCCTTCAGGTCGAAGAGGCCGCCGAAGCCGCCGATCTCGGCGTCCGCTCCCGGCCGGCGGGTGGAGCGCACCAGGGGTTTGATCTGATCGACCATGGCATTGCCGGCATCGATATCGACGCCCGCTTGCGCATAGGTGAGGCCGTTCTGCTGTTTCTCGGTCATCGGCAGTCCCCGTTCATGCGGGGCAGTAAGGCGAGAGGGCCCCGGAGGCAAGGGGCATTTCTGATCGGGTGGACTGAGCCCGAGTGGGAAAGCTCACCATTGTCATTCCGGGACGGCCCTGTGAGCCGGGCCCGGAACCTATAACCGCTAACGATACCAGATATGGAGCAACGTATAACGCTGCGTCTTATCCGTGAACCTCAGCGTTTATGGGTTCCGGGCCCAGCTCTACGAGCTGTCCCGGAATGACGGGACGGGGATGATCACGGAGGCGATCAAGCTTTGCCGTTGCGATTGTTCCCACGAGACCCCATCCTTCCGGGACGATGACGATCCCGAACCTCATCACCATCGCGCGCCTCATCATCGTCCCGTTCCTGATCGTGATGATCATGCAGGGACGATGGGAGACGGCGTTCGTACTCTTCGTCCTGGCGGGGGTATCCGACGCGGCGGACGGGTTCATCGCGCGGCATTTCAATATGCGCAGCGAATTCGGCGCTTATATCGATCCGATCGCTGACAAGGCGCTGCTGGTCTCGATCTATGTTACCCTGGCGATCGTCGGGACCATCCCGGGCTGGCTCGCCATCGCCATCGTGTCCCGTGATGCGATGATCGTGGGAGCGGTGCTTCTCTCCTGGGTCATGGCTCGGCCTGTGGAAATCAAGCCGATCTGGATCAGCAAGCTGAATACCGGCGCCCAGATCGCGTTTGCGGCCATTGCGCTCGGCGCCAACGCTTTCGGGATCGGCATCGACGAGACACTGCGGCTTGCCATGATGGGAGGCGTCGCCGCCTTGACCGTTGCCTCCGCGGGTGCCTATCTCGGAGGATGGCTCCGGCATATGAGCGGCTAGGGCGTAAGAGGGACGAAAACCTGCGATGACGTTCCAGCGGCAGATCGCATTCTGGCTTGTGGCCCTCGTGGTCACGGTGACGCTGCTATTGGTCCTGCGCACCGTGCTGCTGCCGTTCGTGGCAGGCTTCGCGCTTGCCTATCTGCTCGATCCCCTGGCCGATCGGCTCCAGCGCATCGGCATCGGCCGCCTCGGCGCCAGCCTTGTGATCCTGATCCTCTTCGTCCTGCTGTTCATCGTCCTGCTGGTCGTCGTCGTACCCCTGGCGGCGCAACAGGTCGGTGCCTTCGTTCAACGGCTGCCGAGCTACGTGGCCCGCCTGCAGCAGCTTGCGGTCGAGCAGGGCGGCCCTCTCGTCGAGAAGCTCGGCGGCTCCAGTGCGCTGTCCGAGATGCAGACTTCCGTGGGCAACCTCCTGAGCCAGGGCATCGCCTGGCTCGGCGCCTTTCTCCAGTCCCTCTGGTCCGGCGGACAGGCTCTCTTAAGCATCGTCTCTCTTCTGGTTGTGACGCCGGTCGTGGCCTTCTACATGCTGGTGGACTGGGACCGCATGGTCTCGACCGTCGATTCCTGGATGCCCCTGCGGCAGCGGGAGACCATCCGCGTCATTGCGCGCGATATCGATACGGCCATTGCGGGTTTCGTGCGCGGACAGGCGCTCGTCTGCATCATTCTCGGCACCTTCTATGCAGTGGGTCTTTCCCTGGTCGGCCTCAACTTCGGCGTGATGATCGGCATGACCTCCGGCATTCTGAGCTTCATCCCCTATGTGGGCTCGCTCACCGGGCTGATCCTGTCGCTCGGCGTCGCCATCGTGCAGTTCTGGCCCGACTGGACCTGGATCCTCGCTACCCTCGGCGTCTTCGTGTTCGGCCAGTTCGTGGAAGGCAACATTCTCTCGCCCAAGCTCGTGGGCGATTCCGTCGGACTGCATCCTGTCTGGCTGATGTTCGCACTGCTTGCCTTCGGCTCGCTCTTCGGTTTCGTCGGCCTGCTTCTGGCGGTGCCGCTCGCCGCCGCCATCGGCGTCATTGCCCGCTTCGCCCTGAAGCAGTATCTCGCGAGCCCGATCTATCGCGGCACGGATCCGGTCATCCTGATGCCGGCACCCGACACGGACAAGAAACGGATCGAGTTCGATGCGTGAGGGGCCAAAGCAGCTCGCCTTCGACCTGCCGCTCGATCCGCGATTCGGCCGGGAGGATTTCCTGGTCAGCCCGTCGAACGAGCAGGCCTATGCCTTCATCGAGCGCTGGCCGGACTGGCCGGACACCGTCCTGCTGCTCGTCGGGCCGCCTGGCAGCGGCAAGAGCCATCTGGCGGCGATCTGGGCGGAGATGGCCCATGCCTGGACGGTCGATGCCTTCGAAGTGACGCAGGACAAGGTTCCGCATCTCATCTCCAATGGGGCTCTGGTGATTGAGGATATCGATCAGGCCGAGCGGGACGAGGCTGCGTTGTTCCACTTGCTTAATCTGGCCCGAGAGCGGCAGGCTTTCGTGCTCATGACCTGCACGACGCTGCCTGATTCCTGGGGAATCCGAACGGCAGATTTGCTGTCGCGCCTGCGCCTCGCGACCACCGTTCCGCTGGATCCGCCGGACGACGCACTCCTCAAGGCTGTTTTGGTGAAGCTTTTCGTGGACCGGCAACTGGTGGTCGACACCAGCGTTGTCGATTACATTGCTTTGCGCATCGAACGGTCGCTCGCCAAGGCGGCCGAAGTGGTGACGCTCCTCGACAAGGAGGCCTTAAGTCGGGGACGCCGCGTATCGCGCGCCATCGCATCGGAACTTCTCGGGGCCATTCAGGACGTTGATGAGATCGATTGACGACGACGTGAAGACTTCGACACCGAACCGTCGTGAAACCGTCACGAAGTCCAAACCAAAACGGACGTCGCGAAAGGTGACGGAGACAGACGTGCGCAGCGCCCTGGTGTTGGACGAAGTCGAAATTGTCAGCGAGGTCCCGGCTCCCAAGGCGCCGCCGGACATCGAGCTCGATGGCGCCATCCTGAGGCAGTTCCCCCAGCGCTTCATCAATCGCGAGCTGTCCTGGCTCCAGTTCAACCGCCGGGTTCTGGAGGAGGCCTCCAACAGGAACCATCCGCTCCTAGAGCAGCTGCGGTTCCTCTCGATCTCCGCCGATAATCTCGACGAGTTCTTCATGGTCCGGGTCGCGGGTCTTCGCGGCCAGGTCCGTTCCGGTGTCGCGACAAGCTCTCAGGATGGGCTTACGCCGCAGGAGCAGCTGTCGAAGATCGCCGTTGAGGTCTCGAAGCTGGCTTCCGACCAGCAGGGGCGCTGGCGGGAGCTGAAAGTCGCGCTGCAGGAGGAAGGGATCGTTCTCGTGGACGGGGGCGGTCTCACGAAGCCGGAAGCGTCCTGGCTCGAGGACTACTTCCTCAACCACGTCTTCCCGGTTCTGACGCCGCTCGCTATCGACCCGGCCCATCCGTTCCCGTTCATTCCTAATCTTGGCTCCTCGATTGCCCTGAAGCTGGTGCGGCAGAGCGACGGGAAGGTGCTGAACGCGCTGATCCGTCTTCCGGTAAAGGCTGAGCGCTTCATCCGGCTTCCCGATTTTTCGGAAACCGGCTCGACGCGTTTCATCGCTCTCGAGCAGACGATCGTGCTCTACACGAGCCGCCTGTTTCCAGGCTACAATATCCAGGGGCAGGGCGCCTTCCGTGTCATCCGCGATTCCGACCTGGAAGTGGAGGAAGAGGCGGAGGATCTCGTCCGCCATTTCGAGACCGCCCTTAAGCGCCGCCGTCGCGGCAGCGTCATCCGTCTTGAAGTCGAGAGCGCGATGCCGGAGGATCTGCGGCAGTTCGTGGTGGAGGAGCTGGAGATCGCCGAGGACGAGCTCTTCGTCGTCGACGGCATGCTGGGCCTCAATGATCTCTCCCAGCTGGTGAGCCTCGACCGGCCGGATCTCAAATTCAAGCCGTACAATCCCCGGTTCCCCGAACGCATCCGCGAACATAGCGGCGATTGCTTCGCGGCGATCCGTGAGAAGGACATCATCGTCCACCATCCCTACGAGTCCTTCGACGCGGTGGTGCAGTTCCTGCATCAGGCGGCGCGGGATCCGAATGTGGTCGCGATCAAGCAGACGCTTTATCGCACGTCGTCGAATTCCCCCATCGTCGCCGCGCTGGCCGAGGCGGCGGAAGCGGGCAAGTCGGTAACGGCGCTTGTCGAACTGAAGGCGCGCTTCGACGAAGAAGCCAATATCCGATGGGCGCGCGATCTCGAACGCGCTGGCGCGCAAGTCGTGTTCGGCTTCATCGAATTGAAGACCCATGCCAAGCTGTCCATGGTCGTTCGCCGCGAAGGCGGGCAGCTCATCACCTATTGCCACGTGGGCACGGGGAACTACCACCCGATCACGGCGCGTATCTATACGGATCTTTCCTTCTTCACCGCCGATCCGGTGATCGGACGCGACGTGTCGCGCATCTTCAACTTCGTCACGGGTTATGCGGAACCGGCCGAGTTGGAGCGCATGGCGGTCTCGCCGATCAACCTCAAGCAGCGCCTGCTCCAGCACATCGGGGAGGAGATCGCCCATGCGAAGGCCGGGCGTCCGGCGGCGATCTGGGGCAAATGCAATTCGCTCGTCGATCCCGTCATCATCGATGCGCTTTATGACGCGAGTGCCGCCGGTGTGCAGATCGACCTCATCGTCCGGGGCATCTGCTGCCTGCGCCCCGGCATCCAGGGCCTGTCTGACAATATCCGCGTGAAATCCATCGTCGGGCGTTTTCTCGAACACACGCGCATCTATGCTTTCGGGAACGGGCAGGGCCTCCCCAACCCGAAAGCCCATGTCTACATCTCCTCGGCGGACCTGATGCCGCGCAACCTCGACCGGCGCGTCGAGGCGCTGCTGCCGATCCTCAATCCCACGGTGCATCAGCAGGTTCTCGACCAGATCATGCTCGCCAATCTTCTCGACAACGAGCAGAGCTGGATGGTGCTTCCCGACGGCACCAGCCGGCGGATCGTGCCGGGGAAAGGCGAAGAAGCTTTCAACGCCCATAGGTACTTCATGACCAATCCAAGTTTGTCCGGTCGCGGCAAGTCCCTCAAGACATCGAGCCCCAAGGCGCTCGCCAAGCGCGGGCAGCGCTGAGATGGTTCTCGCGGAGCGCAGCGAAGCGCAGGGACGTCTCAAGATCGGCCGTCCCGTCGCGATCATCGACATCGGCTCGAACTCGGTCCGTCTCGTCGCCTATGAGGGCGTGTCGCGCGCGCCGACGCCCATCTACAACGAGAAGGTGCTCTGCGGCCTCGGCCGTCATGTCGCGACCACCGGGCGGCTTGATGACGACGCGGTGGAGCGGGCGTTGCGGGCTCTCGCCCGTTTCCGGGTGCTTTGCGACACCATGGACGTTTCGGAGATCTATGTGCTGGCGACCGCTGCCGCCCGCGACGCGTCGAACGGCCCGGCCTTCCTGGAGGCTGCCGAAAAGGCATGCGGCTGCACTATTCAGCTCCTCTCCGGCGCCACCGAGGCGCGGTTCTCCGCCTATGGAGTCGTGTCCGGCTTTTTCCGTCCCGACGGCGTCGTGGGCGATATGGGCGGCGGCAGTCTCGAATTGGTGGACGTAAAGGACGATCAGGTCGGGGAGGGGGTGACCATGCCCCTCGGCGGTCTTGCGCTCCAGGACCTGAGCGGCGGCTCCTTGCGCAAGGCCGAGCGGATCATCCGCACGGCACTGGAGGGCGCGGCCGATCAGCTGGAAAGCCTGCACGGCCGGACCTTCTATGCGGTCGGCGGGACATGGCGCGCCCTGGCGCGACTGCACCAAGCGGTGATCGATTACCCGCTCCACGTGATGCACAACTACGTCATCAATCCCGACGACAGCATCGACTTCCTGCACCTCGTCGAGGATGCGGATGCCAAGACCCTCAAGGATATCGAGAGCATCTCGGAAGCCCGGCGGCCGCTGCTCGCCTATGGCGCGATCCTGCTGGAGCAGATCATCCGCCTCGGCAAACCGCAGGAGATTACAATCTCCGCCCTCGGCGTCCGCGAGGGGCTGCTCTACGACAAACTAGACAACGAGAAGCGCCATCTCGACCCGCTGCTGCGGGCGGCGAGCGACCTGAACCTGCTCCGGTCGCGCTCGCCGCGCCATGGTGAAGAGCTCTGGGAGTGGACGAGCCGGTTCATCGAGTCGCTCGGATTGCCGGAGACCGAGTATGAGCGCCGTCTGCGCCAAGCCGGTTGTCTCCTGGCCGATATCGGCTGGCGGGCGCATCCTGACTACCGGGGCGAGCAGAGCCTCAATCTCATCGCCTATGGGGCCTTCGTGGGCCTCGATCATCCGGGGCGGGCCTATCTGGCCCTGTCGATCTTCTTCCGGCATGAGGGCCTTTCTCCGGACAAGGTCGGGTCCCGGATTGTGGCGCTGGCCGGTACCCGGCTCATGGAACGGGCCCGGCTGCTGGCGGCTATCATGCGCGTCGCCTTCCCGGTCTCGGTCGCCATGGAAGGGGTTCTGCCCGAAACGCCGCTCATCGCGCGGGGCCGGAGCGTCGTCCTCCAGCTCCCGAGCCATCGGGCGGACCTCGCCAACGAGCGGCTCGTCGGGCGTGTGCGGGCCCTGGCCAAGCTCCTCAACCTGGAGCCGGTGATCGAGATCATCTAGCCGCCCCGATCAGAAGACGTCGTCTCATCCAGGTTCGCCCCCTTAAGACGAAAGGGGGCGAGGCAGGCGACTGGTACAGGCTGACGATTTATTCTAATGAGAGTAGAAATCGTGGCCTTGTCGCCAGGGAGACCTTTATGCAAACCATCGATCTCAACGCCGTCCGCAATGCCAAGACGTCGAAGGAGCCCTATGATTTCCTTTTGACCGACAACATTCTCAAGGCGGATGTCATCGACGATCTGCGGCGCGACTTCCCGCAAATCGACAAGCCCGGATACCTGACGGTCGACGAGGTCAAGCTGCACGGCCGGTTCAAGACCCTGATCGACGAGCTGGAAGGCCCGGAACTGACTGAGGAGCTGTCGAAGAAATTCGGCATCGATCTCCATCAGTATCCCCGCCTCACCACGATCATGAAGCGCTCGCAGCCGAAATACGGCGCGATCCACACGGACGGCCCTTCCAAGGTCATGACCATGCTCGTCTACATGAACGACGATTGGAACCAGGGCGACGGCGGACGCCTGCGCGTGCTCTACGACGGCCAGAATTTCGAGCCCTACGCTCTTGAGGTCCCGCCGATGATGGGCACCATGTTCGCCTTCCTGCGGTCCGACAATTCCTGGCACGGCCACCGCCCCTTCGTCGGCGAGCGCCGCGTGGTCCAGATCGCCTGGGTCAAGAGCCAGGCCGACGTGGACCGCAAGAAGAAGCACAACAAGGTCGCCCAGTTCTTCAAGGGGATCTTTGGGCGATAAGATATCAAGTCGTTATCGTTTTATACAAAGCAACGCCACGATGATCATATGTCATCGTGGCGTTGCTGTTTTGAGGACGAAGGCGACCTGGGTCGTTCAGCCACTACCGTGGAAAAGGTTTTCGTGTTTGAGAAATCGCCACTGACCATTGCGCTTCTCGTAGATTGAAGCGCCTCCCATCAGATGCATCCATCTCCCGATCTGACCATTGGGTCTTCTAGACCACGAGCGCTCTATACCGCTCACGATAATGACGGCCCTTCGAAAATTCTTATCGAATATCGGAAAAGTATATTCCCGGCGTAATGTTGAAAACTGAGACGATGCAGGGCCGTCGCCGCTTTTAGAGGCAACATCCTTCGCACTAAGCTCTTCTACAAGCGATGATTGCCACTTCTTTTCCTCTTCTTCAGTACAAAAGGCCTCGCGTATAGCTCCTGCTGGGTCAAGAATTTCTGCAGGGGTCGTCGCGTGATGGGGTGGCACGAGATCGGCGTGAATCGTCGATTTGAGATAGGAACGCGCCACCTCTTCTGGAACGGCATAGTCATGCCAGTCGATCTGAAATTCACAACGCTTTGGTTTGTACTCGATTTCGCTTAGGACAGCTTGAAACAATTCTACTGCTTCTTGTTTCAATTTTCGCTGATGCTTTTCCCAGACCTCTTCACCACTTATGGCGGAATCAATCTTGGCACTGGTCAGGAGAGCGACGCAGAAGGCGAGGACTGTCCAGGCAGCTTTTGACATCGATGAGAATACTTTGATGCTAGCTTAGCAAGGGATAGATGATCCTATATATCATAAAGAAAGTTGTCACGTAGCCAGATTACGAAGCAAAGCGGTTATAGGTTTCCGCTTCGCAGGCCCTTCGGGTCGGGCGTCGCGTCGCGGCCCCGCACGGCAGCGCGATGATCAGAGCCCAGGCGTCAGCCTGCCGACGTTGGAATCGGATGGACGAAAACTTTGTTCTTGCGAACCGACACTCCGAGCTGGCCATTCTTGAGCGCTAGGGCCTTCTCTCCGAACAAGGCCCGCCGCCAGCCATGCAGGGGTGGGACGTCCGCGTTGTCATCTTCGGCGATAGCCTCGAGGTCGTCCACCGTGGCGATGATCTTCGGCGCCACGCCCTCCTGCTCCGAGACCGCCTTGAGCAGAACTTTCAGGAGGTCGACCACGGCGCCGGTGCTGCCGCGACCGCGGCTACGCTCGGGCATCGGCACGGTGGCGGGGTCCCGGGCGAGGCCGCGTTCCACGGCTTCGAGAATGTCCGCGCCGGTCCGGGAGCGCTCGAAACCGTTCGGGATCGTGCGCAGCCGCCCCAGGGCTTCCACGCTGCGCGGGCCGGAGATGGCGATGTCGATCAGCGCATCGTCCTTGAGAATCCGGCCGCGCGGAACGTCCCGGCTCTGCGCCTCGCGTTCCCGCCAAGCCGCGATCTCCATGAGCACCGCCACTTCCTTGACCTTGCGCAGGCGTCCGGAAAGCCGCTTCCAGGCGTTCTCGGGATCGGCTTGGTAAGTGTCCGGCGAGGACAGGATGGCCATTTCTTCGCCGAGCCAGGGCAGGCGGCCGTTCTTCTCCAGCTGCGCTGCCAAAGCCTGATAGACCTTCACCAGATGGGTGACGTCGGAGATGGCATAAGTGAGCTGCGCATCCGTGAGGGGGCGGCGCGACCAGTCGGTGAAGCGGGAGGACTTGTCGATCCGCGCCTTGGCGAGATCGTTGGCGAGCTGCTCATAGGAGACGGAATCGCCGTAACCGCACACCATGGCAGCTACCTGGGTGTCGAACAGGGGCTCGGGGACGATCCGGCCGAGGTTCCAGACGATTTCCAGGTCCTGCCGGGCGGAGTGAAAGACTTTGACGACCCCCGGGTTTGCCATGAGCGCCATGAACGGCTCGAGGTCGATCTCCGGAGCGAGAGGGTCGATGAGATAGGCATCCGCCGGATCGGGTCCCGCAATCTGGATCAGGCAGAGCTTGGGATAATAGGTCGTCTCGCGCAGAAACTCCGTATCGACGGTCACGAACGGATGGGCGGCAAGGCGATCGCAGGCTCGGCGAAGGGCGTCGGTCGAAGTGATCAGGTCCATAAGGGGGTTTTTAGCCGAAGCTTGGCGATCCGGCGACTCTTGTCTTAAGAACATTGGGTGGATTCCACTTTTGGAATCCGTTTTTGACACGCATCCTGGGCGCTAGGGCTGGTCTTGAGCTTTCCGGCGCTCCTTGGCCTGCCGCTCGGCCCGCTTGATGAGCCAATCGATGATGTTGCGGTCGACCACGAGGCCGGTCTCCGCATCGACGAGGCGTTCGATCCGGTCGGCCCGGAAGCCGCGATAGCCGTCGTCGGCCATGTCGATGCCCCCGAGGAGGGTCTTGCCAGGCCCGACCTTCAGCTCGCGCGCGATGATCCAGCGCCGGCTCGGATTGCCGGCCTGGTCCGTATAGTGAAGCTCCAGCGCGCCCTCCATGGGATAGACGTGCCAAGCGCCCTCGATCCGCTCCTCGACGGGAGCATTCCGGGCAGGCCTCAAGAGGGATGTGACATGAGCGGGAATCATAGGCAGGATATGGTGATTCACGCTTTGTTCTGCAAGGATTACCTCGCTGTGACCGCTCGTGTGAGTGGTTGCCGAAAACCGCAGCGGACGAGTGGGCCTGGTGTGGCCAGGAGAGATAAGTCCTACGCGTCAGCCGCCTTCAAAGCGTCGGCAGGACGGATCTTGGCCTTAAGGGAAAGCGGTGCTTCGTCTGCGTCGCCAAGAATGCCGTTCCGCAATACGACCACGCGATCGGCAGCCCGGAGCGTCTCCGGCCGGTGCGCGATGACGACCCGCGTGATGTTGAGCGCTGCGAGAGCCCGGTTGACCTCCCGCTCCCTGTCCAGATCGAGGTGCGAGGTTCCCTCGTCCATGAACAGGATACGCGGCCGGCGGTATAGAGCGCGGGCGAGAAGGACGCGCTGGCGCTGTCCTCCGGACAGGCTTGTGCCCATGTCTCCGACGAGGGTGTTGTAGTTCATGGGCATCGCCATGATCTCGTCGTCGATGCTTGCCATTTCAGCGCAACGACGCATCCAGTCGAGATCGATGCGTTGATCGAAGAAGGTGATGTTCTCGGCAATGCTGCCCGACAGCAAGTGATCGTCCTGCATGACGACACCGATCTGAGCGCGAAAATGCTGCGGCCCAAGATGATCGAGGGGGCGACCGTCGATGAGCACTTGGCCGCGCTGTGGCTTGAGAAGGCCGATCATGGTCTTCAGAAGGGTGGTCTTGCCGCCGCCTGACGGACCCGCAACTGCCACGAACTCGCCAGGCGTTATCGAGAGACTGGCTCCGTTTAAGACGTCCTGCTCCGTATCGGCATAGCGATAATACAGATCGCGCACCTCCATCGCTCCCGCGAGCGGTTGAATGATCAGAGGCTGGTGATCGTATCCTGCTTCCTTCTCGGTGAGGGCGATGTCCGATAGCCGCGCGACATAGAGTTCGAGCATGCGGTATTGCAGCGCCGTGTCGACGAGCCGGGTCGCCCTGTCCAGGAACTGTTCCTTGTAAGACATGAAGGCGTAAAGCATTCCCACGCTCATCTCACCGGCGATCACGAAGCGGGCCCCGAGATAGACGACGAGGATGTTCTCCAAGCCATAGAGCAGCTGATTGATGGCTTCGAAGCCGTTGGAGAGCCGTTTTTGTCGGATGCCCCTGTTGATGGTAGTGGCGCGGCTGTTTTGCCAGAGTTCTTCCCGCTCGGATTCCTTGTTGAAGATCTTGATGCTCTGAACGGCCCGGACGGTTTCGATGAACGTCGTGCTTTCCTTGGCTTCTGCCTCGATGACTTCTTCCTGCAGCTGCCGCGCCAGGCGATAGGAAACGATCCGCAAGAGAGCGTAGAAGAAGAGAGCGCCGAAAACCAGGATCGAAAGGGGCGGAGAGTAGATCAGGATCATCACGAGGGTCAGGACGGCCATCATTCCGTCGACGATGGTTCCGATCAATCCTTGGGAGAACAGGCTGTGGATCGGCCCGGTCGCGCCGAAGCGTGACACCACATCCCCGATATGACGCTTCTCGAACCAATCGAGAGGCAGGTGCAAGAGGTGGTTCAGAAGGTTTGCACCCATCTGAAAGCTGAGGGCGTTGCCGAGAAACATGAGCACTTGAGCGCGCAACCACGTCGCCCCGACATTAATCACGAGAAGAAGGGCAAAGCCGACGGCAAGTGCGCTGAGAAGGCCGTTGTCGCCCTTCATGATCGCGTCGTCGACCGTGAGTTGCATGTAGAAGGGCCCGACAAGGACGACGAGCTGAAGGATCACCGTCAGAAGCAGCGCTTGGCCCAGGGCGCGATGGACGCCCCTCAAGCGACCCCAGAGCGTGGAAAGCGGAAGTTTGACGCTCTCCTTCTTTTTTTCGAAGCGAGACGTCGGCGACAGTTCCAGTGCGATGCCGGTGAAGCGACGACCTACTTCGTCAAGCGTGTAGGTTCGCTCCCCGCTTGCCGGATCGTGAATCACGATCCTCTTTCCACGCGCTTCCTTGAGCACGACGAAGTGATTCATATCCCAATGGAGAATGCAGGGTGTTTGAATCCTGCTCAACTGCTCCGGTTCAAGGCGGAGTCCGCGACCCATCATTCCCATGCGCTGCGCCAGCGTGAGAACGTCCTTCAGGCTGGTCCCTTTGAGAGAAACGGAGAATTTCCGCCGCATGGAGATGAGGTCGACCTCGTGACCGTGATAACTCGCGATCATGGCAAGACAGGCGAGGCCACACTCCGCGGCCTCGGTTTGAAGGAGCACGGGAAGGCGCGAGCCGTTCCAGAAATTAATCTTGCGCAAGACGTTCGGTGACGCGCTCACATGCGTCCCCGTACGCTCAGGAGAGGTTCGATGAGCCAAGCGAGAAGAGATCGCTCCTCCAAAATAATGTCGGCCTGGAGCGACATGTCCGGCTGAAGCAGAACCCGCTTGCCGAAAGCATTCATGTCCTGCTGATCGAGCGCGACTACAACCCTATAAGCTGCTTCCTTCAGGGCGAGAGAACCGAACACGTTGCCCGGCGTGAGGACCGCGTTCGAAACGGTTTCGATGGTTCCGGACAACGTCCCGAACCTTTGATACGGAAAGGCGTCCACCATGAGGCGTACTTTTTGTCCCGGGCGGACGAAGCCGATGGCCCTTGGCGTGACGAACAGTTCTGCGCGCAGATCCGAAGTTTCGGGGACGATGGTGAGAACGGGGCGGTTGGCGTCCACCATCTGGCCGGGTGTGACTTGCAGCGCCGTGATGTGGCCGTCGATGGGGGCCCGTGCGATCTGGGATCCAGCCGCCTCGACCTCCGTGCGTTCCCGTTCCTTGTCGGCGAGATTTAAACGCAACTGCGACAGGCGCTCGCTCTGTTGAACGGGTAATTGCTCGCGCTGCAATTGCACCTGCTGCAGATCGCGATCGGTTGCGGCGAGCTGTCGATCGAGATCGGCGAGGTTCTGACGGCTGCCGAGAAGCATCGCCTCCTGGTCCTGAAGGGCGACCTTGGTGCCGTTTCCTTTCCGATATAGTTCGCCGAGTGTCTGTCGGCGCTCTTCGGCTGCTTCTACGCGTTGAGCCTGCAATTGACGTTGTGCAGTGATGGCATCGCGCTGGGCGCGGACGCTTGCGATCGTCGCATCGAGACGCACCGTTTCATTGGCAACGCGCGCCGGGTCCGAGACGATCTGATCCTTGATGAGCTGGACTTGCGCGTCGAGGTTCGCCAGAACCGCGGCTCCCAGCGTTCGCCCACCCTCCAGCCCCTGCTGGGTTTCGACCTTGAAAAGAGGTTGGTTCGCAAGGACACGATCACCGTCGCGGATCTTCAGGTCCGTCACGATGCCATCCCGTCGGGCCGAGACCCGAACGATGCCGCCGGTCGATATCAGGGCACCCGCAGCGGTTTCCTTGCGCGCATAGCCGGCAGTGGCAATGAAGACGATGACGAGGATCGCCGCAAATGTCAGAAAACAACCCAATACGCGCCAAGACACTGGCGAAGCCGGCATCGCGGCTGAGCGTTCGGCGGCGTGGGAGACGGCAGGTCTGAAAAGCGGTTGGTTCAACGCAAGCGAGGCCTCCAATGAAACGCAATCATGTTTCATTGACTCGTCGATGGCAAGGAAGATGCCACTCGCATTAGTGCTGCCAGCAATCGTCAGTTCCGCGAAAAGCTATGCGTCTATGCAAGACAGGTACCGCTTCGTGTGCGGACAAGCACGCGCCTGACGGAAGTTGCATGCAAAATCGCAAATTCCATTTGCTTCGTTTAGGCCAGGATTGTTCGGAGATAAACCGTTGGTTGGTAGACTGTTATATTATAGCGAGTTGGAATGTCGGAGCTTTACGACCTGAGGGGGCGTCAAAGCTTTTCCGGAGGACCACAAGATGACGACAGAGATTTCCGAACTGCGATTGGACGATCTGGAGCTGGTGTCGGGCGGGATGTACATTCCATGGGATGTCTATGTTTCCGTCGGGATGGGCGGCTCGCTGAGCTCTGGCGGATCGGCTGGCGCGCCGACCGGCATCGGAGCAGGCGGTGTCATACACAACACACCGACGGGCGCGCCGCCTAGAACGGTCGTGAATCCTGTGATTCAGCGCTACGCGAGAATCATCCGGGGCGGAAAGTCTGCGTGGGATATCGTGACTGAGCCGTAGGCGTTAACGGAAGGGCTGGGATCGCGCTCTGTGGCGATCCCAGCCGACTTGGAAGATCGGCTTCGGTCGCCTGACCGCCTCTTTCGAAGGCTACGATTTTTTGCTTCCGCTTTCGGTTTGAAGGAAGAGCGTCAAGTCGCCGCTCAAGGCCTGCGCTGGTCCCGGTCGATCGAAGACCACGGCGGCTTGGCTGAAGGATCTGTTGTGTCTCTTTGATACCGTCCCAAAACGGTTGTGCATTTCGAGGCATTCATGTCGGCGGTGCGCTGGTCTTGTCCACCTCATGGTGCCTAAGCAGGAATTCGTCTGAATTCATCGCGCCCTAAAAATTCAAATGAAGAGACGGCCGCCAGCAAACGGCCGTCTCCCTCTGGAAGGGCATATTGTTGCCGCCGGCAAGCGCCCGATGCTTATTCCGGCGGTCTTGATCTCGCGTAAGGCCAGCTCTTATCGATGCTGTCCTTCATATTCGTTGACCTTCCGGCCTCCGGCGACCCAGCCAAGCTCCTCGTCGTCCAGAACGACCGGCACGCCCGCGTCCTGCTCGTCGATACGGCTCGTCATCTGGGAGGTTTCGAGATGCTCTGCGTCCAATTTGATCTCAGACATGACTGACCCCTTGATCCTTATCGTCTGCAATCACCTCGACGAGTCGCGCCGTCGAGGAGGCTCCGAGCAGAGAGCTGCGGAGTAATGTTACTTTATATCAGACAATGATCTGGTCAAACAACTTGAGGATGTGGGGATCAAAGCAGACCTTCGACCTTCAGCCGCAGGGCAGGGTATCGTTGCGGCCTGTTGCCTGGAACGCCATCGATGACGGCGCCAGGACGAGCGCCTGCGAGAGGCCGTGATCCCTCGGGAGCCGGCCATTCCGCCTTGACATCCTCGTGCGCCCATGAATGGTGCGCCTTTCGTCCGAACAGTCTCCTTTCATGCAGGCTTCCATGTCCGCCTCTCTGCACCGCTACCGTTCCCATACCCTCGGCGCCCTGCGCGAAGCCGACGTCGGCCAGACGGCCCGTTTGTCCGGCTGGTGCCACCGCATCCGCGACCATGGGGGCGTGCTCTTCCTCGACCTGCGCGATCATTACGGCATGACCCAATGCGTCATCGATCCGGATTCGCCGGCTTTCAAGCTGGCTGAGACGGTCCGGTCCGAATGGGTCGTCCGGGTGGACGGCAAGGTCCGCAAGCGCCCGGCGGGCACGGAGAATCCGGAGCTGCCCACCGGAATGGTCGAGGTCTACATCACCGACATGGAGGTTCTGGGCCCCGCGGACGAGTTGCCGATGCCCGTGTTCGGCGATCAGGAGTACCCGGAGGAAACCCGGCTCAAGTACCGCTATCTCGACCTGCGCCGTGAGAAGCTGCACAACAACATCATGAAGCGCGGCGCGATCATCGACTCGCTCCGCCGCCGCATGAAGGAGAGCGCGTTCTTCGAGTTCACGACGCCCATCCTCACGGCCTCCTCGCCGGAGGGCGCGCGCGACTTCCTCGTTCCCTCGCGCATCCATCCCGGCCACTTCTATGCGCTGCCGCAGGCACCGCAGCAGTACAAGCAGCTGATCATGATCTCCGGCTTCGACCGGTATTTCCAGATCGCGCCCTGCTTCCGCGACGAGGATCCGCGCGCCGACCGCCTGCCGGGCGAGTTCTACCAGCTCGACGTGGAGATGAGCTTCGTCACGCAGGAAGACGTGTTCCGCACCATGGAGCCGGTGGTCCGCGACACCTTCAAGGAATTCGCCGACGGCAAGCCGGTGACGGAGGTCTTCCCGCGTATTCCCTATTCCGAAGCCATGCTCAAGTACGGCTCCGACAAGCCGGACCTGCGCAACCCTCTCGTGATCGCCGACGTGTCGGAGGTGTTCACCCGCGATGACGTGACGTTCAACGCCTTCAAGAACGTCATCAAGTCGGGCGGTGTGGTCCGCGCAATCCCGGCGCCCGGCGCCGCTTCGCAACCGCGTTCGTTCTTCGACAAGCTCAACGACTGGGCGCGCTCGGAAGGCGCGCCCGGCCTCGGCTACATTGTGTTCGAGGAAGAGGGCGGCCAGATTACCGGCAAGGGGCCGATCGCCAAGTTCATTCCGGACGCGGCTCAGGCGGTCATTCGTGAGAAGACGGGCCTGAAGGCGGGCGATGCGGTGTTCTTCTCGGCCGGTGTCGAGGACAAGGCGGCCGGCCTCGCCGGCAAGGCGCGCGTGCGCATCGGCGACGAATTGGGTATCGGCGACAAGGACCAGTTCGCCTTCGCGTGGATCGTCGACTTCCCGCAATACGAGTGGAACGAGGACGAGAAGCGGATCGACTTCTCCCACAACCCGTTCTCCATGGGCAACATGGACCACGACGCCTTCATGGCGCTCGACCCGAACGACAAGGACAAGATCCTCAAGATCACGGCCTTCCAGTACGACATGGTCTGCAACGGCTACGAGATGGCCTCCGGCTCTATCCGCAACCATCGGCCTGACCGGATGGTGAAGGCGTTCGAGATCGCCGGCTATGGCGAACAGGAAATCATGAACCGCTTCGGCGGCATGTATCGCGCGTTCCAGTATGGTGCGCCGCCCCACGGCGGCATGGCGGCGGGCATCGACCGCATCGTGATGCTGCTCTGCGGCGCGCAGAATCTGCGCGAGATCACGCTGTTCCCAATGAACCAGAAGGCCGAGGACTTGCTGCTCGGCGCGCCGACCGAACCGGCACCGAAGCAGTTGCGTGAACTCCACATCCGCCTGAACCTGCCGGAGAAATGAGCCGCAGGCCTCCGGACGGGGAAGCGCCCGTGGTCACCGCCATCGTCGTGGCTTTCGACAGCGCCCATGCGCTGCCGGATTGCCTCGACGCATTACGGGGTGAGGGGATTGCGACCATCGTCGTCGACAACGCCTCGACCGACGACAGCGCTGCCCTTTCCGAACGGCGAGGCGCACGGGTGATCCGCAACGGTCGGAACGAGGGTTACGGTCGCGCCAACAACACCGGCGTACGCGCGGCCGACACGGAATTCGTGCTCATCGTCAATCCCGATGTGATCGTCCAGAAAGGCGCCGTCGCAGCCCTCGTAGATGCGGCTCAGCGCTATCCCGATGCCGGTTTCTTCGCGCCGCAGATCGTCGAGCCGAGCGGGCGGGTGTTCTTTCAGCCACGATCGCTCCTGGCGAAGCATCTCACCAATCCCGGCGGCAAGTTGGTCCTGCCCGAAGGTGAAGCCTGCGCGCCGTTCTTCTCGGGCGCCTGCTTCCTCATGCGCCGCTCCTTCTTCCTCGATCTCGGCGGCTTCGACGAAAAGATCTTCCTGTTCTACGAGGACGACGATCTCTGCCGGCGGATCGCCGATACCGGCGCGGCACTCATCTACGTACCTCAGGCGCGCGTCGGCCACGGACGGGGCCGTTCCAGCGGGCCGAAGCCGGGCCTCGTCTTCAAGTCCCGCTGGCATCAGGCGTGGTCTCGCGCCTATGTGAGCCGCAAATACGGGCTGCCGGATCCGGCGCCGTCCATGTTCGCCGTCAACGCCCTCAAGACGCTCGCGGCAGGATTGTCGTTCCGGCGCAGCCTGATCGAACGCTATGGCGGTTCGGCGGCCGGCGCCCTGGCCTTCCTGCGTGGGCGAAGCGCTTTGCGGCAGGAGGGATTGTCATGAGGCCATTCTCTCTCGTCATCGCTGCGCCCACCGTGTCGACCGCCATGGGCCAGGAGCGGAACAATTTCACGCTGATCCGGCTGCTCCTGGCGCTGGCCGTGGTCGTGTCCCACGCCTTCAGCGTCACCACCGGCGAAGTCATGGACGAGCCCCTCGCTGGCTGGACGGGCTTTACGCTGGGCGAGCACGCAGTGAACGGCTTCTTCGCGATCTCCGGTTTCCTCGTCACCATGAGCTTCGACCGGCGCGGCTGGCGCGACTATGTCATTGCCCGGACGCTGCGCATCGCGCCGGGCCTCATCGTGGCGACGCTTGCGGTCGCGCTTCTGCTCGGCGGTGCCATGACGCGTCTGCCGCTGATGGATTATCTGACGAGCGATGCACTGCGGCGCTTCATCGTCGCGACGCTGACGAGCTTCAAGAGCAACATCGCGCTTCCCGGCGTGTTCGACGGCAATCCGTTCCGGTTTCCCATGGGGACGGTGTGGACCCTGAAATATGAAGTCCTGTGCTATGTTGGCGTGCTGGCCCTTGGCTTCATCGGCCTTCTCCGCTTCCGGCCTGCAGCGTTCGCCCTCGTAGCGGGTCTGGCCGTGGCGCTGCTTGCCCTCGATCTGTTCCGGCCCGACGCTCCGAAGGGGCTGGAGACGGCGCTGCGCCTGCCGCTGATCTTCGCGTTCGGCGGTGCCCTCTATGTCTGGCGCAACCGCGCCCGCCTGTCCGGAATCCTACTTCTAGGGCTCGTGCTCGCCACGGGCCTCGCCCACGGAACGTTTCTCTACAAGGCGCTGCTCTTCGTCACGTCGGCCTATGGGGTCATCTGGCTGGCCCTCGCGCCGGTCGTGACACGCCGGACCTGGGAACCGGAAGCCGATCTGTCCTACGGGACTTATCTCTACGGCTGGCCGGCGCAACAGGCGCTCCACACGCTTTTCCCGGCCACCGCCGCGATCGTGCTCCTCGGCCCCTCGCTCGTCGCGGCGCTCGTCGTCGCGGCACTGTCCTGGTACGGCATCGAGAAACCGGCGCTCGCCATCAAGGCGAAGGCGCTCGGCCGGCGCACGATCAAGACGATTGAGCCCGCAGCACCTTGACGGCCGCAATCAGCTCGCGGAGCCGGTCGCTCTGAAGGAGCGGGATGAGGACCGCGATCTTTTCCCGCGGCAATTCCCACCAGGCTGATTCCAGGAGGCCCTGGATCGTCGCCTCGTCGAAGCGGTAGCGGATGACTTTCGCGGGATTGCCGCCGACGATGGCGTAGGGCGGAACGTCCTTCGTGACCACTGCATGGGCGGCGATCACCGCCCCATGACCGATGGTGATGCCGGACAGAATGATCGCGCCCGATCCCAGCCACACATCGTTGCCGATGGTCACGTCCCCCCGGGAAGTATGGTAATCTTCCGTATGCGGAGCCGTGGGCCACAATTCCCGCAGGGCCGAGAACGGATAGGTCGTCGTCCAGTCGGTGCGGTGATTGCCGCCGAGCAGGATCTCGACCTTGTCGGCAAAGGAGCAGTAGCGGCCGATGGTCAGCTTCTTGCCTGATTCCGGGAACCGGACCTTCGGTCGGCCGTAGGAGAACTCGCCGACATCGTATCCATACCGGTCCACGAGCCGTGCGAGATGGAGCTTCGTCTGGTTGTGCGGATTGCGCCAGTTCTTGAGGCGATGACGCAGTCTCATCTGCATTGCTCATCTGCGGATAAGAGCGTTGACGCGGACAGGCAAGGCGAGCACAAGTGCGCCCACTTGAAACGATGCGCGTTGGCGTAAGGAGCGTAAGGGATGGCTGACAACATCTCGCAGGATCTGAAATCGGGAGCGATCTTCTATCACCGCTACCCGCGTCCGGGAAAGCTCGAGATCCAGCCCACCAAGCCGCTCGGCAACCAGCGCGACCTCGCGCTCGCCTATTCCCCAGGCGTGGCCGCGCCTTGCGAGGCGATCGCGGCCGATCCGTCGGAGGCCGCCAACCTCACATCGCGCCAGAATCTCGTCGCCGTCATCTCCAATGGCACGGCCGTTCTCGGCCTCGGCGACATCGGCCCGCTGGCCTCGAAGCCGGTCATGGAGGGCAAGGCCGTCCTGTTCAAGAAATTCTCCGGCATCGACGTCTTCGACATCGAAGTGGCCGAGAAGAATGTGGACAAGCTCGTCGAGGTGATCGCCGCGCTGGAGCCGACCTTCGGCGGCATCAACCTGGAGGACATCAAGGCGCCCGAATGCTTCGAGGTGGAGGAGCGGCTCAAGAGCCGCATGGGCATTCCGGTCTTCCACGACGACCAGCATGGCACGGCTATCATCGTCGCCGCCGCGGTGACGAATGCCCTCGAACTCGCGGACAAGCGCATCGAGGACGTGAAGATCGTCACGTCCGGCGCCGGCGCCGCCGCGCTCGCCTGTCTCAACCTTCTCGTGTCCCTGGGCGCGAAGCGTGAGAACATCTGGGTTACGGATATCGAGGGCGTCGTCCACGACGGTCGTAATGAGCTCATGGATCGATGGAAGTCGGTCTATGCGCAAAAGACCGATGCCCGCACGCTGGCTGATGTGATTCCGGACGCGGACATCTTCCTCGGCCTTTCGGCCGGCGGCGTGCTCAAGCCCGCCCTTCTGGAGAAGATGGCGCCGCGTCCGCTGATTCTGGCCCTGGCGAACCCTTATCCGGAAATCATGCCGGAGGAGGCGGAGGCTGCGCGGCCCGACGCCATGATCTGCACGGGCCGGTCCGACTATCCGAACCAGGTCAATAACGTCCTGTGCTTCCCCTACATCTTCCGGGGCGCTCTCGACGTCGGGGCGACCACCATCAACGAGGCGATGAAGGCGGCGGCCGTCACGGCCATCGCAGGTCTTGCCCGCGAGGCACCGTCCGAGGTTGTCGCGCGCGCCTATGGCGGTGAGGCCCATCCCTTCGGCCGCAAGTCACTGATCCCGAGCCCCTTCGATCCGCGCCTGATCCTGCGCATCGCGCCTGCCGTCGCGCTGGCTGCGATGGAGAGCGGGGTCGCGACACGGCCTCTGGCCGATATCGAGGCCTATGCGGATTCGCTCACCCGCTTCGTCTTCCGTTCCGGCTTCATCATGAAGCCGCTCTTCTCCCAGGCGAAGGAGAACCCGAAACGGGTCATCTATGCCGAGGGCGAGGACGAGCGGGTTCTGCGGGCGGTCCAGGTGATCGTGGAGGAGGGCATCGCCAAGCCGATCCTGATCGGCCGCCCCAACGTCGTCGAGACGCGCATCAAGCGCTTCGGCCTGTCGATGGAGATCGGCCGCCACTTCGATCTCGTGAACCCGGAAGACGATCCGCGCTATCGCGACTACGTCGCCACTTACGTGGAATCGGCCGGTCGTAAGGGCATCACGCCGGATGCCGCCAAGACCCTGGTGCGCACCAATTCGACGGTGATCGGGGCGCTGGCCGTGAAGCGAGGGGATGCGGATGCGCTGATCTGCGGCCTGGAGGGCCGGTTCCAGTCGCGCCTCAAGCATATCAAGGACATCATCGGGTTCGCGCCGGGTGCTCACGAAATGGCGGGCCTGTCCCTGGTCATCACGTCCAAAGGCGCCTTCTTCCTCGCCGACACTCATGTCCAGTTCAATCCGAACGCGGAGGAGATCGCCGACATGACGATCGCCTGCGCGAGCCACGTGCGCCGCTTCGGCCTCGAGCCGAAGATCGCGCTCGTTTCGCATTCCGACTTCGGGTCCGCCGATACGCCCTCCGCGCTGAAGATGCGCAAGGCGCTGGAGATGATCCAGGAGCGGGCTCCCGATCTCGAGGTCGACGGAGAGATGCAGGCGGACGCGGCGCTCTCGGACATGATCCGCGAGCGGGTCTATCCGGGTTCACGTCTCAAGGGCGAGGCCAACGTGCTGGTCATGCCGAATCTGGATGCCGCGAACATCGCCTTCCAGTTCACCAAGATGCTGGCGGATTCGTTGCCCGTCGGTCCGATCCTGATCGGCCCTGCCAAGCCCGCCCACATCCTGACGCCGTCCGTGACGGCCCGCGGCATCGTCAATCTGACGGCCATCGCCGTGGTCGAGGCCCAGGCGGCGGAAACGCAGCCGACGATGATCTGAGGGACCGGATACCGGTCTTTCCGATATGACGAACATCGTCATTCCGGGCGCCGCTCCGCGGTCCCGGAATGATTGCGGCATCACTCTGCCGTAGCGCTGATGTCGAGCTTCTCGATCACGGCGGACGGGTCCGCGGCGGTGATGAGGTCGGCGACGCCGAGGCCCGCCGGATCCTTGGCCTTCGCATTCACCACGAGCCGTCCGGGCTTGGCGATGAAGCGCGCAATGGCCTGGCTGAGCGTCTTGGCTCCTCCCGAACTGCCGAGCATCGAGGGTATCACCACAGCGGTTCCGGCGGCGAAGGTTCTGCGCAGCGATTCCGGTGTGGTCTTCTGTTCCTTGGCCGTCTTGTTCAGATAGCGCTCGAACAGGCCGCCGTTCTCGACCACGAGATTGAGGGTCTTTGCCCGTGCGCCGATCAGCGCGACGGTGGCAAGCGCGGTGTCCGGGTTGAACACGTCCTGGCTCACGTCGCCCAAGAGACCGGTCAGCGAGATCCGGCCCATGTCCTTCCCCTCGACGGAGACCTCTTTGAGGTTCAGCTCCTGCGTCCCCGCGTTCCAGCCTGCGGCGACGAGCATGGACATGTCGACCGCCTTGTAGCCCAGGCTCGTCAGGCTCTGGATGCCTTCGTCCTTGCTGTTCTCCGGCACGGCCATCGCGAAGTTCCGAATGCTGACGCGGAGATTGGTGGGGATCGCGCTCACCGGTTGATCCGCCGTTACCTCGAAGCTCTTGAGGCTCGCCTTCACCCGGTCCGGTGCGTCGGCATTCGGCTTCGCGTTCGGCATGTCGATATCGATACCCTCGACGGTCATGGTGCCGAGTTTCGGCATGAGCCCGCGAAGGGTCGTGGCATCGAGTTCCTTGAGGCGCTTGTCGCCCAGGGTTTTCAGACCCTCGATCGTCGACGCGAAGGAGAAGCCGGTGAAGGCGATCGTGCCGATCGCCATGCGTCCGTCTTCCGTTCGGATGTCCACGCCCTCGACGCGGGCATCGGCGGGTTGGGTGCCTTTTGCGCCCGTATAGGCCATGCGCCGGATCGACGCCGTATCCTGCCCCTTCGCCTCGTCCGGGCGGAACTTCACCGTCATGTCACGGGCTTCCATGAAGCCGATGCCGAACGCTCCGAAGACATCCGCGAAGGTGGTCAGGAGGCGCTTCTGTTCGTCCTCCGAGAGGTCCCTGCGGTCGGCCAGCTCGGTGAAAACCGACATGGAGCCGGACCACGAATCCGCGGTCGGACGGGCCATGAAATCACGCCCGACCATGTGGGGAATGGCGACATTGGTCCCGTTCTGGTCGTCCACGAAGTTCACGTCGTCGATGGAGAAGGAGCCATAAAGGCGCGTGAGCGGAGCAGCCGGATTCTCCGCCTTGGCCTCGAAGAGGTTGGCGATGCCCGGGCCATCCACATCGGAAATCGCCATGCGGCCGTAGCTCACGGTCGTCCGGCGCTTGCCGTCCGAAACCTCGGCTCCGGCGGTGGCGGCGACGGCTTCGGCGATGTGTCCGGCGCGAATGTTCGTCAGGGCCAGGTCACGGTAGGTCGTCACCTGGGTCTTCGATCCGAAGATCTGCTCGACCTTGAGCTCGGGGATCGTGACCTGCGCCGCATTGATGCGGGACAGGCGCGCCGCCCAGGGGTCGCTGGTCTGGGCGGCGAACAGGGCCTCGATTTCCGCCCGCGACGTGGTCACGCCGTCGAAACGGATGGTCTTGGCCTCATAGGAGGCCGAGCCGAAGGTCATCCGGACATTGTCGAGGCTGAAGGTTGCGGGCGACTGCGCGAAGGCGAGGCTCCAGAGCGGCGCCCGTACGGCTTCTACGGAGACTTGCGAGGTCGGCGTGGCGGCGACCAGATTGCGCAGGACGGCCGGTTCCATCTGGAGACCGATGGCGCCTGCCGCGAGCGCCAGGGCCCCGATGCTCGAACGATAAACAAAACCCATGGTGGTCCCCGAAAATGCGACAGCAACCCGCTGATCCCGGGCCGACTGGCCCAGGCCGAAAGAGGATACGGGATCGGTTGAGAAACCTTAAAGGGAAAACGACGTGCCGCAGCCGCAGGACGCAGTGGCGTGCGGGTTTTCGATCTTGAAGGACTGGCCGATGAGATCGTCCACGAAGTCGATGACCGATCCGTCCATGTACTGGATCGAGACCTGGTCCACCAGAACGGCCGCGCCGTCCCGCTCCACCAGCAGATCGTCATCCTGGCGGCGTGTTTCCACGTCGAAGGCGTATTGGAACCCCGAACAACCCCCTCCGTTGACGCTGATTCTGAGCATCGAACCGACCGGTTCGGCTGCCATGATCTCGTTGATGCGGCGCGCAGCGCTGGAAGTGAGGGTAATCTCGGCCATTCGTGAATCCAGTTCGTCGAAGAACGTAACCTTGGACAACATCTATAGAGCAAGGTAAGTGCCCGCTGACAATGCTTCAACCCGGGGAAGACGCGTGCGGCCCTTTGGCGAGAGATGGCGAGCGCCCTATGCCTGCGACCCGCAGTCCAGCCGCGGCCGCCTTTACCCGGAGCCGATCTCGCCCACGCGCAGCGACTTCCAGCGCGACCGCGACCGGATCATCCATTCCACCGCCTTTCGGCGCCTCAAGCACAAGACTCAGGTTTTCGTCTATCATGAGGGCGATCATTACCGGACGCGCCTGACCCACACGATCGAGGTCAGCCAGATCGCCCGGGCGCTGGCCCGGTCCTTGGGCCTCGATGAGGATCTCGCGGAGGCCCTGGCGCTCTCCCATGACCTGGGACACACGCCTTTCGGCCATACGGGCGAGGACGTCCTCGATGCCTGTATGGCGGAATTCGGCGGCTTCGACCACAATGCGCAGGCCCTGCGGATCGTCACCCGCCTGGAACGCCGCTATGCGGCCTATGACGGGCTGAACCTGGCATGGGAAACGCTGGAAGGCTTGGTCAAGCACAACGGCCCGTTGCTTGATGCCACTGGGAGGCCCACCCTGCGCTACGCCGAGCGCGGCGTGCCTCTCGCGATCCTCGAATACAACGTCATTCAGGACATGGACCTTGCGACCCATGCGGGCGGGGAGGCCCAGGCGGCCGCCATCGCGGACGACATCGCCTACAATTCCCACGACATCGACGATGGTCTGAGAGCTGGGCTGTTCCAGATCGAGGAGTTGCGGGAGGTCCCGTTCCTCGACGGCCTCCTGCGCGAGATCGACGAGCAGTATCCCCATCTCGAACTGTCCCGGCGCATCCACGAGCTGACGCGGCGCGTCATCACCCGTTTCGTGGAGGACGTGGTGCGGGATGCGGAGAGGCGACTCGAAGCGCTCGATCCCAAGAGCGCAGACGAGATCCGGCAGGCGCCCGGGCCCGTGATCGGTTTCTCGAAGGCGATGCAGGACGCGGATGCCGCGATCAAACGGTTCCTCTATGCCCATATGTATCGGCACCCGTCCGTCATGGGCGTGCGCCGCCAGGCCGACGACATCGTCCGCGACCTGTTCGGGCGGTTCAAGGCCGCGCCCGACACGATGCCCGAGGAGTGGCGGGCCGGGCTCACCCGGGACGATGAGGCCCGTCTTGCGCGCCGGGTTGCCGATTACATTGCGGGCATGACCGACGGATATGCGATCCTCGAGCACCGACGTCTGTTTGACGTGACCCCGGAGTTGCGCTAGCGCACGATCCAGTTTGCCGACCGCGCTCTTGAAGCGCGCCAAAGCTTTCCAGGGCCGTTCGCCCGATCGAGACAGAGTACCATGAACATCTTCGGACTGTTTGAGCAGCGGGTAGCGAATGCGCTTGGCCGTTTGGCCGAGGCGGGAAAGATCCCTTCGGGCCTCGACGCGAGCCGCGTCGTCGTGGAGCCGCCGCGGGATCCTTCCCACGGGGACCTTGCCACCAACGCCGCCATGGTGCTCGCCAAGGAGGCGCGCATGAACCCGCGCGCGCTGGCCGATCTCATCGTTGCCGAACTCCGTGAGGACCCGCAGGTCGCCAAGGGCGAGGTGGCCGGGCCGGGCTTCATCAACCTCAAGCTCGTGCCCGAGGCGCTGTATGACGTTCTTCGTGCTGCCATCACGGAGGGCGAGGCGTTCGGACGAAGCGGGCGTGGTGCCGGCATTGCGGTCAACGTGGAATATGTCTCCGCGAATCCGACCGGTCCGATGCATGTGGGCCATGGCCGCGGTGCGGTTTTCGGCGATGCCCTTGCAGCCCTGCTCGGCTTTGCCGGCCACGCGGTGGCGCGCGAATACTACATCAACGATGCGGGCGCCCAGGTCGATGTGTTGGCCCGGTCTGCCTATCTCCGCTACCGGGAGGCCCTGGGCGCGGATATCGGGACCATTCCCGAGGGGCTCTATCCCGGCGATTACCTCAAGCCGGTAGGTGAGGCCCTCGCGCGGACGCATGGAAAAAGCCTCCTCGACAAATCCGAGGCCGAGTGGCTGCCGCTCGTCCGGGAAGTGTCCATCAACACGATGATGGACATGATCCGTGAGGATCTTGCCGCCCTGAACATCCATCACGACGTGTTCTTCTCCGAGCGGTCCCTGCAGCAGGACAATGGCGGCGAGGTTGCCAAGACCATTGCCGAGCTTCAGGAGCGGGGTCTCGTCTATATGGGCCGGCTGCCGCCGCCCAAGGGCCAGAAGGACGAGGACTGGGAGGACCGGGAGCAGTTGCTGTTCCGGGCGACCGAATTCGGGGACGAGGTCGATCGACCGCTCCTGAAATCGGACGGCTCCTTCACCTATTTCGCCTCCGACATCGCATACCACCGATCCAAGTTCGAGCGTGGCTTCGCTTCGATGATCGACGTCTGGGGCGCCGACCATGGCGGCTACGTCAAGCGCATGCAGGCGGCGGTGAAGGCCGTCACCGGCGGCAAGGGCGATCTCGACGTGAAGCTCTGCCAGCTGGTCCGCCTGTTGCGCGGCGGCGAGCCGGTCAAAATGTCCAAGCGGGCCGGGGACTTCGTCACGCTGCGTGATGTGGTGGATGAAGTCGGGCGCGACGCTGTCCGCTTCATGATGCTCTTCCGCAAGAACGACGCGACTCTGGATTTCGATCTGGCCAAGGTCGTCGAGCAGTCCAAGGACAATCCGGTCTTCTACGTTCAATATGCTCACGCTCGCTGCGCGTCCGTGTTCCGGCAGGCTCGCGAGGCCTTTCCGAGCCAGGACTTTTCGACGCAGGCGCTTGCGGAAGCCGATCTTTCTCTGCTTCAAGACGAGGCGGAGATGGATCTTATCCACCGGATCGCGCAGTTCCCGCGGATGGTCGAAGCGGCGGCTGAAGCTCATGAGCCTCACCGAGTCGCATTCTACCTGTATGACGTGGCCAGCGCCTTCCATAGTTTGTGGAACAAAGGGAAAGACTTGCCTCAATTACGCTTTGTTAATCAAACTGATAAAGATTCAACTCAAGCGAGGCTCGCGCTTGTTCATGCTCTCAAGGGAGTTTTGGCTGCCGGGCTTGCAATTTTGGGCGTTACGGCTCCCGACGAGATGCGTTGATGTTCTGAGGCGGGATATCCGTTTCCGAGCGCTCGTCCGAGGTTCCCTAACGTTGTGCCGATGCGGGCGATGGGCGTCCGCGTCGTAGTACCCGGAGGTCCGGCGCGATGAGCGAATCAATGAAGCCCCGTTTTGCGGTCGATCTGAACGAGATCGAACGGCAAATCGCCCAGGCGCAGAGCGCCCCCGCGCAGCCCGCCGCGTCCGGCGGCCGCAACGATCCGCTGGCGGAACTGGCCCGCATCGTGGGCCAGGACGATCCCTTCCAGTCTCTCCTGGCGAACGAAGCGACCCAGCGGGCCCGTCCGGCAGGTGCTCATTCCATGGATGATCTGTTCGCGGTTTCGCCGCAGGCCGCCCCGGTGGCACGCGCACCTCAGCAGGATCATGGCGATCTCGGCGGGTTCGATCATACAGCCTACGATACGCGCAGCTATGCGCAGCCCGCCTCTCAGGCCTATGGCCACCAGGCGCCGGAAGCCTATGCAGACGATTCTTACGGGCAGCAGGCCTATTACGAGGGTCAGGAAGCGCCCCAGGGCTACGAGAACGACACTTACGAAGCCTATGAGAAGCCCCGTTCGCGCAAGGGCCTGATCGCTATCGGAGCGGTCCTGGGCGCGGCCGTGATCGGAGGCGGTGCCGCATTCTTCATGGGCGGCGCCCACTCGGCCATCGGTGGCGGCGAGCCGCCGTTGATCAAGGCGACGAACGAGCCGATCAAGGTCCAGCCGCAGAACCCCGGCGGCGTGGAAATCCCCAACCAGAACAAACAGATCTACGAGCGCTCTAACCAGAACGCCGAGACCAAGGTGGTGACCCGCACCGAGCAGCCCGTCGACGTCAATCAGGCCGTTCGGATGAACGCCGCCACGGAGGCGACCGGCGCAACTTCGGGCGCACCGGCCAACGGGCTCAATCTCGGTGAGCCGCGAAAGGTTCGGACCGTGACGATCCGACCGGACGGGTCCTCCGCCCAGTCTGATGGGGGCGCCGCCAAGCCGACGGCCGTCGCTTCGGCTCCTCCGGCAATGACCATGCCGGCGGCCGCTCAGCCCCAGCCAGCAGCGGTGCAGCCCAAGCCGGCCCCTGCGACGCCAGCTGCCTCGACGCCTAAGCCTGCTCCCGTTGCCGAGGTACCGAGCGATGCGGTGGCACAGCCGAAGGCGCAGCCGCAGAGGGTGGCCTCGGCCCAGCCGACCCCGGTTGCTCCCGCTCCCGCGGCGCCGGCTGAAACCGCGTCCACAGGCGGCTTTGCTGTCCAGCTCGGCCTCGCCAATTCGGAGGCTGCCGCTCAGAAAGTCCTCATTGGCTTCCAGAAGAAGTATCCGGACCTGGAAGGGCAGCCCGCGCTGATCCGCAAGGCCGAAGTTAATGGCAACACCATCTTCCGCGTCCGCGTCGGCCCCATGGCGCGGGACGAGGCCTCCACTCTGTGCTCAAAGGTACAGGGGCAGGGCGGCCAGTGCTTTGTGGCGAAGAACTGACGATCGAGATTATCCTCCCGCAACGTTATGCGGCGGGAGGTCCTTGACCCTGCAAGGCAGGGGACGTAAGGCGCGGGGATGATGACCCGCGCCTTTATTGCTGGCTGCTCCGGCACCTCCGTGACTCCCGACGAGGCCGCCTTCTTTCGCGAAGCGGCTCCGTGGGGATTCATCCTCTTCAAGCGCAACGTGGAAAGCCCCGCTCAGGTCAAGGCTCTGTGCGACGCGCTTCGGGAGACGGTCGGGCGGAGCGATGCCCCGATCCTGATCGATCAGGAGGGCGGGCGCGTGCAACGGCTTGGCCCGCCGCATTGGCCCAAATATCCTGCCGGCAGGACCTATGGGCAGATTCATGCCAACGACCCTCTGGTACGACGCGAGATTACCCGTCTCGGCGCCCGACTGATCGCCCACGACCTCCGTGCCGTGGGCATTACGGTCGATTGCCTGCCTGTCCTGGATGTGCCGACCTCCGGCGCTCACGACGTCATCGGTGACCGGGCCTATGGGCGGACGCCCGAGCAGGTTGCCGTCCTGGGGCGTGCGGCCGCGGAAGGGCTCCTGGCCGGAAGCGTCCTGCCCGTGATCAAGCATATGCCCGGCCATGGGCGGGCAGGGGCGGACAGTCATCTCGCCCTGCCGGTGGTCGAAGCTTCCCGCGACGAGCTGGAATGGCACGATTTCGTCCCTTTCCGGATCCTGTCCGATATGCCGCTCGCCATGACGGCTCACGTGGTCTACACGGCTCTCGATCCGGACAACCCGGCCACGACCTCGGCCATCGTCATGTCGGAGATCATCCGCGGTCATCTTGGCTATGACGGTCTCGTCATGACGGACGATCTATCGATGCAGGCCCTGTCCGGGTCCTATCGCGAGCGGACCGAGAGGGCCTTTGCGGCGGGCTGCGACATGGCGCTCCACTGCAACGGCAAGATGGAGGAAATGGCGGCCGTGGCCGAGGCTACTCCGCTGCTCGAGGGGGATGCCCTGCGGCGAGCGGATGCCGCTCTTCGCCGCATCGCCCATGAGGCCGAGCCTTTCGATCCTGTGGATGCCCGCGCAAGGCTTGACGCCGCCCTTGCGATGGTTGCCTAAGCGGTCAATGCTGCGAATTGGTCGCGTAGAGTATTATTGATGGCAGAAGCCTTACCCTTCGAGGATGTCGCTCCCGTGGAGCGGGCCGAGAGCGAGCCCGCCCTTCACGTCGACGTGGACGGATTCGAGGGGCCGCTCGATCTCCTGCTCGAGCTTGCGCGCCGTCAGAAAGTGGATCTCCACAAGATTTCGATCTTGGCGCTCGCCGAGCAATACATCACCTTCATCGAGGAGGCGCGTCGCATGCGCCTCGAACTGGCGGCGGACTATCTCGTCATGGCGGCCTGGCTCGCCTACCTCAAGTCCCGCCTGCTCCTGCCCGAGCCGCCGAAGGGGGAGGAGCCGAGCGCCGAAGATCTGGCGACGGCCCTCGCCCTGCGCCTGCGCCGTCTGGAAGCGATCCGCGAAGCGGCCAAGAAGCTCGGCGAACGCGATTGGCTCGGTCGCGAAGTGTTTGCCCGCGGCGCGCCGGAACCCGTCATGATCCGCCGCGACGCCCATTATGAGGCGAGCCTGTACGATCTGCTCAAGGCCTATGCACGCCAGCGGCAAATCAAGCTCAATGCCAAGGTTTCCCTTCATAAGCGCAACGTCTGGTCACTGGTGGATGCGCGCGACGCCCTCGAGCGCCTCGTCGGTCATCTGAGCGACTGGACCACCCTGGATACCTATCTGATGCAGTATATGGTCGAGCCTTCCATGCGCCCGACCGTGCTGGCCTCCGCTCTCTCGGCGACCCTGGAAATGGTTCGCGAAGGCAAGCTCACCGTCCGTCAGGACGAAGCCTTCGCGCCGGTCTGGGTCAAGCCGATCAGGGACACTGCGGAGGCGGGAGCCTGACATGGACGATACCGAAGATACTGTCGACGAGACCCCGGAGGTCTCGAAGGACGATGTCCCATCCGTCCCGGATCATCGGGAGGCGACGCGCATTGCGGAGGCGCTGCTGTTCGCATCTGCCGCGCCGCTGAGCGTTGACGATCTCGCAGGAAGGCTGCCCGAAGGAGCCGATGTCGGCGCGATCCTCGAAGACCTGATGGCCCTTTATGCCGATCGGGGCGTTCATCTCGTCCGCGTGGCCGGGCGCTTCGCTTTCCGCACCGCCAGTGATCTCGCCTTCGTACTCGCCCGCAACGTGGTCGAGCAGCGCAAGCTGTCCCGTGCCGCCATGGAGACGCTGGCAATCGTCGCCTATCACCAGCCGGTGACGCGGGCGGAGATCGAAGAGATCCGCGGCGTCGCGACCTCCAAGGGGACTCTCGATACGCTTCTCGAAACGGGCTGGATCCGCCTGAGGGGCCGTCGCAAGGCGCCCGGGCGCCCGGTCACCTATGGAACGACGCCTCATTTCCTGGAGCATTTCGGCCTCGATGCGATCGAGGACCTTCCGGGCCTCGAAGAGCTCAAGGGCGCCGGCTTCCTCGAGGGCAGGGTGCCGCCGGACCTCTCGGTTCCGGTGCCGTCCGACGACCAGGCCCTGCGGGAGGACGAGGATCCCCTCGATCACGACGAGCTTTTTCAGCCGCTCTCCATCGATGAGGGTGGGACCGGCGGCGAATGATGCAGAAGCGTGCTCAGGTGCGGGACCGGTTCCGTCTGCCCCTCTGGGGCCAGCGCGGAACGGCCGGCGCCTCGATTCCAGCCCAGCTTGCCTTCGAGAACATCGTCCAGAGCTATGGCGACATGCGGGCCCTCGATGGGGTGTCCCTGACGGTCGAGCCGGGAGAACTCGTCTGTCTTCTCGGCCATTCCGGCTGCGGCAAGACCACTTTGCTGCGCATTGCGGCCGGGGTCGAAACCCCGACCTCCGGCCGTGTCCTGATGGACGGCCGCGAGGTGAGCGGCCCCGATGCCTATGTCGAACCAGAGCGGCGCGGCATCGGGCTGATGTTCCAGGATTATGCGCTGTTTCCCCACATGACGATCCTACAGAACGTCATGTTCGGCCTGCGGGGCCTCTCGGCATCCGAAGCCAATGTCGCGGCACACCGGGCCCTTTCCCGCGTTGGGCTCGACCATTATGCGGACGAGTTCCCGCATACCCTTTCGGGCGGCGAGCAACAGCGGGTGGCGCTGGCGCGCTCCATCGCGCCTCGTCCAGGGGTTCTCCTCATGGACGAGCCCTTCTCGAACCTCGACCGTCGCATGCGCGATGCGATCCGTGACGAGACCGTTGCAATCCTGCGCGAGACGGGCGCCACCACCATCGTCGTTACCCACGACCCTGAGGAGGCGATGCGCATTGCCGATCGGATCGTGCTCATGCGGGCCGGCGCCGTGATCCAGGAGGGAACCTCCGAGGAGATCTACAAGCATCCGGTCAGCCTTTTTGCCGCACGCTTCTTCTGTGATTTCAACGAGATTCCGGGCGTGGTAAGAGGGGGGCAGGCATCTTGTCCGGTCGGCGTCTTCCCGGCGCCCGGTCTTTCCGATGGTCCGGCGGTGATTTGCGTGCGGCCCCAGGGGCTTCGCCTCAAGCCACCCGGCTTCTGTCTTCCGGGGCGTGTGGCGTCGCGACGCTTCCTCGGAGAGGTCGATATGATTCATATCGATGTTCAGGGCGTCGATAGGCCTCTGCAGGCTCGCATTCACGATTCCGTTCCCGTTAAGGAAGGACAGGATGTGGGAATCGAGATCGATCCGAAGGATGTCCTTGTTTTCGCCGCCTCCGATCCCTAGGTTGGCGGCACGTTTCAGTTGAGGAGCCGCGCCCGGAAGAGGCGCAGGAGGATTGCCATGGGTGGCGCGAGTATCTGGCATTGGATCGTCGTGGGTCTGATCGTCGTCCTGTTGTTCGGACGCGGCAAGATTTCCGACATGATGGGCGACGTGGCGAAGGGCATCAAAGCCTTCAAGAAGGGCATGGCCGAGGACGACACCGCCTCCAAGCCCGTCGAGCCGACGGAGCCTGTCCGGACCATCGACCATCAGGCGGCGGCGCCGACTGCCACCACTACGGCCACGACCAACAACAAGGTTGGCTGAGCGCCGAATAGAGCTTTCCGCGAGGCGCGTGCCTCGCGGTGACGAGTAGCGTCCAGGCAGGGTTGGGTCCGCGCCATGTTTGACATGAGCTGGGGTGAGGTGATGGTCATTGGCGCCGTGGCGCTGATCGTCATCGGTCCGAAGGATCTCCCGCGGGCGCTGCGCACCGTCGGGCAGGTGACGGGAAAACTTCGCCGGATGGCGGCGGAGTTCCAGGGCCAGTTCCAGGAGGCCATGCGCGAGGCGGATCTCGACGATGCCAAGCGTCAGTTGCAGGGCATCAACGATTCGGTGACGTCCATGAACGGGAACTTCAACCCGATACAGACGATCCGGGACGAGTTGAAGGGCGCCATCGAGACTCCTGCCACCCCTGGCGCCAGCCCCGCTTCTCCGCCAGCTTCCCAGGAGCCGAGCCCGACAGCTGCCGTCTCGGAAGCCATGGCCCAAGGTCGCGGAGAGGCGAATCCGCCGGCGCCTGTCGATCCGCTCGCTGCTCTTCCCATCCCTTCCGCTCCGCCTATCGTCGATCCGGCGGAATCCATCGCCACCGTCCTGAAGCAAGAAGCCGAAGCCAACGCAGGAGCGGCCCAGCCGCCCTCGACCGCTCCGGCTGCGCCGGCGACAGACAAACCTGACGCGAAATCCGAATGACGACCGCCGAAGAGGACGAGGTCGAGGCGTCGCGCGCGCCCCTGATCGAGCATCTGATCGAGTTGCGCGCCCGCCTGATCAAGGCGCTCGTCGCTTTTGTGCTGATGTTCTTCATCTGCTTCGCAGGGGCGAGATACATCTACAACGCCCTCGTTTGGCCCTATGTGATCGCCGTCGGCTCGCCGGAGAAGGCGCACCTCGTCTATACGCACGGCCTGGAATTCCTTTTCACGCAGATCCAGGTGGCAGCCTTCGGAGCGGGCTTCCTGGCTTTCCCCGTCATCGCGATCCAGATCTACAAGTTCGTCGCGCCCGGCCTCTACAAGAACGAGCGTAAGGCTTTCGTGCCTTATCTGTTCGCGACGCCGATCCTCTTCGCCATCGGTGCGGCGGTCGTGTACTTCATCGCGATGCCGCTGCTCATGCGCTTCTCGGTTGGAATGCAGCAGCTGGCCACCGCTAACTCGCCGAGCATCGAGTTCCTGCCCAAGGTGAGCGAATATCTCTCGCTGATCATGACCCTGATCTTCGCCTTCGGGATCTGTTTCCAGCTGCCCGTGGTGCTCACGCTCCTGGCCCGGGCCGGATTGATCGACTCGGACTTCCTCAAGAGCAAGCGCCGTTACGCCATCGTCGTGGTGTTCATCCTAGCCGCTGTCCTGACGCCGCCGGACGTGATCAGCCAGTTCGCCCTTGCGGTCCCCACCTTGCTTCTTTACGAGGCGTCCATCTTCTCCGTCCGCTGGGTGGAGAAGCAGCGTGCGGAAGCCGAGGCCGCACGCGCGGCTGCCGGATAGGTCTTGTTCCTTCCCGTCGGCCGCCACCCTTGGCATTCTGAACAGGGCGGCCGATTCCAAGATGGGCCACCTCTCGCAGCACGGTCGGTCCCATGCATGACATTCGTTCCATTCGCGACAATCCCGCGGCTTTCGACAAAGGCCTCCAGCGTCGGGGCATGGAGCCTCTGTCCGCCTCCCTGATCGCTCTCGACGACCGGCGCAAGGCTGCGGTTTCTGCCCTCCAGACGACCCTCGAGCGCCGCAATGCGCTCTCGAAGGAGATCGGGCAGGCCAAGGCCAAGAAGGACGAGGCCCGGGCCCAGGAGCTGATGGCCGAAGTGGCGCGCCTCAAGGAAAGCGCCCCCCAGCTGGAGCAGGAGGAGCGGGACGCCGAGAAGGTGCTGTTCGATGCGCTGGCGGCCATTCCCAACATTCCGAAGGACGAGGTGCCCTTCGGTGAGGATGAGAACGGCAATGTCGAGCGCCACCGCATCGGAGCGCCGCGAACCCAGAACAGCTCGAAGCAGCATTTCGAGATCGGCGAAGCGCTCGGCATGATGGATTTCGAGGCAGCGGCCCGGATTTCCGGTTCGCGCTTCGTCGTTCTCAAATCGGGGCTCGCACGGCTTGAACGGGCGCTCGGCCAGTTCATGATCGATCTGCATGTGAACGATCACGGCTACACCGAGATCAATCCGCCGCTGCTCGTCCGCGACAACACCATGTTCGGCACCGCGCAGCTGCCGAAATTCGAAGACGATCAGTTCTGGGCGCTTCCCGGCTCTGCATTGGAGAACATAGTCGCCCTAGCCGCCGCTGGACCGACGAAGGATGCGCTCCTGGCCGCCATCAAAGAAGCGCGTTACGGATTGATCCCGACGGCGGAAGTCTCGCTGACCAATCTCGTCCGCGAGCAGATCCTCTCCGAAGAAGAGCTTCCCTTGCGCTTCACGGCTTTGACGCCGAGCTTCCGTGCGGAGGCCGGTGCGGCCGGACGCGATACGCGCGGCATGATCCGCCAGCACCAGTTCGTCAAATGCGAGCTCGTTTCCATCACCACGCCGGAGACCTCTAGCGACGAGCATGAGCGCATGCTGACCAGCGCCGAGAATGTGCTGAAGAAGCTCGATCTTCCGTTCCGCACCATGACCCTCTGCACGGGCGACATGGGCTTTGCCTCCGCCAAGACCTACGACATCGAGGTCTGGCTGCCGGGGCAGGGGATGTACCGGGAGATTTCGAGCTGCTCGGTCTGCACCGATTTCCAGGCGAGGCGCATGAACGCCCGCTATCGCACGGCGGACGGGAAGGGACCGCGCTTCGTGCATACCCTCAACGGATCCGGCCTCGCGGTCGGCCGCACGCTGGTGGCGGTGCTGGAAAACTATCAGAACGAGGATGGCAGCGTCACGATTCCGTTGGCACTCCAGCCGTATATGGGCGGCATGACACGCCTGGAACGGCAGGACTGAGATGCGGATCCTCTGCACCAACGATGACGGCATTCACGCGCCGGGCCTGAAGGTCATGGAGGCCATCGCCCGCGCCTTGTCCGACGATGTCTGGATCGTGGCTCCGGAGACGGATCAAAGCGGCGTGGCGCATTCCCTGTCGCTGAATGATCCGCTGCGCCTGCGCGAGGTGGGCGGTCAGCATTATGCGGTCAAGGGAACGCCCACGGATTGCGTCATCATGGGCGTGCGCCATCTCATGCGGGATCATAGGCCCGACCTCATTCTGTCCGGCGTCAATCGCGGCCAGAACGTCGCCGAGGATGTCAGCTATTCCGGAACCGTCGCCGGCGCGATCGAGGGAACGATCTTAGGCATTCCGTCCATCGCGCTCTCCCAGGCCTATGGACCCACGCGCCGCCACGATCTCAAGTGGCAATGCGCCGAGCATCACGGGCCGAAGGTCATCCGGCGCATCCTGGATGTCGGGATCGACAAGGGAATTCTGATCAACGTCAACTTTCCCGGTTGCGAGCCGGAGGAGGTGGAGGGAATTGCTCTCTGCAACCAGGGTCAGCGGACACAGGAACTTCTGCGTCTCGACGAGCGCGAGGACGGCCGCGGCATTCCCTATTACTGGATCGCCTTCGAGCGGAAGCCGTTCACGCCGGGGAACGGCACCGATCTCTGGGCCATCGCCAACCGCCGCATCGCAGTCACGCCGCTTCGCCTCGACATGACGGATGAGCCGAGCCTGACCCGATACGCGCAGGCCTTCGAATGAACAGGCCCGCCATCCGATGAAGGATGTCACGCCGCGACCGGAGCCGATCGATCTGCCGCCGGACGGGCGTGAGAATCTTCGTGCGGAGGACGAGGCGGTCGAGACGGCTTCCTTTATCCTGTCGCTTCGGGCGAGAGGCATTCGCGATACGGCGCTGTTGCGCGCGATGGAGCTCGTGCCGCGCGAGGTCTTCGCGCCGCGCCGCTTCACAGATCTTGCCCGAACAGACATTGCCCTGCCGCTGCCCTGCGGCCAGACTATGACCGGTCCGAGGACGGTGGCCGCCATGCTGGTGGGGCTCGGCGTCGCGTCCGGCCAGCGTGTTTTCGAAATCGGGACGGGCACCGGCTACGTGACGGCGCTCCTGGCCCGGCTCGGAGCTGAGGTCTTCACCATCGAACGTTTCAACACCCTGGCCGAAAGCGCTAGGCAACATCTCAAGATCGTCGAGGCAGGTCGCGTGCGGATGGAGATCGGCGACGGGCTGGAGATCCGCCCTCGCGAACGGTTCGACCGTATCCTGCTGAACGGGGCCGTGTCCGAGATCCCCGAAGCCGTCACAGCTCATCTGGGGCCCGGTGGGCGGCTTGTCGGCGCGCTGACGATCGATGGCGTGCCGCGTCTCGTCCGCGTGGAGCGGACCGAGGATGGCGCGCTCCGGCAGGATCCTGGCCCGACCTTGCGTCTGGCGCCGCTGATGCGCGGTGTCGCCAAGACACTGTAAACAGGCACCAGGTTGAAAATTTCTGCTTACGGTTACGACAAAATTCGGGCCGGAAACGGTTGCTTAACCTCAATAGGCTTTTAATGCCGCCATCGAGTTGCGTCGGTTGGGGTTTTGAGTGATGCGGCAGCGTAGGAGTTCCGGGCATTGGGTCGCGATTTCGCGAATTGCTCTTGTAAGCGTGATCGGCAGCGCCGCCGCAGCCTGTAGTTCGGACACAGTGCGGTTCGCGGATAATCCGTTCTCGAACCCATTTTCCGCAAGCGATCGTTTCGATTCCGGTCAGAGCGTCGCCGCGGCGCCGGCGGCCCAGCCGCAGCAGATGGCATCGGCCATGCCGACCGCTCCCATCCAGTCGCAGGCCTTGCCTCCTGTCCAGGCACAGCCCCTGTCTCAACCGGCCCAGGTCGCCGCGGCACCCGTCAGGGCGCCGGCAGGCGGACCGGCGGGCTGGTCGGCGGCGGGCGGTACGACCATCACGGTCGGCGGCAACGATAACCTCAATGCGATTTCCCAGCGCTATGGCGTGCCTTCAAACGCGATTCTGGCAGCGAGCGGCTTGTCGAGCCCGAGCCAGGTTCGGCCCGGTCAGCAACTGGTGATCCCGGTCTATAGCGCGTCGGGCACCCAAGTGGCCTCCGCCGCTCCGGCCCGTCCGGTTGCACCGACTCCTGCTGCCCCCGCGGGTCAGCCGAAATTCCGTCTCGTCGAGAACAAGAAGGGCGAGGCTGTCCCTAACGAAACTGCGGAAGCTCCCAAGCGCGTCCGGCCCGGCATGGCTGTCGCGAAGTCCGAGCCCGTCGCTCCGGTCCCGATGAGGGCCGCTCCTGCGCCTGCTCCAGTCAAGATCGCGACGGCCGGCACCGAGCCGCTCGTCTCCGCGCCGAAGCCGGTCGAGCCGCAGAAAGTAGCGGTCGCAGCAGTGCCTCAGCCCCAGCCCGCGGCGCCGGCCGTTGCCGCCGCGCCGGTGGCCCAGCCTGCAAAGGTCCAGGAACCGGATCAGACCGCTAGCGTCGCCGATTCCTCAGGCGATTTCCGTTGGCCGGCCCGCGGCCGCGTCATCGCGGGATTCGGAGCGAATGGCGGCAACGAAGGCATCAATATCGCAGTTCCCGAAGGAACGCCCGTCAAGGCCGCCGAGGCCGGAACCGTCACTTATGCGGGAAGCGAGGTGAAGGGCTACGGCAACCTGGTCCTGATCCGGCACGAGAACGGCTTCGTTTCGGCCTACGCCCATAACGGTTCGCTCAACGTGAAGCGTGGCGAGCAGGTGAAACGCGGCCAAGTGATCGCGACCTCCGGTCAGACCGGCAACGTGACGTCGCCCCAGCTCCACTTCGAGATCCGCAAGGGGGCGTCGCCGGTCGACCCGCTCAAGCATCTCGGCGGCTGATCCAATTCCAGCTTGATCGGATTTCGGTACCCGAACCGATCGCGTGAGGGGACGGCGGAGCTCAGCCGCCGTCCCTTTGTTTTTTATCGGCGCCGCTGCCGTCATTCCGGGATGGTCCGAAAGGACCAGGCCCGGAACCCATAATCGCCAACGATTTAGATAGAAAACATCCAGGCCCGTTGCGCTTCTTCCTGAAGCGTCAGCGATTATGGGTTCCGGGTTCCGCTGACGCGGCCCCGGAATGACAATGGTGGCTCAAATCGCCTTTCCCTGCCGTCCGGCGAGGTCCTGGATGTATTGCCACGCCGTGCGGCCCGACCGGGCGCCGCGGGTGGTGGCCCATTCGAGCGCCTCGGCGCGGATGGTGTCGCGGTCTTCTCCCAGGCCGAGATGGTCCACGTAGCCGAAGACCATGTCGAGATACTCGTCCTGGCTGCATTTGTGAAAGCCGAGCCACAGGCCGAAGCGATCCGACAGCGACACCTTTTCCTCGATGGCTTCGCCCGGGTTGATCGCGGTCGAGCGCTCGTTGTCCATCATGTCGCGCGGCAGCAGGTGGCGACGGTTCGACGTGGCATAGAAGATGACGTTGTCGGGACGGCCTTCGATGCCGCCTTCCAGAACCGCTTTCAGGGACTTGTACGAGGTATCGTCGGAATCGAAGGAAAGGTCGTCGCAGAAGATCACGAAGCGATGCGGATCGGCGCGCAGCAGGGCCATCAGGTCTGGCAAGGTCTCGATGTCCTCGCGATGGATCTCGATCAGCTTGAGGGCGCGCGATTCGGCCGCCCGAACGTGATTGATCTCCGCATGGACCGCCTTCACGAGGGAGGACTTGCCCATGCCGCGCGCGCCCCAGAGCAGCGCGTTGTTCGCCGGAAGACCCGAGGCGAAGCGGCGGGTATTCTCCGCCAAGGTGTCGCGCACGCGGTCGATTCCGCGCAGGAGGCTCATCTCGACCCGGTTCACCTTCGGCACCGGAGCCAGCCGCCGGGCTGCCGCCTGCCATACGAATGCGTCTGCAGCTGTAAAATCTGCGTGAACCCGCCCCGCCGGCGAGAGGCGATCCAAGGCGTCTGCGATGCGTCGTAACAGGTCCACAGCCTCCGGCGCGGCGAGGGGAGAGGATGCAGGCGGGACGGTCGATGGGTCGGAAAGAGGCTTGGCCATGGCGCTTTCGTTGAATAAAAGCCTTGCTTAACGCGGATGCAGAGCATCGTCCATGGAGGCGCGCTCTGGAAATCCCGGCAACTTCATTGATTTCGTGAAGTCGATGGGTATAGTCCGCCGCGTTCCAACCCTGTCCGGCGCGGGTGGGCCGAAAGAGCCTGCCACGCGCCTTACTCCATGGAGAGCCGCTTGTTCATTACGCCCGCCTTCGCGCAAGGGGCCCCCGCCGGGTCAGACATGATGTCGTTGGCCACGAATCTCGTGCCCTTCATCCTCATTTTCGTCATTATGTGGTTCCTGATCATTCGGCCGCAGCAGCGCCGGGTGAAGGATCATCAGGAGATGATCAAGAATGTGCGCCGCGGCGACACGATCGTGACCTCCGGTGGGATCATCGGCAAGGTGACCCGCGTGCTCGAGGACAGCTCCGATATCGAGGTCGAGATCGCCGATGGCGTAAAGGTGAAGATCGCCCGCGCTAATATCTCCGAGGTCCGGGCGAAGAGCGAGCCGGTCAAGGCCTGATCGCGGCCGCTCCCAGAAAAGGTTGAGTTGACGATGTTGCGCTTCTCGAGAACCAAGATCATCGCCACGATGGCGGTCATCCTGATCGGCCTTCTTCTCGCCGTTCCGAGCTTGATGGGTCGCGAGGAGCGCGAAGCTTTCCTGCGCTCCGTGCCGAACTGGGTTCCCTCGTGGCTGATCCCGTCCCGTGCCGTCGTGCTCGGCCTCGATCTGCAGGGCGGTTCTCACGTCCTGCTCGAGGTTGACGTCCCGGATCTTCTGCGCACGCAGAGCACCCAGCTTCGCGATGACGTGCGCCGGGTGCTCCGTGAGGCTCGGGTCAACCCGCAGGGCGGCATCCAGCTCAATCCACGCGGCATCCAGATCCGGGTGCCGGATCAGGCTGACCGGGACAAGATCCTGCCGCGCCTGCGTGAGCTGTCCCAGCCGATCGGCAATACGGTACTCGGCCAGGGCGGCAATCGGGACCTCGACGTCACGACCACGCCGGATGGGCTGATCACGCTCACCTATACGGATGCCGGCACCAACGAGAAGGTGCGCCGCGCCGTCGATCAATCGATCGAGGTCATCCGCAAGCGTATCGACTTCGGCGGAACCACCGAGCCGAGCATTCAGCGCCAGGGGGCGGACCGTGTCCTCGTCCAGGTCCCCGGCCTGCAGGATCCCCAGCGCCTGAAGGAGCTTCTCGGCCGGACCGCCAAGCTCGAATTCCGCATGCTCGGGCAGCAGGGCGCCACCGATGTCGACATGCTCCCCATGCGCGATGCCGGCGGGCAGAAAGTGCCGGTCGAGCGCCGGGTGATCGTCGAGGGCGGCGACCTCGTCGATGCCCAGCCGGCCTTCGACAGCCGCACCAACGAGCCGATCGTCAACTTCCGCTTCAATATCCGCGGCGCTCAGCGCTTCGGCCAAGCGACATCCGAGAACATCGGCCGTCCACTCGCCATCGTGCTGGATAACGAGGTGATCTCGGCCCCGACCATTCAGACGGCGATTACCGGCGGATCGGGCCAGATCTCGGGCCGCTTCACGGTGCAGCAGGCCCAGGACCTCGCGGTTCTCCTGCGCGCCGGCGCCCTGCCGGCGAAGCTGACCGTCGTCGAGGAACGAACCGTCGGCCCAGGCCTCGGCAAGGACTCCATCGAAGCGGGCAAGAAGGCGACCTACGTCGCGGCCATTCTGGTCATGATCTTCATGTTCGCGACTTATGGCCTGTTCGGCCTCTTCGCGAACATCGCACTCCTGGTTCACGTCGGCCTGATCTTCGGCCTGATGTCCGTCCTCGAGGCGACGCTGACCTTGCCCGGCATCGCCGGCATCGTGCTCACCATCGGTACGGCCGTCGACTCGAACGTGCTGATCTATGAGCGCATCCGCGAGGAGCAGCACGCCGGACGCTCGATTCCGTCCGCCATTCAGGCCGGCTTCGAGCGTGCCTTTGCCACGATCGTGGATTCGAACAGCACCATGGCGATCGCCGCGGTCATCCTGTTCTTCCTCGGATCGGGGCCGGTGCGCGGCTTCGCCGTGGTCTTCATTCTCGGCATCCTGACGACGGTGATCACCGCCGTGACCCTGACGCGCATGATGATTGCGCTCTGGTATCATTGGATGCGTCCGAAAGCCCTTCCTTTCTAAGGAATTTATATCGTGCGCCTCATCCGCATCTGGCCCGAACACGCCCATTTCGACTTCATGCGCCTTCGGCGCTTCTCATTCCCGTTATCGGCGACCCTGTCGCTCCTGACGATCCTTGTGCTGCTCACGATCGGGCTGAATTTCGGCATCGACTTCAAGGGCGGAACGCTCATGGAGCTGCAGTCGAAGTCCGGCCATTCGGACGTCGCCCAGATCCGCCAGACGGCACAGGGCTTCGGCTTCGGCGATGTGGAGGTGCAGGAATTCGGCACCGCCGGCGGCCTGTCGTTGCGCTTCCCCATCCAGGAAGGCGGCGAGGCTGCCCAGAGCGCCGTGGTGCAGAAGGCGCGCGACACCTTCGGCAACGATTACGACTTCCAGCGTGTCGAAACCGTCGGCCCACGCGTGTCGGGTGAGCTCGTCCAATCGGGCACCATCGGCATCATCCTGTCGGTCATCGCGGTCCTGTTCTATCTTTGGTTCCGCTTCGAGCGCGAGCTTGCCATCGGTGCCATCGTCGGGACCCTGCATGACATCGTGCTGACGGTTGGCTTCTTCGTCATCACGCGGCACGAGTTCAACATGACGTCGATCGCCGCGATCCTCACGATCGTCGGCTACTCGCTGAACGAGACCGTGGTGGTGTTCGACCGCACACGTGAGCTCATGCGCCGCTACAAGACCATGCCGGTGACGGAGCTTTTGAACCTGTCGATCAACACCACCATGTCGCGCACGGTGATGACGGCGACCACGACGGCGCTGTCTCTGCTGGCCCTGGTGATCTTCGGCGGCCGGGCGATCGAAGGCTTCGCGCAGGTGATGCTCTACGGCGTCGTGATCTGTACCTATTCCGCGATTTTCATCTCGTCGCCGATGCTGATCTATATCGGTCTTCGCAGTTCCGAGACGGTCAAAGCTCCAGAGGGCAAGGTCGCTCCGGCGGAGTGAGACGCATGAGCGGCGGTCGTACCTACGACGGCTTCGTGCCGGGGCGTTATCCCATCGACGCCTACGGCAACGGTGGCTTCCGCTTCGCGGACATGTCTCATCGTGGCTCCATCCTGATCCTGCCTTCGGGCATCAGGGCGTGGCCGGTTTCATCGGTCGCCGAGATCACGGTTGAGTCTCTCGCGCCTGTCTTCGCTGAGGCGGAGGAGATCGAGTTCTTTCTCCTCGGCACCGGTGTTGATGTCGCAGCCCTGCCGGAGAGCCTGCGCCTGCAATTCCGGGAGCGCCGCATCGGCCTCGACGTGATGCAGAGCGGCGCTGCTGCGCGCACCTACAACATCCTGCTCGCCGAGAACCGCAAGGTTGCGGCAGCGCTTATCGCCGTACCCTGAAATGGCCTCCGACGACCTGATCTTCGCCTATTCCCACTGCGAGGCGCTCGTCCGCGAAGCTGATCCGGACCGGTTCTGGGCGAGCCAGTTCGCTCCGGCCGACAAGCGGCCACATCTCCATGCTCTGCACGCTTTCAGCTACGAAATCGCCCGCGTGAGGGATTCCGTGCGCGAGGCGATGCTCGGCGAGATCCGCCTGCAATGGTGGCGCGATGCGCTGCAGGGCGAGGCGCGGGGCGATGTCAGGGCCAATCCCATCGTGGCCGCCCTCGACGACACGATCGTCAAGTTCAAGCTGCCACGCGCGGCCCTTGTCGACCTCATCGACGCCCGGATCTTCGATCTCTACGACGACCTGATGCCGACCCTCAACGATCTCGAAGGATATTGCGGGGAAACCGCGTCGAGCCTCTTTCGTCTGGCAAGCATTGTGCTGATGAACGGAGTCGATCCGCGGAACGCCGATGCAGCGGGGCACGCGGGCGTTGCTTATGCGGTGACTGGCCTGCTGCGAGCTTTTCCATGGCACGCCCGTCACGGCCAGATCTATATCCCCGCCGACATTTTGGAGCGTCACGGCGTCGTGCGGGAGGACATCGTGACCGGACGGGGAGGGCCCGGCCTGAGAGGGGCGCTTGCGGATCTCCGCGCCGTCGTGCGCCGTCATCTCGATCAGGTCAGAACCCTGCGCCCCACGATTCCATCGGAGGCTCAGCCGGCCTTCCGTGTCCTCGCCCTCGTGGAGCCCTATCTTAAAGCCATGGAGCGCCCGGATTACGACCCCTTCCACACGGAGGTCGACCTGCCCCGTTGGCGCAAGATCTGGGTGCTATGGCGGGGAGGATTTTGATTTCACTCGTCATTCCGGAGCCGCGTAGCGGAGCACGGGGCCGATAAACTCCAACGTTGAAGAATAGAGCATGACGATAGCCGCTGCTCTCAATTCTGAAACGCTAGCGGCTATGGGTTCCGGGCCCAGCGCTGTGCGCTGTCCCGGAATGACAGTGCGCCGCCAATCACCCAGGACTTACCGCTCACTCAGCCGCCGCCGGCATATCCTGCCCGGCTTTCCAGGCCGCAAGATCCGCCCGGGCACGGTCGGTCAGGGCACGCTTCTTGGCGATGGTTTTCGCTGGGCCGCGCAGCCGCTTGCCGTTTTCGTCCTTGGCCGTGAACGTGATCGGCGGGAAGAGGCCGAAATTGACGTTCATCGGCTGGAAGGAGCGGGGACCTTCATCGATGGTCTCGATATGGCCGCCGGTGATGTGGTTGATGAGGGCGCCGAGCGCCGTCGTTGCCGGCAGAGGGGGCAATGCCCGCCCAAGGCGTTCCGCTGCCGCGAAGCGTCCGGTCATCAATCCGATGGCCGCGCTTTCCACATAGCCTTCGCAGCCCGTGATCTGACCGGCGAAGCGAAGCCGCGGCATGGCCTGGAGGCGAAGCGTCGGATCGAGCAGCTTTGGTGAATTGAGGTAGGTGTTGCGGTGGATGCCGCCGAGACGGGCGAACTCCGCATTCTCCAGGCCCGGGATCATGCGGAAGATGCCGGTCTGTGCGCCATATTTCAGCTTCGTCTGGAAGCCGACCATGTTGAACAGGGTGCCCAGCGCATTGTCCTGGCGCAGTTGCACGATGGCATAGGGCTTGACGTCGGGATTGCGTGGATCGGTGAGGCCCACCGGCTTCATGGGGCCGTGGCGAAGGGTCTCGCGGCCGCGCTCTGCCATGACCTCGATCGGCAGGCAGCCGTCGAAGTAAGGGGTGTTCTCCCAATCCTTGAACTCGGTCTTGTCGCCGGTCAGCAGCGCATCGACGAAGGCCTCGTACTGCTCCTTCGTCATCGGGCAGTTGATGTAGTCCTTTCCTGTGCCGCCTGGTCCCACCTTGTCGTAGCGCGACTGGAACCACGCCACGTCCATGTTGATGGATTCGCGGTACACGATCGGGGCGATGGCGTCGAAGAAGGCGAGCTCCTTCTCCCCCGTGAGCGACAGAACGGCTTCGGCCAGGGCGGGCGAGGTGAGGGGGCCGGTCGCGACGATCACGGAAGACCAGTCTTCCGGCGGCAGCCCGGCGATCTCGCCACGCTCGATGGTTACCAGGGGATGCGCTTCCAGGGCCCCGGTGACGGCGTCCGAAAAGCCGTCCCGGTCCACAGCCAGAGCGCCGCCGGCGGGCACCTGGTGGGCGTCGCCCTTCGCCATGATCAGAGAGCCCAGCGAACGCATCTCCTGGTGCAGCAGGCCGACCGCGTTCGTCTCGGCGTCGTCCGAGCGGAAGGAGTTGGAGCAGACGAGTTCGGCCAGACCATCGGTCTTGTGCGCATCGGTGCCGCGCACGGGCCGCATTTCGTGCAGAACCACGGGAACACCGGCCTGGGCGATCTGCCAGGACGCCTCGGAGCCTGCGAGGCCGCCGCCTACCACATGGATCGGTTGAAGCTTGCTCATCGTATTCCTCTCGTACGGCGCTTTGTTGACCCTACGGGCGGTCCGGGTCAAGCTAAGCCATTCCCATTCACGGACAGATTCAGGATCATGGCCTCACAGCGACCCATCGTGCTTATAACAGGGGCGAGCCGCGGCATAGGCGCTGCGGTGGCGCAACTGGCTGCCCAGCGCGGCTATGACGTGGCGATCAATTACCGTTCGGAGCGCGATGCCGCGGAGCTGGTGGCGCGGGTCTGTCGCGACGCGGGAGCCGCTGCTGTCATATGCCAGGGCGACATGGCCGTGTCCGCAGATGTGATCCGTGTTTTCGATGAAGCACAGGCGGGCCTCGGGCCCGTCTCGCATGTGGTCAACAATGCCGGGATCACGGGGCGTTCGAGCCGGCTCGAGAGCGCGTCCGACGAGACCATCCGTGCCTGTATCGATATCAATGTCCTCGGTGCGCTCTGGGTGGCCCGCGAGGCCGCCCGACGCCTTTCTAAGGAAAATGGCGGACCAGGAGGCTCGATCGTCAACATCTCCTCCGTCGCCTCGCGCCTCGGAAGCGCTGGTGAATACGTTTGGTATGCGGCATCGAAAGCTGCCGTCGATGCGCTGACGATCGGCCTCTCGCAGGAGCTGGCAGGGCAGGGGGTGCGGGTGAATGCGGTCTCGCCTGGAATCACGCGGACCGAGATCCATGAGAAGAGCACCGGAGATGCGGAGCGCGTCGAGCGGTTCCGGGCGAAGATTCCGATGAACCGAATCGGCGAGCCCGAGGAAATCGCCGAGGCGATCCTGTTTCTCATGTCGGACGCCGCATCCTACATCACCGGCACCAATGTATCGGTCTCGGGCGGGCGATAGAGGGGTCCAGACAAGCAAACGCCCGCCGGAGGGCGGGCGAGGGCCTTCGCTGCAGTGCAGCAATCAGTTACGCGACAGCGTGCTGACGAGCGATGCTGTCGATCTGGAAGCGGGAGATGCCCAGATCATCGAGTTCGCGGTCGGACAGCTGCGACAACTCGCGGACGGTCTCGCGATAACGAAGGTAGGCGCGGACCTTAGAGAGGATGTAGGTGACGAACATTGGTAGCTCCTGAAGTTAGCCGGCCCGGGGTGACCGGCGGCTTTTGCTCTTGCGTGTGCAATGCAGCATATAAGGGAGTGCGATGCCGAAGAGGAGTGGTAATATTGTAGGTCTGTTATGCTTTAGTAGCATGACACCCTAAGGCCAAGTTAACGAGTCATGTCGACAGTGCATCCAAAAGTGGCGCTTAGGGCCATGCATGTGGTGGCGGTCCTGCTGTACATGCACCCAATACCGAACGCAGAATGCTCCAGCTTCGCAGCCCAGTGATCGATCTCGCTGCCTACGCTCTTTCCTGAACAGATATTCATCTGTATTCACGAAGTATAACGAGATCGTAATATTTGCCTCATCAGGAACCTGCGCAAAGAGGTCGCGTTTCCTCCCCACTTATTGTTTTGGAGGAGATAACGCGATGAAGAAAATCGCTTTTGGTCTCGGGCTGGCCCTTCTGGGCACTACGGTCTACGCCCAAACGCCTGCAACACCTGATACGTCCGCCAATACGCAGATTCGGCCCGGTTCCTCATCGTCCACGACCATTCGTCAGCACATGGGCGAGCGCGGCGCCTCCACGGGATCGGAAACCCGTATTCGCACCCGTGTCGATGGCGGCATCCGCGCAGGAGTCGAGACCGGCGAGCGTCGCGATGTCACCGTCCATCGGACACGTTCGATCCACGCTGTGGAAGAGCCGAGCGTTTCCGTGACCCGCCATCGGACGGTCACGACTTATGACGAGCCTGACACTGTGGTCCATCGCACAGTCGTCAAGAAGAAACCCGTCGCCAAGAAGATCGTAGTGAAGACGAAGAAATCGCCGTCGACCAAAGTCGTCGTCAAGAAGCGTCGCCATTATGTGGTCCATGAGCCGGTCGAGGTTCGCCGCAAGACCGTGCGTCGCTACGAGGTGAATGAGCCGAGCGTGTCCGTTACCCGTCGAACCGTCCGCCACGTTCACGAAGCATCTCCGCGCGTCGGCGTGTCGATCGAGCAGCGTCGAATGAGCGTTCGTCCGTCGAGCGACGTGAACGTGTCGACCTCGGTTCGCCAGCGCTCCTCCGCACCGGAAGCGACGGGCTCCGTGACGACGCGCAGCCGTGTCAACACGAACGGCGCCGTGCGAGGTGGCCAGAGTGGCTCGACCAATCTGCGCCTCCAGCAGCAGGGCGGGTCCTCGTCCAGTGGCAGCAGCAACATGAATCAGTAAGGATTGCGTCCCGCGTAACCTGAGGGGCCGGTTTTCCGGCCCCTTTTCTTATGTGTCTGAGAGTGTGCACCAGCTTGCGGCGGCGCTGCTGAGGCGGCAGAGTGCGCGCCAGATTGAGAACCTGCCGGGGGGCAACATGCAGCAAATCATCGTCTTTTTGTTGAGCAACTTTACGCTGACGCTCTTTGTCGTCGGGCTGATCGCATCGTTGATTGCCCTTTCGCGGCAACCCAAACCCTGGAGCAGGGCGGTCGTGGTTGAGGCGTTCCTATCCTGGTTTCTGTTTTTCTCGTTCGGAGTCAGCTTCTTCTATAACTTCGTCATGCACGTCTTCTTTTCCGAAGTCGCGGCATCCTTCATCGGCTGGCAGACCAGCCCGTTCCAGAAAGAGGTGGGATTTGCGAGCCTCGGGTTCTCGATGGTCGGATTCCTCGCCTTCAAGGGAAGCGCTGGACTTCGACTGGCGGCCATTCTCGGTCCGGCGTGCTTTCTCTGGGGTGCAGCCGTCGGTCACGCGATTCAGATGGTCGAGGCGCACAATTATTCGCCCGGCAATGCTGGCGTGATCTTCTACACCGACATTCTGCTGCCGCTCTTCGGCTTCGTGCTGTTGTGGATGAGCGAGAAGCGTGAGCCTGCGCACTTGCGCGCCGCGTGACAACGGCGGAACTGGACGTCGCGCATACGGGCCGGAAGGGCGGCCCGTATGTTCTTGAGCGGCATGTTCAGTGACGCGCACCCATGCTGCCCATGGCATCCCGGCACGCAGCCTCGCAACGGCGGCAGGCCTCGGCACAGACCCGACAATGCTCGTGTTGCCGCGCGTGACGCTCGCATTCCTCCGCGCAGAGGCGGCATGCCATGGCGCAGGTGTCGAGCATCCGATTCAAGAGCTGCTCATTCGTGCCTGTCCGACGAGTCGCCAAGGTCCCGGTGGTCATGCAGATATCGGCACAGTCGAGATCGAGCCGGATGCATTGCCTGAGCTGCTGCACCATGTCCTCGGCCAGGCAGGCATCTGCGCACGAGGTGCAGATCTGCGCACAATCGTAGCATTCTTCGATGCAGCGGATCAGCACATCGTTCGTCTGTCCGCGCATCTCAGGGTGTGAGCGGATCATCTCCTGTGCGTGCATTGCGAGTCTCCTGAGGATTGAGGAACGCCCAGCCTGTTGGGCAAAGCCGGGAGGCCGCAATGGTTCCTCACGATCAGGGCCGGGCTGCCCTCACTTTTGGAGCCAGAATGCCGCTTGCAAGCACGACGCCCAAGGCCGCGAAGGCGATTCCGACCGTGGCAGCCAGGCTCGGAATCTCGTTCAGCATCGGAATGGCGAGAAGCGCCGCAAGAACCGGTCCAAGCGGCGAGAGTGCCGCTGCCCGGGATGGGCCCAGACGGTCGATGGCATAGCCGTAGAGAACGATTGCGACGACACCGGAGAGGAAGCCCTGCAGCAGGGCCTGAATGAGAATGCTTCCCAATAGCCCATTGGACGCCGCTTGAATGAGGGGAGCCGCTCCGAACGGTAGGAGGAGAAGGACGGACCACAGGCCGATCAGTCCTGCGGCTTGGAGGGCCGTCAGGCCGCTGCGCCGATAGGCGTGGGTGTAGATCCCCCAGAGGCATGCGCCCGAGAGCAGGAGCAGGTGACCGCGCCAGGCGCCGGTTCCCGTCTGGAACAGGCTCTGCCCAGCCACGCAGAGATCGGCTGCGAGGATCAGCGCGAAGCCGAGAAGGCGCAGGCCGCCGAGCTTTTCCCCGAAGACCAGCCAGCCGATCAGAGCGACGAACAGGGGCATCGTACCGGGCAGCAAGGGGCCGATATCCGCAGCGGGAGCATATTGCATCCCCGTCGCGGCGATGAGGAAGAAGGGTGCGCCGGAGCACAGAAGGCCCAGACCCACCTTCACGGGCAGTCCTTTCGGCCACAGGCCGACGCGCCAGACGAACGGCGCGAGGACGACGGCCGGGACGGCAAAACGCACGATGCCGACGGCGGCCGGCGGCAGCTGATGGGTCACGGCGTGGCGTGTGCCGACCATCCAGAAAGCCCAGATAATGACGGTCACAAGACCGGCACTCCAGCCCAACAGGGCCCTTCGATCGACCGAGGGCCGGGAGGAGAGGGCGTTTCCGTGCAACGCGTCGGTCATGAAAGGCTCCTTGATCGAGAGCATCAGCATGCCTCAGACAGCCAGAGCATGTCCTTGCGAAGTTCGGCCATTCCATGCTGTTCTCTTGGCAGAAAATTGCGCAAGATCGCGCAAGAGAGCTAAAATGCCCTACATCAATCTGGACGCCATCGATCTTAAGATTCTGGCCGCGCTGCAGGATGACGGGCGGCTGACCAACAACGAGCTCGCGGACAAGGTCGGGCTGTCGCCATCTCCGTGCCTCCGACGGGTCCGCCGTCTGGAGCGGGACGGTTTCATCCAGGCCTATAGGGCCGTGCTCCAAAGGGAATCCGTCGGGCTCGGCCTGACGATCTTCGTCGAGATCAAGGTCGAGAGGCACTCTCGCGACAATGCCAAGGCGCTACAGGACACTCTGGCGGCGATGCCCGAAGTTGTGTCCTGCCACATGGTTTCCGGCACGGCCGACTTTATCGCTGAGATCGTCGTTCCACACCTCAAGGCCTATGAACGCCTGTTGACGGAGAAGCTCCTGACGCTTCCGATGATCGGCGATATCAGGTCGAATTTCGTGCTGACCCGTGCCAAGTCGGATGCCCCGCTGCCGCTCTCGCACTTGAAGCGCGATGCAAAGGCAAAAGAGCCAGTTCCCGATTGCGACTGAGATGCCTCATTTGAGGCTTTCACTGCGGCCCGGCTTCCATCGCCGAAAGCTTGACTAGGGCCAGGCGCACAAGGTGGCTGGTGGGATGGCTCATTTGAACGATGCGAATGGCCAGCCGGATTTCCCGAAGCGCGCGATGGTCGAACCCGGAAGTCAGGACCTGAGAGAATGCGGCATGAGACGTCATGGTGGCACCTCTTAAGCGTGCTTCCCAAAGTGTGTAACAAGTGGTTAACCGAGTGGCAGCCCGTTTACTGTGCTTGGGCACACAAGGCATGAATCGCTCACATGCCAGCTTCGAACCCGTCGCATCGTACTGCGACCATCCTTAGGGTTGGACTGGCCGCCGGGCCTGTGTAATAAACCTCCACCCTCACGGCTTCTTTCGTAATTTTAGGTCTTGCTATGCCGCAGTATCGTTCTCGCACTACCACCCATGGCCGCAATATGGCCGGCGCTCGCGGGCTCTGGCGCGCCACGGGCATGAAGGACGAGGATTTCGGCAAGCCGATTATCGCGGTCGTCAATTCCTTCACCCAGTTCGTGCCAGGCCACGTGCATTTGAAGGATCTCGGGCAGATGGTGGCCCGTGAGATCGAGAAGGCCGGCGGCGTCGCCAAGGAATTCAACACCATCGCCGTCGACGACGGCATCGCCATGGGCCATGACGGCATGCTCTACAGCCTGCCGTCCCGCGAGATCATCGCGGATTCCGTCGAGTACATGGTGAATGCCCATTGCGCGGACGCGATGGTCTGCATCTCGAACTGCGACAAGATCACGCCCGGCATGCTGATGGCGGCTCTGCGCCTCAACATTCCTGCGGTGTTCGTGTCCGGCGGGCCGATGGAGGCCGGCAAGGTGAACCTGCGCGGCAAGCTCAAGTCCATGGACCTCATCGATGCCATGGTGGTGGCGGCCGACGACAGCTATACCGACGAGGAAGTGAAGGCCGTCGAGCGGTCCGCCTGCCCGACCTGCGGGTCCTGCTCCGGCATGTTCACCGCAAATTCCATGAACTGCCTCACGGAGGCGCTCGGTCTCGCGCTGCCGGGCAACGGCACGGTGCTCGCTACCCATGCCGACCGCAAGCGGCTGTTCGTCGAAGCCGGTCATCTGATCGTCGATCTGGCACGGCGCTATTACGAGCAGGACGATGCCTCAGTGCTGCCGCGCTCCGTCGCGAGCTTCCAGGCCTTCGAGAACGCCATGACGCTCGACATCGCCATGGGCGGTTCCACCAACACGGTTCTTCATCTTCTGGCAGCGGCCTATGAGGGCGAGGTCGACTTCACCATGAAGGACATCGACAGGCTGTCCCGCCATGTGCCGGTCCTATGCAAGGTCGCACCGGCCGTAGCGGACGTGCATGTCGAAGACGTCCATCGCGCTGGCGGCATCATGGGCATTCTCGGCGAGCTCGACCGCGCGGGTCTCATCCACCGCGACGTGACGACCGTACACAGCGAGAGCATGGGCCATGCTCTCGACCGCTGGGACGTGAAGCGCACCAACAGCGAGGCTGTTCGCACCTTCTTCCAGGCGGCGCCGGGCGGCGTTCCGACCCAGGTTGCGTTCAGCCAGGAGCGGCGCTGGGAGGAACTCGACCTCGACCGGCAAAAGGGCGTGATCCGCGAGAAGTCCGCCGCCTTCTCCCAGGATGGCGGCTTGGCAGTGCTCTCCGGCAACCTTGCCGTAGACGGCTGCATCGTGAAGACGGCCGGCGTCGACGAGAGCATTCTCGTGTTCAGCGGGCCTGCCAAGGTTTTCGAGAGCCAGGACGATGCCGTGAAAGGCATTCTGGGCGGAGTTGTGAAAGCCGGCGATGTGGTCGTCATCCGCTATGAAGGTCCACGTGGTGGTCCCGGCATGCAGGAGATGCTTTACCCCACCAGTTATTTGAAGTCGAAGGGACTTGGGAAAGCCTGCGCGCTGATCACCGATGGGCGCTTCTCGGGCGGCACGTCCGGCCTTTCCATCGGTCACGCTTCCCCGGAAGCCGCCGAGGGAGGACTGATCGGCCTCGTGGAAGAGGGGGATCGCATCGAGATCGATATCCCGAACCGCTCGATCCGTCTCGCCGTGTCGGACGAAGTGCTTGCCCGGCGTCGGGCCGCCGAGGAGGCAAAAGGCTCAAAGGCCTGGAAGCCGCAAGGACGGACCCGCAAGGTCTCGACGGCCCTCAAGGCCTATGCCGCGATGGCGACGAGCGCCGCGAAGGGCGCTGTGCGGGTCCTGCCCGAATAGTCGGGTGCACCTTCGGACTGCCTAGCTTACGCGTCGTGCCCCGGCCGTCGCGGTCCGTTCGACCTCGACGTGGAACTGTTCCACGTCGGGGCTTTCGTCCGGGATCGCTCCGACTTGGTAGCGATAGGCGAGTTCGCCGCCAAGCCAGCCGTTGAAGATCAGCAGCGCGGTCGTGACGAGCGAGAGCCAGAAGCCCCAGCCCTGCGCTCCGGCTACGGGATCAGCCCATCGCAGCCACAAATTGATCGCGGCCAGCACAACGACCGCCAGATTCCCGATCATGTGCGCCCACGAAACCCATACGTTGCGCACCCGGTCGATGGTCAGAAAGTCAATGAAGCCGGGAATAGCGGCCAAAAGAGCCATGACGATACCGGCGCTTAGGAGCCAGTAGGACCCTCGCGCCCAAAACGTATCCGCCGTGCTGCGAAATGCGATGTCGGTCGCGAAGGCGCCGATGAGAAACGCGATCGGAAAGACAACGAGCATGTGATGGATCGGGTGTCCGGCGATAGCGGCCGTGCTCTCGACGCCATGCCGATGATAACGAGCCATGAAATCCTCCGTCCGAGGCCTTCCTTGAGAGAATGCTGCGGTTCGGCTTTCGTTCCTGGTGCGGCAAGTCTGCCGATGTGGAGAGCTCGAAACGCGTCGCTGGCGCCGGTTTGAACCGAGGCGGACGAACCGGTGCTGCAATCTCCATGACGTTGGATCGAAACTTTAGCGCCGCGGTGGCGTTGGCCGATGGGATATTTTTGCCACCAAAGGAGTTTATGATGCGACGCATAACCTTGACGGCTGCTCTTGGCGCGCTTCTGATAAGTGCTGCTGGAGCGATGGCGCAGCCCTATCCTGCCCCGGTGCCGAATGCCAGCGGCTCCCAGACGACCGATCCGCTGACCTATGGCGATACGGCGCGGCCAGGCTTCGTGCCCGCTCCAGTTGAGGGCCTGTCCGTCGGCACCTGCGTGCCATCGCCGAATGCCAGCGGTTCGCTGACGACAAACCCTTGCGGTTACAACAATGCCGGTACGACGCCGGGGAATGAGCCTCTCGCGACGGGTTCGATCATCGTGCAGCCCGCGCCGATGTATGAGACTGCGCCGATATACGAGTCGGTGCCGGTCCCCAACGCCAGCGGATCGCAGGTCACGAATCCGATGACCTACGGCGACACGCTTCCGCGTTAAGCCGCTTTATCGTCTCGTCTTTTACAGCTCCATCCGGTCTCCGGGTGGGGCTTTGTTGTGAGTAAACGCTGTACATGGAATGTATCGCGTTGAACTTTGTTACGCACGATGATTGGGTGCCGTTCCTGGCCATTGCTGACGTGTTAGGGAACAGACGGTAGCTTTCATGAAATGCCCTTTAATGGCCCTTGCCGTGGTTCCCCTCATTCCGGCGTTGGTTGCCTGTAATACGGTCCCTGACAGTACAAACCTTCGCAGCGAACGGGCCGAGCTCACCATGCTACTGCATGGTCAGGTTCAGCGCTGTTATGTGGTGCCGATAGCGAGCAGGGGTGCGCCATCAGCAACGATCGAGGTCCGCCTCAAGCCCGATGGGAGTTTGGCACAGGGACCGGTCGCCCTTGATGGCAATCCAAATTCGCCAGTCACGCAAGCTGCTCTCAGAGCCCTGCGCCGCTGTACGCCATTCAAGATCCCTGCCGTTTTCGCTCCGCAATATCCATTCTGGAAGACGTTGCGCATCGTTTTCTCGTCATAGAGTGAGATCCTTCAGGCGCGTCGGCAATGCCATCTAGCGCACGCCCTCGGCGCGGATGACAGCCCGCAAGGGGCCGTACTCCGTCTGCTTTCGCACATCGAGCTGGACGCGTCCGCTGGCGCCTGTCCGAACCCCATCGGACGAACGTGTCTTGGGGGATCCGATCACGGTTTCAGCCCGGACGCGCCCGCTCACGCGAACGCAGGTGTCCGAGCCCTGAAGCGTCGAGAACCCAGGCGGGCAGGCGAGAGCCGCACCTGTCCCCAGGATGGAAATCAGGCTTGCCGCAGCGGCAACAAGAAGGCTTGAATGCATTGGCACCCCTGGCGTTCGTTCGACGGATCATAAAGTAAACGAGAGCGGATTGCGCGCTCTTTGTTATCGCCGCGACGTCGGGCCTTTGTCGAGGAAGCGAGCGCTCAGCATTTGAGCCGGAGGAGAAGGCGCGATGGAAGACTGGCTCGGCGCGGCGATGTCTTACGTCTCATCCTGGATTCCGTTCCAGCTTCGTTATCTCGACCAGCCGGGCTGTGCGATCGCCATCTCGTACAAGGGGCAGGTCGTATTCAATGAGGCCTTCGGCCGTGCCGATCTCTCGACGGAAGAAGATCTAACGCCCCGGCACGCCTTTCGCATTGCCTCTCATTCCAAGACCTTCACGGCGGCCGCGCTTCTCAAGCTGCGCGAACGGGAGCAGCTTCGGCTCGATGACACGGTCGGGCAGTTCGTAACGGGTCTTCACCCGCAGGCGGCAGCGGCAACTCTCGAACAGCTCCTCACCCATAGCGCAGGCCTTACCCGCGATGGCCAGGACAGTGGTCAGTTCACGGACCGCCGCGCCTATCTGTCGGTCGATGAGCTGCGCGCCGATCTCGCAATGCCACAACCTCTCGAACCTGGAGAGAGCTTCAAGTATTCCAATCACGGCTACGGCCTGCTCGGTCTCGTGATCGAGGCCGTGACGGGCGAGCCTTACGCTGCATGGATGAAGCGCGAGATCCTCGAGGCTGCGGGCGTACCTGGGATCGCGCCGGATGTCCCTTATGTGGAAGAAGCGCCTCTGGCGCGCGGGCACAGCACGAGACTGCCTCTCGGCCGCCGTGTCGTCATTCCCGGAAACGGGCCTGCCAATGCGATCGCGCCAGCCGGCGGCTTCGTTGCAACGGCCGGCGACCTGGTCCGGTTCTTCGCTCAACTCTCGCCGACGGCCGAGACCAGCATCCTGTCCGTAGCGAGCCGCCGCGAAATGGTTCGGCGACGATGGCGTGATGAGGGGAGTGCTCAGGAGCGTCATTACGGACTGGGCACCATATCGGGACCGCCTGGGGAATGGGCATCCTTCGGCCATTCCGGATCTCTCCAAGGCTTTCTGTCCAGAACCGCCGTCTATGTGCCGCATGGCGTGGCGATTACCGTTCTGGCCAACGCCATAGACGCGCCGGCATCGCTCTGGGTCGACGGGATCGCGCATATCCTAAAGACCTTCGCGCAGAAGGGAGCGCCTGGACCGGAGATCGCCGACTGGACCGGGCGCTGGTGGAGCATCTGGGGCGCCACCGATCTGGTGGCCCTCGGAGAGCGCGTTCTGGCAGCTTCTCCTTATACGTTCTGGCCCTTCGGAGAAGTGAGCGAAGCGGAGATGACCGACCGCGACAATGGTGTCTTGGTGCAAGGCTCAGGATTCAACAGCATTCACGAGCCTCTGCGACGCGTTCGGGACGAGGCGGGAAAGGTGCGCGAAGTCTGGATCGGCGGCAGTCGCCTCATCGATGAGGCGGCGTTGCGGAAAGAGATGCTCGACCGATACGAGCCGCGCTGACTCATTGCAATGCAGAGGATATGGTTTCGGTCAGGGCTGGAAGGCACTGGCCGCAAGTTGCAGCGGGAGATGGGCGGCTGCATGGGCCGCCATGGCGGCTTCGATCCCGAAGAGAACGTAGAGCCTTCCGCAGAGAATGCCGACGATGCCGTTGAGCAGGATCGCGCGTAGCACGATCATCGGCGTGATGGCCGTCAGAAGGCTGGTGAACGGCAGGTGGCCGATACCGAAGATGACCGCGGCAACGACGATTGCACCCCAGGTCATCCAGGGCGAAGGCGTACGATCCTTCGTGAACAGGCGGACGAGCAGGTAGGCAAGACCGGATACGAGAAAGAGGCGCATTAGAACCTCCTCGTTGATCCCGCCATAGAGAAAGCCCGTCAGGAGCCTGAGGCCCAACGCCGTGTCGATCCGCGGGGCGGCAAATGAGATCGGTTTGCCCTGAAATATCAGGAGATCGGCGAGCACGACGATGACCCCCGCCGCAACGCCGAGACCTGCGGCAACCGCCAGCGGCCGACCGAGAGGTGACGCCTTGGCGCCGCCGACAGCCTGCAAGACGAGAGGGGCTCCCGGAAGACGGATGGCACCGGCCGCGCGCAGCCCGAGAAAGGCAGTGACTCCGAACAGAAGGATCGTCTGAAGCGCCGCAATTGCCATGAGTGCTGGAGTTCCGACCGTATAGGACTGGCCCGCGTGTTCCCGTGCAGTGATCAGCAGGGGGAGAGTGCTCCAGGACCCGAGGAGACAGAGCCCGACCAGGACGGCCGCCGCACGCAGATGCAGGACGAGGGGGCGGCTCAAGGTTCGCATTCCGGTGAATGACGACGAAAGTTCAGATCTCCTGCCAAAACTTCGTATCCTGCCGCTGATTTGACCCGCATTCCTCATGAGCAGGCGGATCGATGATCCAATATTACAATGGTGCCGTCGACAAAAGTATACTGACCGGTTCAGTAAAGTGAAATCTTTACTCTGTAACGAATACACTTATTATTCGCGCAATTCATTCGCCGCGGTTGGAAATGCTTGAAACGAAATCTCCCCCTTTCGGAGTGAGGGAAGAGCCTATTCGGGATCCGGAGCAGCTCAACCGCGCCCTTCACCTCACATCCCCGTCGACCTGGATTGCCCTTGCCATTCTTGGGCTCTGCGTGATCACGATTCTTGGCTGGGGCATCCTCGGGCGCCTGTCCTTCTATACACAGGGCATGGGCATCATCCTGATGCAGCGGGGCGTGGTGTTTGACATCGCCGCCACCTCGACGGGGACCGTCAGCACCATCCACGTGAAAGTGGGCCAGCAGGTAGGGAAGGGAGATCTGCTGTTCACGATCCAGCAAGATGAACTCGCTGCACGGCGCCAAGCGGCGGCTCAGGCACTCAAGCAGCAGCAGGACGCGCTGGCGACCTATCAGGCCTCATCCCAGGCCGACATCGCCAGGCGCAAGGCCAATCTCCAGCAGCAGCTGCAATCCATGCAATCGAGCCTGAAGGACGCGCAGAGCAATCTCGCGCAGCTGCAGGATATCTATTCGGGACTTCAGCAGGAGCTTCAGCGGGGCTACACCACGCGCCCGCAGGTTCAGGCAGCGTTCGATCGCATGACGAGCGCCCAGTCCTCGATCCGCGACATGAACGACAAGATGGCGTCTCTCCAGACGCAACAGATCGAGTTCGAGGACGATGTGGCGCGCACCCTCGCCGATCTGCGCATGAAGGTGACGGCCGCTCAAGGAACCCTGCAGGATCTCGACGTGCAGCTCGAATTCAGCGGATCGATCCGCAGCCCCTCGAAAGGCTTCGTCACCGAGATCTCTACCCAACCGAACGCCATCGTGTCCTCGTCGAGCCAGCTTGCGGTGGTCGAGACCGGGGAGGAGGCGCTCGTCGTTCACGCCTATCTGCCGATCTCCGGCGGGAAGCGCGTCGCGGTCGGAATGGAGGCGCAGATCAGCCCGACCTCCGTCGAGCGCGATATCTACGGATCGCTTCGCGGTCGCGTGACGAGTGTCAGCGCTCTGCCAGTGACACGCCAGGGCTTGATGAACGTCATCGGCGACGAGGCCCTCGTGGCTCAGCTCATGGCAGCGGGCGCACCGATTGAAGTGCAGATGACGCTGGAAAGCGACCCGAATACGCCGAGCCGCCTGAAATGGACCTCTTCCTCCGGGCCGCCGCTGCAAATCACGCCGGGCACGACGGCGCAAGCCATGATCCGGGTGCAGCGGGAGCGGCCGATTGGTCTCGTCATCCCGCTGGCTCAGACTTGGCTTGACCTATGACGGCCGGAATTCTGCCAAGACTGCCTTTCTTCGAGCATTCCGATCGCGTCACGACGCCGACGGTGCTGCAGATGGAGTCGATGGAGTGCGGCGCCGCTGTCCTTGGCATCATGCTCGGCTACTATCGCAGGTTCGTGCCGCTCGAAGAATTGCGGGTGGCCTGCGGCGTCTCGCGCGACGGCGTGCGGATCAGCAATATTCTGCGCGCGGCAACCCAATACGGCATGAAGGGGGGCGGCTTGCAGCTCAGCGCCGATCAGGCGCTCCAGCTGAAGCCACCGTTCATTGCCTATTGGGATGCTAACCATTTCGTCGTCGTCGAAGGCGCCAACGCGCATCGAGTTTTCATCAACGATCCGGCCTTCGGCCGACGCAGCATCGGTCGCAAGGACTTCACGGATTCCTTCTCAAACGTGATCCTGCGCCTCGAACCCGGACCCGACTTCAAGCCAGGCGGACACCGCGGTCATCTCCTGACGACGCTCTATGCCTGGACGGACGGCTCGCGCCCCGCTCTCGGCGTCATCGCGGCCGTCACCCTGCTGCTTGTTCTGCCCAGCGTCCTTCTGCCAGCTTTTCTCAAAGTCTTCATTGACGAGATCCTGGTCAGGGGATTCAGCACCTGGCTGTTTCCGCTGCTGATCGGCTTCGCCTTGGCTGCCCTCCTGAGCGGCGCGCTCACATGGCTGCAGCAGACCATGCTTCTGAAGCTGCAGACGAAGTTCGCGATCACTATCGCAACACGGTTCATGTGGCATATGCTGCGTCTGCCGATCACGTTCTTCAATGACCGCTATGCCGGAGACATTGCCTCGCGCGTGCAATCGGCAAACCACCTTGCATCCCTCCTGTCAGGGCCGCTTCCCACCATGGCTGTGAACGCCATGACCGCGGTTGGCTATGCCCTCATCATGAGCCTCTACAGCCTGCCGCTGACCTTGATTGCAGGCGGGCTGACGGCGCTGAACGCCGTCGCGGTGAGTCTGCTCCAGCGTCGCCTGCGCGATCTCAATGCATCGCTTCTGAATACGAGTGCGAAGGCTTCTGGTGCCGCGATGGCGGGGCTGCGGTCTCTCGACAGCATCAAGGCGACCGGCACGGAGAACGACTTCTTCCGTGTCTGGGCCGGTTATCAGACCAACAGCCTCAACACCTCCCAGGAGCTGGGGCGGACGTCGGTTGCCTTGAGCGCCATACCGTCCATTCTGAGTCATGTAACCACGGCGATGGTTCTCGGCACGGGGGCCTTTCTGATCATTGACGGGCGGTTGAGCATCGGAGGTCTCGTCGCCTTCCAGATGCTGTTGGGCTATTTTGTCGGCCCCATTCAGCAGCTCATCGGGTTCGCGTCTCAGCTTCAGGAGGCGAGCGGTCACATGAGCCGCCTCGACGATGTGCTGAAGAACCCGCTCGATCCGATGCTGAAGGCTCTGCCCGATCCTTCATTGGCTCAGGACGGACCATCCCGGCTTCTGAGCGGGGATATAGAATTGCAAGGCGTGTCCTTCGCCTTCGGCAGCCTCGATCAGCCTTTCATCAAGGATCTGAGCCTGAAGATCCAGCCGGGGCAGCGGGTCGCCATCGTCGGTCGCAGCGGGAGCGGGAAATCGACATTGCTGCGCCTTCTGCTCGGGCTCTATCGTCCGGGTGCCGGTGCCGTCCTGTTCGATGGCAGACGGATCGAGGACATTCCCCGCGAGGTGCTGACAAGCTCCATCGCCTGGGTCGATCAGGACATCTATCTCTTCGAGGGCACGATTGCCGAAAATCTGACGCTCTGGGATCCGGCCACGCCATGGGAGGCGATCGTCCAGGCCGCCAAGGATTCCTGTATCCACGACACCATCATGAGCCGTACCGGTGGCTATGATGGGAAAGTGCAGGAAGGAGGGGGCAATTTCAGCGGCGGCCAGAGGCAGCGCCTGGAAATCGCTCGGGCGCTTGCGCGCCAACCGTCGATCCTGGTGCTCGACGAGGCGACGGCGGCTCTCGATACCTACACGGAGGAACTCGTCGACAGCAGTATCCGCCGCAGAGGCATGACCTGCGTGATCGTTGCCCATCGCCTGAGTACGGTGCGCGACAGCGATCTGATCCTGGTGGTCAAGGATGGCGCCATCGTCGAGCAGGGCACGCACCACGAACTCGTCGCGAAGAACGGCGAATATGCCGAATTGATTGCCTCCTCATGAGTATTCTCGACAATCTCCTGGGCGGGCAGGACAAGCTCGACGAAATCATTTCCGAAGACTGGGTCGATCCCGCAGCCGGCCTCGCGAAGGCGCTTGGCATCGCCAGCAAGCGGATGATCCTCGGCGGCAAGGACGCCTTCCCCTTGGTTCGAACTGGGCGCTGCTGGCTCGTTCTTTCCGGATCCATCAATCTGTTCTGGGAGGACAATGTCGGGCGCCTGTTTCTCGCGGAAATCGAGGCGGGCGGCCTTCTTGATGCCGTGACGGATAAGGATGGGGCAGGTCGTGTCCTCGCGGTGCCGAGCGAAGATGCAGAAATCGTCGAGACGACACGGGCAGATCTCTATGCGCTGCATATGGCGCAGAAGGATTCCGACCAGTTCGTCCAGGCATGGAGCATCTGGCTCTCGGCCTTGAAGGGGTTCCTGCAACGCGGAACCATGGTTCAGCCGCCTGCGGATGGGCAGTCACCGGCATCCACCTGGGACGCACCTCTGGACCGGCTGAATGCGACGCTGGCAGCGAGCGCCATGGCTGCGCGGGACAAGGTCTTGCGCGCGCGCCTGCAGCGCGTCCGGCAGTCTCAGAACGCAACGGCGCATGATTTCGCAAAGGGCCTCGGCAGCATCGCGGGCATCTTCGACCCCGATGCAAGCACGGTCTCGGAAACCGACCAGATGAGTCTTGCGGAAGCCGCCGCGACCGTCGTCCGCCATCTGAGCATCGATCAAGATGTCATCGTACCTGATGCGATGGAAACCTTGCCCGAGCCGGAAGCCATACAGGTCTTCGCTCAAGATAACGGGCTCCAGACGCGGAATGTGGAGCTCAACGACGAATGGTGGATGCAGGACCACGGGCCGCTCCTCGCCTTCCAAAACCCGGGCCGTCGTCCCTGCGTGCTCTTGCCGGCGCCAAGCGATGGCTATTGGGTCTCTACCGGGAATAAGCGCACCCTCGTCGATGCGAAGGTCGCCGAGAGCCTCGATCCGGCCGCTTATGCCTTCTATCCTCCGCTGCCGACCGGATTGCTGACGCCCTGGCGGATCTTCAGGTTCGGCCTTGGCGGCGGTCGCTTGGACGTTCGCAACACGATCGTCTGCATGGTCGTCGCCGGCCTCCTGTCCCTCATTCCTCCTCTCGCCATCGGCTGGCTGATGAGCCCGATCATTCCGGGCGCCGAGCGCGATCAGGTTTACGTGGTCATGCTGCTGCTCCTGACCACCGGGATCTCGGCGGCGCTGACCGCGATCATCCAATCTTTGGCGACCCTTCGCCTGGAAGGGCGTATGGACAACCGGATCCAGGCCGCCGTGTGGATCCGCCTGTTGAACCTTCCGGCGGCCTTCTTCCGTGATTATACGGCGGGCGACCTCGCCAATCGTGCCGACAGCATCAACAACATGCGCCAGATCCTTGCGCAGTCGCTCAGCCTGTTCCTGGTGAGCGGCATCGGCGCAGTGTTCAGTTTCGGGCTGATGTTCTATTACGACTGGCATGTCGCCTTGATCGTACTTGTCGTCTGCATTCTCTTCGGGATCGTCACCTTTACGGTGGGGCGGCAGGTCCTGGCCTATAACCGTCTGGCGCTCGACATGGGCGGCCGGATCCAGGGCCTCATTCTCCAAATGCTTGGATCCATCGGGAAATTGCGGGTCGCCGGTGCCGAACGGCGTGCCTTCCTGCAATGGCTCGATCTTTATCGTCGCAGCGTCCAGGTCGGCGTGAGGCAGCGGATTCTCAACAATCGGCTGCTGATCTTCCGCTCCATGTTCGAATACGTGATCCCGCTGATCGTGCTCGTGGTGATCGGCTATCAGATGGGCATTCTGCTGGCCTTCTTCCATTGGGATGATGCAGCGTCCGGAACTGCGACGGCGCCGCCTCTGAGCACCGCGCAGTTCGTCAGTTTCAACGTCGCGCTTGGCCAGTTCCTGGCATCCGCCTTTTCCTCGACCCGCGGCACGCTGCTCCTCGTGATGCTGCGCCCGCTCTATGACCGGGTGAAACCGATTCTCGTGGCCGAGGAAGAGCAACGGATCAGCCATGGGCATCTGGCGCCGATCAGAGGAGATATCGAGTTCAGGGACATTTCCTTCCGCTATGGTCCAGAAGAGCCCCTGGTTCTGCGCCAGCTTTCTTTCACCGCTGAACGCGGCAAGGTGACGGCCATTGTTGGCCCGTCAGGTGCGGGGAAGTCCTCGGTCGTGCGTCTTCTCCTCGGCTTCGAGATGCCGGAAACGGGCTCGGTGCTCGTTGACGGCAACGACATCCGCTTCATCAATCGCTGGGATCTTCGCCGCCAATACGGTGTCGTGCTCCAGGATGGCGGCCTCCTGAGCGCGTCGGTCTATGACAATGTCGCTGCCGGCCTGCCGTTCTCTCCCGAGGAGGTAACGGAAGCCTTGCGCGCTGCCGGCCTCGAAGAGGACATAAAGGCTTGGCCGATGGGACTGAGGACGGTGGTCGGCGACGGCTCGTCCGAAATCTCTCGTGGCCAGCGCCAGCGCCTGATGATTGCACGGGCCATCATCCGCAAGCCGCGAGTGCTTATCTTCGATGAGGCCACGAGCGCCCTCGACAATGTGGCTCAGATGGAGGTCACGAAAAACCTGAAGGCGATGGACTGCACCCAGATCGTGGTGGCTCACCGGCTTTCGACGATCATGGATGCGGACAAGATCGTCGTCCTCGATGCCGGTCGGGTCGTCGAGACGGGCACCTATATAGACCTCGTGGCAAAGAATGGTCTCTTCGCGCGGCTTGTCGAGCGTCAGGTCGAATGACCACAGCGCTTCTGTCAGCCTGGACCAGCCTGTGCCACCACTGCGACGGGATCGCCATCGGCACGACTATCGAGACGCTGGAGCGCGCCGGCGCGCTCGACCGGCTCCGCCGCGAGCCCATGTCGGCACCATTCCTGGCCGAGGCCTGCGGATTGATGTCCGGCTATGTCGCTCTCGCAAGTAAGTTGCTGCGGTCCCAGGGGTTGGCCGACATTGATCGAGGCATGCTGCGCTTAACCGAAGTCGGCTTGGACGTCCTCGCGGACCCATCCATCTTTCGCGGAGCGCAGGTCCGTATCGGCCAAGCGGCCGACCTCCTGAGAGCGCTCGTTCTGGGGAACTCTCCGGGAGGATCACAGGATATCGATCTCACGTCTTTTGACCGATCCATGGCGGAACGTTGGCGCCAACAGGCGCTCGGACCGCTCGCCGCCGCGGCGTGGTTTGGTCTCGACCGGCGGGGTGTGCTTCGTCGCTTGGGAGATCATTCTTACCGGGCCGAGGATAGTGCCGAACGAGAGGCTTTCCGCATTCTGAACCGGATCGGATGGACGGAGGAACAAGAAGACGGTTCTGTCCGCCTCACCGAGGTCGGATCCGCGGCTGCCGACCTTGTCGTGCAATATGCCTATCCGCTCTGCTATCTGCCGACCTTCGCATCCGTCCCGGATCTCCTGAAGACAGGTTCACGGCTTCCTCGCGTGGGTGGCGACGAGACCCATGTCGACCGATCCCTTGATATTGCCTTCAGCGGAGCCGTCTTCGCCAAGAGTTGTCGAGAGCCGTTCCTGAAACTCGCATTGCCGCTCCTCGATGCCGACATCGCCGATCAGCCCGTCGCTATCGTCGATACTGGCTCGGGGGACGGAACCGTGCTCGCCTCCCTGTTCGAGGCAATCCGCGACCGGACACGCCGTGGCCGTATGCTGGACCGACATCCCATCATTCTGATCGGCGTAGAGGTGAACGAGGTCGCGCGTCGCTCGACCGAAGAACGCCTGGCGCGTCTCGGCGTAGCGTCCAAGGCCATTCTGGGAGACATCGGAGACCCTCGGAGCATTGCCGAGGCGCTTGGCAGCATCGGAATCGATCCGATGCAGGTGCTGCACGTCAACAAGTCGGTCATTCACAACAGGTCGTTCCGACAGCCGAAGCAACGCTACGCCGTTCCGGAGACGTCCGCAGTTTTTGTCGGGCCGGATGGCGAATGCATTCCTGCGAACGCTCTCTTCGCCGATCTCGTCTCATTCTTTGCAGATTGGACGCCGTTCCTTGGACCGCACGGGATGATCTCGATCGAAGCGCATACGGTCGCGCCTGAACTGCCTGCTGCCCGTATCGGCCGCAATCTCATCACGCTGCTCGATGCCGCACACGGATATTCAGGTCAGTATCTCGTGGAAATCGACGTCCATCGTAAGGCGCAGGATTATGCCGGGTTGACCAGACGCGCACAGAACGACGTCGGCAGCGCCATGGTCGGCGCACCGATCATGTCGGTCGATCACCTCGTCCGCCGCTGAAATCGCCGCTCAAGAATGTCCTTAGGATAGGCTCCAGCCCGTTGAAGTCGTAGAGAAACGCGCCGTGACCGATGGGACTGTCGAGAATTTCGTGCCGGACCGGCACCGAACGAGGCTCGAGAGCTTCCCGGATCTCGTTCATTTCCTGCGATGGATAGCGCCAGTCCGTTGCATAGCTCACAAGCAGGAGAGGGGAGGTATAGCGCGCCAGGGCCTCCGCGACCGTGTCGTATTCTCGCGAGAGATCGAAATAGTCTATCGCGCGGGTCAGATAGATGAGCGCATTGGCATCGAGATTGCCCGCCCCCGCATTGCGACGCACGCGGGCAAGGAACTCCTCGATGGCGAATTCCGGCTCGAGCGTATAGCGGAGTGGCCGGTTTTCGATCGTTCTGAGCCCGAACTTTTCATGAAGAGCCTCGCGGCTCATCCAGAACAGAGCGCCCGTCATGGCAAGGAGACCGAGCCCGGCATCGGGGGAGGGCCCGTCATAATAGTCACCGTCGTTCCATGCCGGGTCGCTCATGAGGGCGGCACGCAGAACGCTCCAGAGGGCGGTATTGTGTGTGTTGGTCCGTGCCGTGGCGCTGATCACAACCGCACTGCCGACACATTCGGGATGCCGCGACATCCACTCGAACGCCTGGAAGCCGCCCATGCAGCCGCCGACGATCGCATGAAGCCGTTCGATCCCGAGCGCCGCGATCAATTGGCGCTGTGCGGCGACCATGTCGGCGATGGTGATCACGGGGAAGCGCATGCCGTAGGCCCGTCCCGTTGCCGGATCACGGGACATCGGCCCCGTGCTCCCGCCGAAGCTTCCGAGCACGTTGGGACAGATGACGAAGAAACGATCCGTATCGATGGCCCGGCCCGGGCCGATGGCCTGGTTCCACCAGCCGGCCCGACCCTTCTCGTGCCAGGGTGGACCGGCCGCGTGCTGATCCGCGGTCAATCCATGAAGAAGCAGGATGGCGTTGTCTCGCGCCGGCGATAGTGCGCCATAGGTCTCAAACGCGATGTCGACTTCCGAGAGGCTTTGGCCGGAAGCAAGCGTCAAGGCCCCGGCGAGCCGCAGGCGATCTCGGACGATCTTCATCAGATGGCGGCCAGAAGCTGTTCGACGGCATCTTCGCCTTGCATGAAGTAGCCGCCTGGAAAGGCACTTGGCGCGGGCAGAAGTCGGTGAGGACGCCAGAGGGGCAGGCTGATCAGGCGCGAGTCGAGACGGACAATGAGGCGGCGATCGATGAGTTCGTCGACCGAGCGGTCGATGGATGGCTCATCGCAGCCCATTTCGGTCAGTCGGCCACGGAGCTGAACCTCCGGAAGCGCGTCGTCGGCGAGCTTGAGGATCGTATGGGCGAGCCCGCTGATGCGGTGCTGACGCTCCACGGCGCACGCCCGCGTATCGTCGACGATGAGGGTGCCATCCTCCTCGACCATGGACAACATCGGCAGTGCTCCTTGCGTCCAGGCCCGAAACCACGTCCCGATGGCCTGCCGCGCAGCAGCGAGCCCGGGCCGGTCGATGGCGGTTACGGCGCCGGCATCGCGCGCGACTTCATCTTCGAAGAAGTAGACTTGGTTTTGTAGCGCGCTGTCAGGGAGCGGATAGGCATAGCGATAGAGTTCCGACGGTGTCAGTCGCAGACCATAGGATGACGGATTCGTGAAATAAGGGCTGTAGCGGTCGAATCTTAAGGTCACGGCGGCGCCGGGTTGAAGATGGGAAATCAGCGGAAGCCATTCGGCCATTTCCGCATACCAGGAATCCTCCTCGCCGGGGAAACCACAGAGCAGGCTCCAGCTGACCCTCACGCCGAGCTGGCGGCTCCATTTCAGCAGCTGGAGGTTCTGCGCTGCCGTGCAGCCCTTTCGCATAAGCCGCAGAACGCGGGAGTCGAGGCTCTCGATCCCGGGCTGGATCCAGCGGACGCCGGCCGCCGCGAGTGTCTCGATCTGCTTCTTCTTCATGTTCGATTTCACTTCGAAGAAGATCGAGAAATCATGTCCTTCCTCGACGAGGCGTGGCATCACCTTGTCGAAATAGCCCGTGTCGAGGATGTTATCGACCGCCTCGATCCGGCGCACCTGATAGCGCTCTGAGAGGCTGACCATGTCGTCGACGACTGTCTCCGCTGGCTTAGACCGATACGACATGGTGCCCCCATTGAGGCCGCAGAACGTGCAATGGCTCTTTGCTCCCCACCAGCATCCTCGCGAAAACTCCATCGGAAGGCCGGGTATGATCTGCGGTGCGTAGAGCGATTGTGACAGTTCCTCGAAGTAATCGTCATAATCGGGCAGGGGAAGCGCGCGAATGTCGTCCGTCACGGCTCTGGGCGTGCCATCACCTGTAGAGGTCGAAGGATAACCGACCGTTCGATGAACAGGCGCAAAGACCCCGAACGGCACATCTTCCTCCCCTAAATTACGGCCCTTCATGAGCATGCGCTCGACGAGAGGAACCATGAAGCCGTCGGCCTCCCCGGATACGACGAAATCGACCCAGGGAAATTGCTTATGGGTCGTGCGCCCCATGACGGATTCGCAATTCGCGCCACCGATGATCGTGACGACATCCGGGGCAAGCTCTCGGACGCGGCGCAGGAGCGCCAGCGACGCAACATGCTGCTGAAAGGTAGATGTGCAGCCCACGATGCGTGGATTGCGGGAAAGAATCTTGCACGCCGCCCAATCGATGAAGTCGACCATCTGCTCGCGCAGGGAGAGGAGTTGGTCACGATCAAGGCTTTTGCGACCGCGACGTGGGTTGCGCTCGTCGAGGCGCTGTAGGAAGCGATCGTGGTCGGGATGGAAATCCGGGAAGGCGGCGGCTCCGAAGAGCCAGTCGACGACGGCTTCCTCTGGCCTGATGCTCTCTAGGGCGCGATAATTCTTGATGCCGGCATATTCCAGGAACCACAGGCTCGGATAGAGAACCTTCGACGAGATGCCGGCATCAGTCAGAAGCGCCTTGAGAAGGCCGAGAGCGATCGAGGGGCGCTCGACGCCGGAAAGAGGCATGTTGACGAGGCAAACGTCAACCCCTGGAGCCGGGCAATCCTCGAGGGAGACAGTCACTCGTTCCGGCTCCTGTTGCGGCAGATGACCAAATGTTGGCCGAAATTACTTAAGAACATTCCAAGATGCTTGACTGCCTCTCGGGCGTCAGCTTACCTTGTCTTTAATATATTCCGCAAGGTTTCCGCACCTTCCAGGGATATACCCTCCACGCTTTGAATCCTTTCATCAGTGTATATCCCCTCCAGAGGTGATCTATGGCAGTCGAAGACGCTGAGCGTTTTGCGAACGACCTTGTTGGCAACAAGGACCTGCTTGCCGAAGTAAAGCAGCATGCAACGGGCCTTGCATCCGTCGTGTCTGTTGCGAAGCAGCATGGCTACAACTTCACGATCGATGAGGCGAAGAAGTACATCCAGTCGCGCAGCCCGCAGGAGCTGACGGATCAACAGCTCGATGCGATCGCCGGCGGTAAGAAGCATCACTCCAGCGTCGCGACGAGCACTAAAGTTGCTCAGACGGCCTATGTGGCCAGCAGTGCCGTCGAGGCGGCTGAAGTCGCAACGAGCGCTGTGCAGGTTGCAGAGGGTGCTGTCGACGTGGCGGCAGCGGCCGAAGTCGTCGCCGTGGTCGCAGCTGTCCTAACCTGATCTCTGCCCTTGGCCGACATACTCGACGGCCTCATTGAGGCACGAAGCAGGGAAGATGCGGCGGTGGATCTCCATGACCCGCGTACATTTCTTGCGCAGGCGGTACGCCGGCGAAATTCGGACGAGCTGTCGGCGATTGCCGAGGCGAAGCGTTTTCGCGAGCGCCTGATCGGCGACGCGGCCTTTCGCACGGCGCTTCGCAGCAAGGGCTCTGCTCTTGCCCACAACTATGAGCGGTACCGACCCCTTTGGGATCAGGAGCTCGGTCACTCTGTTTGGCATTCCGAGGCGCTCGACGGGTGGCCCGAAGTGCGCCTCTGGAAGGCGTGGCATGAGGATCTCGTTCGCTTCCGCGATCTAATGACGGCCTATCCGTCGCGGTATGGAACGCAGCCTGCTTTCACCGCTTGGCGGCAAAGACAGGCCGCTCGGGCGGCCAGCGAACTTGGCCCCATGCATGTGGCGATCACGCACCCGGCAGTCGCGTACGAGTTGGCGAGCGGCTGCTCGGTGGGATGCTGGTTCTGCGGAATCTCTGCGCAATCCTTCTCGGAAAGCGCTTCTTACGAAGAACACGGCCAGCTCTGGCGTCAGATTCTCGCGGCGGTGACCGACCAGCTCGGCCCTACCGCCCGGACGGGATTCTGCTATTGGGGCACGGATCCGGCGGATACTCCTGACTACGACCGTTTCCTTGCGGATCATGGGCGCGTCACAGGCTGGATCCCGCAGACCACCACCGCAGCTCCTCTGCGCGATATCGGACTGACGCGCCGGGTATTGTCGCTCTCCACGCCGGGTGAGCCGGTCCTCAATCGTTTCTCGGTGCTCTCCCCACGCCAGCTTCACCAGATATTTGAGGCGTTCACGCCTCTGGATCTGCTCCTGGTGGAGCTCGTTCCGCAAATGCGCGGCTCCCTGATGCCCAAGGCTCGGGCCGGACGGGCGCTTGCCCGAGAGACTGCTCAGCCAGAGCGAGACCTCAGCCTCAGCGAGGCTGCGACGACGATTGCCTGTGTCTCCGGTTTTCTGATCAATCTTCCCGAGCGGCGCATTCGCCTCATAGCTCCCTGCAAAGCCGATACACATTGCCCGGACGGTTACAGGACGTTCGCAGATGTGCATTTCGCGGATGCTGCGGAGTTGCCCGACGTTCTCGACGCGCTGATCGCAGATCATATGCCTGAAGAACTCCCCAGCTCGCTCCCACTGGGCTTTCGGCATGACCTGGGTGTGCGAGTAGAGGCAGGCGCCATTCGCCTTGAGAATGATGCCTCGATCCATACGGTCAGTGGTTATCCGTTCCTGCCGCAGCTTGCTTCGCTCTTGACGGACGATCCACGCTCGGTTGGGGCGACGATCGAGGCGATGGTCGCCTCTGGCGCGAACTTCTTTGACGTACACGGGCTCTTGACCGAACTTTACGACAGCGGTCTCATCGAGCCGCTCCACCCCTTGCCTGCGCGGCCGATGGTGCTGCGAGCGTGAATCGAGACGCGAGATGAACACGACGGAAGCGACGAAGCACTACCGCAGCATCTTCGAGAGGCGGACGCCCGACGAGATGAGGACGCTCGCGCACATCAAGCGCTTCATGGAGCGCCTCGTTGCCGATCCCGGTTTCCGCCAGGCGCTGGCCGATAACCCAGACGATTCGAAGAGCGTGGCGGAGCGCTATGGGATCGGTATCGATCCCAATGAGATGCTGCCGCTCTATCATCGCAGGTATCTTCGCTACCGCTTCACGGAGGAAGAGGCGCGCTGGCCCCTGGCCATGGCCTGGGACGGGTATATGCAAGACATGTTCCGCCATCGCGATCTTCTGCGCGAGGAAGGAAGCATGGAAGATATTCACCCGCGCTTTCATGCATGGCGCGAGCGGCAGATCCGCCGCTCCATGAGCGAACTGGGTGGTTCCGGCCCATCCATCACTCATCCAATCGTGGCCTTCGAGTTGAGCGAAGGTTGCACGGTCGGCTGCTGGTTCTGCGGTCTTTCTGCTGAGCGCTTCCGCGGTTATTTCCCGTACACGGAAGAGAATTCCGGTCTCTGGCGCGAAATGCTTGAGACAGTGCATGGCATGTTCGGCACTGCCGCCCGCACCGGGTTCTGTTATTGGGCTACGGACCCTTGCGACAATCCGGATTACGACCGCTTCATCGCCGATTATTATCATATCACCGGCGCTCTTCCCCAGACCACGACGGCGGCTCCGCTCAAGGATCCGGATCTCACCCGACGCATTCTCGCTCTCTTCGACAAATATCGGACCGTGACGAACCGCTTCTCGGTGCTCACCGTGAAGCATCTCGACAAGATCCACGCCGCCTTTACGCCTGAAGAGTTGATGGGCGTCGAGCTTGTTATGCAGAACCGGGAATCTCTGACCGCCAAGGCGGATGCGGGCCGTGCGCGCGAGCGTCAGGCCAAGCTGCGGGCCGCCGGCAAGCCTGACAAGATCTCGGAACTGTCCCGCGATCATACGACGATTGCGTGCGTATCCGGCTTTCTCGTCAACATGATGAAGAAGACGGTGCAGCTCGTCACGCCTGTTCCCGGCAGCGAACGCTGGCCTCTCGGCTATCGCGTCTTCGGCGAGCGGCAGTTCTCAACCGGTGCGGAATTCCAGCAATGTCTTGAAGGCCTCATCGACGAGCACATGGTCGAGAGTCTTTCGGGCGATTGGCCGGCACGCTTCCGTTCGGACCTTCGCTTCGAAGCCATGGCTGGAGGTTTCAAGCTCCATTCCCGTTCCACCGAGCACACCATCCAGAACACCATCTGCGGCGAAGCCGCCGGCTCATTGCTTGCCCGCGGCGATCTGAAGGTTGCGGACGTGATCGAACGTCTTGTGGAAAGTGGCGTGAGCGTCCTGGTGGTGGCGGATCTCCTGGAAAAGCTGTTCCAGTCTGGCCTGATCGAGGATTCCGATTCCGGCGAGCCTCTCCCGGGAACTGTGGATGTCGCGCCAGCATCTTTGGCAATCTAATACGGTTTCCTATTCATGCGGATCGAGCGGGTCGGGTTGCACGATCTTGCGGCCATTGGCCATCTGACCTTCCCGGCTGTGCAAAAGCTCGTCCGCGATCGGTTCGCTTCCGAAACTATCGCTGTCGCGGCCTATAGCGGGAGCGACGCAGTCGGCCTCGCCCTCGGCGTCCGAGGGCCACATGCAGAATGGGAGCTTCTCTCCGTCTTTGTGATGGATCTTCTGCGCGAGCAGGGCATCGGCGGCGCGTTGCTCCGACGGCTCGAAGGGGAGTTCGCAAGCCAGGGCTATCAAACCGGCGTCCATTTTCTCACCGTCGATCCGGCCGATCAGAGATCCGTCCGCTTCCTGATGAGGGAAGGGTGGGCAAAACCCGTCATCGTGAAGCTGATCTGCCGCAGCACCATGGAACAGGCATTCAAGACGCCCTGGCTCGTGCGCGCGCAGATGCCCGCCCACCATCGTGTCATATCCTGGAGCAACCTCGCTGCTTCTCAGCGGGATGCGATCGCTGCCGGGATCGGCAATTGGATTCCACGGGAACTTGATCCGTTTGATGTCGAGGCAGACTATGATGACAGTACGAGCATCGCCCTGGTGGCCGGAGAGGAGAGCGAAGGCCGTGTTGCCGGATGGGTCCTGACACATCGACTTGACGGATCCACGCTGCGTTGGACCTGCTCTTTCGTGGATCCTGCGATTCAGGGAAGCGGCCGCATTCTACCGCTATGGCTTGAAGTTGCGCAGCGCCAACGAGAGCTTGCGGAAATGGAAAACTTCGTCTTCACGGTGCCCCTGACGCAACCTCGCATGGTCCGGTTCGCGACGCGTTACATGCGGCCGTGGCTGACCAGCCTTGCCTATTCCTGCATGACGACGAAGCGGTTGCCTTCGCCGGAAACTTGATCCGGCGGGTCAGAACCGTACGACGAAGTTGCCCTTCACGGCATGGTCCTGGGAGCGCTGTCCGATTTGACCGGAATAGGTGGCACCAAGGCTCACCGCATTCGTGATCTGCCAATCGAGGCCGGCCTCTGCGACGAAGGCATCGCGATCAAGCGGAATCCCGGAAACCGTGAAGGCGGAGGCACCACCAGCAAATGCCACGAGCGCGACGGGATCCACGTCCCCGAATGCGTGGCGCCAACCGGCCATGCCATGAAGGATCACCGCATTGTCAGCACCGACGCGCGCCTGTGCCCTGACGCCAAGGGTCGTGGTGCCGAGATCGTAGCTGCGGCCATAACCGGTCAAGGCTGCCGCGCCGCCATTCTCCTGGAATCCGTTCGTCCGAAGCTGCAGGGCGGATGCGCCGATAAACGGTTCGACATGACCCCATGCTCCCCCGAAGCGATGGCCCAACTCGCCGAAGGCCTGCAGCGTCGAGCCACCGTATGACGCGGTTGCCGTATCCGAAAAGAGCGGGAAAACCACGTTTCGCGTGCTGTTGAAATCGTGACTCGTATACGACGTGCCGAGGCGAAGTGCCACTGCGCCCCATTGGGCGGAGCCATAGAGTGCTCCGAAGATGCTCTCGTTCGTCTCCGACGAGAACCGGGAATCGGCATCCGTCTTCGTGTGGATATAGCCTCCTGCGATGCCGAACCGATAAGCCGCGTCGGGGCGCATTTCGGCTCCGATGATGAAGCCGCCGGTGGAGCTGTCGATGCTCGCGGCATTTCCGTTTGAACGGGTCCTGCCCCAGGCGCCGATGCCTTCGCCCCACAGGGCAAAGCGCCGCTGATCGAAAACCGGCAGAGGCATGGCCTGCGGTACAGCGCTGGGCCGGTCCGCGGCATAGTCGGCCAGAACTGATGGCCCATCGCCCGCGCCCCCGGGTCGGGCAGGGCGGTTCAAATGGTCGAGGAGGATGTTCTGCAGCAGGTTTGCATCGTGAAATGCGGATGTTACTGCAGATGCATGCATCTCTCCCGAGAGCGCATCGAAGGCCTCCTGCGCACCGGCGATCGTTTGGCTCAGCACGGCCTTAAAGAGCGGATTTTTCTGTCCCAAGGCCTCTACGGCATCGGCGGTATTGTACTGATTTGGCGTGACCGCTGCCGTATGGAAGGCAATCGGGCGCACTGGGTCGATAGGCGTCGGGGGCGAAACGGTTCGCTTCAAAGTGAGCGTGACGCTGTTCGTGCCATAGTCGAGCGAAGGTGTGAGGAAAGCAAAGTTTGCCGTGGCGTTAGCGAAACGTCCCGTAACGCCGCCCTTTGCCGTGAGGATCGTATAGGTCGTCGAAGGATTGTAGATCCCTTGCTCCGCCAGCACTTGCACCGTGCCACCCTGCAAGGTCGCTGCGCCGTCTGCGTCGATTCTGTCTGCCTGCCCCGCCGGATTGACGCCGATCGCGAAAGCCGAGCCGGCGTAGAAGAGGACGTTGCCTTGCACGTTCAGGGGATCGGTGAGGTTCCCGGGCGCCACGACGGCTCCGCTCTGGGCTATGAGCCCGCCAACCGTCCCATATCCTGCCAGCGTCGCACCCGGACCGACGTTCACTGGCGACGCCAGGGAACCCGTCACGCGGAGCGTTCCTGCTTCGACCTGCGTCGCCCCTGTATAGGTGCTCGCGCCCGACAGGGTCAGGCTTCCTGTGCCCTGCTTCGTCAGGGTGCCGGTGCCTGCAATCGCCCCTCCGAAGGAGGTGTTATCGGAGTGATTGAAAACGAGAGCGCCGAGGTTCGTCACGGTTGGCGTCGATAGAATGCCGGCCCGGCCACCTGAACCAACCTGAAGTGTGCTATCCTCCGCAATCGATACCGCACCCGCGGAGAGTTGACCGCCGTTGGTCAATGAGAGAAATCCGGGACCGATGCTGTCGTCCCCGACGAAGAGCGTATGTCCTACGCTCCATGACGATCCGGTGCCGTCGACATTCGCTGTGACGTTGATGCCGATCTCTGCGTCGCCGGTCGTGACAAGCCGGCCCCCATTCGAGACAGTGAGAGTTCCCGGAGTCAGGAGCGATGCGAAGGAGGCAACGTCCGAAGTTGCAACCGATCCACTGCCCGTAACCGTGAAGGAGCCGCCCAAGAGCATTGCAAAAGCGCTGGCATCGAGCCTGCCGCCGTTTGATACGATGATATCACCGTCCAGGGTGCCGGCGGCGCCCACGGCTCGGAGCCATCCGCCATCCGTCACCGTGAGGCTTCCGCCGTTCACGATGGCGTCGCCGCCCAGATCGAAACCGCCTTTGATGACGAGGTTCGAGCAGCAGATCGTCAGGTCACCTCCCAGGGTGCTATTTCCGGTAACGGTGAATGTGCCCGCTCCCTCGACCTCCAGAGATCCGCCTCCGGAGAATGTACCTGAGAAGGTTGCGTCCCTGTCGTTTCCGCCGGTCGCCAAAGTTGCGCCTGACGCGATCTGCACCGTTCCGGAGCCTTCGAGCGAGCCGAACATGACAAACCCCATGCCCGATGAAAGGATGGCGGTGCCGTCCACAATGATCCGGCCGTTCCCACCGGAGGCATTGTCGTTGAGCGTGAAGGTGCCCAATCGATCAACCTGGACGGTCGTATCCTGGATCGTCGCGTCATCTTGAAAAATCAGGCTCGCACCGGAGCCGATGCGAACCGTTTGCATCTGGCCTGGGACAGTGTTGATGAACCCTTGGACAGGGTCAGTGCCACCAACCGTCAGAACCCCGGCGGGTCCCAAGACATTGATCATGTAGGCGGATGTATTCGCGTCAAACACGAAGCTGGCAATGTCGATTGCCTGACCGAGGTTGATGGACAGCCTCGACGGACCATCATCGAAGGTCGCACTGGCGGTCGCTGCGTTCGGAACTGTGGCCGGCGTCCAGTTGGCGGCGTTGGCATAATCATTGTCGGCCGCACCCGTCCAGATCTGTGCCTCGGCATCCGTCGTCGCAAGGCCAAGGCAGACGCTGATCGGGATCAAGGCGATGCGCGCTGCGCCGGCCAATGTGGTACTACCCACCAGATGGTCTTGGAGGGCGCGCTTCGACCGGCTCATGAGGATCCCTCGTGATCGCAACAGGTCCCAAAGCCATGCCTTCCGTTAGGTCAATATTCTACCCGTCATGCACGACAGGATCCTCAAATCTGGCGGACAAGGGCTTGTTTTTTCCAAGCTGTGGCCCGGAGACAACGATCCCATCTCACCGGTGGCCTGCCGATGGCGCTAGCTCTTGTGAGCCAGGATGTTCACGAGCTTGCCGAAGGGATCCCGCACATAGAAGCGTCGTACGCCCCAAGGTTCGTCGGCTGGCCCATACTCGATCCGAAATCCGGCCTGCTGCATGCGCTGTGCCGCCTCATCCAGATTGTCCACCTCGATCGAGAGATCGGGAACGGGCGTCCCCGAGCCTCCTTCTGACGCAACGCTGATCTGGATGTTCATGAGACCGGGAAGGCCGAAGGTCGCGATCCAGCCATGGTCCATAAGCAGATCGAGACCAAGAACATCCTGGTAGAAGCGCTTGGCCGCCGCGATATTCTCGGCTCCGATGTTCGCGACGATCCGCTGCACCTTCATGGCTGATCTCTGGGGCAAGAGTTTCCGGTCAAGGCATCATTCGGGTCGGAACAGGGGCCGAATAGCCCTTCGTCGTCAGATTCTTGCACCAGGCCGGTCCCAGCGGGCGGGGGTCCATCGGGCAGGCGAACCGGAAGCCCCACACAAAGTCCGTTTGCACGGCCATAACCTGTGGCGCTTCGCGCTGCGTACCGACACCGAAGAACGCATTGACCGAGAACCAGGCTGGGTTGGGCGCTCCGTTGACGCTCTCAGCCAGCCCCGCGTCGCTCATGCGATCGGCGAAGATCGCGAAAGCTGGGACACCCTCGCGGGTGATGGCCGCGCGGCTATGGCAGGTCAGGCAGGAGGCGCTGTTCACGAAGCCTGCTTCGGTGACGGAGTTGCCCAGTTTCGTGGGGACACCTGTCGCCGTGACGAAATCCACCTGGGTGCCCTTGAGCCGGTAGGACCGCCACGCGGCATCCTGGCGGGTCGGGCGGCCCGATCGATTGATTCCGTTACCGGTGCCGATATCCCCCTGTGCGAACAGCGCTCCGAGAACAGGACTGATCTCACCGCCATCGGGATAGGCTCCGGCCAGGTCGAAGGCGTCGACGCCGGAGCCGTCGATATTCCTCGTCTTGTTTGGGCCGATATAGTTTGAGGCGAGCGCTGCCGATCCTGCCGAAGTCGTGTCCTTCGCCTGAACCGGATAGCCAAAGCTGTCATTGCAACCTGTCCAGTCGCACCGGCCCTGATTGTTCACATGTTCGAATGTTGCCCAGGTCCAGTTCGGCACGTCCTTGCTGGAGATGTGCATGGACAAAAGGAGATATGGCTTCGGCGAAGCCGGCGTCGCGTCTCCGGGAGGCGACCGAGGAACGAAGTTCATGACGATGTAGGGATGCTCCTGGTCGTCGGGATTAATTCCGACTTGGGCAGCGCGATCGGCTGCAAGCCAGTTGGCCTTGACCATGAGGGCTGCGATCGGAAAATCGATCTTGGTCAGGAAAGGCGGAGCGTCGTGGCTCTTCGCCGGGTTCGGCGCAGCGGGGCGGCGCGGCGCCGCGCTTCCGAGCGCGGTGACGAAGTTGTCGAAGACCCTGATCAGACCTTCGGTATGATAAAGCTCGTTGTCGAACACATAATCGACCATCGGCTTGTTGCGGAAGATCAGCTCGTCCTGAAGCGCTCCGATGACCGGAGATTTCAGGATCGCCGGGACATTGTCCCAACGCCCATCGCTCTTGCCCAGCACTCCGAGCGCCTGCTCCATGCTCATCTGGTGAGCTGTCACGGGGGCCCGAACTTGATGGCTCGGCACGCCCGGTGTCGGCCCGGGATAGGCCGGGCAGTGCTCGGGAGCGCCTGTATTCGAGATCTCAATCGCCGGACAGCAGCGATCCGGCGCGGTTCCAGGCCGACAGCGCGGCCAGGGATCGCTGGGCCACATCTGACGGTCCGTGGTCCAATCCTCCCAGAAATTGTCGCGGACGCTGCGGACGAAGAGTGTCCACGCAAAGGCGTCCGGGCAGGTCATCGAGGGATTGGAGACCGCAGGATCGAACGCAAACGTATCCCCCGTGACGTGAAGGCGGCACTGCGGCGAGTCCTTCGCCTCGGCGAGGGGGAACATAGCGTAGTCGATCTGATCTGGACGGGTAGGCGCCTGAGGAGCCTGTGCCTGTGCCGTGGCAAGGCCGACAAGCGTCGCCAGCAGCGTTAAGATTGAGACGATATTGAGCCTGCCCATCACCCTATGCCCCAGGAAATTGGCTTCATTGCAACGGCACTGTCCTCGTGCCTCTAGGATTTTTGACACGTGGGCAGACACGATGGCTAGGCTTTCGTTGATGTGGCAACAGCTCCGCGCAAGCTTCGACAGGGTTTTGCACCGTGATGCCGCTTCGGCACCGCCCTCTGCGAGGGGCTCACGGAAGTCGATAGCCCTCAGGGCAGAAACATCTTGCCTTCGTGCAGGCAATCGCAAAGCTCGCCGTAAATATCTTTCAGGTGGGACCGCGATATCCCTCTGCCCAGCGCGCGTTCGATGCGACGAGCAAGAGAGCCTTGTTTCAGGATTATGCCGAGCGGCTCCTTCCAGAAGCCATCGGTGAGAACCCGGCTCTCCTCCGCCCTTGTGATGAGATGCTGCCAGAGATCGCGGGCAGAGCAGGAGCGGCCGGAATAGCCAAGCCGGTCGAGGTATGCGGTTTGCGCGATGGTCGCTTCATCGGCTTTCGCCACGCAGGCGTCGAAGATGTCGACAAGGCTTTCGGTTGCCGGGGGCGCAGCAAAAGCTCCTTCGTCGTAGAGCAGGCGCACGGCCGCGATGACCGCGGCTGCGACAGAGAGATCCGCGAGGGGACATTCCTGCGCGTCGATCAAGCGGATCTCGATCGATTGCCGCTGGAAACGTGCAATCGCCCCGCGTGAATTGAGCCATTCGTCCTGAAGCACTCCTTCCGGATCGGATGCCGCGATCGAACGGTACATGGGCGCCAGAACCGTCTCCTCGTATTGGGCACGACCGGAGACGGTTTCAGGGATGACGCGGCCGGCAATGGCGGGGTGCTTTGGAGCGTTGTTGCGATAAGCGACCAAGCGGTAGTCGGCGACGCCGCTCAGCCTCCCATCCGCCACGGGTGAACTTGCCGCAAGGGCAGGGATGATGGGCAGGATGAGGCGGATTGCTTCGTGAAGCCTGACGAACTGGGCCTCATCCGCAAAGGGCAGATTTACATGGACGCTTTGCAGGTTCGCCCAGCCGTGGGTGCGCGTATCGAAGATCCGGCTATAGGTCCCGTAGATCCCCTCGGGATCGTTTGGCCACATCATGGCTTCCCGTGACGGATTCATCCAAGGATGCATTGCCGTCGGCATCAGGCGCGTACCGAAACCGTCGAGCCGCTGATTGAGAGCTTGGACTTCACCCTGAAAGCCGTCCAGCATCTGGTCGAGGGACGCAACGGGCTCGCGTGTCTTGACTTCAAGAACATGCCAGGCGAATTCGTTCGACCATGCGAAGGGCCCCCGCGCTATCTCGTTCGCGACGGCTCCCGTGGGGTCGATCAGAACCTGATCGGCAATGGGGCGACAATCCAGCGTGGTCTTGTCGACGATGCCATACTCGATTTCGATCCCGCAGACTGTGAACGCATCATAGATCCGGCTCATCCGATGCAAAGCTCGTGTCTGTTTTCAGTTTGGCGCAGAGGCCAGGACCAATTGCCGGCGGACGCTCTCTAGTCTAGGTCGCCGGTTCGAGAAGCGACGGCAGGATCTGCCTCGCGATCAACATGGCAAGGTCGACGTGGCGCTCGTCATAAACGCCTTCGCGGTCGAGGAGATTGACGGTCCCGAGCACCGCTCCTCCGAAAACGATCGGAAGATTCATGACACAGCCGAGACCGAGGCCGGTGATGGTTTCATGATCGGGAAAAAGGGGCGCAAATCCAGCCGGTGTCTTGGCCAGGAACGGCTTCATGTCGTTCCGCACCTGCTGCGTATAGGCGTTGGGAAGAATGGGCTTGCGGCCGCCGACCGGATAGACGTCAGGATTGGTGGAATGAATGCGTTCCACTTCCCGCCCGCCGGCCAGCATACGGGTGACGGTATAGAGACGATAGCCAACCGTCTGGGCAAAAGCCTCTCCGGCAGCTTCCAAAAGGGCCTGGGGTTGCCGGGGGAGAGCCCATGTGTCCTGAACTTTCAGGGCCCATTGCATCGCATCTGTCATCGTCTCGTCCATGGGTGGCTGTCCGAGGAAACTCGGAAATGGCGTGCTGAGAAATCTGACAGGCACGAGCACCGTCGGCTGACAGGTTCCCCCGAAGTGTTACACCAGACAGGCTTGTCTGGGAATGTACCGTCAGACACTCATCAGGTCATTCCGCGGGTGTCCCCTCCGCTCCCGCCGACTGAGCTGCCATTCTCGCCAACCGCCTGCGGCGGCGACCCAAGCTGAGGCGGTCGGCGATCTTCCTGACCGTTACGTAGAAGACGGGCGTCAGGAAGAGGCCGAAGATCGTGACACCCAGCATTCCGGCAAAGACGGCCGTGCCGAGCGCCTGGCGCATTTCCGCGCCGGGCCCGGTGGCGATCGCGAGCGGCAGAACGCCGAGGATGAAGGCAAAGGCCGTCATCAGGATTGGGCGCAGCCGGAGCCGGCAAGCCTCGATGACGGCCGCGACAGGGTCGAGACCATGCTCCTGTTCCTCCTGTTTGGCGAACTCGACGATCAGGATTGCATTCTTGGCCGCGAGACCGACCAGCACCACGAGGCCGATTTGCGTGAGAATGTTGTTGTCCATTCCGCGAACCATGACACCGATGAGCGCCGACAGGACGGCCATCGGCACGACGAGGATGATGGCGAGCGGCAGCGACCAGCTCTCGTATTGAGCCGCCAGGACCAGGAAGACGAAGAGAACGGAGAGGGCGAAGATCAGGATCGCCGTATTTCCAGTCTGCCTCTCCTGGAATGCAAGCTCCGTCCACTCGAAGCTTGTGCCGTGCGGGAGAACTTCCCGTGCAAGCTGCTCCATCGTATCGAGTGCCGTTCCGGATGAGATCCCGTGCGCAGCTTCGCCCTGGACAGGGACTGACGTATACATGTTGTAGCGCTGGATCAGGTTCGGTCCCGAGATCTCCCGCATCTCGACCAAGGTGCCCAACGGCACGAGTGCGCCGGTCGAAGACCGCACGCGCAGACGATTGATGTCGGATGGTTCCACGCGGAAGCGCTGATCGGCTTGTGCCCGGACCTGCCAGACGCGGCCCAGAAAGTTGAAGTCGTTCACATAGGCAGCGCCGAGATTGACCTGCAGCGCCTCGAAGATGTTGGCAATCGGCACGTTGAGGATGCGAGCTTTGGCTCGGTCGATCTCCAAATAGACCTGGGGAGAATTGGCCGAGAAGGTGGTGAACACGCCTGAGAGATTAGGGTTCTGGCGAGCCCGGCCCATGATCTCGTACGCTGCCGCAAGGACTCGATCGACATCGTCGCTCGTGCGCTCCTGGAGCTGGAGGCGGAAGCCGCCGCTATTGCCGAGACCGCGGACGGGAGGGGGAGGGATCGCGATGATGAAGGCCTCCTGAATCGATTGAAGCCGGCCGAACAACTGTCCGATGATCGCGGGACCCGACTGACCGGCCGGGATGCGTTCTTCGAACGGACGGAAGGCCGCGAAGATCGCAGCAGCATTCGAGGCATTCGTGAAGGTCGCTCCCGAGAAGCCGGCAAAGGCGACGGCATTCTGGACGCCAGGCGTTTCCTGAATGATCTTCGATGCGCGCTGAACGACGTCGTCCGTGCGCGACAGGGAAGCTCCTTCGGGCAGCTGGACGACGACGATGGCATAACCCTGGTCGAGGGTTGGAATGAAGCCGCGAGGTACTTTGTCGGCGATCCAGACGGTGCCAGCAAGAAGCCCGCCATAGATCGCGAGGGTGATCAGCCGGTAGCGTACGACGCCTCCGACGGCCCGAGCATAGCCGTGGGCCGTCGCTTCGAAACTGCGGTTGAACTTGCCCGCCGCCCAGCTGCCGACGCGGACAAGAGGGTTGCGTGGTCTTTCTTCGCCGTGCGGCTTGAGAAGGAACGCCGCAAGCGCAGGTGAGAGCGTGAGCGAGTTGAAGGCGGAGATCAGTGTCGAGACCGCGATGGTCAGGGCGAACTGGCGATAGAATTGCCCCGAGATGCCGGGAATGAAGGCCGTCGGAATAAAGACTGCGCTGAGCACCAGAGCGATCGCGACCACGGCGCTCCCGACCTCATCCATGGTCGTATGGGCCGCGTCACGCGGCGAAAGGCCGAGAGCGATGTTTCGTTCCACGTTTTCCACGACGACGATGGCATCGTCCACGACGATGCCGATGGCGAGCACCATGCCAAACAGGGTGAGAGTGTTGATGGAGAACCCTAGAAGAGACATGACGGCGAAGGTGCCGATCAGCGATACGGGAATGGCGATGATCGGAATAATCGCGGTCCGCCAGGATTGCAGAAAGACAATGACCACCAGGACGACGAGAAGCGCCGCCTCGAACAACGTCTTGTACACTTCGTGCACGCTTTGCGCGATGAAGTCGGTCGGATTGTAGACGATCCGGTACTCAAGGCCCGGTGGAAAGTCCTTCGAAAGCTCCTTCATGGTCGAGATGATCTGTTCGGCGGAGGCGAGAGCGTTCGTGCCCGGCCTTTGAAAAATGCCAAGAGCGACCGCGGGCTTGCCGTTGAGATAGGAGTTCGTGACATAGTCCTGGGCACCGAGCTCGACCCGAGCGACGTCCTGCAGACGCACCAGCCGCCCATCCGGTGTTGCCCGCACGATGATCTGGCGGAACTCACGCGGATCTTCGAACCTACCTTGCGTCTTCACGATGAGCTGAAACGCGTTGTCCATCGGCGTCGGCTCGGCCCCAAGCGCACCGCCGGAGACCTGAACGTTTTGCTCCTGGACAGCCTTCACGACGTCGCCCGACGTCATCCCGAAGACGGCAAGCTTCTCGGGGTCGAGCCAGACCCGCAGGCTGTATTGGCGTTCCCCGAACAGGATGAGATCGCCGACGCCATCAAGGCGCAGCAGGACGTCGCGCACGTTGTTCCGTGCATAATTGGAGACGTAGAGCTGGTCGTAGGTGTTGTCCGGCGAGAGCATGTGCACGACCATCATCAAGTCCGGCGAGCTCTTGGTCGTCGTCACCCCGAGGGCGCGCACCTCCTGTGGAAGACGCGGAGTCGCGATGGCGACACGGTTCTGAACGAGCACCTGTGCGGTATCAAGGTCCGTGCCGAGCTTGAACGTGACGGTCAGGGCCATCGAGCCGTCGGAACTTGAATACGAGGACATATAGATCATGTTCTCGACGCCGTTCACCTGTTGCTCGAGCGGAGTTGCAACGGTGGCTGCGACGGTCTGCGCGTCTGCCCCGGGATAGCTCGCCCGAACCACGATGGTGGGCGGCGCGATCTCGGGATACTGGGCAATCGGAAGGGTCGTGTAGGCAATCCCACCGACAAGAAGAATTACGATCGACAGGACTGTCGCGAAGATCGGCCTGTCGACGAAGAAATGGGCGAACCGCATGGGGCGCTCCGTCACTCGTTCAGGTTACGGTTCTGAGCTTCGCGGATTGGCGGTAGCGTGGAGACCTGAGGGTTCACCTTCATGCCCGGGCGGACGCGTGCCAGACCGTTGATTACGATACTCTCGTCGCCCTTCAGGCCAGTTCTGATCACCCGATATCCATCGATCTTCGGTCCGAGGCGGACGGGCCTCAGAGCAACTGTATCGTTCTCCCCGATGACATAGACGACACGACGATCCTGATCGCTGCTGACGGCCTCGTCCGGCACGAGAACGCCCATATAGGGATTTGATCCGGCAAGGCTGACGCGCCCGAAAAGACCAGGGGTCAGAAACAGATCCTTGTTGTCGAAGATGGCGCGGGCGCGGATGGTGCCGCTTGCGGCGTCGAGGCGATTGTCGAGGAAGTCCAGCTTGCCAGTCCGCTGCGCCAGGCGCTCGTCGGTCATGGTGAGCTGGACCTGGTTGGGATTTTCCTGGGTGGATGTGCGGGTGCCGCCGCTCGCCTGACGCGTATAGGCAAGATAGGAGCGCTCATCCACGTCGAAATAGAAATGGATCGGGTCGAGCGACACGATGTTCGTCAGCACAGTGTCGTTGGCATTCACGAGATTGCCGACAGAAACCAGCTTGCGCGAGATGCGCCCGGCAATGGGGGCCTTGATCTCGGTAAATTCAATGTCCAGGCGCGCATTGCGGAGAGCGCCCTGTGCCCGGTCGAGCTCCGCGCGGGAGGTCAGGTAGTTCGTGCGGCGCTGGTCGAGGAGTTGCTCGGCGATGTTGCCCGATTTGCGCAACTGCTCTGCACGGTCCAAGTCGTTTGAGGCGAACTCCACCTTTACTTGTGCGGAGGCGACGGTGGCCTCGGCCTGTTCCAGTGCAGCCTGATAGGGACGCTGATCGATGGTAAAGAGCGGATCTCCCGTCTTGACCATTGCGCCGTCGGTAAAATGGATTTTGTCGAGGTAACCCGACACTCGTGATCGAATCTCGACTTGGTCGATGGCTTCGAAGCGGCCGATGAAGTCATCACGCTCGATGATCTCCTTGACCACCGGCTTAGCAACCGTCACCTGCGGCGGTGGCGGGGCCTGAGCGAGTGCGGCGGAACTGAACAGCGACAACGCAGAGGCAACAGCGGCAGCTCGCAGACACGTCATGGCGTCCTCCGTCCGGATTGGCGGCAGCCATTCTGGGCCTCCGCCCGAAACACGGGCTGCCATGTGCCTCCCGCGAACCCAACATGCCAGGTCGACGTGACAGTCGGGCGACCATGTTATGCTCGCTTCGCGGGTGCGAACAAGACAGTCATTTTACGTGCGCGTGTGTTTGCGCACGCAATTGCCTTTGTTCTGAGCACTTGGCTATTCGCATCTATACAACGTTGCAATTCGCCTCAATGAACTTCGCTGGCCCGCATCGCTTCGATCCGAATTTCTTCTGTAAGCTGGGCCTTGAGATCGGAGAAGGCAGAGCTTGTCTTCATGGTGTAATGGCGCGGATGCGGCAGTTCGACCGTTATGTCGGCTTTGATGCGGCCGGGCCGCGCAGTCATGACGATCACCCGGGAGGCCAGGAAAATGGCTTCCTCGATGTCGTGAGTTACGAAAAGGACCGTCTTGCGCTCCCGCTCCCAGATGCCGAGGAGAAGCTCCTGCATGAGCGAGCGGGTCTGGTTGTCGAGCGCTCCGAACGGCTCGTCCAGCAGCAGGATCGCCGGGTCGTTCGCCAAGGCACGCGCGATGGCGGTCCGCTGCTGCATGCCACCCGAGAGCTGTTTGGGATAGTGCTGTTCAAATCCGCGCAGTCCAACCTTGTCGATATAGGACGCGACAACCTCCCGACGCTCGTTTTTCGGAACATCCCTTTCGCGCAGGCCGTAGGCGATATTCTCCGCGACCGTCAGCCAAGGGAATAGGGTATAGGACTGAAAGACCATGCCCCGGTCTGCCCCGGGCGCCTTGATGGCCTGGCCCTTGAGAACGACCTTGCCTTCCGTTGGGCGATCAAGGCCGGCAACGATGCGCAGAAGCGTGGACTTTCCGCAGCCCGACGGACCGAGGATGGTGATGAAGTCGTTCTCTGCGACAGCAAGGCTGGTCGGCTCGAGTGCCCGCACGGGAGCCGCGCCGCGCATGCCGGGAAAGGTGCGGGAGACGTTCTCGATGGTCAGGATCGGTGCGGTCATGCGAGGCGCCATGGGAAGAGGGACCGGTTCAAAGCCTTGAACATGAAGTCCGAGATCAGGCCGATGATGCCGATGACGATGATGCCGAAAATCATCTGTCCGGTTGCGAGAAGCGCCTGGCTGTCGATGATCATGTGCCCGATGCCGGAGGATGAGCCGATCAGTTCCGCGACGATCACGTAGGTCCAGGCCCAGCCGAGCACGAGTCGAAGGATCTCGGCGATTTCCGGTGCATTGGCCGGAATGAGCACACGCCGCACGACACCACGATCCTTCGACCCTAGCGTATATGCGGCTTCGACGAGGTCTCGACGCGTGTTGCCGACAGCCACCGCTACCATGAGGATGATTTGAAACACGGAGCCAATGAAGATGACGAGCAGCTTCTGCATCTCTCCGATTCCCGCCCACAGGATGAGCAGCGGCACAAAAGCAGACGCAGGAAGGTAGCGGGCAAACGAGACGAAGGGCTCCAGGAATGCTTCGAAAGGCTTGTAGGCCCCCATCAATATACCCAGCGGAACGGCGACGATGGCTGCAAGGACGAAGCCGCCGAGGACACGCCAAACGGTGACGCCGATATCGGTGAGAAACCCGAACTTGGTCAACAGCAGCCAGCCGTCCTGGACCATGGTGATCGGGTCGGCAAGGAACGTGCGGGACACGTAGCCGCCGAGGGTTGCGAAGGCCCAGGCTGCGACGAAGAGCACGAAGAAGGATATGCCGAGAACGATACGTGCGCTCTGGCTGACGGGTTCGAGAGGACGGTTCATGAACATGATCCTACCGCCCGCGCCGGAGCGACGCCTTCATCAAGCGGTAACGGAGGAAGATGGAGATGCGGCAGCCGCCAGGTCCTGGGCTGCCGCGAAACGAAGGCCTATTGAATGAAACTTGTATCGGCGAGCGCGTTCATATCCGGCTTCTGCTTGATGATGCCGATTTCGAGCAACAGATCGGCCGCTTCGTTCGAAAAGGTCTTGAAGTCGGTGTCGAAGAATTTCTTGTTCGCCTCGCGATCCTGCCAGCGTAAGAACTTGGCGGAGGCGGCGAAGGCCTCGCCCGTCTGCTTCACGTCGGCGCCCATGATCTCATTTGCCTTCGCGGGCTCTTTGACGATCATGTCGAGTGCTTCGAAATAGCTGTCCGCCAGTGCCTTGGCCGCCTTCGGATTGTCGCTGAGGAACTTCGGCGTGCAGCCGAACGTGTCCATCACCATCGGGTAATCGAGGGTGGTCGCGATGATCTTGCCGGCCTGCGGTGCGGCGCGAACGGACGAGAGATACGGTTCGTAGGTCATCGCGGCGTCGTTTTGCCCGGCAATGAAAGCCTGGGCCGCAGGGCCCGGCTCCATGTTCACCACCGTGACGTCCTTCACCGAAAGACCGTTCTTCTTGAGCATCCAAGCCAGCGCGAAGTAGGGCGAAGTGCCAGGCGCCGAGGCCGCCACAGTTTTGCCTTTGATGTCCTTGATCGACTCGACGCCGTTGCGCACGACCATGCCGTCCGCGCCGTAGCTTTTGTCGAGCTGGAAGATCTGCTTCGTGGGGACGCCGTTCGCGTTCCAGACGATCCAGGTTTCAACGGTGGTCGCGGCGCATTGGATATCCCCGGACTGGATCGCCAGATGACGGCTCGCCTGTGGGACTTTCTTCAACGTGACGTCGAGGCCGTTCTTCTTGAAGATGCCGGCTTCCTGCGCGAGCGTCAGCGGCGCGAAGCCTGTCCAGCCCGAGATGCCGATGGCCACCTTGGTGTCCTGCGCCGAGGCTGAGCCAGCCGCGAGCGCAAGCAACGCCATACCACCTATGATCGCTTTCATTGTTGACCTCCACGTCACCCTGTCGCCTTGCCGGAAAGACCCATCGACACCCCTCTGATTGGTTCGTGTCTCTTATCTTTTCAGGTCCTTGCAAGAGCGTCAGCGAATGCCATCACGCCTGCGTGTCGATGTCAAATGTATAGACATGATGAGGTGCCCCAACTTTCCGCATCATGACCGAATGTCACCCTTTCGTGCCGCATCCGCGGGCGCGATCTCGATCAGGATTGCCCGGCCGTTGCCGGAGAGCGGGATGAGGTCCTGTGTGGCCTGGAGCATCAGTGTATCCAGGCGGCCAAGAGCGTGGACTTCGCCGTTCACGGTCACGTCCAGGGGCGGATCGAGAACGACGATGAACGTGGCCTGAGTATCCTCCGCGAGAAGGACGGTTCCCGCTTCCACGATCCTTGTCCGGTGGCGGAACTGACCGCGGCGGGTCATGATATTGAGGTCGCGAATAGGTCCGGACAGCAGGCGGCCCAGCGTCGGGTCGTCTCCTGGGAATGATAGTTTTGTGGAAGGCCCGTCGAGCAGATATGGCACTCCATCCACGGATAATTCGATGCCGTTGCCCTCCATGACGATGAGCGTCCGATCAATGCCTGGAAAGGCCGAGAAGGGCCCGTCGGACGCCACATCGGCCATGCTGACGCGCCAGCCGAACGTCTCGAATCCGGCACCTGTGGGGAAGACGGCGATCTCCGCCGTCGTGCCGCCACCATTCTTCCAGGGCACTCTCGTGAGATCGGTGGAGCGGATCACATGCACCGGCATCGGTCAGCCTCAGCGCAGGCTCGGGAGGTTGAGGCCATGCTCACGCGCGCAGTCGATGGCGATCTCGTAGCCCGCATCCGCATGACGCATGACACCCGTCGCGGGATCGTTCCACAGAACCCGCTCGATGCGCTTCGCCGCTTCCGGCGTGCCGTCGCAGACGATCACCATTCCCGAATGCTGGGAGAAGCCCATTCCGACACCGCCGCCATGATGCAGGGATACCCACGTGGCACCTGAGGCACAATTGAGCAGAGCATTGAGAAGGGGCCAGTCGGACACGGCATCGGAGCCGTCCTTCATGGCTTCGGTCTCGCGGTTCGGACTTGCCACCGAGCCTGAATCGAGATGGTCTCGGCCAATGACCACCGGTGCTTTGAGTTCGCCCTTTGCGACCATTTCGTTGAAGGCGAGGCCGAGGCGGTGGCGGTCACCAAGGCCGACCCAGCAGATGCGCGCCGGAAGTCCCTGGAACTTGATGCGCTCCTTCGCCATGTCGAGCCAGTTGTGCAGGTGCTTGTTGTTCGGCAGTAGTTCTTTCACTTTGGCATCTGTCCGATAGATGTCCTCCGGATCGCCCGAGAGCGCAGCCCAGCGGAACGGACCGATGCCGCGGCAGAACAGCGGCCGGATATAGGCCGGCACGAAGCCCGGGAATGCGAAGGCGTCAGCCACGCCCTCTTCCTTCGCCATCTGGCGGATGTTGTTGCCGTAATCGAGTGTCGGCACGCCGGCCTTGTGAAAGTCGAGCATAGCACGCACGTGCTCGGCCATCGAGTGCTTGGCGGCACGCTCGACAGCCTTCGGATCCGTCTCGCGCTTGGCTTCCCATTCCGCCAGCGTCCAGCCCTTGGGAAGATAACCGTTGATCGGGTCGTGGGCGGAGGTTTGATCCGTGACGGCGTCCGGACGGATGCCGCGTCGGTAGATCTCCGGAAAGATTTCGGCTGCATTGCCGAGAAGGCCAACGGAAAGCGGTTTTCCGTCCCGGCAGGATTGTTCGATGATGGCAAGCGCTTCGTCGAGGGAATCTGCGCGACGGTCGAGATAGCCAGTCTTTAGCCGCATCTCGATGCGGCTCGGCTGGCATTCGACGGCAAGGCAGGATGCGCCGGCCATGGTCGCGGCGAGCGGCTGCGCGCCGCCCATGCCCCCGAGGCCTGCGGTAAGGATCCAACGTCCCGCAAGGTCTCCGCCATAGTGCTGGCGGCCGACCTCCACAAACGTCTCGTAGGTTCCCTGCACGATGCCTTGGCTGCCGATGTAGATCCAGGATCCCGCAGTCATCTGGCCGTACATCATGAGGCCTTTGCGATCGAGCTCGTGGAACGTGTCCCAGGTGGCCCAGTGCGGCACGAGGTTGGAATTGGCGATCAGCACACGGGGCGCGTCGGGATGGGTGCGGAAGACGCCCACCGGCTTGCCGGACTGCACGAGGAGTGTCTCGTCCGCTTCGAGCGATTTGAGCGCCGAGGTGATGCGGTCGAAACTGTCCCAGTCGCGCGCAGCGCGGCCGATGCCGCCATAGACCACGAGCTCGCCGGGTTTTTCCGCGACATCAGGGTCGAGATTGTTCATCAGCATGCGCAGGGGCGCCTCGGTCAGCCAGCTTTTGGCGGAGAGGTCGGTTCCGTGAGCAGCGCGGATCACGCGGGCGTTGTCGATGCGGTGCATGGCGTTCCTCGTTCAGGCCTTATGCTGTGCAAATGTGAGGCAGGCATTTAGAATACGCGCGAGAGCGGCGCGCATCGGTTCTGCATAGGTCTCGTCGTAAGGCGTCGGCCAAGTGCTTTCCGTCACCGGGCCGAGAGGCTCATTCATGTAGCCCCGGCACGCGAGCTCCATCTGAATCGCATGTACGCCGGACGCAGGCTGGCCGAGGCTTCGGGTAATGTAGCCGCCCTTGAAGCGCCCATTCACGACGTGGCTGAAATCGCTTTCCCCGCAAATGGCCTCAACTGCCTCGGTGAGTTCCAGAGCGCAGCTCGATCCGCCATTGGTGCCGATGTTGAAGTGGGGCAGGGGGCCATCGAACAGCCGTGGAATGACCGAGCGGATGGAGTGACAATCATAGACCACGACATGCGAATGCTTGGCGCGCAGACGCGTCACCTCCGCATGGAGCGCTGCATGGTAGGGATCAAAGAAGTGCTCCCGCCGTACTGCGATGTCCTTCTCCGTCGGCGCAGATCCCGGCCGGTAGAGCGGTTCTCCGTCGAACGTCGTTGTGGGGCAAAGTTCCGTGGTTGCCTGGCCCGGGTAAAGGGAGGCGCCGCTGGGATCGCGGTTGACGTCGATCACGGTCCGGGAGATCGCCGTACGGATCGTGGTGGCGCCGAGATTGGCCGCAAAATCATAGAGCCGCTCGATCCACCAATCGGCATCCTTGCGGGACAGCCATGGCGAGACGAGGTCACCTTCGTAATTCGCCGGGATATCGGTTCCAGTATGTGGGAGGCTGACGATTAATGGAGCGTCGCCACGCCTGATCGTCAGCCAGGGAAGATCAGCGGAATTTGTCATTCCGCCCTCGCTGCTACCGATGGTAGAATCACGGCGCCTGCCGCTGCGGCAAGAGCTCCCGATGTCACGAGAGCAGTGGCCAGTTCCATCTCGGGCGCCATGTGCCGGTCGTCGTCGAGATGCTGTACCTTGGCGCGCAAGGCAGACCGGGCGTTCTCGAGCGGCACGCTCGACCGCATGGGAGCATGGAAATCGCAGCCTTGTGCCGCAGCCAGCAATTCGATGCCGATCACGTTTGCGACGTTCTGCGCCATGGGAACGAGACGTCGCGCTCCATGGGTGGCCATCGACACGTGGTCCTCCTGGTTAGCGGAGGTCGGAATGGAATCGACGCTCGCGGGATAAGCCCGCTGCTTGTTCTCCGATACCAGAGCGGCGGCGGTGACCTGTGGGATCATGAAACCGGAATTCAGGCCCGGCTTCGGCGTGAGGAAGGCAGGAAGACCCGACAGGGCCGGGTCCACCAGCATGGCGATGCGCCGCTCCGCAAGCGATCCAATCTCGCACAACGCCATCGCGATCATGTCGGCAGCAAAAGCGACGGGCTCTGCATGGAAGTTTCCGCCAGAAATGACTTCTCCTGTCTCCGCGAAAACGAGAGGGTTGTCGGAAACGCCATTGGCTTCCGTCTCCAGGGTGTCGCCCGCCTGCCGCAGCAGGTCGAGCACAGCGCCCATCACCTGCGGCTGGCAGCGCAGGCAATAGGGGTCCTGCACCCGGTCGTCGTTGGTGAGATGGGACGCGCGAATGGCGCTGCCCTTCATCAGGTCCCGCAGGGCGGTGGCAACCTCCGCCTGTCCGCGATGGCGGCGAAGCGCCTGGATTCTCGGATCGAAGGGGCCGTCCGAGCCCTTCGCCGCGTCCGTCGCAAGAGCCCCCGTAACCAGGGCTGCCTGGAAGACCCTCTCTGCTTCTAAGAGGCCGGCTAGAGCCAGCGCGGTGGAGACCTGCGTGCCATTGAGAAGCGCAAGGCCTTCTTTGGGACCAAGTACAAGAGGCTCCAATTGCGCAGCACGCAGAGCTTTCTCCGCCGGGACTAGCTCGCTGTTCACGAGGAATGCTCCCACGCCCATCAGGGCAGCGGTCATATGGGCCAACGGCGCGAGATCACCCGACGCGCCGACAGAGCCCTGGCCCGGGATCAACGGCACGAGACCGGCATCCAGGCAGGCCCGGAGATGTTCGATCGTCGACCAACGCACCCCTGACGCACCTTGCGCGAGGCTCGCGAGCTTCAGCGCCATGACGAGCCGCACGACTTGTTGCGGTAAAGGCGCGCCGACGCCCGCTGCATGCGACAGGACGATGTTGCGCTGAAGTGTCGTCAGTTCGGACGAGTCGATGCGGACGCTGGCCAGCTTTCCGAAACCGGTATTGATGCCGTAAACCGGCTCGCCCTTGGCGACGATCGCCTCGATGGTGCGGGCGCCCGCCTCGATCTTGGGCCGTACCTGCTCATCAAGGATAACACCTGCGCCGCGATAGATCTCTTGCCAGTCGGCCAGTGTGACCGAACCGGGTTTAAGCGTGACAGATGTGGTCAATGTCCCCTCCAGACGCGATGATGCAATGGGTTGAATCCGATGCGGTAGGCGAGCTCCGCCGGACGCTCGATGTTCCAGATCGCGAGATCGCACCATTTGCCGGGCTCCAGAGTGCCGATCTCGTTAAGGCGCCCAAGGGCGCGCGCTGCTTCGCGCGTGACGCCGGCGAGGCATTCCTCGATCGTCAGCCGGAAGAGCGTCGCCCCCATGTTCATGGTCAGGAGGAGCGACGTGAGCGGTGAAGTGCCGGGATTGCAATCGGTCGCCAAAGCAATGCGCGTGCCGTGCCGGCGGAACGCCTCGACGGGCGGCAGCTTCGTTTCCCGCAGCATGTAGAAGGCACCAGGGAGAAGCACCGCGACGGTTCCCGCCCGCGCCATGGCTGCCGCGCCATCCTCATCCGTGTATTCGAGGTGATCGGCTGAAAGAGCCCTATAATCGGCAGCGAGCTTGGCCCCATGCAAGTTTGACAGCTGGTCCGCATGGAGCTTTACAGGAAGACCTAGCTCCTTAGCGGCCTTGAACACGCGCTCGGTCTGTTCCGGTGTGAATGCGATGCTTTCACAGAAGGCATCCACGGCATCCACCAATCCCTCTCGTGCAAGAGCCGGCAGCATCGTTCTGCAGACATTGTCGATATAGCTGTCCTTGTCCCCATTCGCCTCCGGCGGCACGGCATGCGCGCCAAGGAACGTCGTCGTCACAGCGACTTGCCTCTCCCTTCCGAGGCGTCGGGCAGCGCGCAGCATGCGTGCTTCGGTATCCACGTCGAGGCCGTAGCCGGACTTGATCTCCACCGTCGTGCAGCCTTCGGCGATCAGGTGGTCGAGGCGGGGCAGGGCGCTGGTGACAAGATCGTCTTCTGTGGCCGCCCGTGTGGCCCTGACGGTGGAGACGATGCCGCCGCCTGCGCGCGCGATCTCCTCGTAGCTCGCGCCCTTCAGGCGAAGCTCGAACTCATGCGCCCGGTCGCCGCCGAAGACGAGATGGGTGTGGCAATCGACCAGGCCCGGCGTGATCCACCGGCCCGCGCAGTCAATCCGCTCCCCGGAATCCCAGGAAGCGGGTAGCTCGCTTTGCGGCCCGGCAAAGGCGATGCGTCCGTTTTGGGCGGCGACGACGCCATTCTCGATGATGCCAAGGCCGCCAGAGCCCTCGGCGAGAGTTGCCAGCCGGGCGTTAAGCCAGATCCGGTCGAAGCGCATGGTCCTGCTCCGGTCATCAAATAATGTCTATACATAAACGCGAATAAAATTTATTGTCTAGACTTATTCTGTTGCCTGCGGTGGATTTGCCAAGATCCGGCGGGAAGACGAGGGGAAGCATCGACCGATGACAGAGTCAGGGACACGCAGGCTCCTTCTCGAACGGGCGCTCCTGCCAGGCGGTTGGGCGCAGGATGTCGCGGTGGACGTGGAAGGTGGGACAATCGTGTCCGTAACACCCGGCGCCGCGCCCGTTGGACGTGATCGGATCGCCGGCATTGCGCTTCCCGGTCTGCCGAACCTTCACAGTCACACCTTCCAGCGGGGAATGGCGGGTCTTGCGGAGACCCGCGGCCCCACGGGCGACAGTTTCTGGACATGGCGCCAGGTCATGTACCGCTTTCTTGCCCATCTGACGCCGGATGACGTCGAGGCCGTGGCCGCGTATGCCATGATGGAGATGCTCGAAGGCGGTTTTACGGCCCTGGCCGAGTTCCACTATCTGCATCACGATCAGGACGGCCGACCCTATGCCGATATCGGCGAACTGGCTGGTCGCATTGTCGCCGCGGCGGCAAAGGTGAATATGGGCCTGACGATTCTCCCGGTCTTCTATGCCCAGGGAGGTTTCGGAGGCGCCGCCTCGAATGAGGGCCAGAAGCGTTTCGTCTGCGACGTCGACATGTATGCCCGTCTGCTCGAACGCACCCGACAGATAGCGCGTGCGATGGACGATGCTGTCGTCGGCATTGCGCCTCACAGCCTTCGGGCAGTGACGCCGGAGAGCCTCGATGCGGTGCTGAATTTGGCGGAGGACGGACCTGTCCACATTCATGTCGCGGAACAGATGAAAGAGGTCGAGGACTGTCTCGCCTGGTCGGGACACCGGCCGGTGGCGTGGCTTCTCGACCATGCTCATGTCGACCGCCGCTGGTGCCTGGTCCACGCGACCCACCTCGATGCAGCCGAGATCAGGGATTTCGCGTATTCCGGTGCCGTTGCGGGTCTCTGTCCCATTACGGAGGCCAATCTCGGAGATGGAATCTTTCCTGGCGTAGATTTCCTCGCGGCAGGCGGATCCTTTGGGGTGGGATCGGACTCGAACGTTCAGATCACGGCTTCAGGCGAACTCAGGCAGTTTGAATACAGCCAGCGCCTCCAGCATCGCGGCCGCAATCTGCTTGCTGAACGTGAGGGGCAGTCGACCGGGAGGAGCCTCTACGACAAGGCATTGGCCGGTGGTGCGCAGGCGCTCGGCCGGCGCATCGGTCGCCTCGAACCGGGCCATCGCGCTGATTTCGTCATCCTCGACGATGCCCATCCCGACCTGGCTGGACTTTCAGAGGATGCCGTGATCGACGCTTATGTCTTCGTCGCCGACAGGGCTGCCATCGACGCGGTGATCGTCGGCGGCAGAACCGTCGTCGCAAATGGACGGCATGTCCTGCGGGGCGAGATCGCTGAGCGTTATGCCCACACAGTGGCAAGGATACGATCATGAGCGCCACGGCCGCGGCGAAACAGGGCTCCTCCAGCGCAAAGCACGTCTATCAGCGCATCCGTGACGACATCGAGGCGCGTATCATGTCCGGCGAATGGCCGCCCGGCCATCGCGTCCCCTTCGAGCATGAGCTGATGGCCGAGTATGGCTGCTCGCGGATGACGGTCAACAAGGTGCTGTCGACCTTGGCCGCCAATGGCCTCATTACGCGGCGCAGACGCGCCGGGTCAGTCGTGGCTGAGCCGAGCACACAGCGGGCTGTGCTGGAAATTCAGGACTTTGCGCTCGAGGCTGCGCGGGCCGGCATGGTCTATCGCTTCAAGATCCTCGAGCGCGCCATCGAGAAGCTCGATCCGGCGGGTGCGCAGCGCACCGGCTTGCCGGTGGGGACCGAGATGCTGTCCCTGACGACTTTACATCTCATGGACGAACTACCTGGGGCCTACGAGCAGCGGTTGATCCACCTCGGAACGGTTCCCGAGGCCGCTGACGAGCCCTTCGATACGGATCCCCCCGGAACATGGCTGCTGCGGCGGGTGCCGTGGACAGACGCCCAGCACGTCGTCAGGGCCGTGAATGCGGATAGTGCCCTCGCGCGGCGGTTGCAGATTCAGACCGGCGCAGCCTGCCTCGTCCTGGAGCGCCGGACCTGGCAGGCCGGCGCCTTCGTGACCGAAGCCCGCATCACCTATCCGGGCGAGAGGCATCACCTTGTTGGCCGCTTCTCGCCAGCGGCACCGGGACCCGTTCCCGCCTCCTTTATCTGACGCTGCTTTCGGCCTGCCCTGTCATCCAACTGACACCGGACTTGCGTAATCCGCCGGATCAAGCCGTCGCTCGTGCTTCCTCATGCGGCGGTGAACTGGTTCAAGACTGTTCGTGGCGGATGCACGAGGGCTCCCTAATGAAATATGGTTGGTTGGCGATACTCGCCGTTGTGGCTGTGCCGGGCGTCGCCCATGCACAGGCCATTTATCCGATCGATCGCGCGACGATCCTGTCGGGCTCGAAATTCGACTTCAAGGTGGAGTTGCCGAAGGTCGTCGCCCAGAAAGACGTCAAGGTGACGATCAACGGCGAGGATGCCGAGAAGGTTCTTGGCGCGCCGCTCACGTATGTTGAGAAAGAAGATGGCGCCGACGCCTCATCCCTGATCATCCGGAATGCCGCCATTGGCGCCGCAGGTGACTACGTGATCGAGGTGAAGGCTGGCGACCTGTCGAAGAAGGTCAAGTGGGCGGTGTATGGCACTCCGGCCCAGAAGCAGGTGAAGAATGTCATCTTCCTGCTGGGCGACGGCCTGTCGGTGGCGCACCGCACCGGCGCGCGCATCATGTCCAAGGGCAACACGGAAGGGAAGGCGAACGGCCGTCTCGCCATGGACGACCTTCCCGCCATGGCCTTCATCGGGACCTCCTCGACGGATGCGATCGCCTCCGACAGCGCCAATACCATGAGCGCCTATATGACTGGCCACAAGTCGGCTGTGAATGCTCTCGGCGTCTATGCCAGCCGTGCCAAGAACACCCTTGAACATCCCAAGCAAGAGACGATCGCGGAAATCATTCGCCGCAACACGAAGATGTCCATCGGCGTCGTCTCCGGCTCGGAGCTGCAGGACGCAACGCCCGCCGCAGTCGTCGGACATACCCGTCGCCGCGCCGACAAGGCCGAGCTGATGGCCGACTTCTTCAACGTGAAGCCCGAGGTTCTCCTGGGCGGCGGTTCGGCCTATTTCCTGCCGAAGGCGACTGCCGGTTCCAAACGCAAGGACGACATCGACTATGTCGCCAAGTTCAAGGAAGCAGGCTACGCGGTTGCGACCACCGAGGAGGAAATGACCAAAGCAGCACTTGAATCCAACACCGGCAAGCTGCTCGGTCTCTTCCATCCCGGCAATATGGACGTGACGCTGGATCGGAAGTTCCTGAAGAAGGGCACCGTCGGCAAGTTCCCGAACCAGCCGGGCACGGTGGAGATGATGCAGTCGGCGCTGAATGTGCTGTCGCGCAATCCGGAAGGCTTCTTCCTGATGGTTGAGGGCGCTTCCATCGACAAGATGTCCCATCCGCTCGATTGGGAACGCGCGCTGGTCGATACCATCGAGTTCGACAAGGCTGTCGCTGCTGCGCAGGATTTCGCCAAGTCTCATCCCGATACGCTCATCATCGTGACGGGCGATCATACGCACGGTGTGTCGATCATCGGCACCATTGACGACAACAAGCCCGGCGAAGAGATGCGCGAAAAGGTCGGCACCTATGCCGAGGCCGGATTCCCGAACTACACGGATAGCGACGGTGACGGTTATCCCGATCGTGTCGACGTGTCCCGCCGCCTCGCCATGTTCGCGAACAACTTCCCGGACTATTACGAGACCTTCCGGCCGAAGCTCGATGACCCGTTCGTCCCGGCAGTTCAGAACGAAAAGAAGCAGTACGTCGCCAACGAAGCCTACAAGAGCGTTCCCGGTGCGGTTCTCCGGGTCGGCAACCTGCCGAAGGACGCGGATACCGGCGTGCATGCGGTAGACGACGTGGTTCTGCAGGCTCAGGGACCCGGTTCCGAGAAGTTCCACGGCTATATGGAGAATACGGACGTGTTCCGCGTGATGGCTGAGGCCCTGGCTCTCGGCAATGGCCCGTCCGTGCAGAAGGCCCAGAAGTAGCGAAACAGAGCTGGAGCGGCTCCGGTCGCTCCAGCTCCCCCAATATTCGGAAGGCGCGCTCAAGAATGATTACACGCCGTCATATGTTCGCGGGTCTCGGAGTTGCTCCGATCTTCGTGAGAGGGGTGAAAGCTGCTTCTCCAGAGCTGACCTTCGAGCAGCTTTACGGCGCCGTGGGTGTGCTCGGAATGACCATCTCCGATCGAGTGAAGCAGCTCAGTGGGCTGCCGGTGCGCATGCGCGGTTTCATGGCGCCGCCACTCAAGGCCGAAGCCGACTTCTTCGTGCTGACCAAAATTCCTATGGCGTTGTGTCCGTTCTGCTCGTCGGATGCTGATTGGCCAAGCGACATCGTGGTCGTCTATCTAGGCGAAAAGCAAACCTTCGTTCAGTCGAACGCCACCATCGAAGTAGAGGGTACCCTGGAATATGGCTCCTGGACCGACCCGGAGACCGGCTTCGTCAGCCTTCTGCGTCTCACGCGCGCCCAATTCAGGGCCGTCTAGCCATGCTAGGCGTCGTGGTTCGAGACGTGACGGTCTGTGTTCGTGGACTGGCCGAGCCCGTCATTGATCTCCCGTCTCTCTCCATCGCAGCCGGTGAGAAGGTCGCGGTGACGGGGCCTTCCGGCGCGGGCAAGACGACGCTCATCAATGTACTCACGGGTCTTGAGCGCCCCAGTAAGGGTCAGGTTCTCTGGAGTGGAACGGATATCGCGAGGTTGTCGGAGGCGCAGCGCGACGCTTGGCGTGCGCGGCATGTGGGTATCGTGTTCCAGGACTTTCATCTTTTTTCGGGCTTAAGCGTGCGTGACAATGTGCTGCTTCCTCAGCAGCTCCGATCTTTCCGCCTCCCTCCTGGCAGCCGGGAACGGGCTGAAAGCCTGCTCCGGCGTGTCGGCATCGAACGACATGATCAGCGCGTTGAGACGCTGTCACGCGGGGAAATGCAGCGCGTCGCCATCGCCCGCGCTCTCCAGCAGGAACCAGGCATCCTCGTCGCGGACGAACCGACGGCAAGTCTCGACACGGAGAGTGCGAAGGGCGTGATTTCCCTGTTGATCGACCTGTCGGCAAGCCTGGGAACCACGCTGATCGTCGTGACCCATGATGGGAACCTCGCGCAGGCAATGGACCGGACCATCTGTCTCGATCGTGGACGCCTTGTGATGCCCGCCGCGAGGGCTGCATGATCCCTTTCAGATTCATCCTCGCCGATCTTCGTCGCCTTTGGGTCGGTTCTCTCGTTGTCGTGCTCCTGATCGCCGGGGCGACGGCTCTCGGCATGGCCGTGAATCTGCAGGAGAGGGCACTGCGTCTGGGAAGTGCGCGGGCGGCTGAGCGCTTCGACCTCGTGATCGGTGCTGCCGGTAGCGATACGCAACTCGTGCTCTCGGCTGTGTTTCTCCAGCCATCGCCGCTGACGCTGCTTCCAGGCTCGGTATTGCAGGCGTTGACGACGGATCCGCGCGTTGCCATGGCCGCGCCGGTCGGCTTCGGCGATTCTTTCGATGGCATGCCTGTGGTGGGAACCACGGCAGCCTTCGTTCTCGACAATGGCCGCGAGACGCTTTTGGAGGGACGCGCCTTCGATGCTGTGCCGGAAGCCGTTATTGGCGCGAACGTCCCGCTTGCCATCGGGGACCAAGTCAAGCCTCTGCACGGATTGCCGGGAGAAGGCGGCCACACACATGGGGAGCTTTCATACTCCGTCGTCGGCCGCATGCGGGAGACCGGTACTCCGTGGGACCGGGCCATTCTCGTGCCAATAGAAGGCGTTTGGCGCATTCACCATCTGGGCGAGGGACACGAGGGAGCCTCCGTGAGCGAGCACGCGGATGCCGCGGATCATGATCACGAGCATGACGCCGACGATGCGGAAGCTCATGGAGCGGGACGCATAGGACCACCCTGGGTGAACCCGCCAGGCATTCCGGCCATCATCGTGAAGGCGAAGACCATCGCAGATGCCTATCGTCTGCGGAGTGAATACCGGAAGGATACGACGCTGGGGGTCTTTCCCGCAGAGGTCTTGACCCGTCTTTTCTCGACCCTCGGGGACGTACGCAAGGTTCTTTCCGTCATTGCGATGGCGACCCAGGCGCTGGTTGCCGCCGCCATTGTGCTGGTTTGCGTCGTGCATCTGGCGCAGCGACGCCGGCAGCTCGCGGCCTTGCGCGCTCTCGGTGCCCCGCGCTCGGCCATCTTCGCTCTCGTATGGAGTGAGCTGCTCGCGCTCGTAGCGGTCGGCGTCGCATCAGGTGTGGCTCTGGGCTACGTAGGCGCGCGGGTCTTTGCACAATGGCTCTCGCAGGCCAGCGGTATCGTGGGACCGGTGATGCTCACAATGCAGGATGTGTGGCTCGCATTCGGGCTTCTTGCCATTGCGGCCATCATGGCGACCATCCCCGGCGTCATGGCCTACCGCCAATCCACTGCGGTGGCCTTGCGGGCATAGACAGTGCCCGCAAGACATGCCGCGTGTCCCTAGGGACGCTTGGGGATATCGAGGCCACGCTGCACGGCCGGACGGGCAAGACCACGCTCGAGCCAGGCTGGAACATGAACGAGAGAGTCGAAGGAGACGAGTTCCCGGGCTTCGTAGAAGCCGATCAGGTTTCTCACCCAACCCAGGAGGGAGATGTCGGCGATGGTGTACTCGTCGCCCATGATCCATTGGCGGCCAGTAAGGCGGGTTTCGAGGACTCCAAGAAGCCGCTGCGATTCGGCGCGGTAGCGTTCGAGAGGGCGCTTATCTTCGATCTCGCGTCCTGCGAATTTGTTGAAATAGCCGAGTTGGCCGAACATCGGGCCGACGGCTGCCATCTGAAAGAACACCCACTGGATGGTCTCGTAGCGGAGCGCGGGATCGGACGGCAGGAGCTTGCCGGTCTTCTCGGCGAGATAGAGCAGGATCGCGCCGGATTCGAACAAGGCGAGCGGCTTGCCACCGGGGCCGTTGGGATCGATGATGGCAGGGATCTTTCCGTTCGGATTGAGAGACAGGAATTCGGGGGTCCATGTCTCGTTCTGGCCGATGTTGATGGTGTGCGGCTCGTAAGGAATGCCGAGTTCCTCAAGCGCAATGGACACCTTGACGCCATTCGGCGTGGGCAACGAGTAGAGCTGCAGGCGATCAGGGTGCTGGGCCGGCCAGCGGGAGGTAATCGGAAAGGCGGAGAGATCTGACATCCAAGACTCCGGTTGTTGGTGGGCGCCATCGGGACCGAGCAAGGCGCTGCCGTCAAGAGAAGAAAAGCACAGGGCAGCTATGCTGGTTCGACTGATCGGTATCGGGCTTTTCGGCGAGGGCTTGAGATCGTAGGAAAGCACTGGGTCCGCCCGGGAAATGGTCGGCCCGTATGGAGTGGGGTGCTCATGTTCCTGACAAACCAAGACATGGTCGAGCTGGCGGAATGGCGTCGTAAGCTCCACAGGATGCCCGAGCTCTCCGGTCAGGAGGCCGGGACCGCAAGCGAGGTAAGGGAGTTTTTGCAGGCGACGGGGCCGAACCGCATCGTGACAGGCCTCGGCGGACATGGCGTGGCGGTTGTCTATGAAGGCTACGAGGCCGGGCCGACCGTGATGGTCCGCGCCGAACTCGATGCCCTTCCGATCGAGGAAATCTCGGCATTCCCCCACCGCTCGGCCGTTCCCGGCAAAGCTCATCTGTGTGGCCATGACGGCCATATGGCGATCCTGGCGGCACTCGGGCGTGGACTGGGTCGGCAACGCCCCCAGCGTGGGCGGGCTATCCTCATCTTTCAGCCAGCCGAAGAGGACGGGTCCGGCGCTGCGGCCGTGGTGAACGACCCCAAATTTCGGGAAATCATGCCCGATATGGTGTTTGCACTTCATAATCTGCCTGGGATGCCCCTCGGCAGAGTCGCCCTCACCGAAGGGCCAGTCGCCTGCGCGTCGAGGGGCATACGGATCACCCTCACAGGAAAGACAGCTCACGCATCCATGCCGGAATTCGGGCTCTCGCCGGTCAATGCCGTCGCTCAGCTGATGCCGGCCCTGACGGCACTCGGCAGCGGTGGCCCTTTGGACGACATCTTCTCGATGGTGACGGTCACGCACGCGCGGATCGGCGAGCCCGCCTTCGGGGTAGCGCCCGGCCATGCCGAGATCTGGGCGACGTTGCGGACCTTAGTCGATGCGCGCATGGATGATCTGCGGAGCCGGGCCGAGGACTTAGTTCTGAAGGTTGCCCAATCAGCCGGTCTTGGCGTCGATATTGCTTATCGTGATGTGTTTCGGCATTGCGAGAACGCGCCTGAGGCCGTGGCGTGTCTCCGGCAAGCCTTGGACGCTGAAGGTGTGAAGCACGACCGTGGGGATCTGCCGATGCGGCCTTCCGAGGATTTCGGGCGCTTCGGCGATCATGCTCCGGCCGCCATGTTCTTCCTGGGGGCAGGGGAAGGCCACCCGAGCCTCCACAATCCGGACTATGATTTCCCGGATGACCTGATCGAGATCGGTGCTCGCGTCTTCATGCGCGCGATCCGCGACCTGCTGGGATAGGGCGGCAGCCTTCGAAGAGCATTTATCGCCGAGGAAGAGGGGCGGCAGCTGCAACGCGCCGCGGGATTAATCCCGATCTTCCGCAACAATTTTCTCGAAGAGTGGGAACACGCATCCCCTCAATCGGCTTGATCTTGCGGTCGTCTACGCCTGCAGCGTGGCGACCGCCCCTGAAATCGTCTCTTGACCGAGCTGTGACGTTGCCGGGGCACCGCCCCGAAGATCCGGCGCGTCGATGTCGAAAGGAATGGCAGCCATGACGACACCCAAACGGACCAATGAAGCCCCGGCTCCTCAGGGCAGCCAACCCTGGCTTCATCAGCATGGGCGGGAGATCCAGGCGTTTGGAACCGTGAGGCAGTTCCCGATTGGCCTGTCATACGATACGCGTCTTTATTCCTGCGAAAGGCTGAACCGGATCCTCGCCGATTCGCAAATTCTCTATGCTCTCTACAAGAAGCATCATTGGCTGATGCGTGGGCCGACGTTCTACCAGCTCCATCTGCTGCTCGATAAGCATGCGGAGGAGCAGAACAAGCTGATCGATGAGGTCGCCGAGCGGGTGCAGACCCTGGGCGGCATTGCCATCGGCGATCCCAGGCAAGTTGCCGAGATCACGCACGTTCCGAGGGCGCCAAACGGTTGCGAAGAGGTTCCGGCGATGCTCTCGCGATTGCTCGAAGCGCATGAGATCATTTTGATCAATGCCCATGATGCGGCGAAGCGCGTGATGGATCTCGGAGATGATGGCACGAACGATCTTATCGTCTCGAATGTGATCCGCACCAATGAGCTCCAGGCTTGGTTCCTCGTCGAGCACCTGGTCGATACTCCCCTCGTACGGGCCTAGACAGGCCAAAGTCCCGGAATTGGCGCCCGACGATGGGCGCCAATTCTGGCGCGAGGTGTCGGGCTGAACTGTATCCGGGCATCGACTGGCACCTTTGTCGCCGCGAGAATCCCCTCTATGATAGGGCAAGCCGTTGAATGACTTCGCGCAGGTTCCATGGCGCGAAGGAGGAGCAGTGGATGACCCTATTCCGCCCGATCCGTCTCGCCGCTCTCGTCATGGTGCTCGTTCCCTTTCAGGTCACCGCTAAGGAGGCTCCGGCTCTGCCGAAGTCCATTAGGGACGCGTCGCGCGAGCAGATCGCGGCGACTCTGCCGGCTCCCATTCTGAATGCATTGCTGAACGCGAAGAACCGCAAGCAATTCGTCGCCACGACTGTTGAATTCGCACGGGCAAGTGCTGGAAAAGATAGTGTTCTCACAGAGACCGACGCCGGAAAGCTTCCTCCTGACGATCCCCGCGCTGCGCAAATCCACTATTATCTGAGCGTCCCTTATCTCCATGACTATTACACACCGGAGAAGCTTGGCAGTCGCTCGGTCCCTAGGATCCCCGTTCGCGAGATGGGACAGGTGGCGAGAGCCATCTGGGACAAGTTCGACACCAACCATGACGGCGTCCTGACCGGAGACGAACTCGCGCCACTGCGAGATGCACGAGGTACTCTCACGAGCGGGCAACCGCCGCTGTAAAGGGCCAATATCCGGAGATTGGGCCGACTCGGCCCTACTCGACGAGAAGTCGCCGGCCCGCACTTGCACACCGGGGAGGGCGTCCCTATATCAGCCCTATCCCAGCGGACATTCTTGTGGACTGCGGAGCGGTGGGCGTCACCGCCAAGCTTCGCTGCGGTCGTGCCAGGACGGATGTAATCCGGCGCGGCCTGTTCCTGCGCTCGCCTGACGATGCGAGCGCCCGTCTGGTATCCAATCAGCCCAGGCCCGTAGCAGGCGCGGCGTGAGACGTGGAAAGCGTCCCGCCCGTTCGCCCCGGAGCCTGGGCTTTTCCTTTCCAGGTCGGTCCGATTTCCCGAACCTCCTGCTATTTCAGCATCGAGGCGACGTTTTCCTTCGTGACACGGTCGATGCCCGCATAGACGATGTCGTCGACCTTCTCGCCCTTCTTGAGCTTCAGGAGAATATCCATGGCCTTTTCGCCCATCTCGTAGGGGCGCTGCCCGACGAGCGCATTGGCGTAGCCATCCCGCAGCAGCTCCAACTGCACCTTCAGGGTGTCGGCCACCACAAGGGTGAACTTGCCCTGATCCATGGCAGCCTTGTTCTTGTTCACGAAGCTCTTGTAGGCCTCGGGGACGAACATCGGCCAGCCGCCCACGGGGATGATTGCCCCAAGGTCAGGATTGGCGGTCTTGAGATCCTGCATTTGTTGGACGGCGAGCGCGAGATCGTCGTTGCAGTAGGTCGGCGAGCCGGACACCTCTGTCCATTTCGAACCCTTCAGGGCATCCCGCACGCCTTCGACGCGCTCCTTCAGGTTGGCAGCGGCGGGGCCACCCGACACCATCGCATACTTGCCGCCGTCGGGACGCAGCTTCAGGAGCTCCTCGCCGAGAGCCCGGCCCATGGCACGGTTGTCCGTGCCCACATGCGCTTGGCGCACTGAGCCGGGAGCGTCCGCATCGAAGGTGATGACCGGAATGCCAGCGTCACGAGCCGCCTTGATCACGCGCACTGCCGCTGCTGCATCCGAGACGGAGATGGCAATGCCGTCCACTTTCTGGCTGATGAGATCCTGAATGATCTGCACCTGGCTCGCAGGCTCGTGTTCGACCGGACCTTTGTAGATACACTCGACATTTCCGAGCTCCTTCGCCCGCTTCATGCATCCGTCGCGGGAGAGGTCGAAGTAGGGATTGTTCATCGCCTTCGGAACGATGGCGAATTTATAGGTCTGCTGTGCCATCGCGGGGGCGGTCAGCACTGCAATCGTGGCAGCAGCAAAGATCAGTCGCTTCAACATGTTCTTCCTCCTGGTTGGCTTCGCTCCGCGACCGGAGTCTCATGGTCGGCTTCTGGCGGCCGCTATGCCTCGTTATCCTCGTCGGCAGGACCCTGCTTGGGCGAGGATTACGGGGGTCAAGGCGTCATCCGCATGGTCCTCAGGCGATCGACGAGCACCGCGAGAATGATGATGCAGCCCACGAGCACGATCTGCCAGTAAGCATTGATGCCGGCGAGCACGAGGCCGTTGCGGATCACTTCGATGAGGAGGGCGCCGATCACCGCGCCGGCCGGCCCGCCGACGCCTCCGGTGAGGTTCGCGCCCCCGATGACCGCTGCCGCGATGATCGTCAGTTCATAGCCCGTAGCGAGGTTCGCCGGAGCAGAACCGAGCCATCCCACCATGAGAATTCCCGCAAAACCTGCCGAGAGAGCACATAGGACGTAGACCGCAACTTTCACGCGCTCGACGGCGATGCCCGTCAGTGCAGCCGCCCGCTCATTCCCGCCAAGTGCAAAGATATGACGTCCGAATGCGGTATGATGCAGCACAACGCCGACGATCACGGCAAGAACGAGAAGATAGATGATTGCGACGGGGATGCCGCCCAAATTGCCATCGGTAATCGCATAGAAAAGGTCGACATCGGGCCCGGTTGGAGCCTGTCCGCGCCCTTCGGTGACCGCATAGGCAAGACCGCGCACGATCGACAGCATGCCAAGTGTTGTGACGAAGGGAGAGAGACCGACGCGGGCGATGAGAAATCCGTTGGCCAAGCCGATCAGGAGAGCGACACCGAGGCCCGCGCCCAAGGACAAAAGCATCCCAGCCAGAGGAATGCTGTCGAGCACAGTCCCGTTGACGGCTTGCATGACGATGGCGCAGATGATTGCCGAGAGGGCCATAGTCGACCCGACGGATAGATCGATGCCTCCCGTCACGATCACAAGCGTGACGCCCAGCGTCACAATGCCCACGAACGAAAAGTTCTTCGCCACATTCGCGAGGTTGCCTGAGCTAAGGAAGGCCGGACTCAGGAGCGACATGACGACCATGATCACTACGAGAGCAGTCGCGACGTAGGCCGTCTGGCTGGCGAAGAAGCCACGGCGCCACCATGGAGCGCGTCCCACATTCGAAAAATCGTTGTCGTCGGCTTTAGCGTTGGTCACGGAAGACAGGTCGCTCATCATGCCGCCTCCTTGGCGCCTGTGATCAGAGCCGTGACCTCCTCGGGACTCGAATCGCCTATCGGTTTGTCGGCGACCTTTACGCCACGCCGCATCACCACGACGCGTTCGCAAACGGAGAAGACGTCTGGCATGCGATGCGAAATCAGAATGACGGCGATTCCTGCATCCTTCAACCGATGGATCAGATCCAGGACCTCTGCCACCTGCCTGACGGAAATTGCGGCCGTGGGTTCGTCCATAAGGATCAGCTTGGCCTTTGCCAATCGCGTGCGGGCGATGGCCACGGCCTGCCGCTGGCCACCGGACATGGCTCTGACAAGATCGTCAGGTCGTGTTTCGGACTTGAGTTCGCGAAAGAGTTCTGCCGTTCGTCGGTTCATCGCCGCATGGTCAAGGAACGCGAACGGTCCAACCCTTCGCTTGAGCTCCCGGCCGAGAAAGACATTTGCGGAGGCAGTCAGGTTATCCGCAAGGGCAAGGTGCTGATAGACAACCTCGATCCCCACCGAGCGGGCGTCGATGGGCCTCGCGAAATGCACCTCGCGGTCTTCGAACAGGATCCTGCCATGGGAAGGCGGGAAATTGCCCGCAATGATCTTCACGAGCGTGGACTTTCCTGCGCCGTTATCCCCCATTAAACCGACGACTTCACCGGGCCTGATCGTCAGGTTCACCTGCGACAAGGCCCGAATGGCGCCAAATTCCTTTCCGACATTTTCTAGGATAAGGAGTGACAAGGCCGGTTCCCTTCCCTGAAAGCTTATTCTTGATCTTCAAAGCGTTTGCGCGCAACCGGATATGAGTATGAGACGAAGGATGGCATCATCTGCGCCTTCGGCCGCGGCAGTCGCAAGCCAGCTTCGATCGCGAGCGACGAAGATTCCGGGCGTCTCATGTATGATCGTCAGCATCGCATAGCTCGATCTTGATATCGCTGTCGGTTCTCGCCAAGTCGATAAAAGGCAAGGGCGTTTAGGCCGAAAACGGCCTCGTGATATTCTGCTGGAACGAAGTCCATGCACATGGCGAGCCAGTCGCCATACTCGCCCGCAAGGCGCAGAACCGGCCAGTCGCTGCCCCACAGAATGCGATCTGCCCCGAAAAGATCGAAGAGGGTCTCCACATAGGGTCGAAGCGCTGCCGCTTCCGGTCTTTGTCCCGCCTCCGTCAACAGGCCGGACAGCTTGCAATGGACGTGCGGCAGGGCCGCGAGCCGCGCCATGTCGGACCGCCAGTCGTGCATGTGACCGCTCGCGATCAGCGGCTTGGCACCATGGTCGATCACGATGGGGAGGTTCGGATGCCGCTTGGCAAACGCCGTCAGTGCTCTCAGATGCGGTGGCATCACCAGTGCATCGAAGCAGATCTGATGGCGCTTCATTGCCGCGATCGCGGGATTGAGCGCGGGATCGTCGATCCATCCGATATCCGCTATGTCCTGCAGCATCGGACGGAGGCTCTTGAGCTTTGGATGTGCAGCAAGGCGCGTGATCTGGGCCGGGGCCTCTTCCTTTTTTAGATCGACCCATCCGACAACGCCTAAAATGAACGCATGCTGATCCGCAAGCTGCAGCATGAACTCCGTATCGTCGAGAGACGAGAGGGACTGGACCAGTACTGTGCCGTCGATGCCATTGGCCGCTAGCAGAGGCTCGAGATCGGCTGGCAGGAAATCACGATGGATCGCCGCGAGCTTGGGCGGAGGCCATTGGCCGATGCGATTGCGCATCAGCCAGAAGTGCTGATGAGAATCGATCCGCATGAGGTTCATCCTTCCTCGGTCGGCACAGGCGCGTTCTCCGCCAGCAAACCTTGCTCCTTCAGAGTCTTCCAGAGCTGCGTCGGAACCGAGCCTTCAAACCAGGCGACATTCATCCGAAGCTGATCTGCCGTGCGGGCGCCTGTGGCGAGGGATATGACGGCCGGATGAGCCATCGGAAACCGAAGGGCTGCTACGGGTAAAGGCACGGCAAATTCGGCGCAGAAGGCCTTCAGGGCATGAAATCGTTCGACGATATCGGCAGGGGCGTCTTCGTAGTTGAACTTGTTATTGCCAACCAGGAGGCCGGAATTGAAGGGTCCGGCGATGACGATGGCATTGCTCGCGCGGGCGCATTCGTCGAGCAGTGGAAGGCTTGCCTGCTCCAGCAACGTATAGCGGCCGGCCAGCATGGTGACGTCGAGGTCGAGTTCCTGCATGGCATCATGAACGACCTCCGTCTCGTTGACGCCGAGGCCCACGGCCGTCACACGGCCGTCACCTCGAAGCTCGGAGAGCGCCTTGAACCCCCCGCCTTTCGTGAGCTGCGACCAAAAATGCTCGTGCCGATCCCGGTGCGTATAGCGTCCGATATCATGAATGTAGAGAATATCGATCTTGATGATGCCGAGGCGCTGCTGGCTGTGCTCGAAGGAGCGTAGGACGCCATCATAGGTGTAGTCAGGAGTGGGGCGAAAGGGCAGCGGCCGGATCCAGCCGTTCTCGTCCGCGCTGATTGTCTCGTCCGGTACCATGAGCCGACCGGCCTTGGTGCTGACGACATAGTCCCCCCGCTCCCGTTCGCAGAGCAGGGCGCCAAGGCGTCGTTCGGAGCGCGTGTAACCATAATAGGGAGCCGTGTCGAAGTGGCGAATGCCGGCATCCCATGCGGCGGAGATCGTCTCCTCGGCCTCGGCAAAGCTGGTGGTGTGATAGAGGCCGCCCATCGGTGCGGTGCCGAGACCCAGGACGGTGAGGCTCAGGTTTCTACGGGGCAGGGATCGGCGGTCGGAGGCTTTCATGGACTGCCTTGTTGGAAGAGTGTGCGTCACGCGGGATAGGGTAGGTGTGGAGAGGGATGCCGGCCGCTCCGGGTCCTTCGCGTTCCGCCTCCATAGTCGGCATCATGTCCGCAATGATAAGTGTCACGATCTCTTCGACCTTCGGACGAGCATGGAGTGTTCTCGATCATCGTTGCCGATGGCTCGAGGCGTTGGCCGAGACAGGCGAGACGATCCTGCATCGTTCCTCCCGGTTTCGCTCTGGTGTCACCAGGCCAGCTCATTCTGCGCGGGCTTCTTCGGGTTCGGAGGCGATCAGGCCGTCCGAACAGGGGGATTATGTCCCCATCGTCAAATTGGTCAAGCCAATTTGGTCGGCACGGACGAGTCGGGCCCGATTGAGTATTGGCCAGGTGTGCCAATGCCTCTCGATAAGTCCAATTGTCATGCCAAGTGCAACTATCTATGGTAAGGCCAATTGTAACCATTCCTTCCGCATGCAACCATTGGCCATGTCGAGTCAGATCAAGCAGGTCGAGCCCAGGCGCCTCTACCAGCAGATCGCCGATCAGATCCGTGGGCTGATCCAGAGCGGGCATTTCCCGCCGGCAAGCCGCCTGCCTGCGGAGCGTGAGCTCGCGCAGCAGCTTGGTGTCTCGCGGCCGTCGCTTCGAGAGGCGCTGATCGCGCTTGAGATCGACGGCACCGTTGAGATCCGGTCAGGCTCCGGCGTCTATGTCTGCCCCATGGCCGGACGGGCTGGTAGCATGATGGGTTCCATGGGGGAAAGTCCCTCGGAGCTCATGCAGGCCCGCGCCGTCGTCGAAGGCGTCGTTGCGATGCTTGCCTGCGCACGCATGACGCCAGAGGGACTCTCGGCCGTTCGGGAAACCATTACGGCGATGCGGACGGAGATTGCGAGCGGCCGCGATCCGCTTGAGCACGATCGCCGCTTCCATCTCACGCTTGCGGAGCTCTCTGGCAACTCGGTGCTCGCGCGTATCGTCCGTGACCTGTTTGACGAACGTCACAGCCCTCTTTCGACACAACTCAGCGTGAGATTCGACAACCGCAATACCTGGTCGATCGCTCTCGCAGAACATGAGGTCATCTATGCAGCTCTGGAAGCATCGGATCCCCTTCTGGCGCAATCTGCGGTGCATACGCACCTTCAGGCATCGAGGAGGCGATGGGTCGGTGATTGATCGCGGTCCCGTCCAAGGCGATTGTGGTCGCTAAGCGGCGCCTTTCTCGACTACGTCCATGGCCTCACTCACAAGGAACTCGTCGTGCTGAAATCGCTTGATCCGGTTCTCTCTCCAGACCTGCTATGGGTCCTCGCCTCCATGGGGCATGGTGATGACTTGGCGCTGGTCGATGCCAATCACCCGTCCGCAACGATCTCGCGCGCGACCACTTCCGGCAGACTGATCGTCCTGCCCGGCTTGCCTATGGCGAGAGTCGCCCGCGCGATCCTGAGCGTCCTGCCTCTCGATACATTCGTACCGGATCCTGTGCGGCGCATGAAGGTAGTGGATGACGAGACGGCTGTTCCAGCTGTGCAGGCGGAAGTGCAAACCGAGATCGATCGTGCAGCCGCTAAGTCTCTTCCTCTCGTGGGGATCGAGCGCTTCGCGTTTTATGATGCTGCCAAATCGGCCTTCGCGGTCGTCCATGTGGGCGATCCGCGGCCTTACGGCTGCTTCCTGTTCCGCAAGGGTGTCATCGCAGGTGATGCGCCAAAGATATGACTGGGCTAAAAAGAGCCGAATGTTGCCCCGAGCGCGATCACGGCGACAAGAGCCAGCAAAGAACTGACGATACCGACCATCACGATGTCGAAATAGCTTTCGCGATGCGTTGCTCCGCATAGGGCCAGAAGGGAGACGACGGCGCCGTTATGCGGCAGGATGTCGAGCGTGCCCGACCCGAGGACAGCAATGCGGTGGAGAAGCGCCGGATCGATTCCGAGTTCGGACGCTATTGTCAAATAGGTATCGCCGAGCGCATCGAGCGCAATAGTCAGTCCGCCTGATGCCGAGCCGGTCAAGGCCGCGAGTATATTCGTCGCGACGGCCAGCGAAACGAGAGGGCCGCCTTCTATCGTCAAGACCCAGTCGCGCACTGCAGCGAATGCGGGAAGCGCGGCAATGACGGCTCCGAATCCGACGAGGCTCGCAATACTGAGGGCTGGGAGCACGGATGCGTTCGCACCCGCATCCATGCTTTCACGAAGGGAGGGGATGCGGCGATGGTGAAGGCCGAGGAGAACGAGGATCGCTGCTGCAAGAGCAACCACGACCGACCACACCCCTGCGACGGCAGACAGAGAGACGCCGCCCCAGCGCTCCTCCGCCAGGAACGAGACGTCGAGCCGGGGCAGGATGACGAGCGACATCAGGAGGTTGACCGAAACCACCACGACGAGCGGCAATGCCGCCAGGAAGATCGGAGGAGGCGCGGGGCTCGACCGGCCGTGGCGGATCTCAGCGGGATCGAATTCACGCGCCGTCGTCACGCGCTCCCGGACCGTCTCGTCGTGGATGACGACACCGAGAGCAGGATCTGTCCCCTCGCCATATCCTTCGCCGGCACGGCGGGCCGATGCCTCGGCCCGGCGAAGCCACCATAGCCCCACGCCGAACATGATCGCCGCGGCGATAAGGCCGAGTCCAGGAGCGGCGAACGGCGTCGTGCCGAAGAACGGCATCGGGATCGCGTTCTGGATTGCCGGTGTACCGGGCAGCGCCGTCATGGTGAAGGTCGAGGAGCCGAGGATGATCGCAGCTGGCGCCAGTCGGCGCGGAATGTCCGCAGCGCGAAACAGAGCCTGCGCCATCGGGACAAGTACGAAGAAGGCCACGAACAGGGAAACGCCGCCATAGGTCACCAATGCACCCGCGAGCACGACGGCGAGGACCGCCCGATCCTTCCCGAGCCGCACTGTCATGAAATCGGCGATGGCGGTCACCGCGCCACTATCGTTCATGAGTTTTCCAAACAGCGCCCCGAGAAGGAAAAGTGGAAAGAACTGCGCCAGGAAGCTTGCAGCACTGCCCATGAAGGTCTGTGTCCAACTTGCGAGCAGAGGCTCTCTCGCGAAGGCGGCCGCGACGAGAGCAGCAGCTGGCGCGAGCAACAACACGCTCCAGCCGCGAAAGGCGAGCCAGACGAGGAAACCGAGACCGAGGAGGATGCCGAGAAATCCCATGGGATCATACGTTCTCCAGCAACCGGCCGATATCAAGCGTCGACCGTGATCCGATATGGCGACCAACCGAAGCGCTAGACCTTTCTATTCCAGACCCATTGCGATGGAAACGCAACCGAGATGTCTGTGACGATCGAAGCACGGTTAGCTTGTTGTGACCCCCTCATTGAGGACGAGAGGCGTCGATCGCCTCCGATACGCGATGCTCGATGTAAGGATAGAACGGGTTCGAGGAGATCCTCACGATGGCGTCCAGAGGGACGACCAGGACGCCACGCTCCCCACGTGGGCTTAAGGCGCCGAGATTGACTCCATAACTCTCCCGCATATCCGGCTCGGAGCCATAGAGTGGGTCCGTCACGGGGAAGGGAAGTGCCACATGAGAGAGGGAGAACGACGTCGGAGGATAAGATAGATCGAGCGGAGCGATCATCTCGGTCGTACTGCCGCTCTCGGTCGTGCGTTCGATCGCCGTGACCGAAGAGGGATCTGAATTGGTGATCACGGAGGTCCGAAAGGCACGCGGTGCGGCGGGAAGAAGCCGACCGATGACGGTCTCCGCAGACTGGCTTACCAGGGGGCCGAGCTTGGCAGATCGGTTGATGTCGAAGAGCGTCAACTCGCTTCCGTTGGCTGGGAGGCGGGCATAGAGACCGGAAATGACGGCGCGCGTGCTTACGGTGAAGTCGACAACCGATTGAAACGTATGGATGGGCGGAAGGCGTCCCAGGGAGCCGGTCTCCGCTGCGCGATTGATCTGTCCCTGAAGGACCTGGGTCACGAGATACGATTGTCGGGCGCCGTTCACCGGAAAGGAATTGTATTTGAAAGGGTTGAATTCCGGCAGGATATCGAGCCAGGCCGCCTTGGCGAATGCAGGAAAGAAGGCCGGCCAGCCAGCAATGCCGGCAAATCGAGCGAACTGCGTAATGCCGATCATCGGCGAGATGAGCACGAGCCGTTCTGGTCGGGGAAGGCGTTCATCGTCGACGGCATCGAGCGCGTACTTGACGGCGAGTGCACCACCATTCGAGAAGCCAATGATATGCAGTCGATGCTGCGGGCCCGAGCGCCGCAGCGCCTCTCGAACGGCCAGACGGGTCGCTGCCATCCAATCTTCCCATTGCACTTCGGTCAGGCCGGCAGGGACCGTGCCGTGGCCCGGCAGACGGATCCCGATGGCGACGAAGCCTTTACGACGATACAGATTGGCGAGATGCCGCAGGCTGTAAGGGGAGTCCGTGAGGCCGTGCAGGAACACAGCCGCTCCGGCCGGTGGGCCGTCTGGCTCCATGATGTAAGAGCGGTTCCAATTGGCCGAAAAGTGCCCTGGATAAACAGGGCTGCCTGGGAAATAACGGTTGAACGGCACCCGTTCGTCATCATCAAGCTTTTGGCTAACCTCCTGCTCTACCTCGGCAAAAATGCGCTCCTCAGCACGAAGATAATCGGCCCAGGTCGCATTATCGATCTCCTTTGCACTGAGCTCGCCCGGGATGAATGTGTGCCAGGGCTCGAGAGGCGGAGAGCGAAAGGCATCCCAGGCGCGATAGGAAAGGCCGACCACAAGAAGCAGTCCGACCATGACCGTTACGATGCCGACACCGACCACGATCCATTTCAGCAGAGAATTGGTGATGAAACGCGTGGCGCGACGGTAGGGCTGGGGGCTCATGACCATGTCATTTTGTTGCGCTTGGTCAGGATTATTGCACTGCCTGGAGCCCGGTGCCACCATGGAAGTGAACGCCTCAGCCGAAGGACGTCATGCTCCGTGGAATGAATGGCCGTGTAGTGCCATCGTCGACGCGACCTCTGGCAGGCGTCTCGGCGTCGGTGCCCACGGCTGAGCAGGCCCGCATCCATAGCCTCAATTTGCGGCGAACGATCGTATGATCGCGGCGCGTCTCTGCAGCTCCGACCATAAACGGATTGGAGCGCTTCTTTAAGGTTGTGCTAGGTCAAAGCTATTCTCAGCCGTCGCGTCGCGTACCAGCGCGATTGTTGACGATGCGCGGCAGCGTATCCTGCTTGTATCCGGTTACGACGACGATGCGCCTGACTTCGCCCCGAAGATAGGCCTGGAGAAACCGGTCGTAGTTTCGGAAGGAGATACAACCGTTCGAGTCTCCGTTTGGTCCGAGCATGTATGTGTGGGCCAGAATGCCATCGCGGCCATGGATCGCGGAGCTGCCGCCCACCGGATTCATGCGCAAGGCACGGACGCCGTGAAAGAGCTGTTCGCGTTCCGTGAGGACGTAAGTGCCAGGCGGCGTCGGACCACGCATCCGTACATGGACGTAACGTGGGTCGTCGAGTTTGTCACCAAGGCCGGAATGAGCCTCGAGCCTCTCGCCATTCGGCATGACGACGACCTTCGCGCTGATGTCATATACGGCGGTTCCATCGCTTGGCACTGCGCCGGGATTGGAGCCGAAGCGGGCGCTCGGCGCGATACTGCCGGTACCGTTTTCCAGAGCGGCGTAGCTCAATGCGGAGGGCGGTGGAGACGCTGGCTTGATGCCGAACAGCTTTTCTATGAGGGAGGGATTGCTGGGCGGCGTGGTTGGCGTCGCTGCGCTTGTAGCGGTAGGCGGTGCCGCGCTGGCCACCTGCAGGGCTGCGACAGGCTTAGGAGCGCGCAGATCGACGGGTCGTGGCACAGGGAGCGGCACGGGCTGCAGCGTCTGGGCAGTCCGCAATGGCGGGAGCGGCGGCAGTGGCAGTACAGGCTCTTCTGATATCGGCTGCGCGGAAGGCGCGAGGCTCGCTTCTTGCAGGGTGGGCGGCGCCCTGAATGTGGCCGAGAGTGGCGCGTTGTGCGAAAAGTCGCGTGCTCCGGGAGCCAGGATGGGCGCAGGATCGATGAATGCCTGGTCATAGATCACGATGGAAGGTGTCGCAGCGGGTTGGTGCGTAGCCATCGGGACTGCGACATTGCTCGCGTCGGGCGCTTCTTCGCGCGCCGGGCGATCGATCAAGAACGCGACGGGACTTGCTAGAGCCGCCAAGAAGATGGCCGTCAGAAGGTGAGGGGACCGATTCCGGCGCCGGGCGCGGCCGCCGGATGGATAGACGTTGTGCACCATAGTGGACTCTACGCAACACCAAGACAGCGCACGACGCGCCCCAACCAATGGTGGGAGCGAGCAGCGAACCGCTCAGAGGATTGAGGTCGCCGTGCAGGAGGGAAAAATACACACGACGCCATTAAAGGACGGCGTGGTTAAATTATGGATAACCGGCGATGTCATCGGCACCCGATGCCGCAGGATCTGCGACATCTCGACTGCCTCAAGGCTTCGACTTCTGCGTGGGAGGAAGCAGAAGATGGCGATGCTCGGGGCTGATCTCTTCGGAAGGTAGGCGACAATTTGCCTCTTACGTCCAAGCGCTGGGAAATGAGGCCACAGGGTCGTTCTCATTCGCGGCCATAGGCTGTTGAGGTTTAAACGCGCCGAGAGGCAGCAGCCCACGCAAGAATAGACTCACCGTGCAGTACGACAACCGCTGGGTCATGGCGGCCTCCGGAAGAGAACGTGACCCATGGTGAGCCTGGGGCGGCTCGGCTGATGTGCTCTACCGCACAGCGACAGGTGAAAATCCCTCGGGAGGGGTAGGGATACCTATGAAGCGCGGAATCCTGGGAACCGTCGTCGCCGAGACGTAGTTCCCGTAAATCCGGAGGTGACGATGCGTTTCGCGAGGTCGCCCTATCACTTGGCCGCTGGCTTTGCCCTTGCAGCCTTCCTGTCGGCCCCGTCCATTGCGGCCAACGGTCCGCAGGGGGCCAGCGTCGAGGTCTTCGCTCAGGTGCCGCAGGCCCGTTCGCTCTCGGTCTGCGGCGGTGCCCTCTATGTCGGCACCAAGGGCAAAGCGGTCTATGGCTTACCGATATCTGGTGGGCGCCCTGTCCAGGCCGCTTCCGGGCTTATCGCCCCCAATGGCGTCGCGTGTCTGGGGGACAGGCTCTACGTCGCCTCGCGCGATCGGATCTCGGCATTTACGCCCTCGCCCGACGGCCATCTTGCCAATCGGGTCGACGTTTATGTCGGGCTGCCGGACATTGCCCACCATGGCCTTCGCTATATCCGGGCAGGTCCGGACGGGCGGCTCTATGTGTCCATCGGCTCCCCCTGTAACATTTGCCGGCCGGAGGGCATACAGGGGACGATTGTCAGCCTCACCCCTGACGGCAAGGATCTGCGTCGGGTCGCATGGGGCGTCCGCAACTCGGTCGGGTTCGACTGGAGCGGCGGCAACATGTACTTTACGGACAATGGCGCCGATGGGATGGGCGACGACATCCCGCCAGATGAGTTAAACGAACTCCGGTCAGGTGCCTTCTACGGCTTTCCTTACTTTGGTGGCCGGGTACGGCTGAAGGGCTTCGAGAACGCAACACCGCCGGCCGAGCAGACCCCGCCGATCTATGAGTTTCAGGCTCATGTTGCGACCCTCGGTATTCATTTCTATCACGGCAGCATGTTTCCCGATCTCCAGGGCGAGGCGCTGATTGCCGAGCACGGGAGTTGGGACCGCAGTGTTCCCGTCGGATATCAGGTCGTACGATTGCGCCTCGGGAGCGGGCGTTCGGGTAATGGCCAGAGTTTCCTGAGTGGCATTGGCCGTCCTGTCGATGTCAAGGAGTTACCGGACGGATCGATCGTCGTGTCCGACGATACGGGTGGGCGAATCTGGCGCGTGCGACGCTGATCGGGCTCTTGGGACACCCAATGGTGCATTGCGGAATCATCCTCCTTGATTTCAGGGTTAACCCGGATTGGCAGGAAGCGCGCCGCGGTTAGAGTGATTGTTGCAGCGCAACTCCTGCCCCCGGAGCGGTCTCTCCCTGAGCTGCAGACCTCAGCCGTCTCAGGACGGCTCTTTTTTTGCCTTGAGCAGGCGATTGACCCCGCGCATTGTTCCCGTGTTATCTCATCGCCGGAACCAGGTGCGTCTGGCTCTGGGACATGAGAGCCTGGTCCGTGGGCCGCGCTTCTCAAGCCCCCTGATCAAAATCAAGCCTCCTGTCTTGTAGTCGGCCTACTGGCCTAGTCTCCCATTAAGTGGTTGATGCGGCTCATATTTTCGATAAACCGGCCGGTGAACTCGATGCGCCAGCGCCCTCTATTTTTCTTAAAGTACGAAGGCCATGAGTAAGCTGCTTTATCTTTCGAAGGATGACATAGCCGCGCTGGGCATAAGCCCGCGGGCTGCGCGTGAGGCGCTGGCACACGCTTTCCGACTCCATGCTGCGGGGAAGACACACGTTCAGCCGAAGCTCACGGTGCCGATCGGCGCGGGACATTTTTTCCAGTCTCTCTGCGCTGCCATGCCTGATCCGCCGTTTGCGATGACGAAATGGGTCGGAGTCGCTGCAGATAACAGCGCGCGCGGTCTGCCGAACGTCAATGGCTTGATCGTCGTGAGTGATTTCAGCACGGGTGTTCCAGTTGCAATGCTGGATGGCACCAGCATTACTGTGCTGCGTACCGCGGCCATGTCGGCCCTTGCGGCTCAATATCTCGCGCGTCCCGACAGCACGACTATCGGGTTCGTCGGCTGCGGTGCACAAGCGTACGGCCATCTGGAAAGTCTTCGGGACCTGCTTCCGGAACTGCGCAAAGTCGTCTGCCGTTCGCGTAGTCGCGTCTCGGCGGAAAAATTCGTCGGGTTTGCAAGGGAGGCGGGTTTCGAGGCCGAGATCGCGATGGACCTTGACGAAGTGCTTGCTTGCGATGTTGTCGTCACGACAGTTCCGGCCCAGCCTGAGCTCGAGCCCTTCGTCGATGCTACTCTCTTGAAGCCTGGATGCTTCGTCTCAGCGGTCGACCTCGGGCACCCCTGGCGCGGCGAAAGCTTGCGCATGATCGATATTCTGGCCACCGACGATCATGCTCAGGCCGCCGATCCAGCCAATCGCGCCCGGCTCCGTCACCAGGGACCTTTTGATGTGGACCTGGCATCTCTAGTATCTGGGACTGCTGCGGGTCGTCGGACCGAAGAGCAGCGGGCCATGTTCCTTTTCCCCGGCCTCGCGCTCGGCGATCTTGCCGTCGCTGCTGCGGTCGTCGCCGAGGCCCGTCGAACAAGGCGCGGAGTGTACCTGCCACTGTAAGGAAGATGCTTGGCGGACAGTGCCGTTATCGGTGGCAAAATCATCGCCATGTCCAGCCGATCGTGCTCTAGAGCGTCGGGTATTCGCCTCACGATCTATGACTTAGTGCCTCAGGGGAATGTACCTCCGAGAATGTCGGAGGCATCGATCCTACTTGGCGTCTACTGTCTTACATAGCCAGGATATCGCGCGCTGATCTCGTCGACGTGAGAGAGTGTGCCCGATAAATGATCGCGAAGATGCTGCTGGGCAGCATCGGGCTTGCCGTCAGCGACGGCTTGGACGATCAGCTTGTGATGCTGCATGATCCCTTGAATTTTGCCCGGGGAGGGGAGGTTGAGCCGGCGGAGACGGTCGATGTGGCCACTGCGGCTGCGTACCAGCAGCCAGAGATCCTGCATATGGGCCGCTTCATAAAGACTACGATGAAGGTCTTGATCGGCAGCTTCAAACGCTCGTAGATCCTGTGCATCCATCAGAACTTGCTGCTGGGCCAGGATGCCGTTCAGTCGTGCGATCAGGCGAGGCTCTGGCGCGAGGGCCAGGCTTCGGACGATCTCAAGTTCTAAGGAGCGCCGGAGGAAATGTGCCTGACGGGCGAGGGTGAGATCAATCCGGCTCACTACAGTGGCATGCTGTGGGAAGACCTCGACGAGACCTTCCTCCTCCAGACGCATGAGAGCATCGCGGATCGGGGTAGAACTGACGCCAAACTGGTTTGCGAGGGTGGTGCGCGAGAGCGCGGTACCGGGTGTAAGCTCCAGGGACAGAATAGCATCCCGCAGGCGCTCGAACACCTGCGGTGCCGCTTGGCGGCGACGCTCCAGGCGTTCCGTGCTCTGGAGAGGATGCGACTGCTTCAATGCTTGTCGGGATGACGTCATGCAGAGACCTAATATCTTATGAAGCTCTTATAGCATACTTGTCGTAGATGCACTAATGCATTAGTGTATGAGATGCCGGTTGGACATCCGGTAATCACCAGAACCTCCGCCAAGAGGGGTCATTGAGGAAGCACCATGAAAAATCAGATGAGGCGTCTCGGCGCTGGGATTGTTGCCGTCGTCGGGCTCATAGCCTTGGCCGGTACGGCATCAGCCCAACAGAAGACGGAGATCTCGATCACTCGCCAACCAGGCATTCTCTATTTGCCGACCCACATCATCGAGAAACAGCAGCTTATCGAAAAACATGCCGCCCGCCTCGGGCTGCCGGAGCTGAAGACCAAATGGGTCACCTTCAGCGGCGGCGGCGCTCAGACAGATGCGCTTCTGTCCGGCGGCGTGGACATGGTGAATACCGGCGTTGGCAACCTGCTGCTGCTGTGGGATCGCACCAAGGGCGGCGTGAAGGGCATCGTCGCCACTTCGGCCCAGCCACTCGCCCTCGTGACTCATGATCCTAAGATCAAGTCGCTGAAGGATTTCGGATCCGGCGACAAGATCGCAGTGCCGACCGTAAAGGTTTCAACCCAGGCCATTCTGCTCCAGATGGCAAGCGCCAAGGAGTTCGGCGCCGACCAGTGGTCGAAGCTCGACGCCAATACGGTCCAGCTCGGTCATCCCGACGCGGTCGTAGCGATGACGAACCCTCAGCACGAGGTGAAGAGCCATTTCGCTGCACCGCCCTTCCAGTATATCGAGATGAAGACAGTTCCCGGCGCGCGCATCATTCTGCAATCGCCCGACATTATCGGCGGCCCGCTGACCCAGGGCCAGTTCTTTACGACCACTAAGTTCGCCGAGGCCAACCCGAAGGTTGTCGAGGCAGTTCGTGCGGCCTCCAAGGAAGCGCAGGATTTCATTCGCAGCAACACTAAGGATGCGGTGGATATCTACAAGGAAATCACCGGCGATAAAACCAATGCCGAGGATCTGCTCGCGTGGCTCAAAGAGCCCGGCATGATGGAATGGAACCTTGAGCCGCAGGGTACGATGAAGTTCGCTGAACATCTCTATAAGATCGGGACGCTCAAGACCCAGCCGAAGTCCTGGAAGGACTTCTACCTGCCGATCGCGCACGATCTCAGCGGCAGCTGATCGGGCCGTGCGCCCCGCGAAAGGAACGGGGCGCACATCGCATTCTCCATTTCAGGTATCCGTTCATGTCCGCTCTTCTCGATGTCAGCGGGGTGACTCTGCGCTACAAGACGCCCAGCGTCCTTGTGACAGCGACCGATCGTGTCAGCTTTCATGTCAATCAGTCGGACCGTTTCGTGCTGCTTGGGCCTTCCGGCTGCGGCAAGTCCACGCTCCTTAAGGCCGTCGGCGGCTACCTCAATCCGAGCGAGGGCAAGATCCGCATCAAGGGGCGGGAAGTCGCGGAGCCCGGCGCCGACCGGATGATGGTCTTTCAGGAGTTCGATCAGCTTCTGCCATGGAAGACGGTTCTCGAGAACGTGATGTTCCCGCTTCTCGTGGCCCGCAAGCTGCCGCGCAAGGAAGCAGAGGACAAAGCACGCGCCTATATCGAGAAGGTCAATCTCACCCGTGCGCTCGACGCCTATCCTCACACGCTCTCCGGGGGCATGAAGCAACGCGTCGCGATTGCGCGAGGCATGGCGATGGAGCCGGACATCCTGCTCATGGACGAGCCCTTCGCAGCGCTCGATGCCTTGACACGCCGCACCTGCCAGGACGAGCTTCTACAGCTCTGGGAGGAGACCAAGTTCACGGTTCTCTTTGTCACGCATTCGATCGCCGAGGCGATCAAGATAGGCAATCGCATCCTGCTTCTTTCGCCCCATCCCGGCCGTGTTAAGGCGGAGGTAAACGACGTCGATCGCGTCTCGCCGACGGATGGCAGTGCGGGCCAGCTTGAGAAACATATCCACGAACTTCTGTTCGCGGAACATGCCGCACACTAGGGATGACGCTCATGGGCAATGCACAGATCGTGATGCGCGCCGACACGGGACCGGCGCAGGAGCACGTGGGTGAAGTGGAGCGCAAGCTCAGCACTCTGGAGCTCATTTGGGGCAGTGGGTTCGTCCGCAAGGCGGCGATTATCATCTTTCTCGGAATTGTCTGGGAGGTTTACGGTCGCTATCTCGACAACCCACTCCTCTTCCCGACCCTGAGCGATACGCTGTCCACAATGGTCGACCGGATTGTCGATGGTACTCTTCCGGCGCGGGCCTGGACATCTCTCAAGGTGTTGCTAATGGGGTATGCGTCTGGCGTGACGCTTGCCGCGGTCTTGACGATCCTCGCCATAAATACCCGCATTGGCACTGACTTTCTCGAAACGATGACGGCAATGTTCAACCCTCTGCCAGCCATCGCTTTGCTTCCGCTGGCCCTGATCTGGTTCGGGCTCGGCAACGGCAGCCTGGTCTTCATTCTCATTCACTCAGTCCTGTGGGCGGTCGCGCTCAATACCCATTCAGGTTTTCTTGGCGTGTCGCAGACCTTGCGCATGGTTGGCCGTAACTATGGCCTGAAAGGACTCTCCTACGTTTTCAAGATCCTTGTTCCGGCTGCCTTCCCGTCGATTTTGACGGGATTGAAGATAGGTTGGGCCTTTGCTTGGCGCACGCTGATCGCAGCGGAGCTCGTCTTTGGCGTATCGTCGGGGCAGGGCGGTCTTGGCTGGTTCATCTTCGAGAATCGAAATTTGCTCGACATTCCATCCGTGTTCGCAGGTCTTCTGACCGTGATAGTGATCGGTCTCGTCGTCGAGAATCTGATCTTCAAGACCATCGAACGCAAAACTATTCGAAAATGGGGGTTCCAGAGCTGAGCATGTGTCCGGCTCTGACCTTTCCGACTTTCAACGGATATTGATGTTATGACCGTCAAAAAGAGGCCTGAGACACTCAGGAGTGCGCGCTGGTTTGCACCCGACGATCTACGGGGGTTCGGCCACCGCTCTCGCATGATGCAGATGGGTTATGCGCCAGAGGACTGGGTCGGGCGACCCGTTATCGCGATCCTCAACACATGGTCGGATATCAATCCATGCCATGCTCATTTCAAGCAGCGCGTCGATGATGTGAAACGAGGCGTGTTCCAAGCTGGGGGCTTTCCGGTGGAATTGCCCGGGATTTCCCTTGCCGAGCAATATGTCAAGCCGACGACGATGCTCTACCGCAACCTGCTCGCCATGGATGTGGAAGAGCTTCTGCGATCCCATCCGGTCGACGGTGTGGTGCTGATGGGTGGCTGCGATAAGACCACGCCTGCACTCCTCCTGGGCGCCACCAGCGCCGGTCTGCCGGCAATCTATCTGCCGGCGGGGCCGATGCTGCGCGGCAACTGGAAGGGCAAGATTCTCGGTTCTGGCTCCGATGCGTGGAAATACTGGGACGAGCGCCGCGCCGGCAAACTCACGGATGCCGACTGGCTGAACATGGAGGCAGGTATCGCCAGAAGCTATGGAACTTGCATGACCATGGGAACTGCAAGCACCATGACCGCGATTGCCGAGGCTATTGGGATGACGCTCCCAGGGGCCTCCTCGATTCCGGCAGCGGATGCCAACCATGTCCGTATGAGCGCCGAGTGCGGCCGCCGGATCGTCGAGATGGTCTGGGAAAACTTGACGCCCGACAGGATCCAGACGAGGGAAGCCTTCTTGAACGGTATTGCGGTTGCGATGGCCATGGGATGTTCGACGAATGCGATCATCCACCTGATCGCCCAGGCGCGCCGCGCCGGACAAGATATCGGGCTTGATGACTTTGAGATCGCCAGCCGCAAGGTGCCCGTCATCGCAAATGTGCGGCCGAGCGGCGATAAATATCTGATGGAAGATTTCTTCTATGCGGGTGGCCTACCTGCATTGATGACACGCATCAAGGATTATCTGCACCTCGATGCGCTCACTGTGAACGGCAGGACCCTCGGCGAGAATATCGCGAGAGCCGAAGTCTATAACGACGATGTCATCCGCTCGGTCGACAAGCCGATCTATGCGGAAGGAGCTCTCGCCGTTCTCAAAGGCAATCTTGCCCCCGACGGCTGCGTGATCAAACCGAGCGCTTGTGATCCACGATATCTGAAGCACACCGGTCCTGCCATGGTATTCGACGATTACCCCTCCATGAAGGCGGCCATCGACGATGAGGACTTGGACGTGACCGCCGATCATATTCTGATCTTGCGCAACGCCGGCCCGCAAGGCGGTCCAGGCATGCCCGAATGGGGTATGTTGCCGATCCCGAAGAAGCTCGTGAAGCAGGGCGTGCGCGATATGTTGCGCCTGTCTGACGCCCGCATGAGCGGCACGAGTTACGGTGCCTGCATTCTGCATGTCTCACCGGAATCCTATATCGGTGGGCCTCTCGCGCTGGTGCAGACCGGTGACATGATCTCGATTGATGTCGCAGCGCGCACGATCAATTTGGATGTATCGGACGTCGAGCTGGAGCGCCGCCGTACAGCCTGGATTCCGCCGGGGCCGCGCTATGAGCGTGGCTATGGCTGGATGTTCACGCGACATATCAAGCAGGCCCATGAGGGCTGCGACTTCGACTTTCTGGAAACGGGCTTCGGTGCTCCCGTTGGCGAGCCCGCCATCTTCTGAAATTCTGGAGACGATCATGACGAAGCTCAAGTCTGAAACACGTGAAAAGCTGAAGGGCGTCAGCACTGCGACGCTCTGCACGGCACTGTTCAAACGCGGTCTGCGGAATCAGTTCATTCAGGAGGTCCGGCCGCTCAATCCCAATCTCGGCAACATGGTGGGCGAGGCCTTCACCCTTCGCTATATCCCAGCCCGGGAGGACCTGAACCCGATCAGCGTGTTTCAAGATCGTGGGCATCCTCAGCGAAAGGCCGTCGAGGAGTGTCCTCCGGGCGCTGTGATGGTTATCGACAGTCGCAAGGATGCCCGCGCTGCATCGGCCGGCGGAATCCTGGTGTCACGGTTGATGAAACGCGGCGTTGCGGGTGTCGTCACCGATGGCGGTTTCCGAGACTCGCCGGAAATCGCCCAGCTTGCCATGCCGGCCTACCACGCCCGTCCATCAGCGCCGACCAATCTCACCCTGCATCAGGCACTTGACATCAACGTGCCGATCGGTTGCGGCGACGTGCCGGTGTGGCCCGGCGACGTAGTGGTGGGCGATGCCGAGGGCGTCGTGATCGTTCCGGCACATCTCGCTGACGAGATCGCGGATGAAGCAGTCGAGATGACGGCTTTTGAGGATTTCGTCCAGGAAGAAGTTTTGAAAGGTCGCTCGATCCTCGGCCTTTACCCCGCAACCGATCCACAGACTCCGATCGATTTCGCTGCATGGCGCAAAGCGAACAATCGCTGACCGAAGCCTTCAATGAGATGACCTCTTGAGGAGCGCAAGGAGCGTGGCATCCATGATCAAGGTCTTCTATAATAGCAAGCGGACTCATGAGATCTACGACCTCATGGAGCGCCGAAAGCCTCCGGGCATCGAATTGGTGCTGCTCGAAAATGACGATGACGAGGAGCGCGTCGCCAAGGTGCATGATTGCGATGCCATCATCGCCGCGGCAACACGACTGACCCGACGCACTATCGATGCAGCACCACGGCTGAAGCTGGTTCAGCACCAGGGTGTCGGCTATCACGATACCGTCGATGTTTCGGCGCTCATTGAGCGCGGGATCAGACTTGCGGTCAGCACGGCTGGAACCGTCGGCGTGGCGGAGCACGCGGTGATGCTGGCGTTGGCCGCCGCTCGTCGCGTCACATTTGCCGATGCGGAACTTCGAGTCGGTCAATGGCATGCCAATAGCCTGCGACCGGTTTCAATGGAGTTGGCTGGGAAGGCCATTGGCTATGTCGGCATGGGCCGCATCGGATACGCCGCGGCCGAGCGATTCAGCGGCTTCAAGACCAAGGGGTTTTATTCGGATCCCAATGTGCGTCTCTCGCCCGATCGCGAGGCGGCGCTGAATCTCGAACCAGCCTCTCTTAACCGAATTTTGGAGGAGGCGGACGTGGTAACACTCCACCTGCCACTGACGGAAGAGACGCGCGATTTGATTGGCCAAGAGGAACTTGCGCGGATGAAGCCACGCTCCATCCTTATAAACACTGCACGCGGAGGGATTGTAAGCGAGATGGCGCTTGTCGAAGCTCTAAAGGAGGGCCGGCCAGGTGCGGCGGGAATCGACGTCTTTGAAACCGAGCCACTACCTCCCGGTCATCCTTTGACGAGACTGCCCAATGTCGTTCTTACTCCCCACATCGCGGCCGGAACTTGGGATTCCTTGGTAGGCAAGATGGACACGGTTCTTACCAACATCGCGGCCTTCTTCGAGGGAAAACCCTTACAGAATGAAATAGTGCTCGGCCCGGGATAGAGCGAACCCACGGGCTTGATCAGCGGAATGCATCGACTGCGCGCGGGCGCTGGCGCACGTCTGCTGATCGAGTGAGCACGAAGCTCGGTTTTGCGGCACGCAATCCAAACATAGTGCATAAGGCGGCAATGGCGAGAAAGAACGTGATGGGTCCTTCCGAGCCCTCGCCGAGGCCTCGCAGAATGCCTATCGCGAAAGGCCCGAGCGAAGCTCCAAGATAGCCGATGCTCTGCGACATGCCTGAGAGCATAGCTGCCGCCTCAGCTGAAGGCGAGCGTAGGGAAATGAAGAGCAGTGCAAGACCGAAGAGGCCCCCTTGGCCGAGGCCGAGCACAAGCGCCCAGAAGATGCGCCCCACCACCGGTGCATAAAGCAGGCCGAGGAATCCGGCGATTGTGGCTCCAAGTACCAAGAGCACCAACGGGGCGGACGAGATCCGGCGGGCCGCCATCGCTGGCACGAGCAGGGCGGTGATCGTCTGCGCGAGAATCGAAATGGAGGTCACCACGCCCGCCTCCGTTCCACCATACCCGCGTGCCCGTAGGAGGGTCGGCAGCCAGCCGAGGACGATGAACGCAAGTCCGGCCTGGAGGCCCATGAAGGCCGTCACGTTCCAGGCCATCCTATCGCGCAATAGCGTAGAGAAATGTGGGAGTCTGGCCATCCGAGCGGCGCGGTGTGAGACGAGTGTCAGACCGCCCCAGGCAAGTGCCGTTGCGAGCGCCGGCAAGGACCAGATCGCGAGTGCGGAAGTCCAGCTACCTGTCATTCGCTCAAGCGTCGGGGTGAAGCCGGCAGCACTCGCACCACCAATACTCATCGCCATAGTGTAGAGCCCGGTAGCAATTCCGGCCCGGTCGGGGAAGTCGCGGCGAATGACTACGGGTAGAAGGACACCCGCCATGCCGATCGCGGCGCCCGCAATCAACGTGCTGACGATGAGCCCCCCGGCAGAGGCTTGGCTACGCAAGGCGAGGCCTGTGAATAGCAGCAGAAGGAGCAGGGCAATCGTACGCTCCAGGCCAAGCCGCCCCGCGAGCCATGGAGCGATAGGGCCGAAGATCCCGAAGCATAGGACAGGGGCGGTGGTGATGATGCCCGACCAAAGCCGGCCTGCGCCGAGATCTTGGTCCACATCGGCCAGCACGGTGGCAAGGCTCGTCAGAGCCGGCCGCATGTTAAACGCTCCGAGAAGAAGGCACAGACCCGTGAGCAGCAGCAGCCTCGTCAGGGAAGCCTGCCGGACTTTGGGATGTGCTGCGACATAGGATGTCTGTTCGATCTTAAAGCGGTTCAAGGGAGCAAAGCCTCGTCTTTTACGGCCGCTGGTGGAGCGGCCACTGTTCATAATTGTCGTGCCGAAGATTGGAGAGGCGGCAGCTGGCCTCTTTCCAGAGCGTCAGTGTTCGATCTGATCCGTCGCTCGCACGTGCCGCCAGAACATCTTCGGTGTCTCCAGCATGAAGCGGAAGCCGGTGCGGTCGAGCATCGCCTCCGTCTCACGTTGCGCATCGTCGAGGATCTCATCCTCGTCCACGAAGGTTGCCTTGCGGCCTTCAAGAGCGATGCGACCATCGACGATGACAGTGTCGACGTCGTTGCCGTTGGCGAAATAGATGAGCCGGAATACTGGCATGTTGAGGGGATAGAGATGCGGCCTGCGCAGATCGAGCAACACCAGGTCCGCCTTCTTGCCCACTTCGAGGGAGCCGATGTCCTTTTCCATGCCAAGCGCCTTGGCGGCATCGATCGTGCACATCTCCAGCACCCGGCCCGGCGGCAGCCAAGTAGGATCCTTGAAATAGGTGCGGTGATAATGCATGCATTGCTGCATGTGGCGAAACATGTCGGCGGAGCGGTCCGGTGCTGTCGCGTCCGACCCGAGGCAGACATTGGCGCCTGCTTCCAGCAGTTCCGGCACCGGGCAACGTCCAAGGATCGACGCGATGGCGCTGGGATTGTGGGCGATATGCGTTCCCGTGTCGGCGACGATGCGGATTTCCTCGTCAGTCAGATCAGTCGAGTGGGACAGAAGTGCGTTGGGGCCTAGGATCCCGAGTTCCTTGGCATAGGCGACGCTGCCCTTGTTGTGACCGTCCTGGGTGAAGACGAGGCCGGCCTCACGGGCGAGATCGGCGGTCATCCGCGCCTGACGCCGGGCCTCGTCCAGATTTGCCGCGCCGAGCTGTTCAAGATGCTCGGGACGCAGGGTCGGGGTGATGAGGGCGATGTTGAGGCGGCCATTATGGCGACCATGCCATGTCTCTATCAGGGTCAGGCAGGTTTCGAACTGCTCTTCGAAAGTGACCGGTCTCTCTTCCGCCTTGCCATCGACAAACCGCGCATAGGTGCGCGGATGCGGCGGCCGTGTCGGGCCGACGGCGACCACGGAACGTGTGCCGACCTCCCGGACGCCTTCGCAATGGGCATCGCCGTAGACTGGCTCATCGGTGCGCAGAATCGTGTCGCCGCCGCCGAGCAGGGAGACGCCTGTGGTGACACCGAAGCGCAGGCGCTCGAGCGCGGCGAGGCGCGCTTCCGCCCGCCAGAACTCTGGCGTCGAGGCTACTGTGTAGGCTTTGCCGCAGGCCTCGTACCATTGCTCGCTGTCACCGCCGGCCATGGTCTTTATCAGGCCGTGTCCGGCATGAGCATGGCCATCGATCAGGCCCGGCATGACGATCTTGCGACTTGCATCGATCACGGTCGGCGCCTGGTGCTTTGCCAGCACTTCTTCGGTCGTGCCGACGGCGACGATCCTGTCCCTGTCGATCGCGACGGCGCCGTCCTCGATGACCCGCCGCTGCGGATCCATCGTCACGACGATGCCATGGGTGATGATGATATCGGCCATTGAACAAAACTCCGGTCGTCAAGCAGCTTGGATTTCGCCGCGAATGCGGTCGAGGGTCGGAACGAGGGAGATGAGCTCCTTCGTATAGGGATGCTGGGGTGCCGCGAACAACGTCTCGGATGCGGCCTCTTCCAATAGCCTTCCGCGTTGCATGACGGCGACGCGGTCACACATCTGGCGCACCACCGCGAGGTCGTGGCTGATGAGCAGTAGCGTCAGGCCTGTGGCATCGCGCAGATCCTTGAGCAGATTGAGAATCTGGGCCTGCACCGAGACATCGAGGGAGGAAGTCGGTTCGTCGCAGACGATGAGCTTGGGCCGTGCGCCGAGCGCGCGGGCAATGGACAGGCGCTGCCGCTGGCCGCCGGAGAAGGCATGCGGGAAGCGTTGCGCCGCTTCCGCCTCAAGGCCGACGGCCTCGATGAGCTGATCCACGTCCCGTGCAGCTTCCGCCTTCGTTGCGGCGAGGCGATAGAAAAGGATAGGTTCCGCGAGGATGGAGCCGATCCGCAGGCGGCTGTTGAGGGAGGAATAGGGGTCCTGGAAGATCATCTGGATCGCCTGCCGCAGCGGTCCGGCGCGGCGGGCGCCACCTTCTCCGGCGACGACCGCGTCGCGATAGACGACGCGCCCGGATGTCGGGCGAACGAGGCCGGAGACGACATTGGCGATGGTGGTCTTGCCGCACCCGGATTCGCCGACGAGGCCGAAGACCTCGCCGCTGCGCACCGCGAAACTGACCTTGTCTACGGCGCGGAAGCGGTGTCCCGTCGATCCAGGCAGCCAGCCGCCGGTCACGTAGTCGACGCAGAGATTCTCGACGGAGAGGATCGGAGTTCCGTCCGCGATCGTGTCGGTTCGCTCCGCCTTCGCCCGCAGCGCAGTGCGGGCATCCTCGGCGCGGCCCTTGCCTTCCTGGCCGAGGACCGGGAAGCGGTCGAGCCGCGCGTCGATGCGTGGCACCGCCCCGATCAAGGCCTTTGCGTAGGGCGCCTTCGGGTGACGCAGCACTTCGGCGGTCGGGCCGGTCTCTACCACCTTGCCGCGGTGCATGATTGTCACCCGGTCGGCGATCTGCGCCACGACGCCCATGTTGTGCGTCACGAGAAGAATGCCAATGCCACGCTGATCGGGGAGATCGCGCAAAAGCGTGAGGATCTGCGCCTGCACGGAGACATCGAGGGCGGTGGTCGGTTCGTCGGCGACAACGAGTTTCGGATCGCATGACAGAGCTGCAGCGATCACCACGCGCTGGCGCTGACCGCCCGAGAGCTGATGCGGATATGCCTTGAGGCGCCGCTCCGGCTCCGGAATACCGACCGCTTTCAAAAGCTGGAGCGCGCGGGCGCGTGCCGCCGCCTTGTCCAGCTTGAGATGCGTCCGCATCGTCTCGGTGAGCTGGCTCTCGATGGTGAAGAGCGGGTTGAGGCTCGTCATCGGGTCCTGGAACACCGCGCCGATATCGCGGCCGAGCACTACGCCTTCCGCTGAGCCGGTCAGGGGATCGAACAGCTTGCCGCCGATACGGATCGTCCCAGCGGCGATGCGGCCGGGCTTTTCGAGGAGACCCATCACGGCATTGCCGATGGTGGTCTTGCCGGCGCCCGATTCGCCGACGAGGGCGTGGATCTCACCAGGTTCAATGACGATCGAGGCGTTCTCTACCGCCGTGAAGGTGCTGCCGTTGGCGAGCGGATATTCGACGCGCAGATTGTCGATGGCGAGAACGGGAGGTTGGAGGGTGCTCATCGTTTCACCCGCAGCTTGGGATTGAAGCGGTCGCGGAGCCAGTCGCCCACGATGTTAACCGCCAGGACCAGGATCACCAGGGTCAGGGCCGGAAAGAGAGCGATCCACCAGATCCCGGAGAAGACGAACTCGTTGCCGATGCGGATTAGCGTCCCGAGGGACGGATAGGTGGGCGGCATGCCGACGCCGAGGAAGGACAGTGTCGCTTCCGTCAGCACTGCCGCTGCGAGATTGATGGTAGCGATCACCAGGACCGGACTCATCACATTCGGCAGGATGTGGCGCAGCATGATCCGCCCCGGCGGAAGGCCGATCACCTTCGCGGCGCGGACGTAGTCCTTGGCGGTTTCGACCATGGTCGCGGCGCGCACCGTGCGGGCATATTGCACCCATTCGTGAATGGCGATGGCGCAGATCAGGATGACGGGCGCCCATTGGGCCGTCGCCGCGCCGGGAAAGAGCGCGCGGGCAATGCCACTCACCAGTAGTGCGAGCAGGATGGTGGGGAAGCTCAGGATCACGTCAGCGACGCGCATGATGACCGCATCGACCTTGCCGCCGAAATAGCCGGCGAGCAGGCCCAGGATCACGCCGAGCGTCGCCGCCACGAACACCGCGCCGCCGCCGATGGCGATGGAGACGCGCGCGCCATAGAGCATGGCGGAGAGGAGATCGCGGCCCTGGTTGTCTGTGCCGAGCAGGAAGTGGCTATCGCCCTCGGCCGTGAAGGCCGGCGGCAGTTCCGCATTGATCAACTCGAAGCTGGCGAGATCCGTCGGATCATAGGGCGCGATCCACGAGGCCATCAGGGCGCAGCCGACGATGACGAGCGCCAGGAGCGCGGCGATCATCACGGAGATCGGAGCACCGATCCGGGTGATCAGGCTCGGCGATGTGTGACGAGGGGAGGAAGCGAGCGTTTTCATGCGGACCTCGCACGCAGGCGCGGATCGACGACCGCGTAGAGGATGTCGACCACGGTGTTGATGAGAACGAAGAGCAGACCGACGAACAGGAGATAGGCGGCCATGACGGGGATATCGACGAAGCTGACGGCCTGGATGAAGAGCAGGCCCATGCCTGGCCACTGGAACACCGTCTCGGTCACGATGGCGAAGGCGATGAGCGAGCCGATCTGCAGGCCGGTGACCGTGATCACCGGCATCAGGGCATTGCGGAGCGCCAGATGAAAATGGATGTAGCGCTTGGGCAGGCCGCGGGCCTTGGCGAAGCGGATATAGTCGCTGGAGAGCACGTCGATCATCTCGGCGCGCACGAGACGCATGATCAGGGTGAGCTGATAGAGCGCGAGCGTGATGCCCGGCAGGATCAGCGCCTTGAGGCCGCTCAAGGTGAGAAGGCCGGTGCTCCACCATCCGAGATCCACCACCTGGCCACGACCGAAGGAGGGCAGCCAACCGAGACTGACGGCAAAGACCAGGATCAGCACGATACCGGTAACAAAGGTCGGTGTGGAAATGCCGATGAGAGAGAGCGCCTGTACGAGCCGCGCAGCTGCCCCGTTCGGCTTCAAGGCACATAAGACTCCAAGCGGGATCCCTAATGCGAGCGATAGAACCGTAGCGACGAAAACGAGCTCAAGGGTGGCAGGTAGTCGCTCGGCAATGAGCTGAGTGACGGGGCGCTGATTGCGGTAGCTGATGCCGAGATTACCGGAGAGGGTGTTCTCCAGGAAGCAGCCGTACTGCACGACGACGGGCTGGTCGAGGCCCAGCGAGCGGCGCAGCTCCGCCTTTTCCTCGGCGCTGGCATTTTCCCGCGACATGGAAGCCACCGGGTCGCCTACATAACGGAACATGACGAAGGACAACGCCGAGACGACGAGCATCACCAGTGCCGCTTGTCCGAGACGGGACAGAAGAACTTTCAACATGGGTGCCTCCTGCGGCCCGCCGGGACGGGCCGCACAAGTATCGGGAGAAGGCTTATTTCACGTTGGCGAACCAGAGACGGACATATTCGTCCGGGAACTGGGGCACTTCGACGCCGTCACGAACGGCCCAGGCCACGGGCTGCTGGTGAATCGGGATATAGGCCACCGTGTCGCGCGCGACCTTCAGGGCTTCGACCAGCATGGCCCGGCGCTTTTCTTCATCGAGTTCCACTGCCGCCTTGCGGGTCAGTTCCTCGATCTTCGGATTGCTGTAAGCGCCAGAATTCGAGCCGCCATAGCCCTCCTTCTGCTCGGTCAGCAGCGATGCAAGGACGCTGAACCCATCCATGGGAGGCAGCGTTGCCCAGCCCACCATGGAGACATCGAATTCGCCACGGTCCTGGCGAGGGAAGTAGGTGGCACGGGATTCCGTCTGCAGCTCGGTCTGGATGCCGACCTTCGTCCACATGGACGCGATGGCGACGCAGATCTGCTCGTCGTTGATGTAGCGGTCGTTCGGGCAGTTGAGCTTGGTCTTGAACCCGCTCGGATAGCCTGCTTCAGCGAGAAGCTTCTTAGCCTTCTCTGGGTCGTAGCCGAAGGTCTGGTCATTGTCCTTGGAATAGCCGGGTACCGGCGGTGCGACGAGGGTCCCTGTGTTACGGGATTTGTCTCGCATGACGCGCTTCTTGATCGCCTCGAAGTCGATGGCGTGCCACATGGCTTGGCGCACCTTGAGGTCGAGCGCCGGGTTCTTCTGCCCCGGCATCGCCTTGAGCTCTGGCCGGAAGCTTAAGGATAGCATGATGAGGCGAAGCGACGGCTCCTCGATCACTTTGAAGCCGGAGGAGCTGCCGATCCGTTGCAGATCCTGCAGGGGCGCGGGAGCGATCAGGTCGAGCTCGCCGGAGAGCAGCGCAGCAACCCGGGTTGCGTCCGACTTGATCGGCTTGAATTCGATGCGGTCGAGATTGTGCTGGGGCTTATCCCACCAATTGGGATTGACCACGAAGACGGTCCCCGCATCCGGCTTGTAGGATTCTATCTTGAACGGCCCGGTGCCGATGGCGGTCGTCGAGGCGGCCGTGGTGACGCCGGTTGCGATATTGCCGGGCTTCAGGGAATCATTCGCCTCCATCCACTTCTTGTCCATGATGTAGACGCCCGCAAGGTCGTTGAGGAGGAGCGGGTAGGGACCCTTCGTCGTGATGTCGACCGTGTAATCGTCGACCTTCTGTGCCCCGGTCACCGTGGCGATGTTACTCCGCGCCCGCGCGCCAGGGTCGAGATTCCGGTTGATCGAGGCGACTACGTCGTCGGCGGTGAAAGGATCGCCGTTGTGAAACTTTACATTTCGGCGCAACTCGAAGCGCCAGGTATCGGGCTTCACCGTTTTCCAGCTCACCGCCAACGCCGGCTCGATCTCCAGGTTGCGGCCGCGGCGTACGAGCGGATCGAACACGTGGTGCAGCATGCTCGTGGTGAAGCTCTCTGTGTGTGCATACGGGTCGAGCGTCGTAATGTCGGTCGGCGAGGACCATCGCAGGGTCTTCGCATCTGCCGCGAAGCCCAGCAATGCTCCCATGGCTACGGTCAGACTAAAGGCGAGCCTTCGTTTCATTCTAAGCCTCCGTTGAACCCTCTGTTTGGATTTATTGTATCCAATAAAAATAAAATTTGCATACAATAGTGGGGGCGTCAATTCCGCTTCGTTAGGATGCTAGTGGCTGCGTCCGAAGGGCGCGCAGGGCGCAGCTCTCCTGAGCGGCTGGACAGGCCGCAGGAGGTCCGAAGGGGATTTCAGATGGCTGGCTGGAGAGCGTTTTAGCCCGCGTAGCGGTCGAGGATCGAACGGATGTCGCGGTGCTTGTCCGAGTTGGAGGAGAGAAGGGCCCTCTCCGTCACGGCCTGGAGATGATGGTCCATTGCCTTCGTGGCGCGGTCGGCGTCACGGGCGCGCAGAGCGTCGACGATCTGTTGATGCTCGTTGATCGAGCAATCCGATGAATGCGGGCGGCTATAGAGCGCCAGGATCAGGGAGCAGCGAGAGACGACCTCGTCCACATAGCGGGCAAGCACTCCGTTGCCCGACAGCTCTGCCAGGAGAATGTGAAATTCGCCTGCGAGACGGATCGCAGCCGGGCCATCATGGGCGCCAGCCTTCGCCTCCAGGGCGACATGCTGTTCCAGCATGGCGAGGTCCCGATCGGTGATCCGTTCAGCCAGACGCGCGAGCACCTGCCGTTCAAGGCACATCCGCGCCTCGAAGACGTCATGCGCCTCCGACAGGCTTGGCTGGGCGATGGTCGCCCCCTTGTTGGGCTGGAGGTCCACAAGACCTTCCGCATTCAGCTTGGCAAGGGCAGCGCGGACGATAGTCCGGCTGACGCCGAACCGCTCGCCGATCACATCCTCCGTCAGCTTGTCTCCAGGCATCAGGGCCTGCTCGATGATGGCGCGACGCAGTCCGGAATAGACGGATTCGCTCCTGGATCCGGAGGTTTTCGAAGGATGGTTGGGCATGCTCGACGGGACTGAGGGGGCAAGATGAGCTCGCCACCATTTAGTATCCATTTCGATCTCGCACCAAGAGCCAATTTGAAAAAGTATTTGCATCCATCATTGTATACAATAGGCTCGATTTGAGAAGCGATTCTTTCGCCCTCAGCGGCTGGATATTTGGCGGCAAGGCACCTCTGCCGAGTTCGTGAGGACCAAGATATGAATGGCAATTTGCATGTCACCCGGATTCGGCCCATGGGAAAGGCAGCCACAAGCCTGACCGTGACGGGCGGTCGCATCACCGCTTATGGGGAGCCTGCGCCAGCCGGATTTGAAAGTATCGATGGGAGGAATGCGGTTCTCATCCCTGGCCTCGTTGAGGCTCATACTCACCTCGACAAAACTCTGCTTGGCATGGGCTGGTATCGCAATGAGGTAGGGCCAAGGCTCATTGACAAGATTGAGAATGAGCGTGCCGAGAAGAAGCGCCTTAGGATAGATCCTGCACGGCAATCTGCCCGGCAAGCGATCCTGTCGGTCTCTAAGGGAACCACGGCCATCCGGTCGCATGTCGACGTGGACACGGAGGCTGGGGTTGCCGGGGTCGAGGGCGTCCTACGCACGAGCGAGATCTATCGCGATATCGTCGACATCGAGATCGTCGCCTTCCCGCAAAGTGGCATGCTCATCCGACCCGGCACGGTGGAACTGATGGAGGAGGCCCTGAGGCTCGGCGCTCATGTGGTTGGTGGCCTTGATCCTTCCGCCATCGATCGCGATCCCAAAGGACATCTCGACGTGGTCTTCGGCCTTGCCGAGCGCTTTGGCGTGCCGGTGGATATTCATCTCCACGAGCCGGCGGAATTGGGTGCGTTCTCGATGGAATTGATCATCGAACGCACGCGCGCGCTTGGTATGCAGGGGGAGGTCACCATCAGTCATGCGTTTTGTCTTGGCATGGCCGATCAGGACTATGTCGCGAATCTCATCGACGCTCTCGCCGAGGCAAAGGTTCACATTCTGACCACGGCACCTGCCGGGCGTCCGGCGCCGCCCGTCAAGCGCCTCATGGAGGCTGGCGTCGTAATAGCAGCGGGCTCCGACGGTGTGCGCGATACCTGGGGCCCATATGGCAATGCGGACATGCTCGAGCGCGCCGTATTGGTGGGCCTGCGCAACAATTTTAGGCGAGATGACGAGGTGGCGCTGGCCCTCGAAACGTGCACGACTGGGGGCGCCCGACTCATGGGCCTGAAGGACTACGGCCTTGCGCCCGGCTGTAAGGCAGATTTTGTTCTGCTCGATGGCGAGACCCTTGCAGAGGCGATTGTCAGTCGAGCACCACGCCAACTCGTCGTCAAAGGCGGAAACGTGGTCGCCCGCGATGGGCATACGTGCTCGAAGGCTCCATAAGAGTAGGTAGAAGCTGCTGCTGAGCGCCCTGTGGGTTCACAGGCAAGCGTTCCTGCGGCTGGGTAGCCTGGAGCTACGAGAGCTCAATCGACGATATCGCCGTCAGAAGTCCTCGGTTCCATCCTGGCAGCGATAGCCGACGAAACACTGGGCCGTATCGAGGCTCGGCACATATGCCACCTCCGGATACTGATCGACTTGGCAGTAGCGGCCATCTCGCACGAAGCGATTATAGGTGTACTGGCCTGTGCTCAGAACGACGGCTCCGCGCGAATTCACCAGCGCCCGATCCGCTGCGCAGGGACGCTCCGCTGTCGACGGGCCAGCCTGCGCCAATGCTGCCGTTGTCGCGATGGTGAATGCTACAATAGCGGTCACACGCATCATGATGCTCTCTCCTTTGCGGGCGTTCGAGGTCGGGATTGCCCGGGATATCGCTCTGCGCTCCACTACTCATTGCCTGCACGCACGAAGCGCGGCATGGCTTCCAGAGACTGGCGCGTTGCGTTGGGCAGTACAATCTGTCCATCTCTTAAGGTGAATCGGTCGACGGGTATCGCCGTCAGACGGTCGCCGATGTTGAGGAGGCCGCCCGTGCCGACGATGGCGTAGGTGGCCATCTTGTCAGGCGCAACGATCAAGTCTTCGACATGACCGATCCGCGCCCCCTGGTCATTGAAGACCTCTCGACCGAGGATCTGATCCTTTACGCTGTAGCCGGTGTAGAGCGTCCGCATATCCACAACAGCGACGGCTGCCATCGATGAGCCGGCAACCGGACCTACTCCAGCACTCCCCGTAACAGCTGGAATGCCCGCGCTCGTCGATGTAGATACGGATCTAGTCGGATCGACGGCGGCGTTGGCCTGGCGGTCACCAGTACGCTCGATCTGCGGCGGCTTCCAAGTGCCGTTCAGGATCGTAGGATCTGTTTGCTTAGGCCAGTAGAGACGCATCATAAGGACCATGTCGTCCTTCGGAGCAGGCAGCCAGTTCGCTTCCTTATCCGCTCCTGGCGACTCGTTCTGGATATAGAGGTCTACCGATCCGTCCGGGTTTGGCATGAGCTTGTCGCGCTGACTCAGCGTGTAGCGGTTGAGCGGGTTTGCGACAAAAAAGTAGTTGGCGTCATACATCGTGAGGGACCAGAAGCCATCGACGGGCGGCAATTGTCCCTTGGCAAAATGGATGATGTACTTCTCACTTCCGGTGAGTTTCTGACCCGACGAGTCCACGCTCGTCGTGGGATAGACCGCATCCTGCGGCAGATTTGCACCGAGCCCGAAGGCCGCGACGGTGGCGCGCTTGGGATAGTCCGTTCCGTAGCGCCCGAGAGTGGTGGCAACCATCCAGCCATTCTCCAAGCTGCCCATGGCGCGGACACCTCCCGCGATTTCCTCCCAACCTGCCCGATGGGCACGTTCGACTCCTTTGGCAATCTCCGGATCGAGCGTACTGGTATCGAAGGTATGACCAGGCACAATGCCAATCTTCGCTAGGCGGGCGAGCATCGGAGCGTCCTCCGGTGGAGGAGGGTTGTCCTTCATCAATTGTGCAAGCAGATTGAAGAACTTGCCGGGCTCCATGCGATTGACCTGTGTCCGTACGGCCGTCTTCATGTCGACGCCGGGATCCGCCTTTCCGGGCGGGGACGTGTAAGGCTTACCGTACGCACTTAGCGGCGTAAGCGTGATCTGATCCTGGAGTGCCCAGACCAACTTGTAATCCTCCGGCGTACCGGTGGAGTAGATCCGACCGATGATCCAGACGATGTCGGTAGGTGATCTAATTTCCTTGACGCCGTCCGGCAATGTGCCGTGCCAGTTCGGTCCGGTGATCCCATAAATTTGAGGCCCTGTGCCGGTGGTGCGCTTGCCCGGACTGGCGATGACGTTTGTCCAAGCGGAAAGCATTGGGAAAAGGAAGTAACGTCCGTTCATCTCCGGCAGGGACAGCATATAGGGTTCCTGGCCCACATCCATGAAGCCAGACGTGTAGAGAGTGTCGGCGTTGGGGGCGGTCACATCCCGATATGTTGCGGTCGGGTATTCACGTAGACTCACCAGTTGGCCCATCGGCGCATGACTTCCACCGGGCTGCGCCACGTTGGTGATGACGCGTCGGGTCATTTCCATAGTTACTAGCGGGTAGCCGTAAACATAGGCGTCCCTGGCAATGGCAAAGGCTTCCTGCTCTTTGAGGTTTGCCGCTGACAGCCCGGGGCCAGCGTCCGTGGGTTGCGCCCAGCCGTCGCTTCTATTGAGAGCGATGAGGGCGATTGCTATCAGGCCAGCAGTGGAGATTCGCAACAGATGGGTTCGAAACATGAGACAAGCTCCTCTCTTGCCAGCCATGGCAGTACTGCCGACCATTCTGGAGCATCGTAGCTTGCGTGCTTGATTGATGCGGACATTTGCTTGACGTCTTTAGACATCTGACGTGGAAGGAATTTCCGTTTGGATAATCCTTCGTGGCAGAATGCTCGATCGGCCACTGCAAAATTGCAGAGGTTACGTAGCCCCGAAGCTTGGCTGTGCATTGGCGTGGGCAGCACACACGCTTAGTATGGTTCTGATAGTACCTTAACACCTGCTCCCAACGACAAATCAGAGCCGCGCGATGATACCAAACATGGGGCCATGCTGGAGCATGCCGGATAGGCAAAAAGTGTTCCGACACGGGTTCATTGCGGGAAAAGATGACATATGGTGATGTCCGAAACTGTCTAACGTTTGTCTTCTCCTATCAAGCATGAGCCTCCCGTTCATCTAGAATCCTTGGTTGCGCAAGTGCCTTGGGCACGTTGCGTCAGGCTCTCGTCTGCTGTCTCTCTCGCGGCTTCAGAAGGGAAGCCTTTGATCCGTACAAGCCATTGAGCGGAGGCATTTATGAGGGTTCTAGCCATTCTCATCAGTACCGGATTTATGACCGTCGGGGGCCTGACTGCCGCATCTGCACAACCCAATCCAATCCAGGGTACTCCTGGTTCGCTTTTTCCGGACGCAGCGCCCAACGAGGTTCAAATTATCAATGGTGTGCCTTGCAGGACCGTCCTCGTCCAGGGCACGAATATGCGGGTTCCCGTAGAATGTGCCGGTCCGGTTGCGAGTGGTACATTTGAGCCGGGTTCCACGGGAAGCATCCGCGTCGAGGAGGGAATGGGCCGTGCTATTTCGGGCAGGCCGATCTCAGGTACGCCAGATGCAATTTTTCCTTATGCAGCGCCCAATGAAATCCAGATTATCAACGGGGTGCCCTGTCGAACGGTCCTTGTCGAAGGTACGAATACCAGGGTTCCGATAGAATGCGCCCGGTGATCGATACGTGAACCCGAATGGCGGCAAACATGCGGCCCGGCCTGATGGAAAGCCTCTGGACATCCAGAGGCTTTCACTTTCAGTTTCGAAGGACGTCACACAAGCTGCCTAGGCAATCAGATCCTCCAGCCGGACCGGAAGGTTGCGAATACGCTTTCCCGTCGCATGGTAGATGGCATTTACGATCGCGGCCGCTGTGCCAACGTTGCCAAGCTCCCCCAATCCCTTGACACCGGCCGGGTTCACGTCGTGATCCACCTCCGGCACGAGAATGACTTCGACATCCTGAACATCAGCATTCACGGGCACGTAATATTCCGCGAGGTCGCGATTTACGTAGCGAGCATTGCGTTCGTCGAGCTCAGTCTCTTCCAAGAGTGCCGAGCTCATGCCCCAGATTAGGCCGCCCATAAGCTGGCTGCGAGCCGTCCGCGTATTCATGATACGCCCGGCCGCAAACGCTCCGACAAGGCGGGGGACACGGATCTCGCGAGTGCGTACATTAATGCGCACTTCGACGAACTCCGCCCCGAAGGCGAATTGCACCTTGCCGCGCTTCGAGCCGTTCACGAGGGTGCTCGTACCGTCATAGAGCTTCTGAGCGGCATCGGGCGGCGCGCCCTCGGGAATGAACTCTGCATATTCCTCTATGACGCCGGCACCCAGCGCTTTGAACACGTCCCCTAACGCTAGCGAGCCGCGATCTCCAACGACCATGCCGTTCGCGATGTCGAGATCGGCAGGAGCCTTGCCGGCAAGTGGGCCACTGCCGGACTTGGATATAGCCTCGAATAGCCGGGCGCGGAGCTGCTGACAGGCCTTCAAGACGGCAGAGCAGACACTCGCCGTGCTGTTCGAACCGCCCGATACGGGCGCGGGTGGAAGATCGGTGTCGCCCATCATCACCTCAACAGCATCGAAGGGGACACCGAGCTGCTCAGCAGCCATTTGAGCTGCCACCGTCCGCACGCCGGTGCCGATCTCGTGCGATGCGCTCTGCACCAGCACTCTACCATTGGCACTCAGGCGAACGCGGGCAGTCGCGGCGCCGACGTTAGTGGGATAGACGGCGGTGGCGCAACCAAAGCCGATCAACCAATCCCCATCCCGCATCGAGCCCGGTTTAGGATTCCGGGCCGACCAGTTGAAAGCCTTCGCCGCTTCATCGAAGCACCGCATCAGTGAGCGGCTAGTAAACGGCTTCCTGCCTATCGGCTCCGTTGAGGTATCGTTTATACGGCGAAGCTCCACCGGATCCATGCCGAGTTTCTCGGCAAGTTCGTCCATGGCCATTTCCAGGGCGAATATATAGGGCACCTCCGGCGGAGAGCGCATATAGCCGGGTGTCTGCCGGTCGGCCTTGACGAGATTCACTTTGCTATGGACTGCGCCGTAGCCATAAAGGCGTGTTGTTGTTGATGTGCCTCCCACGACGTAGTTATCGACGCGCGAAGTCAGCTCCCAGCCTTCGTGGCTGAAAGCGGTGATCCGGCCGTCCGTCGTCGCGCCGAAACGGATCCGGTGCCGAGTCGGAGCACGGTAAGTCGCTATCGTGAAGCCCTGCATACGAGAGACGACGCAGCGTACAGGTCTGTTCAGTCGGCGTGCGGCGAGTGCCACGATAGCCGTTCTTGGCGACATCGGACCCTTCGAGCCAAAGCCCCCTCCGGTATAGAGACTGATCACACGTACTTGCGCGGGAGGCATCTGAAGCTGCCGTGCGATCTCTGCCCGGAAGCCGTAGACATTCTGTGACGGCTCATAAACGGTGAGCTGATCTCCCGCCCATATCGCTGTTGTCGAGAAAAGCTCGATCGGATTGTGGTGCTGGGTGGGCGTCGCGTACTCGGCTTCGATTTTCACAGGGGCGGCCGCAAATGCGGTTTCGAAGTTTCCGACCGCCGGATCATCCCGGACCCTTTCTGTGTTGCCCTTGGCTGGGATAGTCTCCGTGCCGGGGGAGACGAAGGAGGCGCTCGCTTGATCGACTTGATAATCAGCTGTGACTTTCGCCGCAGCCTCCTGTGCCGCCTCGAAGGTTTCGGCGACCACGAGAGCCATGATCTGGCCATCGTGTCGGATAGCTTTTTCGTGCAACGGCCCGAGCGAAGTTGCACTCGCGTTGCCAAAGCGCGGCTTCTGAATGCCATCAATCTCGCCGTAACTGATGATGTCGAGCACGCCCGGCACGGCCCCGGCATCCTCTAGATGGATTTCGCGCACTTGGCGACGTGCTATGTCGCTTGTCACCAGCACGCCATAGGCCAAATTGTTGAGCGGCACATCGGCGGCATAACGAGCCTCACCGGTGACTTTGAGCCGAGCATCGATCCGGGGAACAGGAGCGCCCTGGTTCTCCCTTGGATTAGGCGCTGCGACGCTCATCTCAGATCTCCATCGTCTTGGCTTCGAGCAACGCCCGGATGAGAGTCGCTTTGCCAATCGGAATTTTGAAAGCATTGTGTTGGCGAGCCTTGGCTTCAGCAAAGGCGGCGTCGGCTGATGCCGTTGCCGTGCTTTCGTCGAGCTTCTTCCCGGCAAGGAACATCTCGGCTTCATGCGCTCGCCATGGGATCGTCGCTACCCCTCCAAGGGCAATTCGAATCTCCTTCACAGTGTCGCCGTCGAGATCGAGAGCTACAGCCGCCGATGTCAATGCGAACTGATAGGATTGGCGGTCGCGGACCTTGATGTAGCAGGAGCGGCGTGTCCATGGACCTGCTGGAATGTGGATGACGGTGATCAGTTCACTAGGTTCAAGTACCGTTTCAACATGAGGCGTATCGGCGGGGAGCTGATGGAAGTCGGCAAATGCGATGGTACGGATGCCGTTCGACCCCAGGGTCTCAATGGACGCGTCGAGGGCGATTAAAGCCTGTGCGAAGTCGCCAGGATAGGCTGCAATGCAGTGTTCGCTCGTACCGAGCACCGCGCGGCTCTAACTGCCGGTGGTTCCCACGCAGTCGGATCACCGCCAATAGACGAGATTAAGGTGCCTCCAGCGGTCCGCGGTTCAACCGATGGCGGCTGGAAAGCGGACCATAGCGCAGGTTCCTGCAAGATCGTGAGTTGGGGTGACGGTAACTTCACCACCCAATTGCGTAGCCATTGATCGAACAAGACGCTGCCCAAGGCCGGGCGCGGCGTTGGGGCGTGCTGTCGAAGCTATGCCGACGCCATCGTCGCTTACCTTAAGCTCATAAAAGTCTTGCTGGCGCAGGAAAACAATGGCGATGGTCCCGCTGCGATCGCTAGGAAATGCGTATTTTACACAATTCGTTACCAGCTCATTGATAATGATTCCTACAGGAACACTGCGCTCTTGGGGAAGCCAGTGGTGCTCGACTTTCACGCGAATTGCGATCGGACGGATGCCGATCAGGGAGACCTTCAAGTCGTCACACAGATCGTTGATGAAGTCCGCGATGTCGACGATTGAGCTTGCCCCTTGTCCCGGCCGGAGGCGATCTTGAACATGGCTCAGAACCTGGATCCGGTTCGCGGTCGTTGTGAACATGTCCTGGATCGCCGGATCGGTCACGGTATGTCCTTGAAGTCGGACTGACGCCGCCAAGGTTGCAAGGTCGTTCTTCATACGATGTGCAGCCTCCTCGAGAAGAAGGGCCTTTTCTCGCTCCGCTGCAGCGAGGCGCTCGTTTGCGTCCATCAGGTGGCGCGCCGTACCGTGAAGGGCCTCGATAATGGCGCTTGAGACAAGGCCGATCATTAGGAAAAACAGTAGGCCGAGATTGGTGCGCTCATCCGCGACAGCAAAGCTACCGACCGGCTCGATAAAAAAGAAGCGCGCCAGGGCTGCACTCAAGAATACCGAATAGATGCCAGTCCCCCGGTTGAAGAGCACGGCGTTGATGACAATCGCCGGAAAGAAAAGCAAGTAGGGAAAGGGGGGCAGATAATTAGTCAGGCTGAGGTGTAGGACCACCGTCAGAACGATAACGAGCGTGGCGCCGAGGTAGCGGGCCCAAACCGGCCAGTTTCGCGTCCAGAAGCCATAGAAGAATGCCTGCTGCATCGATCACGCAAACCTTTTGGAGAGTACCGGTTCCCTCAAATGTGCGGATAAGTGTTCGCTGCGCCCGGGTGGTGAGGGGATGTACATCCGCCGTTGATGAAACTTGGCAGATATTAGGACCATAAGCAGTGCCTTTGGCGCCAGCCCGAAGGACATTGCCAGGGCCGGAAGAGGTAGACCGTACTCGGAATCGAGCTTTATTGTCGATTCCGATAATCCATTGGAGATCTTATATCCCAGAATCTTAGAGTTGCCCTACGCGACGATCGGTCCAAAACCCAAGAGACTCATTCTCAGGTATCGGGCCGCGACCTGGCAACCGATAGGACGGGACGATCCATGGCGAGTATCGAGCAATAATGCCGGGGCGGTAGCCTTCGGCACAATGACGCATCTTGACGGTTGGGAGCACATCGCTACTGGAGCACAGGGCTTATGCGTGACCGGATAGGGCTATGGGTAAGATCTTGCGCCTTTGCGCTGCAACGGGGCTAGCGACCACGTTGGCCGTACCACGCCTGGGGGCCGCCGAAACGTTCGGCTTCGTGGTTGACCTGTCACTATCGCCAAAGGCAGCCTCTGGGCTCGCGGCACATTCGGAAGGCATCGTCATCGCGGCCTTCTTTTCCGGCGCTCCGGCGCCTACGGCTCGAACGCACGCGGACGAGTTCGGCCAGATCTTCCTAGGCAGCGAGCGGATCACAGTCGACAGCTCCGTCCGGTCCGTGCCGATAACAGGCAAGGTGGTCCCTCGGAACCGCCTCGAATGGGTTCAGGGCCGTAAGGTCCAGGTTCCCACCAATGTCTACTCGGCATGCCGCAAGGGACCGGACAACATTCTCGATTGCGATATTTTCGAGGGCGAGATTTCAGTGGCTGCCCAAACTCCAGTCAAGATCGGCTGCAGGCCCATCGGTGAGTGATTGACCACATTTACCGCCCCATCGAACGAGGGGTGGCAGGCAGGTCCCTTCGTCTCCGGGGGCGGCGCTTCGGCTATCTCACGGATAGCGGCGCCGATGATCGTCAACTGGGTGAACGCTCTACGCCTTAGCCATTCAGTTCGGCTGTTCGGGCCCCTTATGATCCCGGGGACAGACGCTTTAGAAGAGATTCCTTCCGGTGCACCTCTAAATGGTTTCGCCTCACGAAACGCGGAGCGCTTGTCGTGAGGTGAAAACTGCAAAATGCTGCGCTTTTCTATGTGATGGACGACGCCACCGACGACGCTAACAAGTCAGTGCCCGGGAGGACGGAGGTGCGGCAAGCGCGGGATGATATGTCCTTTCGACAATACCCGCATAACAGACGGTATGAGACATCGCGGAATCCAATAAGTCGAAAAGAGGGGAATTGCGTGTTGAACAAAACAATCAAGTTTGTTGCTGGGATTGGCCTATGTGCGCTGGGATTACTCTCGGCACAGGCCGCCTCCGCTCAGAGTAAGCTGCAAGAAGTTCTCAGCCGTGGAAAACTTATTGTAGGCACGGGAAGCACCAATCCGCCATGGCATTTTCGTGACGAGAAAGGAAACCTTGTAGGGTTCGATATTGAGATTGCAAAGATCATCGCACAGGGCTTGTTCGACGATCCGACCAAAATCGAATTCGTTAACCAGGCATCCGATGCCCGGATTCCAAATATCGTCACGGGAAAAGTGGATATCGCGTGCCAGTTTGTGACGGTCACCGCGGCGCGGGCTCAGCAGGTAGCATTCACGGTCCCGTACTACCGCGAGGGCGTCAGCCTGATGCTGGTGTCAGGCGGTCGTTACGCCGATTATGCTGCTCTCAAAGCCGCGGGAAGCAAAGTAACAGTCTCGGTCCTACAGAATGTCTTTGCGGAGAAGATGGTGCATGATGCGCTTCCCGATGCGAAAGTCGATCAATTCGAGAGTGTAGACCTCATGTACCAGGCTCTGAACTCGGGCCGTGCCGACGCCGCGGCCACCGACTCGTCGTCCCTGCGCTATTATATGAAGCAGAACCCCGGCCGATATGTGGATTCCGGTTTCAGTTGGAATCCGCAGACCTATTCCTGCATCGTTAAGCAGGGCGACTCGGACTGGCTCAATTTCGTCAATGTCGCGATGCGTGAGGCGATGACCGGCACGACATTCCCCCTTTATAAGGCGGCGTACGAGCGCTGGTTTGGCGAGACACCTCCGGAGCCAAAGATCGGCTTCCCGTCGGAGTTCCGTTAAGATCGTCGCCTACGTTCATGGGTTACACGCTTCAGTTCGGCGCGATTTGGGCAAGCTTCGACAAGCTTATGTCGGGGCTTGCCATTGGGCTTGGTTTGGCGATCGCGGCAGTGGCCATCGGTACTTGTTTCGGTCTCTTGGCCGCATTCGCCAGTGTCGGCCTCTCCCGTATCGGACGGATGATTGTGACCTGCTATGTCATGGTCATCCGAAACCTGCCGCTTCTCGTCCTGGTACTGCTCGTTTACTTCGCGCTTCCCCAGGCTGGCATTCGCCTGGACAAGTACGAGAGCTTCATCGGAGCTCTTGCACTCTATTCAGGGGCCTATTTGACGGAGGTGTTCAGAGCTGGCCTGACGGCGGTGCCGAAAGGTGTGGTTGAAGCTGCACGCGCTATCGGCCTCACACGAATTCAAACCAACGTCTTCGTGACAGCGCCCATCATGTTGCGCAACGCATTGCCATCCCTCGGAAATACCTTCATCGGCATGTTCAAGGACAGCTCTATCGCGGCAGCGATCGCTATCCCTGAATTAACGTTCCAGGCCCGCAAGATCAACGTGGACACCTTCCGAGTCGTCGAAACATGGATCGTGGCGAGCGGGCTCTATATCGCCGCATGCTTCGCTATCGCCTCCCTTCTGAGGCGCCTCGAACGGCGCTTCCCGAAATTCTAAGAGAGGTTACGGCGGTTCATGCAAACGTTTCTAGATCAAGTCTGGATCGCGCGATGGCCGCTATGGGATGGCTTCCTCCTCACGATCGAAATCGCGATTTCCGCGATAGTTTTGGGTACGGTTGTCGGCTGCATTTGTGGCATTCAACTGCTCTTCGGGCCAGCAATCTCTCGGCTGTTGTTCCGTCTCTATGTCGACGTGATGAGAGGCACGCCAGTACTCGTTCTTATCCTCGCTGCCTTCTATATACCGTCCGTTGTCGGCATCAGCTTGAATGCCACGCAGGCCGGAATCTTGGCCCTCTCTCTCTTCGCGGGGGCGCATATCGGCGAGCTGCTGCGGGGTGCCTTGCAGGCCATACCGCCTGGTCAGGCCGAAGCCGCGCGCAGCATCGGGCTTACATTTCCGCAAACGCTCACCTACGTGCTCCTGCCGCAGGCCTTGCGGAGCGCCTTGCCGCCTTGGATCAATACGGGCGTTGAACTTATCAAAGGCTCCAGCCTATTGTCGATCATCGGCGTCGGAGAACTGCTGTTGAAGACGCAGGAAGTGATCGGGCGCACCTTCATGACGATAGAGTTCTATATCTTCGCAGGTCTTCTGTACCTTGCTGCCAATATTTCTCTCGATCAACTAGGCAAGATGATCGAACGTCGCGTGCAGGGACGTTGAATATGGAAAACGTGCAGCCTTTGCTTGAGATTCGGGGACTTCACAAACACTTCGGTTCAGTGGAAGTGCTGAAGGGCGTCGATCTCACTCTCCGGAGGGGCGAGGTCGTCTCGATCATCGGATCGAGCGGCTCCGGCAAAACGACGCTGCTGCGATGTGTCAACCTGCTCGAGGAGTTTCAGGACGGTGATATCGTGCTCGATGGCGAGACGATCGGTTACAGCATCGTGAACGGACGCCGGCATAGACTTCGCGACCGGGAGTTGTCACGCCAGAGATCCATGACCGGAATGGTTTTTCAAAGTTTCAATCTGTTTCCCCATCTCACGGCCGCCGGCAACGTAATGTTGGGTTTGCGTAAAGTCCGTCGCTTTGGCAAAGAGGAAGCACGGTCCATTGCGGAGCGTTGGCTTTCCAGGGTCGGATTGGCCTCTCGCTCGGACCATTATCCGAGCCAGCTCTCGGGGGGACAGCAGCAGCGAGTCGCTATCGCCCGCGCACTCGCCATGGATCCGAAGCTCGTATTGCTTGACGAGGTCACATCAGCGCTCGACCCGGAGCTTGTTCAAGAAGTGTTGAATACGGTCAAAGGTATTGCGGACGACGGAGCCACACTTCTCATCGTGACACATGAGATGCGGTTCGCACGGGACGTATCTCACCGAGTAGTATTCATGGACCAAGGCCAGGTCGTGGAAGATGCGCCACCAGCCGAAATATTCGGGAACTCACGTAGCCAACGCCTTGCAGAATTTTTGCGAAACACTCGTACTTAATAAAGATCTTTCGAGAGCGGTGGGTCGGTTCTCGATAGGTCGGCCCCGATCGATACAAGGGGTCCCACTAGCCCTCTGCCGATCCGTTTCCGGGGCTACGCCAGATATCTTTCATCAGCCGTCGAGGCCGAGAGGGTCCGGATCCAGTGGCCAGATCGGCCGCTGGAGACGTTTGAAGGGCAGGGCCTTCCAATTTGGATCACTGGTGCCAGGTGTCGCGACGAAGAGTTGCTTGCGCGTATTCTCCAGGAACAGGTCTTTATGCTTATAGAGGTTCTTGATAGCCACGACCTGCTTGTCGTCGAACGTAATGCCATGGAGTGTCAGCAGGCTGAGGGAATAGAGGTTTGTGCGCTGAGTGGTCAGTAGGATATCAATGCCTTCTACGCGTATGACAGCAGCGTCGCCGATCGCGATGCGTTCGTCATTGATATGTTCCTGATAGGCATCCCGCTTCAGAAGCCGGACCTCGGCATCGGCATCAAAGGGCGGGCCCGAATTCGGATCGAACTTGCCACCGATGCGCATTTTAATTCGTGCGCCGACGCCGACCTGAAAGCAGATGCGGACCGCCGATGGATCCCAGAACGGCGCGATGGCTGCGTTGCGGATACCAGACTCGACGAAAGCACGTAGCACATGAGTGGTATCGCCCGGCGCCCCGCTGCCGATCTGGTCCGCTGTGTCGGCGATCAGAAGTGGCTTGTCCCCCTTGATCTTGGCTTCCTCGATTGCCTCCTCGAAGGGGGTGAATGGTAGCATCGCGCCGGCGCGAATGCGATAGAAGCGCTCACCGAAGTTCTGTGCGGCACGTTCCGCGAGAACCTTGTCTCCGTCAGCGATAGCGAGCATCTTCGCACCAGCCAGCGGCACATCGGCCCATGGGAAGCCGTGGTTGAGCGAGAGCGAGAGGACACCATCCTTGCCCTCTGCATCAAACATTGCTTGGGTGAAGGCGATCATCGGACCTTCCATGGTGGTTGGGAATAACCCCATGGCTCGACAGTCGAACAAGGCCATCTTCGGAGCAATTTCGCCGGCCAGTGTGCGCTTCATAAGATTGAATAGGTCTTCGGCTCGCTCGGAATGGTCGATATGCGGATATGTCTTATAGATTGTGATGAGATCTGCCGCATCGACGAGACGATGATCGATGTGAGCATGGAGGTCGAGCTCGACTCCGATTTTCGTTCCTTTGCCGACAATGGCACGCATACGAGACACGAGGTCTCCTTCGCAATCGTCGTAGCCATCCGCAACCATTGCCCCATGCAGAAAGAGCAGAATGGCATCGACGGGGCCGGCTGCACGCAGATCATCTAGAATGCGGTCGCGCATTGACTCATAGGCGGCACGAGTCGTGATGCCCGCGGGGGAGGCGAAGGCGAAGAGGCTCTGAATGACCTCCCAGCCCTCTTTACGTGCGTGCCCGACCCAAATTTGCCCCGGGGCAGACCACGGTGATGGCGGCACCGACTCGATATTGCCCTCGCACCAGAGCGTATCTTTGAAATCCTCGATGCCTGTAGGAAAGTGCGAAAAGGTGTTCGTCTCGGTACCGAGCGTGGCTACGAAGAGGCGCATGGTGTTCACTCTGCCGTTCAACAATCCGTCATGAACGTTTTCCGGCCGTCGGAAGCGTCCCGCTAGCTGTCAGCTCGCGCACAGCATCCTCTACGGCTAGCAGGGTCTCGTCGATGACTGAGTCCGTATGATCGATGGAGAGGAACCATGCGCCGCGCTCCAAAGCACGCACGCCGCGGCGCAACAGGGCCGTCGTGAACGCGATGTAAGCTGCCCGGTCCATGCGAGCAAGATCACGGTAGTCGCGGGCTGGATTCTCCAGTCCGAAGGCGACATGGAAGATTTGCGGGAAGCCGGCAACCTGCGCTGTCACGCCAGCATGGGCAAAAATCTCTCGGAACCCAGCCATGAGCCGACCGCCGCGCTCCTCAAGCGTTGCATAGAGCGACGGCTTGAGCGACTTCAATGTCGCTGCGGTCGCAGCCATGGCAATCGGCTGAGCATTGTACGTACCACCATGCACGACGCCGCCGGTGGCGAACATGTCCATGAGGTCCGCCCGTCCGGCGATGGCGGCGACGGGGAAACCATTGGCAATGGCCTTTCCGAAGGTAGAAAGGTCTGGTGTGACACCGAAACGCTCCTGCGCACCGCCAGCGGCCAGACGAAAGCCGGTGATCACCTCATCGAAGATGAGAATGGAGCCATACTGTGTGCAGGCCTTGCGCACGCCTTCCAGATAACCCGGTGCAGGGTGTACCGCTCCTGCGTTGCACATCGCGGCTTCCATGATGACACCGGCGATATCTCCCTGTGCAAGCCGCGTGGTGAGGAGCTCGAGGTTATTCCACGGCAGGACGACGAGTGTTTCCGCGGTTTCCTCCAGCTGACCTTTGCTGCCCGCCACGGGGACAGGAGCATCCTCCGGGCCAGCTGCATTGAGCGCAGGTGCGGTCGACCATAGCACGTTGTCGAACCAGCCGTGGTAATGGCCCTCGAACTTGATGATCTTCTTGCGACCTGTGGCTGCGCGAGCGAGACGGATCGCCGCTTGATCCACTTCCGAGCCTGAACAACCGAACCGCATGCGTTCAGCAGACGGCACCAGCTCACATACCAGACGGGCGGCCTCTGCCTCGACAGCAGTTTGACCGGCAAAGAGAAAGCCCTTTTCGATCTCCTGCTTCACCGCGTCGACCAACGCTTGGGGCTTATGCCCGAGTATCATCGGGCCCATGCCGAGATAGTAATCGATCAGTCGATTGCCATCGGCATCGTAGAGCCAAGGTCCTTCGCCACGCTCGAAGACGAGCGGTGTTGGAGAAATGTTGAGGCGGAAGTTGCTATTGACGCCGCCTGCCATCCATTGAGCATTACGCTCGATCAGCTCTGCAGACTTGTCGAAGGACAGAAGATTGTCACGTCGGGTGTGCGTCGTTTCGGCGAGGGAGGACATGGGTCTTGAGGGCTCCTCATGGGCTTCTGCAGCAACAGGCCCGAGGCGGCCCGCAAAGTAAATGCCTGCCCGTTCCATGAGACGGAAACCCGTCGCAGAACGGGAGCAGGTTCATCCTCAATCCTTCCTGACTACGGCGACGCAGTCGATCTCATAGCGAAGATTCGGGCCAAGGCAGTTGGTGATGGTAGTGCGTGCCGGAAATGGCGCAGAGAAATATTCCCGGTAGATCCGGTTGAACTCGATCACGTCTTCCGAATCGCGGACGTAGTTGCGCGTCTGAACCACATGTGAAAGGTCGCTGTTCGCATCCTCCAGAACCTTTCGCAAATTCTCGATCGAGCGGCGCATTTCGCCCTCGAAAGTGTCGGATACGATCTTGCCCGTGAGGTCCACAGAAGCCTGGCCCGAGACAAAGATCAGATCGCCGACGCGTGTCGCAGGGCTGAAGGGCAGGTGAGAGCGCGGTGTGTCGGATCTGCTCGGATACTCGATGGTCATTGTGGGTTCCGATCGTTGATTGGGAAGACGGATTCCCGTAGCCGTCGATAATCCAGCGTTGTAATGGCGCTGGTGCAAGGACCCGCAGTGCGTACGGTGTAACTCGCCTTCATGATCGGGTCATAAGCCTTACGGTGAGCGACGGCTGCTTTAACTCCGATGGCGAAGAGGTTTTCCGGCACGATCCCCTGAGATCGAAACTGCGCTAGATCGAAGGGCGGTGTCTTGCGACTCGAGAGCAGGACGGTGACACCTTCTACGCGAATGACTGCCGATGGGCCCATGGAGAAATGGATCCCACGGGAGGCGGCGAGGTGACTGTGCCGATCCTCGAGCGTGAAGTGTCCGTCGCTGCGGCTGACGAATTCCGCCTCGACGTCAAGCGGGCCTGCGCCGAGGCTGCTGCCCTTTCCGCCGATAGACAGGCGTCGCTTTTCTCCGGGCTCTGCATCAGCGAGAGTTTGAACCGCCGCAGCGTCAGCTATCGCCACTGCGCAGTTCCGCAATCCGTGGCGAAGGAAGCCGCGCAGCACCGCCGTGTCGTCCCCGGGAGCGCCTCCGCCGATGTTGTCGGCGGGCTCGACGACAATACATGGTCCGTCCTCGCGGGTGGCAATCTCGGCCAGCGCCGTGTCAAGGTCCCATTCGTGCGGGATGCCGAGATCGCGCAACGATATGGCAAGCGCCTCAAGACTGTTGAGAGCCGCCCTCGCGCCGTCTTGATCCCCTACTGTCGCTACCGAGAAGGCAACGCCTGCGTCCGGGACGTCCGAAAAGGAGTAGCCCGCCACCACGTTGACAATCCATATGTCAGGGCTCTCAGCTTCGATCTGTCTGGCGAGCGCTTCAAGGTCGCGCATGGGCCGATCTGCGGTTCCGGTGCCCGGGGGCGGCCACATGATGGGGGCATTGCGCGCATACATGCGCGGCATAGCCTCTTCCTTGAGCGCACGTGCAAGAAGCTGAGCAGAGCGCATGGCACACTCGCGCGCATCCGAATGTGGGTTTTTGCAATAAGCGACGAGACCGTTGGCATGCTGGGCCATCTTGGCGGTGAAGGTCGCATGCAGGTCGAATACGCCGAAGACGGGGAGGGACTCAGTGCCCTTGACGCCGCGCAGTCGTGCGAGCAGCTCCCCTTCGGGGTCTTCGCACTCGGTTGTCACCATGGCGCCATGCAGTCCTAACCAAATACCATCGAGGCCGCCTTCAGAGAGAGCCTTGCGCAGGCCTTCTTCGACCTCATTGCAGAACTGCTCGAGTACGATGTGGTCAACGGTGCCAGATGGCAACGCTGCATACTCGCACGTCGGAACCACTTCCCAGTTCTCCACCTCCGCAACCTCGAGGAAGCCGTCCGTGGTCGATCCATCGCCGCGCCGACGGAGGATGTCTTCGCTGCGATAGATGGTGAAGTCGCTAAGTCCAGTGACTTCCTCGACGAAGGTATGGGTCTCGTGGAAGAGACCTGCAAACAGGATCCTGCGCTTGGTCATTTGATCGTTTCCAGGCTGAAGTTTGTATTCCTTGCCGGTCGCCCGACTGGCTTTCCTCCCGTCGCGACGGTCGGCTTATCCTGCTCCCACATCTGCAGCGTGACATTGTGCGCTACGCTCACCTATGTGCCATTCTACATTGTGAGATTAGAAAGTGGATGTTGGCGAACGAAGTGAACATCAACATCGCCGATCATGCAAGTCGCATCTCTAAAGAAAACGCTATGTACCAATGACGGGCAGTTGACAGATCAAGAATCCTGGCCGTTAATCTTCAAGCGATATTTGGAACCAGCATTCTACAATATAGAATGTCGCTTTGGAGGGTCAGACTTGCGCGTCTTCGTAGCCTCGCTCGCCACCGAGACAAATACCTTCTCGCCATTGTTCGTCGATCGCCGCGCCTTCGAGGAGGCATTCTATTGTCGGCCCGGGACACATCCGCCGACACCGACTCTCTGCTCTGCGCCGATGGTGGCTGCGCGCCGACGAGCCGAAGCTGACGGTTTCACGTTGATCGAGGGTACCGCGACGTGGGCCGAACCCGCCGGTCTCGTCTCGCGCGAGGCATATGAATCCCTGCGCGATGAGATCCTCGGTCAGCTCAAAGCGGCGATGCCTGTCGATATTGCGCTGTTCGGCCTCCATGGTGCAATGGTCGCCCGTGACTACGACGATTGCGAGGGAGACCTTCTTTCCAGAGTGCGCGAAATCGTAGGACAGGACTGTGTGATCGGCGCAGAACTCGATATGCATTGTCATCTTACCGAGAAGCGTGTCTCGGCCGCCGATGTGCTAGTGGCCTTCAAGGAATTCCCTCACATCGATTTCCTCGATAGGGCGGAGGACCTCGTAGACCTGTGCTTGCGCACGGCGCGAGGGGAGGTGAGCCCGGTTTCTGCCGTCTTCGATTGCCACTCTCTGTCAGGGTTCATGACGAGCATCGAGCCGGGTCGCAGTTTCGTCGATCGCATCCTGGCCATGGAAGGAAAGGATGGCATTCTCAGCATCTCCGTCGCTCATGGCTTCCAGGCCGCGGACGTCTTTGACGTCGGCACGAAGGTGCTTGTCATCGCCAATGGCGAGGAGAACCGTGCGAAGGCCTCCGCACTTGCGGAGGCGCTGGGCCGGGAAATTCTAAGCTGGCAGCGCACGGCTCCAGGACCATATCACTATCCACCGGAGGAGGCGATTGCGCAGGCGCGCGCCGAACCGGGGCAGCCGATCGTCTTCGCGGATCGATGGGACAATCCAGGTGGAGGCGTCGCAGGGGATTCGACCGTCATGATTGAGGCCCTTTTAAAGCATCCGGATCTTCCGGCTGCAATCGGAGCCCTATGGGATCCGGTCGCCGTCTCCCTTTGTCGTGCAGCGGGTGCCGGCGCACGCATTTCACTCCGCTTCTGCGGTAAGGCAACACCGCAATCCGGTTGCCCCATTGATGCCGAGGTGGTCGTACGGGGCTTAAGCGAGGAACTCACCATCCCATTCGAGGAAAGCGTCGTCTCTCTCGGCCCCGCAGCAGCCATCACGATCGGTGAGCTGGATATCGTGCTCGTCAGCGGCCGTGCACAGACCTTCAGTCCACCCGCCTTTACCAAGCTGGGTATCGATCTGGCGCAAAAGAAGATGGTTGTCGTCAAGTCATCGAACCATTTCTATGCTGCCTTCGCGCCCATAGCGGCAAAAGTTCATTATCTCAATACTGGCGGCCCCTATCCCTATGATGCGACCAAGGTCACCTATCATAAGGCACGCCGCCCGCTCGCACCGCTGGATCCCAATCCATGGCTTTAATTCCTCGTCTCGATGTCGCGGCTCTAGACGCACTGCCGCTCGATCCGCTCACCAAAGGTTTGCCATACGATGGTCCGACCATGCGTGTCGGAGATGTGGGAGTTCAGGACTGGAGCGTACTAGACGGTGATTTGCCGATGCCGGTTGCCGTCATTCGTCAAGCGCGCGTCCAGGCCAACAGCGCCTGGATGGCGGCCTTCACTGAAGCGAACGGCCTTCTCATCGCGCCGCATGGCAAGACCACCATGTCGCCACATCTCTTCGATTTGCAGATCGCGGATGGGGCTTGGGCAATCACAGTTGCCACCGTGCAACAGATGCAGGTGTGTCGTCGCTTCGGCGTGCGCCGCGTGCTCATGGCCAATCAACCGATTGGCCTGCAGGCAGTAAAGGCCTGCTTCGCTGCCTTGCAGGATACGAGCTTCGAACTTTACTGCCTGGTCGACGGCGACGAAGGATTGGCGCAGCTCGCTGAAGGAGCGCGCTTGAATCCACCTCCTGAGGACAATCCGCTACGAGTGCTGGTGGAAGTTGGATTCTCTGGCGGCCGCACCGGTGCGCGCTCACGTGAGACGGCACTGACGCTTGCGCGCGCGATCGCGGCAACGAACGGACTCATGCTGTCCGGCTTCGAATGTTTCGAGGGCCTGCTCCCGACGGCGGAAGCCGCGGACGGACTCGTGAATGAAGTCGCCACACTTGCGCGTCGCGCTATCGAGGAGGGCCTCCTTTCGCGCGACCACCCCATTGTCGTGAGCGCTGGAGGATCGGCATTCTTCGACAGGGTCGGAGAGCGTTTCAACGCCCACGAATTCCCATTTCCGGTTCTGCGGGTACTGCGGTCTGGATGCTATCTGACACACGACTGCATGGGCTATGCGGCTGCTTTCGAGCGCATCTGCCGTCAAACGCAGCTCGCGCTGCCGCCGGGCGGGCTCGTTCCGGCACTTGAAGTGTGGGCACAGGTCCAATCCGTGCCGGAGAAGGGGCGGGCTCTCCTGACCATGGGCAAGCGGGATGTCGGCTTCGATGCCGGCCTGCCGATACCCCAATACTGGTATAGGCCCGGCTCGGATATGGCCGGACCTCAACCGATGTCGCAGGGATACAAGACCGTCGCTCTCAACGACCAGCATTGTCATCTTGAGCTGCCCGTCGATAGCGACCTTCAGGTCGGCGATCTCGTAGGCTTCGGGATCGGCCATCCTTGCACGACCTTCGACCGCTGGTCATTGCTTATGATGGTTGACGAGACATATCGAGTGGTAAGGGCAATAAAGACGTTTTTTTAAAGCCCGACAGGGGGATCTAGTAAGGCCGGAGTGGCTCCGGCCTCAATGCAGAGGGGGACCGATGCGTAAGGATGGCCAAGGCTACATCGTGCAGCCCGTGATGAAGGCACTTGAGGTGCTCGACTATGTGGTCAAACAAGGGCGTGACGTAACATTGACCGAGACGGTCAAAGAGCTGAAATTGCCCAAGACCACCGTCTTCCGCTATCTCCAGACGCTCTCCGCGGCTTCCTTTCTTGACTACGATCTCAGGCGCGATCGCTATCGCGCAGGTCCGCGCTTTCGTCGTGCTGCCGAGATCGACCGCAGCCTGCAAAAGCTGCGCGAGGTGGTGCAGCCGGAAATGCACGATCTATCGGAGCGCTTCGGAGAAACCGTCAATCTCGCTATTCTCGCGGAGAAGGCGATCGTCTACATCGACATCGTCGACCGTGGCCGTACGCCACGGACCGAAGCGCGTGTGGGCCAACGCCATCCGATTCATTCCACATCACTTGGCAAGGCCATCGCAGCTCATTTGCCGGACGAGGAATTGGAAGCCCTCTGCATGCCTCTCCTGCCGGCCCGGACCATCCATACGCTCACCGACGGCCGATACCTGCGCCGGCAGGTCGAGAACATCCGCCATCAAGGTTACGCGATGGATATGAGTGAGAATGAAGATGGCCATATGTGTATCGGTGTTCCGATTCTGGATGATTGCGGACGACCCGTTGCGGCTATGAGCCTGTCAGCGCCGGAGGCCCGGCTTGTGCCAGATAGGCGACTGGAGGCTGCCGAAGCATTGAAGACATCGGTCGATCGCGTCGTCGCCAAGATCTACGGCGCTACGCAGGCCGACAGAGCCTTGCTCGCCTGACGTTGTTTCTCAAGATGGAACGTCGCGGCGTTGACGATGATCGCGGCGGGACCCTAGCGTAGTTACGTTGCTCGTCATGCATCTTCGAAGATGGGTTCTGTCGTGTCGCAATCGGGAAAGCCCGGCACGTCACGGGGAGGCGGAACTGAAGACGAGCCATGGTGCTGCCACAAGCAGCCAAACTTCTGGTCGTCTTGGGCATCGCCCTGGCCGGCCCAAGATATGACAAGTTCCATAAACCAGAGGATCAGGAGCGTGAGCCATGAACAACAGGCGTATCGCATTCGTTAGAGTGCTGGGGGCTATCGTCCTTGCGGCTATCACCACTGTGGCCATTCCCGGGCATGTTCGTGCACAAAAGCTGCAAGGTACTCCACTGCGTGTTGCAATTCTTGCCGACATGACGAACTTCGATCCGATGCAGTTCTCTCTGGTCAATTTCCACTTGATCAAGAATCTCTATGACAGTCTTATCGAGTACACGGCAGACGGAAAGGCTGTGCCGAGCTTGGCGACGGAGTGGAAGATCGGCGAGGGGAATAAGTCCGTTCGTGTCACGCTACGCAAAGATGTTCTCTTCCACAGCGGAGCGCCGCTGACATCGGCGGACGTGGCGGCTACGCTGAAGAAGGCCTCCGATCCCGCAAAAGGCAAGAACGTCTACGCTACCATGGGCATCGTGCAGGACTGGACGATGCCGGATGAGCATACCATCGTCATCAACTTCAAGGCGCCCGTGCCGGAGCGCCAGATTCTCGACCTGCTTCAGTTCACCATGCCTATCGAAGCGGCCGGCATCGATACGGTCGAGACGAAGCCCGCAGGAACTGGCGCGTACACGCTGGCCGGTCGCGCAGTCGGTCAAAGCGTAACGCTGAAGGCGAACCCTAAATATTGGCGCACGGGTGAGCCGGTCAGCCCTGAGATCCGCTTTACGGTCTTCAGTGATGATGCGGCCGCGAGCGCTGCGCTGGAGTCGGGGGCAGCCGATATCATTTATGGCGGCGGCGCGAGAAGTGCAGTTCGGCTGCGCGACGCAGGCTATACCGTCACACGCGGGCCAGGGCCCCTCGTGCAGGTGTTCCGCATCAACACAACCCGTCCACCCTTCAACAACGAGAAGTTCCGTCAGGCCTTCAACTACCTGATGGATCGCGACGGCATTCTGCGAGTCGGTTATGCGGGCCTGGGCGAGCCCGTGGCGCTTCCCTGGGCGCCGGCAAGCCCCGCCTCGAATCCTGCCTATCTCAAGGAGTTCGCTTACAACCTCGATAAGGCCAAGGCACTGCTGGCAGAATCTGGGCTCTCGAAGCAGGAGATGAGCAACTGGAAGCTTCTTGTTTACGGAACCGACCAGCCGACGGTCGTCATCAGCCAGATCGTGCAGAGCACGCTGGCCGAAGTCGGGATCAACATTCAGCTCGATGTGCTGGAAGGCTCCGAATATGTGAAGGCGCAGCTAGCCGGTGACTATTCCGCAACCTTTGGAGGCGTCGGTAACGTACAGAAGTTCCCCTCGCGCGTTGCGACCAATAGCATCTATCGGACGAAGGATAATCCGGTTCTGAAAGAGCCTCATCCGTTCCCGGACTATGTGGCGGCTATCGAGCGGGTCAACTCCACCTATGGATCGGAAGAGAAGGTCAAGGCTGCTTATGATCACCTCAATCGGGTTTTGGTCACAAGCGCCTTCGCCATTCCGACAAACTCCTACGATGTAGGGCTCATCGTGTCTTCGTCCAAGCTCGATGGCTTTACGCCCGACATGGACAATCTGTTCGTCGCCCGCACTATCGGGTTGAAGAAATGATGCAGACACCCGTGAATCTTCGAGAGCGTCCGGCGTGCCGTTAGCGAAACCGGTCCTGTCCGTGAGGGATCTCACGGTCGCCTTCGGCGGCACCGGGAAACCGGTGCCGGTCGTCCGTGGGATCAGCTTCGACGTCTTTGCGAACGAGGTATTCTGCATTGTTGGCGAATCCGGGTCCGGCAAGAGCGTCACATCTCTTGCCGTCTCCGGCCTCCTGCCTGAGACGGCCGATGTCTCCGGATCAATCGTCATCGGCGATACGGAGATCGTCGGAGCATCCGCGGCTGTGCTGCGGCATGTAAGGAGCCAGGATCTCGGTTTCATCTTCCAGGATCCTGCCACGACATTGAATCCCGTCCTGCGGGTCGGCCGACAAATCGTGGAAGGCGAAGTCACTCATGGTCGCTTGAGGCCCTCCGAGGCTCAGGTCCGTGCGGCCGAGTTGCTGCGCGAGGTCGACATTGCCGATCCCGTCAGCCGGGCGCAACAATACCCACATCAGTTCTCGGGTGGGATGCGTCAGCGCGCGGTCATCGCCATGGCCATGGCGGGCAAGCCGCGGCTTATCATTGCTGACGAGCCGACAACGGCCCTCGATGTCACTGTTCAGGCACAGGTCCTCTCGCTCCTTCAGCGGCGACAGGCAGAAACGGCCGCCGCCGTCATCCTCATTACCCACGATCTCGGTGTCGTCGCCGAGATCGCCCACCGCGTGGCGGTGATGTATGCCGGGCGTATCGTGGAGACGGGAACAGTGGATGAGATATTCTCATCACCACGTCATCCCTACACACGCGCTTTGCTTCGCAGCATTCCGCGCGGAGATGCCGTTCATGCGAGGCTGGATGCCATTCCAGGTCAACCGCCAACCCCTGAGACTCTGCCGGCGGGCTGTCCCTTCCATCCGCGCTGCGTGATCGGAAAGGAACGTGGGGAATGTCGTACGACGGAGCCACTGCTGAGGCCGATCGGCGCGGATCAGCAGGCTGCCTGCCACTTTGCCGAAGAGAAGCTACTGCCGGCAGAGGCGCGTAGGACGGACTTTTCGGGGCCAGCAGGAGAGAAGGCAGGCGATTCGCTGCTCGAAGTGGATGCGCTCAAGGTCCATTTCCCTGTGCGAGCCGGTATTCTCAAGCGGGTCGTAGGATGGGTGCGCGCGGTGGATGGCGTCAGCCTCACCGTACGGGTGGGAGAGACGGTCAGTCTCGTCGGCGAATCTGGTTGCGGCAAGACGACGACCGCCCGTACGATCATGGGCCTCGTTCCGGCGACCGGTGGCGATGTCCGTTTCGAGGGACGCTCGCTTCTGAAACTGTCTTCGAGCCGGATGCGCGAGGCGCGCCGGCAGATGCAGTACGTTTTTCAGGACCCCTATGCGGCCCTCAATCCGGTGCTGCCGGTGGAGGAGGTCGTCGCGGAGCCGTTGCGCCTGCACGGTCTTTATGAAACGGCGGGAGGGGCGGCGCGCATTGCCGAGTTGTTCGAGATGGTGGGCCTTTCGCGGAGGATGTTCGGCAGATATCCCAGCGAATTCTCCGGTGGTCAGCGGCAGCGCATCGGCATCGCCCGTGCGCTCGCCCTCAACCCGCGGCTCCTTATCCTCGACGAGCCGGTATCCGCACTCGATGTGTCTATTCAGGCGCAGGTGCTCAATCTGCTTCAAGACCTGCAGAAGGAGCTGAAGCTCGCCTATCTCTTCATCTCCCACAACCTCTCCGTCGTGCAGCATATGTCCGACCGAGTCGCGGTCATGTATCTCGGCCGCATCGTGGAGCAGGCAGCACGCGACGAAATCTATCGCACGCCGACGCATCCCTATACGCAGAGTTTGCTCTCCGCTGCGCCGGTTCCCGATCCGACGCTCGGCCGCACGCGTCGACGCATCATTCTGGAAGGTGAAATTCCTAATCCTGCCGCCCCGCCGGCCGGCTGTACCTTTCATCCCCGTTGCTTCCGGTCCGATGAGCATTGTCGCCGCGTAGCGCCGAGCGTCGTGAGCTATCCAGGTGCCTCCATCTATGTCGCCTGTCATCATCCCAGCGATCCGATGATTCCATCGATCGTTCGGGAACAATCGATGGAGGCGGGGGAATGAAACTCACATTCGGAAAGCTAAGTGCCTTCGGCCGCGCGCTCCTCCGGCACAAAGGGGCCGCAGCGGCACTCGCCTTCTTGTCCGTGGTCGCTCTTGTCGCGGCGTTTGCTGATTTCATGCCCTTCGACCCTTTCCGTCAGCGGCTGGTGGATGCTCTCAAGGGGCCGTCGCAAGCGCACTGGTTCGGTACGGATGAACTCGGCCGCGATATCTTCGCCCGCGTGGTCTACGGCGCACGGACTTCGCTGACGACCGCAGCCGGAGCCGTTGCCATCGCGGCGGCTGTCGGGGTTCCCATGGGGCTCGTGAGCGGCTTTTTCGGCGGTTGGCGGGACGCAGCCCTCATGCGCTTTGTCGACGTGATGATGACACTGCCGGCTATTCTTTTTGCGATGGCGCTCATCGCGATTCTCGGCCGCAGCCAGATTGCAGCGATCGTGGCCGTGGGTATCACGGGCATTCCCAGCTTCGCGCGCATCACCCGCGCTCAGACGCTGACATTGCGAAGCCGCGACTTCGTGGTTGCCGTTGAGGCGTTCGGCGGCAGCGCCCGTTACAACATGTTCCGCACCATTCTGCCGAATTCATGGAGCCCGATTCTGGTACAGGTGGTTGTGCTGTGCTCCGTTGCCATTTTGCTCGAGGCGGCACTGGCTTTCCTCGGTGTCGGCGTGGCGCCGCCGACGCCGAGCTGGGGAGAGATGCTGCGTTCGGGCAAGTCCTATCTCCACGAGGCTCCGTATTATGCGGTTCTGCCCGGGCTGATCTTGACGCTCACGATCCTGTCCTTCGACGCGCTCGGGCGAGCAATGGCCGACCTGCTCGGCGAGCGCTACGAGATCCGCAAGTCCGGTTCCGAGGGGGCGGCGTAACCCATGATCGGCTATGTCCTGAGACGGCTGTTGCACCTCATCCCCGTACTTCTGCTCGGTTCCGCCGCAGTATGGGCCATCATCTATGCGGTGCCTGGTGATCCGGTCTCGGTGCTCGTCGGTGAGAACGCGACGGCCGAGCAGATCGCTGCCGCTACGGCGAAGTACGGCCTCGATCGGCCGGCCCTCGTCCAATATGCCGACTGGCTCTGGCGCGCGCTGCATGGCGACCTCGGCACCTCGATTCATGCCAGCGAACCCGTTCTCAAGCTCATCCTCGAGCGGCTGCCAGCCACGTTTCAGCTTGCTTTTCTGGCGACCATCGTGGCGTTGGTGCTCGGCATCCCCGTTGCCATCGCAAGCGCGCTAAAACCGGGCTCCTGGGTCGACCGCATCCTGTCCCTCTGGAACGCATTGACTCTCGGCGTACCGACATTTTGGCTCGGTATCTTGCTCATCCTGTGGTTTTCGGTGGAGATGCGCTGGCTCCCATCGGCCTCGACCTACATTCCCTTGTGGGAGGATCCTGTAGCGGCGTTGCGTAGCCTGATCCTTCCGGCCGTGACACTTGGCGTCTATGTCTCTGGTGTCCTGGCACGGTTCCTACGCGCCTCGCTCGTCAATGAAATGCGTTCGGACTATGTCCGCACGGCTCGCTCAAAGGGCCTGTGGGAGTGGCAGGTGGTCGGTGTTCACATCCTGCGGAACGCTTTGCTGCCTTTCGTTACCATCGTTGGATTGATGATGGCGAATTTCATCGGCGGTGCCGTCGTCACCGAGGCGGTGTTCACCTATCCAGGGCTCGGCCGGTTGCTCATTCAGGCGATCAGTACACGCGATTATCCCCTGATCCAGGGGTGCATCATCGTGATCATGGTGATCTATATTCTCATCAACCTCTCAGTTGACGTGTTCTACGCTTATATCGACCCACGGATTGAGTATAAGTAGCTTACGTGCCTAGAGTGCCCTTCCGCGAAGTGGATCCGGTTCGCCGTCAAAAGTGCAGCCACCAAGAACGAGAGCTGACTCCACTGATGTGGAAACAGCTCAATTCTGACGTTCACTGAAATATGAAAGAGGGCAGGACCTCATGCGGGCCGGTAGCGGCAGGAGACGCCGTGACCTGGCGCGACTTCGTGCCAGGCAGGAGTGCTACTAACGGCGTGAATTTCTCCAAACGCGCAAGCACTGTCGGGATGACCAGCGGCAAGGGTCGCAGGTTCGGGTGGCGGCATCCTGAGGCGCTGGCGCTGCAGACTCGGATCCAATACTGGCGCCGAGTCGAATAGCATCTGCGTATACGGATGCGTTGGATTATCATAGACCTGCGATACGCTGCCCTTCTCGACGATCTCGCCGCGGTACATTACCGCGACCTTACGGCAGACCTCATGCACGATTGCGAGGTCATGGGCGATGAACAGATAGGAGAGTTTGAGTTTTTCCTGCAGGGAGTGCAACAGCGATACGATCTGTGCCTGGGTCCGCACGTCGAGTGCCGAGACCGGCTCATCGCAGACCACGAAATCCGGATTTACGGCGAGCGCGCGGGCGATGACGATGCGTTGGCGTTGGCCGCCGGAGAACTCGTGCGGATAGCGGTCCATGATTGCAGGATCCATGCTGACAAGTTCCAGCAACTCCGCGACGCGCTCCCGGTAACGCGCCGGTGTCACCGCTTGATGCACGATGAGCGGCTCGGTAAGGGTCTGAGCAATCGTCATGCGCGGATGCAGGCTCGAATAGGGATTCTGCAATACGAACTGCATATGGCGCCGCATCCGCCTTAGTTCATCGGCCCGCATGGCGGTGAGCTCACGTCCGTGCAACTTCACGGATCCACGCGAGATCTTCTGAAGCTGAAGGACGGCGCGCCCCGTCGTGGTCTTGCCGGAACCGGACTGGCCGACGAGGCCGAGGGTCTCGCCTCTTGCGATATCGAAGGTGACGCCATTGAGGGCCGTGAATGCGGGATGGCGACTGCGCGCGGGAAACGTAACGGTGAGATCCCGTACCTCGACCAGCGGCGAGTCATCGCCCGTTTGTGACGCTCCCATGATCATGGAGCCACTCCGTGCCGATCGAGACGAGGAACGGCGGCGAGGAGAGCGCGGGTGTAGTCATGGGTCGGCGCCCGGAAGATGTCGTCCACGGACGCTGCCTCGACAATCCTGCCGCCATACATGACGTTGACCCGTTCCACCATGCCGGCGACAACTCCGAAATCGTGCGTGATCAACATCAATGACATGCCACGTTCCTCCCTCAATCGCAGCAGCAGACGCAGGATCTGGGCCTGCACAGTGACATCGAGCGCCGTCGTCGGCTCATCGGCGATGAGAAGATCCGGATCGCAGGAGATCGCAATGGCAATGAGCACGCGTTGACGCATGCCACCCGAGAACTGATGGGGATAATCGTCCGCACGCTGGGCAGGGGCGGGAATGCCCACCTGATCGAGCAGCTCGACCGTACGCGCCCGCGCGGCGCGCCCAGACAGGCCCGTATGGCGCCGCAGGATGTCGTCGATCTGCGCTCCCACCGTTATGACCGGGTTGAGCGAGGTCATAGGATCCTGGAAGACCATGGCGATGCGACGCCCGCGAACGTCCCGCATGGCGGCCTCGCTCATCGGGAGCAGCTCCTGCCCATCAAAGTGCACCGATCCGCCGAGTTCGACCCGCGTACCTTCTGGCGCAAGACGCATGATGGCACGTGCCGTCACGCTCTTGCCACAGCCGGATTCACCGACAAAACCGACGGCTTCGCCGCGTGCGATATCGAACGACACGCCTTTGACTGCATCCACTATCTGCTTGCGGGAGACGATGCGGGCCGTCAGGTCCCGTACGCTCAGAATGGGGTCGCTCGCAGTCACCTTTCGCTCCCCACGTCGAGCACTTCTCGCAGCCCGTTGGCCAGGACGATGAAAGTGAGCGTTGCGAAGACGATCGCGGCGGCGGGGCCGACGACCGTAAGAGGGGCGAGTTCCATGAACTGACGTGCATCGGCCAGCATGCCGCCCCAGTTGGGATCTGGTGGCGGAGGGCCAAGTCCAAGGAAGGACAGCGCCGTGACGGTGAAGATGGTTTGCGCCAGCGTCAGGCTCGTTGCCACCACGATGGGTGAGACGACCATGGGAAGAACGTGACGCGTGACGATCCGCCACTCGCTCATCCCGATGCTTCGGGCTGCTTCCACGTGGTCCCACTTCTTGACGCTTAAGACCGGTCCGCGCACGACGCGTGACATGGCGGGCGTATAGACAATGGCGATCGTCAGGATGAGGTTGGGCACCGTCGGTCCGAGCGCGGCGACAACCGCGATGGCAAGGAGAAAGACGGGAAAGGCGAAGATCACGTCGAGAATGCGCATGATCACTTCGTCGACCCAGCCGCCGACATATCCGCTGAGGAGGCCGAGGACGAGCCCGGCGAGCAGTGCGAGCGAAACGGCCGTGAAGGTAATGAAGAGAGTCGTGCGCCCGCCGACAATGATGCGGCTCAACACATCGCGGCCGATCGCGTCGGTGCCGAGCCAGTGTTGCGAACTCGACCCTTCGAGCGACTGGGGCGAGGTGGCGGAAGGATCAAAGGGTGCGACAAGCGGCGCAAGGAGCGTGATCAGTACCAGGATGGTCAGCATGACAAGGCCGAGACCGAGCAGGAGACGGCCCGCTGTCGGCCGCAGACGGCGCCTAGGGGCTGGCTCCGCGCCGGCGAGGGAGAAGATCGCCGCATCGCTCATGCCTCGACCCTCGCATCTGCAGTCGCATAAGCGATGTCAGCCAATGTGTTGATGAAGACGACACAGGCCGCCGCGACCAGGACGATGGCCTGGATCACCGGATAGTCGCGGCTCGTGATGGAATCGAACAGATATTGCCCCATCCCAGGAATGGCGAAGATGGTCTCGATCACGATGCTGCCGCCGAGCAGAGTCGCCACCTGTAGCCCCGTAACGGTGATGATCGGCGTCAGGGCGTTTCTCATAAGGTAGTTCCAGAGAATGGTGCGCGGCAACAGGCCCTTGGCGCGAGCCACCATCACGAAATCCTGATTGGAGACTTCGAGCACCGCCGCGCGCGTGTTCTCGGAAATGGTGACCGAGATGGCAAGGGCGAGGGCGAAGGCAGGAAGGATCATGCCGGCAATGTTGCCGAGAGGATCCTCAAGGAAAGGCGTGTAGCTGAGCACCGCGAGTTCCGGAAAATAGAGCCCGACGAGGAGCACGATCAGCGTGCCGACGACGAAGTTGGGCACGGCCAGGATGAAGCCGTTGTAAAGCCGGACGATCCAGTCGGCCGCGCCGCGTAGCCGCGCAGAGACAAGACCGGTGCTGACGCCCATGACGAGCGCGATGAAAGCCGCGATCAACGCGAGTTCCAGGGTCACGAGGAAGCGAGGCCACAACTCGTGCAGAACCGGCTGATGCGTCACGAAGGACGTGCCGAAATCACCCTTAAGCACGGCGCCGAGCCATGAAAGGTACTGCTCGATAAGCGGCTGGTTCAGTCCGAGGTCCCGGCGCATGGCCTCCAGAACCTCGGGCTGCAACATCTGCGCTCCGGCTGCCGCGAGCACGAAGTCCCCCGGCAGCGCCCTCATGAGCATGAAAGAAACGAAGGAGACCCCGAGAAGGATCGCCGCCATCCACATCGATCGCACGAGTATGACGCGCTTCATCACGCCGCTCCGGCGCGCAAGGCTTCCATCGCCAAGACTTTTAGCCTTTCAACGACGTGTTTCGGACGAAGGAGCGGATGTTCGCTGCCAGCGGCACATAGCCTTCGACGTAGTTCCACCAGATCTCCCAGCGCAGAGGGTATTGGTAGACCTGGAGGACATAGGCCTGATCGGCGATGTGTTTCTGAATGGCGAGATTTTTTGCCGCGCGCTTCGTGTTGTCCGTCTCGGCGCGGGCTTCGGTCATCATCCGGTCGAGGCCCTCGTCGGTGATGCCCATCGCCTTGCCGAATTTGCTCTGGGAATTGAGGTATTGGAGGATCGCGTCCGAGTCCGGCGTCCAGGACAGAGCGACCGACAGCAGCGTCGCCCAGGTGCCCGAGCTCCACTGATTGAGGAGCGGTGCCGTTTCCATCGGCACGATCTTCACTTTGATGCCGGCCGCCTGCCATTGCTGTTGAAGAATCTGCGCGCACGCGACATCGAGAGGGTTGGCCGCAACAACGATGTAGTCGCCAAGATCGATACCATCCGGAAAGCCTGCTTCTGCGAGCAAAGCCTTCGCCGCGGCGGGATCGGGCTTATAGTATGGCATCTCGCCGACGCCGTCATAGCCGCCGACCTGGCTTTCGGGGATCATGGCCCCCACCTTGCCGGAGCCGCCGAGCACAGTCTGCAGGCAGGCCTGCCTGTCCGTCGCGAGGCTCAGCGCACGGCGTACCCTCACGTCGTTGAGGGGCGGGGCCTTCATATTGAGCCACACCGGGAACGTGCGGGAGGTCTGTCCGGGCGCGGAGATGAAGTCTTTCGAGGCGCGCGCCATGAGTGCCGCCACTTTCGGATCCTTCAGCCAGGTCATGTCGATGGTCTTGGACCGCAGAGCTGAAGAGAGTGTCGCCTGATCCTTGTAGAACTTGAACACGACCTTCTCGAGATTGGGCAGGCCATCCTCGAAATAGTGCGGGTTCCGGGCCAGCGTGAATTGCTGATTGGGCTGGTAGGATTCGAACACGAACGGGCCAGTGCCGACCGGCTTGGTGACCAGCTCCTCTACCTCCTTCGGAACGATGGCACCGTCCGGATTGCTCGCCAGGTAGCTCAGGAAGGCGGCGTCGCGGTTCTTCAGCGCGAAGCGCACGGTGAAAGGATCGACGATGGTGACGCTGTCGATGCTGGCATATTGTGTGCGCAGGCGGCTGGCCGTCGCCGGATCGAGGATGCGATCGAAGGTGTACTTGACGTCCTCGGCCGTGAAGTCCTTGCCGTTGTGGAATTTTACGCCCTGGCGGAGTTTGAAGACGTATGTCTTCTCGTCGGGCATGTCATAGGAGAGGGCGAGATCGGGCTCGACCTCCATCTTCGCGTTCCAGCGCAGAAGCCCGGAATAGAGAAGTGCCGTGAAATCGTTGGAAGAGAAGGCCGTCACGATCGTCGGATCGAGGCCGATCGGGTCGGCGTCGGCGCCGATGCGCAGCGTGCCGCCAGCTTTCGATGCGCCCGCGGCGCCAGCCGCCATGGCAAGGCCGGGCGGACAGGCCAGCAGGATGCTTCCTGTCAACCAGAGGCGCAGCAGATGCCGGCGGTCGAGCGCGAGCGCTTCATCCGGCAGGGTCGGAAAATCCTGATCGTTCTTCACACGAGCTCCCCTTCATTCGCTTTGCTGCGCATCCTGTCGGCGGGAAGCCGGCACGATGCCCACTTCGACTGGCTCGGACCGCCGTCTCTACCGCGTGTCCGCCGATGGTCGTTTCTCGCGCATCCCTGAGCGGGCTTGAGGCGTGAAACCCTCTGTTGTTTCATTCTATATGGTAGAATGAGATTCTTTTTCTGTTGTCTGAGAGATTAGGTTCAAAAAACTGGCGTCGTCAATGCGCCCGGAGTTGTATCGACTTTTGGATTTGAATTTTTCAACCTCATGGTCGATCAGCGTTCAATATTGTGGTACTGAACGTGGCAATGTTGCGAACCATGCATCGGGAGGGAAGCGTGCTTTCCGGACAGGCTGATGAGAATGCTGCCGCGCAGGGCGCGGTCGGAGAAGCCCGCATCCAGTCGATTGCGCGCGCGAAGGCGCTGCTCGATGTGATGGCGGATGGTGGCTGGGTGTCGCTGAGAGATCTTGCGGTGCGCACGGGGCTTGCCAAGACCACGGCTTTCAATCTCGTCAAGGCGCTGGTCGATACCGGGCTTGCCGAGCGGAACGTGCAGGCCGGCGCCTATCGTCTCAGTCTGCAGCATCTCATCTATGGGCGCGCGGTCGAGCGGAGGCTCGATGTCAGCGCGGTGGCGCGTCCCCATCTCATTGCTGTGTGCACGTCGACGCGCGAGACCGTCAATCTTGCGCTGCCGGGCCCGGCCGATGCGGTCATCGTCGACAGTCTCGAAGGCAGCCATACCTTACGCGTGTCGTCCTATTCGGGCACGCGCGCGCCCTATCATTCGACCGCGTGCGGCCGCGCGCTGCTGGCTTGGCAGACGGAGAGCTTCCGCAAGTTCATCTATGGCCGCAGCGCACTCACCCCGTCGACGCGGCACACCATCACCGATCCGGAAAAGCTCGAGGAGGTGCTGGAAAGGTGCCGCCGCGACGGCTGGACCGTCGAGATGGAGGAGAACGAATTGGGGAGCGCCTGTATCGCTGCTCCCATCTTCGGAGCCTCCGGCGAGGCGGTTGCGGCGGTCAGCATTGCGGGGCCGGCGGCGCGCTTCGATCCTGCGACGATCACCCATTACGGCGAGGTGCTGCTGACCCATCTGCCGCGCGTCACCGCAGACCTGATCGGTCAAACAGAGACTTAGGGCAGCCTCGCGGCGGGGATGTACGACGCCTATCTTGCAGGGCGAACGCCGCACCACGATGCCGCGAACAGGGCAATCGTCTTCGTCACGCGCCGCAACGAGAGAAGCGAGACCCGCTCGTCGATGGCGTGGATGTTCTCCGCGATCGGCCCGTAAACCAGCGACGGGATGCCTGCGTGAACGGCATAGACGGCGGCATCCAGATAGCATGCCATGACATAGGCTTCTAACGGCGCATTGTCCGGTTCATGAATGCTGGCGTGAGCTTCGGCAAGGACGGCTTCGGCTTCCGACCCGGGCGTGAGGGTATAGCCCGCATGCATGACGCCGACCCACTCCACGATGGGCGCGGGGCAGCGCTGCACCAGGGCATCCTCGGCGGCAACCGATGCGACGAAGGCCTCGAATTCTTTGACGCGGTCTTGCGGATCGTCGCCGGGGTAGAAGCCTATGCGACCCTCGAAACGGCAGGACGAGGGAACCGAGGCGATCCACTCGCCGCCGTTGATCGTGCCGATCGTCAGAGCCGCGGGATTGTCCACCTCATCGAAGAACGGCTTCGTCGCCCGCTCCGCGTTCCAGCGTGTCTCGAGCTCACGCAAGCGCGCGATGAGCCGCATCGCCGCTTCAAGGGCGCTGGCGCCGCTGCTGACCTCGCGCGGATGCGCAGGAGTGCCGTGGATCGTGATGGCGAACTTGATCACGCCGGAATTGGCCCGAACGAGCTTCTCGTCGGTCGGCTCCGGGATCAGCACCGCGTCAGCCACATGTCCGGAAGCCAGCGCCATCGCGGCGCCATTGCCGGTGATCTCCTCCTCCACGACCGACTGGATCTGAACGGGGGCCGTCAGTTCGAGCCCTGCGGCCCTGATGGCATCGAGGGCGAAGATCGCGGCGGAGAGACCCGCCTTCATGTCTCCGGAGCCGCGACCATACAGCCACTCGCCGTGCCGCGTCGGCGTGAAGGGCGGATCCTGCCAGCGTTGGGGATCACCCGTGGGGACGATATCCACATGGGCGTTCAGGATGAGGGAGCGGCCCTGCGTGGCAACGGGTTTGTGATCCGCGAGGACATTCCAGGTTTTGTCGTAACTGATGGTCGCCGGGGAAAAGGCCGGATGACGTCCAAACAGGGTCGGATCGATCGACTGGCGGCTGACGTCATATCCGCGCTCCAGAAGCGCCGCTTCGACGAATTCCTGAACCTCGGCTTCCTGTCCCCGCAGCGAGGCGCAGCGGACGAGGTCCGACAAAAACCCGATTTGGCGTTCGAAAGCGGCATCGACGGCGGCCAGAATGCGATCTCGCTCGGCCTCGGACAGGGGGCTCGTCGGCGGGAATGCCGTGTTTGAAACTGCAGTCGTCAATGCGAGTACCTTTGGATGGGAAAGCTGGGTCCTGATCGACACCCGGGCCTTATGATTTGCAGGAGTTCAGCATACCGGGCCCGGCCGGTCTACCCACCGTGCCCCATGGTGTCTCGACGAACGCAAACAGAGCTGGTTCCGCGGGCGTCGAACCAGCTCCTTTCTTCGGCGAACGAGGTTCACGTCGCCGGAAAACGCTCTAATCGCGGAAGAAGGCCTGTACTTCCTCGATCGTGATCTTGCCGTCCTTGTTGGCATCGATGCGGTCGAAGATGCGCTTGTGGATGGCCGTCACCTCATCGAAGGAGAGGGCGCCGTCGCCATTCGTGTCGGCAATCGCGAACATGATCTTCATCATCGGCGCGGGCGGGCCCATCATGCCCTGATCCATCATGCCTCGGCCCATCATGCTGGGATGCATCATGATCATCGTGCCGGGTTGCGTTCCCGTACCCTGGGTCGTCATACCCGGCGCCGTTGTCGCGGCGGGGGGCGATGTCTGTGCGGCGGCCATCGTCGGCAGGCCGGCGATGACAAGGGCAGCGAAGGCGGCATAGCGCAATGCGATCGATGTCATAGGATTCTCCTTGCCTTCGAGGTTCTGGGGCGACCGGCGGCGCGGCGCGGATGGGCACGAACCGCCAGGCCGCTCATCAGCGGCACGCAAAGAGCGCGGTCACGGGCAGGTCTTCAGGGCTGGAGAACGCGGGAGCGCCATGACGGGCCGGATTGTGGCCGAGCCAGGCGCAGGACAGCTCCAAACGAGCCCTGCGCTGCCGTGAGCCTCACCCATGTCCCTCCTGTTGGAAGGTGTCCCTCCTGTTGGAGGGGCAGCGCATTATACGCCGCGCGGGCTTTGCTCCGAAGGATCTTCGGGAGGTGCGACTCCATGCTGCCCGGGCGGGCGCTGGACAACACACAGACACCGTGGCTTTGAGCCGACCCTTCCCCATGCTAAGCCTCGAAGCGGAGACGGGCCTTACCCGGCTCCGGGGCGTGAGAACCCCTCCTACAGCGGCGCAAGCATCCGCCGCTAATGATGCCTTCCCTACCGTTATGGTCGGGGAGGTATTGGCGCATGTCCAAGGCGAAAGCCTAAAGGCCAATGCGGTCGTCTGTAGGCGGCTTCTCAACTCCCCGACCACCAGGGCTCCTGGTGGTCGTTCACACGATGAGGGGAGTGCCCGATGACCGAAACCGCCAAATCGCCGAACGGCGCCGACCGCCGCATCGGCGAGCGCATCCGCCTGCAACGTCTCGCCCGCGACATGAGCCAGCAGGCCCTCGCGGAAGCCTTAGGGATCACCTTCCAGCAGATCCAGAAATACGAGCGCGGCACCAACCGGGTCAGCGCCAGCCGCCTGCAGGAGATCGCCCGGGTGCTGCAGGTGCCGGTGATGTTCTTCTTCGACGAGAAGCCATCGGGGCAGGGTGCCACATTCCCCATGCCCGACAGCCCGCAGAGCCAATCGCTGCTACGCGCCTATCAGGCCATCAGCGATCCCGGCTTGCAGAAACAGGCGGTGGCCCTCGTGCAGACGCTTGCGGCGGTGAAGAAGTGAGGACACGGCCATGGACCAGCCCTACAGTCTCGCGGCCGATTGGCTCTCGAAATTTCACACCGCGCCGGAACTCATCCAGGCGCTCTGGATCATCGCGATCCCGGTGACGGTGCTCGGCCTCGCCTGGATCGTCATGCGCGGCCTGCGCGAAATCGTTCTCGCTGCGCGCGGGGAGGGGCGGGCGCGCCCATGGCCGCCGGCAAGGACACGATACCCGGATGGAGACGGCCTCCCCATCCTCACCCCTCCACCGTCATCCCCGATCTTAAGCCGGGGCTCCACGCCTTTCCTTCGGAACGAAGACATGCGTCGCGGATAAAGCAGGCTTCTGCACCGTCAGGCCGGACCTGATCCGGGCATCCAAAGCCTCTCCGCTGCCACCCACAACCTCCCCACCGTCATCCCCGCGAAGGCGGGGATCCATACCCGCATCGCACCGAGGAGCACCGCAACATGCGCCTGCCCTCTTCTCCACCGTTGATGGTTATGGATCCCGGGCTCGCACTCCACTCGCCCCGGCTCCCACGCCGTCATGGCCGGGCTCGTCCCGGCCATCCACGCCTTTCTTCAGCGCCGGTAGGCAGGACGTGGATGCCCGGATCAAGTCCGGGCATGACGGTGGGGCGACTGAACACACCCTTTGACAAAATTAGAGGCAGGTGTGAACGCCTGACTTCACGATATCCTGCCATTCGGGGCCAAGCGCCTGCCGTGCATCAAGAGCGTTCTCAGCGCCAGGCTCGCCATTGCGGAACATCACAACGCCGAGCGAGCGATCATGGCTCCCGCTGACGATAGTCGGCCCCGGTACGTAAGTCGTTGTGGCGTTATAGGTGCCGAAGCTGCGATTGTACGTGGCAGTGCCAGAGGTCTGGAAGTGCCCAGGCATCTGCGAGACGGAGACGTTGTTCTGCGATTGTCCGCCAGTGATGATGTAGCGGTCGTATCCAGCCCGGATCGTTTCGACGGCCGCACTCTTCTGTGCGACTTTAGCGGCTCCCATAGCTCCGCAGGCGGGAGCCGCTCCCGCGTCGATGATCATTGTGTTTGCAGATGTCCTTGTGGCCTGTGCACCGGCGCAGGCGGATAGGGCTCCCGCAAGCGGAAGCAGGATAAGAAGTTGTTTCATGGCAGTCCCCCAGCGATTTTACGCTAGGGAACGTTTAGCCGCCGTCCGATCGAAGTCGAGTTATCCTTAGGGTGGACGGCAGAAGGGAATGGCACCTTTCACGGTGAGTAAAATCGACAAAATCGAACGTGGCGGAACTTATACCCGTGTCCATTTCGGCCCTTTATCGACGAGCCAATCGAGCGCATTCTTGAAGGAGCCTGGAATGCCATGCGCATATTCGGGACAGGCAATCACCAACCCATCCGCATCCGCCACCTGCTGCCGCAGTTGCGCGACAATCTCCGGCAACGCGCTCATCTCGACGTCATAGTTGAAATGGGGCAGGGCGCCGATGTTTTCGTAGAGCTTGATGGTGACGCTTTCTGGCGCGAGCTTTTGCAGGGTGCGCAGGGCTATGGTGTTGAACGAGCCCGCGCGCAGGCTGCCGGAAAGGGCGAGGAGGTGCATATGGATGGGATGGGCCGTCTACTCATTGCAGGATCCAGCGGGGGCAATTGTTTGGAATCACTATTCGGCCCCCTTGGACTTGATCTCTGGTTGCTAGGAACTCCGGATTAGATATTATAGAGCGTTTATATCAATTATATTATTATTCCCGTCTAATACATCGATCTCATTTTCATTTAACGCCGCTTTTACCTTGTCTTTACCAAAAGACGACGCAAATATTTCATAATCCTGTAAATCTATTGCACCCCAATTCACGTCGTTGCTAAAATATAAATCAAAATTTGTGTATATCATCATATCTCTCAAGAGACTGAAGGTAGTGGTGCTGGCTTTGTTGGATTCGTACCATCTTATGAAATCATCTGTAGCCATTGCTTCAAGTTGTCCTATGTTTTTTACCCCAAAATCAGCCAATTCCTTCAATATATCGTCGTCTAGATCTTTGTATTCGATATTAATATATGTATGTTGTAATAGTTCTTTAATGAATTTTGAAATAGATATTGAATTGATTTCTACTTCGGAGAGTTGATTAAGGGATTTATTGTTTAGTTGAACGGTATATTCATCAATTTCTTGAGCTATCGAGTCGAATGCACTATCCACGATTTCTAGCATTCCGGCGTATAAATTTAGCTTCCGTTGAATGCCGGTTGGAAGCCCAGTTTGGAATTTGAATGAGCGATCATGCGCCAGTTCAGCCCAAGCATGTTGCAGTACCGTCCTGACCTGAATTTCAAACTTGAGATCTCCTAATGAGACATACTCAGGAAGCTGTGAGCGAGCCTCTCCTAGAGAGCATACAAAATGGGCAGACCTATATCCAATTCGATCAGAGCCCAAGACTGTAGATCTGTCTAGGCTGTTTTCCTCATCAACTGAAAATAGCTCTCTAATAGCGCTTGTGACTTCTAGAACTTGACTCTCAAGATAAGTTATTACTCTAATGCCAGAGAGATCGGTCATTTGCGATTTTGGATTGCTGTATTTCTTCCTTTTTATCTTTTCGAGGGCTGAATCAAGGGTTTTTACTCTTCCATTGATGTCCAGATATTCAATCTGCCTCTCTCTTAAGATGTTTTCCAGGAGTGATTTGACTGCGACGGTTAACCTAGTATGGCGAGGCAGGATCTCTATTAGCCAATGCCTATTCGATGTTTGGTTCATAGACATCCTACCTAGCTATTAGGCGCTGGCCCCTCGATTTGAGGCGGTACAAGAGCTGAGATCGCGAGCTGCGCAACCGAAATTGGAAGTTCGCCCTTCGAAACCTTGTTTTTCAAGTAGCTACTAAATTTTCCACCTTCGATATATGTGTCTTGAAGCCATTCTCGGTAATGCCCGAGCGACGCTAGAGGGTAACACCAGGACTCTTGCGGGTTAGATTTCGACTGCGGATGGTTATCAGGATAGCAATGGGGATATTTACACCTGTCGCCGTATATAAGTTCGAGACTGCTATCTACCCAATATTTTGACCAGTGCTGCCCGATAGAAATATCTACTACGAACTTATCGCCTATCTCGGCGCCTGCCTGAATTAGCTCATAGATAATTGTGTGAGCTTCGTTAAAGACGTGAAAGAATCCTTTTGGTGCAGATTGATAGTTGAGAGCAATGCGCTCATGCCAGCTCTTGAACCGACTTGAGTTGCGGCCTGTTGGATCGTATCCAACCTGGCTGTAAATCATTTCACGCAGCTTGGATCCAGCAAGCAGTCGGTAATTGTCTCTGGCCTGTGGTTGGCAGTTCGTCCCCGCGTCAAATGCGTAGTATTCTAAAATGGCGAGACATACGTCAGCGGGATAGCAATAATGAACTCGGCCCGCGTGCTTAATCTCAATATGTGCAGTGGCAGCAGAAAAGTTGGATTTGGCAAGAATGTTCTTAATTGCTGTAATGCGAGGCTTCTGCTCTCGCTCATTCCATTGAGAGCTTATCGTCCCGATATGCGCATTTTCCACTCCGCATAATGCAGCTAGACCTCTTTGATTTAGATATGGTGTGCCATCGGAGAGCACCCCCATTCCGATACCACCGATATCTTTCTCAATCTCTAGATCGAGATTTCCTTGCTTAGGGTCAGCGGCTTTCGAAGCGGCACTTTGTGCTAAGATATTAATCTTATTTGTCTGCAGACTCACTATCTGCGTGTTTTTTGTATTGCTGTCGCTCATGTGACGACTCCTGAGGCCAGGTAACTTACGGCTTTGCACATTGGAAGTTTTGCCGAAGTCGGTAACTGCAATTTTTGGTTTGGCTTTGGATAAAGAAAAACCCCGGAAACGATGCGCTTCCGGGGCTCTTTATTTTAGGAACATCCGGTGGTTGATCCACACGTGTCACACTTCAAACACGTCCCGTTCCGCACGAGCGTAAAATTCGCGCATTCGGGGCAGGCCTCACCCACATAGCCTTTCATCTTGGCTTCCGCACGCCGATCGGCGAGGGAGGGGGCGGTGAAGCCGAGTTTGGTGAGGTCGGCTTCGCCTACTTTTTCCTCGGCCTTCGTCGCGGGCTCTTCCTTCAGCGCGGTGGCACCCATGGTGAGGCCCGTGGTGCCGGTGCGCTGGCCGCCGCCGATGGAGCCGTTGGCACCGCCGGGGATCAGCATCAGACGGTCCGAATTGCCGCGCACAAAGCCCTTGGAGATGTAGGGCGTGGCGGGCGCGGGTTCCGGCGCCTTCGACTGGGCTTCGCCCGAGCCGATGGTGGTGGGGCCGGCCTCCGACGGGTCCACATGGGCGAGGTCGTTGCGGCCGATATAGGAGATGGCGAGTTCGCGGAACACGTAGTCGAGGATCGAGGTCGAGCTCTTGATCCGCTCGTTGCCCTGCACGAAGCCGGCCGGCTCGAAGCGCGTGAAGGTGAAGGCCTCCACGTATTCCTCCAGCGGCACGCCATATTGCAGGCCGAGCGAGATCGCGATGGCGAAGTTGTTCATCATCGCCCGGAAGGCCGCGCCTTCCTTGTGCATGTCGATGAAGATCTCGCCCAGGCGTCCGTCGTCGTATTCGCCGGTGCGCAGGTACACCTTGTGTCCGCCGACGACGGCCTTCTGGGTGTAGCCCTTGCGGCGGTCGGGCATCTTCTCACGCTCGTGCACCTTCACGATGCGCTCGACCACCTTCTCGACGATCTTCTCCGAGAGGTTCGCGGCTTTTGCCGCGGCGGGGAGGGCGGTGAGGGCCTCGGCAGCGTCCTCCGCATCCTCGTCCTCGTCGGCGATGAGCGCGGCGTTGAGGGGCTGCGAGAGCTTGGAGCCGTCGCGGTAGAGGGCGTTGGCCTTCAGCGCCAGCTTCCACGAGAGCATGTAGGCGTTCTTGCAGTCCTCGACCGTCGCATCGTTCGGCATGTTGATGGTCTTGGAGATCGCGCCCGAGATGAAGGGCTGCGCCGCCGCCATCATGCGGATGTGGCTGTCGACCGAGAGATAGCGCTTGCCGATCTTGCCGCAGGGATTGGCGCAATCGAAGACCGGATAATGCTCGACCTTCAGGTGCGGCGCGCCCTCGAGGGTCATCGCGCCGCAGATGTGGATGTTCGCCGCCTCGACATCGGCCTTCGAGAAGCCGAGGAAGGACAGGAGGTCGAAGGACGGATCGTTGAGCTTTTCCGCCGGCACTTTCAGCGTGCCGGTGAGGAAATCCTCGCCGAGCGTCCAGCGGTTGAACACGAACTTGATGTCGAAAGCCGATTTCAGGCCCTTCTCGACCGCGTCGATCTTCTCATCCGTGAAGCCCTTGGCGGCGAGCGAGCCCGGGTTGATGGCGGGCGCCTGCTTCATGGAGCCGTGGCCGACCGCATAGGCCTCGATCTCGGCGATTTCCGACTCGCGATAGCCGAGAGCGCGCAGCGCATCCGGCACGGCCCGATTGATGATCTTGAAGTAGCCGCCGCCGGCGAGCTTCTTGAACTTCACGAGGGCGAAGTCGGGCTCGATGCCGGTGGTGTCGCAATCCATCACGAGGCCGATCGTGCCGGTCGGCGCGATGACGGTGGCCTGCGCGTTGCGGTAGCCGTTCTTCTCGCCGAGTTCGAGGGCCTGATCCCAGGCGCGCTTGGCGTGGGCGATCAGGCTTTGATCCGGGCAGGAGGCGGCATCGAGCGGCACGGGATTGACGCTCAGGCCTTCATAGCCTTCGGCCAGCCCATGCGCCGCGCGGCGATGGTTGCGGATGACGCGCAGCATGTGCTTCGCGTTCTTGTTGTATTGCGGGAACGGCCCAAGCTCGCCCGCGATCTCGGCGGAGGTCGCATAGGACACGCCGGTCATGATCGCGGTGAGAGCACCGCCGAGCGCGCGGCCGGCATCGGAATCGTAGGGCAGGCCCATGGTCATGAGCAGGCCGCCGATATTGGCGTAGCCGAGGCCGAGCGTGCGGTACTCATAAGAAAGTTCCGCGATCTCCCGCGACGGGAACTGCGCCATCATCACCGAGATTTCGAGCACCACCGTCCAGAGGCGGCAGGCATGCTCGAAGGCGTCCGCATCGACGGTCTTCGTGTCGCGGTTATAGAACTGCAGTAGATTCGCGGAGGCGAGATTGCAGGCCGTGTCGTCCAGGAACATGTATTCCGAGCACGGATTGGACGCGCGGATGCGGCCGCCTGCCGGGCAGGTGTGCCAGTCGTTCATGGTGGTGTTGAAGTGCAGCCCCGGATCGGCGGAGGCCCAGGCGGCGTAGCCGATCTGCTCCCACAGGTCGCGGGCTTTGAGGGTCTTCAGCACCTTGCCGTCCTTGCGGGCGGTGAGCTTCCACTCGCCGTCCTTCTCGACGGTGCGCAGGAAGTCGTCGGTGATCGAGACGGAGTTGTTGGAGTTCTGGCCCGAGACCGTGAGATAGGCTTCCGAATCCCAGTCCGTGTCGTAGACGGGGAAGTCGATCTCCGTGTAGCCCTGGCGCGCGAACTGGATGACGCGCTTGATGTAGTTGTCCGGGATCTGCACCCGGCGGGCCATCTTGATTTCCTTCTTCAGAGCCGGGTTCTTCTCCGGATCGAAGCAGGAATCGCCCTCGGCCTCGCAGTTCACGCAGGCCTTCATGATCGCCTTGAGGTGCTTGGCGGCGAGCTTGGAGCCGGTGACGAGAGCGGCGACCTTCTGCTCCTCCTTCACCTTCCAGTCGATATAGGCCTCGATATCCGGGTGATCGACATCGACCACCACCATCTTGGCGGCGCGGCGGGTGGTGCCGCCCGACTTGATGGCGCCGGCGGCGCGGTCGCCGATCTTCAGGAACGACATCAGGCCGGAGGAGCGGCCGCCGCCGGAGAGCTTCTCGCCCTCGCCGCGCAGCTTCGAGAAGTTGGAGCCGGTGCCCGAGCCGTATTTGAACAGGCGCGCCTCGCGGACCCACAGATCCATGATGCCGCCCTCGTTGACCAGATCGTCCTCGACGCCCTGGATGAAGCAGGCATGCGGTTGCGGATGCTCATAGGCCGTCTTGGACTTCGTCAGCTTGCCGGTCTTGTAATCCACATAGAAATGGCCCTGGCTCGGCCCGTCGATGCCGTAGGCCCAGTGCAGGCCGGTGTTGAACCATTGCGGCGAGTTCGGCGCCACCATCTGGTTGGCGAGCATGTAGCGCAGCTCGTCGAAGAAGGCCTGGGCATCTTCCTCGGACGAGAAATAGCCGCCCTTCCAGCCCCAATAGGTCCAGCAGCCGGCGAGGCGGTCGAAGACCTGCTTGGAGGAAATCTCGGAGCCATAGCGGCTCTCCTCGGGCAGCCCGGCCAGAGCCGCCTCGTCGGGCACGGAGCGCCACAGCCAGGACGGAACGTCGTTCTCCTCGACGCGCTTCAGGCGCGCGGGCACGCCGGCCTTGCGGAAATACTTCTGCGCCAGGACGTCGGACGCCACCTGGCTCCAGGTCTCCGGCACTTCGATATTGTCGAGCTTGAACACGACCGAGCCGTCCGGATTGCGGATCTCGCTCGTGGCGAGCCGGAAGGCGAGGGAGGAATAAGGTGACTGCCCAGTTGTCGTATAACGCCGCTCGATCCGCATCGGTCTGATCCTTCGGTTCGGAGACAAAAAGCCTCCGGGCTGCGTAACTTGTCCGCAGCAATTGCCCCACGAAAATTTTTTGACGCCCCCACGGTCCGCTTTGTCGAACCGCCACGCAGCACGCCCGAGCCACGCCTCCTTCGGACACCACAGGCCACGCGGCAAACGATTCGCCACGCGGCTCTGACGCTGACTCTTGGGAGATTCCAACCCCTCTTTTCAGGGGGGCTGCCGGTCTCAGATCGGCACTCCGGCAAGCTAGTCATCTTGATAGCCCTGCGTCAAGAACTTGTAGCGACGGCCGTTGTTCCAACTACATATAGTGGGCAAATGTTAAAAATGTGGAAAAGTCACTAACCCTCGGAGAATCCTTTCAGAATCCCGGGGCTTCCATCTGAACAGGCAAACTTAGCCTCCTCAATTAGTCGTCTACGAAGCCATCCGATCGGTGTGATGTTGCACCATTTGCTGTACCCTGGGGCGAGCAGGAATTTTGAGGCTCGGGAGGACGCGACGCAGCTCAAACGCCGGTAAACCAAGGAAAGAACTCTCAAGGTCCCGAAAGCCGAATCGAAGGGCGCGAAAGTCGCCCGATGCGAATCGGCAACCGAGCTCCACGAATCGCAGGGTAGGGATGACCCCGCAGATTAATTTCCCAGCAAGACTAGTTGCGAATGAATTTATGAAATAAAATAACATTTTATCAAGTGAGTCGTCGAGGAAACGCCGTGTCTATTCCAGTGCAGAACAACACCTATGCCCTCCTGTCGGGCCATTACTGGTCCTCCTCTGTTCTCGGCTACTTCTTCGCCGATTCCACGAACGATTATCGGTACACCGATTCCTTCATGGACGGCTTTCAGCCCGTGGGAGGGGAGGTTCAGCAAGCGGTCCGCAATATCCTTCAGGGGCCCACGTCCCTTCAGTCCTCCGGCGACTACATGACACTAACCTCAGCCAGTGCTGTCGCAAATCTCACATTCTATTCGACGGGAAATAGCCTCTCCGACATTGCGATCGGGCAGTCGTCGTTGCTGGAAAGGCCGATGGCCTATTATCCGGATCCGACCTGGTCCGATGTGCGTGCCGGAGACGTTTGGCTAAGCGGTGATATCATTAGCGCACAACTCGGAAGTTTCGGATATCACTCTACTCTGCATGAGCTGGGGCATGCGCTCGGATTAAAGCACGGTCACGAGCAGGGCGACACGCATAACCCCTTCGTCCTGAGTGCCGATCGCGACTCGATCGAATTCTCGGTCATGACCTATCACACCTATATTGGCGATATGAAGGAAGGTTTCGGCGATGCGGTCGGACCACAAACCTTCATGATGTACGACATCGCGGCACTTCAATATCTCTACGGGGCCAATTTCAATACGAACAACACGGACACCGTCTACAAGTGGACGCCGGAAAGGCAGACTTTTGTCAACGGTGTGGAGGTCGGCTACGACTATCATATCTTCGAGACGATCTGGGACGGCGGTGGCATCGACACCTACGATTTCAGCAGCTTTGATCAGGACATGACGATTGATCTTAATCCTGGAGCGTGGTCCGTCGTTTCCACGAGCCAGCTCGCGCCACTTGGTGACGGTCATCTAGCACGTGGCAACGTTTTCAACGCTCTGCAGTATAACGGTGATCCGCGTTCTCTGATCGAGAATGCCATCGGCGCCATTGGCAACGACAAGATATCAGGCAACGTGGCCGACAATCGGCTGGACGGTTCTTATGGCAACGACACGCTTTTTGGCGGCGATGGCAACGACAGCCTCAACGGCGGTGACGGCAACGACTCGCTAATCGGCGGGAGCGGCAACGATGCGATCTATGGTGGAGCCGGCGACGACATCGTCTATGGCGGCGCGGGTGCGGACAGTCTTAACGGTGGTGCTGGCCGCAACACTCTGAGTTATTTGGATGCGCAGGGTGGTGTGACGGTGAAGCTGTGGGCGAACAGCGTCTCGGGTGATATCGCGCAAGGCGACGTCATCTCCGGCTTCGAGAACGTCAGCGGCGGCGCCGGCGGCGATTGGCTCGAAGGCGATGCCAACGACAACATCCTCGATGGCGGTGCCGGTGGTGACCTGTTGCTCGGCCTTGGCGGCAACGACCTGCTGTTCGGCCGAGAGGGTAACGACACGCTGATCGCCGATTGGGGCACCGATATCCTGGAAGGCGGCTCGGGGTCGGATCTGTTTGCGATCTGGGCGACGACGCAACATGCTGTCCTCAACGACTTCAAGCACGGGGAAGATCACATCCAGCTCTCGACGAACCTGTTTGCCGGCTTTGCAGCCTTGAGGGCAGCGGCGGTGCAGCAAGGCGACGATGTGCTGATCAGCCGGACCGGCTTGGACATCCTCCTTAAGCACGTCCAGCTCTCCACCCTCACGGCTTCCGACTTCCAGTTCGTGTAGGCCATAAACGAATTGCCGGCTGTAATCACAGGAGCCGAGGTCCTCCAGGGCCTCGGCTCGATGCGGTTGGGCGAACACGTGGGCTCAGCCAGCATGAAGCTCGGGAGCTTGGGCTTTTCCCGGTAAAGATTGGACCTGTCCGTTTCCGCTCGTCCGCTGCAACCAATGAGAGGGCGGATCTCATTAGGTCATCTCTTGCGTGCATTTAGGAATAATGTAACAGAATCGCCGTGGGGCGCTCGCGGAGCTACAAAGTTACCGCAAAGGGGGGGGCGATCTCCATTCGTCAAGCAGAATAGGAGATAGAAATGGCGGTCAATCTCGAATGGGAATTGGAAATGCTGGAGGCCATGGTCCTGGGAGGGGCCTTGCCGTCGGACGTTCTCTCAATCGGATTTGTGGGGGTCGATTCGAGCAGCATTGGCTCGGGAGGCGGCGGCTCTGCCGGCAGCGGTGACGATGAGGAATTGACCGATGAGGAGTTCCACCAACTTTTTACCGTTACGACCACAAACCTGTGGGCGAGCATTTACAGCATGCTCGACGCAATGATGGTTCCAGAGCTCCCCGAGGGGCAGTGGGATCCAAGCCCTGATGGAAGCGTCGTCGATTTCATCCCTGAGGGTATTATCGCCGAAGATGGGACCGAACTCCTCATCTTCCCCAACGGGGAGAGCTACCTCATTTATCCGGACGGCACTAGGTACTTCCTTAGATACGATGGCACTCTCTGGAGGCCATTGTTCGACGGAAATAACAATCCCATTCCTGGACAATTTGAGCAGGTCTTGCCGGAGCCTTTACCTTGGTACCTGACACCGGAAGGCGCCCCTCGGTTATCGAATGACGGCCTTCCTGCACCTCTGGATCCTGTACCGCCGGTCATCACGCCTAATCATGACATCATCAGGATCAAGATCGAGACTGAGGCCGGCTCTCTGACCATCGTCGTACCGTGGCTGGTGCTCGGAACATCGGGCAATGACGTCCTGACGGGAAGCGGCATCCTCAATGGCGGTTCTGGGGACGATGTTCTGAAGGGCGGTTCTGGTGCGGACGTTCTGATCGGTGGCGCCGGGTTCGACATTGCATCGTATGAGAATGCAGCCTCTGGCGTGTCGGCGGAGCTCGCGTTCAGCGGCAGCGACGATGGCGATAGCTTCGACAGCATCGAAGGCTTGAGCGGTTCGGCCTATGCGGATCATCTGATCGGCGATGCCGGCCACAACATCCTGATCGGGAATGGTGGCAACGACAGCATCGAAGGCTGGGCTGGCAATGACAGCCTGCAAGGCGGGGCTGGCAACGATTGGGTCGTCGGCGACGAAGGCAACGATCATGTCGAAGGCGGCGACGGCAACGATGTGGTCCGCGGCGATGACGGCGACGATTTCGTTCAGGGCGATGCCGGCGACGATTACGTCTGGGGCGGATCGGGCGCCGACACGCTCTCAGGGGGCGCCGGCAATGATGTCGTGGGTGGCGATGACGGCAACGATGTGCTGAATGGGGACGACGGCGACGATCAGCTTCTGGGCGGGGCGGGCGACGATCTGCTCCAAGGTGGCGCCGGCAACGATCAGCTTGCGGGCGGCGACGGCAATGATGTGCTCGCTGGTGGCGCAGGCGACGATACGCTTTCGGGTGGGCTTGGCGTGAACAGCCTGGATGGTGGCGATGGCAACGATCTGTTCCAGGGCGGGGCCGGCACGGACGCTTTCCACGGCGGGGCAGGCAGTGATCTGATCTCCTACGAGAGCGCGGCAGCCGGGATCGTCGCGAGCCTGGCGAGCGGCGGCACCGGCGGCGATGCAACCGGCGACACCTATGACGGCATCGAGGGCCTGCACGGTTCGCACTTCGCGGATCAGCTCACCGGCGACATCTATGCCAATACCCTGATCGGCGATCTCGGAGCCGACACCTTGTCGGGCGGTGACGGCAACGATCAGCTCATCGGCGGGGCAGGCGACGATCTTCTGATCGGCGGTACAGGGGCCGATACGGTCGATGGTGGCGACGGCTTCGACATCGCCTCCTTTGCAGAAGAAGGCTCCTCGATCAGTGGGGTGATCGTCAATCTGGCAACCGGTACGGCCTGGGGCGACACGTTCGTGAGCATTGAGGGGGTGATCGGCTCGATCGGTGCCGACCAACTCACCGGTGACGAGGCGAACAACTTCTTGGCGGGCGGTGACGGCAAGGATTATCTGGCTGGTAATGGCGGGGCCGACACCTTGCAGGGTGGCGCTGGCGACGACCGGCTCGACGGTGGCGCGGGAGTGGATGCGTTCGATGGTGGCGCCGGGATCGATACGGTGCTGTATTCAAGCGCCAAGAGCGCTGTAGTGGCGAGTTTGGCGTCGCCTTACATGAACACCGGTGACGCGGCCGGCGACAGCTATACAGGGATCGAGAATCTGACGGGCTCGTCCTATGCCGACCAGCTCAGCGGCGACAACGGTGCCAATGTGCTCGACGGTGCGGGTGGCAACGACCTTCTGTCGGGTGGCAACGGAGCGGACACGCTCATGGGTGGGTCCGGCTACGGAGCCGACACGCTCTCTGGCGGAGCGGGCAGCGATATGCTGACCGGTGGTCTCGGGGCGGACGTGTTCGTGTTCAGCGCAGCACTGAGCGCTGCGAGCAATGTGGACCTGATCCAGGACTTCGAGGTGGGAGTAGACAGGATCCAGCTGTCGGGCTCGATCTTCAAGGGGCTGGCGACCGGAACTCTGACTGCGGCGGCGTTCAAGCTCGGGAGTGTAGCCACGAGCGTCGATCAGCGTATCCTGTACAACAAGACGACGGGCGAGCTTTACTATGATGCGGACGGCTCGGGAGCGACGGCGGCGATCAAGTTTGCCACTGTGACGGCCGGTACTGCGCTGAGCGCCGACGCCTTCCAGGTGCTTGCCGCTGGCGCCGGCATCGGCCTGTAAGTCATCCGCTGTCACCGCATGAAGTCTTGAAGCCCAACAGCATGCAAAATGAAGGCGCAGCTCATGCTGCGCCTTTATCGTCAGTCAGGGACTCCCGTTCGTTGGGCGGCCGCATCGCTCTGGCCCGAGAGCGCGGCACAGAGACAAAAGATCGCCGAATGCGGCGTTTTCGGTCCATTTAATCCTGCGAGATTGGCCTCAGCGCCTTAGGTACGTCCAGACAAGCCGAAACAATGGGAGAGGGCATTGCGAGGATGTATCCCCCCTTTCAAGCCTCCGGACCCATTAAGGTTTTCCTGGACTTCTCTAAACTCCGACGCCATATTCCGCGCAAATTCACCGACCCCTGGCTACAGCGATGAAACAGTTTTGGATTCAATTCTTTACCTGGTGGAACGGGACGACCCTCGGGACCCGGTTCCACACGTGGCGCTTTGGCCAGTTCGTGGGAGAGGATGAATTCGGCAACAAGTACTACCGCTATACCCAGCCGCAGCCGATCGACTCGAATGTGGGCGCGGAACGCCGGTGGGTCGTCTATAACGGTGATGCTGATGCGTCTCGCGTGCCTCCCGGCTGGCGCGCTTGGCTGTGCCATAATGGCGATATCGCTCCGAGCGAAGAAACCTATACGCCGCGCGAATGGGAAAAGCCGTTTGTTCCGAACATGACCGGTACCGCGATGGCCTATCGTCCGCGCGGCTCGATGCTGTCGACCGGCAAGCGTCCATCCGCCACAGGTGACTATGTTCCCTGGACACCTGGAGAGTAGGGAGCGGAGTGCTTCCGCACGAACATGCTGAACAGCAAGAGCCCCAAAGCCTGTGTCGAATGTGGCCTGCCGTTCGGGCATCCCGATTTTGCCTATCATGCCGGACAGGTGCAGAAGGGGCCAGCCTACTGGTCCGATCAGGGAATCCTGTGCTCCCACGCCTGTTCAACAGCCCACTTCGTTCGGCGCGAGGCGCAGGGCAAGCCCATGACCGAACCGGCACCGAATCCCTTCCGAAAGCGCTCGATCTTCGATTGAGGCCTCTCTCAGCCTTTGACGGGCGGGTGGAAAAAGGACTGGCGTCGCAAGGGCGCATCCTTGAACAGGCCGAAGGCCTGGATCACGTGCCCTTGCGGCACTTCTAGATCGCGGGCAACGCCTGTTCCCTTTAGAACGCCGCCCCGTGAATCTGGGTCTGGATCACGATAGGTGCCCCCATCGCCAAGACGGCAGTTCTGGCAGCGGATCGGGCCGAGAATCTGGCTACCCCCTCCTATCTGGTTCGATGATGTGAGAGATCCGCCTCCAAGCAGGCGGGCGCCAGCTCCGATTTCTATGGCTTCGCCATTTCCGGCCTTCATCGTGAAGCCGCCTTCTTCACCGACTTCCACGTTCGGTCCGATGGTGATGAGGCCGCCGTAGGCGACAATCCTTGTCCCTGGGAAAAGGGACGTGCCTGCCCCGACCAGAAGATCTCCTCGCCCCAGACGCTGCAAGACCACGCCCGGCCAGAGAACGATGCCTTCTTTCAGGACGATCCCAGGAGAGATCAGGACCGTTTCCGGCGCAGGAATGATGATCCCGCCATCTGCCAGAGCGATGGTTTCAGTCACACTGAGAAAGCCCAGGTTTCGGCGGGCGGCGTCACTGCCGGTAAGGGAGATGTTCATGTTCATTTGGGGTCGTGGGACGAGATGAACTGAATTATGCGCGGTTGGGGGCAATCTTCCTAGCCTTGCCCTTTTTCCAACACCGTTGCCGTGTTAACGCGTGACAACGACGCGAGGGGTGGCCGTGCGGCCGCCCGACAAAGGGCGTGGGCGCATACGATGAATTTCGGTTGGATGCGGGCAGCTCTGCTGCCTGCGATGGTAATGGGCGGCATGAATGCTGCCCATGCGGACAGAATCAAGAACCCGACAGGGGTCTTCTCCGGGCTCGACAAGATTACGGGCCGGATCGTGTCCTTCGAGGTCGGAATCGGAGAAACGGTTCAGTTCGGATCGCTCCAGATGAAGGCCGACGTCTGCTTCACGAAGCCGCCAACGGAAAACCCCAACACCACGTCCTTCGTCGAAGTCAGCGAGACGGGGACGGACGGTAAACCGCATCGCGTGTTCTCAGGCTGGATGTTTGCGGGAAGTCCCGGTCTTCATGGCGTCGAGCACCCGGTCTACGACATCTGGCTTGTCGACTGCAAAGGCGGCACGGAAGTGATCCCTGAGCCGAAGGACGTGGCCGAGGAGCCGCCGCCCCTCGAGCCGGATCCACGACGTCCGACCGAGGCTTCACGCCAGGGCGACATCATGACGTCGCCGCTTGCCCCGGCTCAGGCTGCGCCCCCACCACCTCCCGTGGAGGCCGCGCCTCTGCCACGCCAGCAGCCTGTTCGTCGTGCGCCGGTAGCTCCGCCGATGCTCGGCAACGATCGCTCGAACGACCGCTAGAGGCGTCCCGTCAGGGCTTGTCCGGTTCGCCCAGCGCTGCCAGGACATCGGCTCCGCGGACAGGAATGCCCGTAGGCCAGGCATTCCATTCGGCATCCAGCTCCATGGCCGTGCGAAGCATCTGCTTGTAGCTGCGCCTTGGTACCTCGACAGCGCCGAACTGGGCGAGGTGCGGTGTCACGAACTGGGTGTCGAGCAGGGTAAAGCCACCGCGCTTGAGGCGTGCCACCAGATGCGCAAGCGCGACCTTCGATGCGTCGCGCTCGATATGGAACATGCTCTCGCCGAAGAAGGCGCTGCGGAGGCGTACGCCGTAGAGCCCGCCAACGAGGCGGCCGGCATCGTAGACCTCGACCGTATGGCAATAGCCGGCATCGAAGAGCTCACCATAGAGATCGCGGATCCGGCGGCTGATCCAGGTCTTTTCCCGGTCCATGGCCGGCGCGGCGCAGCCGGTGATGACGGCATCGAAGTCCTGGTCGATCCGAACCTCGAACCGGTCCGACCGAATGGTGCGTGCCAGGCGCTTTGAGATGTGGAAGCCATCGAGAGGGATGATCCCCCGCTCACGCGGCTCGACCCAGAACAGGGAAGGATCGTCCGCGTCCTCCGCCATGGGAAAGATCCCTGCGGCATAGGCCCTGAGGAGGATCTCGGGGGTGATCTCAAGAGCGCGATCCGAAGCCCTGCTCATTCATCAGACCTGGTGAGATGGATCTCTTTCAAGATAGGGCGGCTGCCTGTGATTGTCATGACTGAACGAGCAAAACCGGCGTGATCTGGGGAAGATACGCCTCTATTACCATGCTGTGAGGCTGGAGGAGCAGAAACGAAAAATCCAGCTGAGCCTTACGCTCGGCTGGATCATCGTGGGAGTCGGTACGAACGACACGGTCCATAGGATCGGTAACTCGATCACCGCGGAGCTTTATGCCGTCTCCGCGCTTTCCAGCCCGCCAGTCTTCAAAAAGTTCTCCAACCAATGGATGTCATATTGGCCGTTCTGGATGTCCGGGTTGCGGACGAGGGTCCGGAACAGGGGCAGGGTCGTGTCGATGCCGTCGACCACGAACTCGTCCAGGGCGCGGCGCAGGCGCATGAGGCACTCGTTACGCGTCCGGCCGTGCACGATCAGCTTGCCGACGAGGGAGTCGTAATGCGGCGGGATGCGGTAGCCCTGATAGGCCGCCGAATCCACCCGCACGCCGAGGCCGCCGGGAGGATGGAAGTAGCTGATCGTCCCTGGCGAGGGGCGGAAGGTTGCGTGGTGTTCTGCGTTCACGCGGCATTCGATGGCATGGCCTTCGATCTTGACGTCTTCCTGTCTCACCGACAAAGGCGCCCCAGCCGCGACGCGGATCTGCTCGTTTACGAGATCGATGCCGGTGATCATCTCGGTGACGGGATGCTCCACCTGGATACGAGTGTTCATTTCGATGAAGTAGAACTCGCCGTCTTCGTAGAGGAATTCGATAGTGCCGGCGCCAGCATATTGCAGCTCCTGCATGGCCTTCGCGACCACGCCGCCGATCCGGTCGCGCATCTCGACGTTGAGGGCCGGCGAGGGGCCTTCTTCCCAGACCTTCTGGTGGCGGCGCTGCAGCGAGCAGTCGCGCTCGCCGAGATGGATGGCGTTGCCCTTGCCGTCACCAAGAACCTGGATCTCGATATGACGCGGCTTCTCAAGGTACTTTTCGATGTAGACGGCGTCATCGCCGAAGGCGGCCTTGGCCTCGGTTTTGGCGGTCTGGAGTGCATGGACAAGGTCGTCTTCGTTGCGGGCGACCTTCATGCCGCGACCGCCGCCGCCGGCTGCGGCCTTGATGATGACCGGATACCCGATGTCCTTGGCGACCCGCTTGGCCTCGGTCTCATCGTTGATGCCGCCCTCGGAACCGGGGACACAGGGAATGCCGAGACGCTTGGCAGTGCGCTTGGCTTCGATCTTATCCCCCATCGTGCGGATATGCTCCGCCTTGGGGCCGATGAACGCGATGCGGTGATGCTCCAGCACTTCCGCGAAGCGTGCGTTCTCGGAAAGAAAGCCGTAGCCGGGATGGATGGCATCGGCGCCGGTGATCTCGCAGGCGGCGATCAGAGCCGGAATGTTCAGATAGCTGTCACGGGCTGCCGGCGGACCGATACAGACGCTCTCGTCGGCCAGGCGTACATGCATGGCATCGGCATCGGCCGTCGAATGCACGGCCACGGTGGCGATCCCGAGCTCCTTCGCCGCGCGCAAGATGCGCAGAGCGATCTCGCCGCGATTCGCGATGAGGATCTTATCGAACATCGCCATTACTCGATCACGAGCAGCGGTTCACCGTACTCGACCGGCGTTCCGTCCTCGACGAGAATTGCCGTTACGGTGCCGGCGCGCGGAGCAGTGATTTCATTGAACGTCTTCATGGCCTCGACGAGCAGGACCTTGTCGCCAGCCTGCACCTTCGAGCCGATCTCGACGAAGGGCTTGGCGTCGGGCGAGGGGCGTCGATAGGCCGTGCCGACCATCGGCGACAGAACAGCGCCTGGGTGACCCGTCAGGGACTTGGCGCTCGGGGCTGTTTCCGAAACGACCGGGGGAGGGGCAACGACAGCGGCCGGGGCTGCTGCGAAGGCCGGAGCCGCGACCGGCACGCTGATGGCTGCGCTCACTGTCCGCGCCACGCGGATGCGGAGGTCGCCCTTCTCCACTTCGATCTCGGTCAGATCCGTGTCGGCGATCAGGGAGGCCAGCTCACGCACGAGATCTGGATCGAAAGGGTTGTCCTTGGACATGGGGCTCACCTCTTATTCTTGAGGACTTCAATGGGTTGATGACTTGGCTTCCTGAGTCCGCTCGACCATGACGCGGTGGATGGCCTCCAGACCGAGCACGTAGCTCATCGGGCCGAAACCGCAGATCACGCCCAGGCAAACCGGAGCGATCAGCGAGCGATGCCGGAAGCTATCGCGGGCATGAACGTTGGAAAGATGGATCTCGATCGTCGGAGCGCCACTGCCGGAGATGGCATCCCTCAAGGCGATCGAGGTGTGGGTATAGGCTCCGGCGTTGATGACGATCCCGGCACCCTGTGCTCCCGCCTCCTGAATCCAGTCGACGAGATGGCCTTCGTGGTTCGACTGACGGAAGGTGACAGAGGCGCCCAGGCTCTTCGCCTTCTCGCGGGCGAGCTGTTCGATATCGGCCAAGGTCAGTCGGCCGTATATCTCTGGTTCCCGGCGTCCGAGCAGGTTGAGGTTCGGTCCGTTGAGGACGTGGATGTTGATCATCGCGCGTGGAGCGTTCCAGAAAGCTCCGGGAGATGGAGCCGAAACGCCCTCTTAGCCAAAAGGTGGAGCCGGGGAAAGGGGAAAACCAATCCTTTCCAAAGCTTAGCTTTACGGTTTGGCCGCTGGAGCCGCTTCGATGGCTCCGGCGACCGAGGAGGTTAGGAGGCTCTTGACGTCAGCAGCTGGCCTTGCCGCATTGACGGACGTTGGCGACGACTTGCTTCAAAGGCTCAAGGCCGACAGCGCCGGGGACGACCACATCTCCGATGATGAAGGCGGGTGTGCCGGTCAGGCCGAGCTTGTCACCGAGGCCGGCATTCTCCTCGAGAGCGGCTCGGACGTCGTTGCCTGTCATGTCTTTCTGCAGTCGTGCCATATCGAGACCCATGTCCTTTGCGACGGCGAGGGCGCGTTCTCCGTTTACGCGACCGCGGGTGCCCAAGACCTTGATGTGGTAGTCGAACAGCTTGTCACCCTGCAGCTGGTTCTTGACGGCGAGGCCGACGCGGCTGGCCTCAACCGAGTCCGGCCCAAGGACCGGGAAGTCCTTCAGCACTACCCGAAGCTTCGGATCGCTCTTGACGAGGGTCTGGAGGTCGCCAAGGGCCTGTTTGCAATAGCCGCAATTGTAATCGAAGAATTCGACCAGCGTGACGTCGCCGGAAGGATTGCCGACCACGAGAGAGTGGGGCGCATTGAGCAGGGGTTGGCGGGTTTCCTTAAGGGCACTGGCCTGGGCCACGCGCTGATTTTCCGCCTGCCGTTTCTCCAACTCTGCGATCACCTCATGCAGAACCTCTGGATTCTTGAGGAGGTAGTCCCGGACGATCTCTCCGATCGCCTGGCGCTGCTGGTCGGAAAACTCGGCCTTCTGGGCCAGGGCCGGCGAGCCGAAGGCGATGGCTGCGAGGACGAGTGCAGCCTGGCAGGACCTGAAAAGGGAAAAGCGCATATGTCGTCCTTTGCGGAGCTTGGCTGGTGCCCGAATATCATAAGGTAGGGGCGCCGGTAGATTGTTGAGGTCCCTCGGCGGGAAATCGAGGCTATTGAGCCATTCTATTGTGGCGAGAGTTACGGCTTTGCCACCGGAGCGTCAATTCACGCCTTCGTTGACGCGAAGCGTCTTGAGGCCGGACATGGGAGGCGATAGGACCCGGCCATGACAAAAACCCTGCCAGAACTTCCTCAGCCGCTGATCGCCCGTCGCATGGAGCGCGTGGCGTCATTCCTCGCCATGGACGTCCTCAGTGCCGCTGCCGCAAAGGAGAGGCGAGGGGACAGTGTCGTCCACATGGAGGTCGGCCAGCCCTCCGCACCTGCTCCGCGGCCCGCCCGCGAGGCTGCCAAGGCGGCTCTGGAACACGGTCGGATCGGCTACACCGAAGCGCTCGGCATGGCGGCTCTACGGGAGCGCATCGCGCGCCATTATCGCGACACCTATGGCGTTACCCTGTCGCCTGAGCGGGTCGTCGTCACCACCGGATCCTCGGCAGGTTTCGTGCTTGCTTTCCTGAGCCTCTTCGATCCTGGACAACGGGTTGCCATCACCGCGCCGGGTTATCCCGCCTACCGTAACATTCTCGAAGCACTCGACCTGCAACCGGAGGTCCTTCCGCTCACCAAGGCGGATGGCTGGATCATGACGGCGCAGGCGATCGAGAAGGCCCACGCGGAAAAGCCGCTTCACGGCATCTTGGCCATGAGCCCGGCCAACCCCTCCGGCACCATGATCGGGCGCGATGCTCTGCGGCAACTCGGCGAGACCTGCGGCCGGCTCGGGCTCTGGTTCGTTTCCGATGAGATCTATCACGGGCTCACCTACAACGAACCAGCGACGACGGCACTCGCCAGCGATGACGACGCAGTCGTGATCAACTCGTTCTCGAAGTATTACTGCATGACCGGCTGGCGTATCGGCTGGATTGTCGTGCCGCAGCGACTTGTCCGGCCGATCGAAAGGTTGGCGCAGAACCTCTACATTTCGCCGCCCTATCTGTCTCAGGTTGCGGCTCTGGCCGCCTTCGATGCCATCGACGAGCTGGAGGCGGTGAAAGCGAACTACGCCCGTAACCGCGCCATGCTGCTGGAAGAGCTCCCGCGGCTTGGCATCACCGAGATGCACCCTGTAGACGGCGCATTCTACATCTATGCCGACATCGCACGTTTCACGAATGACTCTATCGGCTTTTCCAAGCGCATGCTGGAAGAAGCAGGTGTTGCCGCAACGCCTGGCCTCGATTTCGATCCGATCGAAGGCGCACATTACCTGCGCCTGTCATTCGCGGGCTCGGAAGCGGATTGTCGCGAGGCCATTCAACGCCTGAGGCCGTGGATGGCTCGCTCCACTTAATCATCGCTTCTTCAATGATGGGCTCGGTAACTGAGCCTCTTACGTATAAAAAATCCCCGGTTTTGCCGGGGATTTTTCGTTTCTCAGTGGCCGCTCAGGACCGATTTCGCCTTCGACCACCAGCCGGCGCGCTTCGGGCGATCCGGATCGGGTGGCGTCAGAACAACCGCAACTGGCTCCGGTTCGGGCTCGGCAGCGACCGGGGCGGAAGTTGCTGGAGCCTCTTCAGCCACCGTTGCCGGGGCAGGGGTCTCAGGTGCGGCTTCCGCTGATGGCTCCTCCGCTTTCACTGGACCATCATCCGGCCTTCCAATCGCTTCGGCGAGAGCCGCTTCCACGGCCTCGACGCTCGGTCCGACGAAGCCTTCCTCGACTGCGAACTCGACCGCCGCTTCCTCGCGGCTGCGGCCACGACCGCCACGACGGCCCCGGCGCCGGCGCCGGCCACCGCGCTCCTCTCCATGCTCCTCGACTGTTTCAGCCCCTTCATGGACGGGCTCGCCGGCCTCGGATACGCCCTCGCCTTCGCCCTCTTCGTCTTCCTCGGCCTCAGTTCCAGAGGCGGATTCAGTTTCCATGTCGCCATCGGCATGCTGTTCGGCGCGAACGCCATCCCGATCGCGTCCGCGACGACGACGGCGCCGCCGGCGACGGCGACCATTGGCGTCGCCGTCCTCGGACCGCTCCTCGGTCGCATGAGCCTCATCGCCTTCTTCCTCGGAGGAGATTTCCTCCTCGATCTCTTCCTCGACTTCGTCGACGGGCATGATCGCGTCGATCTGGATGCCGGTGGCGGCAGATTTTTGCTCGATCCTCAGGGCCGGTTCGCCGCGCTCAATGGCGTAGGTGGTGGTGCCCATCAAGCTTTCATCCGCCACCACGGTGACGGAGACACCGAAGCGGCTCTCCAGCTCACGCAAGTGAATGCGCTTCTGGTTGAGAATGTAAAAGGCGGCTTCCATCCGGGTACGGACGATCAGGTTGAAGCCAGCGTTCTTGATCAGCGTTTCCTCGATCGAGCGCAGGACGTGCAAGGCAACGGACGGTGTCGAGCGGACGAAACCGGTGCCGGCGCAGTGCGGGCATGGGACCGAAGAGGATTCCAGCACACCGGTGCGAATGCGCTGGCGCGACATTTCGAGAAGGCCGAAGGGCGAGATGCGGCCGACTTGAATACGGGCTCGGTCGTTCTTCAGGCACTCGTTGAGCTTCTTTTCGACAGCGCGGTTGTTGCGCTTCTCCTCCATGTCGATGAAGTCGATCACCACAAGGCCCGCGAGATCGCGAAGGCGAAGCTGCCGGGCGATTTCCTCCGCGGCCTCGAGATTGGTGCGTAGCGCCGTATCCTCGATGTTGTGTTCACGGGTCGAGCGGCCCGAGTTCACATCGATGGAGACCAGAGCTTCCGTCGGGTTGATGACGAGATAGCCACCCGACTTCAACGTAACGTGGTTGGAGAACATGGCATCGAGCTGGGCCTCGACGCCATGTTTGGCGAAGAGCGGCTGCGGTTCTCGATAGGGCTTAACGATCTTGGCATGGCTCGGCATGAGCATGCGCATGAAGTCTTTCGCCTCGCGATAGCCGTCATCGCCCGACACCAGGATATCGTCGATATCCTTATTGTAGAGGTCGCGGATCGCGCGCTTGATGAGCGAGCCTTCTTCGTAGACGAGAGCTGGCGCGGACGAGGTCAAGGTCAGCTCGCGCACGCTCTCCCAGAGGCGCATGAGATATTCGTAATCACGCTTGATCTCGGGCTTCGTCCGGGAGGCGCCAGCCGTCCGCAGAATGATGCCCATTCCTTCCGGCACCGCCAGATCCTGAGCGATTTCCTTGAGGCGCTTGCGGTCGGCCGCGTTCGTGATCTTGCGGGAAATTCCGCCGCCACGTCCCGTATTGGGCATGAGGACCGAATAACGGCCAGCGAGCGACAGATAGGTCGTGAGAGCGGCGCCCTTGTTGCCCCGCTCCTCCTTTACGACCTGAACGAGCAGGATCTGCCGGCGCTTGATGACTTCCTGGATCTTGTACTGCTTGCGCGGTGTGCGGGGACGCTGGGGGACGTCCTCCAGGGCATCGCCGCCGCCGAGCTGTTCGACCGTATCCTCGTGGTCGTCCTCGTCGTCGTGATGCTCCTCGGCATCGTGCTCGACCTCGCCGTGCTCCTCGTCGGATGCGGCGACCTCTGTCTCGTCGGCATCTTCCGAGGTGCCTTCGCCATCCTCGGCGGCTCGTGGCTCCCCAACGGCCTCGCCCTCAAGGGTGTGAGCGTTGACCGTCTCGACCTCTCCGGGCTCGCTGGATACTTCCGTACCTTCAGCGGTGCTTTCGTCGTTGGCCTCAGGCTCTGAAGAGGAAACGGCCTCATCGGACCGGGCACGCTTTGCGGATGAGCGGCGACGGTTGCGGCGACGCTCCTCTTCCATTTCCTCTTCGCGTTGCGCTTCGGCTTCCGCTTCGAGGAGGGCGATCCGGTCCGCAACCGGGATCTGATAATAATCGGGATGGATTTCGCTGAAAGCGAGGAAACCGTGGCGGTTTCCACCGTATTCGACGAAGGCTGCCTGAAGGGAGGGTTCTACCCTCGTGACCTTCGCGAGGTAGATATTGCCTCGCAGCTGCTTCCGGTTAGCGGATTCGAAGTCGAATTCCTCGACCTTTTGACCACGTACCACCACGACCCGGGTTTCTTCCGGGTGGGAGGCATCGATGAGCATCTTGTTTGCCATGTTGAACTCTCGACATGGCGACCGTGGGCAGAGCCTGAGGCATGAGCCGCGCTGAAGGCGGGTGACCGCGCCGCCTGTAAGAACGGCGGGCTGAAATTGCGTTCGGATTGCGTTCGGTCGCCATCGTGCGCCTCAAAGGGGCGCATTCTGGGTTAAACCGGGCCGACGCCATGCCAGAGTGATTAGAGCATGGGGCGCGAAACCTTTCGCGCGCATCAAACGGTGCTGAGACGAGAGTCAGGATTGACTTCGCTTGCGCAACCATTCAACGACGGCCCTTTCGAAATCGATGAGCCAGAATAGCCTGGCCACCGGCATATAAGGCGAAAATCATCGCCATCTGAGCCTGTCCGCGAGCCTGTCGAGGATGACGGGGCCGGTGGACCGGTCAACACAACCGTCTCCACGGGCTCGCCGTCAGAATCGGCCATGCCGGACGGGATCATCATCATTACAGATTGAACTATGCGTTTGGCAAGGTGTTGAGACACTGTGCCATCCCTGCAACAGGTCCGCAACAATGCTGCCGGGTTGGTGAGCCTTCATTAACGAAGTCGCGACTATGGAGTACGAGGGGCGCACGAACTCAGCCGGCGGACGCAATGCTCTTGACGCGCTTCACAAGCCTTATTGGCCTTATTGTTCTGGTCACGCTGGCGTCGACCGGATACGGCCAAGCTTGGGCGGCTGGTGCGCCGGCCCCGACCGGCTCTGGTGTGGTCGCCGCCGATGTCGCGGTAGAGACAGAGGCCGCTCGGACCCGGTTCAAGATCACCCTGTCTCGTGAGGTTCAGGTTCAGACCCATGTCATGGAGCGGCCGGATCGCCTGATCGTCGATCTTCCGGAGGTCTCTTTTCACTTGCCGGCCGACACGGGCCGCAAGGCTACAGGACTAATCTCTTCCTACCGCTACGGTCTATTCGCGCCGGGACGCTCCCGCGTCGTCATGGACTTGGCCCAACCGGCGATCGTTTCCGCTGTCCGGACCGAGCCGGGCGCATTCAGCGGGGCCGTCGTTCTGGTTATCGAGTTGGCGAAGGCGGACCGGGAGGATTTTCGCAAGGCAGCGGCCCTCAACGCAGTAGGCGCGACAAGCGCAGCCGCTGAGAGTGCCATTGCTAAAGCTCCAGCGGACAACCGTCCCGTGATCGTGATCGATCCTGGCCATGGGGGGATCGATCCAGGCGCCAATGCTCTAACCGGCGCCGTCGAGAAGGATATTGTTCTGTCCTTTGCGCAGACGCTGAAGAAAAAGCTTGAGACGCGGGGGCATTATCGGGTGGTGCTGACCCGTGACACCGACGTTTTCATCGCCCTCGGAGATCGGGTGAGGGCGGCCAGGGCCGCCCGTGCGGACCTGTTCATCTCGATCCACGCGGATTCCATCTCGGGTGGGCAGGAAGTTCGCGGACTGACGGTCTATACCGGGTCGGAACGCGCATCGGACGCCGACTCTGCACAATTGGCCGATCGCGAAAACAAGGCCGATGCTGTGGCCGGCGTCGAGGCGGGCGATGGCCCGGACGACGTGAACGATATTCTGCAGGATCTCACCCTTCGAGAAACGAGAGGGTTTTCCCATCGCTTTGCCGGTGGTCTGGTCGGCGAGCTCGAGTCGATCGCTCGACTCAACAAGAATCCCCGCCGCGAGGCTGGTTTCCGCGTTCTGCGGGCTTACGACGTGCCGTCCGTTCTTTTAGAGCTTGGCTACCTGTCGAGCCGCCAGGACCTGGATTTGCTGATGTCGGAGGACTGGCGCGGCAAGGCTGTTTCGGCCATGACCGTGGCGATTGACCGCTTCTTCGCTCCGCGGCTCGCCCGCCAGGGTGCTGCCGCAGTTTTACCATAGAAACGGTGTGGATACCGATGGCGGGAGCGTGATTCCTCGGGTAACAGGACAGTGAGGCATGAAAGGCTTTGCTGTCCAGGCGGGGCAGCGTTGCAGATCAGGTGAATGGGGGCGCCGCAGGCGCCGGGAACGGAATTCTTTCGGATGCGCTTCGTCCTACGATTTTTCGGATTTCTTTTCAGTGTCGGAGCGATCTTCTTCCTGATCGGCGCCGTCGGCCTCGTCTACGGCTACTGGACCTTCTCCAAGGACCTGCCGGACCATGCTCAACTCGCCAACTACGAGCCGCCGGTGATGACGCGTGTCCACGCGGCTGACGGCAGCTTGATTGCCGAGTATGCGCGCGAGCGACGCCTCTATGTCCCGATTCAGGCTGTTCCGAAGCTCGTCATCGCCGGCTTCCTGTCCGCAGAGGACAAGAATTTCTACAAACATGCCGGCATCGATCCAGAGGGCGTGGTCCGCGCGATTCTCGCCAACCTCCGGTCCGGCGGCAAGCGTGAGCAGGGCGCCTCGACGATCACCCAGCAGGTGGCGAAGAACTTTCTGCTGACCAACGAGCGGACCTATGAACGCAAGATCCGTGAAGCGTTGCTGGCACTGAAGATCGAAACCACCTTCTCCAAGGACAAGATCCTCGAACTTTATCTCAACGAGATCTATCTCGGCCTGGGCAACTACGGGATCGCTGCGGCAGCGCTCAATTATTTCGGCAAGTCGGTGCATGAACTGAGCATTGCCGAGGTGGCTTATCTCGCTGCGCTTCCGAAGGCGCCGAACAATTACCACCCGTTCCGCCAGCGCCAGGCGGCGCTGGACCGGCGCAACTGGGTGATCGACCGTATGGTGGAGAACGGCTACGTCACCCGCGAGGCGGCCGACGCGGCAAAGAAGGAACCTCTCAACGTCAATCCGCGCGTCATATCTCCGAACAGCATCGCATCGGGCTATTTTGCCGAGGGCGTTCGTCGCGACATCGCCGAGCGCTACGGAGAGGAGAAGCTCTATGAGGGCGGCCTCCTCATCCGTGCGACGCTCGATCCGCAGATGCAGGCCATGGCGCGCAAGTCTCTGGTGGACGGCCTCGTCCGCTTCGACCAGGCGCGCGGCTGGCGCGGTGCACAGCAGAAGATCGATCTTGCCGGTCGCGAATGGGGGCTTGCTCTCGCCGAAGTCCCGTCCCTGGGAGACGTCCAGCCGTGGCGTATGGCGGTCGTGCTGGAGGTTTCCGGCGGTCGGGCCCGCATCGGCCTTCAGCCGAAGAAGGATGCTGCGGGCCGCGTGGTGCAGGATCGTGAGACGGGCGTCATCACCGCCGAAGGCGTGAAGTGGACCCGCCGCAACGTCGACAAGGCTCTCTCTACGGGCGACGTCGTCTATGTCGAGCCGGTCGATGGCAAAGACGAATATAGGCTGCGCCAGATCCCGGAGATTTCCGGCGCGATCGTAGCGATGGACCCTTACACGGGACGCGTGCTCGCCATGGTCGGCGGATTCTCGTTCGACCAGAGCGAGTTCAACCGCGCCAACCAGGCGATGCGCCAGCCGGGCTCGTCATTCAAGCCAATCGTCTACGCCACGGCTCTCGACAAGGGATATACGCCGTCGAGCCAGATTCTGGATGCTCCTTTCGTTCTCGATATGGGACCCGGACAGGCTGCTTGGGCACCGTCCAACTATGACGGCAAGTCATCAGGTTTGCGGACCCTGCGATATGGCATCGAGCACTCGAAGAACCTCATGACCGTCCGCCTGGCGAACGAGGTCGGGATGCCGTCCATCGCGGAGTATGCACGCCGCTTCGGCGTCTATGACGACATGCTGCCGCTGCTCTCCATGTCACTCGGCGCGGGCGAAACGACCGTCATGCGCATGACGGCGGCTTATTCTATGTTCGTGAACGGCGGACGGCGGATCAAGCCAACTCTCATCGACCGCATCCAGGATCGGACGGGCCGGACGATCTATCGCCATGACGATCGCAAATGTGAGAATTGTGATTCTGCTTCATGGGATGGCAACGGGCCGCCCAAGCTGACGGACACCCGCGAGCAGGTTCTGGATCCCCTGACGGCTTACCAGATGACTTCGATCCTCGAGGGTGTCGTTCAGCGCGGAACCGCCCAGTCGGTCAAGGCGGTCGGCAAGCCTCTCGCAGGTAAGACCGGCACCACCAATGATGCCAAAGACGTCTGGTTCGTCGGGTTCTCGCCTGATCTCGCAGTCGGAGTATTCGTCGGATACGACAAGCCCCAGTCCCTCGGGAGTGCGGTGACAGCCGCCCAATACGCTGCTCCGGTCTTCCGCGACTTCATGCAGATGGCGCTCAAGGACAAGCCGGCTACGCCGTTCCGCGTGCCCGCCGGGATCAAGCTGATCCGCGTCAATGCCTCGACTGGTACCAGAGCTGGCGCTGGCGAGAGCGGAGGCGTCATCGTCGAGGCTTTCAAGCCTGGGACCGGACCGCCCGAATCCTACGTGCCACCCGAGTCCGAGGTGCCTCAGGCGGAGATCTCGCCAGAGGCCCAGCGGGCGGTCGGGGTCGGGATCGGCGGATTGTACTGATCTCTCTATTCCTACATCAAGCGAACCCTTCCGGTGTAAACCTGCCCTAGAGCGGATGCCTGAGGGGTTCCTTTACACAAGGCGGCGGTGCCCTTAAGACACCGCCAGCAATCCTTGGCACGAAGCTTAAGTGAGACAATGCGCGCCGAAATCGAGCATCTCGTAGAAGAGACAAAGCAGTCAGTCGGGCTGCTGAGGAGGCATCTTTGACTGGGACAATGCCCAGCGACGCCTCGCGGAACTGAACGCCAACGCCGAAGATCCCAATTTCTGGAACGACGCTGAAGCCGCGCAGAAGATCATGCGCGAGCGTACGAGCCTCGAGGATCAGATCACGGCCATCAAGCGTCTCGAGCAGGAGCTTGAGGACGCAATCACACTCATCGAACTCGGTGATGCCGAAGGCGACGAGGCAACGGTCACGGAAGGTGAGGGGACGATCCGCGCCCTGCAGACAGAGGCCGCTCGCCGTCAGGTCGAGACGCTTTTGTCGGGCGAGGCCGACGAGAACGACACTTATCTCGAGGTGCATTCCGGCGCCGGCGGCACGGAAAGCCAGGACTGGGCCAACATGCTTCAGCGCATGTATGCTCGTTGGGCCGAGCGCCGGAAGTACAAAGTCGAGCTTCTTGAAGTGACCGACGGCGAAGAGGCCGGCATCAAGAGCGCGACCCTCCTGATCAAGGGACACAATGCCTACGGCTGGCTCAAGACCGAGTCGGGCGTGCATCGTCTTGTCCGCATCTCGCCCTACGATTCCAACGCTCGGCGCCACACGAGCTTCGCGTCGGTGTGGGTCTATCCGGTGGTCGACGATCGCATCAATATCGAGGTCAAGGAGTCTGATTGCCGGATCGATACGTTCCGGTCATCCGGCGCCGGCGGTCAGCACGTGAACACCACCGACTCGGCCGTCCGCATCACACATATTCCGAGCGGCATCGTCGTGGCCTGCCAGCAGGAGCGTTCTCAGCATAAGAACCGGGCCACCGCGTGGAACATGCTTCGCGCTCGCCTCTACGAAGCTGAGCTCAAGAAGCGTGAGGAAAAGGCCAATGCCGAGGCCGCGGCCAAGACCGATATTGGCTGGGGTCATCAGATCCGCTCCTATGTGCTGCAGCCCTACCAGATGGTGAAGGACCTGCGCACCGGCATGCAATCGACGAGCCCTCAGGAGGTCCTCGACGGCGAGCTTGACCCCTTCATGGAGGCCTCGCTGGCCCAGCGTGTTTATGGCGGCGAAGCCGAGGTCGAGGATATCGACTGATTTCCCATGGCCTGACCGGTTGCAGTAGCGCGACCTGTCAGGCCGTCTGAGAACGGCTTTAGAGAGCCTGGGCGGCTTTCAAGACTTCCTCGACGTGTCCATCCACCTTCACCTTCGGCCAAATTCTTGCAATCTTGCCGTTCCGGTCGATGAGGATCGTCGTCCGTTCCACACCCATGTACTTGCGCCCGTACATGCTCTTTTCCACCCAGACTCCATAAGCTTCGAGCATGGACTTCTCCTCATCTGAGGCGAGAGTGAAGTCCAGGCCATATTTGGCACGAAACTTGTCATGGCTCTTGAGGCTATCGGGCGAGATGCCGATGATTTCCGTATCAGCTGCGGCAAAATCCTTTCGCAATGCCTGAAAGTTCTGAGCCTCGAGCGTGCAGCCGCTGGTATCGTCCTTCGGGTAGAAATAGAGGACGACCTTACGTCCCTTCAGCCCGTCAAGACTGATCTGCCGACCGTCGGTCCCAGGAAGGGAGAAAGAGGGGGCCCCGGTTCCCGTCATGATCGTCATCGCTCGCCTTCCTTTCGTCCGAATGTGGTGGTTGGACACGCCCGCACGATTGGTCGCAAGAGATGGTCGCGACAGGCGCGCAAGAGGGTTAAGGTCCCATTTGATTCCTGCATCCCGATCAGACTTCAAGACCCAGGCCATCCGACACCAAAAGTATGAAGCCATTTCTTCGCAAAAGGTCGCCTCGGCAGAAGCCGGCGAAGCGCAGCGCCGTTCGGCGGGTGCTCCGTGGCGCTCTTTATCTGAAGCTTGGCCTCGTCGTTTTCGCATGCATTGCGTTCGGCATTCTTTACATGCGCCTGTCGGCCGGGCCTCTGAATTTCGGCCGGCTGCCGGAGAGAGTCGCTGAGGCGCTGGCAGCGCGAATCGGGCCTGGCTGGACTGTGACGTTGCGAAATACGGCGATCGGCCTGCATAGCGGCTCTCCGGTGCTCATGACCAATGGCCTCGACATCCGAGCACCCGACGGAGCCTTGGTGCTGCGGGCTCCTACGGCTCTGGTGAGCGTCGATGGCGTGTCCTTGCTCACGGGAAATCTCCAGCCCAAATCGATCGAGCTGCGCGATCTTCAGATGCGCGTTCTCGTCAATCGTGATGGGTCGCTGACCTTCAGCTCAGTTCCAACAGGAGAGGCCGGCGATGGTGCGACTTCGCCTCTAGCGGGGAGCAGCCCATCGCACGAGGCTGCCGCCGCTGCAATGGCTCATGCATCGGCCGGCGGATCTGCCGTTTCGGGCGTCGTCGGATCGTTGTTCGATCTCATCGTCGGGCCTCAGAGTATTCTGAGTTCACTCGACAAAGCCCAGGTCACGAATGCCAAGCTCATGTTCATCGATGCCGATGGACGTCAGCGGGGCACGTTCGACCGTTTCGATGCAACATTTGACTGGTCCGAGTCCGGAGGACGACGTTTTGCCGCCACTGTCGAGGGCCCGAAGGGCAGCTGGCAGCTCAGCGGCGATGCCAGCATCGAGGGAAAGGGAGCCTACCGCGCCGTCGTCGCGGCGGACGAGGCACCGATCCAGGATATTCTCCTGCTCGCGGGCATGTCGGCTCTGCCTGCGACGACGGATCTCGATTTCTCGGGGCGCGTCGATGTTGCCTATGCCGATGGCCGTGTCACGGAACTCAAGGCTCGCCTCGACGGCAATGCCGGCATTATCCAGGTGGACGATAAGGACACTTCGCCCCTGACAATTGAGCATGCAACCATCGAAGCCGGATGGGATGAAAAGGCACACGCCCTTAATCTGCCCAATCTGGAGCTTGTCGGAGGAGGCAACCAAGTGCGCCTGCAGGGGCGCCTGCTCACGGCCGTCAACGTGGAAGGGTGGCATCTGTCGCTCTCTGGCCGCGATTTGATCCTTTCTGGTGCCGCTGAAGGCGATCAACCGGTCAGGGTAGGGGCGCTGGCGGCAGAACTCTCGGGGCCGGATGGCGTATCCCTCAAAAGCATCAAGCTGAGTGGCCCAGACCTATCGGCCGAAATCAGCGGCCTTCTGGGCGCTTCGGCGGATCCCCATGGTCTTCGGTTGGATGTCCGCGCCTCGAAGACGGCCGTGAGGAGCGCGATGCGGATCTGGCCGGAGGCGGTAGCGCCGCCGGTGCGTAAATTTCTCAAGGCGAACCTTAAAGGCGGACTTCTCGAAGCCTTCGCTCTCAATGTAGCGATGACGGGGGACGATATTGTCAAGGCGGTGTCGGGCGGGCCGATTCCCGATAATTCGGTGACGATCGACTTCTCCATCGCGAACGGCACTCTCAAGGCGGCGGAAGGGCTGCCCCCTGTTGCAGGGATGAACGTCACCGGGCAAGTCTCCGGCAGGCGGGTGATGCTGCAGGCTCCGGTGGGGCGGATCGACTTGCCGGGTGATCGCAGCCTCAGTGCTTCGGAGGGAACCTTCAAACTCGACAACTACTGGGACGACGACGCGCTGGCGAAGATTGATTTTCGTCTGATCGGCAGTGCGGATGGACTCGGCGCACTCTTGCAGACGCCGCTCGTGCACGAAATCGCTGGCTTCGATGTCGATCCGGCAACCATGAAGGGCAAGACCGACCTGCGTGTCGGCATTGGCCTTGCCGTGAACAGGGTGCCTGCAATTGCGGATTTGCCGCTGAGAGTGGCTGGGACGGTCAGTGACTTCAGCATCGACAAGATCTTCGGCAAGGACCGGCTCGACAGTGCGAACCTGACGATCGCCTACGATCGTGGCAACCTCGCCATCAAGGGAGATGGAAAGATGGGTGGCAGCCCTGCCGCCATCGATGTCCACAAAACTCCTGATGGCGGTGAGGCGAATGTGGCCTTCAGCCTGGACGAGGCGGGGCGTGCACGGCGCGGTCTGTCGTTCGGCTCCCAGTTGACCGGAACGCTCGCACTGAAGGCAAGCATGCCGCTCGGGACTGCTGCCAAGCAGGGGATCCGGGTCGAGGCGGATCTGACGAAGGCAGGCGTGGACCAGCTGATCCCCGGTTGGGTCAAGGCGGCAGGGCGGCCCGGCAAATTGTCCTTTGTCATGATGGACGGCGCCGCCACGGAGATCCGTGATCTTCAGCTCGACGCCGGAGTGGTCCAGATCCACGGCAGTGCTGTGCTGTCGGGAGACGGTGGGCTTGATAAGGCTGATCTATCCACCTTCAAGCTCTCTCCCGGCGACGACATGCGCGCTCAGATCGATCGGGTGAACGGGGCCTACAAGGTCGTCGTGCGCGGCAATGTCGGCGATGCACGACCGTTCTCGAAGGCGATGGCATCTTCGCCCCCATCCAATGGACGCGGGAGCCCAGCGCAACGTGATGCCAAGGATTTTGATCTCGATGTCGTGCTCAACATTCTCGCCGGCTACAACAGCGAGGCGATCACCAATGCATCGCTGAAAGTATCGGTGCGCAAAGACAATATCCGGCTGCTCGATATGAAGGGGCGGCTTGGGGCAACCGACATTGTGGCAAAGACCGTCAACCAGGGCGCAATGGGGCCGACGATCGTACTCCAGGCACAGGACGCCGGTTCGCTCCTGCGGTTCCTCGACATCTACAAGCGCATGACCGGCGGCGACCTTGTGCTCCAGATGGCTGCCGGCGACGGGCCGCAGACCGGAACGCTGACCTTGCGCGATTTCGCCCTGAAGAACGAACCTGCCTTGAGGCGCATCATCCCGACACAGACCCAGATGGTGACAGGTCGGGATCAGGCGGGGAACCCGCAAGCGGTTCGGATGGATGTCAATGAAGTCGTCTTCACCAAGGCACGGGTCGATTTCACGCGAACGGGCGGCAGACTGGATTTCAAGGATGCGGCGATCTTCGGCAATCAGGTCGGCTTCACGCTCGGCGGCTACATCGACAATGCGCGTGAACGCATGGACATTTCCGGTACCTTCGTTCCAGCTTACGGCCTCAACAACGCCTTCGCTCAGGTGCCGCTGTTCGGGCCGTTGCTCGGCGGAAGCCAATATGAGGGGCTGTTCGCCGTCAATTTCCGCGTGTCCGGCCCGAGCGACTCGCCGACGCTGACGGTTAATCCGCTCTCCGCAGTCGCGCCTGGCTTCCTGCGCAAGCTCTTCGGGGCAGGCGGAGGAGGGGAGGCGCAAGCGGGCGACCTGCCTGCCACGCCGGAGCGATAGGCGCTCCCCCAAGAATGTCCGCACTGCCTGTCGCGGCGCCCTTGTCTGGCAGATGAGGTTAATCATTCAACCAATCGGTTGACTATCTCAAGGCATGCGCTTATATTCAACCACATGGTTGAATTAGAAACACCTCAGCTGGATTCAGTCTTTCACGCCCTCGGCGATGCTACGCGCCGTCGGATGCTTCGCGAGCTTGCCAGGGGCGAGCGGACGGTCAGCGAGCTTGCCGAACCGTTCGCGATCTCGCTTGCGGCGGCCTCGAAGCACATCAAGGCGTTGGAGCATGCAGGACTGATCCATCGCGAAATCCGCGGTCGCACCCATCTGTGCCGCCTTGCCCCTGGGCCGCTCGCCAGTGCGCATCAGTGGCTGAGTTTCTACGAAGGCTTCTGGACCGACCGTCTGGATGTCCTCGAACGGCTCCTCCGCGAAGAGGATGTCCGCAATCCCCCCGCCCCCAAAGGAGACGACCAATGACCGATCTCGCGACCCTGGACGCCTATGGCGTATTAACGGAGCCGACCACCCTGACGATCCAGAGGCTTCTGCCGGGACCGATCGAACGCATCTGGGCCTATCTCACGGAAAGCAATCTGCGCCGCCGCTGGCTGGCCGCCGGTGAGATGGAGCTGAAGGAAGGCGCGACCTTCGAGTTCGTCTGGCGCAACGACGAACTGTCCTGCCCGACGAGCCCGCGACCGGCTGGCTTTCCCGAGGAACACCGGATGCAGAGTCGGATCACCGAGCTCGATCCACCCCACAGACTCACCATCACCTGGGGGAGCACCGGCGGGGTATCCTTCGAGCTGGAACCACGGGATGGCGAGGTGCTGCTCACCATCATTCATCGCCGCGTGCCCGACCGCTCGACTCTGCTCAACGTCAGCGCTGGCTGGCATATGCATCTCGACCTGCTCGCTGCGCTTGCAGAAGGCAGGGAGCCGGCACCGTTCTGGGAGGGCTGGAGCCGCCTGAAGGCGGAATACGACAGCCGGATCCCGGTCTAACACTTCTGTTGCAAGATTCCGCCCGGGTCGAGCCGGGCGGAACATGTGTGCCAATCACACGCGCCTTAGACAGCGCGTAGAAGCACGTGCTTCTTCTTGCCGAATGAGAGCTTGATGACTCCTTCGACCGTCATGTCGGACAGGCCGAGGGTGCCGTTCTCATCGGTGACGGTCTGATCGTTCACCTTCAATCCACCGCTCTTGATTTGCCGCCGTGCCTCGCTCGTCGAGGGAACGAGCTTTGCGTAATTGGGGCCGAAGGCTGCCAGAACGCCGAGGCCGTCTTTCAATGCAGACGAAGGGATCTCGATCGTCGGAAGGCTCTCGGCGAGAGCGCCTTGCTCGAATGTCTTCAGGGCCGTTTCGGCGGCGCGCTCCGCTGCCTCGCGGCCATGGATGAGGGCTGTCGCCTCCGTGGCGAGCACTTTCTTGGCCTCATTGATCTCGGCCCCCTGGAGCGATGCGAGCTTGGCGATCTCGGTCAAAGGGAGCGTCGTGAACAGCTTCAGGAAGCGGCCCACATCCGCATCCTCGGTGTTGCGCCAGAACTGCCAGTAATCATAGGCGCTGAGCATGTCCGCGTTGAGCCAGACCGCGCCGGAGGCCGTCTTCCCCATCTTGGCGCCGGACGCTGTCGTGAGGAGCGGGCAGGTGATCGCAAAGAGCTGCGCCGTGCCGAGCCGTCGGCCGAGATCGATCCCGTTGACGATGTTGCCCCATTGATCTGAGCCGCCCATCTGCAGAACGCAGCCATAGCGCTTGTGCAATTCCACGAAATCGTAGGCCTGGAGGATCATGTAGTTGAATTCCAGGAAGGACAGCTCGTGTTCGCGGTCCAGGCGCAGCTTCACGCTGTCGAAGGACAGCATGCGGTTGACCGAAAAATGGCGGCCGATATCGCGCAGGAAGTCAATGTAATTGAGCTTGGTGAGCCATTCGGCATTGTCGACCATGATCGCGTCATGCCGCGAGTCGCCGAAATGGATCAGGCGGGAGAAGACGCCTCTCAGGCTCTCCTTGTTCTGCTCGATCTGCTCCGGCGTGAGCAGTTTTCGGCTCTCGTCCTTGCCGGATGGATCGCCGACACGGGTGGTGCCGCCGCCCATGAGAGTGATCGGCTTGCCGGCCCCCGTCTTCTGGAGCCAGTGCAGCATCATGATCGACAGAAGGTGGCCCACATGAAGCGACGGGCCTGTGCAGTCATAGCCCACATAAGTCGTAAGGCGACCCTCTAGCGCGGCCGCATCGACGCCCTCGAAGTCGGAGGTCTGGTGAATATACCCCCGCTCCGTCAGGACTCTTAGAAACTCGGATTTCGGGGCGCTCATCGCATGATCTCGTTTTTAGGCAACCATATCAGGCGATGCCTGTAGCAGGTTCATGCACTTATTTCATCCTCTTCATCTGCAATGCCAGGTAGCAACTTCCGGCAGGGTTTCGACGACAAGGAAGCTTGACAGGAAAGGTTTAGAGGCAAACTATGTTACTATATATCGTAAACGATAGGGGGAAGATGTGTGCTATCTCTGTTTGTCGGGTGAGAGCGTTTCCTCTTGGTCCAGCTTCGATCATGACGCATCAGGCATGGGCATGAATGGCTCAGCGCCGGCGGAATGGTCGGTAGGGCAGAGCTATTCCGAAGGGACAACGTTTCAGCAGTACGATTTCTATGCTCAAATGGCGGCGGGTTCGCCGTTTAGCGATGCTTGGAATTGGGTCTCTTCGGAGGCCAAGAATGTTTACAGCAGCGTCTATAGCCTGGTGACCGGAAATGTTTCTGCGGTGCCGCTCGGCTATTTCACGACCTTGGCGCAGACGGCGCCCAATATCATGCCGGGCGTCCGTTTCTCGGTTCCATCCGGGCTTGATCATGATGTCCTTGCCCTCCTATCGGGGTCTCAATGGACGAGCGGGACCATTACCTACAGTCTCCCGGATTCGCGGTGGGACTACGAGGTGCTCAATCCGAGTGCCAACGGGTATCGTTCGTTGAACTTCAATGCCCAGCAGGCCGTCCGCTATGCGCTCGAGGGGTATAGCCCCTATGCGGGTGGACCCACCAAGATGAGCCTGAGTTCGGTCGAGGGACTCACCAATCTCTCGCTCGTTTATTCGGGCACCGATTCCGGAACATTGCAGATCTCCGGCTTCACGCCCGGAGCGGTCATCAATAGGAGCCACAGCTATTATCCGGGTGTTCCCGTCTATCACGGCGATGTCTGGCTGGAAAAGACATCTGCCGATGCTCCCGGATCCGCCAGTTACATGATCGTGCTTCACGAACTCGGTCATTCGCTCGGTCTCAAACATCCGCATGATTACGGCGGTACGTTGCCCACTATGAGCAGCGCGCACGATTCTCCTGAATATACGGTGATGTCGTATGGGGATATGATCGATTATCCGCAGACATACATGCAGTACGATATTGCTGCTCTTCAGGAACTCTATGGGGCCGATTTTACGACCAATAGCGGCAATACGGTCTATAAGTGGTCGACGTCGGGCGAAACTTTCGTCAATGGAGTCGGCCAGGGCGTGACTGCCGGGAACAAGATCTTCCTGACGATCTGGGACGGCGGCGGAACCGACACATACGACCTCTCCAACTATTCCAGCAATGCCGAGATCGATCTTGCTCCTGGTGGCTTCGTGCGCTTTTCGCCGAACCAGCTCGCGCTCAAATCGGCGAACATCAACGTCAACGGCAATGTCTACAATGCCTTCCAATATCACGGAGATCCGCGTTCCCTGATCGAGAACGCCATCGGAGGCAATGGCCACGACATCATCAAGGGTAACGCCGCAAACAATGTGCTGACGGGCAACGGTGGAAACGACACCCTGACAGGCTATGCAGGTAACGACACGCTCAACGGTGGTGACGGCAACGACTCGCTGCTCGGGGGTGGCGGCAACGACTGGATCGACGGCGGGGACGGCAGCGACATCATCTATGGCGGCGCCGGTGCGGACCATCTCGACGGTGGCGCGGGCCGCAACACCTTGAGCTATTTCGATGCGCAGGGCGGCGTGACCGTCAAGCTGTGGGCCAACAGCGCCGCCGGCGACATTGCGCAAGGTGACGTCATTTCCCACTTCCAGGACGTCAGCGGCGGCACCGGCGGCGACTGGCTCGAGGGCGACAACAATGACAACGTGCTCGATGGCTGCGGTGGCGGCGACCTGTTGCTCGGCTTTGGCGGCAACGACCTGCTGCTCGGCCGCGAAGGCAACGACACGCTGATCGCCGATTGGGGCACCGATATCCTCGAAGGCGGATCAGGCAACGATCTGTTTGCGATCTGGGCAACGATCGACCATGCGATCATCAACGACTTCGCGCATGGGCAGGATCACATTCAGCTCGCGACCAACCTGTTCGCCGACTTTGCCGCCATCAAAGCGGCGGCGGTGCAGCACGGCGCCGATGTGGTGATCACCGGTGCGCATCTCGACATCACCTTGAAGAACGTCCAGCTCGCGACGTTGACCGCTTCCGACTTCCAGTTCGTGTAAGCGGTATATCCGTCTCCGGAAAAGGCGACACTGAGATGAACGAAGGCGCGGCCGGAGGGCCGCGCTTTTTGTTGTGCCGGAACAGAATCGATCAGGCTGAGATGGCATCGTCGCATAGGCTGTTTGCAGACGCGCAAAGCGCTCAGTTGGACCAACACGGCAAATATCAGCGGTTGGCGATCGGGGGCACAACGCTTGCGGTGAGCTGCCGTTTGGCGATCGCAACTTACGCACGTTCTGAGGCCCGAATGTGCACTGGACGGACAAGTGCGTGTGTGTCGGCACACCTTGACCGTATTAGGGCATGATATAACATTTATTATCCTGAGTGACAGGTTTGGGCGGTCGCGCGACCGATCGCGGGATGGGTCGGCAAAACGGGGGTAAAGATGTTCTCAATCGAGCAAGCGCTGGAAGCGTACTTCGACAATAGCGGTGGCACCAATCCGGACGGGACACATGGCGTCCAGTATGGCGGCACGGGCCAGACCGGAACCATCACCGGCAATCCGACTGGCGGTTCGGGAAGCGGCAGCGCCAATGATGGCGGCACGGGCCAGGCCGGATGGGAAGTCGTCCCGGACGATCAGGGGCGCACATACATGACGGACAGCCACGGAAACAAGTGGATAGTCTACGAGGATGGTCACATATGGCTCGATCCTTCGGCAGGCGTCATCCAGACCCAAGACAATCCTAGTTACTATTATTATGTGGGTCCAGATTGGAACTATGATAATGGCACACATAATTTCGACTATGATGATGAGGTCGATCCCATCCTGCCGCATCTTACTCCTGACTTTCTAGACCTGGAGTATCAAAGGGTTCACAACTATATTCCCGACGATCACATTCCCCCCGCCCTTCAACCGACAGACGACGGAACGACGGTCCAGAAGGGACTCCTCGTCGTTCCGCACTGGCAGGACCAGCAGCAACAGCATTATGTCGTTATCACAACACTGCTCGGCACCGACGGCAACGATGTCATCTCGGGCGGCGGTCTGCTGGCAGGCGGTGCCGGCAATGATACGCTCAACGGCGGCTCCGGCGACGATATGCTCAATGGCGGCACCGGCAATGACCGCCTCGATGGCGGGGCAGGTAACGACGTTCTCGACGGCGGCACGGGTGCCGACACCATGGCCGGCGGTGCCGGCGATGATACCTACTATGTCGACAGCGTGAACGATGTGGTGTTCGAACTCGGCAACGAGGGCACCGACACCGTGCACTCGACGGTCGACTTCAACATCGCCGCCTGGGCGATCGAGAACGTCATCCTCGACGGCTCCGGCAATGTGAACATCGTTGCCAATTGCTACAATAACGTGCTCACCGGCAACAGCGGCAACAACCTCATCCTGGCGGCGGAGGGCAACGACACCGTCACGGGCGGGGCCGGCAACGACAGCCTCAACGGTGGTGACGGCAACGACTCGCTGATGGGTGGCGACGGCAACGATGCGATCTATGGCGGGGCCGGCAATGACATCGTCTATGGCGGTGCCGGCGCGGACATGCTCAGCGGCGGCGACGGCAACGACACCTTGAGCTATTTCGATGCCCAAGGTGGCGTGACGGTGAAGCTGTGGGCGAACAGCGTCTCCGGCGATATCGCGCAAGGTGACACCATCTCCGGCTTCGAGAATGTCAGTGGCGGTTCAGGCGGCGATTGGCTTGAGGGCGATAACAACGACAACGTGCTCGACGGCTGCGGTGGCGGCGATCTGCTGATCGGCTTTGGCGGCAACGATCTGCTGCTTGGCCGGGAAGGCAACGACACGCTGATCGCCGACTGGGGTACCGATATCCTGGAGGGCGGTTCAGGCAACGATCTGTTTGCGATCTGGGCGACGACGCAGCATGCGATCCTCAACGACTTCAAGCATGGCGAGGATCACATTCAGCTCTCGACCAGCCTGTTCAAGGACTTCGCGGCGATCAAGGCCGGGGCGGTGCAGCAGGGCGACGATGTGCTGATTGCCCGGCAGGGGCTCGACATTCTGCTCAAGCATGTGCAGCTGTCGGCGCTCGCCGCCTCCGACTTCCAGTTCGTGTAAGCGGAACATGCGTCGCCGGAACAGGCGACACTGAAGCGAAGAAAGGCGCGACCGGAAGGCCGCGCCTTTTTATTGGAAAAGAAGAAAGTGCTCCTGGGCGAGCCGTTAAAAGGCCTAGTGTCAGGCCGCCTCTTCCGTCTTTCCGAGGCGCTTGTCGAGATACTGATCCACGGAGACCATCAACTCGTCGATCTTGCCGTCGAAGAAGTGGTTGGCTCCCTCGACAACCGCGTGTTCGAGCTTGACGCCCTTTTGCGTCTTCACCTTTTCGATGACGCTGACCACGTCTTTCACCGGTGCGACCCGGTCCTCCGAGCCGTGCACGAACAGGCCGGAGGACGGGCAGGGTGCGAGGAACGAGAAGTCGTAGCGGTTCGCCATGGCGGCGATGGAGATGAAGCCTTCGATCTCAGGACGGCGCATGAGGAGCTGCATACCGATCCAGGCGCCGAAGGAGACGCCGGCAATCCAGCAGGCGCGGGCATCCGGATTCATCGCCTGGGCCCAGTCGAGGGCAGCGGCGGCGTCCGAGAGCTCGCCCTGGCCGTGGTCGAACGCGCCCTGGCTGCGTCCGACACCGCGGAAGTTGAACCGCAGTACCGAGAAGCCCCGATTCAGGAAATCGTAGTACAAGTTGTACACGATCTGGTTGTTCATCGTGCCGCCGAATTGCGGATGCGGATGAAGCACGATGGCAATGGGGGCGCCTTTTTGCTTCGCTTGCTGGTACCGACCCTCGATGCGGCCGGCGGGCCCCGTGAAGACGACTTCAGGCATGAATACGAACCTCTCAACCGACCTCTCGTCTAACGAGGGCGAAAGTGCTGCAGCCTTGACTTCAGGCCCCTGACTTCGGTAAAGTCTTAGAACTGTTCTAAATTGTAATTGTGTTCTCTTTGCCGCCCAGGGCGTCAGCCAGCCGGGCATAACTTAAGAGAATGTGGTTGCGGTGCTTTAGCATGGCAACCAGGGGCAATTGCAAGACATTCGTGCATTCGGCGGTCGGGATGGCAGCGGATAGACGCATTTACCTTGATTATAACGCAACGTCACCGGTCCGCCCTGATGTCGCGGACGAGGTGTTGCGCGCGCTCCAGCTTCCCGGAAATGCCTCTTCCGTGCATTCCGAGGGACGGGCCGCTCGGGCCGAAATCGAGCGCGCGCGCGAGAAGGTCGCGGGCCTCGTCGGGGCGCGGCCCAAGAATGTTATCTTCACCAGCGGTGGGACCGAGGCCAGCAACATGGTCCTCTCGCCGTCATTCCACCGCCTCGGCGAGCCTGCCTCCACCATCCTTCTGATCGGGGCAACCGAGCATCCGTGCGGGCTGAGCGGTCACCGCTTTTCCGTGGGCGCGGTGGAGACCATTCCCGTCGACGCCTCGGGCCTTGTCGACCTCGACTGGCTGAGCCGCCGACTGGAGGGCGCCGACGCGAACCGGATTCTGGTCACCGTTCAGCTTGCCAATAACGAAACCGGTGTCATCCAGCCAATCCAAGAGATTGCTGCCCTCGTGCATCGCCATGGTGGCCTTATCCACACGGATGCGGTTCAGGCTGCGGGTAAGATTGCCGTCGATATGGCCGCACTCGGCGTCGATGCTCTGACGCTTTCAGCCCATAAGATCGGCGGACCGAAGGGAATCGGCGCTTTGATCCTTGCCTCGGATCAGCTTGAGATCGCCGACCGGCTGATCCGCGGCGGAGGACAGGAGAAGGGCCATCGGGCCGGAACCGAGAACCTGCCGGCCATTGTGGGTTTCGGGAAGGCCGCCGAACTGGCCCGCGCAGAGCTTGAGCGCGAGAGTGCGCGGCTCTCCACCCTTCGCGACGAGGCGCAGGTCCGGCTTCGGCAGGTCGCGCCCGACGTTTCGATCATCGCCGAAGAGATTGGACGGTTGCCCAATACCTTTGCTTTTGCGATACCCGGCCTGAAGGCCGAAACCGCATTGATCGCCTTCGACCTGGAGGGAATTGCCCTGTCTTCCGGCTCGGCTTGCTCCTCCGGCAAGGTCAGACGGTCGCATGTTCTTGAGGCCATGGGGGTCGATCCGGCCTTGGCCGAAGGTGCGTTGCGAGTCAGTTTGGGGTGGAAGACCGTAAAAGAGGACGTGATCTGCTTCGCGGAAGCGTGCGAAAGGGTGGTCAGCACCCTATATAAGCGGAGGGCAAGCGCAGCCTGACCGGCGACGCTTGCATTTCCATGTCATCAACCCGCGGCCCTTGAAGCCGTGAGAGGTGGGAGAGACAAATGCCTGCAGTGCAGGAGACGATCGATCAAGTCCGGTTGATCGATGTCGATCAGTACAAGTACGGCTTCGAGACCGAAGTCGAGATGGAAAAGGCTCCGAAGGGGCTGTCCGAGGACGTCATTCGCTTTATCTCGGCCAAGAAGGGCGAGCCGGAGTGGATGCTCCAATGGCGCCTCGATGCCTACAAGCGCTGGCTCACCATGAAAGAGCCGACCTGGGCACGGGTCTCGTACGACAAGATCGATTACAACGATATTTATTACTACGCCGCGCCGAAGAACAATCCGGCGCCGAAGTCGCTCGACGAGGTCGATCCCGAGATTCTCAAGACCTATGAGAAGCTCGGTATTCCGCTGCGCGAGCAGGAGATCCTGGCCGGCGTCGAGCCGCGGAACCGGGTGGCGGTGGACGCGGTGTTCGATTCGGTCTCCGTCGCCACGACCTTCAAGGAGGAGCTGAAGAAGGCCGGCGTGATCTTCATGCCGATCTCCGAGGCAATCCGCGAATATCCGGATCTGGTCCGCCAGTATCTCGGCTCCGTGGTCCCGGTGACGGACAACTACTTCGCGACGCTGAACTCGGCCGTCTTCACGGACGGATCCTTCGTCTATGTGCCGCCGGGCGTCCGCTGCCCGATGGAGCTGTCGACCTATTTCCGGATCAACGAGAAGAATACCGGCCAGTTCGAACGGACCCTCATCATCGCCGACAAGGGCTCCTACGTTTCCTATCTCGAAGGCTGCACGGCTCCGAAGCGTGACGAAAATCAGCTTCACGCTGCCGTGGTGGAGCTGATTGCTCTCGACGATGCCGAGATCAAGTATTCCACGGTCCAGAACTGGTATCCGGGCGATGCCGAGGGCCGAGGCGGAATCTACAATTTCGTGACCAAGCGCGGCGATTGCCGAGGCAAGAACTCGGTCATCACCTGGACACAGGTGGAGACCGGCTCGGCCATCACCTGGAAATATCCGTCCTGCATCCTCCGTGGCGACAATTCCCGCGGCGAGTTCTACTCGATTGCGGTGTCGAACGGCATGCAGCAGGTCGATTCCGGCACCAAGATGATCCATCTGGGCAAGAACACCACGAGCCGGATCATCTCGAAGGGCATTGCCGCCGGCAGGTCGGAGAACACCTATCGCGGCCTTGTCTCGGCTCATCGCAAGGCGACCGGCGCGCGCAACTTTACGAACTGCGATTCGCTCCTGATCGGCAACCAATGCGGTGCGCACACGGTGCCCTACATCGAGTCGAAGAACGCAAGCGCCGTGTTCGAGCACGAGGCGACAACGTCCAAGATCTCCGAAGACCAGATGTTCTATTGCCAGCAGCGCGGCCTCTCGGAGGAGGAAGCGACGGCCCTGATCGTCAACGGCTTCGTGAAGGACGTGCTGCAGCAGCTTCCCATGGAGTTCGCTGTCGAGGCGCAAAAGCTGATCTCGATCTCGCTCGAAGGCTCGGTCGGTTAATCGACAACCTTGTGGTGTCATCCCGGCCGAAGCGCAGCGAAGAGCCGGGATCGCTGAAACCAGTTCAATTCGGATGATGATCCCGGGTCTCGCTATGCTCACCCGGGATGACGTGGATGGAATTCTACAATGCTCGAAATCAAGAACCTCGTGGTCCAGATCGAGGACAAGCGAATCCTCAATGGCCTCGATCTCACCGTCAACAATGGCGAAGTCGCTGCCATCATGGGGCCGAACGGCTCCGGCAAGTCGACCCTGTCCTACGTGATCGCTGGCAAGGAGGATTATGAAGTCCTCGACGGCGAAATCCTCCTCGACGGTCAGAACCTGCTCGAGATGGAGCCAGACCAGCGTGCGGCTGCAGGCGTGTTCCTGGCCTTTCAATACCCGCTGGAGATCCCGGGCGTCGCCTCGATGACCTTCCTCAAGGCCGCCATGAACGCTCAGCGCAAGGCACGCGGCGACGCGGAGCTGACCATGCCCGACTTCATCAAGCGCGTGAACGCAGCCGCGACGCAGCTCGAGATCCCGAAGGACATGCTCAAGCGCGCCCTCAATGTCGGCTTCTCCGGCGGTGAGAAGAAGCGCATGGAGATTCTCCAGATGGCGCTGCTCCAGCCGACATTCTGCATCCTGGACGAGACGGATTCCGGCCTCGATATCGACGCGCTGCGCATCGTTTCCGAGGGCGTGAATGCCCTCCGCTCGCCGGATCGCTCCTTCCTCGTCATCACCCATTATCAGCGCCTGCTCAACCACATCGTGCCGGATACCGTGCACGTGATGTCGGCTGGACGCATCGTGAAGTCCGGCGGCAAGGAATTGGCGCTCGAGCTCGAGGCAAACGGCTATGCCGATTACCGGGAAAGCGAGGCCGCCTGACATGGCCGAAGTCACTCTCATGAAGACTCCGGCCGAGACCGGCTTGGCGCAGGCATTCGAAGGCGCCAAGGCTCTTTTGCCGGGGAATGCAGAATCGCGCGCCCAGGCCTTCGAGCAGTTCAATCTCCGTGGCCTGCCGCATCGGCGTGTCGAGGAGTTCAAGTATACGGACCTGCGCTCTCTCATGCGCGAGGCCGCTCCGTTCGCCGCAAAGCCGTCGGGCGAGGAGGCGAGGGCAGCCTTGGCCAATGCCAAGGCGCTTGCAGGCGTGTCTGCGCTCCAAGTGCCTTTCGTCAACGGTCACTTCGTTCGTGACGCGGTGCGCTTCGAGTCGTTGCCGGAAGGCGTCGAGGTCGTTCCGCTCGCGGAGGCGCTGGCCTCAGGACATGACTGGCTTGCGCACTTAAGCCCGATACCTTGGGCTTCGGACAACCCGGTCTATCAGCTCAATACCTCGTTCATGGCGGATGGGGTGATGCTGCGGATCACTGGCCCGGTCGAGACGCCGGTCCACCTGCGCTTCGTGACATCCAGTGCCTCTGCCGTTGCAACCGCGACGCGCGTGCTGGTCCTGGTGGAGGATGGTGCATCCGTGACGCTTCTTGAAAGCCACGAGAGCAGCAACGGCGCAGGGCACCAGCCGAACGATGTGGTCGAGATCATTGCCGGCGACGAGACCGATGTGCGCCACATTCGGATGAACGTCGAAGGCGATCAGGCTTTGGCCCTTTCGACGCTGGCGGTGAAGATGGGCACGGAGGCCCGGCTCACCAGCGTCAATCTGGTGGCTGGCGCTGCCGTCTCTCGCCATCAGGTCTTCGGCCTGTTCAACGGCGAGAATGCGAAGGCGCAGATCAACGGTGCCACGATGATCAAGGGGCGCCAGCATGCGGATTCGACACTCGTCGTCGAGCACGGTGCTCCCCACTGCGAGAGCCGAGAGCTCTTTAAGACCGTCATCGATGACGAAGCGACTGGCGTCTTCCAAGGCAAGATCATCGTTCCGCATCACGCTCAGAAGACCGACGGTCGCATGATGTCGGCCGCGATTCTTCTGGCCGAAGGCGGCGCCATGAACAACAAGCCGGAGCTTGAGATCTTTGCTGACGATGTGCAGTGCGCCCACGGCGCCACCTGCGGTCAGCTCGACGAGGATCTGCTGTTCTATCTCATGGCCCGCGGCTTGCCGAAGAAGGAAGCCGAGAGCCTTCTCGTCCAAGCCTTCCTCGGCGAAGCGGTCGAGTTCGTCGACAACGAACCCGTGCGCGAGGCCCTTGTAGCCGCCATCGAGGAATGGCTGCGGACACGCTCGTAAGAATCGATGCGTCATGGCCGGGCTCGTCCCGGCCATCCACGTCTTTCTGCGCCCCAGCATTGCCAGGGCGTGGATGCTCGGCACAGGGCCGGGCATGACGACGGAGAAATGGTGAGACGATGAACGCACCTGTAAAGCCCTACGACGTCGAGGCCATTCGGGCTCAGTTTCCGATCCTGTCGAGCCAAGTTTACGGCAAGCCGCTCGTCTATCTCGACAATGCGGCCTCGGCGCAGAAGCCGCGGGCAGTGATCGACGCCATGGTCAATACCATGGAGACCGGCTACTCCAACGTTCACCGCGGCCTCCATTTCATGGCGAATGCGGCGACCGAGTCGTTCGAGCGGGCGCGCGAGACCGTACGGAGCTTCCTCAATGCTGGGTCGGTAGACGAGATCGTCTTCACCAAATCGGCGACCGAAGCCTACAATCTCGTGGCCGATTCCTTCGGACGGATGGCGATCGGGGAGGGGGACGAAATCATCCTCTCCATCATGGAGCATCATTCCAATATCGTGCCGTGGCACTTCCTGCGTGAGCGCAAGGGAGCGGTCATCCGCTGGGCACCGGTCGATGACGAGGGCAATTTCCTTCTCGACGAGTACGAGAAACTCTTTTCACCGCGCACCAAGATCGTCGCCATCACGCATATGTCCAACGTGCTCGGCACAGTCACGCCCATGAAGGACATCATCCGGATCGCCCATGCCCACGGGGTGCCAGTGCTGGTGGATGGCGCGCAGGGTGCTGTCCATCTCGATGTGGATGTCCGCGACCTTGATGCGGATTTCTATGTCATGACCGGCCATAAGGTCTACGGGCCGACAGGCATCGGCGTGCTCTACGGCAAGAAGGAGCTTCTGATGCAGATGCCGCCCTACCAGGGCGGTGGCGAGATGATCCGCGAGGTTCGTCGCGACAGCATCACCTACAACGATCCCCCGCACCGTTTCGAGGCCGGAACGCCGGCGATCGTCGAGGCCGTGGGCCTGGATGCAGCTCTTCGCTTTATGATGGAGCTCGGCCGTGACCGGATCCGGGCTCATGAGGCTGCCCTCTCGGATTATGCCCATCAGAAGCTCGGGGCCATCAACTCACTTCGGATCTATGGGCGAGCCAAAGGCAAGGGAGCCATCATTGCCTTTGACATGAAGGGCGCCCACGCCCACGATATCGCCACGGTGATCGACCGCCAGGGCGTTGCCGTTAGGGCAGGGACCCATTGCGCCATGCCCCTGCTCGAACGCTTCGGGGCGACTGCGACCTGCCGCGCGTCATTCGGGCTCTACAACACTCTGGAAGAAGTCGATAAACTGGCCGAAGCCCTGCAGAAGGCCGAAACCCTGTTCGCGTGAGGATTGCCTGTGAACGACCTGACCCCGATCAACGATGCGCCGAACGCGCCGCAGGTGAACCCCAGCGCTGGACTCCCGCCGGAAGAGCTCGACCGTATGACGGACGACATCGTGGCGGCTCTCAAGACGGTTTACGATCCTGAAATCCCGGCGGATATCTACGAACTGGGCCTCATTTATCGGGTCGAGATCGATGACAACCGGAACGTCACGATTGACATGACCTTGACGGCACCCGGCTGTCCCGTCGCCGGCGAAATGCCGGGCTGGGTCGAGAATGCGGTGGCGACCGTGCAGGGTGTCCAGGCCGTGACCGTCAACATGGTCTTCGATCCGCCGTGGGACCAGAGCCGTATGTCGGACGAGGCGCGCGTCGCTCTCGACATGTGGTAGGTGCCGGCCGCTGGCTACCTGTCTGCCGGCGAGGCAAGCTGTTTCCTGAAATAGACGACGCGTTCGGTCTCCTCAAATCCGAGGCGCTCGTGCATCGCGTGCGATACCGTATTGCCAAGATCGGCATCGGAGGCGAATTCGCTGCACCCGCGCTCCATGGCCCACGCTTCCGCCGCCTTGACCAGGAGACGGGCGATACCGCCTCGCCGCCAATTGCGGTCGACATAGATCCCCTCAAGGAAGGCGACGGGGGAGGAAACGCAGCCGTTCACATAGTCGCGGCGCAGCGCAACCTCGACAAAGCCCGCCGTTCTTGATCCATCCGCCAGGGCGAGCAGCACGACCGCATCACTGGAGGGAGTCAGCAGGAACTCCTCCGCTTCGCGATGATGGTCCTCTCGGCTCGATTCGGGCCAGAGCGCCGCTCGGAGGCGCGTCCAATCTTCGAGAAGCGAGATGTCGGCAGTCACGATCCGGACGGCATCATTCTTGCTCATGCGACAGCGGTTCCCCTTATCTGATGGGCTTATTGCCTAGATTGGAATTCGGCACGGACCGTCAACCACAATGGTATGGCGGAGGGATAAATCTCGACGTTCAGGCTTCCATCTCCTATTTATATGGAAATGGACTCGTTCTGCCCGGGCCTTGAACCCGGACGCCAGGAGAGAAATTCAATGGCTTTACCGGGATTCAAGGTCGTCACCTTGACCGATGCGGCGGCAAGCCGCGTCAAAGACATCATCGCCAGGGCTGACCGGCCGATCGTCGGCGTGCGCGTGGGCGTCAAGAACGGCGGCTGTGCCGGGATGTCCTACACCATGGAATATGCGGACAGCATCTCGCCACTCGACGAGGTTGTGGAGGACAAAGGCGTCACGGTCCTGATCGACCCTAAGGCCGTGCTGTTCCTCCTTGGAACCGAAATGGACTTCCAGACCACGAAGCTGGCATCGCAGTTCGTCTTCAATAATCCCAACCAGACCTCGGCCTGCGGCTGCGGCGAATCTGTCGCGATCACGCCGGCGACTCCTGACAGGTTCCAGCCCGCCGAGTGATTCTTCCATGGATGCGGAAGCCATCAGCGATGTATTCCGGGCGCTTGGCCCTATCAGGATCCGCCGGATGTTCGGCGGACAGGGCATCTATCGGGGCGAGGTGATGTTCGCCCTAGAGGCCGGCGGCGAGCTCTATTTGAAGACCGATGTTGAGACCGTGCCGGTTTTCCAGGAGCTCAATTCGAGACCCTTTACTTACGAAAGCCGCGACGGGCGAACGACGGTGATGAGCTATTGGCTCATGCCGGAATCCGCCATGGAGGACGAGGACGAAGCGCAACGTCTCGGCAGCCTGGCCCTGGAGGCGGCCTACCGGACTCGTGCCGCTAAGCCTGCCAGGAAGCGCTCCCGGAGAGCGTCGGCTTAGCTCTTCTTTACGGCCTCGATCCACGCCGCAAAGCTCTGCATGAACTTCGCGAGGAAGGCGCGTGTGTTGTCGTTCGTCAGCTTCCCCTGGTCATCGAGGAGCTGGGTAACATTGCCGACATAGGCCTCAGGCTGCTGCATCGCCGGGATATTCAAGAAGACGAGTGACTGTCGCAGGTGATGATTGGCGCCAAAACCGCCGATGGCACCGGGCGAGACGCTGACGACCGCACCGGGCTTTCCGTCCCAGGCACTCTGGCCGTACGGCCGCGATCCCACATCCAAAGCATTCTTCAGACCTCCCGGAATCGAGCGGTTGTATTCGGGTGTCACGAACAGGACTGCGTCTGCGGCTGCAACCGTCCGTCGGAACTCGCGGTACGATTCAGGCGGATTGCTTTCGTCATCTTGATTGTAGAGGGGAAGCTGGCCGATCTCGACAAAGCTGAGCGACATCCCTTCAGGAGCAAGCTCCACGAGGGCCTTAGCGATCTTGCGCGTAAACGATTCCTTGCGAAGGCTTCCGACGAAGACGGCGACATTCCGAGCCATGACAACTTCCTGATGAGACATCCGATACGTCGCAGCCGTTGGAGAGCGGCTACGACCGCTGTACTTGTCAGGAGGATTGTGCCGCGCGTCTGCTCTTTGGCAAGTCGACCTATTTCGGTTTCTTCACCGGAGCGGGCCGCAAGAGGAACGCGGGGACATGATCGCCGAGGCCAACCACTGGCTCATCCGTGTCTTGGTCCCTTCGGCTGCGGCCGCGGTCCCGATCCCTTTGGGGGGCTCTTTCTGGAGCTCGGTCGCGGCGAGGAGCTTTCTCTTCGCGGACTTCGATGTCCTGAACGGTTGCCTCTTCGGTCGTCCTGACGCTTCCTTTGCCGCCGCGCGAACGCTCCGAGCCTCCACGTCCACGCCGGGCGGATGTTTTGCCTGCGGAAGGGGGACGTTCGGCGAGGCTCGGACCTTCCCATTCGATCGGCTGCCCGATCAACTTTTCGATGGCCGCCAGAGATTTCTCGTCACCTGGCCTGACGAGTGTGAAGGAATAGCCTGTCCGCCCTGCGCGTCCAGTGCGGCCGATGCGATGGACATAATCCTCCGCGTGATGTGGCACATCATAGTTGAAGACGTGGCTCACCGCCGGAATGTCGAGGCCCCGCGCAGCCACGTCGCTTGCCACGAGAAGGGGCGTATCGCCGCTACGGAAGCCATCGAGGGCAGCCATGCGGGCGCGCTGATCCATGTCGCCATGAAGGGCCGCAACGTTGAAGCCATGCTTCTGCAAGGATCGATGGAGCACTGCCACATCGCGCTTGCGGTTGCAGAAGACGATCGCGTTCTTGAGATCCGTGGCGCCACGGATGAGCTCCCGCAGGGTCTCGCGTTTCTCGTAATCCTGCGATCCCGTGGCCACCAGGCGCTGGGTGATCGTGGTGGCTGTCGAGGCCGCACGGGCGACTTCGACCTTCACCGGGTTATGAAGGAAAGCATCCGCAAGACGCTGGATCTCGGGCGGCATGGTCGCCGAGAAGAACAGGGTCTGACGGGTGAAGGGGACCAGCTTTACGATACGCTCGATGTCGGGGATGAAGCCCATATCGAGCATCCGGTCGGCTTCGTCGATGACGAGGAGCTCGACGCCCGTCAGCAGGAGCTTGCCACGCTCGAAATGGTCGAGCAGGCGGCCTGGGGTTGCGATCAACACGTCGACGCCGCGAGTGATCTTGGCGTCCTGATCACCGAAGGAAACGCCTCCGATCAGCAATGCGACCGACAGCTTGTGGTTGGCTCCGTAGCGGTCGAAATTCTCTTCCACCTGCGCTGCCAGCTCGCGGGTCGGCTCGAGGATCAGGGTCCTGGGCATCCTGGCGCGGGCTCGTCCGCTCTCGAGAAGCGTCAGCATCGGCAAAGTAAAGGCCGCTGTCTTGCCTGTGCCCGTCTGAGCGATGCCAAGCACGTCCCGGCGCGCCAGCACATGCGGAATGGCCTGGGCCTGGATCGGAGTCGGCTCGGTATAGCCGGAGGCGGCGACCGCCTGTTGAACTTTCTCGCTAAGTCCGAGTTCGGCAAACGACATGAGAGGAATAACCGTTGAGGGCTGAACGCGCTTTCAATGCCGGCCGCTCGATACGGCAACAAACGGGCGCAAAACTGGTTTCACCTGAGATCAACTGCTCAAGTAACGATGCGGCGCGACCATAGGACAAGCTATGGCCTTGTCAATCCAAGGAAAAGGCATGAATGCCAAGATATGCGGATTGATTCCGGGTCTCGGCAATACATCCGGCCATCATGAAGAGCAAATACGAGTTCTTTTCATCATACATCGACACGCCGTCGACGATCATGATCGTGAGACCGATTCGATGCGTAGCGGTCTCTTTGCTGGCCTCACCGGCCAAGGTTTCAACCCGCTGTTGCAATATAGTGACAGACACGAGGATGAATGTTAGTTAATTCCATTACAGACGTTTCTGCCTGTAATGGGATAACAATCATGAAGAAGATCCTGCTCTCCTCCGTCGCCTTCGTGGGGCTCACCATCAGCGCCATGGCTGCCGACCTGCCGTCGCGTGCGGCTCCGGCTCCAGTCATGGCTGCTGCCCCGGTCTTCACCTGGACCGGTTTCTATGTCGGCGTGAATGCTGGCTACGGCTGGAACACCAACGACAGCAACCGCTACTATGACCCGATCCTGGGCTATTACGGCGGCAACCACAGCGACGGCGGGTTCGTTGGCGGCGCTCAGGCCGGCTACAACTTCCAGATGAGCTCCTTTGTCATCGGTGCCGAAGCTGACATCCAGTATGCCGACCGCGGCCGTGATAACGGCTACTATGGGCTCGGCTACTATGGCCACAATTCCTCCGACGACTGGTTCGGCACTGTCCGCGCCCGCGCCGGTTTCGCCTTCGACCAGGCTCTCATCTATGCCACCGGCGGCTTTGCCTATGGTGACAGCAATGGCGGTTGGACGGTTGGCGGCGGTCTCGAATACGCCTTCACCGGCAACCTCAGCGCCAAGATCGAGGGTCTTTATGTGAATCTCGAAGGCAACAACCGCAACGACATCTATCTCGGCTACAACGCTGGCCGCAGCAATGACGAGTTCGCGGTTGTCCGCGCTGGCCTGAACTACCGTTTCGGCTCGTACTAAGATCTGATTGCACTTGCAGTCTTATAGGCCCGGCAGGAATGCCGGGCCTTTTTCTTTGAGGGGAGCGCTGGTCCTCGACTCTCTCGATGCGGACAGAAGCCTTGTTGCTATCGACAGAAGTCTCTCGACCCGGGTCCCTAGATTGAGGGCGAGCGCCTTGCGCTATTTCCGGCAGGCGAAGGGTGGGAATGTGCTGGCGGTTCCCGCGTTCATGGCCGCGACGACCATCATGTTGGCGAGATCAAGCTCTTCGGCGGAGCGGGGGCAGACGTCGGCCCGTGCCGTGCAGCCCGAAGCCAGGAAGGCTTCGTGACGGGAAAGGAAGTCCTTGCTCAAGCCCTGAGTTCCATGCCGGGCAACGGCTTCGGACCAGGCTGTCCTGTAGCGCGTGCATTTGATCTCACGCCAGCTTTGCCCCGGACGCTCCTGTGCCCTTGAAATTTCCGTGCCGCCTATCGTCGCCATGAGAAGCAGGACTCCGAATGCGGCTTTGGCTGTTCCTGGGCGGCTCATCTCTCTCACTTTCAGGGTGCGAGGGCGAGACGGAGCACATGTGCCGGGCCGGGGTCAAGTCGTTCGGCTCCTTGACCGACTTACGGGCACCTTGCCGCAGGCCGAACGAATAATGAGGACGCGTTACGAGATCGCGCGCCAGACGGTTGCAAGGGCCACGAGAATGAACAGGAGGCCGGCCGCCCGGCCGATCATGATCGTGGTGCGCGGGCTGGATGTCAGGAACGTACGGCTTCGACCCGCCGCGACGGCAAGACCGCCATAGACCGTCAATTGCATCAGTACGGTGAGAACTCCCATGACGAGAGCCTGCAACCAGATTGCTCCGTATTGAGGCAGCAGGAACTGCGGGTAGACGGCGAGGGTGAAGAGATAAGCCTTGGGGTTGAGAAGGCAGGTGATCGCGCCCTGCCGGAAAGCACGCCAGAGCGAGCGCCCGCGCGCCTCGCCAATCGTCCCGACGGTGATAGAGCTGCGCATGAGTGTCAGGCCGATCCAGACCATATAGGCCGCTCCGGCATAGAGGAGGGCGGCGAAAACGGTTGGAACCAGTTGGGCCAGCAGGGTCACGCCGACCGCGCCGAAGACCGTGTGGGCAGCTCCTCCCGTCATGATTCCTGCCGTCGCCGCCAATCCAGCCCGCTTCCCTCCCGTCAGGGCGTTGGCCAGGACGAAGAGCATGTCCATGCCGGGGATGACAATGATCCCGAAAAGAAGCGTGACGAAAAGCCAGAGGTTTGCAGTATAGGTCATGTCAGTTTCTGTGGCGTTGGGAACATGTTGATGGACTGGAAGTCGTTATTTTCCAAGAGATCGAGAGCCTTTCAAAAGGATGCGTACTGACACCGTTGTGTCAGTTGCGAGGATGGGTTCATGCGCAAGGCATCGCGACTCTTCGAGATCGTCCAGATTCTTCGGCTCGCGTCTCAGCCCGTAACGGCGGCGCAAATCGCCGACACCCTGAATGTCACATCCCGCTCTATCTATCGGGACATCGCCGCCCTCCAGGCTATGGGCGTGCCGATCCAAGGCGGGCGCGGAATCGGCTATCGGCTGAAACCCGGCTTCGATATGCCGCCTCTCATGTTCTCGATCGATGAGACGGAGGCCATCGTCCTCGCCTTGGCACTCCTTGAGAGAACGGGCGACGTCGGCCTTCGAGCGTCCGCGAAAAGTGTCGGTCAGAAGATCGCCTCTGCGATGCCGCCGCCACTCCGTCAGATCCTGGCTCGCAGCGCGCTCCATGCATGGGGCACGATCGCCCCTTCGCCGCCGGGCATCGATCTCGCGATGGTCCGGGCCGCCATTCGCGAGGAACGCAAGATCGAGATCGCCTATCGCGATGTTCAGGATCGGCTGACGCGGCGGACGATCTGCCCGATTGCCCTCATTTATTACTCAGAAGCTGCGAATATCATCGCATGGTGCGAGCTGCGTCAGGATTTGCGCCAATTTCGCGCCGAGCGCGTCGAGCAGAGCATGGTGACGGACGTGTTCTTCAAGGGAGAGGGCGATGCCCTGCGGCGCCAATGGGTCGCCGGCTGGGAGCTCAATCGAATGGCGCCTTCCGTCGCTGATACGTGACTCTTTGCCTTTCAAACAAAAAAGCCGGAGCCCGAGGGCTCCGGCATAGGCAGGCCACAATCGCGGCCGGGAGGAAATCTGTTCCGCCGATCAGCAGGAATAGTACATCTGGAACTCGACCGGATGCGGCGTCATTTCGAAACGAGCGACTTCGGTCATCTTCAGCTCGATGTAGCTGTCGATGAAGTCGTCGCTGAAGACGCCGCCGGCCTTCAGGAAGGCGCGGTCCTTGTCGAGGCTGGCCAGCGCTTCGCGGAGCGATCCGCAGACCGTCGGGATCTTCTTCAGCTCACGCGGCGGAAGATCATAGAGATCCTTGTCCATCGCCTGGCCGGGATCGATCTTGTTCACGATGCCGTCGAGGCCGGCCATGAGAAGGGCCGCGAAGGCGAGATAGGGGTTTGCGGTCGGATCGGGGAAGCGAACCTCGACGCGCTTCGCCTTCGGCGAGGTCGTCCACGGAATACGGCACGAGGCCGAACGGTTGCGAGCCGAGTAGGCGAGCAGCACGGGGGCCTCATAGCCCGGGACGAGACGCTTGTAGGAGTTCGTCGACGGATTGGTGAAGGCGTTCAGCGCCTTGGCGTGCTTGATGATGCCGCCGATATACCACAGGCATTCCTGGGAAAGATCCGCGTACTTGTTGCCCGCGAACATGGGCTTGCCGCCCTTCCAGATCGACTGGTGGACATGCATGCCGGAGCCGTTGTCGCCATAGACTGGCTTCGGCATGAAAGTCGCAGTCTTTCCATAGGACTGGGCGACGTTGTGGATGCAGTACTTGTAGATCTGCATCTCGTCGGCTGTCCTCACCAGCGTGTTGAACTTCGTGCCGAGTTCGTGCTGGGCCGAGGCCACTTCGTGGTGATGCTTCTCCACGGTCACGCCCATGGCCGCCATGGCCGCAAGCATTTCGCCGCGCATGTCCTGGGCGGAGTCGAGCGGCGGGACCGGGAAATAGCCGGCCTTTGTCTGGATGCGGTGTCCGAGGTTGCCGCCTTCGTAATCCGTGTTGCCGTTGATCGGCAATTCGGAGGCGTCGAGCTTGAAGCCGGTGTTGTACGGGTCAGCGGAGAACTTCACGTCGTCGAACACGAAGAACTCAGCCTCCGGGCCGACATAGACCGTATCGCCGACGCCGGTGGACTTCAGGAAGGCTTCCGCCTTCTTTGCGATGCCGCGCGGATCGCGGTTGTAAGGCTCGCCGGTCGCGGGCTCGAGAATGTCGCAGACAATGGACAGGGTCGCGGCGGAAAAGAAGGGGTCGATCTGGGCGGTTGCGGGATCGGGCATGAGGGTCATGTCCGACTCGTTGATCGCCTTCCAGCCAGCGATGGAGGAGCCGTCGAACATCACGCCATCGGCAAACACGTCCTCATCGATCATCGACTGGTCGAAGGTCACGTGCTGCCACTTGCCGCGCGGGTCCGTGAACCGGAAGTCGACATACTTAATGTCGTTGTCCTTGATCGCCTTCAGCACATCCTTGGCGGTCTGCATGATGGTCTCGTCCTCTTTTACCCTTGATGGTTGTTCACGGCGTCAGGCCGTGGCTTTGAAAAGCGAGTTCAGATCGCGTCCGATCCGGTTTCGCCAGTTCTGATGCGGACGGCTTCTTCCACCGTCGACACAAAAATCTTACCGTCTCCGATGCGGCCGGTCTGGGCCGCCTTGCGGATCGCCTCGATGGCGTTCTCGACCATGTCGTCCGCGAGCACGATCTCAAGCTTCACCTTCGGCAGGAAATCGACCACGTATTCGGCGCCACGATAGAGTTCCGTATGTCCCTTTTGGCGCCCGAAGCCCTTGGCCTCGATGACCGTGATGCCCTGAAGACCGACCTCCTGGAGCGCTTCTTTGACTTCATCCAGCTTGAAGGGCTTGATGATGGCTTCGATCTTTTTCATCCCGGGACCGCTTTCTTCGAGGTTTTGCCGCTTTTAGCACCACAAGGATGGCCGTTTCCACGGTCCCATCAATCCGAGGCAGGCAGTTCTGCCATTGTTGGAGGCAGTTTGTGAGTAAAGTTTGTGCAAATGATGCAAGTGCAGTCTGCCTCATGCAAAGCTGCGCCATAATCTCATCATGACCCGCGTCGAACTGCTTCCGACAGCCCAACAGATGCGAGAAGCCGATGCCGCGGCCATCGCGGCCGGCACTCCGGGTTTCGTCCTGATGACCCGAGCGGGAGAAGCGGTGGCGAGCGTCGCCGAAAGCATGGTGACGCCTGGAGCACAGGTCCTCGTGGTCGCCGGACCCGGCAACAACGGCGGGGACGGTTTCGTGGCGGCGCGCATCCTGCAAGACCGCGAGTATAGGGTGATCCTCGCCCTTGCGACGGCACGCGACCGTCTCCGGGGCGACGCAGCCAAGGCCGCGGAGGGCTGGGTCGGTGAGGTCACCCCTGTTCAGGCGGCCCCGTTCGAAAGTGCCGACCTGATCGTCGATGCCTTGTTCGGCACGGGGCTTGGCCGCGACCTCGCGGGAGATGCGCGCCTTGCCATCGAGCGCATCAATGCTTCGGGGCGGCCGGTTCTGGCCGTTGATCTCCCCTCCGGCATCGACAGCGATTCGGGTGAGGTGAGGGGCCTCGCCGTGCTCGCGGACCGAACCGTCACCTTCGCGGCCCGCAAGCCCGGGCACTTGCTTCTGCCCGGACGCAGGTTCAGTGGCCTCGTCGAGGTGGCGGACATCGGAATCGATGCCCAGGCGCCTGGGGCGGACCGTATCGCGACCTTCGCCAATCGGCCTGCCCTATGGAGCGGTGCGCTGCCGCGGCCGCATCTGGGATCCCACAAGTATGAGCGCGGCCATACACTCGTCTTGTCAGGAGGCGCGACGCGGACGGGTGCGGCTCGTCTGGCTGCCCGCGCGGCTCTTCGGATCGGCTCCGGCCTCGTTACCGTCGCGTCGCCACCGGAAGCGATCGGCGTCAATGCCGCCCATCTGACGGCTGTCATGCTGCGCGGCTGCGAAGGGCCGGAGGGCCTGCATGCCATTCTGCAGGATCAGCGCTTCAATGCCCTCGTGCTTGGCCCGGCCCTCGGAGTCCACGCCGCCACCCGCGCCATGGTGGCCGTGGCGACGCTGGCCCGGCGCAGCCTCCTGCTCGATGCAGACGCTCTGACATCCTTCGAGGGGCTCGCCTCCGAGATGCACCAGGCATTCCATCATGCGCCGACGGTGCTCACTCCCCACGATGGGGAGTTCAACCGTCTATTCAAGGGGCATCCGGATCTCCTTGATCCACCTTCGAAACTTGAGCGAGCGAGGCGCGCCGCCGCCTATACGGGCGCCGTGCTTGTCCTTAAAGGCATGGATACCGTCATCGCAGCGCCCGACGGCCGCGCCGTCATCAATGAGAACGGCACTCCCTATCTGGCAACTGCCGGCTCCGGAGACACCTTGTGTGGCATCATCGCTGGGCTGATGGCTCAGCATATGCCGGCCTTCGAGGCTGCCTGCGCCGGTGTCTGGATTCATGCGGCTGCGGGCGCAAGCTTCGGTCCCGGCCTGATTTCCGAAGATCTGGCCGATCTTATCCCCAACGTATTGAGCGATCTGCTCAACTGACCTCGATCCAGGTCCATAGGCCAGCGTCGAAGCGCTCCATCACCGTGGATTCCAGCAGCCATTTGCCCGGATTGTCGGCAACGAAGGCAATCCGGCTCGTCTTGTTCTCGGGCACCTGGACGGTGTCGAGAAAATAGGGCTGCCAGCCGTCGTCGAGGCCATGAAGCAGGCGAAAAACGTGTCCGTGCAGGTGAAACGGCTGCACAAAGGGGGTCTTGTTGTTGAGTGTCAGGACCACGGGCGTGCCGCGCCGGATCTTGAGCGCGGGGGTCGAAGGATCTCCGGGGGCACCATTGATCGTCCATCCTGACGTCGGGTTATCGGCGACGTTCTGGATGGTGAGCTCCTTGCGGGTCGCCTTTTCAAGGGCGATCGCCTTGGGAAGTTTGTCGTTCGGTGCCAGCGGTCCGATCGGCGGACGATCGACCTGGGGTTCACCCTTCGTGATGATTTCCACGAGGGGAATTCCCTCACCGAGCATGGCAAGAATGGCTCCGCGCGCGCCTGGCTGGGCAGGCAGGTCGACCAGAAGGTCGTAGCGGCTGCCCGGGGCAAAGGGCAGAGAGGATCGCAGTGGCTCAAACGTCTCCGTTGGCTGTCCGTCGATGGCAATGACCACCGATTTCAGATCGCTAAGCTGAAGCCGCATGGCTCTGGCATTGCTGGTATTGGCGAGCCGGATGCGTAGGCGCCCACCCGCAGGCGCCTCGATCCGCTGTGGAGCCGGGACGCCGTTGACCGTCAGAAGGTTGCCGAGGCGGCCAACTGGGGCCTCGTTCGAGGCTTTCAGGAACTGCGTGAGGCTGCCGTCATCATTGAGACGCCAGTCATCGATGAGGAGTGGGCAGTCCAGATCGACCGTGGGAGCAGCGGATTCCTCGACGATCAGCATGGCCGACAATCCGCGTCCCAAAGGCTCCGCGCTGCCGCCGAGAATGCATGGGCGGATCAAGAAGGTGCCCGGATCCGGTGGCGGCAGGCGAAAGGCGAACCGGCCTCCCGGTTGAACCGATTCCTGGGTCAATCGACCGACACCATCCATGGCATTGGGCCCGCGAAGCCCTTGAATATGCAAGCTGAGGGGCAGGGCTGTCTCGTTCTTGAAGGTGAATTCCAGAGGAGCTCCGGCCCTCAGTCGAAAGGTGGGAGCGAGGCGGCCATTCAGTGTCAAGATATCAGCGTCCGCTTCGGCATTGGGTCGCAGCCGCTTCCGCGAAGACTTAGCGGTGATCTCGGAGGGCATATCCTCAACAGGCGCAGGCGAAACAGCTGATTGAGCTTCCCCCCACCGGGAAAGGCCAAAAAGGGCCGTGGCGAGGCCGACTGTCGCGGCGCGACGGGTGATCATGCAAAGCAGCCCTTTGTGAGAAGCACGGGACGGACGTACAGGCTTGAACGCAAACGGCCAAGTTTGGTTGCTTTTTCGGTCAAAAGCCCTTTGTTACGAGACGCGAACTTTTTTGATGCACCCGCCTCCAGGCATGCTATAGAGCGCCGTCCCGGACGAGGGGCGCATTGCGCCGCCTCCCGCGCGGGCGTGGCGGAATTGGTAGACGCACTGGATTTAGGTTCCAGCGGCGAAAGTCGTGGGGGTTCGAGTCCCTCCGCCCGCACCAATCCCGTCAGGGTTGGTTTCCGGACGGCTCCGATGGGCCTGGTTGACGGCGGCAGCCGCAACGGCCGGAGCCTGGGACGAAGAATTTTTTCGAGTGAGCGAAGGCGATATAACCATGCAGGTGACGGAAACTCTGTCCCAAGGCTTGAAGCGGGAATTCAAGGTCGTTCTTCCGGCGACGGAGCTGGAGGAGCGTCTCAACAACGAGCTGTCGACCCTCAAGGACCGGGTGAAAATCAACGGTTTCCGTCCGGGCAAGGTGCCGGTCGGCCACCTGCGTCGGGTTTATGGCCGGTCCGTCATGGCGGACGTCGTCCAGAATGCGGTCAACGAAGCGAACCGCAAAATCGTCGAAGACAACAGCCTGAAGCTTGCCCATGAGCCCCAGGTCCAGCTCCCCGAGAACAAGGACGAGATCGAGAAGGTCATGGAGGCCAAGGGCGATCTCGCCTTTACGGTTGCCCTCGAGGTGCTCCCGGCATTCGAGCTGGCCGATCTGTCCGACGTGACGGTCAAGAAGCCTGTCGCCGAGGTCGCGGACGCCGAGATCAACGAATCGCTTGAGCGGATGGCCAAGCAGAATCGGACTTTCGAGCCCAAGGACGGCAAGGCGGAGCAGGGCGACCGGGTGGTCGTGGATTTCGTGGGCCGCATCGATGGCACCGAGTTCGAAGGCGGGAAGGGCGAGGATATCCGGGTCGAACTCGGCTCCAACACCTTCATCCCCGGCTTCGAGGACCAGCTCGTCGGCGTGAAGGCCGGCGACACGAAGCTGGTGAAGGTCGCCTTCCCGGCCAACTATCTGGCCGCGCATCTGGCCGGCAAGGATGCCGAGTTCGACGTGACCGTGAAGGCCGTCGAGGCTCCGGGCGTGCTCAAGATCGACGACGAGCTTGCCAAGGGCTTCGGCATGGATTCGCTCGACGCCCTGAAGGACGCCATCCGAAGCGCCATTCAGCGCGACTTCGACGCCCAGTCCCGCCGCAAGGTCAAGAAGGACCTTCTCGACGCCCTGGACGCGAAGTACTCCTTCGAGCTGCCTCCGAGCCTCGTCGAGCAGGAATTCGCCGCCGTATGGGGCCAGGTCGAGGGCGACATGAAGGCCAACAACCGGACCTTCGCGGACGAGGACACGACCGAGGAGCAGGCCCGCGCCGATTACCGCAAGATCGCGGAGCGCCGCGTTCGTCTCGGCTTGGTGCTTGCGCAGATCGGTGAGAAGACCGATATCAAGATCTCCGACGACGAGGTCACCCAGGCGCTTGTCGAGCGGGTTCGCCAATATCCGGGCCAAGAGAAGCAGGTTTGGGATTTCTATCGCAAGAATCCGCAGGCTCTGGCCGAAATCCGGGCGCCGTTGTTCGAGGAAAAGGTCGTCGACCAGATCCTGTCTCAGGTGAAGGTCGTGGACGAAACCGTTTCCAAGGAAGCGCTTTTCGGAGACGACGAGGGCGAGGAGGCTGCCTCCGAGACCGAGTCCAAGCCGAAGGCCAAGGGCGCCAAGAAGTCCAGCAAGAGCGAGTAACGCCCTTTTCGAGCGTCTCGCCGCTTGCCATATCTAACGGCCGCGCTTCCGCGCGGCCGACTTTGGAGCAATGAGACGATGAGAGATCCGGTTGCGTTGTATAACAACACGCTCGTCCCGATGGTGGTCGAGCAGTCGAATCGTGGTGAGCGCGCATTCGACATCTATTCGCGTCTCTTGCGCGAGCGGATTATTTTCCTCACCGGCCCAGTCGAGGACTATTCGGCCTCGCTGATCGTGGCACAGCTTCTCTTCCTTGAGGCCGAGAATCCGAAGAAGGAAATCTCCTTCTATATCAACTCGCCGGGCGGGGTTGTGACCTCCGGCCTGTCCATCTATGACACGATGCAGTTTATCCGCTGCCCCGTCTCCACATTGTGTGTGGGGCAGGCTGCCTCGATGGGATCGCTGCTGCTCACTGCCGGCGAGGCAGGACAGCGCTTCGCCCTGTCGAATGCCCGAATCATGGTCCACCAGCCCTCTGGCGGCTATCAGGGGCAGGTCACGGACATCATGATCCATGCCCGCGAGAGCGAGGCCCTGAAGCGCCGGCTCAATGAAATCTACGTGAAGCATACCGGGCGCGACATCGCGGCCGTGGAGCAGGCGCTCGAGCGTGATAACTTCATGACCGCCGATGCGGCCCAGGAATTTGGCCTGATCGATCAGGTTCTGGCCAAGCGCCCCGAGCCGGCGCCGCAGCCCTGATTCTGAATAGTTGGGGACAAATTCGGGGGCGGTGCGTCTTTTTGGCGTCCTGCCCCGTTCCTATTGATCAGGTCCTCTTCGCGTGTTTGCATGCGGATTCGGGACGCGGGAAGAATAGGTGGCTCGAATTTTTTTAAGTGCCGGAACCTTTCATTAGCTCCGGCACTCCTAAACTTAAGGATGCTGGGCTGGCGTGGGCCGTCCCGGTATCGACTGGAGATGTGATAATGACCAAAGCTGGCGGCAACGACTCCAAGAGCACGCTGTACTGCTCCTTCTGCGGCAAGAGCCAGCACGAGGTCCGTAAGCTGATCGCTGGCCCCACCGTGTTCATCTGCGATGAATGCGTCGAACTGTGCATGGACATCATTCGCGAGGAGTCGAAGTCGTCGCTCGTGAAATCCCGCGATGGCGTGCCGACCCCGAAAGAGATCAGCCGAGTCCTCGACGACTATGTGATCGGCCAGGAGCACGCCAAGAAGGTGCTGTCCGTGGCGGTCCACAACCACTACAAGCGCTTGGCCCATGCTGCGAAGCACAACGACGTGGAATTGGCAAAGTCCAACATCCTGCTGATCGGGCCGACCGGTTCGGGCAAGACGTTGCTGGCTCAAACATTGGCGCGCATTCTGGACGTCCCCTTCACGATGGCGGACGCCACGACCCTGACGGAAGCGGGTTATGTGGGCGAGGACGTCGAGAACATCATTCTGAAGCTGCTTCAGGCCTCCGACTACAATGTCGAGCGGGCGCAGCGCGGAATCGTCTATATCGACGAAATCGACAAGATTTCCCGCAAGTCGGACAATCCGTCGATTACCCGCGACGTGTCGGGCGAGGGCGTCCAGCAGGCGCTCCTGAAGATCATGGAAGGCACCGTCGCCTCCGTGCCTCCCCAGGGCGGACGCAAGCATCCCCAGCAAGAGTTCCTGCAGGTGGATACGACGAACATCCTGTTCATTTGCGGCGGCGCCTTCGCGGGCCTTGAGCGAATCATTTCCGGCCGCGGCAAGGGAACCTCGATCGGATTCGGAGCCTCCGTCGAGGCGCCGGACGATCGTCGGACCGGCGAGATCTTCCGTGGCGTCGAGCCCGAAGATCTGTTGAAGTTCGGTCTCATCCCGGAATTCGTCGGACGTCTGCCGGTCCTGGCGACTCTCGAGGATCTGGACGAGGACGCTTTGAAGCGAATCCTCCAAGAGCCGAAGAATGCGCTGGTCAAACAGTATCAGCGTCTTTTCGAGATGGAGAACGTAGCCCTGACGTTCCAGGAAGAGGCCCTGTCCATGATTGCCCGCAAGGCAATCGAGCGGAAGACCGGTGCCCGTGGCCTGCGGTCGATCATGGAAGGTATCCTGCTCGAGACCATGTATGACCTGCCCGGCCTCGACTCCGTGGAGCAGGTGGTTATCGGCCCGGAAGTGGTCGAGGGCAAGGCGAAGCCCTTGTTCATCCATGGCGATCGCGGTGAGCAGACCGCGAGCGTCAGCGCATAAGACCTATGTCTACCGTGCCGGGACACGTTCTTGAAACGTTGTCGCCGGCACGCCACATTGCTTCTTGTGCGATCACCATCCGCTCACCGTTCCGAGGGATGGTGCCGCATACCGGACGCAGCCAATCACGAAAGCTTGAGCGTTTCGGTTACCCGTCCACGAGCTCGCTCATCCGAGGAGGTCGTCGGACGTTTCGAAAGGATGTCGTCTCATGACACAAGCGAAGCCACGTCAGCCTGTCATTCCAGGCTCGACCGGAACCTATGCGGTTCTGCCTCTGCGTGACATCGTCGTCTTCCCGCATATGATCGTGCCGCTCTTCGTCGGCCGCGAGAAGTCGATCCGCGCGCTTGAGGAAGTGGTCAAGGGGGACCGTCACATTCTTCTGGCTACCCAGATCGATGCGACGGACGACGATCCGGCGACGGATGCGATCTACAAGGTCGGAACCCTGGCCAATGTGCTGCAGCTCCTGAAACTGCCCGACGGCACCGTGAAGGTGCTGGTGGAAGGCGCGAGCCGCGCGCAGGTCAAGACCTACACCCGGACCGACGAATATTACGAAGCGGAAGCCGAAGTGCTCCCGGACTCCCTGGGCGACCAGATTGAGGCCGAGGCGCTGGCTCGTTCCGTCGTGTCCGAGTTCGAAAATTACGTGAAGCTGAATAAGAAGGTGTCGCCGGAGGTTGTCTCCGCGGTGACCCAGCTCGATGAGCCGTCCAAGCTCGCCGACACGATTGCCTCGCATCTTGCGATCAAGATCGCCGACAAGCAGGCGATTCTCGAGATCCCGACGGTCGCACAGCGGCTTGAGAAGGTTCTTGGCCTGATGGAGAGCGAAATCTCCGTCCTCCAGGTCGAGAAGCGGATCCGCACCCGCGTGAAGCGTCAGATGGAGAAGACGCAGCGCGAGTACTATCTCAACGAGCAGATGAAGGCGATCCAGAAGGAGCTCGGCGACGACGAAGGTCGTGACGAGTTGGCCGAGCTCGAGGACAAGATCGAGAAGACCAAGTTCACGAAGGAAGCCCGCGAGAAGGCGATGGGTGAGCTGAAGAAGCTCCGCCAGATGTCGCCGATGTCGGCCGAGGCGACCGTTGTGCGCAACTATCTCGACTGGTTGCTCGGCATTCCGTGGAACCGCCGCTCGAAGATCAAGAAGGACCTGAAAGCTGCTCAGGATCTGCTCGATGCCGATCATTACGGCCTCGACAAGGTCAAGGAGCGCATCGTCGAGTACCTGGCCGTGCAGCAGCGCGCCAACAAGCTCACAGGCCCGATCCTCTGCCTCGTCGGCCCTCCCGGTGTCGGTAAAACCTCGCTCGGCAAGTCCATCGCCAAGGCGACGGGGCGCGAATTCGTGCGCATGTCGCTCGGCGGCGTGAGGGACGAGTCAGAGATTCGCGGTCACCGGCGGACCTATATCGGCTCGATGCCCGGCAAGATCATCCAGTCGATGCGGAAGGCCAAGACGTCGAATCCGCTCATCCTACTCGACGAGATCGACAAGATGGGCATGGATTTCCGGGGTGACCCGTCGGCGGCTCTGCTCGAGGTCCTCGATCCTGAGCAGAACAACTCGTTCAACGATCATTACCTGGAGGTCGATTACGACCTGTCCAACGTGATGTTCGTGACGACGGCCAACACCCTGAACATCCCGGCGCCGCTTCTCGACCGTATGGAGGTGATCCGCATCGCGGGTTACACCGAGGAGGAGAAGGCTGAGATCGCACGCACGCACCTGATTCCGTCGGCCACGAAGAAGCATGGCCTCGCGGACAAGGAGTGGACGATCGGCGACGAGGCCTTGCTCATGCTCATCAGGCGGTACACCCGCGAGGCGGGCGTGCGTAACCTGGAGCGGGAGATCTCGAACCTCATCCGCAAGGCGGTGAAGGAGATCCTGATCTCCAAGGTGAAGACGGTGGAGGTGACGACCGCCAACCTGCCCGATTTCCTTGGCCCACCGCGCTATCGCTACGGCGAAGTCGAGAGCGAGGATATGGTCGGCGCAGTCACGGGTCTGGCCTGGACCGAGGTCGGCGGCGAGCTGCTCACCATCGAAGGCATCATGATGCCGGGCAAGGGCAAGATGACGGTTACCGGCAATCTCCGGGACGTCATGAAGGAGTCGATCTCGGCTGCGGCGTCCTATGTCCGCTCCCGAGCCGTCGATTTCGGTGTCGAGCCGCCCCTGTTCGATCGTCGCGACATCCACGTGCACGTGCCGGAAGGTGCGACGCCCAAGGATGGCCCCTCGGCTGGTATCGCCATGGCGACTGCCATCGTGTCGGTCATCACGGGAATCCCGGTCCGTCGTGACATCGCCATGACCGGCGAGGTCACGCTGCGGGGCAGGGTGCTTCCCATCGGCGGGTTGAAGGAGAAGCTCCTGGCGGCGCTTCGCGGCGGACTCAAGAAGGTCTTGATCCCCGAGGAGAACGCCAAGGATCTGGTCGACATCCCGGCGAGCGTGAAGAACGGTCTTGAGATCGTACCCGTCTCGCGCATGGATCAGGTTCTCCAGCATGCGCTCGTGCGGATGCCGGAGCCGATCGAATGGGAGGAGACCGCTGCTGTCAGCGCCTCCAAACCTGCCGAGGTCGAGGACGATTCGGCCAGCGTGGTTGCCCACTAAGACTGACCTTGCGTCATGATTTTGACGAAGCCCCCGGATTCCGATCCGGGGGCTTTTTTGATGTGGAATCTCTGGAAACGGCTTATTTCAGCCGTTTCAGGACTTGCGTGCGGCCGAGCTTTGCGCCACACGGTGTCTCCCTGAAACGGTGGCACATTTTGCATGGCGCCGCCGGGATCACTGGAGGATATCATATGAACAAAGGCGAGCTCGTTGCGGCAGTCGCCGACAAGGTGGGGCTGTCTCGCGGTCAGGCTGGTGAAGCCATCGACGCCGCTATCGAGGCCATCACCGGCGCTCTCAAGAAGGGCGACGAGGTGAAAATCGTTGGTTTCGGCACCTTCGTGGTGACGGATCGCGCTGCCGGCGAGGCGCGCAACCCGCGCACCGGCGAGAAGGTGAAGGTTCCTGCTTCCAAGACCCCGAAGTTCCGCGCCGGCGCGGGCCTGAAGGAGGCTGTGAACGGGAAGTAATCGCTTTCAAGCGATCTTTTCTTCAAGGAAGGGCCGACTGCGCTTGCGTTGTCGGCCTTCTCTTTTTATGTGAGTGCGCACAAGGGCGGTTAGCTCAGTTGGTAGAGCATCTCGTTTACACCGAGAGGGTCGGCGGTTCGAGCCCGTCACCGCCCACCATCACATTCGCCGGCGCAGATCCTTCGGAAGTTCCGGGGCAAAAGCCGTTGCGGAGTGCCGGTCCAGCCATCATGACGCGCTTGCGTGACGTTGCGTAATCTCCTTTTCTTCTCGACTGTTGTCGTCATCGAACGAAGGACATGATGAATGGTTGAGAACATCTACGAGAACACGGGATTCTAAAGCTATAGCCGGTTGCGTCGCTTGGTCGAATGCTCGGCCGGGGCGCCGGAATGGCTGGCGCTGAAATCCCCGCTTCCAAGTCTCGAAGGCCTCAGGGTCGTAAATCCCGGCTTCGGCTGGTTATGCCGTCGGGCCCGTGAGAATGGCGCAACGGGCTTCACGATCTCCCATGTCGGGGCATGGGAACCTGCCGATGGGCCGGTCAATGCCCCAGCCGGAACTCGCGGAAGAGCGAAAGCGACCGATGTTTTTGTTTCTTGCTGCGCGGCGGTTGATCTGATTTTCGCAGCCTTAAGGAAGGTCCTTCGACCCCGTCAGGACGAGCTCGATCAAGATTCTCCGTCCGAGCCGCACGGATCGCTTGACAGAGATCAGGGGCGACCTTAAACCGCCCACACCGCTTCGGCGGGTCCATACGCGGGCGTAGCTCAGTCGGTTAGAGTGCCGGCCTGTCACGCCGGAGGTCGCGGGTTCGAGCCCCGTCGCCCGCGCCATTACGGACCGCCGCCGACGCGTCTTCTCAGGCATAATTCCCAGCTACGAACGCCTCTGCTGTCTGCGCAGAAGCGCGATGCGTCCAAAGCATGGGCGCGGGAGCAAATGCCCAAGCTGAGCGTTGATCGCCCAGCAGGAGAGGTGTTGCTTCCATGTCCGTATCGAAACTCTTCACGTATCTGGCGAATTGGGTCGCTCAAGTATCCGGCCGACCTGTCACCTTTGCGGTCTGCGTGGCCGTGATTCTGGTCTGGGCTCTCAGCGGGCCGGTCTTCGGTTTCTCGGACACATGGCAGCTGGTCGTGAATACGGGCACCACGATCATTACCTTTCTGATGGTCTTCCTGATTCAGAACACCCAGAATCGCGACGGAGCGGCGATCCAGGCCAAACTGGACGAGCTGATCCGGGCCAGTGCGGCGCAGAATGTTTTCATCGGCATCGAGCATCTGACCCAGGAGGAGCTCGACGAGATCCGGGCGCGGTGCGAGGCCAAGGCCAAGCTGGAAATGGTTGCGGGCAAGGCTGCAGACCAGGCTCAGGACAAGGCGAACCGCAGGGCGGCAAGCGCTGCGGAGAGGGCGACTTCCTAGTTTGGAAACATTCTTTTGCGTCGCCGCAAACACTTGTCAGGGCAGGGGATCTCGGTTAAGCCTCCCCCCGCAATCCATGGTTTGTCGCAGGGCCTACTATTAAGTCGTCTGTGGCTTAAATCCATGGTTCGGTGCTGGTTTTGTACCAGTTCTGTTCCTTTAGGTGTCGCATGACGAATCTCCTCGCCGACTACCTGCCTCTCGTGATCTTTATCGGCGTGTCGCTCCTGATCGGGGTGGCGCTGCTCGTGGCGCCTTTCGTCGTCGCTTACAGCCGCCCCGACACGGAAAAGCTTTCGGCCTATGAGTGCGGGTTCAACGCTTTCGACGACGCCCGCATGAAATTCGACGTGCGGTTCTATCTGGTCGCGATTCTCTTCATCATTTTCGATCTTGAGGTGGCCTTCCTGTTCCCCTGGGCGATCACGTTCGGGAACCTCGGTTGGTTCGGCTTTATCTCCATGATGATTTTCCTCGCCGTGCTGACGGTCGGCTTCGTGTATGAGTGGAAGAAGGGGGCCCTGGAATGGGATTAATCGCTGAGACCCGCTCTCCTCTCGTGGCTCCCTCGCCGACGGGCGTAATCGATCCGGCGACGGGTCAGCCCATCGGCTCCACCGATCCCTATTTCGTGTCGATCAAGGACGAGCTCTCCGATAAGGGCTTTATCGTCACGTCGACGGAGGATCTGATCACCTGGGCGCGCACAGGCTCGCTCATGTGGATGACGTTCGGTCTTGCCTGTTGCGCCGTCGAGATGATGCAGATGTCGATGCCGCGCTATGACGTCGAGCGCTTCGGTTTCGCACCGCGCGCGAGCCCGCGCCAATCGGACGTGATGATCGTCGCCGGCACGCTGACCAACAAGATGGCTCCCGCGCTGCGCAAGGTCTACGACCAGATGCCGGAGCCACGTTACGTCATCTCCATGGGCTCCTGCGCCAATGGCGGCGGCTATTATCATTATTCCTACGCGGTCGTCCGTGGTTGCGACCGCATCGTGCCCGTCGACATCTATGTGCCAGGCTGCCCGCCTACGGCTGAGGCCCTGCTCTACGGCGTGCTTCTTTTGCAGAAGAAGATCCGCCGCACCGGCACTATCGAGCGCTGAGCAGAGGTCAACGCATGAATGCTGAACTGCAAACCCTGAGCGACCATATTGCTGCATCGCTTGACGACGTGGTGACGGCGCGGGACATCGCCTATGGCGAACTCACGATCGTGGTGCGCGGACAGGATATCCTGAAGGCCGCCACGTTCCTGCGGCATGACCCGCAATGCCGCTTCGTCTGCTTCATCGATATCTGCGGGGCAGACTATCCCGGCCGCGAGAAGCGTTTCGATGTGGTCTATCACCTCCTGTCGCCGCATTTGAACCATCGGATTCGGCTGAAGGTCGAGACGGACGAGGCAACGCCGGTTCCGTCATTGGTCAGCCTTTTCCCGGCAGCCAACTGGTTCGAGCGGGAAGCCTACGATCTCTATGGAATTCTTTTCTCGGGACACCCAGATCTGCGCCGCATTCTCACGGATTACGGCTTCGAGGGATTTCCGTTGCGGAAAGACTTCCCGCTCACCGGGTTCGTCGAGGTGCGCTATGACGAAGGGCAGGGCCGTGTCGTCTACGAGCCGGTGAAGCTCAATCAAGAATTCCGCAACTTCGACTTCCTGTCGCCCTGGGAAGGCACGGACTACGTGCTGCCCGGTGACGAGAAGGCGAAGGCGTAAGAGAGCGGAGAGGATCAGCCGATGGGCGAGCACAATATCCGCAACTTCTCGATCAATTTCGGGCCGCAGCACCCTGCGGCTCACGGCGTTCTGCGTCTCGTGCTGGAGCTCGACGGCGAGATCGTTGAACGTGTCGATCCGCATATCGGTCTCCTACACCGCGGCACCGAGAAGCTGATCGAGTACAAGACTTACGTTCAGGCCAATCCGTATTTCGACCGCCTCGACTACGTGGCGCCGATGAACCAGGAGCATGCTTTCTGTCTGGCGACCGAGAAGCTTCTGGGCATCACCGTTCCGCGGCGAGCTCAGCTGATCCGGGTGCTCTATTCGGAAATCGGCCGTCTCCTGTCGCACCTCCTCAACGTCACGACGCAGGCCATGGACGTCGGCGCGCTTACGCCGCCTCTCTGGGGCTTCGAGGAGCGTGAGAAGCTCATGATCTTCTATGAGCGTGCGTCGGGCTCGCGCATGCACGCCAACTATGTCCGTCCCGGCGGGGTCACCATGGACCTGCCCCCGGAGCTGATCGACGACATCGAGGCTTTCTGCGATCCCTTCCTGAAGGTGCTCGACGATCTCGATGATCTCGTGATCACCAACCGCATCTTCAAACAGCGCAACGTCGATATCGGCGTCGTCTCGCTCGACGATGCCTGGAAGTGGGGTTTCTCGGGCGTCATGGTCCGTGGCTCGGGCGCTGCCTGGGATCTGCGCAAGGCGCAGCCCTACGAGTGCTACGAGGAAATGGAGTTCGACATCCCGGTCGGCCGTAACGGCGACAACTACGACCGTCAGGTCATCCGGATGCTCGAGATGCGCGAGAGCGTGCGGATCATGCGTCAGTGCATCGACAAGCTGCGGGCGCCGGATGGGCAGGGGCCTGTCTCCACCCTCGACGGCAAGGTCGCACCGCCCTCACGCAAGGACATGAAGCGGTCGATGGAAGCGCTCATCCACCACTTCAAGCTCTACACCGAAGGCTTCCACGTCCCGGCAGGTGAAGTCTACGCCGCGGTGGAGGCTCCGAAGGGCGAATTTGGCGTCTATCTCGTGGCGGACGGCACCAACAAGCCGTATCGCTGCAAGATTCGCGCTCCGGGCTTCGCCCATCTCCAAGCCATGGATTTCATGTGCCGTGGCCACATGCTGGCCGACGTCGCAGGCATCCTCGGCTCGCTGGACATCGTGTTCGGCGAGGTTGATCGGTAAATCGTTATCGCCCGGCCTTGCGCCGGGCATCCGCACGCAAGTGCGGGCAAAGGTTCAAGTCGTGAATGGCGACAGCTTCTAGGGCTCGCCATGGCGATGAGGAGAAGAGTTCTATGGCCGTTCGCAAGCTCGCGCCTGAAGATATCCAGCCCGACAGCTTCACGTTCTCGTCGGAGAACATGACATTCGTCGCGCAGCAGATCGCGAAATACCCACAGGGCCGACAGGCCTCTGCGGTGATCCCGCTCCTTTGGCGCGCTCAGGAGCAGGCGGGTGGCTGGCTGCCGCGCAAGGCGATCGAGAAGGTCGCCGAACTTCTGGATATGCCCCAGATCCGTGTCATGGAGGTGGCGACCTTCTACACGATGTTCAACCTCGAGCCGGTCGGAAAGTACTTCATCCAACTCTGCGGCACGACGCCCTGCGCGTTGCGCGGCGCTGGCGATATCCGGCAGGTGCTGGAGCGTCGGGTCGGCGAGCAGAACCACGTGACGGAAGATGGCATCTTCTCGTGGCTGGAAGTCGAGTGTCTCGGCGCCTGCTGCAACGCGCCGATGGTTCAGATCAACGACGATTATTACGAGGATCTGACGACGGAGAACTTCGAGAAGCTCCTCGACGATCTGGCTGCCGGCCGCCCCGTGAAGAAGGGATCTCAAGTCGGCCGCCGCTCCTCCGAGCCGCAAGGAGGACCGCAAACTCTTACGGATCCGGCGCTCTTCGACGGCTCGCAGATTGGTGCCTGGCGCAAGCGCTTCGAGGAAGAGGCCACCAGTGCCGCGGCGGTTCAAGAGGCCGCTGCCGCCACCACTTCGGCCCCGTCGACGCCGAAGCCCGGCAAACCGGAGGCCGGGCGCGTTGTCGAGACCGAGAAAGCCGATACGCCGGCGAAGCGCGTCAAGGAGGGCGAGGCGCCTGTTCCTCCGACCGAGCGCAGGGAGGCTTCCGACAAGTCCAAGGCGACCGCTGTCGACGCTCGTACCGAGAACAAGGCGGAGCCCGCTCCGCACAGCGACAAGTCCTACGTGGCGACGCCGAGCAAGCCAGAGGCTGGTCGTCCGACCGCCGATGCGCCGGCTGACAAGAACAACAAGTCCTGACGGAGTGGACTGAGATGCTTCAGGACAAAGACCGTATTTTCACCAACCTCTACGGCTTCCATTCGCCGGACCTGCCAGCTGCCAAGATGCGCGGCGCCTGGGACGGAACGAAGTTCCTCCTGGAGAAGGGGCGCGACTGGATCATCGACGAGATGAAGAAGTCCGGCCTTCGCGGCCGCGGCGGCGCTGGCTTTCCGACGGGCCTGAAATGGTCCTTCATGCCCAAGCAGTCGGATGGGCGGCCGCATTATCTCGTCGTAAATGCCGACGAATCCGAGCCCGGCACCTGCAAGGACCGGGAGATCATGCGGCATGATCCGCACCTCTTGATCGAGGGATGCCTGATCGCGTCCTTCGCCATGGGGGCTCATGCCTGCTACATCTACATCCGCGGCGAGTATATCGGCGAGCGGCATGCCTTGCAGCGCGCCGTCGACGAGGCCTATGCGGCCAAGCTCATCGGCAAGGACAACATCCACGGCTATCCGTTCGATCTCTACGTCCATCAAGGCGCCGGCGCCTATATCTGCGGCGAAGAGACGGCCTTGCTCGAAAGCCTCGAGGGCAAGAAGGGCATGCCGCGCCTGAAGCCGCCGTTCCCGGCCAATATGGGCCTCTATGGCTGCCCGACGACGGTCAACAACGTGGAGTCGATCGCGGTCGCCGGCACGATCCTGCGGCGCGGAGCCTCCTGGTTCTCCGGCATCGGTCGTCCGAACAACGTCGGTACCAAGGTCTTCTCGGTGTCCGGTCACGTGAACAAGCCGTGCAACGTCGAAGAGGCCATGGGCCTTACCTTCCGTGAGTTGATCGACGCCCATTGCGGCGGCATCCGCGGCGGCTGGGACAATCTGCTCGCGGTTATTCCCGGCGGCTCCTCGGTTCCCTGCGTTCCTGCCGATCAGATCATCGACGCGAACATGGATTTCGATACGCTCCGGAACCTCAAGTCTGGTCTCGGTACGGCGGCGGTGATCGTTCTGGACAAATCCACCGACATCGTCCGCGCCATCACGCGCATCTCGTATTTCTACAAGCACGAGAGCTGTGGCCAGTGCACCCCATGCCGCGAAGGCACCGGCTGGATGTGGCGCGTCCTGACCCGCATGGCGGAGGGCCGTGCCCAGAAGCGCGAGATCGATATGCTCCTCGAGGTGTCGACCCAGATCGAGGGCCATACCATCTGCGCGCTCGGCGACGCAGCGGCCTGGCCGGTTCAGGGCCTCATCCGCCACTTCCGACATGAGATCGAAAAGCGGATCGACGACTATGCGGCGAACCCGCATTCAGAACCCGTCATGATTGCGGCGGAGTGAGAGTGAAGATGGCCAAGATCATCGTTGATGGCGTCGAGGTCGACGTCCCGCCGGAATACACCCTGCTGCAGGCCGCCGAAGCGGCAGGCGCGGAGATCCCGCGTTTCTGCTTTCATGAGCGGCTGTCGATCGCAGGCAATTGCCGGATGTGCCTCGTCGAGGTGAAGGGCGCGCCGAAGCCGGTCGCATCCTGTGCCTGGGGCGTTCGCGATTGCCGTCCGGGCCCGAATGGCGAGCCGCCGGAAATTTCGACCAAGTCGGCGACGGTCAAGAAGGCGCGCGAAGGGGTGATGGAGTTCCTGCTCATCAACCACCCGCTCGACTGCCCGATCTGCGACCAGGGCGGTCAATGCGACCTGCAGGACCAGGCGATGGCCTACGGCGTCGACACGAGCCGCTATCACGAGAACAAGCGCGCCGTGCCGGACAAGTATCTTGGCCCGCTGGTCAAGACGTCCATGAACCGGTGCATCCATTGCACCCGGTGTATCCGCTTCACCACGGAAGTCGCGGGCGTTTCCGATCTCGGCGCGATCTGGCGCGGCGAGGATATGGAGATCACAAGCTATCTCGAGCGCGCTCTGGGGTCCGAGCTGCAGGCCAACGTGGCGGATCTTTGCCCGGTGGGTGCGCTCACCCATAAGCCGGAAGCGTTCCACTACCGTCCCTGGGAACTCACCAAGACCGACTCTATCGACGTGATGGATGCGGTCGGCTCGTCCATTCGTGTCGATTCCCGTGGCCGTGAAGTCATGCGCATCCTGCCGCGCGTCAACGAAGCGGTGAACGAAGAGTGGATCACCGACAAGGCGCGTCAGATCGTTGATGGGCTGCGCCTGCAGCGCCTCGACCGTCCGTTCGTCCGCGAGAACGGCAGACTCCGGCCGGCTTCCTGGCAGGAGGCGTTTGCCACCATCGCTGCGAAGGTGAAGGGTACGGACCCGAAGCGCATCGGCGCCGTCGTCGGCGATCTCGCAGCTGTCGAGGAAATCTATGCGCTGAAGCTCCTCATGGAGAGCCTCGGCGTTGCCAATATCGATGCCCGCCAGGACGGCACCGTGCTGTCGCCGGCCCACGGCCGTGGCTCATATCTGTTCAACACGACCATCGCGGGCATCGAGGATGCGGACGCGGTCCTGATCATCGGATCGAATCCCCGTATCGAGGCCTCCCTGGTGAACGTGCGGATCCGCAAGCGTTGGCGCGTCGCGCCGCCGCCAATCGGCCTGATCGGCGAGAACGCCGACCTGACCTATCCGACCACCTATCTCGGTGCGGGACCGGACACGCTGTCCGAACTCCTGGCCGGGCGTCACAGCTTCGCCGAGGCGCTCAAGGGAGCCGAGCGTCCGCTGATCATCGTGGGGCAGGGCGCTCTCGCGCGCCCGGACGGTCTCGCCATCCTGTCGCTTGCGGCTCAGCTGGCCCAGTCGGTCGGTGCCGTGAAGGACGGGTGGAGCGGCTTCTCCGTCCTGCATACCGCCGCATCGCGTGTTGGGGCCCTGGATCTCGGCTTCGTGCCGGGGCCGGGCGGCCTGAGCGCCGGTGAGATGGCCAAGGGCGGGGTGGACGTTCTGTTCAATCTGGGAGCGGACGAGATCGCGGTCGCACCCGGCGCCTTCGTGATCTACCAGGGCACACATGGCGATCGTGGTGCCCATCGGGCCGATGTGATCCTACCGGCAGCGACCTATACAGAGAAGTCCGGCACCTATGTGAATACGGAAGGCCGAGTCCAGCTCGCCAACCGGGCTGCCTTCGCTCCCGGCGAGGCGCGCGAGGACTGGGCGATTCTGCGTGCGCTCTCCGACGTGCTCGGGCATCGGCTGCCCTTCGACTCGCTGAATGCGCTGCGGGCAAAGCTCTATGAGGCGCATCCGCATCTCGCCGAGGTCGATCTGATCGCACCGGCCGATGTCGGCGCTGCCGTGCAGGCGCTTGCAGGCCTCGGCGGATCCGTGGGCCGCGAGGCCTTCGTGAGCCCGGTCAAGGACTTCTATCTGACGAACCCGATCGCTCGGGCGTCCGGTGTCATGGCGGAGTGCTCGGCACTCGCTCAAGAGCGCCGGCTCGTAGCGGCCGAGTAAAGGAACGGGACCATGGAATCCGGAGATATCCTGCTCGCGGTCGCGATCATGCTGGGCAAAAGCCTGCTCATGCTGGTGGCGCTTCTCATCTTCATCGCCTATGCGCTTCTTGCCGACCGCAAGATCTGGGCGGCGGTGCAGTTGCGGCGTGGCCCGAACGTCGTCGGCCCCTGGGGCCTGCTGCAGTCGTTCGCGGACCTTCTCAAGTTCGTGCTGAAGGAGCCGGTGATCCCGGCGCCCGCCAATAAGGGCATGTTCCTGCTGGCGCCGCTTGTGATGTGTACGCTCGCGCTTGCGGCCTGGGCGGTGATCCCGCTGAATGCTGGCTGGGCGATTGCCGACATCAATGTGGGCATTCTCTACATTTTCGCCATCTCGTCGCTGGGCGTCTATGGCGTGATCATGGGTGGTTGGGCCTCCAACTCGAAGTATCCCTTCCTCGGCGCGCTTCGCTCGGCGGCCCAGATGGTCTCCTACGAGGTCTCGATCGGCTTCGTCATCGTGACCGTTCTCATGTGCGCCGGCACCCTGAACCTTTCGAAGATCGTCGAAGCTCAGAATTCGAACTTCGGCATCCTGGGCTGGTATTGGCTGCCGCTCTTCCCGATGTTCGTGGTGTTCTTCATCTCTGCCATGGCCGAGACGAACCGGCCGCCCTTCGATCTTCCCGAGGCCGAATCCGAGCTCGTGGCCGGCTATATGGTCGAGTATTCCTCGACGCCGTACCTGCTGTTCATGCTCGGCGAGTACGTGGCCATTATGACCATGTGCGCCCTCGGAACGATCCTGTTCCTCGGCGGCTGGCTTTCGCCGATCCCGTTCGCGCCCTTCACCTGGGTGCCGGGCGTGATCTGGTTCGTGCTGAAGGCGAGTTTCCTCTTCTTCCTCATCGCCATGGTCAAGGCGATGGTGCCACGCTACCGCTACGACCAGCTGATGCGTCTCGGCTGGAAGGTATTCCTCCCGCTCTCGCTCGCCATGGTCGTGATCGTGGCCGGCGTACTGATGCTCACCGGCTCCGCGCCGGGCATGCGCTAGTTCAAGGAGATCGGCTCATGAAGCTCGATCAGGTCGCAAAATCGCTTCTCCTCAAGGAGTTCGTCTCCGGCTTCGTGCTGGCTATGCGGTACTTCTTCAAGCCGAAGGCGACGATCAACTATCCCTTCGAGATGGGACACCGGGGGCCACGCTTCCGCGGCGAGCACGCCCTGCGGCGCTATCCGAACGGCGAGGAGCGCTGCATCGCCTGCAAGCTCTGCGAGGCCATCTGCCCGGCCCAGGCGATCACCATCGAGGCCGGTCCGCGCCGGAACGACGGCACGCGCCGGACGACCCGTTACGATATCGACATGGTGAAGTGCATCTATTGCGGCATGTGCCAGGAGGCCTGCCCGGTCGATGCCATCGTGGAAGGGCCCAACCTCGAGTTCTCCGTGGAGACCCGGGAAGAGCTTTATTACGACAAGGCCAAGCTTCTCGCGAACGGCGAGCGCTGGGAGCGTGAAATCGCGCGCAATATCGCGAAGAACGCACCTTATCGTTGAGCGTTTCCTGCCCTTTGGCGAGGGCAGGGGGCAAACTGGTCCGGCGGGTTGTTCCCTCCGGATTCGCGCATTATAGACGGGCCGCCGGATCCACCGGCGCCACGTTCGGAAGGGGCCGCGCTAGCGCGGCTTGAGCTTGAAGCATGACGGTCACTGCCGCCTTCTTTTATCTTTTCGCGACCATTACCGTCGCTTCGGGATTCATGGTGATCGCATCACGCAATCCCGTGCAGTCGGTGCTTTTCCTGATCCTCGCCTTCGTCAATGCAGCGGGGCTGTTCCTGATGATGGGTGCCGAGTTCCTGGCGATGATCCTGGTCATCGTCTATGTCGGCGCGGTCGCGGTGCTCTTCCTCTTCGTGGTCATGATGCTCGACGTGGACTTCGCCGAGCTGCGGCAAGGCTTCCTGCAATACCTGCCGGTCGGCGCACTGATCGGCATCGTGTTCCTGCTCGAGTTGATCCTGGTCATCGGCGCCTATGTGATTGATCCGAACCTGATCCGTACCGCTGCGGTGCCGATCCCGTCGCCCGAGGTCATGACTAATACGGAGGCCCTCGGCCAGGTCCTCTACACCCGCTATTTCTATTTCTTCCAGGCGGCAGGTCTTATCCTGCTGGTGGCGATGATCGGAGCGATCGTCCTGACGCTGCGCGAGCGCGTCGGCGTGAAGCGGCAGAACATTTCCCGGCAGAATGCCCGGACGCCGGAGGAAGCCGTGCAGTTGCGGAAGGTTCCCTTCCGTCATGGCCTCTAAGGAGGGCAAGCGATGGTCATCGGGCTTGGACATTATCTTACCGTTGCCGCCGTGCTCTTCACGCTCGGGGTGTTCGGAATTTTCATCAACCGGAAGAACGTGATCGTAATCCTGATGTCGGTCGAGCTGATCCTGCTCGCCGTGAACATCAATATGGTCGCCTTCTCTACTCACCTCAACGACATCGTCGGGCAGGTCTTCGCCCTGCTGATCCTTACGGTCGCAGCGGCGGAGGCGGCGATCGGCCTTGCTATTCTGGTGGTGTTCTTCCGCAACCGCGGCTCCATCGCGGTTGAAGACGTCAATATGATGAGGGGCTAAGGCCGAGCGGACCGACCATGTATCACGCAATCGTCTTCCTGCCGCTCGTCGGCTTCCTCATCGCAGGTATCTTCGGCCGGATCATCGGACCACGGCCGAGCGAGATCGTCACCACGGCGCTTCTCATCGTGGTCGCGGTCCTGTCCTGGGTGTCGTTCATCCAGGTCGGCTTCGGCGACGGCGCAACCCGGATTCAGGTCGCGCAGTGGATGTCCGTGGGCGACCTGCAGGTCGACTGGGCCTTCCGGATCGACACGCTGACCGCCATGATGCTCGTGGTGGTGAATACGGTGTCGGCTCTCGTGCACCTCTATTCCATCGGCTATATGCACGAGGACCCGCATCGGTCGCGCTTCTTCGCGTATCTGTCGCTGTTCACCTTCGCGATGCTCATGCTGGTGACCTCCGATAACCTCGCGCAGATGTTCTTCGGCTGGGAGGGCGTCGGTCTCGCGAGCTATCTGCTCATCGGGTTCTGGTATCACAAGGACTCCGCCAATTCGGCCGCGATGAAGGCCTTCATCGTCAACCGCGTCGGCGATTTCGGCTTCGTTCTCGGCATCTGTCTGGTCTTCGTCCTGTTCAACAGCATTGCGTTCGACCAGATCTTCCCGCGCGTGGCGGATCTCGCCAACAACCGGTTCCATTTCATCGGCTTCGATTGGAATGCCCTGACGCTCGCCTGCCTGCTGCTCTTCATGGGCGCCATGGGCAAGTCGGCACAATTCCTGCTCCATACCTGGCTTCCGGACGCCATGGAGGGCCCGACCCCGGTGTCGGCGCTGATCCATGCGGCGACCATGGTGACCGCCGGCGTTTTCATGGTGGCTCGCCTTTCGCCGCTCTTCGAATATGCACCGGCGGCTCTGACAGTCGTCACCGTCATCGGCGCGATCACGGCCTTCTTCGCCGCGACGGTGGGCCTCGTTCAGAACGACATCAAGCGCGTCATCGCTTATTCGACCTGTTCGCAGCTCGGCTACATGTTCGTCGGCCTCGGGGTCGGCGCTTATGGAGCCGGCGTGTTCCACCTCTTCACACACGCCTTCTTCAAGGCCCTGCTGTTCCTTGGTGCCGGCTCGGTCATCCATGCGATGCACCACGAGCAGGATATCCGCAGCATGGGCGGGCTGCGCCGCTACATTCCGTTCACCACGGCAATGATGGCGATCGGCACCCTGGCTCTGACGGGTTTTCCCTTCACGGCGGGCTATTATTCCAAGGATGCGATCATCGAAGCGGCCTTTGCCTCCCATAGCGCGGCCGGCAACTTCGCTTTCCTCGCGACCGTCATCGCGGCCTTGATGACCTCGTTCTACTCCTGGCGCCTTTTCTTCATGACCTTCGAGGGACAGGCGCGCTGGGCGGATACGCATCATCATCATGCCAGCACTCATGAGGGTGCCGAGCATGACGAAAGCGGACATGATATCGGGCCCGCGGCGCATGCAAACCATGACGATCATGGCCATGGCGTCCACAGGCCTCACGAGAGCCCGCTCGTGATGTTGGTGCCGCTGGCACTTCTGGCTTTCGGTGCGCTCGTCGCAGGCGCCGTCTTCCACGATGCCTTCCTAGGCCATGGTGCGGAGGAGTTCTGGAAGGGTGCCCTGTTCACCCGTCCCGAGAACCACATCCTCGAGGAAATGCATCACATCCCCGGCTGGGTGCCATACGTTCCGACCGTCATGATGGCGCTCGGCTTCGTGCTCGCTTATTACATGTACATCGTCGACAACAAGCAGCCGGCCCGGCTCGCGGCGGACCATCCGATCCTGTACCGCTTCCTCCTCAACAAATGGTATTTCGACGAGATCTATGACGCCATCTTCGTCCGCCCGGCGATCCGGCTCGGTCGTTTCCTGTGGCGCACGGGTGATCAGAAGATCATCGACGGTCTTGGTCCCGACGGTGTGTCGGCCCGCGTACTCGATGTGACCCGCGGCGTCGTGCGGATCCAGACCGGTTACGTGTACCACTATGCCTTCGCCATGCTGATCGGCGTCGCCGCTCTCGTGTCCTTCTATCTCTTCAGGGGAACGCATTAATGCTCGGGTTCGGCATCCTCTCCGGACTTCTCGTCCTTCCCCTCGTCGGGGCGGCCTTCATCCTGACCCTGAGGGGCGATAGCGAGGCGGCACGGACCAATGCGCGCTGGATCGCCTTGGTCACGACGATCGTGACCTTCCTCCTGTCGCTCGTCGCCTGGAGCCGGTTTGACGCGTCGTCTTCCGCCTTCCAGCTCGTCGAGAGCCACGCCTGGCTGACCGACACGATCCGGTTCAAGCTCGGAGTCGACGGCTTCTCGATGCCGTTCATTCTGTTGACGACATTCCTGATGCCGTTCTGCATCGTGGCTTCGTGGCGGTCGATCGAGCATCGAGTGAAGGAATACTTCGTCGCCTTCCTGGTTCTCGAGATGACGATGATCGGCGTCTTCGCTGCGCTCGACCTCGTTCTCTTCTACCTGTTCTTCGAGGCCGGCCTCATTCCGATGTTCCTGATCATCGGCATCTGGGGCGGCAAGCGGCGCATTTATGCGAGCTTCAAGTTCTTCCTCTACACGCTGCTCGGCTCGGTGTTGATGCTGCTCGCCATCATGGCGATGTACTGGAATGCCGGGACGACGGATATTCCGACGCTTCTGAAGTTCAAGTTCGCCGCCAATCTCCAGATTTGGCTCTGGCTTGCCTTCTTCGCATCCTTTGCGGTGAAGATGCCCATGTGGCCGGTCCATACCTGGCTGCCGGATGCGCACGTGGAGGCTCCGACGGCTGGTTCGGTCATCCTGGCGGCGATCCTGCTGAAGATGGGCGGCTACGGGTTCATCCGGGTGTCGCTCCCCATGTTTCCGGATGCCTCGATCTACTTCGCGCCGCTCGTCTATTCGCTTTCCGTCGTCGCGATCATCTACACCTCGCTCGTGGCGATGGTGCAGGAGGATATGAAGAAGCTTATCGCCTATTCGTCCGTCGCCCATATGGGCTTCGTGACCATGGGCCTCTTCAGCATGAATCCGCAGGGCATCCAGGGCGCCATGTTCCAGATGGTGTCCCACGGCCTTGTCTCCGGCGCTCTCTTCCTCTGCGTCGGCGTGGTCTATGACCGGTTGCACACCCGCGAGATCTCGGCCTATGGCGGTCTCGTCGAGCGTATGCCGCTCTATGCCGTGGCCTTCATGATCTTCACGATGGCCAATGTGGGACTGCCTGGCACCTCTGGCTTCATCGGCGAGTTCCTGACGCTGATCGGTGCTTTCCGGGCGAATTCATGGGTGGCCTTTTTCGCGGCCAGCGGCGTGATCCTCTCCGCTGCCTACGCGCTCTGGCTCTACCGCCGGGTGGTCTACGGGCCACTCACGAAGCCTTCGCTCCAGACGATGACCGATCTCAACGGTCGGGAATTGCTCACACTCGTGCCGCTCGTTCTGCTCGTCATCTACTACGGCGTGCAGCCCGGCCCGATCCTCGATACCTTCGCCGCGCCGACGAATGCTCTCATGCAGGGCTATCAGGCTGCGCTCGAAACCGTGAAAACGGCCGCTGTTGCGGCACACTGAGGTCACGATGAATACCGTCCTCACCTTTCCCGTCCTTGGACCCGCGTTGCCCGAGATCATTCTGGCGGCTGGCGCCTTGGTGCTGGTGCTGTTTGGCGCATTTCGCGGCGAGCGTTCGACCGAGGCCATGAACGGCATTGCGCTGGTGCTGCTGGCACTCGCGTTTGTTGCGGTCCTGATGCTGCCTTCCGAGCGTGTCGAGACCATGAGCGGCTCGTTCGTCGTCGACTCGTTTGCGAAATTCATGAAAGCGCTGACGCTGATCGCCTCTGCCAGCAGTGTGATCCTGTCCATGGACTACATGCGGCGAGAGGGCATTGCCCGGTTCGAGTATCCGATCCTGATCGTGCTCTCGACCATCGGCATGCTGATGGTGATCTCGGCCAACGACCTGATCGCGCTCTACCTCGGCCTCGAGCTGCTAAGTCTCTCGTCCTATGTGATCGCGGCCTTCGACCGTGACAACGTGCGCTCGACAGAGGCCGGCCTGAAGTATTTCGTCCTCGGTGCCCTGTCGTCCGGCATGCTGCTTTATGGCGCGTCGCTCGTCTATGGCTTCACCGGGACGATATCGTTCCCGACCATCGCGGCATCGCTTCATGGGTCCGTCAGCAGCGGTCTCATCTTCGGCCTCGTGTTCCTCGCCGCGGGCATCGCCTTCAAGATTTCGGCCGTGCCGTTCCACATGTGGACGCCCGACGTCTATGAAGGTTCGCCGACGCCGGTCACCGCATTCTTCGCCGCGGCTCCCAAGATGGCCGGCATGGCCATGGCGACGCGCGTCTTCGTCTATGCCTTCCCGGGCATTCTCGATCAGTGGCAGCAGATCATCGTCTTCATCTCGATTGCCTCGATGGCGCTCGGCTCCTTCGCGGCGATTGGTCAGCGCAACATCAAGCGCCTGATGGCCTATTCGTCCATCGGCAACGTGGGCTATGCGCTCATCGGTCTCGCCGCCGGCACGCCCGAGGGCATCCAGGGTGTGGCGATCTACATGGCAATCTATCTGGCCATGACCCTTGGAACCTTTGCGGTAATCTTGGGCATGCGCCGCGGCAACGTGATGTTCGAGAAGATCGATGATCTCTCCGGCATCGCCCGCACGCATCCGATGCTGGCTTTCTGCCTGGCGATGATGATGTTCTCGCTCGCCGGCATTCCGCCGCTGGCAGGTTTCTTCGCCAAGTTCGCGGTGTTCAATGCCGCCATCAAGGCGAACCTGGTGACGCTGGCGGTGATCGGCGTGGTCACGAGCGTCGTCGGCGCCTATTATTACCTGCGTATCGTGAAGGTCATGTACTTCGACGAGCCGGGCGAGCGCTACGATGCCATGCCAGCAGGCGTGAAGCTGGTTCTGGCGCTTTCCAGCGTGTTCGTGGTCCTCTATGTCCTGGTTCCGGCACCGCTGAACGCTGCAGCAGCGGCGGCCGCGCGGTCCCTGTTCTGACGTGAGGCTGTCGCACGAAGCCGAGACTGCCGGCTACAGGCTTCTCTCACTCGAAGCGACGGGCTCGACAAACGACGATGCGCTTCAAGCTGCGCGCGACGGCGATCCGGGTCGGCTTTGGATCGTCGCTGCCGAGCAGCAGGCGGGGAGGGGACGGCACGGCCGGCAATGGTCGTCGCCGATCGGCAATCTCTATGCGAGCCTCCTGTTGGTCGATCCGTGCGATGCGGCTTCGGCACCGCAGCTGGGTTTCGTCGCAGGCCTTGCCCTGCACGAAGCCATAGAGACGATCACCGGCATTGGCCATCCGCGTCTCGCGCTCAAGTGGCCCAACGATCTTCTTCTCGATGGCGCGAAGGTCTCAGGATTGCTGCTCGAAGGGCATCGCATCAACGGCGCGCTCACGATCGTCATCGGCATCGGCGTGAACGTCGCGTTCTCTCCGGGCGGCACACCCTATCCGACAAAGTCGCTGCGGGTTCTGAAGGCGGATCTGGAGCGGGATCAGGTCTTTGCAGCGTTGTCCGCATCCTTCGCACGCATCTTTGCGGCATGGCAGGCCGCCGCGCGGCTCAATCCGTCGGATCCTTTCGGCCCTATTCGGCGCCTATGGCTCGAACGAGGTGCAGGAATGGGGCAGGAGGTGACCGTTCGCTTGCCGACCGGTGCAAAGCAAGGGCGCTTCGAAGGGCTTGATCCTCACGGCCGTCTGCAATTGAAAACCGCGGACGGCATGGAACTGATCGATGCGGGTGATCTTTATTTTCCTCATTTGCAACACGATATAGGCAAGCTCACCCCCAACGCGACAAGGTCCTGACCGATGGCTTCCGCACAAGATGAACTGGTCTTCCTGCCCCTTGGTGGGTTGGGCGAGATTGGTATGAATGCTGCGCTCTACGGGTTCGGCCCGGAAATGAACCGGCAGTGGATCCTCGTCGATTGTGGAATGGGTTTTGGCGGAGAGGAGAATCTCCCCGGCATCGATGTCGTCTATCCGGATCTACGTTTCATCGAGGAAGAGCGTCACAATCTTCTTGGCATCTTCATCACCCACGCACACGAGGATCACATCGGGGCTCTCGTCGAGATGTGGCCGCGGCTTCGCGCCCCGGTTTACGTGACGCGCTTCGCGGCTGGCCTGCTGGAAACGCGCCGCCTGAACGAGCCCAATGCGCCGAAGATCGAGCTGAAGGAGATTGCTCCAGGCCAGCACATCAAGGCCGGACCTTTCGACATCGAATATGTGCCCGTCGCGCACTCGATTCCGGAATCGAACGCGCTCGCGATCCGGACGCCGCTTGGGCTGGTTGTGCATACGGGCGATTGGAAGCTCGATCCGACACCTTATCTCGGCAGCCTGACATCTGAGGAGGCGTTCCGCCATCTCGGCGACGAGGGGGTGCTTGCCCTTGTCTGCGATTCCACGAATGTCGTCCGCGAGGGTGAGAGTCCGAGCGAAGCGGACGTCTCGAAGAACCTCGCGGCGCTGATCAAGGATGCGCCGCACCGGGTCGCCGTCACCACCTTCGCGTCGAATGTGGCGCGTATTCGCTCGGTGGCGGAGGCAGCGCGCGAATGCGGACGTGAGGTGGTGATCGTCGGTCGGGCAATGGAGCGCGTTGCCGACGTGGCAACAGAGTGCGGTTTCCTCGAGGGCCTTCCCGAGTTCCGCTCGCCCGACGCCTTCGGTTATCTGCCGCGCGACAAGGTCGTGGCGCTCCTGACTGGCTCGCAGGGGGAGCCGCGCGCGGCCCTCGCTCGTATCGCGCAGGACGAGCATCCGGACATTGCGCTATCCGCTGGCGATCGGGTGATCTTCTCGTCGCGTGCCATTCCGGGCAACGAGAGGGCGATCGGGGCGATCATCAATAGCCTTGTCGAACAGGGCATCGAAATCATCACGGACCGTACCGAGCTGGTGCACGTCTCGGGCCATCCGCGCCGAGGCGAGCTGGCACAGATGTATCGCTGGACCAGGCCGAAGATTGCCATCCCGGCTCACGGAGAGGCCTTGCATCTCGCGGAGCACGCGAAATTCGCCCGCGCGCAGGGTGCACAGGAGGTGGTGCAGGCGCGAAACGGCACCTTGGTGCGCCTGGCGCCCGGTCTGGCTGAGATCATCGATCGGCTGCCTGCCGGCCGTCTCTACAAGGATGGGAACATCGTGATCGCGGCCGGCGAGCGCGCCCTGCCTGAGCGACGCAAGCTCGCTTTCGCCGGCATCGTGACGGTTGCCATCGCCATCGACGACAGGGGCGAGCTGGCAGGTGATCCGATCGTCGACGCCATGGGGCTGCCGGAAAAGAACCGCCAGGGCGAGATCATGCTGGATCTCATTGCCGATGTGGTGGGTGATGTGTTGAAAGGCCTGCCCAAGGCCCGGCGACGGGACCCCGAGGCCGTGGAAACCGCCGTCCATCGCGGCGTCCGTTCAGCCGTCAATGAGGCCTGGGGCAAGAAGCCAGCGTGCCATGTCCTCGTCGTCGAGGTATGACGAGCCCGGTTTAACGGATTCAATGAGAATGATCGGTCGTCTCAATCACGTCGCCATCGCTGTCCGCGATCTCAGCGTGGCCTCCGAGGTCTATCGCTCCACCCTCGGAGCTCAGGTATCCGCGCCCGAAGCGCTTCCCGAGCATGGGGTGACGGTGGTTTTCATCACGCTTCCCAACACCAAGATCGAACTCCTGGAGCCTCTTGGTTCGGATTCCCCCATCGCCAAGTTCCTCGAGAAGAATCCGGACGGGGGAATTCATCATATCTGTTATGAGGTCGCGGATATCGGAGCCGCCCGGGATCAGCTGGTCAGCAAAGGGGCCAGGGTTCTAGGTTCTGGGGAGCCGAAAATCGGAGCGCATGGGAAGCCGGTCCTTTTCCTGCATCCCAAGGACTTCCTGGGAGCGCTGGTCGAGCTGGAGCAGGCGTGAGGTTAAGATCTTGATTCAAATGGTAAAAAATCTTTCCGAATCTTTTTGGGGCACCACCGCGGTGGTCGTCGCGGTCTCGGCTCTCGCGGTCGCCGTTGTTGTGATGACCTTCGAGCTACGGATCAGCGGAGGCACCGCTCTCTATTTCATTATCTGGTGGACCCTTCTCTTCGCCATCCTGCCGTTCGGTATCCGCAGCCAGGCGGAGGCGGGGGAGGTGGTCGAAGGAAGCGAGCCGGGCGCTCCGGCGGCTCCCGGCCTTCGGGAGAAGGCTCTTTGGACGACGTTCGTTTCGGCCGTGGTGCTGGTGATTGTCGCGGGAGTCTTGCCGCTGTCCGGGCTGTAAATCGTCAGGCAAGGTGCGTAGACAAAGAAAAAAGCAAGGCTTTCGCCTTGCTTTACTGCCTTTTGGCAACTTTTAATCCTTGGCTTTCTTTCGCCGTCGCCTGTAATGGCGCACGAGGACCTTGTTCCTCCCGAAACTCGGACCGCAACCTCTGACCTATGAAAGGTGAAGACGTTAGCCCTTGCTTTATAGGGGGGCAGGAAAGCGCTGTCATCTTTTTTGGCAGGGGTTGATGCAATTTTTGGCACAATTCTCATTACTCTTTCGTATAAGTGGAGCCGCAGTACCCCTCGGCGGCGATGACAGCTTGTCTTTTGCCAAGGGGCTGTATTGTGTGCTGAAACCGAGTCGTAACCTCATCCTCTTCCTTGATCGATCCGAAGGCGTTCCATGCGTTTGAGCCGCTACTTCCTGCCCATCCTCCGCGAGACGCCCAAAGAGGCGGAGATCGTGTCCCATCGGCTCATGCTGCGCGCCGGACTGATCCGGCAGGAGGCCGCTGGACTTTACGCCTGGTTGCCGTTGGGCCTTCGCGTCCTCAACAAGGTCAACGCCATCATTCGCGAGGAGCAGAACCGCTCCGGCGCCATCGAGCTGCTGATGCCGACCATCCAGTCGGCGGACCTCTGGCGCGAGTCCGGACGCTACGACGCCTATGGCAAGGAGATGCTGCGCATCCAGGACCGGCATGAGCGGGAAATGCTGTTCGGCCCCACCAACGAGGAGATGATCACGGAGATCTTCCGGGCCTATGTGCGCTCCTACAAGGATCTGCCGCTCAACCTCTACCATATCCAGTGGAAATTCCGAGACGAAGTGCGGCCCCGCTTCGGCGTCATGCGCTCCCGCGAGTTCCTGATGAAGGATGCCTACTCCTTCGATCTGGACAAGGAGAGTGCCCGGCATTCCTACAACAAGATGTTCGTGGCCTATCTGAGGACCTTCGCCCGGATGGGCCTGAAGGCGATCCCCATGCGGGCCGATACGGGCCCGATCGGCGGTGATCTGAGCCACGAGTTCATCATTCTGGCCTCCACGGGCGAGAGCGAGGTGTTCTGCCACGCGGACTATCTCGATTTCCCGACACCGCCCGAGAACACCGATTTCGACAATGTCACGGGTCTCCAGAGCACCGTGGACAAGTGGACATCGCTCTATGCCGCAACCTCGGAGATGCATGACGAGGCAGGCTTTGCCGCTGTCCCGGCGGAGAAGAAGATGTCGGCCCGCGGCATTGAGGTCGGTCATATCTTCTATTTCGGCACCAAATACTCCGCGCCCATGGGGGCGAAGGTGATGGGTCCTGACGGCCAGGAGCATGAAGTCCACGGGGGCTCCTACGGCATTGGCCCGAGCCGCCTGGTCGCGGCGATCATCGAGGCAAGCCACGACGAGAACGGCATCATCTGGCCCGAGGCGGTGGCCCCCTTCGACGTGGCGCTTCTGAACCTGAAGGCAGGCGATGCCGCGACGGACGAGGCCTGCGACAAACTCTACCGGGAGCTCACGGCAGCCGGATACGATGTGCTCTACGACGATCGCGACGAGCGTCCCGGCGCCAAGTTCGCGACGGCGGATCTCATCGGCATTCCCTTGCAGGTGGTGATCGGGCCGAAGGGCCTCGCCGACGGCAAGGTCGAGCTGAAGCATCGTGCCTCGGGCGAGCGTGAACTGCTTCCCCTCGACAACGTGCTCGCCTATCTCGGCAACCGTTCCTAAAGGGTGCGATGGCCAAGGCAGCGCAAACCGGAACGAAACCCTTCTCGCTCTTCGAGTGGATGCTCGCTGGGCGCTACCTGCGCACGCGCAGGCGGGAAGGTTTCGTCTCGGTCATCGCGGGCTTCTCATTCCTCGGGATCATGCTGGGTGTAGCGACCCTCATCGTCGTGCTGTCGGTGATGAACGGCTTCCGAAAGGAGCTGCTCGACAAGATTGTCGGCATCAACGGCCATATCTTCGTCGCTCCCATCGAAACGCCGCTTACCGACTACGAAGAGGTGACGAAGCGCATCGCAGCCGTGCCGGGAGTGAAGCGCGCTCTGCCGATCATTGAAGGGCAGGCCTTCGGCTCATCCCAATATGGCGGCAGCGGTGTTCTCGTGCGCGGAATTCGCGGCGATGACCTGAGAAAGATCGAGCACATCGCCGGCAATATCCGCCAGGGCACCCTGGAGGATTTCGATCAGAGCGGCGGGGTCGCCATCGGCCGGCGCTTGGCCGAAGCGCTGTCGATTCAGGCCGGCGACACGCTGACGCTGATCACGCCGCGCGGCGCCTCGACGCCGTTCGGGACGGCGCCGCGCATCAAGGGATATCCGGTCAGGGCGGTGTTCGAGATCGGCATGTCCGAGTTCGACTCGAGCTTCGTCTACATGCCGTTGACCGAGGCGCAGAGTTATTTCAATCGGCCAAACGATGTCCAGTTGATCGAGGTCTATCTCGACAATGCCGACAAGGTCGATGAGGCGCGCGCCTCCATCGAGGAGGCTGCGGGCCGGCAGATCCTGATGACCGACTGGCGACAGCGCAATCGCACCTTCTTCGGTGCCCTCGAAGTGGAGCGGAACGTGATGTTCCTCATCCTCACGCTGATCGTTCTGGTTGCCGCTCTCAACATCATTTCCGGCCTGATCATGCTGGTGAAGGACAAGTCGAGCGACATTGCGATCCTGCGGACGATGGGAGCCACGCGCGGGGCCGTGATGCGGGTATTCCTGATCACCGGCGCATCCATCGGCATCGTCGGGACGATTGCGGGTTTTGCCCTCGGGCTGGTGCTGGCGCTCAATGTGGAAAGCATCCGCAATTTCATCTCTTACCTTACCAACACCAACCTGTTTCCGGCGGAGCTCTATTTCCTCAGCCGCCTGCCGGCGGATGTGAATCCGACCGAGGTCACGACAATTCTGGTCATGGCGATGGTCCTGTCTCTGCTCGCGACACTCTATCCCTCCTGGCGTGCTGCGAAGCTCGATCCGGTCGAGGCGTTGCGTTACGGTTAGATCATGTCCTCCGGCCAACAGAAGCCTGCCCTCTATCTCAGCCAAGTCGAGCGCCGCTATCCGCAAGGGGAGGGGCATCTCGAGGTGCTGCGCGGCGCCGATCTTGCCATCTGGCCGGGCGAGATCGTTGCGCTCATCGCTCCCTCAGGAACCGGAAAATCGACCTTGCTTCACGTCGCCGGTTTGCTCGAGAAGCCGGATGGCGGCGAAGTCTTCGTAGGCGGACAACCGACTGCTGCCATGGGGGATCGGGATCGCACGCGGCTGCGGCGCGAGGAACTCGGCTTCGTCTATCAGTTCCATCACCTACTGCCAGAGTTCTCCGCGCTGGAGAACGTCGTGCTGCCTCAGCTTATCCGCGGGCTGAAAAAGAACGACGCGCAGGAGCGCGCGACGCAGATCCTGAACTTCCTCGGGCTCGGAAAGCGGCTCGATCATCGTCCGGGCGAGCTTTCAGGAGGCGAACAGCAGCGCGTTGCCATTGCCCGCGCGGTCGCCAATGCGCCGAGGCTCCTTCTTGCGGACGAGCCGACGGGCAATCTCGACCCTCACACGGCGGACCGGGTGTTCCAGACCCTGGTCGCCATCGTCCGAGCCTCGAAGCTCGCGGCCCTGATCGCGACCCATAACCTCGACCTAGCCGCGCGCATGGATCGCCGCGTTACCATTCGCGACGGGGTCATCGTGCAGCTCCCGTGACGCTGCCCTCGGTACAGCAAGAGCCGCTCCTTTCACTCAGGGACGTTGCGTACCGCCGGGCATGTGTCGGCGGAGACTTTCCGACGATGCAGGTATCCGGTCGTGATTCAACGCAAGCTGATTTCAACCCCACTCACATTGACGTTCAGTTCCAGTCCGATGGTGCGACCGCGCAGTTCAAGAACGACCCCTCTGGCGTTCTGCAAGCGAATGCTGGATGCGCCACCGCCGGCAGCGGCACCGGCGCTAACTGCCGTATAGGTCCCCGCGATATCTGACGCGCGCCGCAGGTTATAGGCTCTTCCGTACAGCTCGGCCTTCGAGGCTCCGATTGTCGCACCGAAACTCAATCCGCCAATGCTCAATGGATAGCGGCGACCATTGAAGGTAAGCGTTCCTCTGCCGCCTCCGACACCGACGATGAAACCTGCCTTGGCGATCTCAATGTGGACCGAGCCAGTCGCGGCCCACACGGGCGTGGCGAGGACGGGCGCGAGTGCCAGCCCGAGGGAAAGCAGACTCGACGACAGAGCGTGTTTCAGTTTCAGCATGGACTTATCCTCTCTTCTCTGGCGAGTACGGCAGCAAGCTTTTTGTTGCGCATTCAGAAGCATATTTAATCAGTTCGTCTTTGGTTCGGAGGCGCTATAGTCCAGCATATCAGTATCTTGTGCTGGCGGTGAGCAGTAAACGGACGATAACTCTCATGTAGTACCCAGCTTGTGCGGGAGATGTGACGTCCGCGTGAATTGCCAAACAATAAGGTTAAGCTTAGGGTAAGTTGAATTCTGGCGCGCGATCACTTGATCTGTGATCGGTAGACACATGGAATGCCCCATGCGTATTGTGATCTTCATTCTCGCTGTGAGCCTATTCCTCGCGGGTTGCATGTCAAACCCGGAAGCTGAATATCGGCCGCCGAATTACGTCGCGTCTCAGGCGACGCAGGCACCTGCAATGCGCAACGATGGTTTCGGTGGCGCGGCGATGCCGATGCGGGGTCTCTATCGCTAGGCACGGTTTGTGGTGATGCGTGCCGCTCATCCCCTCTTGTCCGCGTATACGGCGTTTCGCCAGGCACTCGGAGTTTGTCCCGACCAGCTTCGGAACGCGCGGGTGAATGCACTGAGTTCGGAATAGCCGAGGATCAGTGCGATCTCGCTGAGCGATACATCGGTGTTCTCGATCATTTGGCGCGCGATGTCGAAACGCATTTCACTGGTGAGGGCTCGGTAGGTCACCCCACCGTCTCTCAAATGGCGGCTCAAGGTGCGCCGGTGCATTGCAAACACCTTTGCGATCTCGTCGGCCGAACAGGGACCGTTCCCGAGGCGCGTGCGCAGCAGCCGCCGAATATCGTCCTTGATGTCCATTCCCTGAGGGCCTGCAAGTTGCTGGATCCGCTGCTCCAGCATATCCCGCAGCAGCGGATCGGCTCCGGTAATGCGAATGTCCAGATCCTGCTTCGGGAACGCGATGGTTGCCGTGTCGTGATTGAAACGCACGGGCGCCAGGTAATGGCGCCAGAAAGGTTCACGGTCTCGAGGAGCGGTTCGCGGCAGAAACACCTCAGTCGGATTCCAGCTAGCCCCGCAGAGTGAGCGCAGTGCGTTAACGGTAGCGGCGAGCGTAATGTCGGAGATCTGGTTGGCACTCTCGGTTTGGGGCCGATAAACGGAGAGGGTGAGTAGGGCGATGTCGTCGTTGATGGTGAACGAGGGAACGACGACGCGATCCTGAACCTGCATATGGGACACGAGGGTGTTCACCGCATCGCTCACGGTCTCCGAATGCTGCATCAGCCGACCCACCAGTCCTAGGGACCGTATCGTGGCGCGTTTGCCGACCAGGAGGCCGAAATGCGAGCAACTGGTGCGAGTGACGCAGAGGGGCAGCAGTCGGTTCATGGCGGTCTGCTGGACCATGTTGTCGCTGTCACTGAAGAGGCTCGGCTCCAACCCCACTTGTCGAATGATCGGATCGGGATCAATGCCGAAATCGCGCAGGGTTGGGACGATTTCTATGGCGGCGCCGATGTGAACATGGCCAGCCTGGAGCATTCGTTTCGTTGGTGCGCCTGTAGTGGAGCGCGATTCATAAGTATTTGCGGCCGGAAACACGATGTTCTCCATCGCATTTGCCCCCTATGGCGCTCTATTTGTGATCGGCATGGCCGATGATGCAAAGTCGAATATAGTAAATGGTCTAGATTGTGGCAGAGAGGAAGCGTGGCTATTCCTGGCAACTACACGATAGAGTTATCGGGGATGTGGGATTGCCGAATGGGTCATTATCTTAAGGCAGCTGAAATTCATTCCCCTAGCGACATTCGGATCTGCCGTCGTGCGGTGGCGCTGATCCTCTCGCGAACATCACGGAAAGTGATGAGGATATGAGAGTTGTTCCAAGGGAGGTGGCTGCGATCTCGACGCGGCTGAAGCTTCCTGTATGCCTCTTCCCATAGTCGAGGCTCTGCGCTTGCTCATGCCAAGGCCCTTGTGAACGAGGATAAGGGTTGCGCGTTGTGCCCCTTCATCATGACCAAGGATCAGCCCGCCGCCATCAGGTCTTTCCCTCAGATGTCACTGCGGTGATACCTGAATCCGGATCCACCAAGCCCATTCCCTGACGCTTTTCAGTACTTCGCGGTGACAGGTTTCGGCGCTGCAGGAGCGGCGGAGCCTCCAAGCGGAAAAGCCACCGTAAACAGGCCGATGGTTCCCTGTGGGCGGTTCTCCACGTCCACTTCGCGCAGGACTTTGATGCGTGCGGTCACTGGCGTTCCTGCGACGGCGAAGTTGTAGCCGGCGGTCGCGCCGACCGCCAGAACACGTCCTTTGTATGGACCGACGCTAACGCCTTGGCCATCATCGCCGGAGACCTGATGGTAGTAGCCGGCAAGCACTCCTAAGGAAAACTCCTTGGTCAAGTTCTTGGTAATGGAAAGGTCAACGTGAAAGGCATTGCCGCTATTGTAGTCCGTATCGGGATTTGCGCCGTTGATCTCGAAGCCGACGACACCGGAGATATCGAGACCCAATGTAGGATCGAGCCAAGTGAATGAGCCCGAGACGTCGCCGATCCAACGATTGAACGACAGGTTCGAAAGCTGGCCATCCTGATAGGCTCCGGATGGAATGTTCACTGACCCGCTGATGGCCCAATGGAAGTTGCCCACATGCCAGCCGACCAGCGCCGTCGCGATCGGGTCACCGAGATTGAAGGTGGCGTCCCGCTGGCTGAACGAGAAGGCGCGTTCAAGGCGCGGCGCCGCGATCACCACACCAGCACTCACGCGAGGCACGCCGAAGGGGACGCTCACGCCGAAGGCAAGACTGCCGCCGAAGATCTCAAGCGGCGTGACCCATGTCCCCGTGACGAAATTGGCTCTCGCTTCGGCACGCACGTCCGAGAGGACCGCTCCGCCGATTTGGATACGCCGCCCGCTGCTGAGTTCTCCGGAATACATGTAGAAATCGTTCTCGAAGTAGAAGCCAGGTGGCGGGACAAGCGCCGCGCCGGCTCCATGGAAGCCGGGAAGATACAGGCTAGCACCGCCCTCCGTAGCGCAGACCGGGTCCATGGGCGCGATCATCGTGAGGATCGTCAGCCCTAATCCCGTCGCCGTAAGGTATCGGAGCCTTTCGAGACGCGGCATCGCGCATGACCTTTCATCAGACTGTCAGCGGCATGAGGAAGCCGGTTGCCGAGACGGCTCCAGCTCGATTGGCCGCGGAGCGAGCTGGACCCAAGCATACATGCCGTGATCACTGGCATCAGGATAGGCCACATGGCGCGGCATGCCTTGGGCAGACCCTTATCCATACCGGGAACGCTCGACCGCAGCACTTAGGAAAAACCCTGAATACGGCTGCGGAAACGCCTGGGTGCAGTTGAGCGACCCTGTGGACAACGGGCATTCGCGTCGGTCGAAACGGATGTTCTGCTTGCGGCGCAAGAGGCAGAGATGAGCCTTCTTGGGCATATGCTCGGGCGATACACGCCCTGTTAACGCTTCGTTGACTCACGTCGCAGGGTACCAATATCCACTGCTTTACACAGAACATACAACGAACAATGATGAACTTATCAGGAACAAGGAGGTCATCATGGTTCGCACAATTCTTGGAACGGCCGCTGAAATCGCTTCCCTTGCGATGTTCGGATCTGCCATAGCGCTATGGGCGCTGGCCCTCTCGCCGATGGCGTAGGCCGGGATTCACAGGAACGAGTTCCGTGGCAAGGTTCGGGTGAGGAGAATCGTGCCACAATACGCGCCGTCTCGAGTTCGGTTTCCGAGTTGGGTTTCATGGCGCGCCTCCTTCACGATATCGGCTTCGTGCATCTGCACGTCCATTCCTCGTACTCGCTGCTCGAGGGAGCCCTGAAGATCGCGCAACTGGCGAAGCTGGCGGCGGCGGACAAGCAGCCGGCGCTGGCCCTGACGGATACCAACAATCTCTTCGGTGCCTTGGAATTCTCTGAGAAGCTGGCCGGATCGGGAATTCAGCCCATCGCCGGCGTCCAGCTGTCGGTCTGCTTCGAAGAGCCCGATCCTGTCGCCCGCATCCTTCCGCAGCCCGCCAGCATAGTCCTGCTGGCCCAGACGGATGAAGGTTATCGGAATCTCATGCGCCTCGTGAGCCATGCCTATTTCGGCGTGCCGCTTGGAGAGGCGCCCCGTGTCTTCGCTCCCGCCTTGGCACAGCATTGCGAGGGTCTCATTGCGCTCACCGGCGGTCTCACGGGCCCGCTCGACACCGCCTTTCGCGAGGGGCGGCATGAGCTGGCGCAGGCACGGCTCGAAGCTCTCAAGCACGCCTTCGGTCATCAGCTCTATGTGGAAATCCAGCGCCATGGCCTGGATGAGGAACGTCTCGTCGAGCACGCGCTGATCGATCTTGCCGACCGCAATGGGCTGCCTATCGTTGCGGCCAACGAACCCTTCTTCTCCTCACCTGCCGATTACGAGGCGCACGACGCGCTGCTGGCCATTGCCGACGGGCGGATCGTGTCCGACGACAACCGTCGACGGTTGTCGCCGCAGCATGACTTCAAAACCCGCAAGCAGATGATGGAGCTCTTCGCGGATCTGCCGGATGCCCTGCAGGCCAGCGTCGAGATCGCCATGCGGTGCTCCACTCGTGTGAGGACGCGCAAGCCCATCCTACCGAGCTTCGGGATCGGGCCGGACGCTGCCGCCCTGGACGAGGGCGAGGAATTGCAGCGCCAGGCCGAGGAGGGGCTGCGCAGGCGCCTTGCCGCTCATGGCCCCGCACCCGGTCTGACGGAGCAGGACTATCACGATCGTCTCGCCTACGAGATCGGCATCATCCGGAACATGAAGTTTCCGGGCTACTTCCTGATCGTGGCCGACTTCATCAAATGGGCGAAAGACCACAACATTCCGGTGGGCCCCGGCCGCGGCTCGGGCGCCGGCTCACTCGTGGCCTATGCGCTGACGATTACGGATCTCGATCCCATCCGCTTCAGCCTGCTGTTCGAGCGCTTCCTCAATCCGGAACGCGTCTCGATGCCGGATTTCGATATCGACTTCTGCGTGGAGGGCCGCGAGCGGGTCATCGACTATGTGCAGAAGCGCTACGGCGAAGAGCAGGTGGCGCAAATCATCACCTTCGGAACGCTGCTGGCGCGCGGCGTGATGCGCGACGTCGGCCGCGTCCTCGAAATGCCGTATGGGCAGGTCGACAAACTCACCAAACTCGTGCCGCAAAATCCGGCGAATCCGGTGACCCTGGCGCAGGCCATCGAAGGCGAGCCGAAGCTCCAGGCGGCAATCGACGAAGAGCCTGTCGTCAAGCGCATGCTTAACATCGCGCAGAAACTCGAGGGCCTGCACCGCCACGCCTCGACACACGCGGCCGGCGTGGTGATCGGCGATCGGCCACTCCAGGAGCTGGTGCCGCTCTACCGAGATCCGAAAACCGGTATGCGGGTGACCCAGTTCAACATGAAATGGGTCGAGCAGGCTGGCCTCGTAAAGTTCGACTTCCTCGGCCTCAAGACGCTCACCGTCCTGCGCACAGCGGTGGATCTCATTCGGCGCCGAGGCATCGAGGTCGATCTTTCGGCACTGCCGCTGGACGACCGAAAATCCTACGAGATGCTGCAGCGAGGCGAAACCGTCGGCGTGTTCCAGGTGGAATCGGCGGGCATGCGCAAAGCCCTCGTCGAGATGGAGACGGACCGGTTCGAGGACATCATCGCCCTCGTGGCGCTCTATCGTCCGGGCCCGATGGCCAACATCCCGGTCTATTGCGCGCGCAAACTCGGCAAGGACGAGCACAACAAGAAGGATTGGTATCCGCACGACAAATTGGAGCCGATCCTGCGCGAGACCTTCGGGATCATCGTGTACCAGGAGCAGGTGATGGAAGTCGCCAAGGTGCTCGCGGGCTACTCGCTCGGCGACGCGGACCTGCTCCGTCGTGCGATGGGCAAGAAGATCAAGTCGGAAATGGACGCGCAGCGCGAGCGTTTCCTTTCTGGCGCCGCGAAAGACGGGCTCGACAAGGCGAAGGCCAACGAGATCTTCGATCTCCTGGCAAAGTTCGCGGATTACGGCTTCAACAAGAGCCACGCGGCAGCCTATGCCCTCGTCGCTTTCCAGACGGCTTACCTGAAAGCCAATCACCCGGTCGAGTTCCTGGCGGCGTCCATGACGCTCGATCTCGACAACACCGACAAGCTCTCGGAATTCCGACGTGAGGCGCAGCGTCTTGGTATCAAGGTCGAGCCGCCCTCGATCAACCATTCCGGCGTCGTGTTCGACGTGCAGTACGACCAGGAGGAGAACGGAGCGATCCTCTACGCACTTGCCGCTGTGAAGGGCGTTGGCCGGCAGGCGATCGAGGCGGTTATCGAGGCGCGCGGCGACAAACCGTTCCAAAGCCTTGCGGACTTCGCCCGGCGCATCAATCCGCGCATGATCAACAAGCGAACGCTGGAGAATCTGATCGCGGCCGGCGCCTTCGACGAGATCGAGCCTGACCGGGCGAAGGCCTGCGCCACGGTGGATGCCATCATGAGCCTCGCGCAGCAATGCCATGAAGCGGCCAATGGCGGCATGGCCGACATGTTCGGCGGCGTCGCCTCGGCGGACGTGCCGCTGCGCATTCCGCCCTACGAGCCCTGGCCGGCGGCCGAGAAGCTTCAGAAGGAATATGATGCGGTCGGGTTCTTCCTGTCGGGCCATCCTCTCGATGAATACGGCGACCTTCTCAAGAAGCTGAGGGTCCAGACCTGGGCGGAATTCAGCCGCTCGGTGAAGGCCGGCAACTCCGTCGGTCGTGTCGCTGCGACCGTTCTCGACCGACAGGAGCGGCGAACCAAAACCGGCAACAAGATGGGCATCATCAACCTGTCCGACCAGACGGGACATTTCGAGGCGATCATCTTCTCAGAGGGGCTCCAGCGCCTGCGCGACATTCTCGAGCCCGGCAATGCCGTCGTGCTCATGCTCCAGGCGGGCGTCGAAGGTGAAGAGGTGCGGGCGCGCATCGGCATGGCCGAGCTTCTGGAAGAGGCAGTGTCCAAGCATCAGAAAGGGATGCGGATCTTCCTGCGCGACGAACGGCCCATTGGCAGCGTCTTTGAACGCCTGAAGGCGAGAGGCGAGGGCGAAGTCTCCCTCGTGCTGATTCTCGACGATGGCGACCGGGAGGTCGAGGTCAGGCTGCCCGGCAAATACATGGCGACCCCCCAGATCGCCGGCGCCCTGCGCGCCGTACCGGGGGTCGTGGACGTGCACATCAACTGAGATAGAGCGTTCCACCCCTTCGTTCGGAGGGCTCGGTCCGGGAGGATTTCCGATAAGGAAGGTGATGTTCGTCGCTTCGGCGGCTCAAATACATTGCCTGAAAGGATGTCCCGATGACCGCTCGCGTGTTTCTATTCGCTGGAATTCTCGTTGTGCCGATGCTGGCAGGCTCCCAGGTCATGGCGCACTCTCTGCCGCCGGGGGTGGCAATCGATGCAATTGGCCGCGCCCAGAACGCCGCCACGCTGTCCGGGTCAGGTGCGAGCACCATGTCCGATGCAGAGCGTGCGAAGAGGATGATTGTGTCATCGCAAGGGGCTCCCGCAGGGAAGCCAGCCAGGAAAAAGCATCCTGCCAACAGGTCCCAGGACAACGGCTAGACTTGGATCGGCAAAATGAGCGCTGCGGTTCGAGGCTATAGAGCCGCAGCGAGCCGATCGTACCGCTGTCGAGCATGAAAATCGTGGGAGCCATATGCTCTTACGCGACTTTCATGCTCGGTAACCTGCTGGATATTAAACGACCAGAAAATCTGCTGCCGTGAGGGCGGCCTTGTTGGTCAGGATGGCAATCTGGACCTGTGCGGCGCCGCCAACGCCGTCCTTGTCGTAGTAGAGCTTCCCCGTCGTCCGGTCATAAACGATCCGATCCTCGGCATCGACGGCGACTTTGCCGACCGTGAAAGCATCGGCAGTAAGATGGCCGACAGGCCCAAGCGCCTTGAAGATGCTGTTCTCCAGACGGAACGTGTCGAAGCGAGCGTTGAAGTCCTTGATCGTATCGATGTTTGCCGTCTTCGGGCTGGTGTCGAACACGAAGCTATCGCTGCCAAGCCCACCGGTCAGAACATCTCGTCCGGCACCGCCAGCAAGGAGATCGTTTCCTGCGCCTCCGAGCAGCACATCGTTGCCGGTGCCGCCATAAAGCAGATCGGCGCCCGTGCCACCGTCGAGACTGTCGTTGCCGACCTCGCCGTAGAGCTTGTCGTTGCCGGCATCGCCGAACAGGCGATCGCCGGTATACCTGATCACATCGCCTGAGTTGGGAGGTGCGAGGTAATTGCTGCCGCCATGAATCTCGTCATTACCGGCCCCACCATAGATGAGGTCGTAACCCTTGCCTCCGACAATGGTATCGTTTCCGTCGTCTCCATAGGCTCTGTTGAAAACGTCGTCATACTTCCAGGAAATGTATTCGTTGGTGAGAGCTTGGCGAAAAGTGCCACCCAGAACAATGGTATCGTTGCCACTTCCACCATACACCCAATCGCCATCGTCGACGCTGCCGGTGACAGTGTCGTCGCCATTGCCGCCATATATCACGATGTTCCGATGGGCTTCTGCTTGAAATTCTTGTGGCGTCGAGATCTGGACCCTGTCATTTCCATCTCCGAGCAGCAGCGTCTCGGTCGCCGTAGAGCCGGGATTGAATAGCAAAGTTAAAGTGTCTTGTCCTGCCCCTGCATCGATCACGCCTCCGACCTGCAAGAAGCCTGTGATAAGGTCATCTCCTCCGCCCGAAGTGATCAGGTTATGCGAGCTGTTCGATTTGAGGTCGAGATGATCGTTGCCGCCGAGAGTCGCGCCGGCCAACGCCGCTGACACCGTCTGATCGGTAATATCGTCGGGGCCGTTCGAGCTGACGTAATAGCCGCCTTCGATTTTCGTAACGGTAAGGGCCATAGTATCCTCACTAACAATTTAAGTGACGATCTAACTATATTACATTGCTAAAAATACAAGGTTATATCATGCATTTCTGCGAGATGGTGTCTTCACCTTTTGCCGCAGCTCCGTTCTAAAAGGAGGTTTAGTCAATCCACCCGCACCCATCCAGGGGCGAGAAGGCGCTCCTGCGGCTTGAAGCGGGCCTTGTAGCCCATCTTCTTGGAGCCCTCGACCCAATAGCCCAGGTAGAGGTAGGGCAATCCCATGGCCCTGGCGCGGGCGATGTGGTCGAGGATGATGAAGGTTCCGAGACTGCGGTGCTGCAGGTCCGGATCGTAGAAGGAATAGACCATCGAGAGGCCGTCGCTCATCTCGTCGGTCAGGCAGACGGCGATCAGATCGCCAGTGCCTCGGCCGGTGATCCTGCTGTCGATGCCGCGACGGCGGTATTCGACGATGTGTGTGTCCACGTGGCTGTCCTCGACCATCATGGAATAGTCGAGCACGGTCATATCGGCCATGCCGCCATCGGCATGGCGAGAGTCAAGGTAGCGGCGGAAGAGGGAATATTGCTCGGTGGTCGGCCGGTTCGGAATCACGTTGCCGATCAGGTCGGCATTGTCCCTCAGTACCCGCCGTAGATTCGGGGACGGGTTGAATTCGTCGACAATGACGCGGACGGAGACGCAGGCGCGGCACGAATCGCAGGCAGGGCGATAGGCGATCGTCTGCGAGCGACGAAATCCACCCTGCGTAAGGATTTCATTCAGCTCCCGTCCCCGGCGTCCGATGATATGCGTGAAGACCTTCCGCTCCTCTTTGCCCGGCAGGTAAGGGCATTGCGAAGGGGACGTGAGGTAGAATTGCGGTGCGTCGCGAGGCTGACTCGTCAAGCTGTATTTGCCCCAAAAGGAACCTTGAGCGCTGAAACTCAACGCCCAAGGATAACATTGGTGCCCGCGCCGTCCAGGTAAAGAGGCGTTGTGGGAAATGCCCGCAATGCCGCAGGGCGAACGCCCTAGACGCGGACGATCATCATCCCCGTCAGGAGATCCCGGACGAAGCGGCCGTCGTCCCGGGCGAGGCCTACGACGACATCGCATGCCCAGAGCAGGAAGGTCGAGATCGCAACATAGAAAAGGAGGGCATGGACCGCTGCGGCCAGCATCGACACCGGTGCGCCCGTATTGGGATCGACGACGCGAAGCCCCATGGCGCGCATGCCGACCGTCGCCTGCGAGGGGCCGCCGATCGTGATGGCATTGTAGATAATGAAGGTCAGGCCGGCGAGCGGCAGGCCGATGGCGAGGATGATCCATGTCAGGCCAAGGGTGATGGGCCCCAGGATCACGAGGGCGAGCCAAACGAGGACGAACCAGAATGCAATGACGATCAGGTCGATGAGATAGGCCCAGAACCGGCGGCTGATCACACCCTGGGTCGCATAGCGCTCGACGGGATAGACCGTCTGGTTGATGGTCGGCACGGGCCGCATGGCCATGGATAGCTCCTCTCAGTAGGCGGTTTCTGACAGGCAGTGCGAATCGATCCGTTTCGGAGCGAGCCCGTCAGCCGCCAAGGCTTCGAATATCTCCCATGTATGTTGTCTGTCCCGCGTTTCGATAGTGATGTCGATGGAAACGCCTTTCGCCGGCACGTCGAGGAACAGGCGGCCGTGGGATACTTCGAGGATATTGGCGCCGAGCTCGCCGAGCCGGGTCGCGACCTTGCCGAGGAGGCCGGGGCGATCGTTGGAGGTGATCCGGAACGAGGTGATGCGTTCGTCACGCTCGAGCTCCCGCACCATGACGGAGGCCAGAATGCGGGCATCGATGTTGCCGCCACAGAGCACGAGGCCAACCCGCTTGCCGCGGAAGCGGTCCGGTTGCGTGAGCATGGCAGCAAGGCCCGCCGCTCCGGCTCCCTCCGCCATGGTCCGCTGCAGTGTCGCATAGGCATTGACGGCGCGCTCGATCATCGGCTCGTCGACCAGGATGATGTCGGAGACCAGTTCCTTTACGATGGGGAGTGGCAGCTGCCCGACGGCCTTCACCGCGATGCCCTCGGCCAGGGTCGCTCCGCCGATGGGGCGATCCTCATGGCGGATGGCGTTCTGGAACGAGGGATAGAGCGCGGCCTCGACCCCCACGATCTCGATGGACGGCTTCCGCGCCTTCGCGGCGACCGCGATGCCTGAGATCAGGCCGCCGCCACCGATGGGCACGACGATCTGGTCGAGGTCCGGCGCATCCTCCAGCATTTCGAGGGCTGTCGTTCCCTGGCCGGCCATGACCTTGGGATCGTCATAGGGATGCACGAAGACAAGTTCTTCCTGCGCCGCGATCTGCCGCGCCCGATCGGCCGATTCGTAGAGGGTTTCGCCGTGAAGGATGACCCGTGCTCCATAGGAGCGCGTATTCTCCGCCTTCACCAGCGGAGTGCCTTCGGGCATGACGATCGTCGCGGGAATGCCGAGCCGGCGGGCATGATAAGCGACCGCCTGGGCATGGTTGCCAGCGGACATGGCGATGACGCCGCGCTTCCGTTCCGCCTCTGTCAGGCTTTCGAGCTTCACCACGGCGCCGCGCTCCTTGAAGGAGCCGGTCGGCTGCATGTTCTCATGCTTGACGCAGACGGTCGCCCCGGTCAGCTGCGACAGGCGAGGAGACGGTACGAGCGGGGTGCGCAGCACCTGTCCGCGAATAATCCCTGCGGCGGTCTTTATGTCGTCGATGGAAATGGCAAAATCCGCCAAGGCTTCCTCCGTTTATCGTTGTCTTTGTTCATCAGACGGGGCGCGGCGTCAGTTCTCTCATCCCAAGGAGTCCTCCTGGGCGGAAAATCAAAAATACCACCAAGGCGGCATAGAGTGCTACGTCGCGAGCCTCAATGGGGAGATAAGCGGACCAGAGGGTTTCGAACAATCCCACAGCGACGCCACCCAAGAGCGCTCCCGGAACCGATCCGATGCCGCCCACGATGGCGGCGATGAGAGCCTTCAGGCCGTACTGGAAGCCACCCGCGAAGCCCAATCCGCCATATTGCGCGACGATCAGCATTCCGGAGAGCCCGGCCATCGCACCGGCAAGGCCCAGGGTCTGAATGAGAAGGCGGTCGCCGTTGACGCCGAAAAGGGTGGCCGCGCGCGCATCATCCGCATAGGCACGCCAGGCGAGGCCAAATTCGGTGGCCTTCATCACCCAGATCAGGCTTAGGGCGACGAAGAGGCCGATGGCGGCGGTGACGAGCGAAATCGGAGTCAATGTCACCAGGAAGTCGCCGGCACGGGCGAGAGGCCACTGCTCCGACCAGATCGGCGGGAGCCACACGGTCACCGGACTTTGGACGAGCCGCAGATACTCCATGAGAAAAAGAGACAGGCCCACGGTCGCAATCAGGCTCGGCTGCGTGCTGGCGGTCTTGATCCGGCGAATGGTGAAGTTCCCGCCTACGGCACCGTAGATCGCGCCGGCAAAAAGCGCCGCAAGCAAGCCGGCGGCAAGCCCGACCACGGGCGCGCTGATCCCTGAGACCAGGGCGATGGAGGCTCCCGCCACGGTCGCCGCCGATCCCACTGCGGCCAACTCCCCGAAGGCGAGATTGATGCGTCCGCTGAGGCCGAACACGAGCGCATAGGCGACAGCAAGCAGCGCATAGATCGCCGTTCGGGGCAAGCTCGCCGCCAATTGCTGAAGGGAGTACGCGATCTCCCGCGGGATCTCCGCCACCTCGGCGAGAGGCGGCGATCCGGGGTCGCCCGCCAAACCCTCCGGGGTATCGATGTAGTAGTGCTTGAGGAAAAAGAGGCTTGCGCCCGAAAGCGGCCCGGTCTCCGTCGACAGGGCCGTGAGATCCGCCTTGTTGGGCGAAAGGCCCTCCGCAGCGAACTGGCAGACGACGAAGCGGTCGAGCACGGGCCGGTCGGCGTATTCCACCTCGTAGAAAATGATCAGGCTGCGGGGCGCCTCACCGCGTTCGACTTTCTTGACGGTGATGTGTGCGTCGGGATTGAGGGCGGGCAGGGCGATCCGACAAATGCGGGTCTGCTCGGCATCGACGGAGAGAGCGCAACCGGACAGGAATGCCAAAGCCGCTCCCAGCAGGGCGAAGCGCCACGCCAGGAGCAAGCCGGGGCGTTTCATGGAGGTCGATCGGGCCTATGCCCTGAGCTTCTCGGCGACCCGCGGGGCGAAGTAGGTCAGGATACCGTCCGCCCCCGCGCGCTTGAAAGCAAGTAGGCTCTCCATCATAGCCTTTTCCCCGTCGAGCCACCCGTTGGCGGCAGCGGCCTGGATCATCGCATACTCGCCGGACACTTGATAGGCGAAGGTCGGCACGGCGAAGGTTTCCTTCACACGCTGCACGATGTCGAGATAGGGCAGTCCCGGCTTGACCATGATCATGTCCGCGCCCTCTTCGAGATCGAGCGCGACCTCCCGCAGGGCTTCGTCGGAATTGCCGGGATCCATCTGGTAGGTGCGCTTGTCCCCGACCAAGGTGGCGCTCGTGCCGATGGCGTCGCGGAACGGGCCATAGAAGGCTGAAGCGTATTTCGCCGCATAGGCCATGATCTGGACGTCCTGGAAGCCCGCTTCGTCCAGGGCCATACGGATCGCGCCGACCCGTCCGTCCATCATATCCGACGGAGCGATGATGTCCGCTCCCGCCTCGGCCTGGATGAGAGCCTGACGGATGAGCAATGCCACGGTTTCATCGTTGAGGATGCGATCCCCGTCCATCACACCGTCATGGCCGTGGCTCGTATAGGGATCGAGCGCGACGTCCGTGATGATGCCGATCTCGGGAACCGCTTTCTTGATCTCCCGAACGGCTCGGCAGACCAGATTGCGGCTGTTGAGGGATTCCGACCCCATCGGATCGCGCAGGGCCGGGTCCGTGTTCGGAAAGAGGGCCAAGGCGGGAATTTTCAGCGCCGCAGCCCGCTCGGCCTCGCGCACAGCCTCGATGATCGTGAGCCGGTCCACGCCTGGCATGGAGGAAACGGCCTCCCTGCCGCTGGCGCCCTCGGTGAGAAAAATCGGCCAGATCAGGTCATCGACGGTCAGCACGCTCTCTCTCACCAGCCGTCGTGACCAATCGGCCTTGCGATTACGTCGCGGCCGCTGAGACAGCGACAGGGACGGTGCAGTGGCTTCATGGAGGGCAGGGCGGGGCAAGGAGGTAAGCTTCGACATGGATCCCAACGTCCGAGGCAGGCGGATGGCAGAGCGTTAGCACATTTGAGCGAGTCTAAAAAAGGGTCCGGCGTCGCATGAGGGGGTTGCGGTGCGAGGTGGCGTCCGGGACGCTTGGTTGACGGCCTGACACGCTCTTGTTCTAAGCCACTGAAGACCAGAACCGGGAGGCCGCCATGGACGAGAACGCCGATATCCTCTGTGAGAGGAAGGGACCAGCGGGCCTCATCACGCTTCACCGCCCGCGGGCCCTGAACGCCCTCAATCTGGGCATGGTGCGGGAGATGACGCAGGCTCTCAAAGCTTGGGAAAGCGACCCGACCGTCACCCGGGTCGTGGTCACGGGCGCAGGCGAGAAGGCGTTCTGCGCAGGTGGCGACATCCGTCATCTGACCGAACTCGGCCGGGCCGGTCACGAGGAAGAGGCGCTGACCTTCTGGCGTGAGGAGTATCGGCTGAACGCCCTGATCAAGCGTTACGCGAAGCCGTATGTCTCCCTTATCGACGGAATCGTCATGGGAGGAGGGGTCGGAATCTCGCTTCATGGTGGATATCGCGTTGCGGGAGATAGATACCTTTTCGCTATGCCGGAGGTCGGGATCGGTTTCTTTCCCGATGTGGGGGCGACCTATGCGCTGCCGCGGCTGCCAGGCGAGACGGGCATGTTTATCGCCCTCGCGGGCGAACGCCTCCGTCGCGCCGATGCGCTTGCACTCGGCCTCGCGACCCATGCGATCGACAGCGGGCAGATCGACGCCGTTAAAGAGGCTCTGATCGACGGCGCACCCGTCGACGAGGCACTTGCCGCGGCGACCGTCGATCCGGGACCCGCCCCACTGAAACCCCATCGGGATCTCATCGATCGCTGCTTTTCGGCCGAGAGCGTCTTAGCGGTTCTTCGGCGGCTCAATGTTGCGGCCGAGGAGGGATCCGACTTCGCTGCCGGCCTCGCAGCATCGATCCGCACGAAGTCTCCGACGAGCTTGTCCATCGCCTTCGAGCAGGTTCGCCGAGGGCGCAGTCTCGATTTTGCGGACGCCATGAAGACCGAATTCCGAATCGTCTCGAGAGTCGTCGATGGTCACGACTTTTATGAGGGTGTTCGAGCGACTCTGATCGACAAGGACGGAAAGCCGCAATGGCGGCCAGCCTCCTTGGATGCGATCGATAAAACGGCTATCGAACAGTATTTCGGCGGCCTCGGCGCCGATGAACTGGAGATAGACTGATGCCCCGTTCTTCCGCCCAGAAAGGCAGTCTGGATCTGGCCAAGGACTCCGTGTCCGACCGCATCGAGGAACGTCCGCCGACGCCCAGTGCCTTGCGATGGGGGTTCATCCTGACATGCTATATGCGGCTGCTTTCGGTGTTGTGGATCATGAAGGGGCTCAGCGCCTGGGCGGTGATCCTCGGCGTCTGGACGCCGATCGGGCATTTCGAGACGCGGTCGACCGGCTATCAGGCGACGGTCATCTACTTCGCGCTCATTGATCTGATCGCGGCGGTCGGATTGTGGATGGCGAGTACCTGGGGCGGAATCATGTGGCTCCTGGCCGTGATGAGCCATCTGATTCTCGCAGCCTTCTTTCCGGGGATCGTCTCCAGCGGCATCCTGACGATCTCGTTTTTTCTGACTTTGGTTGTCGTCTATCTGGGACTCGCATGGCTCGAAGCGCAGGAGAAATGAGACCTAGCCAACGGCTTACGGCTCGATCCTCACGTCTCAGTTCAGGACTGAAGTCTCAATTGCGGTCTCGTTCACGGAATAGTGTATCCCTAAAGGCACAGTGACCGATTAGAAATCATCCCTAGGGGATCGAATGACGAAAGGGGCACCGAGCCAGCTATTTTTGCCTTAAAACGGCCCCGATGTTCCTCGTTTTCGATACCGTTCCTTAATCCAATCCCGGCATTTTTCGCCGGAGATTGAGAGTGGTTAGGGAACTCGTTCCACTGCTTTCGCTGCGTCACCTCTGAAACAATCGGAAAAGCCTGCGCTCATGTTGTCTCGCCGCACTCTCCTGACAGGATCGCTCGCCCTCGTCTTCACGCCGGCTACCGCAGCCTTGGCTCAAAGCCAGGCCGAGTGGTCGCAGAACTACGAAGCCGTATCCCGCACCCGAATTCAGCGCACGGCGACGCCGATGCTCTCGGGCGAAACGCTGGCCGCGACCGAGCAGACGATCGCCCAGTATCGAGAGATCTCATCCCGGGGTGGATGGCAGCCGGTTCGCGGAGTCGACGGACTGCGCGTCGGCGCCAAGAACCCGGCCGTCATGGCGCTGCGTCAGCGCCTCATCATCACCGGGGATCTGGACCCCTCCGCCGGCGAGTCCCCGATCTATGATTCCTACGTCGAAGCCGGTGTGCGGCGCTTTCAGGCCCGGCACGGCCTGAGCTCCACCGGCACGATGACCACTGCGACTGTCGCGGCCATGAACGTGCCCGTCGACGTGCGCATCCGTCAGCTTGAAATCAACGCGGTCCGTCTGCGCAGCTTCTCGGGAAATCTCGGCAGCCGCTATGTGAGCGTGAATATCCCAGCGGCTCTCGTCGAAACGGTCGAGGGTGGGGTGGTTCATACCCGCCACGCGGCCGGCGTCGGCAAGATCGACCGCCAGTCGCCAATCATGAACGCGAAGGTGCAGGAGGTAAACTTCAACCCCTTCTGGACCGTTCCGGCTTCGATCATCCGCAAGGATCTGATCCCGAAGATGCAGAAGGAGCCGAACTACCTCACCGAGAACAAGATCCGCATCTTCAACGGTTCCGGCCAGGAGCTGAGCCCGAGCCAGGTCAACTGGTTCTCCGACGAGGCGACCCGCTATCGTTTCCGTCAGGATCCCGGCGGCGAGCTGAATTCCATGGGCTTCGTGCGCATCAACATCCCGAATCCGCACGGCGTTTACATGCACGATACGCCGTCGAAGGGCATCTTCGGCGACGACTTCCGCTTCGTCTCCTCGGGCTGTGTCCGTGTCCAGAACGTTCGCGACTACATCGAATGGCTCCTGAAGGACACGCCCGGCTGGAGCCGCGAGCATATCGACGCGACCTTCAAGTCGGGTGAGCGCATCGACGCCCGCCTTTCCCAGCCGGTCAACATCTACTGGGTCTACATCACGTCCTGGGCGACGCCGGATGGTCTCGTTCAGTTCCGCGACGACATCTACAACAAGGACGGCCTCGGCAATGCCATTCCGGTGGCGAGCCGTGTGCCAACCGAACCCGACGAAGAGATGTTCCTGCAGAACTGATTCTCGTCCCGATATCCTTTCCGTCACAGCCCGCCTCACGGCGGGCTGAGCCTTTTTTAGAATGGCCCTCCGTTTGGCTTGGCGGCGTTCATACGCCCATGGTAAAGCCCCAGGACGAAAATGAGACGAGGTTGCCGCGGGGCGCTGAAACGGACGAGTCCGATCCCCACATTCAGGCGGCAATCGCAGCAGGCGAGGTCCATCATGAGCGCGAGCGAAGCGGCACGCAGTCACCTGTCCAACTCCTTCTTCTCGGCAAGCCTCGCCGACAGCGATCCCGAGATCGCCCGTGCCATCGGGCTGGAGCTCGGCCGCCAGCGGGACGAGATCGAGCTGATCGCCTCCGAAAACATCGTGTCCCGAGCCGTCCTGGAAGCCCAGGGCTCGGTGATGACCAACAAATATGCCGAGGGCTATCCGGGACGCCGCTATTACGGCGGCTGTCAGTTCGTCGACATGGCGGAGGAGCTGGCCATCGAGCGTGCCAAGCGCCTGTTCGATTGCAAGTTCGCCAATGTGCAGCCCAATTCCGGATCTCAGGCCAACCAAGCCGTGTTCATGGCACTGATGAAGCCGGGCGATACCTTCATGGGTCTCGATCTCGCCTGCGGCGGTCACCTGACCCATGGCTCGCCGGTCAACATGTCGGGCAAGTGGTTCAATGTCGTGAGCTATAAAGTTCGCGAAAGCGACCAGATCATCGACATGGACGAGGTGGCCGAACTCGCCCGGACCCACAAGCCAAAGGTGATCGTTGCCGGCGGCTCCGCCTATTCCCGCTTCTGGGATTTTGCCCGATTCCGTGAGATCGCCGATGAGGTCGGCGCGTATTTCATGGTCGATATCGCCCATTTCGCCGGCTTGGTTGCCGGCGGCGCGCATCCGTCGCCATTCCCGCATGCCCATGTGGTCACCACGACGACCCACAAGACCCTGCGCGGTCCGCGGGGCGGCATGATCCTCACGAATGAGGAGGATCTGGCCAAGAAGATCAATTCGGCGATTTTCCCCGGACTTCAGGGCGGGCCGCTCATGCATGTGATCGCCGCGAAGGCCGTGGCTTTCGCCGAGGCGCTCCGGCCCGAATTCAAACTCTATGCTCGCTCGGTGGTCGAGAACGCCAAGGTCCTGGCCGATACCATGGTCTCCAGCGGATATGCGATCGTGGCTGGCGGTACGGACAACCACCTCATGCTGGTCGATCTGCGTCCCAAGAAGCTGACCGGCAAGGCAGCGGAGGCGGCACTCGGCCGTGCGCACATCACCTGCAACAAGAATGGCGTGCCGTTCGATCCTGAGAAGCCGATGGTGACCTCGGGCATCCGCCTCGGTACTCCCGCAGCGACCTCTCGTGGCTTCGGCGTGGCCGAGTTCCGTCGGGTCGGCGAGCTGATCGTGGAGACGCTGGACGGGCTCGCCAAGCACGGCGAAGAGGCGAACGCCGCCGTCGAGACTGCAGTCAAGGGGCGGGTCCACGAATTGACACGCCGCTTCCCGATCTACGGCTGAGGCTCAAGGCAAGCCATGCGGTGCCCCTATTGCGGGAGCCTGGACACCCAGGTGAAGGACTCCCGGCCCACAGACGATTCGTCGGCCATCCGGCGCCGCAGGGTCTGTCCCGATTGCGGCGGCCGGTTCACGACCTTCGAGCGCGTGCAGTTGCGCGAGCTTTTCGTCATGAAACGCTCCGGCCGCCGGGTACCGTTCGATCGCGACAAGCTCGAGCGTTCCGTCGAGGTGGCGCTCCGCAAGCGTCCTGTCGATCCGGAGCGCGTGGAGCGGATGCTCAACGGCATCGTGCGGCAGCTCGAAAGCATGGGCGACGCCGACGTTTCGAGCGAGACGGTCGGGGAACTCGTGATGGAGGGCCTGAAGGGACTCGATGACGTGGCCTATGTCCGCTTCGCATCCGTCTATAAGAATTTCCGCGAAGCCAAGGATTTTGAAGAGATTCTTGGCCGTCTTGCCAACGAGGAGCCGGAGGACGAGGCGCTCGCGCCGAGGAAGAACCCGGTCCAGTCCGAGTGATGGCCGCGCATGCTCCTGTCGGAGTGCTTCTGAGCGACAGAATCATTCAGGATCGGCGTTTCATGTCGCTGGCCATCGCGCTCGGCCGCCGGAATCTCGGAGCTACTTGGCCGAACCCTTCCGTCGGAGCTGTTCTGGTCCAACACCAGAACGATGGGCCGTTGATTATTGCAGTGGGGGCGACGCAGGCCGGGGGGCGTCCGCACGCAGAGCGCGTGGCGCTGGCGCGCGCGGGCGAAAGAGCCCGTGGTGGCACGCTATATGTGTCCCTCGAACCCTGCTCCCATCATGGCAAGTCGCCACCCTGCATCGATGCCATCATGGAGGCGGGGGTTGCTCGCGTGGTGTCCGCCATCGAGGACCCGGACGGGCGGGTCGCGGGCAGAGGGCATGATCGGCTGCGACAGGCCGGAATCGAGGTCGATGTCGGCTGCATGAGCCGTGAGGCGCTTCGGGCTCACCGTGGTCACATTGTCCGGGTTACGGAAGGTCGGCCATTCGTGACCGTGAAGCTCGCCCGCACGACGGAAGGCTTCGCCGGGGTGCGTGAAGGACCCCGCCTGATGATCACCGATGAGATCGCCAATGGCCGCGTCCATTTGATGCGCGCCCATACCGACGCGGTTCTGGTCGGAATCGAGACCATCCTCGCAGACGATCCTCTTCTGACGGTCCGCCTGCCGGGCCTCGAGGATCGTTCGCCCGTCCGGGTCGTTCTGGACAGCAGCCTGCGTATACCGATGGCATCGCGGTTGGTCGCAGGCGCGCGCGCGCATCCCACCTGGATCGTCACTACGCTGACAGCCCCGGTCCATGTGGAGCGCGCCCTGATGGAGGCCGGCGTCGAGGTCCTACGGGTTCCGGCCGACGCTTCCGGGCGCGTTTCATTGCCTGAGGCCCTGCGCCTGCTCGGCGAGCGCTGCCTGACACGTCTCTTCTGCGAAGGCGGGCCCGCCTTGGCCGATGCACTGGCGCAAGGCGATCTGATCGACGAACTCGTGCTCGTCACCGGTGGCTCGGGACGGGGCAGGGGCGACATTCCGGCGCTCGGCCATTCGCTGCAGGAAAAAATGGACGAGCTTGTTCTCGTCGGCGACGAGCAGCTCGGCTCCGATCTTTTCATGTTCTGGGAGAAACCCTGATGTTCACGGGCATCATCACCGATGTCGGCGAGGTCGTCGCAGCCGAGGGCGCGCAGGGAACCCTGCGCCGCCTGCGCATCAATGCCTCGTACGACCCGGCCTCTATCGCCCTCGGTGCTTCTATCGCCTGCGGCGGCCCTTGCCTCACCGTGGTGGCCGTAGGCGCGCGCGACGGCGGCTGCTGGTTCGATGTGGATGCGGCGAGCGAAACCCTGGAACGCACCACCGTTCCGCAATGGGAGGTCGGTACCCGGATCAATCTCGAGCGGTCGCTCAAGATCGGCGACGAGCTCGGCGGCCATATCGTGACGGGCCATGTGGACGGCGTCGCCACCATCGTGGCGAGGGAGGCGATTACGGCCAGTGATGATCCTTGGGGGCCGACGGCCCGGTTCTATATCAAAGCGCCGGCGGCTCTCGCGCCCTTCATCGCTGAAAAAGGATCCGTATGCCTCGACGGTACGTCACTCACCGTCAATTCCGTGAAAGAAGACGTGTTTTCGGTCCTCATCATTCCCTATACCCTGGCTGTCACCACCTGGGGCGAGCGCCAAGTGGACGATGCGCTCAATATCGAGGTCGATCTGATGGCCAGATACGCTGCACGTCTTGCGGACGCGCGCCGAGGGGAGTAGGGACCCTCCATTCATCGTTTCTCGGAGCAGCGAGCCGTTTCTTGAAGGCGAGCCCTTGGTTCGTTCGGATTCCGGCATGATGCTCCCCTCATGTTCTCATTGGTTCAAATGGTCGCTCACGCTCCTGCTCCTGCCAAAGCTCGCCCGCCTGTTCCGGGCGCCAGAATCCTGATCGTCGAGGCTCGTTTTTACGACGATATCGCCGACGAACTGCTGCGTGGTGCCCACAAGGCTGTCGAATCCGCACAGGCCGAGGCGGATGTGCTGACCGTCGACGGCGCGTTGGAAATTCCGTCGACTGTCGTGATCGCCCTCGATGCGGCAGCCAAGGCCGGAAAACCCTACGATGCTGTTGTCGCGCTGGGCTGCGTGATCCGCGGCGAGACGGGACACTATGACATCGTGGCCGGTGAGAGCGCCCGCGCGCTTATGGACCTGTCCGTCACGCGCCGCATCCCGCTGGCGAACGGCATCCTGACCGTCGAGAACGACGAACAGGCCTGGACCCGCGCGCGCGTCAATGAATTGAATAAGGGCGGGGGAGCGGTGGAGGCCGCCCTCGCGGTTCTGCGCATTCAACGCAAAGTTCAGGAGGCCTGATCATGGCAAAGCCCGCAGAGCGTTCCGCCGCGCGCCTTGCCGCCGTGCAGGCCCTCTATCAGATGGACCTGTCGGGCAAGGGCGTCATCGATGCGCTGGCCGAGTTCGAGGCATTCTGGATCGGTCGGGAGGTCGAAGGCATCGAGTTCCAGCCCTCCGACAACGAATTCTTCCGCAATATCCTTTCCGGCGTGGTCGATAACCAACGCGCCATCGACGTGAAGATCGACAAGGCGCTGGCGGCCGGCTGGCCGTTGAAGCGGATCGAGGCCGTGCTGCGGGCGATCCTCCGGGCCGGCGGCTATGAGTTGATGTACCGCAAGGACGTTCCTGCCCGGGTCGTGATCACCGAATACGTGGATGTCACGCACGGTTTCTACAGCGATGATGAGCCGGGGCTTGTGAACGCCGTTCTCGACACCCTTGCACGTGACGTGCGGGCTGGCGAGCTGGAAAAGAAGGCGGCCGGACACACGAAGCGATAGGCGGCGGGGCATCTCATGGGATCAGCGCCTCGCCCATCCGAAGATGCTCTGATCGCGCGTTTCTTCGCACCGCTCGCTGCGGATGGTGGTCTCGGCCTGAAGGACGACGCTGCCTGCCTGACGCCGAAGCCCGGTCATGACCTCATCTTGACGACTGATGCCCTGGTCGAAACCGTTCACTTCCTTCCCGGCGATCCGGCCGGTTCGGTGGGCCGCAAGGCTCTGGGCGTCAACGTGTCGGACCTCGCCGCCAAGGGTGCTGATCCGGCTGGTTTCCTTCTCAGCCTCGCATTGCCGTCCGATTGGACCGAGGAATGGCTGGCAGCCTTCGCGGCGGGCCTGGGCGAGGCCGCCCGGGATTTCGGCTGCCCGCTCCTGGGAGGCGACACGGTCAAGGCCAAAGGTGCTCTGACGCTCTCGGTGACTGCCCTGGGGGAGGTCCCGAAGGGCCACATGGTACGGCGCGCCGGGGCGAAGGCAGGCGATGTCCTCTGCGTGACGGGGACCATCGGTGACGCCGCGCTCGGGCTCGATCTCCGAAAGGAGCCGGATTGGGCCAGGCATCTATCGCCTGACGGCAGGGCCTTTCTTGCCGATAGGTATCTGCATCCGCGGCCGCGTCACGTCCTGGCAAAGGCCTTGAGGGCCCATGCCCACGCAGCCATGGATGTCTCCGACGGCCTTGCCGGAGATCTCGCCAAGATGATGCGGGTCAGTGGTGTCTCCGCCATTGTCGATCTCGACAAGATTCCCCTTTCGGTACCTGCCAAGGACGCTGTGAAGGCCCGCCCCGATCTTCTCGACCGCATTGTGACCGGCGGAGACGACTACGAAATTCTCTGTGCCGTCCCGGAAAAAGCGGTCGACATCCTTCGAAGGGAGGCCGATAGCTGCGGCGTCAGCCTATCCGCCATCGGTCGCGTCGTGCCCGAACACGATTCGCCGGTCTTTCGGGCGGGCTCCCGCGAAAGACGGTATGATGTCGGCTCCTTCTCTCACTTCTGATCCTGCTGCTTCCATCTCAAGAGACGGATTGGCACGGCATAATGCGTTGGTCCTCGCCTGCGCGCAGGCGCTGGGCGGTGCCAATCCCGCCATCGTGGTGTCGCTCGGAGGGCTCGTTGGGCAAGTCCTGGCGGAGAACAAGCAGCTGGCGACCCTTCCCGTCAGCCTGACGAATCTGGGGCTCGCGCTCGGCACCATTCCGGCCGCCATGCTCATGCGGCGGGTCGGTCGCCGCAGCGGATATATCTTCGGCGCCGGGCTTTGCGCCTTCGCAGGATGCCTCGCGGCCTTCGGCATTGCCTCTTCCAGCTTCCTGATCTTCTGCCTCGGCACCTTCATCTCGGGGTTCTACGGTTCTTTCGTGCAGAGCTATCGCTTCGCCGCGACCGATGCCGCCTCGGATTCGTTCAAGCCGCAGGCGATCTCCTGGGTCATGGCCGGTGGTCTGGTCGCGGGCATCGTCGGCCCGCAGACCGTGATCTGGACCAGTGACCTGATTCCAACCGCCCCCTTTGCCGGAGGCTTTATCGCGCAGTCCTGTCTGGCGCTCATATCGCTGGTGATCGTGTCATTCCTTCGGTCTGCCCCAGCGACGGCAGTCCCGCAGAGCGGCAGCAGCGGAGGGCGTCCCCTTCTCGTCATCATGGCGCAGCCCCGATTCATCGTCGCGGTCGCGGCAGGTCTCGTATCCTACGGGCTGATGAGCTTCATCATGACGGCCGCTCCGCTCGCCATGGTGGATTGCGGCTATCCTGTGCAAACGGCCGCGCTCGGAATCCAATGGCACATCCTGGCCATGTTCGGTCCGAGTTTCTTCACTGGACGGCTGATCAGCCGCTTCGGCAAGGCTCAGATCACCGGAATCGGACTCTTGCTCATCGCTCTTGCCGCGGCCATTGGGCTGTCGGGCCTGAGCGTCGCCCATTTCTGGACAACCCTCATCCTGCTTGGAATCGGCTGGAACTTCGGCTTCATCGGCGCCACGTCGATGGTCATAGACTGCTATCGGCCCGAGGAACGGAGCAAGGTCCAGGCCGCCAACGACTTCCTGGTTTTCGGATCAGTCGCCGTTGCTTCGTTTTCCTCTGGAAAACTTCTGAGCTCGGGCGGGTGGATGAGCGTGAATTGGCTGGTATTTCCACCGGTTATTATCGCTCTGATCCTGCTTGCCTGGCAGAAAACCAGAAAAGTTCCCCTTCCGACCTGAAGTCTTCCTGTGAGTCATTCGGAAGTCGCGTTGCAGGCTGCCTGGAATTTTGGCAGCGTTTGCGGACTTCGCTGGGGGTAAGGGCCGATCAAGGCCGAAATACAGGCTTTGAGCGCGGCATTCTGCTTCCCATAACAAGGATGGCACAATGGCACTTACCCTGATTATTTTGGGCGGCCTTCTTTCGATTGCTTATGGCCTGTGGGCCATTAACGACGTGATGAAGCGCGACGCCGGCTCTCAGCGCATGCAGGAGATCGCCGCGGCGATCGCTGAAGGCGCCAAGGCCTATCTCCGCCGGCAATACACGACCATCGCCGTCGTCGGCGTGGTTCTGTTCCTCATCATCGCGTATCTCCTCGGCATTCGAGTCGCCATCGGGTTCGCCATCGGCGCCATCCTTTCCGGAGCTGCGGGTTTCATCGGCATGAACGTGTCGGTCCGCGCCAATGTCCGCACTGCGCAGGCTGCAACTCAGTCGCTCGGCGGCGGCCTCGACGTCGCCTTCAAGTCCGGCGCGGTCACCGGCCTTCTGGTAGCCGGCCTCGCGCTGCTCGGCGTCGCTCTCTACTTCGGCTATCTCACCCGGATCGCGGGGCTTCCGTCAGGCAGCCGTGAGGTGATCGACAGCCTCGTGGCCTTAGGATTCGGAGCTTCTCTGATTTCCATCTTCGCCCGTCTCGGCGGCGGCATCTTCACCAAGGGAGCCGACGTCGGTGGTGACCTGGTGGGCAAGGTCGAAGCCGGTATCCCCGAAGACGATCCGCGCAATCCGGCGACGATCGCCGACAACGTGGGCGACAATGTCGGCGACTGCGCCGGCATGGCGGCCGACCTGTTCGAGACCTACGCGGTGACGGTGGTCGCCACAATGGTCCTGGCGGCGATCTTCTTCGCCGGCCAGCCGATTCTCGAATCCATGCTGCTCTATCCGCTCGGGATCGGCGCAGCCTGCATCCTGACCTCGATCATCGGCACGTTCTTCGTCAAACTCGGGCAGAACGAATCGATCATGGGCGCCCTCTATAAGGGACTCATTGTGACCGGCATTCTGTCGATCGTGGCCATCGCGCTCGTGACCTATTTCGGCATCGGTTTCGGTCCGATAGCAGGTACCCCCTATACGGGGCTCGCGCTCTTCTGGTGCGCGGTCGTCGGCCTCGCCGTCACAGCCTTCATCGTCGTCATCACCGAGTTCTACACGGGCGTCGGCTTCCGGCCGGTTCGCTCGATTGCTCAGGCTTCGGTGACAGGACACGGCACGAACGTGATTCAGGGGCTCGCGGTCTCTCTCGAGTCGACGGCGCTGCCGGCGATCGTGATCATTGTCGGCATCATCGTCAGCTATTCGCTGGCGGGCCTCTTCGGCATCGCGATCGCCGTCACGGCGATGCTGGCTCTCGCGGGCATGATCGTGGCACTCGATGCCTTCGGTCCCGTCACGGACAATGCCGGTGGCATCGCGGAGATGGCGGGGCTGCCGAAAGAGGTGCGCAAGTCGACGGACGCGCTCGACGCGGTCGGCAATACCACGAAGGCCGTGACCAAAGGCTATGCCATCGGTTCGGCCGGTCTGGGCGCGCTGGTGCTGTTCGCAGCCTATACGTCCGACCTCAACTACTTCACGCAGAATGCGGCCAACTATCCGTACTTCCAGGGCGTGAAGCCGGACTTCTCTCTTGCCAACCCCTATGTCGTCGTCGGCCTGCTCTTCGGTGGCCTTATCCCGTTCCTGTTCAGCGGCATCGCCATGACGGCGGTCGGCCGCGCGGCAGGCTCGGTGGTCGAGGAGGTGCGGCGGCAGTTCCGTGAGAAGCCGGGCATCATGGCCGGAAAGGACCGTCCCGATTACGGCCGCGCGGTGGATATGCTCACCCGCGCCGCGATCAAGGAAATGATCGTTCCGTCGCTGCTGCCCGTCCTCGCGCCGATCGTGACCTACTTCGTGGTCTACGCGATCGCCGGCAAGAGCCAGGCCTTCTCAGCGGTGGGTGCCATGCTTCTCGGCGTAATCGTGACGGGCCTCTTCGTGGCGATCTCGATGACCTCCGGCGGTGGCGCCTGGGACAACGCGAAGAAGTCCTTTGAAGACGGCTTCACGGATGTTTCCGGCAACACGCACCACAAGGGTTCGGAGGCGCACAAAGCCTCCGTCACCGGCGACACCGTCGGCGATCCCTACAAGGATACTGCGGGTCCGGCCGTGAACCCGGCCATCAAGATCACCAACATCATCGCATTGCTGCTGCTGGCGATTTTGGCTCACTCCTGATCGGCTGACGCCTCCAGCGATCGAAAGCCCCGCGGTTCAGTCCGCGGGGCTTTTTGCGTCCGGACTTCAGTAAACACGCTCCGTTGGATCGGGACTGTCAATGCCTGCCGGCGCGCGGACTCTGACGCAGCCGGAAAGTGGGGCATCCGCACAAAGAAAAAGGCCGGGCGTATGGCCCGGCCTTCGAGAATGGATTGGACGATTTTACGCGCCGAACGGGTTGAAGTTGTTCGTTCCGCGAAGCAGCTGGCCGAGGAAGCTGGATTCCTGGCCGCCCGCCGGAGTCGTGCGGGATATGAAGTCGAAAACCTTGCCGTCCTGCAGGCCATACAGCGCGACGCGCTCGACGCGTAGGCCCTTGTCGAAATAGACCGCCATGACCTTCTGCGCGACGATCTGCTCGCCCATGAACTGGAACTGCCGGCGGGAGGTCTGGCTGATGTAATACCAGCTCTTGTTGCCGACGGTGGAGACGGTCGACGGGGTGCCGAGAGTGGTGAGCACCTGTTCTCCGCTCATGCCTTTTTTGACTTGGCCGGCCGTCTGCTCGTCCACGAAGTATCCGCGATGGAATTCCTCTCCGCCCATACAGCCGGCGAGGGAGGTGGTCAGAATGGTCGCAGCCGCCAAGCGCAAGAAGAGAGTGTGATATCGACGCATCGTAGGGTTCTTCCAGGATTGTGGCGCGGACAAGCTTGCGCCTTTGGACTGTGATGGCGTAACCCGGTGTTACGGGTTTGACAAGGCAGGAAGGCCGATCACGGTGATCTTCAGTCTCTTTCGAAAGGATCCGAGGCGCGTCCTGATCGCCACACTCTACAAGGGTGTGGCCACCGCCTCGCGGGAACCAGGACTCTATGCGAGCCTCGACATTCCAGATACGCTGGAGGGGCGCTTCGAATCCCTTTCGCTGCATATGGTCCTGATCCTCCGCGCTCTCCGCCACCTTCCCGCTCCGGCCGACGATGTGGCCAAGGACCTGACGGACGCATTCTTTGCGGACCTCGATGCCTCGTTGAGGGAAATGGGGGCGGGCGACACGGTGGTGCCGAAGCGCATGAAGAAGCTGGCCTCGTCCTTTTACGGACGGGCGCGCGCCTATGATGCTCCCCTCCAGGAACAGGACGAGGTCGCCCTCGCAGAGGCCCTTGGTAGAAACGCGCAGGGCACCGAGGCACCAGCCATCCCGCTCGCGCGTTATGCGCTTGCGGCGGACCGAACCCTGAAGGAGACGGATCTTGCCGCCCTGCTGGAAAAGGGGCCAGCATTCCCGAGACCCGAAGCCTTCGTTGGGGGAGGAGTGTCATGACACCTGAAGCCGTTGGCCCGCTGACCCGGATCGTGGATGTGGTGAACATCCCGCCGACCGGAAAGCATGTTCATGTCGAGGCCTCCGCCGAAGAATGCCGGGCGCTCGCACAGGATTTTGGGCTCCCCGACGTCCAATCCCTTGCAGGAGATTTCAACCTCACCAGCACGGCCAAGGGGGTCCACGTCACCGGCAAGGTCAGGGCGGCGATCACACAGATTTGCGTCGTCAGCCTTGATCCCTTCGATTCGACCATCGAGGAAGAGGTCGAGGTCGATTTCGCGGAAGCCTCCGGCATGCCCGCCGAGCCTCCGACCGAGATGCACGAATACGAGCCGCCGGATGAAATCGTGAATGGTCAGATCGATCTCGGGGCCCTGACGGCCGAGTTCCTTGCTCTGGGTCTTGATCCCTATCCCAGGAAGCCCGGCATCAGCTTCGACTACAAGGATCCGCGAGATGCGAAGGATTCTCCGTTCGCCGCCCTGGATAGCCTGAAGGGGAAGGATTAAGTAACTTCCATGCAAGGCTTTTTTGTTTCTAGCGCCTTCCGAATCGAGGCCCCGAAAGGGCCGCCTTCAGAACAGAATTCGGTTGCGATGCCCTCGCAAACCGCTATTTTCCGCCCCCTGTCGAACGAATATCAGAAAGAAACGACATCTCATGCCCCAGCAGGTCCGGATCTCGCTTGATGCGATGGGCGGTGACCACGGTCCCTCTGTCGTCATCCCCGGCGCTGCCCTGGCTCTGGAGCGCCATCCCGACATCCGTTTCCTGATGTTCGGGAACGAGCAGGTCCTGACCCCGATCCTGAACGGCTATCCCAAGCTCAAGGAAGCGACGGAGATCCGCCATACGGAGATCTCGATCGGCATGGACGACAAGCCGAGTCAGGCGATTCGCATGGGAAGGGGCCGCTCCTCCATGTGGAAGACCGTCCAGGCCGTCCGCGATGGGGATGCTGATGCGGCGGTTTCCGCGGGGAACACCGGCGCCCTGATGGCGACGGCGAAGATCTGCCTCAAAACCATGGCGCATATCGAGCGCCCGGCTATCGCCTGCATGTGGCCGACGCTTCGGGGAGAGAGCATCGTTCTCGATGTCGGAGCGACCATCGGGGCCGATGCGGGGCATCTGGTCGATATGGCGATCATGGGTGCCGCCATGGCTCGTATCATGTTCGATCTCGACCGGCCCACCGTCGGGCTCCTGAACGTGGGCACGGAGGAGATCAAGGGGATCGAGACCGTCAAGGAAGCCGCACGGATCCTGAAGGAATCGAACCTGGCCCATCTCGATTATCGGGGCTTCGTCGAAGGCGATGATCTCGGCAAAGGCACGGTCGATGTGGTCGTGACCGAGGGCTTTACGGGGAACATCGCCCTCAAGACCGCCGAAGGCACCGCCAAGCAGATCGCAGAATATCTCCGCGCCGCCATGAGCCGGACGCTCATGGCCAAGATCGGATATCTATTCGCGAAACAGGCTTTTAACGCCCTCAGGGACAAGATGGACCCGCGCAAGGTCAATGGCGGCGTCTTCCTGGGCCTGGAGGGCGTCGTGGTGAAGAGCCATGGCGGCACGGACGATCTCGGCTTTGCCAGCGCCATCGATGTCGCCTACGACATGGTGCATTCCGAATTGATGAAGACGATCAGGGGCATGCTCGAGCATGATCCGATCGAGCAACAGGCCTGAGGAAGGCACATCTTGAAACCCATCCGTTCCATTGTGCGTGGCGTCGGCTCGTATCTGCCGAAACGCCACGTCACGAATCGCGATCTCGAGAAGCTGGTCGAAACCTCCCACGAATGGATCGTGCAGCGCACGGGGATCGAGGCGCGCCACATCGCGGACAATGACGAGACCACATCGGTTCTCGGCATCAAGGCCGCGGAGGCGGCACTCGCCGATGCTGGGCTGACTCCGGCAGATATCGACCTGATCATCTGCGCCACTTCGACGCCCGACTACACCTTTCCGTCGACCGCAACCATGATTCAAAGCGGCCTGGGCATGACGCACGGGGCTGCTTTCGATCTCCAGGCGGTCTGCACCGGTTTTGTCTATGCGGTGGCAACGGCCGACAAGTTCCTCTCGTCGGGTTCGCACAAGCGGGCTCTCGTGGTCGGCGCCGAGACGTTTTCTCGCATTCTCGACTGGAAGGACCGCACCACCTGCGTGCTGTTCGGCGATGGGGCAGGGGCTATCGTTCTGGAGGCGCAGGAAGGCGAGGGTACCTCGGCTGACCGGGGAGTCCTGACCTCGCAGCTGCGCTCGGATGGCCGCTATCGGGAAAAGCTCTATGTCGACGGCGGGCCCGGTTCGACGAAGACGACGGGCGTCCTCAAGATGGAGGGCAAGGAGGTCTTCCGCTTTGCCGTCGGATCCGTCACGGACGTCGTGCAGGACGCCTTTACCGCGACCGGCACGACTGCAGAGGATCTTGCCTGGTTCGTGCCGCATCAGGCGAACAAGCGCATCATCACTGCGAGTGCCGACAAGCTCGGAATTGCGCAGGAAAAGGTCGTCATCACCGTGGATCGCCACGGCAATACATCGGCGGCCTCGATTCCCCTCGCGCTCGACGTTGCCTGCAAGGACGGGCGCATCAAGCGGGGCGACCTCGTGATGATCGAGGCCATTGGAGGGGGATTTACCTGGGGCAGCGCTCTGATCCGCTGGTGACCCTGAGGTTTTTCCCGGATTGTCAACGGGTTGACCGTTGGGCCGTGTCTGCATAGCGTTTCAAGCGAAGCGAGCCCGGATCGTTTATTGGCCGTTGGGGGATTTCGATGGCAGGCAAGACTGTGACGAGGGCGGACCTCAGCGAGGCCGTCTACCAAAAGGTTGGTCTCTCTCGAACCGAATCGGCTGAGCTTGTGGAGAGGGTCCTTGCCGAGATCTGCGACAGCCTTTCGGCGGGCGAGACCGTGAAGCTCTCGTCCTTCGGCTCGTTCGTGGTCCGGAGCAAGGGCGAGCGGGTCGGCCGCAACCCTAAGACCGGCGTCGAGGTGCCGATCGACCCTCGTCGCGTCATGGTCTTCAAGCCCTCCAACGTCCTCAAAGCCCATATCAACGGCGAAACCGCCAGCGGCGAAGATTGAGCCGTCCCGTGGCTGGCAGCGCCATGGACAAGAGCCCAGATGCCTTTCGCACCATCAGTGAGGTCGCGGAGGATCTCGATCTGCCGCAGCATGTCCTGCGCTTCTGGGAGACGCGGTTCGCGGCAATCCGCCCTCTCAAGCGGGGCGGTGGACGCCGCTACTACCGGCCCGACGACATTGATCTCCTCAAGGGTATTCGCCACCTTCTCTACGGAGAAGGTTATACCATCAAGGGCGTGCAACGCATTCTCAAGGAGGAGGGCGTTCGCTTCGTTCAGGCGGTGGGAAGGGGCGAGCAATCCGTCGCGGCGAGCCCTGCGCAAATCGACACTGCGGTCGAAACCGATTTTCCCGATGATGGGACATCCGCCATCTACGCCGAGGACGGGCCGGAGGCCGAAGCGGCGGCTGTCGACGCCGATTGGAGCCGCCTCCATGCGGCTCTTGAGGAGCTTCGCGAATGCGAGCGCGTTCTCGACACGCTGCGCGCTCCTGCTGAACCCGGCATCAACGAATAAGATGCCTGTTTCGCGCATCAGAGATTGCGTCCGGCGGATTGTCGGCTTATATGGCGCGTCAGTCGGAGCGTAGCGCAGCCCGGTTAGCGCACTAGTCTGGGGGACTAGGGGTCGGAGGTTCAAATCCTCTCGCTCCGACCATTGAATTTTAAGGCTTATTTCCCCTGAAAGCCAAGCTTCTCACCTAGCGTTTTGCAGAGACTTGTTCCTGCAGTGTTCGTCCAACTTCGCGATGGCCGATTCGGCAAGGGTGCGAGTGCGTGGGAGATAGCGATCCAAAATCTTCTGAGCGTGTGCCTGTGAGTGACCTGTCAAGGTTACAATCTCCGGGACAATACAGCCTGCCTCTGCGAGCATTGTGACAGCTGTTCCGCGCAAGTCGTGGAAGTGGAGATCGTCCTTGAACTTGCTGGCCTCGTGGGTCTCTCTGCCATCGTGATGCTCGGGGGGCCGTATGCTTATTCCGCGTGCTCCGCTTCATGACGCGAGGGGCTGCGCCTACACCTTCGGGCCATCGCTTCCCGCGCTGCATCTGGTAACATCGTGGTGGCGGTTCTTGCTGCGCGGACCGTGACGTTCGAATCGCCGGGTGCATAAGCTCATCCATGACCGTTGCGAGAGGGTCAGCTATGCGGCGTAGAAGCAGGTTCACAATTGGCATCGCGACAGCCGCGCTTGTCCTGGGCTCGGCCGTTTACGCGCAGGACAAATATTCTCTGGTATCGCCGAGCGGAATCGCATTCTCCGACTTCAGGGGATACGAGGATTGGGCGGTGGTCTCTTCCGCCCGGACCGACGAAGTGCTCAAGGTCATTGTCGCCAATCCAATCATGATTCAGGCCTACAAGGCCGGCGTTCCGGGCAACGGCCAGCCCTTCCCGGATGGCTCCAAGATCGTGAAGCTCCAGTGGCGGCCGAAGAAGAGCGCTGAGGCACCCTTCGTCGTTGATGTGCCGGATGTCTTCACGCAGGCTTTCGTCATTGAAAAGGACAGCAAGAGATTTCCGGACAGCGGCGGATGGGGCTATGCGCTGTTCAATTACGAAGCTGCGTCCGATAAATTCACAGCCGATCCCAGCCCCTCGGATTGCGGGCACGCGTGCCATATGGCCGTGAAGGCGAAGGACTACATTTTCCACCCGTACCAGAAGCGTTGAGCCGAGCGAGACACCGGGCCCGGATGACCCAAACTTGGTCTCGCGTCAGCGACGTTCGGTGGCGCATCTCATCGGCTTGGCGCCTTCGCAATACCGATCAGAAGCGATCGACCACGCCGGCCGCCTTGAGTTCGGCTTCAACCTGGGCAATCGGTATCGATCCGGGCTTGAGCTTCTCGCGGATCATCCGTGCCCCCAGATCCACGAAGTAGGCATTCGCGGGAGTTGGCACCCCATGGAGCCGGCCCAATAGTACGATCTCGCCGTTCAGGTAATCCGTTTCGATTGAGCCGGAACCACGGGCGAGACTCTGCGTCGTCGATCCGCCGGAGCGGTGGACTCCTTCGATAGGACGAGAGCGCATCAGTTGTTCACGCCGCGGATCAGAGCCGCCGAAATCGCGCCATACAATGCCGGCAGCTTTGAAGGCAGTTTCGGCCTCGTTGCGGAGCAGGGCGTCAAAACGTCCGTAGTCGGCTTCGAGACCGAGCGCAGCCTCCAGGATGTTGCGGAGATTGAGGATCAGCTTGCCATACTTGCTTTGCATCACGTCTGACATGACGAAGGCAGCGATGTTTGCGGCTTCGAGCGCCTGAGCCAGCGCATCGTCGTGGCTGTTTCGGCAGCTCGGGTACCGACCGATATCGAAGATCCCATGGCGCGGCGTTGAGAACGCGCAGACTTCGCCTGGTGCGGTGAGAGTCGCCGGCATCATGACCGTGACCCCGTGGACTTCCGGAAAACGGCGGAGCGCGAAGCGCTCGTTGGAAACGCCGTTCTGGACGCAAAAGATGGGCTGCTCCGCTACCCCCGCTGCCCGCAGACGTTCCAGGGCGGGGAGGGTGTCCTGGGTCTTCATTGACAGCAGAATGGCGTCATCCGAACGAAAGGTGATTTCCGTCGGATCCTCAACACATGGAAAATGTGCGCGCGATGCTCTCTCAGGTGTGCGCAACAGCAAACCATTGTTCCGGATGGCCTCAAGCTGTGCACCGCGGGCGATGCCGATGACCTCTTGTCCGGAGAGAGCCGAGGCTGCTGCAACCGTGCCGCCGATTCCACCTACGCCATAAACGATGATCCGCATGACATTCCTCAAATATGCGGCAGGCCGGTACCGAGGCGCCGCCGCTTCCTGCCGGTTCCTCTCCCAATATGAAGCGTAGGTGGTAGTGTCGGAAAGAGCGCAGGTTGCAAGCCGGAACTGCGCACACCTCAACGGTATGTCGGGGCGGCGCCATTCTGCCAGGAGAAGGCCCTCCGATGCTGTCTCCCCAATCTGGTTTGACAATGGCGCACCCATCGGCAACGCTTAAACGCGCTTGGTCCAAGCGGGGCTAATCACAACTGTATCGTGTCGAAATGATATCTTTCCGACAAACATCGAGCGGCCATCATTGGCGGGCTGATCGCATTGTTCTCCGTCTGCTCGCGCCTGCCGCAATTGTTATTGGGCTTCTCGGCAGCAGCGCTGCCTTGGCGGCGCCGAACGCCGTTTCCTATGCCTGTGCTGACGGGACGCGGCTCAAGGTCGTCTTTTCACTCGTTCAGAACGGTCCTGGTTCTGTGAAGCTCAAGTTTGCGGGGACCGCGCCCGAGACAATTTTGCCTCAGGTCATTTCCGCTGACGGGGGCCGCTATAGCAAGGGAATGTTGGAGTTCTGGATCAGGGGCCGAAATGCCACCCTGACACGCCAAGGCAAGGCGACGACCTGTAAGGTCCGTTGATCTCGGCTGCCGAGAGGGGCGCGGCGCTCAATGGCCGCGCCCGACGATTGGCAGATTACGGATAAGTGCAGACGTAGCGCATGCCGTTGTTGGCCAGGAAGGTTCCGGTCACCGGGTCGTAGGAGCGGTACTTCTTGGCGCAATAGGCGGCCACGGTGGGGCTGACCGTGCCGGGAGGCGGAGGAGCGGCGGGTTGTGCTTGAGCAGAGTTGGCAATCGCTCCGGCAATCAGCGCACCAGCGGCGACGCCAGCGACACCTGCCGCAACTGCGGCCCCGTTGTCCCTATAATAAGGGCGCCCGTAATAGGGCCGCCCATAGTAATAGCCTCGACGGTAGTAATACTGAGAATAGCTTTCGTTTGGATATGGCTTCTGTACGTCGGGCAGAGACGGCCGCGGCAGCATGTCAGCGCTTGCGGGCAAGGATGTCGCGAGTGTGGCCGCACTAATCACAGCCGCAAGAAACTTGCGCATTGCTTACTCCTGGATTGCATGATGGCTGAAGGACCCAGCCATTGGGAATATCGAGCTTTACTATAGCCTGAAACGGATTAGCGGCACAATGAGCCGCGGTGTCCGCTCAGACGCAGCGGAAGATGGCCGAAAACGGCTATGCTTTCCGTGCTTGAGGGCACATCGAGCGACGTCTCATCCGACTAAGAAGCGCTGAATGTCGGCAGAACCCGAGGGGAAGCTTATCAGTATAGCCACCACAAGAGCTGAGGACCTTTAGGGAACGTCCGTTTGATTCAGATTGCGGCGAAAAATATGATTAATAAAAACTTTGTTTATGTTATCAAGTTGTGTCTGGTGGGGCATAGATGCGTAAGATCGCGTTGTTTCTTTTGATTATTTTCAGTTTGGTCCGTGGAGCGCCAGTGCGCGCTGCGGATGCTTTGCCGCAGCCGGAAGGGCCGGTGATTTTGACGATCACCGGAGAAATCGAGCAGACCAATGCACTGGGACAGGCCCGATTCGACCGGGCGATGCTCGAAGCCCTCGGGACGGCTTCCATTACGACCGGAAGCGTCTGGACGGACTACGTGCAGCACTTCGAGGGCGTTCCCATGAAGGCCGTACTCGACAGAGTCGGGGCCCGGGGGACGTCGATGATCGCCTCGGCCCTGAACGACTACAAGATCAGTATCCCCTTTAGCGACTTGAAGTACTCTCCTTTGCTCGCGATGAAGGCAGATGGTCGTGTGCTGGCCCTTCGCGACAGGGGGCCGTTGTGGATTGTCTATCCCCGTGATGATTACGATGAGTTGCACCACACCCTGTATGAATCACGTTGGGTCTGGCAGCTGAACCGATTGCATATTGAGCGATGACGGCGGTGAGTTGGAGAAGTTACAGGACGGCCCTCATCACCTTGGTCGCGATTGCCAGCATGGTCGCGTGCCTCGTGTTTACGGTCGCGCGCCTCCTCGAGGTCGAGAACGATCTGCGTACCGAGGATACCCACACCAATCTGTGGCAGATCACGCAGACACAGTACGAAGCCACGCTGTTCGCCGAAAGCCTCGCACGCGAGGCCGCAGGGGAGCCGTTCAGCGATCCCGAACAGGCGCCGGACTTCCGGATTGCCATCCTGATCAGCCGCCTCTCTGTCCTTCTGGAAGGGCCGCAGGGCCGTTTGGTCGAACAGTTCGGGCAACTCGGTGACCTCAAGCGGGCCTATCTTCAGCTGACATTGGCGGAGCCCCTGGTGCGCGAGCATCTCGTCCCTCAGGCTGCCCTGCAGATGCGCGGCGAGGCGCGAACGCTTGCACAGGATCTGAGGGACGTGGCCAACAAGGTCATGCTCCTGAACCGGGAGCAGGGGGCGGCGAAGCGCTCCATGTACCTCCGAGTCGTTTTCGAGAGCCTCGCCTTCGTCATCGGGATCGTCCTGAGCGCTTCGTTCCTGTTGTTGCGGCTCTTCAAAGGCGTGCATGAGGCGACCCAGGCCAAGCGGCTCCTTCGTCAGGAGCAGGAGCTCTCTGATCTCGTCATCAACAACATCAGCAATCAGGGCATCATCATCTTCGACGAGCAGCTCAGCTGCCTGCTCTGGAATCCCGGCATGGAGGGGTTGCTTGGCCTTAACCCCGACAATACCGTCGGGCACAACCTCCAGTCTCTCGCGCCGATCTTCGCGAAGCCCAATATCGTCCGCTCTCTGACGGAGGCGATCTATGGGACCAGCGCCATTCTCGAGGACGAGGGGCATTCACCCGAGGGGCAGGAGCGGTGTTTGGAGATCAACTGCTTCCCGCTCCATATCGCTGAGCGGCGACTCGGCATCGCCTTCATTCGCGACATCACCGAGCAATGGGCGGCCCGAAAACAGGCGGAGCGCCAGAACTTCGATCTTGAGATCAAGGTCCAGCAACGCACGGCCGCCCTCCTGCAGGCGGAGCGGCGCCTGATTGCCGCAATCGAGACCGCACCCGATGGTTTCGCAGCCTTCGACTGGACCGGAAAGCTTCTCTTCGCGAACGAGAAGATCCGTTCCGCCGAACCGGTCATGGTGTGGTGTGCCGAGGAGATGACACTGAGTATCTTCCTTCGCTGCTTCGCCATGTGCGAAGGCGCGGATGAGAGACTTCTCGCAAGAGACGATCAATTCGAGGACATCGAGCTCGATCTGCTGATCCGTGCCGATCAATGGGCTCATCTTTCCGTTGCAACCGTAGATGGCGGAACGATCTTCGTCCGTTTGACGGATATTTCCGGCTACAAGCAGGCAGCGCGCGCTCTCCAATCGGCTCTCGACCGGGAGCGGGAAACTACCGGCGCCTATCGGAACTTCGTCTCGATGGTGTCGCACCAGTTCCGGACGCCACTCGCCATTCTCGATTCGAGTGCTCAGCGAATCCTTCGGCGCGGGCAGGCCATGACCGAGGAGGAGCTGGTCGTTCGGGTTCAGCGCATCAGAAGTGCGACGAAGCGGCTGACACGGCTTGTGGAAAGCGTCTTGAACGCGGCCAAACTCGATGCCGGCCGCATGGAGTTGAATCCCGCGTCCTGCAATCTCGTGGATCTCGTTTGGGATATCTGCGAACGGCAGCGTGAGCTGAGTTCGCATGCGGAAATTCGCTTCGATGCGCCAGGTGCATCGGTTCAGGTCTATTGCGACAGCATGTTGATCGAACAGGTCGTCATCAATCTGCTGTCGAATGCCGTGAAATATTCGGGCGAGAACCCAGTCGTCGAGGTGAAGATCTGGATGGATGGTTCCCGCGCCTTTTGCTCCGTCCGGGACTGGGGCATCGGCATTCCTGCGGACGAATTGTCCAGGATCTTCGACCGGTTTTATCGCGCCCGGACGGCAACCGGAATTGCAGGGACCGGGATCGGTTTGAATTTCGCTCAAAAAATCATGCACTTGCATGGGGGCGAGATTCAGGTGGAAAGTTACGAGGCTGCGGGATCGCTGTTCACGTTCGACCTGCCGACGTCGAATGTCGATCAATCGCAGCAGGCGGCATGAAAGGGGCCTAAAAAACAATGGATGCCCGTCAGACCATTTTGTGCATCGAGGACGAGGACGATCTGCGCACCGACATCGCGGAGGAGCTGGAATCCGCCCATTACAATGTCATTCAGGCTGCGAACGGCAGCGAGGCCCTCACGGTGCTCAAGAAGCACAGGCCAGACCTTGTCCTGTGCGACATCACGATGCCGGGGCTTGGTGGCTATGACGTGCTCAAGGCCATGCGCGAGCGCGGCGAGCTGGCCGATGTCCCGTTCATCTTCCTGACCGCCTTGGCTGATCGGAACGACGTGCTCGTCGGCAAGCAGGCCGGAGCCGACGACTACCTGGTAAAGCCGATCGACTACGAAATCCTTCTCGCCACCGTGGCGGCGCGATTGAACCAAGTAGCTCGGGTCCAGAAGAGTGCCGTTCAGCGTGCCGAGGAGGCATGGCAGGAGATTCTGCAATCGTCCCGCGGCCGCACGGCGGAAGCGCTGTACAAGGCGACCTTCGCATTCGATCGCTTCCTGGTCGGGGTCGTGGTCGTGGATGAGAAGGGGAGCGTGCGCCTCATGAACAAGGAGGCTGAGCGCATCCTGGCGGAGGATGACGGCCTAGGCGTATCCCAAGGCATTCTCAAGGGCGCTGTTCCCAAGACGAATGCGAAGCTTCATGAAAGCATCGTGAAGGCTTTCCATGAGGAATCCCTCGACGAGATCGTGTCCTTCCAACGCCTCTCGGGCGGCAGGCCTTATCTCGTGCTGATTCCGGGACAGCGCTTCTCAGCAGAAGAAAAGCCCGAGGCGGTCGTGCTTCTCCTGATCGACACCGAGCAGCGCACCAAGGTATCCGGCGAGACCCTCGTGCGTCTCTATAATCTCACGCCATCCGAAACGCGCGTGGCCCTCATGTTGATCGATGGAAAGCGTCTCGATCAGATTGCCGAGGAACTCGATGTCGCCCAGACGACTGTCGTTTTCCATCTGAAGAACCTGTTCAGAAAGACCGAAACGAACCGCCAGGCTGATCTGATCCGTGTCCTGCTCTCGGTGCCGCTGAGGACGGCAGGCGACTGATAAGCAGCTTTAATACATGAGTTACCATGTTGCGAGGCGGCAAGCTTAGCCACGTCTCTGCCACGATTCGTTCAGCTTCCAGAGAGGTTTTCCTCCATATAAATGTTGCCATCGAATCGGGCAGGGGCCTTCGGTCTCTGCGTGACGCAAGGTGACGTTCATGAAGTTCTCTCGACTGATTTCCGGTGCCGTTCTGGCCGCGGCCCTCGTGACGAGTGCTGCCTCGATCGAGCCAGCCGCTGCCCGTGATCGTCTGTCTCCCGGCGCTGCGGCCGCTCTTGGCGTCTTGGGCGGTCTCGCTGTCGGAGGCGCCATTGCCGCCTCGCAGAGCCCCGCTTATGCCGCGCCTGTTGCGGGCCCCGTCTATGCCCCGCCGCCCCCGGCTCCGGTGTATGTAGAGGAAGCTTCGCCTGTCTATTATCCGCCGCCAGCCCCCGTCTACGTAGAGCGCTGCTTTACGGACCGGTATAGCGAGTGGGTCCCGGGCTGGGGCTGGCAGCCTCGCCGCCGGACAGTCTGCCATTGAAGGTAAGGCCCGCATCGCGGGCCTTTTTCTTTTGTAGCTGAGGCAACCCTGATTCCAGGGCAGCGTTGATCTGCGGCGAGATCAATGCGAGCGGCGAAAATGACCCAGCCCAAAGATACATCGGCCATGCCTCACGGCACCAAGCTCAATCCAGGGGACGAGGGCGCCTCAGATACTCCCGGCATTGGCGAGAATATTTGCCGGGAATGTAACGGCAGCGGGAAGATCGGTAATCGCGCGTGCCCGATTTGTGGCGGGACGGGAATCGTCCTCGAAGAGATCGGCGGCGGCTGAGCCTATACTTTGTCCGGCTTGCCCATCCAGCGGATCAGGGGAAGCAGGGGCACGATCCAGATCAATCCAAGCACGATATAGGCGATGGTCTGCATAGGCTTGGGCGCTTCAGTAATGCGGCCCTCGGCAACTGCCATAGCGAACAGCACGTAGAACGCGATGAAGATCATCATCACGACCGTGCCGATCAGCTTGCGTGTACGCATGCCCATGACCTTGATCCTTCATCCAAAATTCCGGGACCGGCAAAATTCCAGGACCGGGAGGTGCGTCACCGGCTAGAATTGCCTCGAAGAGCCGCAACCTCTATGTGACAGCCGGTATCCCGGGTTCAAGCCCAAATTCATCGAGAGAGTGAGTATGGCTGTCGCAGCCTCGCCCGAGGGCATGGCGTTGTCGGGTCCTTCCACCGCGCGGACTCTTTTCGCAGTGCGGACATGGCTCTACGTGCTCGCGGCCCTTGTCATCGCCATGATAGCGGTCGGTGGCGCTACGCGCCTCACAGGCTCCGGCCTTTCCATCACCGAATGGAAGCCCGTGACGGGAGCCATCCCGCCTCTGACCGAGCAGGCCTGGGTGGCGGAGTTCGAGAAATATCGCCAAATCCCGCAATACGAACTCGTCAACAAGGGAATGACCCTCGGCGAGTTCAAGTTCATCTATGCCTGGGAGTGGGGGCATCGCCAGCTGGGTCGCCTGATCGGCCTCGTGTTCTTTCTGCCGCTCGTCTTCTTCTGGTGGCGCGGAGCCATCAAGGGACGCCTTGCACTGACTCTCCTCGGAATTGGCGCGTTGGGCGGGCTCCAAGGAGCGGTCGGCTGGATCATGGTGGCGTCCGGCCTCGAGCCGGGAATGACAGCGGTCGCACCAATCAAGCTTGCCCTTCACCTGACTGTCGCGAGCGTCATCCTGGCCTGCCTCGTCTGGGTCGCGGCTGGACTGCGGAAGCATGAGCCAACCGAGGCGCAAATTGAGCCCAGGCTCGGCGCCGTTCCTGCGGTCCTGGCATGCCTCGTCCTGCTCCAGATTGCCCTTGGCGGTCTCGTGGCAGGCTCGAAGGCGGGCTTTACCTACAATACGTGGCCTTTGATGGATGGCAGCGTCGTGCCCCCCGGCTCAGTGCTGTTCAGCGTCACGCCATGGATCGAGAACTTCGTCGATAATCTCGCTCTCGTGCAATTCAACCACCGGATCGTGGCCTATGGCATCGTGATCTTGGCCCTGTGGCATGTCTGGTCCGTCAGCCGGCGGGCTCCCGCTTCCAAAGCCGGACGCCGGGCAAGGGCTGTTGCAGGACTTGCCATCGGGCAGATGGTGCTCGGGATTGCGACGCTGCTTCTGGTCGTCCCGTTGTGGGCCGGGCTGCTGCATCAAGTCTTCGCCATGGTGGTTCTCAGCATGGCTGTCGTTCACACCCGCGTCAGCCGGGACGCCGTCGCTTAAAATACAGAGGCACAAAGAAAAGGGCAGCCTAAGCTGCCCTCTCTTCGATCGATCCTGCTGTAGTTAGCGGATGATCTGAACCACGCGATGAGAGCTGGGCTCAACCAGGACCGGAGTGTTATTCACTACGGTGTAGCGATAGCCACGCACGCCATACTCGGCCGGAACTTCGTAATAGGTTACGCCGCTGGACGGTAGAACCGTGCCGACACGCAGTTCCTGGCTATAGGCGTAGGACGGGACGTCCTGGGTGACCACATACTGACGGAACCTCGGCTGCTGATCGCCAACGATGCCGCCGACGATGGCACCTGTCACGCCGCCCACGGCAGCGCCCACCGGGCCGCCGACGATCGCGCCGCCGACCGCGCCGGTCGCCGCACCGGCTGCAGCACCGCCAGCGGCCGGATCCTGAGCGAAGGCGGCGGCAGGCGTAAGGGCAACAAGAACGGCACCGGTGAGAAGAAGTTTCTTCGACATGAGATCGTGCTCCTTAGCAGTGAAAGTCGGACTTCCAACGGCCAACTTTACCTGCGGTTCCGCTTGTTCATTCGATGTTCACGGAAAACTTGTCGAATTCTTTATCGACCCAAATGGAACCTTTTGACGGGAGGCAAAACCGCGAGACGCAGTCTGCTTGGCTGTTTTCCAAAGGGAAAATAGTCGTTTCATTTGGGGACTTGGTAATTATCCTGTTAAATGGAACAGTGTTAGAAGACTCGGCTCATCCGGTCGTATCCAGAAACGGACTTATCGGGAGTAAAGCATGAACGTGCTGGTTTTTGCGTCACGCAAGGGTGGCTCCGGAAAGAGCACGCTTGCGGCTCATCTCGCCACCTATATCGCGACCCCGGAACGCAAGACCCTTCTGATCGATAGCGATCCCCAGGGGTCTCTGTCGTTCTGGCATCGGATCCGGGGCGAGGAGAACCCGGCGCTGAAGCACAATCCCCGCGATCTCACCCAGACTTTGAAAGCGGCGCGGAGCGAAGGCTATGATTGGGTTCTGGTCGATACGCCTCCCAATAAGTCGCCCATCGTCGTCGAAGCCATCCGCAACGCGACCTTGGTGATCATTCCAACTCGGCCGAGCCTGTTCGACATCGCCGCCGTGCAGGACACGGTCGCCATCGCCCGTGAGCTGCGCAAACCCTATGCCGCGGTCATCAATGGCGCACCGGCAAAGCGCGGTGGAGAAGAAGCCCCCATCGTTGCCGATGCACGCGGGGCGCTCAACGCTCTCAAAGTTCCCGTCTGGGCCGGTCAGATCACCCATCGCGCGGACTTCTCGATGGCTCTCGCGGAAGGCGAGGGCGCAGAGGAGTTCGATCCCGGTTCATACGCCGCGGACGAGTTGGGACGCCTCTGGACCGCCATCGACAGGTCGATCAAGGCTGTGCAGGGCGCCTATAAGGGACGAGGCACGCGTACCGCTGCTTGAGTACGATCATACCGAAAAGGAAAGCGGCCCGTTGGGCCGCTTTTTATTTGAGGCTAGGGCACTTTTCGGCTCGGAAGATTTAGATTGCCTACGAAATGCTGCACAGCAAAGAAAGAGCTGTCGCACTTACGTGAAACAGCTCCAGCATCATCAGTTCAAGCGGCCTCAAGCGCCTGATTCAGATCGTCGATCAGGTCGTCCTTGTCTTCCAGGCCGATAGAGAGGCGCACGACTTCCGGTCCGGCGCCGGCCTGGACCCTTTGAGCATCCGTGAGCTGCCGATGCGTGGTCGATGCGGGATGGATTACGAGAGAGCGCGTGTCGCCGATATTGGCGAGATGCGAGAAGAGTTTCAGATTGGAGACGAGCTTCACGCCCGCCTCGTAGCCGCCTTTGAGGCCGAAGGTGAACACGGCGCCGGCACCCTTGGGGCAGTACTGCTTGGCAAGGTTGTGATAGCGGTCCGTGCGAAGGCCCGGATAGCTGACCCAGGAGATCTTCGCATGCGCCGCCAGATGTTCTGCGACCGCGAGGGCGTTGTCGGAGTGCCGCTGCATGCGCAATGGCAGGGTCTCGATGCCGTTGAGGATCAGGAACGCGTTGAAGGGTGAGAGCGCCGGTCCGAGATCGCGCAGGCCGAGCACGCGGCAGGCGATGGCGAAGCCGAAATTGCCGAAGGTCTCGCCCAGCACCATACCGCCATATTCCGGCCGGGGCTTGGAGAGCATGGGATAACGGTCGTCGCCGGCGAAGTTGAATGTGCCGCCGTCCACGATAAGACCGCCGATGGAATTGCCATGGCCGCCCAGGAACTTGGTCGCCGAATGCACGATGATGTCGGCGCCGTGCTCGAAGGGACGGATCAGGTAGGGCGATGCCATCGTGTTGTCGACGATGAAGGGAATGCGGTGCTTCTTGGCGATGGCCGCGATAGCCTTCAGATCGACGATCACGCCGCCGGGATTGGCGATCGACTCGACGAAGATGGCTTTGGTCTTCGGTGTGATGGCGGCCTCGAACGAGGATGGGTCGTCGGAATCCGCCCAGACGACGTTCCAGCCGAAGTTCTTGTAGGCATGGTTGAACTGGTTGATGGACCCGCCATAGAGCTTCTTGGCCGCGACGAATTCATCGCCCGGCTGGAGCAGAGTGTGGAAGACCAGAAATTCCGCAGCATGGCCGGACGCCACCGCAAGGGCAGCGGTGCCGCCCTCCAGCGCCGCCACCCGCTCTTCGAGCACGGCGCAGGTAGGATTGCCGATACGGGAATAGATATTGCCGAAGGCCTGCAGACCGAAAAGCGAAGCTGCATGATCTACATCGTCGAACACGAAGGATGTGGTCTGATAGATCGGCGTCGCCCGGGCGCCGGTGGCCGCGTCCGGCGCGGCTCCCGCGTGAATGGCAAGAGTATCGAAACCTGGCAGGCGATCAGTCATGAGGAGCCTTCTTCCTTACGGGTATGGTCTGTTCTATTTAAAGAACGTACCGTTCGTCCGGTCAAGAAGGCCGTCAGTGGGTTTGGCAAAAAGCGTTCTGTCATTCCGGATTGCCATCAGGCAAGTCCGACCCGCAGGGCCACGCGAAGCGGGGAAACCCATAAACTCTTTCGATTCAGAATAAAGAACCGGGGCAGCGGCCGCATCTTATTGGCAAAGCGCGGCGGCTATAGATTCCGGGCCCCGCTGCGCGGCCCCGGAATGACGAGGGTGCGTTCCTATCGCGGCCGATTGAGGCTCAGTTTCTGAAAGCCCTTGCCGGCAAGCACGGGCTTCTTGGCGCTCAGCATCCGCGAGTTGACGCCCTGCCAGGAAATCTCGCCGGAGAGGCGGCCGAACTCGATCTTGGGGCAACGGTCCAGCACGACCTTGACGCCCTTCGCTTCGGCGCGTGCCGCGGCCTCGTCATTGCGCACGGACAGTTGCATCCAGACGACTCTGGGCAGGGGATCCAATTGCAGCGCCTCGTCCGTGATCGGTCCCGCCGCTTCCGAATTGCGGAAGATTTCGACCATGTCGATCGGCTGCGGGATGTCCTTTAGGGAGGCATAGACCGGCTTTCCGAGCAATTCGCTGCCGGCAAAGCCCGGATTGACCGGAATCACGTCATAGCCGCGCTCGAGCAGATATTTGGTGACGATCCAGCTCGGGCGGGCGGGATTCGCGGAGGCGCCGACGAGCGCAATGGTCTTCACGCTCTGCAGAATGCCGCGGATATAATCGTTCGGGTAATTGTCGTGATCCATGGCGGGACCGTATGGGAGAGACTGCCGTAGTTCAATGAGCATATTGTGTCACGCACGTCCCATCAGCCGGTCATGACCCGCGAGGAGCTGAGCGCCTTCCTCGATCGCGAATTTCCGCAGATCCATTTCGGTGGTCGCACGTATCACGTGGAGGAGGTCGGTCCTCTGCGGGTCCGCCTGCGCATGGATTATCACGACCGCCATCTCCGTCCAGGCGGCACCCTTTCGGGCCCGTCCATGATGGGGCTTGCGGATTTGGCGCTCTATGCCGCCATCCTCGCCCATATCGGGCCGGTAGCCCTCGCGGTGACAACGAGCCTCAATTTCAACTTCCTTCGCAAGCCGGAGCAGCGGGCCCTGATTGCCGAGTGCCGCCTTCTGAAGCTCGGCAAGCGGCTCGCGGTGGGGGAGGTAGCCATGGCCTCGGAGGGAAGCGAGGAAATCGTCTGTCACGCGACCGGGACCTATTCGATCCCGGAGCGTGGGTGACGATCTATTGGCCGGCCTCTTTCTTCGGCACGAGCGCGTCGTCGATCTCGCGGGCTCGAATGGCGGCCGGGCGGCTGGAGATCCGCTGCCAGTAGCGTTCGAAGGCCGGGCGCTTCTCCAGCGTGCCGAACATCATGCCCCAGCCGATTTGCGAGCCGACATACACATCCGCAGCCGTGAAGCTGTCGCCGGTCAGGTAGTCTGACTGTGAAACTGCGTATTCCAGGGTGTTGGTGACGTCCTCAACGGAGCCATAGCCGACCATGCCCTTGCGCTCCGGCGGCACCTGGAGGCCAAGCGCCTTGTTGCTCAGAGCAGCTTCTACGGGTCCAGCCGCGAAGAACATCCAGCGATAATAGGGAGCGCGGCGGCGATCATTCGTTGGAGGAGCAAGGTTGGTTTCGGGAAACGCATCCGCCAGATAGGCGCAGATCGCGGCCCCTTCCGTAACGACCGTTTCTCCATGACGGATGGCAGGGACCTTTCCCATCGGATTGGTGGCCAGATATTCGGGCGCCTTCATGGTCGTACCGAATTCCAGGATCTCGGTCCGGTAGGGCTTGCCGACCTCTTCCAGCATCCAGCGGATGATCCGCCCGCGCGACATGGGATTGGTGTAGAAGACGAGTTCTTCGGTCATGGGAATGCTGCCCTAGAAAGATCGGCAGGCAGCGTAATCCAAACCGGCCGTCCATGCCAACAGCGCGGCGTGTGGTAGCATATTACCATAAATGTGGTATTTTAATACCATTTGCCGGAAACCCTTTTGCTGTAAGGATTTCTGACGTCTCGCATGGGCGGCTTTTCGGTTGACAACCCAAACAAGGCTGCTTATTCACCCCTTACTCGCCGCCGCATTTCGCGGCGGCTGTCGTTTTCAGAACCTGAGCCGCTTATGGCTCCAACGGGAAACAGCGCAATGAAGACTACGACTTCGCTGAAGCCCGCCGAGGTCGAGAAGAAGTGGGTTGTGATCGATGCAAACGGCCTCGTTGTGGGCCGCCTCGCTTCGATCGTTGCCATGCGCCTGCGTGGCAAGCACAAGGCAAGCTATACGCCCCACGTCGACTGCGGCGATAACGTCATCGTCATTAACGCCGATAAGGTGGTGCTCACCGGCCGCAAGCGCGAGCAGAAGGTGTACTACCACCACACCGGCTATCCGGGCGGCATCAAGGAGCGGACTGCAAAGTTCATCCTCGAGGGCCGTTTCCCCGAGCGCGTGGTCGAGAAGGCAGTGGAGCGCATGCTCCCGCGCGGCCCGCTTTTCCGCCAGATCATGGGCAACCTGCGCGTCTATGGTGGCGCTGAGCATCCTCATACCGCTCAGCAGCCGGAGACCCTGGACGTGGCGGCCCTCAACAGCAAGAACGTGAGAGTCTAATCATGGCGACCCTCCAGTCTCTCGCCGATCTGGGCCAGTCCGCCCAGACCGCCGCTCCGGAAGCTCCGAAGCATGTCCAGAAGCTCGACGCCCATGGCCGCGCCTATGCCACCGGCAAGCGCAAGGACGCGGTCGCCCGCGTCTGGATCAAGCCCGGCTCCGGCAAGATCACGGTCAACGACCGTGCGGTCGAGGTCTACTTCGCCCGCCCTGTGCTGCGCATGATCCTTGCTCAGCCGCTTCAGATCGCTAACCGTGACGGCCAGTACGACATCGTCGTCAACGTCAACGGTGGTGGCCTGTCCGGTCAGGCGGGCGCTGTCCGCCACGGCCTCGCCAAGGCGCTGACCTACTATGAGCCGGAACTCCGCGGTCCGCTCAAGAAGGAAGGCTTCCTGACCCGCGACGCCCGCGTCGTCGAGCGTAAGAAGTACGGCAAGGCCAAAGCCCGCCGCAGCTTCCAGTTCTCGAAGCGCTAAGCGCGACGGCAACGAAAATTCGAAAGGGCGGCTTCGGGCCGCCCTTTTTCGTTGGATGACTTGTTACCTCCGCTCCGCGCCAACCCTGGGCCAAGGCAATAGATCGGCTAGGTGCGGTCGAAGACGTCGGGCTGCAACTTCCCGATCCTCAAGAGATGTTGCAGCGCGTATGTCACGGAGAGCGCGTCGTCGAGAGCATCGTGTCCGTGCAACGGAGGATGCCGGACGCCGTAATAGTCCGCGAGCTTGTTACTAGGGGTCTTTGCGATATCGTCTATCGGCATGCCGGCTGCGATCACGAGCTTGACGGCGTTATCGAACCGGTGCGCCGGGATCGATGGCGGGATGCCCGCGACATAGCAGCTGATGGCGACCATGTTCAGCTCGTCCTTGCCCCACGACCAGAACCGCGCACCGTCTGAAAAGCGGTCAATTCCAGCGAGGGCTTCCTGTAAGGCCATCCCCTTGGTCTCTATGTCTTCCCCCATGATCCCGGTCAGCTTGGTGAAGAACGGGTCTATGGCATACCTGTTGCCAAACCGGTCGATCGGCTGAACGTAGGCTTTGTATGTATCCAGAAGGGGGAAATCGCCCTCCAGCCCGATTTTCACCGCGCCGATCTGTGCGATCACCGGATCGGGGTCGTGAGCCGCGCACCAAAACCGGCTCTGCGAGCCCTGGATGCAAAGAAACTCGCAGTCGAATACGATTGCCGTTTTCATGAGCGTTGCCCGGTGCCTTGTCCCTTCCCAGCATAGCATTGCCGTTGTTCGGCGGCAGGTGGACTGGGGCAGTCGGTCTCGCGTGGCTAGATCAGGAACCGCGACAGGCTCTCCAACACGCCTGTGAACCTCCATCCTAACCCATACGCATCCTCCTCGAATGCCGCGCTTGTTGACAACGGTGGCGTTGCAGCGCATGTCTTGACCATGATCATTCGGACCACCATCCGCCGACGTTCCATGAACGCTCCCGCTGCGCGAGCGCGATGACGGCTATTGAAGTCTGATCGCAAGCCGCGCCCGATGCGCGGCTTTTTTATTTTCTCTTCCGGAATAAGCCTTATATCAGCGGCCTGACAGGCAGAACGGATCTGGCGATGACCACCATGACGACCTCCACGACATCATCCGACGCGCGGACCAAGACTGTGTTCATCGACGGGGAGGCCGGTACCACTGGCCTCGGCATCCGCGATCGCCTCAAGGGAGAGCCCGGGATTGCGATCAAGAGCATCGACCCGGAGCGGCGCAAGGATCCCGCGGCCAAACGCGAGATCCTCGGTGAGGTGGATCTGGTGGTCCTGTGCCTGCACGACGATGCCGCTCGGGAGACGGTGGCCCTCGTCGATGCGCTGGATGGCCGGAAACCGAAGATCGTCGATGCCAGCACGGCGCATCGGGTAAGCCCCGGCTGGGTCTATGGCTTCGCCGAGCTCGCCCCGTCGCAGCGCGACGCCATTGTAAAGGCGGACCGGGTTGCCAATCCCGGCTGCTACCCGACGGGAGCGATCGCGCTCATTCGCCCGCTTGTGGACGAAGGACTGATACCGCCGGACTATCCGATCAGCGTCAATGCGGTCAGCGGCTATAGCGGCGGCGGCCGGTCCATGATCGAAGCTTATGAGGCAGGCACCGCGCCCGCCTTCGAACTCTACGGCCTGGGCTTCGAGCACAAGCACGTGCCCGAATTGCAAAAGTATACCGGCCTCGTGCGCCGCCCGATCTTCGTACCGTCGGTCGGCAATTTCCGCCAAGGCATGCTTGTCAGCGTGCCGCTGCACCTGGACATGCTTCCGAAGCAGCCAAAGGCCGAGGAGTTGGAGGCCGTTCTGAGCCGCTGGTACGCCGGCAGTCAGATCGTTTCCGTCCTTACCACGCACTCGGACGGAAAACGCCTCGAGCGGATCGAGCCCGAGGCGTTGAACGATACGAACTTGATGGAGCTCCGCGTGTTCCGGAACGACGCCTATGACCACGCCGTCCTGGTCGCGCGCCTCGACAATCTCGGCAAGGGAGCGTCAGGCGCAGCGGTTCAGAACATCAAGCTCATGCTCGGTCTAGACTGACACCGAGCGCTGGTGCGCGGGATATCTGATGTCGGCGGGCCGCTCCTCGAACGCAAAGACCCGCTGACGCTGCACGCCGAGACCGTCGATCCCGAGGCTTATCTCGTCGCCGGACTTGAGGAAGCGCGGCGGCTTCATGCCCATGCCGACGCCGGGAGGGGTGCCAGTGGTGATGACGTCGCCCGGCTCCAGGATCATGAAGTGTGAGACGTAGGAAACGATCTGCGGCAGGTTGAAGATCATCGTCTTCGTCGAGCCGTTCTGCATCCTTTCGCCATTCACGTCGAGCCACATGTCCAGCGCGTGCGGATCGGGGATCTCGTCGCGGGTCACGAGCCACGGGCCGAGGGGACCGAAGGTCGGGCAGCCCTTGCCCTTGGTCCAGGTTCCGCCGCGCTCGATCTGAAACTCCCGCTCGGATACGTCGTTGCAGACGCAATATCCTGCGACGTAGTCCATGGCTTCGTTGGCGCCCACGTAGGACGCGCGCTCGCCGATCACAATGGCAAGTTCGACCTCCCAGTCCGTCTTATGCGACCCACGCGGAATGATCACGTTATCGTTCGGGCCCACGATGCAGGAGGGCGCCTTGTTGAATATGATCGGCTCAGCAGGGATGGGGGCGCCCGTCTCGGCGGCGTGGTCGGCGTAGTTCAGGCCGATCGCGATGAAGTTGCCCACTTTGCCGACGCAGGCACCAAGCCGCTGACCCGAAGGGGCAAGGGGGAGTGTTTTTGCGTCGAGTTTACGGATCCGGTCGAGACTGTTGGCGCTGAGGGAAGCGCCGCTGATATCCGGAATGACTGACGAAAGATCCCGGATTCCACCATCGGCATCCACCAGTCCGGGCTTTTCGCGCCCGACCTCACCAAACCGCACAAGCTTCATCAGCGTTTCCCCTTTTTGACGGTAGGGCATCATATGGTCCGATTTAGCGGTCGGGCGCAATGCGCTTTCCTCGTCACGGAAATGTTGCCGTTTTGTCACGCATATCGACGAAACGCCTCGGACATCACAGCGGGCACATAAGCGACAGATAAGCGCTTGTCCTTTGGCGAAGAGGGGAAATACGTCTGTTTATATATAAACTAAAATCTTTAACTGCTTTTCCTTCAGGGAAGAGCAAGTAAAAGCGAAAGTAAAAGTCACAATTTCTTAGAATATATTGTCCTACGGTCAAGCTCGATAGGAACTCGTTAACGGATTGCGGCAAAATCAAAGCATTGGCAGAGTGAGTTTCAAAGCGGGGAAGATTCTCCCGCGTATGAACAACAGAAGACGACAAGGGCGGGAAATCTCTATGCGTTTCAATCGGTCTTTAATTCTGGCTGCCGTCTCTCTCTCGGCGCTCGTGGCCGCTCAGGGCGCAGCTCAGGCTGGCGCTTTCGCTCTGCGGGAGCAGAGTGCAACCGGGCAAGGCGAGTCCTTTGCCGGCGTGGCGGCGGGCTCAGCCGGCGTTTCGTCGATGTACTGGAACCCCGCCACCATCACGATGGCTCCGGGCTGGCAGGGCGAGTTCCACGCGACAGCGATCATTCCCGAATCGAAGATCGCGCCGACCTTCACGATTCCTGCCGGTCTCGCCGCTCTGGGTCCGTCCGGAGACATCGGTATGGATGCGGTCGTTCCCGCGGGCTATGCCAGCTTCCAGATCAACGACAGCCTCTGGCTCGGCTTCTATAACGGCGCTCCCTACGGCCTGGTAACGAAGCCCAACCCCGTCTGGGCCGGTCAGATCTATGCCCGCACCACGTCGGTATTCTCTTACGAAGCCATGCCGACCATCGGCTATAAGGTGAATGACTGGCTGTCAGTCGGTGCCGGCGTGCGCGCCCAGTATTTCAAGGTTCGCTATTTCTCGGCGACGGCGGCATCGCCATTTGCGCCCTCGGCCGGCCTCGAGGGCGACAGCTGGGGCTTCGGCTACTCTCTCGGTGCGACCCTGACCCCATTCGCCGGCACGTCGATCGGTATCGGTTTCCGCTCGGCCGTTGAGCAGAAGCTCGAAGGCAACTTCCAATATTTCGGTATCCCGATCAAAGCCAACCTGGTCCTGCCCGAATCCGTCTCCGTCGGTATCAGCCAGCGGATCACGGACGCCTTCACGCTGAATGCGACCGCTGAATGGACCAACTGGAGCCGTCTCGGCTATCCGCGCGTGACCAACGGGCTGACGGGAACGCTCCTGGCGCAGTCCCCGTATCTGCCGCTAGACTACAAGGACGGCTGGTTCTTCTCGGTGGGCGGCGAATATCGCATCAATCCCGCCTGGACGGTTCGCGCCGGCCTCGGTTACGAAATCTCCCCGATCGAACTCGAGACGCGTAGCCCACGCCTGCCCGACACCGATCGCGTGTGGCTTTCCGTGGGCACGACCTACAACTGGAGCGACCAGCTTTCGTTCGACCTCGCCTATACGCACATCTTCGCGGTCGGGAACACGAACCTCTCTCTGACGCCCGGCAATCCGACCTTCGCAACGCGCGGTGCGGTGCTGACGGCGGATGTCGACACGCATGTCGACATCATCTCCGCCGGCGTCAAATACCGCTGGGACAATCCGGCGAAGGCCATTCCCGCCCCAATCGTTCGCAAATACTAAGATCCTCGGTATCTTTCATGCAAAAGGCCGGCATCTTGCCGGCCTTTTCGTTTGCGAGCATCGGCCGGATCAGGACTTCGCCAGCACGTAGGTGCCCGGGGCATCGCCGAGCGCCTCAAGCTTCCCGCCGCCGGGTTCGCGCGCCGGTACGCGGCGTGACGTCTGCTTTTCGATCCAGGAGAACCAATGAGGCCACCAAGTGCCGGGGGTCTCCTGGGCCCGTCCGATCCAGTCGTCCAGCTCACCATCGAGAGAATTGCCGGTCCAATATTGGTACTTGGCCTTACCGACGGGATTGACCACTCCGGCGATATGACCGGAGCCGGCCAGCACGAACTCGACGGGGCCGCCGAAGCTCTTCGAGCCGAGGAAAACCGAGCGGGCCGGAGCAATATGGTCTTCCTTGGTCGCCAGGTTGAAGACCGGGATCTTCACCTTCTTCAGATCGAGCTTTACACCGCCCAGTTCCATTTCGCCCTTGGTGAGCCTGTTCTCCAGATAACAGTTCCGGAGATAGAAGGCGTGGTTTGCTGCCGGCATACGGGTCGAATCGGAGTTCCAATAGAGCAGATCGAACGGGAAGGGCGCCTGCCCCTTCAGATAGACGTTCACCACATAGGACCAGATCAAATCGTTTGGGCGGAGCATGTTGAAGGCGTTGGCCATATGCGAGCCTTCGAGGTAGCCGCGCTTTTTCATGCTGGCCTCGAGGGCACTGACCCGGTCCTTATCCACGAAGACTTTCAGGTCGCCCGCATAGGTGAAATCGACCTGTGCGGTGAAGAAGGTCGCGCTGTCGATCCGCTTGTCCTTCTTCGCGGCCATATAGGCCAGAGTCGCTGCGAGCAGAGTTCCTCCGACGCAATAGCCGATTGCCGTGACCTTCTTCTCGCCGGTGGACGTTTCGATGGCGTCGAGAGCGGCGAAGATTCCTTCCCGCATGTAGCTCTCGAAATCCTTGCCCGCATGTTCGAGCCCGGGATTGACCCAGGAGATGCAGAAGACCGTAAGGCCCTGCGCCACCGCCCACCGGATGAAGCTTTTTTCCGGATTGAGGTCGAGAATGTAGAACTTGTTGATCCAGGGCGGAACGATCAGGAGCGGGCGCTTCAGGACGGTATCCGTCGCAGGCGCATACTGGATGAGCTCCATCAGGCTGTTGCGGAAAATCACCTTTCCGGGTGTCGTCGCCATGTTGACGCCGACCTTGAAGCGCGTCGGATCGGATTGGCGGATCTTAAGCTCGCCACCGCCAGCCTCGATATCCTCCGCCAGCATTTCCATCCCGCGGACCAGATTGGCGCCGTTCCTCTGGAGCGTTTCGCGAAGCAGCTCCGGATTCGTCAGCAGGAAGTTCGATGGGGACAGCGCGCTCGACAACTGCCTCAAATAGAATTGCGCCTTGTGGCGTGTGTGCTCGTCGACGCCTTCCGCTTGGTCAACAAGATTCTCGGCCCACCGGGATGTGATGAGATAAGCCTGCTTGAGGAAGTCGAAGACCGGGTTCTCGGACCATTCAGGATCTTTGAAACGGTTGTCCTTCGCCTCTGGTTCAGCAATCGCCTCGACGGGCTCGCCGTGAGCGCGCTTGAGGGTCGATGCCCACAGATCCAGGAACTGCACCCCAAGTCGATTCTGCGCATCGACCGCCCTTTGGGGATCGATCATCCAGGCTTCGGCGATATGTCCGAAAGAACGTACAGCCTCTGCCGCCTCTTCGGCGAACCCCGACCGGTGCTGGCCTTCGGTCATGGGTTTGAGGTATGCCGCTGTCGCCTTGCCTACTCCTTCCAGGAGCAAGGTCAGATTGCGTGAGAGTTCGTCGAAGTCCGGGACTGGGGGAGGCGCTTTGTCAGTCGACGACGGTTTGTCCATAAGGGCGTTCTCCCGACGGTCCTCGCTGCCATTGCTCATATGCCGCATTTCCGACATTTTAGCGATTGGATCATCATAAAGCCTAGAGTCATCCGTTGTTCTCGGAATTAAGAATGAATTTTGCATCCGCTCCTATCGCCCGCACCGTCGCTGCGGGCTGCGCCTTCCTCCTGGCTGCCCTCCTGGCGGGATGCGGCGGCAACGCGACCGGAGAGTTCGTGGAATCGAGCGGACTGGGTCCCAAGATGGCCGCTAGGCCGGATTTCATCACGGCCTCAAGGCCTCAGAATCTCGATTACATCCCTATCGGCACGCCTCAGGAGGGGCGCCCGACGGCAGCAAAGACGCTTGATGAGGTCAAGGCCGCCGAGGCCGAGCTCGATGCCGTTCGGGCGCAAAATCAATCGAAGGGTGAGGCCGCAGCGCAGCTCGGAGGAACTCCGGCGCCCCAGACAGTCGCCTTGCCGGCCCCCGCAAGCCCTGCGCAACCGACCAAGAAGAAAAAGACCCCCTAGCAACGAGCCTTTTAGAATCCTGCCCGAGGACTGAACCATGCCTGATTTTTATCGCATCAAGCGCCTCCCACCTTACGTCTTCGAGCAGGTCAACCGCATCAAGGCCGCCGCCCGGGCCAACGGCGCCGACATCATCGATCTCGGCATGGGCAATCCCGATCTGCAGGCACCGCAGCATGTGATCGATAAGCTGGTCGAGACGGTGGGCAAGCCACGGACCGACCGCTATTCGGCCTCGAAGGGCATCGGCGGGTTGAGGCGCGCCCAGGCGGGCTACTACGAGCGCCGTTTCGGCGTGAAGCTCAATCCCGACACCCAGGTCGTCGCCACGCTCGGCTCGAAGGAAGGCTTCGCCAACATGGCGCAGGCGATCACCGAGCCCGGCGACGTCGTCTTGGTGCCCAATCCCAGCTACCCGATCCATGCCTTCGGGTTCCTCATGGCCGGTGGAGTAATCCGCTCTGTGCCGGCGGAGCCGACGCCGGCCTTCTTCCCGGCGGCCGAGCGGGCCGTGCTGCATTCCATTCCGAAGCCGGTGGCGCTCGTCGTCTGCTATCCATCCAATCCGACCGCTTACGTGGCGTCCCTGGATTTCTATCGGGATCTCGTCGCCTTCGCGAAGAAGCATGACCTCATCCTGCTCTCCGATCTCGCCTACTCGGAGGTCTATTTCGACGAGAGCAATCCGCCGCCGTCGATTCTGCAGGTGCCGGGAGCGATCGACGTCGCGGTGGAATTCACCTCCATGTCCAAGACGTTCTCCATGGCCGGGTGGCGGATTGGTTTCGCCGTGGGCAACGAGCGTCTGCTCGCGGCTCTGGCCCGGGTAAAGTCCTATCTCGATTATGGGGCCTTTACGCCGGTCCAGGTGGCGGCGACGGCGGCTCTCAATGGGCCCGACGACTGCATCCGCGAGATGCGCGCGACCTACAGGCGCCGCCGCGATGTGATGATCGATGCCTTCGGAAAGGCCGGCTGGCCCATTCCGACACCGACCGCCTCCATGTTCGCGTGGGTTCAGATCCCGGAGAAATTCCGATCTCTTGGAAGCCTGGAATTCTCCAAGCTCCTTGTCGAGAAGGCCGATGTGGCGGTGGCGCCGGGGATCGGCTTTGGCGAGCACGGAGATGACTATGTTCGTATCGCGCTCGTCGAGAACGAGCAGCGCATCCGCCAGGCCGCCCGCAACATCCGCCGGTTCTTCGATACGGCGGACAATACGCTGCACAACGTGGTGCCGTTGACACGAGCCGGGTGAGGGCGCGCCGGATCGGCTGTCATGAACCGTGCATGGACATGCAACCCTGGCAGTCGTAAAGAGCTGCGCGACTTTCACTAGGAGCTGCTGTTCGTGACACGTCCTTTTCGGGTCGGCATCGCCGGCCTCGGCACGGTTGGCGCATCGGTCATCCGCATCCTCGCCCGTCAGAACGAGGTCTTGGCCCAGCGGGCCGGTCGTCCCATTGAAGTGACGGCTATTTCCGCCCGTGATCGGACCAAGGACCGCGGCTTCGATCTTTCGGATTTCGATTGGTTCGATGATCCGGTCGCGCTCGCTCGCTCTGCCGACGTCGATTGCGTGGTCGAGCTGGTGGGCGGTGCGGACGGAGCGGCCTTGCAGACGGTCGAGACCGCTTTGTCCCAGGGGAAGAGCGTCGTCACTGCCAACAAGGCTCTCTTGGCGAAACACGGCCTTTCCCTTGCGCGAATCGCCGAGGAAAAGGGCGTCGCCCTGGCATTCGAGGCCTCCGTCGCCGGGGGAATCCCGATCATCAAGACCTTGCGCGAAGGACTGCCCGCCAACCGGGTATCGCGGCTCTATGGTATCCTCAACGGAACCTGCAATTATATTCTATCGCGCATGGAGCTGGAGGGGCTGACCTTCTCCGAATGCCTCAAGGACGCCCAGCGCCTTGGTTATGCGGAAGCCGATCCAACCTTCGATGTGGAAGGTTTCGACACGGCTCATAAGCTCGCCATCCTCACCAGCCTCGCCTTTGGGACGGAAATCGACGCCGACGCCATCTATGTCGAGGGCATTTCCTCCATCACGCCGCTTGATCTTGCCATGGCAAGTGAGCTCGGATTCCGGATCAAGCTTCTCGGGGTCGCCGAGCGGACGGAGACCGGGATCGAGCAACGCGTCCACCCGACAATGGTGCCGAAGACCTCATCCATTGCCCAGGTCATGGGCGTGACGAATGCGGTGACCGTTGATGCCGACGCCGTAAAGGAATTGACCCTCATCGGTCCTGGTGCTGGTGGTGACGCTACCGCTTCCGCCGTGGTCGCCGACATCGCCGATGTGGCACTCGGAAAGGCGGAGGCTCCATTCGGCCAGCCGGTGGACCGCCTGGAAAAGGCTCCTCGGGCCCCAATGCAGCGCCATGAGGGTGGTTACTATATCCGCCTGACGGTCCATGATCGCCCGGGCGTCGCGGCCGGCGTGGCGACCCGCATGGCTCAGGCCGACATCTCCCTGGAAAGCATCCTGCAGAAGCGGTCCGAAACGGCTGCGACACAGGATCCTCACGGCCGCTCGGGAGCACCGGTTTCCCTTGTGCTCATCACCTACGCGGCCACCGAGGCATCGATCCGCTCGGCTGTTGAAAAAATCTCGGGAGATGGTCTTATCGCCGAGCCGCCCCAAGTGATCCGCATCGAACGCGAATAATTCCCGGCGCAGGCCGGATCCCGATTTCCCTCATTCATAAGGAGACGATACGTCCATGTCGCAGGGCATTACCGTCCAACCGGGCCAACTCATTGAGCGCATTCTGACCTTGGAGCTCGTCCGCGTGACCGAGCGCGCCGCCGTGGCTTCGGCCCGCCTGCGCGGACGCGGCAATGAGAAAGCCGCTGACCAGGCCGCCGTAGATGCCATGCGCCGCGAGCTGAACCGCCTGCCGATCGACGGCACGGTCGTGATCGGCGAGGGCGAGCGCGACGAAGCGCCAATGCTCTTCATTGGTGAGAAGGTCGGCAATCGGAACGGCCCGAAAGTGGACATCGCCGTCGATCCGCTCGAGGGCACGACGCTGTGCGCCAAGGACATGCCTGGCTCAATCGCCGTCATGGCAATGGCTGAATCCGGGACGCTGCTCGCGGCGCCGGACGTCTATATGCACAAGATTGCGGTCGGCCCGGGCTATTCCACCGGCGTCGTCGATCTCGATGCCTCGCCGGAAGAGAACATTCACAGCCTTGCCAAGGCGAAGGGCGTGAAACCCAACGAAATCAACGCTTTGGTTCTCGACCGCCCGCGCCATGCGGATCTCATCGCGGCCATCCGCAAGACGGGTGCGGGCATTCGCCTGATCAGCGATGGCGACGTGGCGGGCGTGATCTTCACGACCAAGCCCGACGAAACCGGAATCGATATCTATCTCGGAATCGGGGCGGCTCCCGAAGGCGTTCTGGCGGCCGGGGCACTGCGCTGCATCGGCGGCCAGATGCAGGCACGCCTGATTCTCGACACCGAAGAGAAGCGGGCCCGCGCCCACCAGATGGGCGTGACCGATCCGAACCGGAAATACGACATGACGGACCTCGCCCGGGGCGACGTGATCGTCGCCGCAACGGGCGTCACCGACGGCGCGCTCCTCAAGGGCGTGAGCTTCGGCAAGGACGTGATCACCACGGAAACGGTCGTGTATCGTTCGGCCACTGGCACTGTACGTCGGATCTACGGCGAACATCGCGAATTGTCGAAGTTCCATCTCGACTGATGGGGCACTTGGCGTCCTATCCGTTTCTCCGATAGGACGCCGCCCCGTTGATTAAGCGGACATCATCTTGCGGGAGCAATCCATGGCGGACCAGCAGCCGGGCAGCATTCTCATTCGTCCCTTTCAGCCAGGAGACCGGGACGGATGGAATCCGCTTTGGCAGGGCTATCTGACCTTCTACAAGTCGAGTCTTCCCCCTGAGACGACGGACCTGACCTGGTCGCGACTGCTCGATCCGGCGGAACCGATGTACGGTCTCGCCGCTGTGCTCGACGGCGAGATCATCGGGATCGTCCACTACCTCTACCACCGCTCGACATGGTCTCCGGGAAATTACTGCTATCTTCAGGATCTTTTCACATCCGAGAAGGCGCGGAACCGGGGCGTCGGCCGGTCTCTCATCGAGGAAGTCTATGGACGGGCGCAGGCAGACGGTGCGAGCCGGGTCTATTGGCTGACGCATGAAACCAATACGACCGCCCAGATTCTGTACGATAAGGTCGCAGCCAAGAGCGGCTTCATTCAGTATCGGAAGCTTTTCTGAGTTCGAGACTTGCTTGGCATAGGGCGGGTTCACGATTCAAAAAGACACGATCCCGCTCTAGACTCCGCCCGTGACCGAATCAGCTTTCCTGTCTTCCACCCGCCCGTTTCTCGGTATCAGCCGTTCTGCGCTCGGTCGGACTTGGGTCGAACGCTGCGATCCCGCTCAGGGTGCCATCGCGCTCGCCATCGCCCAGACCCATGGCTTGTCCGATGTCGTGGCGCGCGTCCTCGCCGGGCGGGGGATCGGCGTGCATGAGACCGAGAGCTTCTTAAATCCACGCCTGCGGGACCTCATGCCGGACCCGTCCGTGCTGACCGATATGGACAAGGCGGCCGAGCGGCTTGCCGACGCCGTCACGCGTCGGGAGACGGTCGCCATTTTCGGCGACTACGATGTGGACGGCGCCTGCAGCGCGGCAGTCCTGGCCGAATATCTCAGGGCCTGTGATGTTCCGTACCTGATTCATATCCCCGATCGGATCACCGAGGGATATGGCCCGAACATCGATGCCATCCGGGCCTTGAAGGAGCAGGGGGCAGGCGTCCTCGTGACCGTCGACTGCGGCACGGCAAGCCATGAACCGCTCGCCGAAGCGCGCCGCCTTGGCCTCGATACAGTGGTTCTCGATCATCACCAGGCACCGGAGCGCCTTCCCGAGGTCCTGGCGCTAGTCAATCCGAACCGGCAGGACGATCTCTCGGGGCTGGGACATCTATGCGCCGCGGGAGTGGTGTTCCTGGCGGTCGTCGCCCTTAACCGCGCTCTTCGCCGCCGCGGGTTTTTCCGGGCCGGTTCCGAACCGGATCTAATGGGAAGCCTCGATCTGGTGGCGCTTGCGACGGTCGCCGACGTCGTACCTCTGCTTGGGCTCAATCGGGCATTCGTCCGCCAGGGGCTCGCGATCATGCGGAATCGCGGACGGATAGGGCTCGCGGCCCTTCTCGATGCGGCCGGTCTCTCCGGTGCTCCGGAAAGCTGGCACCTCGGCTATCTGGTCGGTCCGCGGATCAACGCGGGCGGCCGCATCGGTGACGCGGCTCTGGGCTCCCGACTGCTGCTCTCTCAAGATCCCGTCCATGCGGGCCAGCTCGCGACAGAGCTCGATCGCCTGAACCGGGAGCGTCAAGCCATCGAATCCATGGCCGTCGAGGAGGCCGAGGCCCAAGCTTTGTTCCTTCTGGAGCGCTCCCCCGCATTGCCCGTGATCGTGACATCGTCTCCGGAATGGCATCCTGGCGTCGTCGGTCTGATCGCCTCGCGGATGAAGGAGCGTTTTCGCCGTCCGGCCTTTGCCTTCACCATTAATGCGGATGGGACTGCGACCGGATCGGGGCGCTCAGTGCCGGGCGTGGATCTCGGCAGTGCCGTCCGCGCAGCCGTCGAGGCGGGGCTTGCAATAAAGGGAGGAGGGCACATGATGGCGGCGGGCGTGACGATCCCGGCCGCGGACATGGAGCCCTTCCAGCAATTTGTCATCGAGCGGTTTCTCGAACCTGTCGGCGCAACGCTTTTGCAGGACCATTTCGCCATCGACGGAACTCTTACGGCCGGCGGAGCTCAGACGAAGCTCGTCGCGGCACTCGAGCGCGCAGGTCCGTTCGGAGCCGGCCAGCCGGAGCCCGTCTTCGCCCTTCCTCACCACCGAATCGTGGAGACACGAGAGGTCGGCAGCGGCGGGCATATGCGCGTGCGGCTTCGGGGTGGGGACGGAGCCATGATCGGCGGAATCGCGTTCCGGGCCGCCGGCCAGCCCCTCGGCGAGGCCTTGCTGGAGGGGACGGGGAACTCTGTCCACGTGGCCGGAACCCTGTCCATCGATCGTTGGGGCGGCAACGAAAAGGTCGAATTGCGAATAATGGACATTGCGAGGCCGGAATGAGCATTCTGGCGCTTGCCGTGTCGGAAGAACCCATCTATATGTCCGCCCACCTCAGGGGCAGCGCCCCACTCAAGCGGCCTTCGTCTATCGGTTAGGACACCAGCCTTTCACGCTGGGAAGAGGGGTTCGATTCCCCTAGGCCGCGCCATTTCGAGGATCCTCCCCACTGCCAGGCTCAAGCCGGAATCCCCAGGCAAAATGTTCGCCTGCCGTTGGGCTGTCATCGGATCTTCCATAAGCTTGATATCGTTCAAAGGTGAGATTCATAGACTCACACGGGGGCCTCTGATGCCGCGCTTCTTTTTCAACATCCGGGACGGCTACGATCTCGACGAGGACGACGAGGGTATCGAATTACCAGATGTCGAAGCTGCCCGAGCCGAGGCTCTCGCAACCGTCGAGGAGCTCCGCGACCAGCTCGCGGATGCAGGCAATATCGAGCTTGAGATCACCGACGAGACTGGGCGTCGGCTGATGACGGTTCCCTTCTCTCGCGGCTCCCACGGCCGACGCCGCTGAAACTGGCGACGATTCGCTAAGAGACCTTGCCTGTCTTTGGGGCAGCTCCGCTATACCGCCCAGACTGCGGTCGTGGGATCGGAGTCCGCCTTGTGCCCCGCTTCTACTTCAACCTCCGACGAGCCCACCTTCACCTCGTCGACAAGCACGGGGAAAATTGCGCGACGCTCGCAGAAGCGCTCGAGCATGGCGTGGTGGCAATCCTATCCCTGGTCGCCGAGGAGGGGCGTTTCCGCAACTGGACGGCGTGGGCTGTCGACATCCAAGACCAGGATCGCCACCCTGCGGCCACGCTTCCTTTCACGCTGGTGCTGAAAGCGGACCGCCGACGAAAGAGCTAGGCCGTCTCGGCGCTCTCGAAGGCCAGCATGGCCTCCGCACGCAAGGCGTCTGGCGTTGTGATGTAGCGCGCCGAGTGATGGAAGACGACGAGACGTTTGGCACGCGCTTTGCGAGCAAGACGCCCTGCCTCCCAGGCCGTCAGGTGAAGCGCGGCTTCCGCAAGCGCCCGATCCCGCTCGGGGAAGACCGCCTCGATGAAAAGCTGATCGACATCGGCAGCAATGGTCAGGATCTTTTCGGCATTCTCGGACGTGGGAGCCGTGTCCGTCACATAGGCAATCGACTGCCCCGGGCCCGTCAGGAAAAGGTCGTCCTTCAATTTGCTGAGCGCGACCCGGCCATTTCCCGGGATCGCGATCTCCGCATCCACGATGCCGGCGCGCAGCAGATTCTTCGCCTCGGTCAGCCAGGGGCCCTTCGGCAGGCCGCGCGCTTCGAGAACGCCGCGGCGGACGTTCACACGCCGCGTCTCCCTCAAGCCGAAGGCCAGAGACGGAATTCCGTGATCGAGGGCGATCGACTCGATGCGAAGATCCGAATCCGCATAGACGATCCCTGGCGGCAGCTCCGGCGGTCGCCCCTCCCACCGCTCGAAGACATGCTGGGCGGAGAAGACGACGAAACGATCAAGCCGCAGGCCGTCGAACTCTCCCACGTGAAGCTGAAAATCCACGGAACTCTCGTCGATCAGGTTCCAGGTATAGCCACGAAGCTTATGTTCGACGTGATCGATGAAGCCGGGCGGCCCGACAAGATGAAGAGGGCCAGGACGGTGCAGGCAGAAGCGCAGAAGGCGGTCGAAACCGATGAAGTGGTCGATATGCGCATGCGAGACGAAGACATGGCTGACCCGGAGCAGCTCTCGGGGCGAGAGTGCTCCGAGGTCGCCCAGATCGAACAGAATGGCACGGCGACCAAACCGATAGTCGAGGTAGAGGCCGGGGTCGTCGAAGGGGCCGTTGATAAGGCGCGGCTGGATGAGCCAGCTCATCCCTGGCGCAGATCCCGCCAAGCTGTTGCGAAGGCACGGGCATTGCGGCCTATGTCTTCCACGGACATCGAGGGCGTGAACAGGGCGGATCCAAGGCCGAATCCATTGGCTCCGGCGTCGGTATAGCTCTTCATCGTTTCCGGCTTGATGCCGCCGACAGGCAGGACGATCGTCTCCTTGGGCAGCACGGCGCGCCAAGCCTTCACCACGGGTGGTGGAGCAGCTTCGGCTGGAAAGATCTTGATCGCATCGGCACCGGCCTTGAGCGCCGCAAAGGCCTCGGTCGGCGTGGCGACGCCGGGCGTACAGGCGAGGCCTTGCTGCTTGGCGTGCCGGATCACGTCCAGGTCCGCATGGGGCATGACGATCAGCTTGCCGCCGACATCATGCACACCGTCGACCTTCTCGGTGTCGAGCACCGTTCCGGCGCCGACGAGAACCTCTCGGGGCATGGTCTTTGCGAGAATCTCGATGCTCCGGAAGGGATCTGGAGAATTGAGGGGCACCTCGATGATTCGAAAACCTGCCTCGACCAGGACGTGGCCAACGGCCTCCGCGCTCTCAGGCCTCAGGCCTCGAAGAATAGCGATCAATGGAAGGTCGGTGAGATAATCGCGAAACACGGTCTTTCCCTTTGCCCGGCCCCTGCGGCGACGTGAACCTTGAGGCCTCAGCTCCCTTAGTTGGCGGAGATACGATACGCTTTCAACGGTTAATCGGTGTTCGGAAATATAGATGTCGACGGAGAAACGGGACTTTGCCCAAGCGAAGAGGCTGGGATAGAGACGTGCGCTGTCCGCAGGCGGGATTGCCGCCTGCGAAGCCCAATGCCGAGTGACAGCCATGAAGCCTGAAGCCAAGCCGCCGCCCAACCGGACGCGCAAGACAATTCTCGATCGTATCGACTTGTCCATCCTCAAGGCCATGGCCGCCAATGGACGGATGACGTATCAGGCATTGTCGGAGCGGGTCGGTCTCTCGCCAAGGCCCTGTCTCGAGCGCGTCCGGCGTCTGGAGGAGCGGGGCGTCATCCGCGGCTATTCCGCCATGCTCGACCCCATATCCCTCGGTCACGAGATCGTCGCCATGACCAATATCGGCCTGCGTGATGCGGCGACGGCCACGCGGCGTCGGCTCGAGCAGGTCTTGTGCGCTCACCCCGCCGTCATCGAGTTGCAGCTCGTCAATGGGGAATACGATTATGTCGCCCGCATCGTTGCACCGACGCTCTCGGCGTATGAGTCCCTGACTGACGGCTTTCTCGCCGATCCGACGCTCGGAATCGCCCGCATCCACACGACATTCGTTCTCAAGATGCTCAAGGCGTTCGACGGCTACCCGATCCCTGACACTCTCGGGTGATAGGATCACCCGCTACGGATATTTCAGGGCTCGCTTTGACGCAGGCATTGCTGCGCCGTTCGAGAGATGCGCGTCTGCTCCTCGGGGCCGATATCGTCCCTTAAGACCTTTTGCCAAAGCTCGCTCTGGCGCAATTCCTTCACGACGCACGAACATAGCGCCCGGCACATCCCGGCCTGGCCGTTCTGCGCCAAGCAACTTGCTTCGCATTCAGCAATGAACGGCCGCGCCTCGGCCATGGGATTGGGGCCCGTCAGCTGCAGCACGCCATAGAGAACGCCGAGCAGGACGATCTGATGGAGGAGATAGATCGGAAGGCTTTTGCGGCCGGCCCAGGCTATGAGGCGAGTAGTGCTATGCTTGGCACGCCACCGCGCGATCTGAAGCGCGTCCGTATAGGGAAGCACAATCTTTGCCACAGCAATGCCGGCCAGGACCAAGCCGAACCAAGGAAAAATCGGCACGTAATCATTGGTGACCGGCTCCCTTGTCCCGAGGCCGAGCCAGTCGAGCCAGGGTTGGTCGAGGGCCGGGCTCGTGAAAATCCAGGGAGCCGCGAAACAGAAGATTGTTGCGGCCAGGACGAGGGCCGGGCGGAGCCGCAAAAAGGGCAGGGCAAGGACGCTCGATGCCGCGATGCAGTGAAGAATGCCAAAGAAAATGAAGCTCTGCGGAAAGGCGAAATAGGTGGCGACCGTGATCGCAATCGCTGCACCGCCGATCTTTGCAAGGCGCCGCAGAAAGGCTTTCCAACGCCAGCCCTGCAAATGGGCCAGGACCAATCCTATGCCTGAGAGAAACAGGAAGGAGCCTGCGATGCACCGTGCGAACCATCTCCAGGCCGGAACGGCGACGATGTCGGTCGCGATCAGCTTGAGAAAGCTGAGATCCCAGCTGAAATGGTAGACGATCATCGCGAGAATCGCGATTCCGCGCGCCACGTCGATGGCATCCCAACGTTGACGCGCGGCGATCTGGCTCTGTGAGATTGGGATGTTCAAGCGAAACGTCTCAGGTGAAGGGGTAGGGGCATTACGGAGTGTATACCCTATATCATCCTCATGACCGATCCTCTTCATACGTCAATGGCCGCGCTGAAGGACCTGATCGACCATGCCGATGGCGCGGTTGGTTTCACCGGCGCCGGAATCTCGACCGAAAGCGGCGTCCCGGATTTCCGCTCGCCCGACAGCCCGTGGATGAAGAACAAGCCCATTCCCTTCGACCTCTTTCTGAAGAGCGAGGAGGCGCGCCGGGAGGCGTGGCGGCGCAAATTCACGATGGACGACCTCTATCGCGGAGCCCGACCGAGCCGCGGGCATCTGGCTCTGGCGTCGCTTGTCGAGGCAGGTCGGATGCCGGGGATCATCACCCAGAACATCGACGGCCTTCATCAGGCCTCGGGTGTACCGACCGATCAGGTCATCGAGCTTCACGGCAACGGCACCTATGCCACCTGCCTCTCCTGCGGGATACGCTATGGCCTCGACTGGGTCCGGTCCCGCTTCGAGGATGCAGGCGATGCCCCTGTCTGCGAAGCCTGCGGCGGTATCGTGAAGTCGGCCACGATCTCGTTTGGCCAGGCGATGCCGGAGGCAGCCATGCGCAAGGCGCTCAAGCTGACGCTCTCCTGCGACGTCTTCCTGGTCGTCGGATCCTCTCTCGTGGTCTATCCCGCGGCCTCCCTTCCCTTGATGGCCAAGGAAAACGGTGCGCGCCTGGTGATCATCAATCGCGAGCCGACGCCCCTCGACGACGCGGCAGATCTGGTCATTCACGCGGAAATTGGCCAGGTGCTGTCGGAATTCGCCCCTCATTAGAGCCCACTTAATTCGTCGGCTAAGAAAAACATTACGCCATCCCGGGCGTTTCTGGCTTTCCCAGATTCAGGACAATGTTATCTTCTCGTTAAGAGTCGGGGTTCTGATTCGAGTGCGGGTTTCTTCATGTCTAACGATTACAGCTCCAACCCATTCCACGCGCGGGGAGATTCGGCCCCGATCGATCAGGGGCGCCGCGAAGCGGCAGACGGTGTTCCGGAGGAGAAATCCCTCGACCTTGTCCAGGTCAGCGGCAGAATCAAATGGTTCGACGTGGCCAAGGGCTTCGGTTTCATCGTCCCCGACAACGGCATGCCGGATGTGCTCCTTCACGTAACCTGCCTTCGCCGGGACGGTTATCAGGCGGCCAACGAGGGAGCCCGCATCGTCGTCGAGGCTGTTCAGCGCCCTCGGGGATTGCAGGCGCTGCGGATCCTGTCCCTGGATGAATCGACGGCGCTCCATCCCTCCGAGCTTCCTCTGCCCCGGACCCATGTCCAAGTCGTACCGACCAGCGGTTTGGAGCCTGCCATCGTCAAATGGTTCAACCGTCTCCGCGGTTTCGGCTTCCTGACCCAAGGGGAGGGGCGGCCGGACATCTTTGTCCATATGGAGACGCTCCGTCGCTACGGAATTGCCGAGCTGAAGCCAGGCGAACGGGTTTTCGTACGCTTCGGTGACGGGTCCAAGGGCCTCATGGCGGCCGAGGTGCGCCTCGCCGACATGGCACTGCCGCATTCTCACTGACGGCGCGCGCATGCTGCAAAGAACACGATCTTTCGTAATCGCCCTGGCACTCGGGGCGATGGCTGCGACGGCTGTCTACGCTCAGCAGGCCATAGAAGCCCTCACGATTCAGGCGCAGGGCGGTCAGCGCCAGGCTTTTCAGGTCGAGGTGGCCCGCAACGATGCCGATCGGGCTCAGGGCCTGATGTTCCGCCGCAGCATGCCTGCGGATCATGGCATGCTATTCGATTTCGGTCGGGTCGAGCCGGTCGCTATGTGGATGCAGAATACCTACCTGCCTCTCGACATGCTGTTCATCCGGCCCGATGGCACAATTGCCCGTATCGCGGCCAATACGGAACCCCTGTCCACGAGGACCATTCCTTCCGGGGAGCCCGTTCTGGCGGTCCTGGAGCTGAATGCCGGGACGGCCTCACGGCTCGGCATCAAGCCTGGCGACCGTGTGGAACATCCGCTGTTCAAGCGCTGACATTGAACGCTTGCTGAAGCCTGATCCACGTGATAGCCAACAACCCACTCTGGTGACGAAGGCGGGGTGTAGCGCAGTCTGGTAGCGCATCTGCTTTGGGAGCAGAGGGTCGCGGGTTCAAATCCTGCCGCCCCGACCACGTCGCCGAGAATGACCTTTGAGAGAGTATCGAAGCCCGATGCCCGCACGGATCTACAAGCCAGCCAAGGCCGCTACCCAATCCGGCCTCGCCCGTACCAAGCAGTGGCTTCTCGTTTTCGAGCAGGACAAGCCCCGCGAGATCGAGCCTCTCATGGGCTGGACGAGCTCCGGCGATACCCGGCAGCAGCTCCGTCTCTGGTTCGACACGCAGGAAGAGGCGGTTGCCTACGCCAAAAGGCAAGGGATCGCGTACCGCGTCGAGGAGCCGCAAGAGGTGAAGCGGCGTACCATGTCCTACTCGGATAATTTCAAATTCAACCGCGTCGGTCCCTGGACCCATTGAGGGTCGAGCGCGCCTCCGGCATGGCCCCGTAGCTCAGCTGGATAGAGCAGCCGCCTTCTAAGCGGCAGGTCGCAGGTTCGAACCCTGCCGGGGTCGCCATTCCATAGGGCCTGCGTGGTCGAAGGCGACAGAAATCACGGAAGATCAATAACTTCCGTTACGCTCCTCAACGCGTTCTTTAGCTGCCCATCTGCTGTGTCTTAGACGGCAAGTTCTCGGTGGGCCATAACCACCTTGTTCCGCCCCTGGCGCTTGGCGTCGTACAGGGCATTGTCTGCCAGCGTGATCAGAGCCTCGCAACGGTCCCCCGATGAACCCGGCTGCGGGTTCAGAGTTGCAATCCCGACGCTGACCGTCACGACGCATTTGGGCTCGTTTCTGGGATGCGGAAGCGCCAACGCCTCAACATCAGAGCGTAGCCTCTCGGCGATCTGCGCCGAGCCCTCTTCGTCTGTCGCGGGAAGCAACAGAACGAGCTCCTCTCCACCATATCGGGCTGCCAGATCGGCCGGTCTACGGGCGATCTGATCAACGACATGCGCTACTGCCCGAAGGCAGTCATCGCCGGCTTGGTGTCCGTGGAGGTCATTGAACTGCTTGAACTGGTCCACATCGATGAGGAGAAGCGAGAGAGGAGTTCCCTCGCGGATGGAGCGGCGCCATTCCTGTGCCAGCCGCTCATCGAAGCTGCGCCTGTTTGCCAATCCGGTCAGGCCGTCGATCCGCGCGAGTACCGCCAGCTTGGCTTCAGCCGTTTCCCTCCGCCGCAACTGGTTGACCAAGCTCCAGCCGAGAAGTCCGATGAAGGCGACAAGGGTGCCGATCGCGGAGCCGCGCAGGAGAACTTCGCTCCGCCAAGAGGCTAAGGCGTCGTCCCGCCCTGCGGAGGCGACGACTACGAACGGAAAATTGGTCCCGCTATCGAACCCGCCAATCCTGTCGAGACCATCGAGAGGCGATACGAATCGATATGTTCCTGCCGGAGTGCGATTCAGGTGCTCGATAACGGGATTGGCTCTTGTCGGGTCGGCTCCGGCAAAGTCCGCGAGAAATGGGTAGCGTGACAGGACGGTGCCGTCTTTCGCGGAGAGGACGATCGCCCCCTGACGACCGACTACGAACCGAGAATAGAAGCGGGCGAAATAGCTCGGGTCGATGCTTGCCACCACGATCCCGCCGAAGGAGCCGTCCGGGTTCGTGAAACGCCGGGAAATTGACGTCGTCCGTTCGCCAAGGGGCACATTGCGATCTGGCGGAGCAAAATAGGGGCGGCGGCTCAGGCTCTCTCGATGATAGGCAAAGAAGGAGCTATCTGCCTGGTTGGGTTTGTCCGGGAAAAGGGCCTGCGAAGAACTTGTGAGCCACTGACCATCAGCGCCATAGACGCTGATTTCCTTCAGGCGAGGCAGCAGGGAAACCCGATTGACCAAAATCGAGTGAAGATGCGCCATCGCCTCGGGAGATGTTCCGTCGACCTGGACCAGCTCGACCACGGCCGAGAGGGCGTAGTCCGTCATCTCGAACGTATCCTCGGCGTGCTGCTTCAAAGAGTGAGCGAGATTGGCCGTATTAATCGCTGTATCTTCGAGAGTCTCCTCATACTCGGTCCAATCGCGCCAGCCCTCGAGACCCAGAATGGCGAGGCATACAAGGGCGATGAAATGCTGAAGCCAGCGCGTTGAAGAGCGCTTTCGACGAAACCATGCTGAGGAAGGCTTAGACGCCTCGGCCTCGGAAGAAAGGTCGGTCGACAAGGTCATAACCCTCGATTCCAAAGCGATGGTTCACGCCGGGCGATCGTAAAAGACATGCCGGAAAAGAAGAAGCGCCAGGAGATGGCGCTAAAAACCTATAAATTACTTTACGTCAAGAAGTAATGATGCAACTTCTCTATCGAGGGTCAAATTTTTGATATTATTCCTAACAAAAACACGTGAAGAGGGGCGGCTGAGAGTGACCGCTCCCCTAAGTCCTCACGCATAGCGACCCAGAGACCGGCTCATATCCTATCAGCCCCATCGCAACACGAGCGGATCCAACCGACGTGCGAGCTCGATCAAACCCTTACGGGTGTCCGGATGGATCGGCTGCAGCGGCAGGCGTGCGGTATCCGAGCGAATGACGCCGCCTTCTTTCATCAAGGCCTTGCAGGCCAGCAATCCGCATTGACGGTTCTCATAATTGATCAACGGGAGCCAACGCTCGTAAGCCTGCATGGCGTCCTCCCGACGCCCGGCGGCATAAGGATCGATAATCTGTCGGATGCCGTCGGCATAGGCTCCCCCGGTCATGGCGCCGGTCCCGCCGGCATCGAGATCTGCCATGAGCGTGATCGCCTCTTCCCCGTCCCAAGGGCCTTCGATGGCATCACCCCCAAGGGCGAGGAGTTCCCGCAGCTTTGCAGCAGCGCCCGGGACCTCGATCTTGAAATAGGCGACATTCGGGATTTCCTGCGCCATGCGGGCGAGGACGGGGGCCGATAACGGCGTACCTGCGACAGGCGCGTCTTGGATCATGATCGGGATGTCGATGGCATCCGATACGGCCCTGTAGAATTCATAGATCCCTTTTTCTGAAACCCGAATGGTCGCGCCGTGATAGGGCGGCATGATCATGACCATGGCCGCGCCGGCGTCCTGAGCACGGCGGCTGCGCTCCGCGCAGATATGGGTCGCGAAGTGGGTGGTTGTCACGATAACCGGCACGCGGGCGGCAACATGATCAAGCACCTTCTGCATGATGACTTCCCGCTCGTCATCGGTCAGGACGAACTGTTCGGAGAAGTTCGCCAGGATGCAGAGGCCGTCCGAGCCAGCATCGATCATAAAGTCGACAGCCCGCAGCTGGCCTTCGAGGTCGAGCTTGCCGCTTTCGTCGAAAATGCTCGGCACGACAGGAAAGACGCCGCGATAGGGGCGAGTGAAAGAGGGCTGAGGCAAGACGGAATCCTCCCGATAGATCTTTTGGCTCTAATGATTGTCGCGGGGCACAGGCGAGCCCGTACGGCCCACGAGAAAGTCGAGATCGGCGCCCTTATCCGCCTGGAGCACGTGATCGACGTAGAGCTTGGCATAGCCCCGTTCCGCATGCGGCGTCGGCGGCATCCAGGCGGCGCGACGATGCTCCAGCTCGGCAGCATCCACATGAAGGTGCAGGCTGCGCTCCTGCACATTGAGAGTGATCAGATCGCCGCTCTGAACGAGTGCCAGAGGCCCGCCTGCGGCCGCCTCCGGCGCTACATGCAGGACAACCGTGCCATAGGCCGTGCCCGACATGCGGGCGTCGGAAATCCGCACCATGTCGCGCACGCCCTTGCGCAGCAGTTTTTGGGGTAGGGGCATGTTGCCGACCTCGGCCATGCCCGGATAGCCCTTCGGGCCGCAATTCTTGAGCACCATGATACAGGTCTCGTCGATGTCGAGATCCTCGTCGTCGATACGCTCGTGAAGCTCCTCGATGGTCTCGAACACGACCGCTCGGCCGGTATGATTCATGAGTTCCGGCGAGGCGGCCGACGGTTTGATGACGGCCCCGTTCGGCGCCAGATTGCCTCGCAGGATCGCAATCCCTGCATCCGGCTTGAAGGGCTCCTCGAACGGTGTGATGACGGCGCTGTTCCAGCAGGGGGCCTCCCTCACGTTCTCCCAGATCGGCTGGCCGTTCACGGTCAGGGCCCCCTTGTTCAGGAGCCCGCGCTCCCCGAGCGTCCGCAGGACGGCCGGCAGCCCGCCTGCATAGTAGAAATCCTCCATCAGGAACTGCCCCGATGGCATGAGGTCGACAAGGCAATGAATGTCCCGCCCGAGCCGGTCGAAATCGTCGAGAGTCAGATCGACACCAGCCCGACCTGCGATCGCCAGCAGGTGGACGACGGCGTTGGTCGATCCTCCGATGGCCGCAAGCGTCCGAATGGCATTCTCGAAAGCCTGGTGGGTCAGGATCTTCGAGAGGACCAGGTCTTCCCTGACCATGTCGACGATCCGCCGGCCGGCCATGCGTGCGAGGTGATTCCGGCGTGCGTCCGTTGCCGGAATGGCCGCATTTTCAGGTAGCCCCACGCCAAGCGCTTCGACCATGGAGGCCATGGTGGACGCCGTTCCCATGGTCATGCAGTGACCATGAGAACGGTTCATGGCGCCTTCGGCTTCATGGAATTCCTGGAGCGTCACCTCGCCGGCGCGCAGCTGCTCGCTCATCGAGATGATGTTGGTCCCCGATCCGATAGACTTGCCGCGATAGACGCCCCGCAGCTGCGGGCCCCCGGAAACTCCGATGGTCGGAAGGTCGGCAGAGGTGGCGCCCATCAGCAGCGCCGGCGTGGTCTTGTCGCAGCCCATCAGCAGCACCACGCCGTCGAGCGGGTGTGCGCGGATCGCTTCCTCCACGTCCATAGCGGCGAGGTTGCGGAAAAGCATGGCGGTTGGGCGCATCGTCACCTCGCCGAGCGAGGAGACCGGAAACTCGAGCGGAAAGCCGCCCGCGTCCAGCACGCCGTAGCGGACATGCTCGGCGATGGTGCGGAAATGCGAGTTGCAGGGGTTCAGTTCGGACCAGGTATTGCAGATCCCGATGACAGGCCGGCCCTCGAACTGGTCCTGGGGGAAGCCGCTGTTCTTGAGAAACGAGCGATAATAGAAGCCCATCTTATCCTGGCGAGCGAACCAAGCCTGGCTTCGCAATGAGCGCTTCCTGTCCTCAGTCATTTCCTCTCCGTCCATTCTGAACACGGGCCCGCAAAGGAGTCCGCAGCCGCGGCCGATTGAATCGGCGTTAAATTTCATATAATAGTATTAATAAGCAGCTGTTAAGGCTGCTGAAGTCAAAGAGCAACCGGAAATTTTCGGGAGGAAGGCATGAAGGTCACTCACTTTTTGACGTCCATCGGCATGGCCGCGCTGCTGCTTTCGGCAGGTGCAGCTCATGCCCAAAACAAACTAACCGTGGGTTTTTCGCAGGTGGGATCCGAGTCGGGCTGGCGGGCGGCAGAAACGAAGGTGTCGAAAACCGAGGCCGATAAACGGGGCGTCGACCTGAAAATTTCGGACGCTCAGCAAAAGCAGGAAAACCAGATCCGGGCGGTGCGTTCGTTCATCGCCCAGGGCGTCGACGCCATCTTCATCGCTCCCGTCGTGTCTACTGGGTGGGATGCCGTGCTCAAGGAAGCCAAGGACGCGAAGATTCCGGTGGTCCTTCTCGATCGCTCCATCGATACGAAAGACGAGTCCCTCTATCTGACGGCAGTAACCTCCGACACAGTCTATGAGGGAAAGGTTGCGGGTGAGTGGCTGGCCAAGGAAACGGGCGGCAAGTGCAATGTCGTTGAGCTGCAGGGGACCGTCGGCTCGAGCCCGGCGATCAACCGCAAGAAGGGCTTCGATCAGGTCGTGGCCGCCAATCCCGGCATGAAGATCATCCGCACCCAGTCCGGTGACTTCACGCGCACCAAGGGCAAAGAGGTGATGGAGAGCTTCATCAAGGCGGAGGGAGGCGGCAAGAACATCTGCGCGGTCTATGCCCACAACGACGATATGGCGATCGGCGCCATTCAGGCGATCAAGGAAGCCGGCTTGAAGCCTGGCAAGGACATCAAGATCGTCTCCATCGACGGCGTTCCGGACATCTTCAAGGCCATGGGTGATGGCGAAGCCAATATCACGGTGGAGCTGACCCCCAACATGGCCGGACCCGCCTTGGACGCGCTGATTGCCTTCAAGAAGGACGGCAAGCAACCTCCGAAATGGATTCAGACGGAGTCGAAGGTCTTCACGCCTGAGACCGCGCAGGCTGAATACAGCAAGCGCAAGGACCTTTACTGATATCGTCGCTTAAAGGGGCAGGTGGACGTGCCTGCCCCGATTACCCGCCGCACTGGCGGAACCGACGCGACGCGGAGAGGGAATGTTGCAGCCAGGCAGAGACGATCTGCAGCTTCTTCAAATTCGGGAGCTTACAAAAGGATTCCCGGGCGTGCAGGCGCTCGATCATGTGGATTTCACTTTGCAAAAGGGGGAAATCCACGGCCTGCTCGGAGAGAATGGCGCGGGGAAATCGACCCTGATCAAGGTGTTGACCGGCGTCTTCAGGCGGGACGGGGGCACCATTCAGCTCGATGGGCAGGATATCGCACCGCAAAATCCCGCGGACGCTTTGTCTCTCGGCATCGGGACCGTTTACCAGGAGGTCAATCTACTGTCGAACCTGTCGGTGGCCGAAAACCTCTTCATCGGCCGACAACCGCATCTGTTCGGACTCGTCCGCACGCGGGAAATGCGGCGCCGCGCCTCCGATCTCCTTGCCGGCTACGGACTTCATATCGAGGTTGCTAATCCTCTCGGAAGCTTCTCCGTTGCGGTCCAGCAGATCGTCGCCATCGCGCGTGCCGTCGATCTTTCGGCGAAGGTGCTAATCCTCGATGAGCCGACCGCCAGCCTCGATGCGCAGGAGGTCGCGACCCTTTTTGGAATTCTGAACGGATTGAAGCAGCGCGGCATCGGGATCGTGTTCGTCACGCATTTTCTCGACCAAGTCTATGCCGTCTGCGACCGTGTCACCATTCTCCGGAATGGGCGGCTCGTCGGTTCGCGCCCGATTGTCGACCTGCCTCGGATTGAGCTTGTTTCCATGATGCTGGGACGAGAACTCGCTGCCGAGGCTCTTCATCGCGAGCACCGCCGCGCCGTCGCGGGGGAGCCTCTCGTCGCATTCAGGGATTACGGCAAGCGCCGCTTTCTCGAGCCTTTCAACCTCGAAGTCAGGCCTGGTGAAGCCGTCGGCCTCGCTGGGCTCCTTGGATCGGGACGTACCGAGACTGCGAAGCTCGTTTTCGGCATCGAGCGGGCCGATAGCGGGCGGGCCTTCATCGACGGAAAGCAGGTGCGTATCGCTTCGCCCCGCGATGCGGCCCGGCTGCGGTTCGGATTCACTCCCGAGGACCGCAAGACCGAGGGGATCGTCGCGGAATTGTCTGTACGCGAAAACATCATCCTCGCTCTTCAGGCGCGGCGCGGATGGCTCTCTCCCTTGCCGAGGCGCGTGCAGGACGAGATCGCGGACCGGTTCATCAAGCTGCTCGATATTCGGACCCCAGATGCGGAGAAGCCTATCGGCCTTCTCTCCGGCGGCAACCAGCAGAAGGCACTGCTCGCCCGTTGGCTGGCGACCGAGCCGCGCTTCCTCATCCTCGATGAGCCGACCCGTGGGATCGACGTCGGGGCCCATGCCGAGATCATTCGCCTGATCGAGCGCCTCTGCGAGGATGGTCTCGCGCTCCTCGTCATCTCTTCCGAGCTGGAGGAGATCGCGGCCTACAGCGACCGGGTGATCGTGCTGCGCGACCGTCGGCATGTGCGCGAACTGATCGGCTCGGACGTGAGCGCCGACGGCATCATGACAACCATTGCGGGTCATTGAATGAGCGTCGTCGTCAAGGCCAGTGTTCCTCGCAGCGTTCCCAAAGGGCTTCCCCAAGCTGTGGCCCTTGTGGCGGTGTTCCTGGTGAACTGGCTCGTTTTCCGGGACTTCTTTGCCATACGCATCCAGGATGGGCGCCTCTTCGGCAGTCTTATCGACGTGCTTAACCGTGGCGCGCCCGTGGCGATCCTGGCATTGGGCATGACGCTCGTCATCGCCACCCGAGGAATAGACCTCTCGGTCGGCGCCGTCATGGCCATCGCGGGGGCGATGGCTGCCACGTTGACAGCGCAAGGCTATCCGCTTCCGGTGGTCCTGTCGGCTGCGGTGGGCATCGGGCTGGCGTGCGGCCTATGGAACGGCTTCCTCGTCGCGGTTCTGGAGATCCAGCCCTTCGTTGCCACTCTCATTCTGATGGTCGCCGGCAGGGGCTTCGCCCAGCTAATTACGGAAGGGCAGATCATCACCTTCGTCAGCGAAGGGTTTGCTGCAATCGGCAGTGGCTCAATCCTCATGCTTCCGATGCCCGTCGTCATCGCGGTCGTGATGCTGCTCGTGACGCATCTCGTGGTCCGCTATACGGCCCTCGGACTGTTCATCGAAGCCATCGGAGCCAATGTGCGCTCCAGTGCCTATGCCGGGATTGGTACCAAGGCGGTGATCATCGCAGTCTATATGTGGTGCGGCCTATGTGCTGCCATTGCCGGGTTGATCGTAACCGCGGATATCCGGGGGGCGGATGCCAACAATGCAGGTCTCTGGCTTGAGCTCGACGCCATTCTGGCGGTGGTGATCGGTGGCACGTCCCTCTTCGGGGGACGCTTCAGCCTCGGCCTGTCGGTGGTCGGTGCGCTCATCATCCAGGCGATGAATACGGGCATCCTGCTGAGCGGCTATCCGCCGGAATACAACCTCATCGTCAAGGCCGTGGTGGTGCTGGCCGTCCTTCTGGCGCAATCACCGATCCTGTCTGGCCTCCGCACGGCCGTGAGGAGCAAGGCATGATACGACGCCATCTCCCGGTTCTGATCACGCTCGCCGTCTTCGTCGTCGGCTATCTGATCTGTCTTGCTCAGTTTCCGAGTTTCGCCTCTACGCGAGTGATAGCCAACCTGCTGACGGACAACGCCTTTTTGGGGATCGTCGCCGTCGGAATGACGTTCGTGATCCTGTCAGGCGGCATCGATCTGTCGGTCGGCTCAGTCATTGCCTTTACGGGAGTTTTCCTCGCCGTCGGCATCGAGAAATACGACATCAATCCCTATCTGGCCTTCGTCCTGATCCTCGGCATCGCGGCGCTCTTCGGGGCCGGAATGGGTTTTCTGATCCATGCCTTCCAGATCCCGGCTTTCATCGTGACGCTGGCTGGCATGTTCCTGGCGCGCGGCATGTGCTTCGTACTCACGACGGACTCGATCCCGATCAACGCGCCTGCCTATAGTCAGATCACGGATATCGCATTCATGCTGCCGGGAGGAGGGCGCCTGACCTTCATCGCCCTGGTCATGCTGCTGACTTTTGCCGCGGGCATCGTGCTGGCGCATTTCACGCGCTTCGGCGCGAACGTCTATGCCTTGGGCGGCAATCGGACATCGGCGGAGCTGATGGGTGTGCCCGTCGGGCGGACAACGGTCCGGATCTATATGCTGTCGAGTTTCCTTGCGGCACTCGCAGGCATCGTCTTTTCATTCTACACCTCGGCGGGTTATTCCCTCGCGGCGACCGGTGTCGAACTGGACACGATCGCAGCGGTCGTCATCGGCGGTACGCTTCTCACGGGTGGCTACGGTACAATTATCGGGACGTTGGTCGGTGTGCTGATTCAAGGCCTCATCCAAACATACATAACCTTCGAGGGGACCTTGAGTTCTTGGTGGACGAAAATCGCGATCGGGGCCCTTCTGTTTGCATTCATTGTTCTGCAGCGCGGACTTTCCGCTGCATCAGGCCGTTCCAGCAGGGCGTAGGGAGGCCGCATGATGACATCGATGAGCGATTATCGGACTGCCTCCCGAACTCGGTCGGCGCATGATCTCGTCGCCCATGGCATTGGTCACAGCATCATGCAGGGGCGCTATCCCGTCGGAAGCACTCTGCCGGGCGACGCAGAGCTGATGGAATATTTCGGTGTCTCCCGCACGGCCTTAAGGGAGGCACTGAAAACACTGGCGGCCAAGGGGCTCATCGAGTCCAAGACGAAGGTCGGTACCCGCGTGCTGGGGCGCGAGAACTGGAACATGTTCGATGCCGACATTCTGGAGTGGCACCTTGAGATCGGCGTCGATGCCAAGTTTCTGGGCTGGCTCTTCGAAATCCGGCAGGCCCTCGAACCCCTTGCCTGCGCAACCGCGGCCATTCGCCGGTCACCGGAGCAGCTCGAGCGAATGCGCGACGCCCTGATCGGCATGGCGCGCTGCCGGGACGACAGACGCGGCTTTACCCGCTCCGATCTGGCGTTCCATCAGGCTATCCTGGAGGCTTCCGGCAATCCTTTCCTCCAATCCATCGGCTCCGTGATCGGGGCGGCGCTTGCCACCTCCTTCGACGTGAGTTCGCCGGTCTCCAGTGTGGAGCGCTTCACGGTGGTGATGAGGCTTCATCAGGCAGTTTTCGATGCCATCGAGCGGAAGGACGCTGCCGGGGCAGGCCATGCCATCTCTACCCTGATCGTCCAGACGGCGGCCCGGGTCGGGATCACCACCCAGGCCGGTGCGATCACCACGGTCAGTCTTCATGCATTTTCGGAGGCGAATTCGGATGCTAGCATCACATCCGGTCTGCGCCTCTCGCCGAGGGGGCAATAGAGCCGGCGGCTGCCTCCATAAGAGTGAGGCAACTTGCATGGGTGTGATTGTATTATAGTATTAATGACCGATGCCGAGGCGATCCATTACCGTCGTCTCGCCTGTCCAGGAGGTCAGCGCCCCGGGAGAAGGGCGTCCCTTCGGCGCCTCGCTGAGAACAAGCGTTCCGACAGCCGGGCGTGCACGAGAAATTTTGCTGACTTGGGGCCCATGGACCAACCGACTCGCCAGTGGCGCGCGGTTTGAAGCACAGGGAGAACGAACTTGAAGAAGCTTACAGCTACAATAGCCGCGCTTGCCCTTGGGGCGCTCGGATTTGCCGGCGCTGCTCATGCTCAAGGTAAGGGCCTGATCGGCGTATCCATGCCGACGAAATCATCAGCCCGCTGGATCGACGACGGCAACAATATGGTCAAGTCCCTGAAGGAAAAGGGATATGACGTCGATCTTCAATATGCCGAAGACGATATTCCGAACCAGCTCGCCCAGATCGAGAACATGATCACCAAGGGTTCCAAGGTCCTGGTGATTGCAGCCATCGACGGAACCACCCTGTCAGATGCGCTCCAGCAGGCTGCGGACAAGGGCATCAAGGTGATTGCCTATGACCGCCTGATCCGCAACTCGAAGAACGTCGACTACTACGCGACCTTCGACAATTTCCAGGTCGGCGTGCTCCAGGGTGGCTATATCGAGAAGGCGCTCGGTCTAAAAGAGGGCAAGGGGCCATTCAACATCGAACTCTTCGGCGGCTCACCCGACGATAACAACGCGTTCTTCTTCTACAATGGCGCGATGTCGGTCCTCGACCCGTACATCAAGAGCGGCAAGCTGGTGGTGGCAAGCGGCCAGACCGGGATGGACAAGGTCTCGACCCTGCGCTGGGACGGCGCCGTCGCCCAGGCTCGCATGGATAACCTGCTCAGCGCCTATTACAACGACAAGCGTGTTGATGCGGTACTGTCGCCCTATGATGGCCTGAGCATCGGCATCATCTCGTCGCTCAAAGGCGTCGGGTATGGCACGCCCAAGCAGCCCATGCCGGTCGTCACCGGGCAGGATGCCGAAGTCCCGTCGATGAAATCCATCCTCGCCAAGGAGCAGACGTCCACGATCTTCAAGGATACGCGGGATCTCGCGAAGGTGGCCGCGAACATGGTCGACGCCATTCTCGCCGGCAAGACGGTCGAGGTGAACGACACCAAAACCTATGAGAACGGCATGAAGACGGTTCCATCCTATCTGCTGAAACCGGTCAGCGTGGATGCCTCCAACTGGAAGCAGGTGCTGGTCGACAGCGGCTACTACAAGGAAGGCCAGATCAAGTGAGATGAACGGCGAGCGGGCCCCGCATCTCGGCGGGGCCCGTTTTCCATTAAGATGCTTGATCGAAAGGAAGGCGATGACTGCGATCCTTGAGATGCGAGGGATCACGAAGACGTTTCCAGGCGTCAACGCCTTGGACAACGTCAACCTCACTGTCGAGGCTGGTGAGATCCATGCTCTGGTCGGAGAGAACGGCGCCGGCAAATCGACCCTGATGAAGGTCCTAAGCGGCGTTTATCCGTATGGGACCTATTCCGGCGATATCATCTTCGAGGAGGAGGAGCGGCGCTTCAAAGGCATTGCGGACAGCGAAAAGCTCGGGATCATCATCATCCACCAGGAACTGGCTCTGGTGCCGCTTCTCTCGATCGCCGAGAACATCTTCCTTGGAAACGAGCAGGCGACCTACGGAATCATCGAATGGTCCCTGGCCTTTGCTCGGACCAAAGAGCTTCTGAAGCGGGTAGGGCTGAAGGAATCTCCCGATACGCTTGTCACCAACCTTGGTGTTGGCAAGCAGCAATTGGTGGAGATCGCCAAGGCTCTCTCGAAAAGGGTCAAGCTGCTGATCCTGGACGAGCCGACCGCCAGCCTCAACGAGAAGGACAGCGACGCGCTTCTTGAGCTGCTCCTTCAGTTCAAGGCGCACGGCATCGCCTCAATTCTGATCTCACACAAGCTCAACGAGATCTCCAAGGTCGCCGACTCGATCACGGTGCTCCGGGACGGCAGCACGGTCGAAACTCTCGATTGCCGTAAGGAAGCGATCAGCGAGGATCGCATCATCCGGGGTATGGTCGGCCGGGCCATGGAGGACCGCTATCCGAAGCGTGAATCCCACGTGGGCGAGACGATCTTCGCGGTCGAGAACTGGAGCGCCTACCATCCGATCCACGCGGACCGAAAGGTCGTGAAGGACGTCAATCTCCATATCAGGAAGGGTGAAATCGTCGGGATCGCCGGCTTGATGGGAGCGGGCCGCACGGAATTCGCCATGAGCCTGTTCGGACGGACCTACGGCCAGCACATCACCGGCCGGGCGATGCTCCATGGCAAGGATATCGACGTCAGCACGGTGAGCGGCGCGGTCGCGAACGGGATCGCCTATGTGACCGAGGACCGGAAGACCTACGGCCTCGTTCTCGAAGAGACCATCGTCAAGAACGTGACCTTGGCCCATCTTTCGGGCGTCTCGACAAATATGATCATCGACGACATGCGAGAGCTTGCAGTCGCCAACGACTATCGCGGCAGGCTCAGGATCCGCAGCGCCAACGTCTATCAGCAGGCGGTGAACCTGTCCGGCGGAAACCAGCAGAAAGTGGTTCTGAGCAAATGGCTCTTCGCTAGCCCCGAGATCCTTATTTTGGATGAGCCCACACGAGGCATAGACGTCGGGGCGAAGTACGAAATCTATACGATCATCAACAGCCTGGCGGATGCCGGGAAGGGCGTGCTGCTGATCTCGTCCGAAATGCCGGAGCTGCTTGGAATGTGCGACCGGATCTACGTGATGAACGAGGGAGCGATCATCGGCGAGTTCCCTGCGGCGGAGGCGTCCCAGGAAAAGATCATGCATGCCATCGTGAAATCGGGAAGGCGTTGAGATGGATACCGGGATTGCGAGCAAACTGAGCGTCGACAAGCGGGAATCTTACGGGAACTTCCTCAAGACGCATTTTCGCGACTACGGCATGCTGGTGTCGCTGTTGGTCATCATGGCCTTCTTCCAGGTGGTCACTGACGGTACCCTTCTGAAGCCGCTCAACCTTACCAATCTGGTGCTGCAGAACAGCTATATCGTCATCATGGCCCTCGGCATGCTCCTCGTGATCGTGTCCGGCCATATCGACCTTTCTGTCGGCTCGATCGTGGGCTTCATTGGTGGTCTTGCCGCCGTCCTGATGGTCCAGTTCGGCTTCCATTTCATTCCGACCATCGTGATCTGTCTCCTGGTCGGAGCACTCATCGGCGCCATTCAGGGCTATTGGGTCGCGTTCCTGAAGGTCCCGTCCTTCATCGTGACGCTCGCCGGAATGCTCGTCTTCAAGGGACTTCTGCTCTCGCTTCTCGGTGGCCGCTCGGTCGGCCCCTTCCCAGTTACGTTCCAGAAACTGAGCTCGGGCTTCATCCCCGATATCGGAACGAGCGATACGCTCAACATGACTGCACTGGCCTTAGGCGTCATCGTCGCCGCGGCGCTGATCTATTTCAGCTATCGCGCCAGGGCCAGCCAGGAGAAGCATGGCGTTGAAACGGCTCCGTTCGGGTTCTTCCTCTTCAAGAACGCGCTGCTGGCGGTTCTTCTCGTCGGCTTCAGCTACCTTCTTGCCACCTATCGTGGCCTGCCGAACGTTCTGGTGATCATGTTCGCGCTGGTGGCGCTCTACGCCTTCGTGACGAACCGGACGACCATCGGGCGGCGAATCTATGCGCTGGGCGGCAACGAAAAAGCCGCGAAGCTCTCCGGCATTAAAACCGAACGGCTGACCTTCCTGACCTTCGTCAATATGGGCGTGCTTGCGGCGCTCGCGGGCCTGATCTTCGCCGCGCGCCTCAATACAGCGACACCCAAGGCTGGCCTCGGTTTCGAGCTCGATGTCATCGCCGCATGCTTCATCGGCGGGGCCTCCGCCTATGGCGGTGTCGGCAAGGTGACGGGAGCCGTCATCGGCGCCTTCGTGATGGGCGTCATGAACAACGGCATGTCGATCCTCGGTATCGGCATCGACTATCAGCAGGTCATCAAAGGGCTTGTGCTGCTGGCAGCCGTGACCCTCGACGTCTACAACAAGAAGAAGTGAGGGGCGACCTGACTCCAGTCCGACCCGCAACGTCAGGCAGCATCGGCAAGGCCGATGAGCATGTCGACCAGCGGATCGTCGGGGTCGGCGAGACCGGCCATGACGTCGAAATGATGGGCGTTCGCCACCTCATGGACCGAGCCCAGCGCGTCCATGGCATTCCACTGAGTCACGAAGTCCCGGGATTGGCGACGATATTCGGCGCTCTCGGCCCCGCCCACCACGGCAACGAAGCGCGTGTCCGCCGGAGGCTGGTCATAGATCGGGCTCAAGCGGCGCGCCTCCTCGATCGTCAAGCCAAGCGCCCGGTTGACGGAGGTCGAAACGAGCGGCACGAGGTCGAACAATCCCGAGATCGAAAGGCCTGCCCGGATCGGCCGTTTCAATGACTTTACGCTGCGCGCCATCAGGCATGCGGCCAGATGACCGCCAGCGGAATGGCCTGCGACAATCAAGGAGCGCCCCGATCTCTGCATGAGAAAATCGGCGGCTGTTTCCATCTCGGCCACGATCCCGCTTAGCGTGACATGGGGCGCAAGATCATAGCTCGGGACAGCAACCGTCAGGCCGCGCTCGTTGGCTCCGCGGGCGAGGTGGCTCGACGACGACTTGTCCAGCCCCTGCCAATAACCGCCATGGATGAACATCACGACAGGGCCGCCCGCGTCACCTCCTGGTGGGTGAAATAGATCGACGCGATGGCGCGGGCCTGGGCCATAGGCGAGGTCGAGTTCGCACAATGCCGCAGCCCGATAGGCGGCCGCATCCCGGTGCCAGCCGTCCATATGGACCATGTGATCCGCGACCCGTGCCCGGTTGTTGTATTCGGCTTCCAGATCCAGTTCGGTCATGGCGGCGCCCCCTACACGTGCAGATACCGGTCCTTCAGGGTCGTGTCAGCCATGAGCTCGGCGCTCGTGCCGGTCCAGACCGAACGCCCCTTCTCGATGATGACATGCCTGTCGGCGAAGGCTGCGAGGGCATTGACGTTCTTGTCGATCACGAGGATCGACTGATGCTCTGCACGCAACCGTTTCAGGCAGTCCCAGATCTCCAGGCGGATCAACGGAGCGAGCCCTTCGGTCGCCTCGTCGAGAATGACGAGTTTCGGATTGGTCATCAGGGCCCGGCCAATGGCGAGCATCTGCTGTTCACCCCCGGACAGCTGGGTTCCGAGATTGAGACGGCGCTCCTTCAGGCGGGGAAAGAGGTCGTAGACCGCATCGAGGGTCCAGCGGCGCGAGCCCAAGCGGGTTGACGCCGTGGCCACTAGGTTCTCCTCGACCGAAAGTGTCGGAAAGATCTGCCGCCCCTCGGGAACAAGCCCGATGCCGGCTTTGGCGACCCGATAGGGCGCAAAACCGGTGACCGTGCCTCCATCGAAGCGGACTTCGCCACCTTGGGGCTGAAGCAGGCCCATAATGGCGCGGATCGTGGTGGTCTTGCCCATGCCGTTCCTGCCAAGCAGGGTCACGACCTCGCCCGCACCGACATTGAGCGAGACGTCGAACAGGACCTGGGCGGCGCCATAGGAGGCTTGCAGGTTACGGACCGAGAGCATCAGGCCATTTCCTCCTCACCAAGGTAGGCGGAGCGAACCTCGGGGTTGGCCCGGATCCGTTCCGGCGTATCCGTGGCGATCAGGCGCCCGTAGACGAGGACACTGATCCGGTCGGCGAGGGAGAACACCGCCTCCATATCGTGCTCGATGAGCAGAATGGTCGTGTGGCTTCGCAGGCGCTGCAGAACGTCGAGCACGCGACGGGATTCGTCATGGCCCGTCCCGGCCAGTGGCTCGTCGAGCAGAAGGAGCTTCGGCTCAGTCGCGAGCGCAATGGCAAGTTCAAGCTGCCGCTTCTCGCCATGGGACAGGAGGCCAGCCTGAATCTGAGCCCGTGCCCCGAGCCCGACGAGATTCAGGCATTCCATGGCGGGCTCGTTGAGTTGCCGCTCCCGCGCGGCGTTCCCGAACAGACGATAGCTCGAGCCGGACCGCGCCTGAACCGCGAGCGAGACATTCTCCAGCGCGGAAAAACCGGGCAGTACCGAGGTGATCTGAAACGACCGGGCCAGTCCACGTCTCACACGCTCATGCATCGGAAGGCGGGTCACATCCTGTCCGTCGAATAGAACTTGCCCCGAGACAGAGGGCACGAGGCCGGAGATCTGATGGATCAGGGTGGTTTTCCCAGCGCCATTGGGCCCGATGATCGCGTGGACTTCGCCTGTGGGAACCGAAAGGCTCACGTCGTCTGTCACCACGAGGGCGCCATAGGATTTCCGCAGGTTTCTCAGTTCGAGCAACGCGTCAGCCATGCCGTCCTCGCCCGAGAAGGCCCGTGATCCCCCCGCGCGCGAAAAGCACGATGAGGATCAGAAGCGGACCGAAGATCATCTTCCAGTTTTCCACGAGGCGGGATTGAAGGTCGCTGCCCAGCGCAGAGGCCGCGAAATGGAGGATCTCCGGCAAGAATTCCTCCAGCAGCAGGAAGACAGCCGCGCCGATGATCGCACCGTGGAGGCTGCCGATGCCGCCGAGTACTACCATGAAGATCAATTCACCCGACCGCTGCCACGTCATATAGGACGGGCTGATGAACTCCGCTTGGTTGGCGAGCAGGAATCCTGCGAGGCCCGCCATCATGCCGCTGATGACATAGGCCAGAAGCTGATACCGGAAGGGATGGAAGCCGATGGCCTCCATGCGGACAGCGTTTTCCCGCGTGCCACGAAGGACACGCCCGAAGCGAGACGCGACGATGCCCCGCGACAGGAGATAGGTCCCCAGGAGACAGAAAAGGACGAGACCATAGAAGACGCGGTCGTTCTTGAGGATGGACGTGCCTGCCATCAGGCTCCGGGAAGCCAGCGTCATGCCGTCGTCGCCGCCATAGGCGGCGAGGGACGTCGCGAGAAAGAACAGCATCTGGCCGAAGGCCAGGGTGATCATGATGAAATACACGCCCTTCGTGCGCAGGGAGATCGTTCCGGTCACGGTCGCGAAGAGAGCCGAGGCCGCAAGCGCCAGGGGGATTTGGATGAGCGCATCCTCACTACCGTGGCTCGCGAGGATGCCCACCGCATATCCGCCGATGCCAAGGAAGGCCGCGTGGCCGAAGCTCACCAGCGCGCCGTAACCCAGAATGAGATCGAGGGACATGGCTGCCAGTCCGAAGATCATCACACGAGACAGAAGGGACAGAACGTAACCTTCCGCACCGGTCAGCGGAGCTAGGAGCGGAGCAAGCGCGAGGATGGCGAACAGCACAAGTGGGACGCGTTCGATCCGAGACGGGGAAGGAGCGAACGAGGAAGGGTGTGCGTGGATGAGTTCCGTCATGGCATCACCCTAGCGCTTCGCTGGAAAGAGGCCGGAAGGCCGGAAGAACAGGATGGCGGCCATGAAGATATAGATCAGCATGGGCGCGATGGCGCGTCCGGTTTGGCTCGCCGTCGCGGGGTCCAGAAAGAACCGCAGGATGTTCGGCGCAAAGGAGCGCCCGACCGTGTCCACGAGACCGATCAGAATGGCGGCCAGGAATGCACCTCTGATCGAACCGATGCCCCCGATCACGATGACCACGAAGGCGAGGATCAGGATATTGTCTCCCATGCCGGGCTCGACCGACAGGATCGGTGCGACCATCGCGCCGGCAAAGCCGGCCAGCATTGCGCCGAACCCGAACACGACCATGAAGAGACGTTGGATATTCACGCCGAGCGCCGAGACCATTTCCGGGTTCGTGGCACCGGCTCGCACCAACATGCCGACGCGAGTTCGGCTGACTAAAACATACAAAAGGAGAGCGACGGCAAGGCCTGCGGCGATGATCGCGAGCCGATAGACCGGATAGAGCAGGCCGTCCGTGATTTCGACGGAGCCGGACAGGATCTCGGGGACAGGGACGTTGAGGGGAGCAGCACCCCATACGAATTTTACGGCTTGGTTCAGAAAGACGATGACCCCGAACGTTGCGAGGACTTGGTCGAGGTGATCGCGATCATAGAGATGGCGAAAGACCAGGACTTCGAGAAGAAGCCCGAAAGCGAGGGCTGTCGGCAAGGCCAACAGCAGGGCGAGGCCGAAATTGCCCGTCCATGCAGTGAAGGCGGCCGCCAGATAGGCGCCGACCATGTATTGGACCCCATGCGCGAGGTTGATGAAGTCCATCACGCCGAAGACCAGGGTCAGCCCGGCGGCGATCAGGAACAGAATCAGCCCGAACTGAAGGCCGTTCAGAGCCTGGATGAATAGAAGGGTCGCTGTCATCGGCACTTCACAGGCGACATAAGGACCCGCCGGGCCTCGGCCCGACCGTCATGAGGTCCGTCGCGGTACGATGGTCCCGTCCTGGCATGCAGGACAGGACCATCAGGATCAAGGTCAACTTAGTTCGTCGCCGTGCATTCCTTGGCATAGGCGTCCGTATAGTCGTCGAACACCTTCTCTTCGATCTCGGTCTGGAACTTGCCGTCCGAGCGCTTGGCGATCTTCACCAGATAGAAGTCCTGGATGGGGAAGCCGTTGTTTCCGAACTTGAAATCGCCGCGCAGCGACTTGAAGTCGGCCTTCTTCAGGGCCGCGCGGAGCGCGTCCTTGTCCTCGGTCTTGCCGCCTGTCGCCTTCAGGGCGCTGTCGATCAGAAGGGCGGCATCGTAGGCATGCATCGCGTAGGAACCGGGCACGGCGTTGTAGGCCGCCTCATATTCCTTCACGAACGCCTTGTTCTGCGGCAAGTCGAGGTTGGGAGCCCAGTTGGAGCCACCAAACATGCCGATCGCAGCGTCCTGCTGCGCCGGCAGGGTCGACTCGTCGACGGTGAAGGCCGACAGGAACGGAATACGGTCGGCGAGTCCGGCGGCACGGTACTGCTTCACCAGGTTCACACCCATGCCACCCGGCATGAATGTGAAGATCGCGTCGGGCTTCATCGAGGCGATCTTGGCAAGCTCGGACTGGAAATCGAGGGTGTTGAGCGGAACGTAGGACTCTTCGACGATCTCACCCTTGTAGTGCCGCTTGAAGCCGGCGAGCGCATCTTTGCCGGCCTGATAGTTCGGCGCCAGGAGATAAACTTTCTTGTAGCCGCGATCTTGGGCGACCTTGCCCAGAACCTCGTGGTTCTGGTCGTTCTGGTAGGAGGTCGCGAAGAAGTACGGGCTGCAGCTCTTGCCTGCCAGGTTGGAAGGGCCGGCATTGGTGCTGATATAGAACGTCTTGGCATCGACGATCGGCTTCTGGATCGCCACGGCGACGTTCGAGAAGATTGGTCCGACGACGAAGTCGACCTTGTCGCGCTCGATCAGGCCCTTGACCTTGGTGACGGCCACATCCGGCTTGAGTTCGTCGTCGACCACGATCACGTCGACGTCACGGCCGCCGAGCTTGCCGCCAAAATCCTTCACAGCGAGCTGGAAGCCGTCGCGCGCCTGCTGGCCCAGCACGGCCGACGGGCCGGACAGGGTCAGCACGAGGCCGATCTTCAGCTTCTCCTGTGCCAGGGCCGGCGACGCCGCAAGTCCCATGGCGGCTGCGAAGCCCAGGCATTTGATTGTCAGGTTCATCATGTACTCCCGAATGGCTGTTCCCTGCGCGCGGTAGGGCCGCACTGCATCGTTGTTCTATCGGGACTCAGAGGAAGCCCCGTCGATGCTCGGCTGTAATCTGGCGTAATTCGGGCCGGCCGAACACTCCTTTTCGACGGGTGCCGGATTGCCCTCAATGCAGATCGGGATTGCCAAGCATTATTTGAAGCTTTAAATAATTTTCAGATTTCTTCAAGCGGATTGTTCCGCAGAATCGGGCGCAACGAACGACGCCCGTCCGCATCGATCGGACAGAGGAACGGACGATGGCTTACACGGCACACGTCGATACTTTCGCAAAGGACAACCTTCCACCACAGGATCAGTGGCCGGTCTTTCTCCATGACCGGCCGGAGCTGCAGTATCCGGAGCGCCTCAATTGCGCGGCGGCGTTTCTAGACCGTTGGGTGGAAGAGGGCAGGGGCGACGAAATCTGTATTCTCAGCCCAAGCGAGACTCTGACCTACCGCGCCCTTCAGGAGCGGGTGAACCGTATCTGCAACGTGTTGGTCGATAAGCTCGGCTTCGTGACGGGAAATCGCGTTCTCCTGCGCTCTGCCAACAATCCGATGATGGTCGCGCTTTATCTGGCTGTCCTGAAAGCTGGCGGCGTGGTCGTTGCGACCATGCCGCTCCTGCGCGCCAGGGAGATCGCCTATCCGATCAACAAGGCCAAGATCACGATCGCTTTTTGTGATCATCGTCTCAAGGACGAGATGGAGAAAGCTCACGCAATGGCGCCTGGGCTCGCGCATGTCGTCTACTGGGGAGATGGATCGGCGGATAGCCTGGAAGCAATGCTCGTCGATGCCTCGCCTGAGTTCAAGGCCGTCGATACCGCAGCCGATGACGTTTGTCTCATCGGATTTACGTCCGGCACGACCGGCGAGCCGAAGGGCACGATGCATTTCCACCGCGACATGCTGGCCGTTTGCGATGCTTATGCCGCTAACGTCCTGCGCGCTGATCAGACAGATCGCTTCATCGGCTCACCGCCACTTGCCTTCACATTCGGGCTCGGCGGCATCGTCCTGTTTCCGATGCGGATCGGCGCTTCGACGGTACTTTTGGAGAAGGCCGGGCCGGATGATCTATTGCCGGCGATTGCACAATATCGCGTGACGATCTGCTTCACGGCGCCCACCGCCTACCGGGCAATGCTCTCCAAGCTGAAGGATCACGACGTCTCGAGCCTTCGGAAATGTGTTTCTGCGGGCGAGCCTCTTCCGAAGGACACATTCAAAGCCTGGAAGGCCGCGACCGGCATCAGCTTAATGGACGGAATCGGCGCCACGGAGATGCTTCATATTTTCATTGCCGCCAAGGAGGACGACATCCTTCCTGGCGCAACGGGGAAACCCGTTCCGGGCTATGAAGCGAAGATCGTCGACGATGCAGGGCGCGATCTTCCACCGGGGGCGATCGGACGGCTCGCGGTTCGAGGCCCGACCGGCTGTCGTTATCTCGCCGATGACCGGCAGCGGAAGTACGTTCAGAACGGCTGGAACATCAGCGGTGATACTTACCTCCTGGATGAGGACGGTTACTTCTGGTACCAAGCCCGATCCGACGACATGATCGTATCCTCCGGCTACAATATCGCGGGTCCGGAGGTCGAGGCGGCGCTCCTGACGCATCCTGCGGTCGCCGAGTGTGGCGTCGTGGGCGCGCCGGACGATGGTCGCGGCATGATCGTCAAAGCCTACGTCGTCCTACGGGATGGGTTCGCTCCGGGCGCAGAGCTCACCAAGGTCCTCCAGGAGCACGTAAAGGCCGAGATCGCACCCTATAAGTACCCGCGCGCAATCGATTACGTCGAAGCTCTGCCGAAGACGCAGACGGGCAAGCTTCAGCGCTTCGCTCTCCGCCAAATGGCGGAAACGGCTAGGGAATCCGGTGGTCAAGCATCCGTGGCTTGATCACTATTTATTTTAAGCTTAAAATAAATTCGAATTGGTTTGGGATATGGTTCCATGAAGGTGGCAATCGTCGGCGGCGGTCCAGCGGGGCTGTACTTCGCGATCCTGATGAAGAAGCAATGGCCGCATGCGGACGTCGCGGTCTACGAACGCAATCGGGCTGACGACACGTTCGGCTTCGGCGTCGTGTTCTCCGATGCGACTCTGGACAATTTCGAGAAATACGATCGGCCAAGCTATGAGCGGATCACGCGGGAATTCGCTTACTGGGACGACATTGCCATCCATTTCAAGGGAACCATCCATCGTGTCGGCGGAAACGGATTCTGCGGTTGCTCCCGCCGTACCCTGCTGCTGATCCTCCAGGATCGGGCGGCGGAGCTTGGCGTGACCATCCACTACCAAGCTGAGATAGATGACGAGCGCACCTTCGCGGACGCCGATCTGGTGGTCGTCGCCGACGGCATCAACAGCCGCTTCCGGGAGCGCTTTGTCGATTACTTCCAGCCCGAGGTGGATCTGCGCCCGAACAAGTTCGCCTGGATGGGATCGACGAAGCCGCTCGACGCCTTCACATTCATCTTCCAAGAAACCGAGTGGGGCCCCTTTATCGCCCATGCGTACCAGTATGAGGCAAACCGCTCGACCTGGGTCTTCGAGACTGATCCCGAGACATTCGAGCGCGCAGGTTTGGGCCAGAAAAGTGAGGCCGAGGCGGCCGCTTTGATGGAAGAGATCTTCGGCTGGTTCCTGGGCGGTCACAGGATCCTCACGAACCGCTCGATTTGGCGGAACTTCCCGATGATCCGCAACAAGCGCTGGGTGCGCGGCAACATGGTGTTGCTCGGCGATGCCAAGGCGACGGCGCATTTCTCGATCGGCTCCGGGACCAAGCTCGCGATGGAAGATGCCATCGCTCTTTATGAGGCGCTGCTTCGCGACCAGATCGTTGATGGTGCGCTTGCCGTCTATGAGACGGGGCGACGCGAGGAAGTGGAGAAAACCCAGCACGCGGCCGATGTGTCCCTCGTCTGGTTCGAGCATGTCGCCCGGTTCTGGGATTTCGATCCCGTCCAGTTCTCGTTCGGGGTGATGACGCGTTCCAAGGCCATCACCTACGACAACCTGCGTCTGCGTGCTCCCGACTTCGTCGCCGATGTCGACCGGATGTTTGCACGACAGGTCCGCAAGGCCGGGTTCGATGTCTCCGTCGACGAACCGGCGGCGCCGATGTTCCAGCCGTTGCGCCTGCGCGACATGACCGTGGCAAACAGGGTCGTCGTCTCTCCGATGGACATGTATTCGGCCGTGGATGGCGTCCCCGGCGACTGGCACCTCGTCCATTACGGTTCCCGCGCAACAGGCGGTGCCGGCCTCATCTTTACGGAGATGACCTGCGTCTCCCCGGAAGCCCGGATCACCCTGGGCTGCACGGGCCTGTGGAACGATGAGCAGGAGAGAGCCTGGAAGCGGATCGTCGATTTCGTGCATGGGCATTCCGCAACCAAGATCTGTCTGCAGCTCGGGCATGCAGGCCGTAAAGGGGCCACGAAACTGATGTGGGAGGGGATCGACCGGCCTCTCGAGACGGGCGCGTGGGATATCTGCTCAGCCTCGGCCATCCCGTATTTTCCGGACAGCCAGGTGCCGCGCGAGATCAGCCGCGCTGAGATGGATGAGGTCAAGACACAATTCGTGTCCGCCGCCGAGCGGGGTGCGCGGGCCGGGTTCGACATGCTCGAACTCCACTGCGCCCACGGTTATCTGCTGGCGAGCTTCATCTCTCCGCTGACGAACAGGCGCACCGACGAATACGGCGGTTCTCTGGACAACCGGCTGCGCTTCCCGCTAGAAGTCTTCGACGCCATGCGGGAAGTCTGGCCGGCCCATAAGCCAATGTCCGTGCGCATCTCCGCGACGGATTGGGCCGAGGGCGGCGTTAGCGGCGACGATGCCGTCGAAGTCGCACGCGCCTTCGGAGAGCACGGGGTCGATCTGATGGATGTCTCCACCGGGCAGACCGTGAGCGAGGCGCGGCCGATCTATGGCCGCATGTTCCAGACGCCGTTCTCCGATCAGGTTCGCAACGAGGCGCTGGTTGCAACGATGTGCGTCGGCAACATCACCACGCCTGATCAGGTCAACACGATTCTGGCTGCCGGTCGCGCCGACCTCGTGGCGCTCGGCCGTCCACATCTCGTGGATCCCTTCTTCACCATGAAGGCTGCCGCCTGGTACGGCGCAGGCAATATCCATTGCCCGCCGCAATATCTCGCGGGTAAAGAGCAGGCTTTCCGAAACTCTGTTCGCGATCGGCAGGACTTCGAGGATCTCAAGCTGAAGGCCAGGCCGAAGACACGGGCCGAGTTGAAAATGGAGGCGGGAGAAGCGTCTCTCGCCGCAGAATGACATGAGCGGATTGCAGTTCCAGGGTCAGCATGCCCTCGTTACGGGAGGGACGCGCGGAATCGGCCGTGCCATCGCCGAAGCCCTTGCCGGTGCCGGTGCAACGGTCACCGTGCTCGGGCGTAACCGTGAGGCCCTGGAAAAACTCATCGATCAGGGAGAAGCTCATCGGGCCGCTGTCGCGGACGTCGCCGACGCGGAAGCTGTTCGAAAGGCTGTGGAGGAAGCGGCTGCGGGGAGCGGCCCGATCGATCTCCTGATTGCCAATGCCGGAGCGGCCGCCTCGGCGCCATTTCTGAAGACTGGTCCCGACATTTTCCGGCAAATGCTGGATGTCAATCTGCTAGGTGTCGCCAATGCAGCCCAAGCCGTTCTCAAGCCTATGGTCGATCGAGGATTTGGGCGCATCGTGGCCGTTGCCTCGACGGCCAGCTTGAAGGGTTATCCTTACGTCACCGCGTACTGTGCCGCAAAGCATGCAGTCATCGGACTGGTCCGCGCGTTGGCGCTGGAAACCGCGCAGACCGGGGTCACGATCAATGCTGTCTGTCCGGGCTATACGGACACGGATCTCGTCTCCAAAAGCCTGGATCGGATCGTCGACAAGACCGGTCGGAGCCGTGAAGAAGCTCTGAAAGAGTTCGTGAAACACAACCCGCAGGGGCGGCTCGTGGCGCCGCAGGAGGTTGCCGACACAGTGCTTTGGCTGTGCGGCCGCGGAGCTTCGGCCGTCACAGGACAGGCCATCGCCGTAGCGGGGGGAGAGATCTGAGATGAGCGATCACGCGATCCCTCTCGATGCTGAGACCAAGGCCGTGGAGATGCCGGAGGACCACCGCGACGAGCTGCGTCTCTGGCTGCGCCTGCTGACCTGTTCCAATCTCATCGAGGGCGAGGTGCGCAGGCGCCTGCGCGAGCGCTTCGATGTCACCCTGCCGCGTTTCGATCTGATGGCGCAGCTCGACAAGGCGCCTGACGGGATGACGCTGTCGGACTTGTCCAAGCGCATGATGGTGTCCAATGGCAATCTGACGGGCCTCGTGGAGCGGCTCGTTGCATCCGGCCATCTGGAGCGTCGGGTATCGGAGCTCGACCGGCGGGCGCAGATCATCCGATTGACTGAGGCCGGACAGGCCGAGTTCAGGACGATGGCCGCCGAGCATGAGAGCTGGATCGCAGAGCTTTTCGGTGACCTGACCGAGAAGGAGCAGCGTGACCTCATGCGCCTCCTCGCCAAGACGAAACTTTCCGCGCGCCGAGCTGTATCGGGAGAAGCCTGATGACCCACTTTGCCAACCCGATTACGCTGCCATTGGCTGAGTATTCACCGCGTCATTTCCTCCTGTCTGTTCGTGGCCCCGTTGCAACGGTGACTCTCAACCGCCCGGAGAAAAAGAATCCGCTGACATTCGAAAGCTATCGGGAGCTCACCGATTTTTTCCATGCCTGCGCCAAGGACGACGCCGTGAAGGCGATCGTCGTCGTGGGGGCTGGCGGGAACTTCTCCTCCGGCGGGGATGTCTTCGAAATCATCGGCCCGCTGGTGGAAATGGACACAAAAGGCCTGACGGCCTTTACGCGCATGACGGGGGAACTCGTCAAAGCCATGCGAGCCGCACCGCAACCGGTGATCGCGGCCGTTGACGGCATCTGCGCAGGCGCAGGTGCAATCGTTGCCATGGCGTCGGATCTGCGTCTTTCGACGCCTGACGCCAAAGTTGCGTTCCTTTTCAACAAGGTCGGTCTCGCCGGCTGCGACATGGGGGCCTGTGCCATCCTGCCGAGGATCATCGGGCAGGGGCGTGCTTCGGAACTCCTTTACACGGGCCGCTTCATGAGCGCGGAGGAGGGAGAGAGGTGGGGCTTCTTCAGTCGTCTGGTTGCCGCTGAAAGCCTGCTGGATGAAGCGAGCAAGCTCGCGCAGGCCATCGGAAGCGGCCCGACCTATGCCAATACGATGACCAAGCGCATGCTGGCCATGGAATGGGCCATGTCGGTCGAAGAAGCGATCGAAGCCGAGGCCGTCGCTCAAGCGCTCTGCATGACGACGGAGGATTTCGCTCGCGCTTATCGGGCCTTTGCGGCCAAGGAAAAGCCCGTCTTTCAGGGAGATTGAGATGATCGATCAAAGCTTCCTGTCCTGGCCCTTCTTCGAGGAGCATCACCGGCGCTTCGCTCATGCTTTAAGCGAATGGGCGGACACCGCCCTCGACGAGGTCATCGACCATGACGATGTCGACGGCTCGTGCCGTGCACTCGTGCAGCGGCTGGGCGAGGACGGATGGCTCAAGGCCGTCGTTCCACATGACTACGGCGGCATGACTCCGACCTTCGACGTGCGCCTCCTCTGCCTCGCTCGTGAGATCCTGGCTTATCGGGACGGTCTTGCGGATTTCGCGTTTGCCATGCAGGGACTTGGCACCGGGGCTGTCACCCTGTTCGGATCCGATGCGCTGAAGGGCCTCTATCTTCCGCGTGTCGCGCGTGGGGAAGCGATTGCCGCGTTCGCCCTTTCCGAGCCGGAGGCCGGATCGGATGTGGCTGCGATGAGCACCACCGCTACGCCGGACGGAACAGGCCATGTTCGCATCGACGGCATCAAGACGTGGATCTCGAACGGTGGGATCGCCGATCATTACGTCGTCTTCGCGCGATCTGGAGAGGGGCCGGGCGCGAAGGGGCTTTCCGCCTATATGGTGGATGCCGGAACACCTGGACTGACGATCCAGGAGCGTATTGAGGTCATCGCTCCGCATCCGCTTGCCACCCTGCATTTCGAAGGATGTCGTATTCCGCTCAGTCACCGCATCGGCGGACCGGGCGAGGGCTTCAAGGTCGCTATGGGAACACTCGACGTCTTCCGATCGACAGTCGGCGCCGCAGCACTTGGATTTGCGCGGCGCGCGATGGACGAAGCTCTGACCCATTCGGCGTCACGACGGCTCTTCGGAGCTCCCTTGGCCGATCTGCAGATGACGCAAGCAACCCTCGCTGATATGGCAACTCTCGTCGATACCTCGGCGCTCGCCGTCTATCGCGCCGCGTGGACCAAGGACCAAGGAGCACCCCGCGTGACGCGTGAAGCGGCGCTCGCCAAGCTTCATGCGACGGAATCCGCCCAGAACGTCATCGACAAGGCCGTGCAGATTTTCGGAGGCGCCGGCGTTCGAAAGGGTATGAAGGTCGAGGAGCTTTATCGCGATATCCGCGCACTCCGCATCTATGAGGGAGCGACCGAGGTCCAAAAGATCATCATCGCCCGCGAGATGCTGAAGTTGTTCGCAGCCCGGCAACATGCCGGATCCGCAACGCACCGAGCTACGGCGTGACGGAATGGCTCCAATAAACGATACCAGCATGGCGGATGCCTCAGACACCTTGGTCGCACGCAGTGCTTGGCAAACGCGGGTGCCTGTCCGATTTTCACACTGCGACCCTGCCGGAATCGTCTATTTCGCGCGCTATTTCGACCTGCTCAACGGCGTCGTCGAGGACTGGTTTTGCCAGGGCCTCGGCATCGACTATCACGAGATGATCGGGCCAAGGCGCACCGGGCTCGGTTTCGCCAGCGCCGGTGCCGAGTTCGTTAAGCCAGGTTTCATGGGCGACTGCCTCGATTGCACGGTCCTGGTGGATCGAATCGGACGATCGTCGCTCACTTTCCATATCCATGCGACCCGAGCCGAGGAGCCGATCCTCACCGCGCGCTTCGTGATGGTAACCACATCCCTCGAAACCCATCGCTCCGTCCCGCTGCCTGACGATTTGCGCGCGGCGTTGGAACGCTATTGGAAGATCTGCCAATGACATCAGCAATCAGCACCAAGTCGCGATCTACCCCTCCGGACGGCGTGGAGGTCTTGCATCCGAAGAACTGGCCGCAGCCCAAAGGATATTCGAATGGCATGATGGCCGAGGGCAGGATTCTCGTCACGGGTGGTATCGTCGGATGGGACGAGAGCGGTGTTTTTCCGAAGGGATTCGTGGCGCAGGCGCGTCAAACCCTTGCGAACATCATGGCCATTCTGGCTGAAGGCGGAGCGGGTCCGGAACACATTCTGCGTCTGACCTGGTATGTGGTCGATATCGACGACTATCTTGCGCAGCTACGCGAGTTGGGGAGAGCTTATCGGGAGGTCTTGGGCACCCATTATCCCGCCATGGCCCTGGTCCAGGTCGTCCGTCTGGTCGAGAAGGAAGCTCTGGTCGAAATCGAGGCGACTGCGGTCGTGCCGAAGAGTGCGTAGGCGATAGGGGGAAGTCAGTGGACGTCAAATTGGAACGGCTCCCGGGCCAGGTCGCCTGCATTCGCATCGACCGCCCCGAGGCCCGAAACGCGCTCAACGCCGCCGTGCGTGAGCGGCTGGCGGAGATCTTCATCGAGATCGCACAGGATGAAACGGTACACTGCGCGGTCCTGGCGGGAACCGACAAGGTCTTCGCGGCCGGCGCCGACATCAAGGCGATGGCAACCGCAGAGCCGGTCGATATGATGCTTCGCGCCGGGGAACGAACATGGGCCCCTCTCAAAGATTTTCCCAAGCCTCTGATCGCCGCTGTGAACGGCTATGCCCTTGGTGGCGGATGCGAACTCGCCATGCACGCCGATATCATCATCGCGGGCGAGGGAGCTCGGTTCGGACAACCTGAGATCAAGGTCGGAATCATCCCCGGAGCCGGGGGCACGCAGCGCTTGGTCCGGGCGGTGGGTAAGTTCAAGGCGATGAAGATCCTGCTGACGGGCGAGCCCATCGCTGCACGTGAGGCGGAGGCCATGGGACTGGTCAGCGAGGTTGTGCCGGATGGGGAGGTGCTCGATCGTGCACTTGCCCTGGCCCGCCAAATTGCTGCCATGCCGCAACTCGCCGCTCGCAAGATCAAAGAGTTGGTTCTGCAAGGCAGCGACCTTCCGCTCGAAGCGGCCCTGCTGCTCGAGCGCAACACTTTCCAGCTCATGTTCGGAACCGCCGATCAGAAGGAAGGCATGGCTGCCTTTCTTGAGAAGCGTGCTCCGTCTTTCACAGGCCGCTGACTATGATGTTCGATCTGTCGCGCTCCGACCTGACGCTGGGCATTGTCGGCGCCGGGATCATGGGACGGGGAATCGCGCAGGTCGCAGCGGAGGCAGGAGTTCGGGTCGTTCTCGCCGATGCACGACCGGAGGCCGTCGCTGAGGCCCTGACATTCTGTGCCGACATGATCCGCCGCAAGGCGGAGAAAGGGACGATTTCCGAGGACGAGGCGGCGAAGGCCGTTGGTCTGATCCGGAAAGGGGAACTCTATCAAGATCTCGCAGCCTGCCACGTAGTGGTCGAGGCTGTCGCAGAACGACTGGATATCAAGCACGAGGTTATCGCTGGCCTTGAAGGCGCCGTGAGCGAGACATGCATTATCGCCAGCAATACGTCGTCCCTGTCGATCGCCGGGATTGCCGCGAAAGCACGCCTTCCCGAGAGGATTGCAGGACTGCATTTCTTCAACCCCGTCCCACTGATGCGTCTGGTAGAGGTCATCGGCGGTGCCAGGACCGAGGAAGCCGTACTGACGGCTTTGACCGTGCTCGTGCACCGGATCGGGCACAAGCCTGTTCGCGCGCTCGATACGCCCGGTTTCCTCGTCAATCACGCGGGCCGTGCCTTTGGAACGGAAGCGCTTCGCATCGTCTCCGAAGGCATCGCTGACTTTGCCGACGTCGACCGTGTCATGACGGAAGCCGCCGGTTTTCGCCTGGGACCTTTCGAGCTCCTCGACCTGACCGGCCTCGATGTCTCGCATCCGGTCATGGAGTCGATTTACCACCAATACTATGAGGAGCCGCGGCACCGTCCGGTCGTCACGACGGCCCAACGGCTTGCCGCCGGACTGCTGGGGCGTAAGGCAGGGCAGGGCTTCTATCGCTACGTCAACGGCAAGGCTGAGAAGGCGCCGGAACCTAAGCCTCCGCCAGCCGACTTCTCGCGTCCCGTTTGGATTTCCAGTCGTTTTCCCACAGAGGCTTCAGCTCTCCGGCTCCGCCTTGAGAAGGCGGGTGCGAAAATCGAAACGGGTATAAAGCCGTCTCCCGATGCCGTTGCCATTCTGACGCCCTTAGGAACGGATGCTACGACCTCGGCGCTCGCGGAGAACCTCGATCCGACTCGCTGCGTCGCTATCGACTGCCTGTTCGATCTCGATCGTCGTAGGACCCTGATGCATACGCCGGCGACGGCTCCGGACGTTTTGGAGGCGACGCATGGTCTTCTGGCGGCGGACGGCACGGCCGTCACGGTCATTCACGACAGCCCAGGCTTCATCGCGCAGCGGATCATTGCCTCGATGGTGAATGTAGCTGCCGAAATCGCCCAACAGCGCATCGCTTCCCCTGAAGACATCAATGTCTCTACGGAAATGGGACTTGGATATCCACGAGGCTCCCTGCGCTTCGGCGACGAACTCGGCCCTGCCAGGATCCTCGCCGTCCTTGATGCGTGCCATGCTTTCTATGGCGATCCGCGCTACCGTGCTTCGCCATGGCTCAGGCGTCGCGCCATGTTAGGCCTTCCCTTGACTGCACCGGAGCGCCGTACCTAGCGGATCGCGGGGAACGGACAGCAGGTTCCTCGCTCAGGTGGGTCTTCCGCCTGTACCGGCGGTGCCGTAGTCGCCCGCCGGAAGTCGCATTGCGTAAGGCATCCTTTCCTGTCACAGCGGCTTCTCCAATGGCAACTGAGAGATGCTTGCGATTCTCGGCTGCATTCCGATGTGAGCCCCCTCTCATGCTTGAAGACCAAAACCTTCTGCTGAACCAGTTTTTTACGCTCTGGGCGATGCTTGACCCGATCAGTCACCTTCCGCTTTTTCTGGGTGCGACGGCGGAGCTCAACGGACGCGAACGACGTCGCGCCGCGATGATGGCTGTCGGATTTGCCTTCTCCATCCTGATTTTCTTTGGAATTGCAGGCCAATATCTCCTGCACGCGATGGGAATTTCGTTGATGTCCTTCCAGATCGCAGGCGGGCTCATTCTCCTCCTGTTTTCTATCTCGATGGTGCTCTCCGAGCCGCCGGCTACGACCAGCGCCACATCGCTATCCGCCAACCCGCTCAACGTGGCAGTCTATCCTCTGAGCACACCGATCATTGCCGGGCCGGGCGCCATGCTGTCCATCATCATCCTGACGGATAACAACCGCTTCACCATTGCAGAGCAGATGACCACCTTCGCCGTGCTCGGTGTGGTTCTGGCCCTGCTTCTGACAATTTTCATGCTCGGCGATGTGATCGGCAAGTTCATCGGCCGCGGCGGGACGAATGTGCTTCGTCGGGTCATGGGGGTCATCCTGGCCGCTTTGTCGGTCAATCTCATCGTTTCGGCGCTAGCACAGTGGCTCAATCTCCCGCCAATCTGAGCGGCTCCGGTTCTCCGGAGCACCAAGACCGCTCTCCGGCCAGCAAGGCTTGAGCTGCGCGATTTCTCCCCGGATTTTGGAACAAGTTTTCATTATTAGCCGGCAACCTGATTGCGGCTGCGGCGTAAGCGGACTATGCAGAACGTTTGGATTCTGCCGCAACCGTGAGGAATGAATGTCCGCGACTGCCGTCCTGATTCATCTCCTGGGAGAGATCGCCCTCCTTCTATGGGGGATCAACATGGTCAACAGCGGGGTGCAGCGCGCGTTCGGCAGTGATTTGCGGTGGATCCTGGGTGTCGGGCTGAAAACGCGCCTTCACGCCTTCCTTGCGGGACTCGGCGTCACGACGGTGCTTCAGAGCAGCACGGCGACGGCTCTGATGGTCGCGTCGTTCACGGCCGGTGGGGCAGTTGACCTCGTGCCGGCGCTCGCAGTGATGCTCGGAGCGAATGTCGGTACGACCCTCATCGTTCAGGTTCTGTCCTTCGACATCAGCCTCATCTTCCCGGTTTTGATCTTCGGCGGATATATCGGCTTCCGCCGCGGTTCATCGAGCCGTGCTCGGGATCTGGGCCGCGTCGTCATCGGTCTCGGGCTGATGCTGTTGTCGCTCCATCTGCTGACCGAGACGATTCGGCCGATCGAATCCTCTGTGGTGCTCAAGAGCCTGCTGGCATCTATCGCGCCAGACCCATTGATCCTCGTCCTCCTCGCTGCGGCACTCGCTTGGGCCGCCCATTCGAGCGTCGCCGCGATCCTCTTCATCATGTCTCTCGCATCCGCCGGGGTCATCGATTCGCATTCGGCGTTGGCTATGGTACTGGGCGCCAATCTCGGCAGCTCCCTCAACCCATTGCTGGAGGGGACAGGCGGCGACCCCGTGAAGCTCCGCGTTCCGTTCGGTAATCTAGCGATGCGAGTGATCGGTTGCGCGGTGGCTCTGCCGCTGATCGACCCGCTCCTGACCTATATGAACATGTTCGACCCCAACCCATCGCGGTTGGCGGCGAATTTTCATACGCTTTTCAATGTCGTGCTGGCGGCGATCTTCATTCTGCCGTTGCCCTGGATCGCAACCCTGCTGCTCCGGTTCTTCCCGGAGAAGGTTCGAGCGTCGGATCCGAGTGTCCCGCAATATCTTGATAGCGACGCTCTCGATACGCCGTCGGTGGCGCTGTCAAATGCGGCGCGGGAAGTGCTGCGGATGGCCGATATCGTCGAGACGATGCTGCGCGGATCCCAGGACCTTTTCCATGAAGGTGACGTGTCTCGCGTCGATGCGATCAGCCGCACGGACGACGTAGTCGATCGTCTCTACAGCGCGGTACGCCGCTATCTGAGCTCCATCAACCACGAGGCCCTCAGCGACGAGGAGGCCAAGCGCCTATCCGATATCCTGGCCTTCGCGATCAATTTGGAGCATGTGGGCGACATCATCGACAAGAATCTGATGGAACTCGCGGCCAAGCGGATCAAGAATCATCTGCGCCTGCCGAAGGATAGCCTCGCCGACATCGACAATATGCACGCGAAGCTGCTGGAGCATCTCCAGCTCGCGGCCTCCGTTCTGATGTTCCAGGACATCGGATCTGCCCGCCGCCTGGTGGCCGAGAAGGAAGGTTTTCGCGATCTGGAAAGAGCGATTACGCAACGGCATTTCGAACAGCTTCGCTCAGGAAAGGTCGTCGGTGACACCTCGGCGCTCCAGCTGGATATCGTCCGGGATCTGAAGCGCATCGAGGCGCATATTGCGGCAACCGCGCATTCTCTCCTTGAGCAGACCGGCGACCTGAAGCCAAGCCGCCTGACATCCTGATCAGGACAAGCCGCCGCGCTCCTTGAGTTCATGCCAGTTCGCATACCGGACCTGCTCTGGCAGGCCGATATCGCGTCTTTCGTGATCGGAAAGGTGGCTGAAGTTGGAAATCAGCGGAGCCTGCAGACATGTCGTTGCAGGCTTCCACCACAGCTTCAGGCGAAACCAAACGCCCTCGACGCCGCGCAAGCGACGCACGTCCTCGTATCTCATGGCGATCATCCGATTGTTACGGAGCCGATGGAATTCCCTTCGGCGACTGGTTGGAGGATGCGCCCACATCCGAGTCTTGACAAAGCGAAAGGCAGATGTCTGCCATAAGGCAGGCTTATGGGTTAGCCATGTCCAAGAATTCTCTTAAACTTCCGCCGATGAGCGCCGTTCGGGTCTTTGAGGCCGCGGCTCGCCACCAGAGCTTCACGAGGGCCGCCGAGGAGTTAGGGATGACCCAGGCGGCGGTCAGCTACCAGATCCGAATGCTGGAGGATCGTGTCGGAGCGCCGCTTTTCGTGCGTCACGCACGCCATGTGGCCCTGACAGCCCACGGAAGCCAATTGGCTCCGTCCGTGACGGAAGCTTTCGACCTGTTGCGAGCAGCCTTCGACGGAATCGACGAGGCGGTACAGGCGACGCTGAGCATCACCACTCTGACGACGGTCGCAGCCAACTGGCTGGTGCCTCGCCTTGGGCGCTTTCAGCAGCTCCATCCCGGAATCGCCGTCCAGATCGACGTCAACTCGCAACTGGTCGATTTCTCTAAAAGCGATTTCGATCTTGGAATTCGCAGCGGTACCGGCACGTGGCCGGGCTTGGAATCCCATTTCCTCTTTCCAAACCAGTTTACGCCGGTCTGCAGCCCAGACCTCCTGCGGCGCGCAAATCTGAGGGAGCCGGCAGATCTGCTGAACCTCCCCCTGATCGCGCCGAGCGATCCGTGGTGGCAGGACTGGTTCACGGCCGCCGGCGTCTCCTGTATCGACCTGTCCAACCGCCCGGATTTTTCTCTGGGGGCCCAGCAATTCGAAGGAATGGCCGCCATGGCGGGGCAGGGCGTTGCCCTCGTCAATCCCTTTTTCTTCCGCGGCGATCTGGCGGAGGGTCGTCTCATCCAGCCCTTCGATCTCGTTGTCACAGCAGATCGAAGCTATTGGATCGTCTATCCCAAGGCCCGCCGCCGGGCACACAAGATTCAAGCGTTTCGGGATTGGCTGACCAGCGAGCTGGCGAGCGATGCGAAGAGAATGGATGCGTCAGATCCTAAACAGGCTCTCGCCTGATCGGGATCATCTCATTCGGCGGCCTTGATCGCACTTGTGCCGGACTTCAGACCGACGAGACGTGTCAGGAGCGCCGGGTCCTTGAGGATGGCGATCCGCTCTTTGGGCTTGAGCCAGGCCAGGACATCCTCGATCGTCTCGGCATCGCCCAGCTTCGCCTCCGCCAAGGCGCGGTCGGTTTCGATCTCGCCCCTTTTCCTGCGAGAAGTCGGCGATAGCATCTCCACATGCCGCTCGCGCAGTTCGGGATCGCAGTAGAGAGACAGAAGACCATCCTGATCGTCGTACCCGAAGGTCGCATTTCGCTGCTGCAGTTCGTTGGCCCTGATCGCAATCGCCGGGGGCCTGAACTCCTCTGGCGTCCTCAGTAAGCCAAGGCGCTTCAGGGCCAATCCTGCTCCCAGCTGGCCACTGAGCCAGGAGAGGGGGATTGCCAGCAGCAGGCCGAGGATCGTCGGTGACATCCAGAGAAACAGGGACGTCGCGATCATGAAAGCCGAAATGCCGCTCAAGAGGCCGAGGACGGTGTGCCAACGGTGGCGGCGGACAATGTCCCGCAAGGGGATCGATCCATCGTCACGACGCTGGGGTTGCCATCCCGTGTCGCGTCCGAGAAGGATCTGGAACACCGAACCGGATTGAATCAGCATCAGGATCGGCGCCAGAAGCGCCGAGAGGATGATCTCGATCAGGGACGATAGCACGACCCTGATGCCGCCGCCGGAGGCCCGGCGCTCATGACCCCGCAGGAGCATCAGGAGCGTGCCAAAGATCTTGGGAGCAAGCAGAATCCCCATCGTCAGAGCGAACAGGGCCAGCGCTCGCTCGGGATCGAACCGCGGCCAGATCGGATACAGCCGGAAGTCGCGAGCGAAATATTCGGGCCGAATATAGGTCGTTTGCAGGACCAGCGCGATACCGACGATCAGCTGGAACAGCCAGAAGGGGGATGCGAGGTAGGACATGATCCCCGTGGCGAAGTGCTGTCGCGTCGGCAGCTTCAGGCCCTTCGCGCCGATGACTCGCATATGCTGGAGATTGCCCTGGCACCAGCGACGGTCTCGCGCGGAGAGATCGATCAGCGATGGAGGGCTTTCTTCATAGGACCCATCGAGATCCGCCAACATATACACGTCCCAGCCGGCCCGTCGCAAAAGAGCCGCCTCGACGAAATCGTGGCTGAGGATGTGACCGCCGAACGGTGGCCTGCCCTTGAGATCCGGCAGACCTGCCTGGTCGGCAAAGGCTCTGGTGCGGATGATCGCGTTGTGCCCCCAGTAATTACCATCCCGTCCCATCCATACGGAAAGGCCCATGGCGATCACCGGCCCCGTTACCCGGGCTGCGAACTGCTGCAGGCGGGCGAAGAGGGTGTTGCGATTGATGATCAGCGGCAGCGACTGAATGATGCCCGCATCGGGATCGGCCTCCATCGCCGCAGCAAGGCGCACGATGCATTCGCCGGTCATGAGGCTGTCCGCATCGAGGACGAGCATATGCTCGTAATGGCCACCCCAGCGCATCACGAAGTCCGCGATGTTGCCCGCCTTGCGATGATGGTTCTTCTCCCGGTGCCGGTAGAAGAAACGCGCCTGCGGCCCCAAGCGTTGGCGCAAAGCCAGGAACGCGCGCTCCTCCGCAATCCACGCCTCGGGATCCGTGGTATCCGAAAGGATGAAGTAGTCGAAATGAGCGCCGAGTCCGGTCGCCTCGACCGATTCATGGATCGCTTCGAGTGCCGCATAGGTTCGCGATGTCTGTTCGTTGTAGACCGGCATGACGATAGCCGTCCGGCACGACAGGGTCGTCGGTAGGGGCCCGCGACCCCGGGACTGGGACAGAAGCGCGAAGAAACCCAGAAGCGCGCTCGTGAAGGCGACGGCGATCCATGAGAAGTTGACGGTAAAAAGCGCAACCAGCAGCCACTGCAGCACGGTAGTCCGGCTGACCGACACCACCTGGTACATTTCATAGGTGCCGTAGCCGGTCAGGATCAGGCCGCCGCCGAAAACGAACAAACGCGCCAGATAGGTCCGCCAGCGGGAACGGTCGACGACCGGCTTGCGCTCCTGGGAGGCAGACCACCGTCCGAGCGATTGAGTCGGCATCTCGAGACGATTCTCGGGCGGCATAGCGGGTTCCAGCCGCCCCTTCGCGGTATTCTTCGTGTCGGGACCTATGGTGTCCAACGATAGAGCCATGTTTCGCTAATCTGCTTCCCGCCAGCTTCGAGAATGAGGCGCATCTCAGACGTGTTTTCGTTACCCGGGTCAAGTTCGAAGACTACACGGACCGCCTTTCGTTCCGGATAAGGCCAAACCTTAAGGTTATGAAATGAACCTGGGCTGACCGTAAGGACAGATTTAAGGTCCTGGGGGAGATTGTCACCCAGAGTATCCCCTACGAACTCGACTGCAAACTTCCTGCGACGCCCGGTCGAGCCTCGACCCACCCGCGTTCCCGTGACCGTCGCAAGCGGCGGCCGTTCGGGAGGGGTCCAGCACCAATATTGCCGATAGGCAAACGGCACTTCGGAGCCGGGAGCCATCGGAGCCTTCGGGCGCCAATAGGTGAGAATGTTGTCGTTGATCTCGGCGTCCGTCGGAATTTCAAGGAGTTGGACACTGCCCTGGGACCAATCGCCCAACGGCTCGATCCAAAGACTCGGCCGGCGTTCGAAGCGGGCCTCATCGTCCTGAAACGTCTCGAAGGACCGATCGCGCTGGATCAGACCGAAGCCGCGCGGAGACTCGTCGACGAAGGCGGAAATCTGCAGCGTGTCGGGGTTTTGAAGCGGCCGCCAGAGCCATTCCCCCTTGCCGTTCAGCATCTGAAGGCCCGTCGATTCATAAACGGCAGGGCGGAAATCATCCGCATTGCGACGGTCATTCGGTCCATAGAAATAGGTCGATCCGATCCCGCCGAGCCCCACGTGATCCAGATTGACGCGCGGGAAGAGGGTCAGCTCGACATCGACGATGGTCATGTCGCCAGGCCGGAAGGTCATGCGAATGGCGGCGGACGCGGATTCCGAGTCGATGATTCCATGCGCCGTCAGGCTGTTGCTGCCGATGGCGGGCCGCTCGAGCCAGAACGCCCGGAAGGATGGAAATTCCTCTCCCTTCGGATCCGCTGGTTTGAGGGTGAGGGCCCGGGCGATCGCTCCGAAGTTCTGGCCTCGTGCAATGGCGCGGAAAAACGTCGCACCTTGAACGATTGCGAAATCGAAGGGAGGGGTGTCAGGGGAGACCCCTATGAGCCGGAAACCGGAAAAACCGATATCCGTAAGGTTAGCCGGAACATTGATACGGCCGAAATCGAACTTCGTCGGATCATAGCCGATCCGGCGCACGGCGCCGTCTTCCACGAGAAAGATGTCGACCGTGTTCGTGAACACGAACCCGCGATGGAGGGGTTCGACGGCGATGCCGCGCCCCTCTTGGATCCAGATCGGCTGTTGCGACGACTTGATGCCGATATACTGTTCGTAATTGAGATTCGAGAAGACGTCAGGCAGATCGTTCGGCGGCGCAACAAAGGGCTTCTTCGCCAGTTGGCGCGCGATATCCACCACGACTGCCGGATCAAACCGCTGACCGTCTCCCATTCGCGCCTGTATGGTCGCCTGAAAAGTCTGGGCTCGAAGAGGCGACGAATATGCGAGGCCGGCGAGAGACACGCCGAGATAGGCCAGCATGTCGCGCCGACGGGGATGGAAGAGGCGCGGGGCCTTCGAAACAGGCACGGCAGAACTCATGTGTGAACGGGGCAAATAAGCCGGGCAGAGGTGAGCCCGTACATATCAGCAAAGATAGGGCTGAAGGAAACGAATTGGTGGGTGACTTGAGCATTTTAATGAACGGATGATTGCCGGAATACCCCGGAATGGGCTAGCAGCCCTGCAAACCGCAGCTGGAACGAAACCCTATGACACCCTCTTCCCCCATGAACGCGTCGTCCCGGACCTGCCTCGCCGTCGTTCTCGCGGCCGGCGAGGGGACGCGCATGAAATCCAAAACACCGAAGGTCATGCATGCGATCGCCAACCGCTCCATGCTCGGACACGTCCTCGCCGCCGTCGCCGCAGCGGGCGCAGATCGGATCGCTGTGGTCGTGGGACCGGATCGGGATGACGTAGCGAAAGAGGCGCGTCGGCACTTCGCCGATCCGGAGATCTTCATTCAGAAAGACAGACTTGGCACGGGACATGCCGTTCTGAGTGCGCGCGACGCCCTGGCGCGGCAGCCGGACGACGTCATCGTCGTCTATGCGGACACGCCCCTGGTCAGCATCGAGACATTGGCGCGATTGCGGGAGCCGCTTTCGCGAGGAGCTGCCGTCGTGTCGCTCGGCTTCGAGGCCAAGGACCCGACGGGGTATGGCCGCCTCATCCTGTCCGGCAATGAACTCATGGATATTCGCGAGCACAAGGATGCAAGCGAAGAAGAGCGGGCGATTCGCCTCTGCAACGGCGGTCTCATGGCGCTCAGGGGTGATGTGGCGCTCAGCTTGCTCGACAGGATCGACAACAAGAACGCCAAGGGCGAATACTATCTGACCGACGCGGTAGCGATTGCCCGCACGCTCGGGCACAAGGCGGAGGCCATTGTCGTCTCCGAGGAGGAGGTCCACGGCGTCAACGACCGGGCACAGCTCGCTCAGGCCGAAGCGATGATTCAGGGGCGGCTACGTCAGAGGGCGATGATCGACGGCGCGACCCTCGTAGCGCCTGAGACCGTGTTTCTGAGTTACGATACGAAGCTCGGTCGGGATGTGGTCGTCGAGCCGCATGTGGTGTTCGGACCGGGTGTCGTCGTCGAGGACGGTGTTGTGATTCACAGCTTCAGCCATCTGGAAGGGGCGACGATCGCGTCGCATTCCGGCATCGGCCCATTCGCACGTCTGCGGCCAGGAGCCGCCGTCGGCGCAGGAGCGAAGATCGGCAACTTCGTCGAGATCAAGAATACCCAGCTCGGAGCAGGCGCGAAGGTCAGTCACCTGACCTATCTCGGCGACGCGAGCGTCGGGGCCGAGGTCAATATCGGCGCCGGTGCGATCACCTGCAATTACGATGGGTTCAACAAGCATCGGACTGAAATCGGGGACGGCGCCTTCATCGGATCGAACTCATCGCTCGTGGCGCCGGTGCGGATCGGAGCGGGAGCTTTCGTGGGTTCCGGGTCGGTCATTACCGAGGACATCCCCGAGGATGCCCTTGCTCTCGCCCGCGGGCGGCAGGTGACGAAAGAGGAATGGGCACGGAATTTCCGGCTCAAGTCAAAGGCTTCGAAGTCGAAATGATGCTATATGTCACAATCGGTCATGGAAGTTGATTTGAGGTAACCCTCTCGCCTTTGTAGCAGAACCGTAAGCTTAACGGGCGAAGAGCCTTCAAGGGACATGACTCCACATGTGCGGAATCGTTGGAATCGTCGGCAATGAACCGGTTGCCGAGCAGATCGTCGAGGCTCTCAGGCGGCTTGAATATCGCGGTTACGATTCTGCCGGCGTCGCAACTCTGGAGAACGGCCAACTGGACCGCCGTCGCGCGGAAGGAAAGCTGCGTAACCTCGAGGTCAAGCTGTCGCAGGCGCCGCTGTCCGGCGTGATCGGCATCGGGCATACCCGTTGGGCGACACATGGCAAGCCGAACGAGACCAATGCCCATCCGCACGCCACCGACAGACTGGCGGTCGTCCATAACGGCATCATCGAGAATTTCCGTGAGCTGAAGGCCTTTCTCGAGACGAAGGGGATGCGCTTCGAGACCGAGACGGACACAGAGGTCGTCGCACAACTCGTCACCTACGAGATGCGCCAGGGACGCCCGCCGATAGAGGCAGTGGCCGTGACTCTGCCGCGCCTGCGGGGAGCTTTCGCTCTAGGTTTTATCTTCTCTGGCGAGGACGATCTGATGATCGGTGCGCGTCACGGCGCGCCGCTTGCTATCGGCTATGGGGATGGCGAGACCTATCTCGGTTCCGATGCGCTCGCACTTGCACCTTTGACGGATGAGATCGCCTACCTCGAGGATGGAGATTGGGCCATCCTGCGCCACAAGAGCGTCGATATTCACGACGAGAACGGCCAGCTGGTGCATCGCCCGCGTCATAAAATTCTTTCCGGCTCATTCATCGCAGACAAGGGCAATTACCGGCACTTCATGGCCAAGGAGATCCATGAACAGCCAGAGGTCGTCGGCCGGACGCTTGCACACTACGTGAACTGCACGGCCGGTCGGGTCGAGCTGCCCATCGATCTTCCATTTGACTTCAAGGACCTGAAACGGATTTCGATCTCTGCCTGCGGTACGGCCTATCTGGCCGGTCTGATTTCGAAATACTGGTTCGAGCGGCTGGCTCGTATTCCAGTCGAGATCGATGTGGCGTCCGAGTTCCGCTACCGGGAAGCGCCGATGGAGCCGGGCGAACTTGCTCTCTTCGTGTCGCAATCCGGCGAAACCGCCGACACGCTGGCCTCCCTGCGCTATGCGAGTGCCGAGGGGCAGCATGTACTGTCAGTCGTGAACGTTCCCACTTCGACGATGGCGCGCGAAAGCGATGTGATCGCCTCGACGCTCGCCGGCGTGGAGGTCGGAGTCGCCTCGACGAAGGCGTTCACGTGTCAGCTCACGGTGCTCCTTGCGCTCGCAATCGCCGCCGGACGGGCCCGCGGGACGCTTAGCGCCGAAGATGAGAAGACAATCGTAGATGCCCTCATCGGCGTTCCCGGACTCATGAGCGAGGCCATCAAGCGCGAACATCAGATCGAGATCCTCGCGCGCGAGGTCTCCAAGGCCAAGGATGTTCTCTATCTCGGACGTGGGACATCCTATCCGCTGGCGCTCGAAGGAGCCCTGAAGCTGAAGGAAATCTCCTATATTCACGCGGAAGGTTATGCGGCCGGTGAATTGAAGCACGGTCCGATCGCACTCATCGACGAAGCCATGCCGGTGATCGTCATCGCCCCGCACGATTCCGTGTTCGAAAAGACCGTGTCGAACATGCAGGAAGTTGCCGCTCGTGGCGGGCGCATCATTCTCATCACGGACGAGAAGGGCGCTCTCGAAGCCGGACTCGATACGATGGCGACCATCGTCATGCCGATGGCCCACCCCATCGTCGCGCCTATCGTGCACGCGGTGCCGATCCAGCTGCTTGCGTATCACACCGCCGTCTTCATGGGCAAAGACGTCGATCAGCCACGCAATCTCGCGAAATCGGTGACGGTGGAGTGATCTCTCCGTAAGCTGGCACTCTGTCTCGTCAGCTGATGACATCTTCGGTCATCGGCATTTTCTTCGAGCGACCGGTATCTTTAAAATTCAAATTAAATGGTATATCGTATTAGTGACATCTCTTTTATGGATGCACCATTCGGTAAATGGTTGAATATAAACAAGCTGATCTACTTCAACAGGCCTTATCACTGCACCGAGCGGGGCATATCGATCAGGCCAAGGCTATTTATCTGCGAATCGCTCAAGCAGAACCAAGAAATCCAGACTTATTACGCCTCATCGGCACTGCGGCTTATCAACTCGGTGATGTAGAAGAGTGCGTCTTATATCTATCTCGATCGGTGGAAATATTCCCCGAGCATCCCGAAACGAGATTTAACTTAGCTATAGCACTAAGTCGTCTTAATCGGCATGAAGAATCACTCTTCCAATACCATGCTACTCTGATGCTTAGGCCTAACCACGCCGAAGCTTATTTTAATCGAGGCAATCTATTAAAGGAGATGGATCGGCTAGAGGAGGCCATTTCAAGCTACGACAATGCGCTGACCATTCGACCCAACTATGCAAAGGCCGCATTTAATCACGGCGGTGCGATGGCGAAGCTCGGTCGGCTTGAGCACGCTCTGGTCAGTTACGAACAAGCGATTGCGAGTCAGTACAATTATACGAGCGCGCACTATTGCAAAGCCGAGATTCTGACATTGCTCAAACGTTTTTCGGAAGCCATAGCAAGCTTGGACAGGGCAATCGAAATTCAGCCCGAATTTGTGGACGCATATCATCTCAAAAGCGTCCTGCTCTCAAATCTTATGCAATCACAGGAAGCGCTAAAATGTATCGATCAAGCAATCGAAATTCAGCCTAACTTTGCCAAGGGGTATCACTTCAAGGGAGCTGCCTTAACTTATTTGGGACGTGTCGAGGAAGGACTCGCGTGTTTCGAAATGGCATTCTCTCTTAGTCCGCGCTCTGATTATCTCCTCGGCGATATTATCCATGGGAAGGCCCACATCGGGTGCTGGGAGCATTTTAGAACACAGGTCGATCTTCTGACCAAAGAGCTTTCCGCGCAGCGGAAGATTGTCGTTCCGTTCATTGCGCTGTCACTTGTCGATGATCCACAGCTACATAAAGCAGCCGCTGAACTTTATATGACGGACAAACACCCAGGCAGACAGCTGCTGCCGCCGCTGGCTAAGAAAAGCAAAAGCCAACGACTTAAGATTGGCTATTTCTCGTCCGATTTCAGCGACCATCCCGTATCTCACCTGCTGGCGGGCATGTTCGAGCGCCATGACAGGAAAAAATTCGAGATCCACTGCTTTTCATTCGGTCCGAAGTGTCGCGACGCTTGGCGCGATAGAATTGCTGGTTCGGTCGAGCATTTCATCGACGTTCATTCTAGATCCGATCGTGAGATCACATCTCTCGCCAGGACGCTCGATATCGACATTGCTGTCGATTTGAATGGTCTTAGCGGTGATGCGCGCCCTGATATATTTGCCGAGCGTGCGGCGCCGATTCAATTGAGTTACCTAGGTTATCTCGGAACCCTGGGGACGCGCCACGTGGACTATCTAGTGGCGGATCCGATGATAGTTCCCCCTAGCGCCAGGGAGAACTATAGCGAGAAAATTCTCTATCTGAGTTGCTATCAGTGTAACGATGATAAGCAAAAAATATCGAACAAACCCTTTTATCGGACAGAATTTGGCTTACCAGAGGATAAATTCGTCTATTGCTCGTTCAATAACAACTACAAGATCACTCCGGAAAATTTCGATTTATGGGCTTCCATCTTAAAAGCTGCGCCCCGAAGTGTTCTTTGGCTTTATGCTAGCAACAAAGCCGCGGTCAAGAATCTGCGATTAGAAGCGGAGAAGCGAGCTGTCGATCCCGACCGGCTAATTTTCGCGAACAGAACGCCGCTTGAGGATCACTTGGCGCGTCTCAAGCTTGCCGATCTGTTCCTCGACACTCACCCGTACAATGCTGGCGCGACGGCAAGTAACGCGCTGAGAGTAGGCCTGCCGGTTTTAACACGAGCCGGTAAGTCCTTTGCCAGCCGGATCGGCGCCAGCCTGCTCACAGCGACCAGACTGCCAGAGTTGATCGCGAATTCAGACGAAGAATACACGGCACTTGCTGTCAGACTGGCTTGTGAACCTTCATTGCTGACTACAATCAAATCAAAGCTTGCACAGAATTTAGCAACGTGCCCTCTCTTCGACACGGAACGCTTTACCCAAAATATGGAGGCCGCTTACGAGGCTGCTTATACGCGATATCACAATGGCTTGGTGCCGGATCACATCGATCTATCTGCTGTCGTATAAAACTTATCCCGCGCGCAGCAGCTTGATCGCGGAGTCGCGTTCGAAGAGATATAACAGCACGCGCAGGGCCTGGCCGCGCTCACTGATCAGTTCAGGGTCCCGGTCGACGATGAGCCTCGCATCGTCTCGTGCCGCCGCGAGCAGATCGCCGTCCACCTCGACGCGGGCGAGCCTGAAGCCCGGCAAGCCGGATTGGCGAGTGCCCAGCACCTCGCCTTCGCCACGTAGGCGTAGATCCTCCTCAGCGATCCGGAATCCATCTTCCGTCTGGCGCATCATCTCCAGCCGCGCCTGTGCGGTCTGACCAAGTGGCCCTTTGTAGACGAGAAGGCATGTGGAAGAGCGCGAGCCGCGACCGATCCGCCCGCGCAGCTGATGGAGCTGCGCCAATCCGAAACGCTCTGCGTGCTCGATCACCATGACGGAAGCCTGCGGTACATCGACACCAACTTCGATGACGGTCGTGGACACAAGGATCTTCGTTTCTCCCTTGGAGAACCGCTCCATGGCGGCGTCCTTGTCGCGGCCGGCAAGCTTTCCATGGACGAGGCCGACTTGGTTACCGAAGACGCTCTTCAGCTCCTCAAAACGTTCCTCGGCGGCTGCGAGGTCGACAGTCTCGGACTCGCCCACCAACGGGCAGACCCAATACACCTGATCGCCGTTGGCGACGGCGCGGCCGATAGCGCCGACTACCTCGTCGATACGCTCGATCGAAATGAGTTTGGTCGCAATCGGCTTACGGCCGGCGGGCTTCTCGTTTAGGACGGAGACGTCCATGTCGCCGAAATAGGTGAGGGCGAGCGTCCGTGGAATCGGAGTCGCCGTCATCACCAGGATATCGACCGCTTGTCCCTTGCTCCCGAGCGCCAAGCGCTGGTGGACACCGAAGCGGTGCTGCTCGTCCACGACCGCCACGCCGAGATCGTGAAACGCGACGCCTTCCTGGAACAGCGCATGCGTTCCGACCGCAATCTGAATGGTACCGTCCGCAAGCCCGGCAAGTATTGCGCGCCGTTCCGCACCCTTCTCACGCCCCGTCAGGAGCGCGATGGACAGGCCCGCCTCACGAGCCATGGGGGCGATCCGCTCGAAGTGCTGGCGTGCCAGAATTTCCGTCGGCGCCATGAGGGCGGCCTGACGCCCGGCTTCGATGGCGCTCGCCATGGCAAGAAGCCCGACCACGGTCTTGCCTGATCCCACGTCGCCCTGGAGCAGCCGCAGCATTCTCTTGTCGGCGACAAGGTCCTGGCGAATATCGTCGACTGCCTTCTGCTGAGAGGAAGTCAGTCCGAAGGGCAGGGCGCGTTTCAGCCGCTCGACCAGATGCCCATCGCCCGCATTCACACGTCCCGGCAGGCGGCGCATCCGGCTGCGGACGAGCGCCAGGGCGAGCTGGGACGCCAGGAGCTCGTCATAAGCAAGCCGACGACGCGGTGCCGATTTCGCCAGCGCCTCTTCGGACAGTGCGCGGGCATCGTCCGGGCGGTGAAGCAGTGCCAGAGCCTGCGCCATCGGCGGCAATGCGTTGCGGAACAGCCAGGACGGATCCTGCCATTCGGGCAGGGTCGGAAGTCGTTCAAGGGCAGCGCTCATGTAGCGCCCGACCATTCGCGAGGAGAGGCCCTCGGTCAGGCCATAGATAGCTTCCACTGCCGGCAGGTTCTCGATTCCACGATCATCCAGGATGCGGTCGGGATGGACCATCTGACGCATGCCGTCCCACAGCTCGATCTTTCCGGAAACGTAGCGACGCTCGCCGAGCGGCAGGAGCTTCTCCAGGCGAGCCTTCTGTCCGTTGAAGAAGACAAGGACCACGTCGCCCGTCTCGTCCTCGACAAGAATGCGATAGGGCGCGCGGCGACCTGGCGGCGGCGGGCGATGTGCTGCTACGGTCACCGATAATGTTACGGGCTCGCCGACCGGCGCGTCAGCGATGGAGCCTTTCATCTCCCGGGCAACGCCGCCATTGGGAATATGAAACAATAGATCCATGACGCGGGCAGGACGGCCCGGCTCCCCGAGCAGGCGGTCCAGCAAGGGTGCGATCTTGGGTCCCACTCCCGGCAGGGTGGTAGCCGGAGCGAAAAATGGATCGAGAATGGATGGGCGCAATGACATTCTAACGGTGGCAACTCGGGTCAGGATGGTTATATAGCGGCCAAGCCGCCCCGACGCGACGCCCTTCATCGAACAAATGGAGAATATCCATGAGCGGAACCACACGCACGAGTGCAGACCTCGACGTTCGGCGCAGGCGCACATTGTTTCGATCCTGGCATCGCGGCATGCGCGAGATGGACCTGATCATGGGCCGCTTCGCCGATGAGGAAATCGGCAGCATGTCGGAGGAGGACCTCGCGGAGTTCGAGCGGCTGATCGAGGTGCCGGACCGGGACCTCCTTTCCTGGATCACCGGCGAGGCATCGACGCCCGAGAACTATGACACCGCAGTGTTCCGGCGGCTAAAGGGCTTCCATTCCCACACCAGCCCGATTCACGTCTGAGCCTCAAATCCGTTGTCATTCGAACCGGGCCTGCGGGCCCGCGTTGCATTATTTTGGCTATTCTCCGATGAAACCCGCTTTGATCCGTGCCGTCGACACCCTCGCGAAGGGCAAGTCCCTGACGCTTTCGAGCGTTCCGGATGGCTTCGATGCACTCGCCGTTGCCGATCTCGCCAAGAGCCTCTCCGGCACGATCGAGGGGCCGGCCGTGCTCGTTCATGTGGCGAGAGACGGGCTCCGCCAGCAGAACTTCGCCAACAGCCTCGGCTTCATCGCGCCGCAGATCGAGATCCTGCCGTTCCCAGCTTGGGACTGCCAGCCGTACGACCGCGTGTCGCCGAATACCGCCATTACCGCGCAGCGGATGACCACCCTTGCGCGTCTCACGCGGTCGAAGACCTCCGAGGAGCGTCCGCGTATCCTCTCCACCACGGTCAATGCCCTCGTCCAGCGTGTCCCTCCCAGAACGCGGATTGCCGCGGAGACCTTCTCTGCAGCTCCGGGGAACGTGGTCGACACGACCCTTCTCATCAATTGGCTGGAAACCAACGGCTTCCTGCGCACGAGCACCGTCCGCGACACGGGCGAATACGCGGTGCGTGGCGGTATCATCGATCTGTTTCCGGCCGGACTGCCCAATCCCGTTCGTCTCGACTTTTTCGGGGATGCTCTGGAGTCGATCCGATCCTTCGATCCCGAGACTCAGCGCACCGTCGGAATGCTCCGCTCGCTCGATCTCGTTCCCATGAGCGAGGTTCAGCTCACCACTGAGAGCATCAAACGCTTTCGGCAGACCTACGTGGCCGCGTTTGGAGCGCCGACGCGGGATGACCGCCTCTATGAGGCGATTAGCGAGGGGCGGCGGTATCCGGGCCTCGAACATTGGCTGCCGCTGTTCCACGACCACCTCGATACGCTCTTCGACTACGTGGCTGGCGTTCCCATCGTTTTCGATGCCCTCGCCGACGACGCTGCGGCCGAGCGGTTGTCGCAGGTCCAGGACTATTACGACGCCCGTCGCGAGGGTCTCGGCCAGAACCAGCCGGGCGTCGCGCCCTATCGGCCACTTCCGCCGGACGCTCTTTATCTGAAGCCGGACGAATGGGCCTCCCGGACATCCACGCTGCCTCTGGCCCGCCTCACGCCCTTTGCGGTTCCTGAATCGGGCGAGCATCTGGTGATCGATTGCGAAGCCCGGCGCGGCAGGAATTTCATTGCCGAGCGGGCCGACGAGAGCGGAAATGTCTTCGCAGCTGTGGTCCAGCATGTCCGCGCTCTCCAGACCGCCGGCAAGCGGGTGATCGTCGGGGCCTGGTCGGAAGGCTCCCGCGAGCGTCTGACGCATGTGCTCCAGGACCATGACTTGCGCCAGACAAGCCTCGTTCCGAGGCTCTCCGACGCTCTGGCGCTGCCGCGTATCGAGATCGGCGTCGGTGTCTGGAGCCTCGAATCCGGTTTCGAGGCCGGCGACCTCGCTGTCATCAGCGAGCAGGATATCCTCGGTGACCGCCTGGTGCGCCAGAAGCGCAAGTCCAAGCGACCGCAGGACTTCCTCACCGAGGTTGCTGCCCTGACCCCGGGCGATCTCGTGGTGCACGTGGACCATGGCATCGGGCGCTTCGAGGGGCTCAAGACCATCGAGGCGGCAGGCGCGCCGCACGATTGCCTTGAACTGCACTATGCCGGTGGCGACCGCCTTTTCCTCCCAGTCGAGAACATCGAACTTCTGACCCGATACGGATCGGAAGAGACGGAAGTCCAGCTCGACAAGCTCGGCGGCGGCGCTTGGCAGGCCCGCAAGGCGCGGATGAAGCAGCGCATCCGCGAAATGGCCGGTGCACTCATGAAGATCGCCGCCTCGCGCATTCTCAAGGATGCTCCGCGCCTGCCGCCGCCTTCGGGCCTGTACGACGAGTTTTCAGCGCGCTTCCCATACGAGGAGACGGAAGATCAGCTCAACGCCATCGACGCGGTTCTCGACGATCTGGGGTCGGGCCGCCCGATGGACCGCCTCGTTTGCGGCGATGTGGGCTTCGGCAAGACAGAGGTCGCGCTCCGCGCCGCCTTCGTATCGGCCATGAACGGCAAGCAAGTTGCGGTGGTCGTTCCCACGACCCTTCTGGCACGGCAGCATTTCAAGACCTTCACGGACCGCTTCCGCGGCCTGCCTCTCAACATCGCGCAGGCCTCGCGGTTTGTCCCGAACGCGGAGCTGAAAAAGGTCAAGGAGGGACTGACTGACGGGTCAGTCGACATCGTGGTCGGCACGCATGCCCTGCTGGGCAAGTCGATCACGTTCAAGGACCTGGGGCTGATCATCGTCGACGAGGAGCAGCATTTCGGCGTCGCTCACAAGGAGCGCCTGAAAGAATTGCGCGCCGAAGTCCACGTCCTCACACTCTCCGCGACGCCTATTCCTCGGACGCTTCAGCTCGCGCTGACGGGCGTCCGCGAATTGTCGCTCATCACGACGCCGCCTGTCGATCGTTTGGCAGTCCGGACCTTCGTGACCCCGTTCGATCCGCTGCTCATTCGGGAAGCGTTGCTGCGCGAGCGGTACCGCGGCGGCCAGGCATTCTATGTGGTGCCGCGCCTGGACGATCTGGGAGAGATCAAGGCGTTCCTGGACAAGGAAGTGCCGGAAGCCAAGGTGGCGGTGGCGCACGGCCAGATGGCCGCCGGCCAGCTCGAGGACGTGATGACGGCGTTCTATGAGGGGAAATACGATATCCTGTTGTCCACTACGATCGTGGAATCAGGCCTCGATATCCCAACGGCGAACACGCTCATCGTCCACCGAGCCGACATGTTCGGCCTGTCGCAGCTCTATCAGCTGCGCGGCCGTGTCGGGCGTTCGAAGACGCGCGCTTATGCGCTCTTCGCCGTTCCAGCGAACAAACCGCTCACCGTCCAGGCGGAGCGTCGCCTCAAGGTGCTGCAGAGCCTCGATACGCTCGGCGCCGGCTTCCAGCTGGCATCCCACGATCTCGATATCCGTGGCGCCGGCAATCTTCTCGGCGAGGAGCAGTCCGGTCATATCAAGGAAGTGGGCTACGAACTCTATCAGCAGATGCTCGAAGAAGCCGTTGCGCAGCTCAAGGCCGGCATCGAAGAACCGACCGAGGATCAATGGTCACCGACCATTGCCGTCGGCGCGCCGGTGATGATTCCGGAAACCTATGTCCAGGATCTGCAACTGCGCCTTGGTCTCTATCGCCGTCTCTCCACCCTAGAGACTGACAGCGAGATCGATGCTTTCGGCGCGGAACTGATCGATCGCTTTGGCCCTCTGCCGTCGGAAGTCAGCCAGCTTCTCAAGATCATGTCGATCAAGGTTCTCTGCCGGCGTGCCAATGTCGAGAAGGTCGATGGCGGCCCCAAGGGCATCATCGTCTCGTTCCGCGACAACTCCTTTGCCAATCCTGCGGGTCTCGTTTCCTATGTGGCTGAGCAGGCATCCTTCGCGAAGGTGCGGCCGGACATGAAGATCGTCTTCATCCGCGATGTGGAAAGCGCCGACGAAAGGATCAAGGCGACGACCTCGATCCTGCGTAGTCTCGTCCGCATTGCCGAGAAGAAGGCAGCGTGACCGGTGGCAGCGCCCCATGAAGGAAGCCCATGGGCGCTCGTCTATCAGGGCAAAGTGATTGCATCACGGAAAGCGGATCAGACCGTCCCGTGGTGGAGCTTTACGAAAACCATTCTAGCCGCCTCTGCATTGCGCCTCGTGGCGAAAGGCCTCCTGACGCTCGACGAGCCCGTTTCATCAAAGGGCTATACCCTTCGGCACCTGCTCCAGCACCGCGCCGGTCTCCCCGACTATGGCGGGCTCTCGGCCTACCATGAAGCCGTCGAGCGGCAGGATCTGCCATGGACTTTCGCGGAGATTGCAGACCGGTGCGACGCGGAACGGCTGCGTTATGAGCCGGGGCATGGATGGGCCTATTCCAATATCGGCTACGCTCTCGTGGCACGCCTGATCAAGGAGACCTCTCGGACCCGCCTCGACTCGGCTCTACGCGGACTCGTCTTTGATCCTCTGACGATCGAGAGCGCAAGGGTCGCGGAGAACGCGGCAGATCTACAGGGCGTTCAGATGGGCCAAGCGGATTGGTATCATCCGGGCTGGGTCTATCACGGGCTTGTGGTTGGTACAGTGGCCGATGCGGCTCTTCTGTTGGATCGGCTTCTGTCTACGCAGTTCCTATCAGTCGAATTGCTTGAGGAATTGCGGAGCGCTCACTTTCTACCTGGACCTGTTCCCGGACGCTCCTGGCTGAAGCCGGGCTATGGGCTCGGAGTTATGGCGGGGGAAACGACGAAGGGCGAGGTTATAGGACACACGGGAGGAGGACCGGGCAGCTCGATCGCCGTCTACAGGTCCCTGGCGAATACCGGCCTGACGGCAGCGCTCGTTCGGTTCGGCGATGATGCTGGACCGACGGAAGAAGAGGCTTTCGGCCTGATCGGCGTTTGACGCTCAGAGGTCGGGACCGGCGACGGCCTGTGAGCCAAGCTCGTTCTGGAGCATCGTGAGAGCGCCGCTCGTGCCGCCGGCAATCAGGACCGGAACCCCGCTCGGCGACAGGGTCCTGCGGAGGCGATGGGCAAGCTCTAGAAATCGGCGGCGCTCGGACCAGTCGGCATGTTGAGACATCTGCAGCACGACCGCCGTGGGATTCGGGATCACCGCCAAGACATCGTCCGCCGCCTCATAGGAGGTCGTCACGCTGGCGTAACCCATACCCGCAAGCTCGGCGGACAAGGCACTGTCCGGTTCGCGTTCGCCATTGTCGACGACGAGAACCTTCTGCATTCCGTTCATATCGGCATCCTGCAGCAAAACTTAGGGGCACATCTGGGATATGCCTCCAACGCCTGATACCAGGGATTGTTTCACCCTGGACATGAATGGCAACGGAACAGCCAAGCTAACCCGAAGGTATTCATCCTATCGCGCCTGCCGCCACCAGGAGTCGATCGTCGTTCCGAGAAGAGGGGGCTTGTCCGGACGCCTCAGGTCGCTTCGATGTGCAAGCCATTGATCGTTCAGATAAAATAACGGCACAATATAGAATCCCGAAAGAAGGAGACGATCCAGGGATCTGACGGCAGAGACGAAATCGTCGCGTGTCGTTGCCTCCAAAAGAGCATCGATCATCCGGTCGATCGCCGATGAGGCTGCCCCAGAATAGTTCAGAGAGCCGCCACGCTGGGCCGCTGCCGTGCTCCAGCGATTCCGCTGCTCGTTGCCGGGAGAGGCGGAAGCTGGCCAGACCCACTGCACCATGTCGAAATCGAAAGTCGACAGACGTCGCCAGTACTGCACGTCATCGACGAGACGCACCCGGGCAACGATTCCGATTCTCGACAGGGATTGAGAGAAGTTGAGGGCAAGGCGTTCCTGTTGGCGGGAATTCACCAGCAGCTCAAAGGAAAAAGCTTCTCCCGTATCCTTCCGGCGAAGAGTGTTTCCGTCCAAGTTCCAGCCGGCCTCTTCGAGAATTTGCAGGGCACGACGGGCCTCTTCCCGGTCCCGCCCGGACCCGTCGGGTTCCGGCGGCTTCCAGTGGCCCTCCAAGATGTCTTGTCGAACCGCTCTGGGAAACGGAGCCAGAAGGGCGAGTTCCTGTTCGTTGGCCGGATGCCCCGTGGAGGACAGGTCGGAACCGGCAAAATAGCTGTCCGAGCGCGTGAGCAGACCGTAATAGAGGTTCCGATTGACCCACTCGAAATCGAAGAGGTGGCCGAGCGCCTCGCGGACCCGCGGATCGGCAAAGAGCGGACGACGGGTGTTGAATACGAAGCCGTTCATGCCCTTCGGAGAGCGAATCGGCAAAGTTTCCAGGACGATGCGGCCGTCCTTCACAGCCGGGAAATCGTATCCAGTCGACCAGCGATCGGGATCTCCCTCAAGGCGAAAGTCATAAAGTCCCGCCTTAAAAGCCTCGAACATCGTATTGGCATCTCGATAGAAATCGTATCGGATCTCATCGAAATTGTAGAGGCCGCGCATTATTGGCAGATCTTTGCCCCAATAGTCGGAACGACGCTTCAGAACGACGCGCTCTCCCGGCTTCACCTCCGCAATCTCGAACGGACCGGACCCGATAGGCGGCTTCAGGGTGGTATTGGCAAAGGTCTCCGGATCGGTCGCATGAGCCGCGAAAATCGGCATCATCGCGATATTGAGCGGCAACTCGCGATCGTTCGAGCCCGAGAGATCGAAGCGGATTCGATAGGGCCCTTCCACATCGACGGACCGCACCTGGCCGAAGCTTGAGCGATAGAAGGGTTTTCCGTGCTTTTTCAGAAGCTCGAACGTGAAGCGAACATCCTCCGCCGTCAGACGGCGTCCATCAGAAAACTGCGCTTTTGGGTCCAGGTTGAACGTCACGAAGCTTCTGTCGTCCGGCATTTCCGCCGAGCGCGCTACGAGGCCGTAGACCGTGAACGGCTCGTCGGCCGAGCGCATCATCAGGCTCTGGAGCACATAGCGTGGCACGACGTCGGGAGCGACCCCGAGAACGATCAATGGGTTGAGGCTGTCATAGCTTCCCTGGAGGGCCAGGGTGATTCGCCCGCCGCGGGGGGCGTCCGGATTGACATAGGGGAGATGGGAGAAGCCTTCGGGCAACGCAGGGGCGCCATGCATCGCGATGCCGTGGTGAGGCACCTCGGCCGCAACCGCCGCTCCCACCATGATGCAGGCGAGGACGGCTACGACCAGATTCCGCAGAATTCCGCAGCGTTGTCGGCTCATGTCTCCCTCGGTCCCGGAGCAAGCGTAAGGGTGGAATATTATAAAGAAAGTTGAACGGGGCGACTGGAAACCTAATCCGCGAAAGGTTAAAGGAGCGCCACACGTCATGTCTTCGCCTTAATCGGCAAAGATTCAACCGCTCCCTTGAAGGTTCCATACTGCGCCGATTATACGGCCCATACAGAAGCCGACCTTTTGACTGAAAAGAGGATCTACGACATGTCATTCGCGACCCGCTTCGCGAGCCTGGGGGGCACCCGCAGCCTTGCCACGGCCGTTGCCCTTATCTTGAGCGCGGCGCCCGCTTTGGCGCAGACGAAACCGGCGGCCCCGGCACCCGCGAAGCCTGCCGCTCCGGCGGCAGCCCCGCAAGGACAGCCGGCCCAGGGAGCTCAGGCGCCCCAGGGCAACGGACCGATGGTCGTTCAGGTGAAGGCCGAGCCTTCGCAGCCGGACTGGACGAAGGTCTGTGGCAAGGACCAGGGCACCAATTCCGAAATCTGCTACACGACCCGCGACTTCGTGTCGGATCAGGGGCAGCCGGTCTTGGCCGTCGCCCTCTATGACGTGAAGGGTCCGCAGAACAAGAAGATCGTTCGCTTCCTGATGCCGCTCGGCCTGCTCCTGCAGCCCGGCATCCGCTTCGCCGTGGACCAGGGCGGGCCGACCGATGGCAAGTATGCGGTTTGCTTCCCCAACGGCTGCTTCGCCGAGGCCGAGGTGAAGGACGACTTCGTGGCTGCCATGAAGAAGGGCCAGAATCTCAACGTCAGCGTCCAGAATCAGGCCGGTCGCCTCGTAACCTTCGCCGTGCCGGCCGCCGGCTTCGGCAAGGCCTTCGATGGTCCTCCGATCGACCCGAAGGTTCTGGAAGAGCAGCAGAAGAAGCTTCAGGAAGAGCTCGAGAAGAAGAGCGAGGAGCTCCGCAAGAAGCTCGGCGGAGATGCTTCAGCGGCGCCTGCCGCCCCGGCAGCTCCCGCAACGCCGGCTCCCAAGCCGTAAGACTTTTTCCTGTTTTTAAGACAGAAACGCCGGGCTCAAGGCCCGGCGTTTTCTTTTGCCGCCTGGAGGGGCAACAATGGGTGGGACATCAATGGGCGAGAATAGGCTTCGCGCGATAGAGGCCGCGCTCGTCTCGGTCGAACATCTCCTCGATGAGTGGATTGCGGAGGGGCTCGGCCGACGGATCCGGCACAAGATTCTGCTCGGAGACGTAAGCGATGTACTCGGACTCGGCGTTCTCCGCGAAGAGGTGGTAGAAGGGCTGATCCTTCCGAGGCCTGATGTCCTCGGGGATGGAAAGCCACCATTCCTCGGTGTTGTCGAATTCGGGATCCACGTCGAAAATCAGACCCCGGAACTCGAAGAGCCGATGCTTCACCACTTGGCCGATCGTGAATTTGGCGAAACCCGCTTTCATGACTTGAACTCCATGCCCTGCATATAAAGGGTGCGGACCGTTACGCCAAATCCATGGCCGTCACGTTCCCGATACTGCCGAACGGAGCGAGGGTTGCAATCTAGGAACCCAAAGCTTGCTTCCCACGGCATTGCCGAGCTTCGGGAATCCCGCCAGAACGGCCCCTGACACAGATGCCGGGGAGAGCCTGCAATGTCCGATCTGATCGGGCTGATGAACCTTCTTGCGCCCTTTTTCGGGCTGATCGGCCTTGGCTTCTTCTGTGGCAGGATCGTCAAGCAGCCTGAGGCCGGGCTCGCCTGGATGCAATTCTTTCTCATCTATATCGCGCTGCCTTGCCTGTTCTTCCGGCTCATCGCCGACAAGTCATTGGACCAGTTGACGAATTGGACTTTCGTGGCAGCAACGACCACGTCGACATTCTGCGCTTTTCTTCTCTCTTTCTCAGCCGGCTGGCGCCATACGAAGGATGTGGCGCAATCCGTCATGCAGGGCGTCGCTGGTTCCTATTCCAATATCGGCTATATGGGGCCGCCCCTCGTGCTGGCGGCCATCGGACCGGCGGCCAGCGCGCCGGTCGTCCTGATCTTCGTCTTCGACAATCTTCTGCTCTTTTCCCTGGTGCCCCTGCTGATGTCGGTCGCGGGCCTCGACAAGCTGTCCCTGGGTGCGACCATCCGCCGAATCCTATGGCGCGTCGTCACGCACCCCTTCAATGTCGCGACGGCACTCGGCGTCGCCGCGAGCTATCTCCACCTGGAGCTGCCCTCTGCCCTGAATCTGATGGTTACTTGGCTTTCAGGAGCTGCCGCTCCGTGCGCGCTGTTCATTCTCGGCGTCACCGTCGCCCTGCGGCCATTGTGGCGCATTCCCGGCGAAGTCCCAGCTCTCGTCATCATCAAGCTGATTCTGCACCCTTTCCTAGTCTGGGTCCTGCTCTCGGCGCTCGGTGATTTTGGTCCGGCCTGGACCTACGCAGCGGCGACCATGGCGGCGCTGCCGCCGGCCTTGAACATCTTTGTCATTTCGACGCAGTACAACGTGGGCGTTGAGCGTGCTTCAGCCTGCGTCCTCGTAGGCACCGTCGCATCCATGTTCTCGCTGACGGCACTCCTCTACGTCATTCGCATCGGCGCACCGCCTTACGATTTATTCCCTTAGGACCAGCGGCCTTCACGCGCGGGCCGACTGCTCCTCCCATGCTAGATTCGGAGAGGCATCCTGCATCAAACGAGGGGTGCCGATCCGCGGGAGCACTCCCTCGCGCATGAGTGCGCGGCGGAGCGGGCCCACGCTGGCAATCGCCAACAGTCCCGCTCCACGCAAAAAATCGGCAGGCAAGAAACCAGCGAGAAGGGTGCGGTTCAGCCCGTCCACCGCGGCAGTCCGCAGGCGCACGTCCACGTCCCTGCCTCGCTGATAGCGCCTCAGGGCGTCCTCCGAACCCGGCTCGCCTCCCTCGTCACCTGCATCGATGACGGCATCGCGCAGAGCTGCCACGTCGCGGAGTCCGAGATTAAGGCCCTGCGCCCCGATCGGGGGGAAAACGTGCGCTGCCTCACCGACAAGCGCGAGCCGCGTCGCTTGGAACCGATTGACTGATAATCCGCTCATCGGCACGAGGCCACGAGGGCCGTCGAGGCGGACGGAACCGAGGATCGACTGGGCCTGACGCTCGATGGCCAAGGCTAAGTTCGCATCATCAAGGGCGTGGAGGCGCTTTGCCTCGTCGGATTGGGCGACCCACACGAGACTTGAGCGGCGACCGGGCAGGGGGACCAGCGTGAACGGGCCGTGGCGGGTATGAAACTCGGTCGAGGTGTCCCGATGATCGCGGTCATGCGCCAGGATCGCGGTCACTGCCGCTTGGGGATAGGACCAGGTCCGGGTCTCGATGCCTGCCGCCTGGCGCAAACGCGAGTTTCGCCCATCTGCCGCCACGACGAGACTGGCCGTCAGAATGGTTCCATCCGCGAGCGTGACGGCTGCCTCGGCCTCGGTGGCCGCGAAACTTGACGCCTGTTGTGGCAGGAGGCTGAGATCGTCCTGTGCCTTAGCGGCTCCGGCGAGTTTTTCGACAAGCGTCGCGTTCTCGATGTTCCAGCCGAAAGCGTCGAGCCCGATCTCCGATGCGCGGAAGGATGCCGGAGGTGGCCGAAAGAGGCTCCCGGTATCGTCAATGATGCGCATGGTTTCCAATGGGGCGGCATCCACCGCCACGTCGGGCCAGACCTCCAGCGCTAGGAGGAGGCGGACGGATCCATTCAGCAGCGCCACCGTGCGGCCGTCCCGCCGCGCATCGAGAGTGCCGACCAGCGCGGTTCTGTAGCCGTCGCGGGCGAAGGCGAGGGCCGCGCAAAGTCCTGCTGCGCCGGCACCGACGACGATGATGTCATGGGTTCGTTCGGACACGTACTCTCCTTCGGGACTTTATGGACCGGGACCCACAATAAACCGAGCATTCGCCATTGCCGACCGGCCCGGCTCCTCCCTATGATCCCTTACCCGGCGGAAGTCGACGACGAAACCTGCTTGTCCCAGGCGGAGCAAGCTGACATGTAGGCGCTGTCGACGGCCCCATAACCCTCTCAGCCAGAGTCGCAGTGCGTGAAGGCAGACGTTTCATCATCGCCGCCCCTCGTCGCGCTTAGAGGCATCAGCAAGCGCTATGGGGACCTTCTGGCCAACGATCATATCGACTTGGCGATCGATCGGGGTGAAGTCCACGCGCTTCTTGGAGAAAACGGCGCCGGAAAATCCACTCTGGTCAAGATCCTCTATGGCGTGATCGAACCGAGTGCCGGTGAGATCTTCTGGGAGGGCCAACCCGTCACGATCGGGTCTCCGGTCGAGGCGCGGGCGCTCGGCATCGGAATGGTCTTCCAGCATTTTTCGCTGTTCGATGAACTGACGGTCGCCGAAAACATCGCTGTCTCCCTCTCGGACGACTGGACCCTGTCCCGCGTGCGGAATCGTCTCGGCGACATCAGCCGTGCCTACGGACTCGCCCTCGAGCCGGATCGGGCCGTTTGGACACTCTCTGCCGGTGAGCGGCAACGCATCGAGATCGTGCGCTGCCTGCTTCAGAATCCCCGTCTTCTCATCCTCGACGAGCCGACCTCGGTCCTGACCCCGCAGGAGGCCGAGCATCTCTTCACTACACTCGACAAGCTTGCGGCGGACGGTTGCTCAATTCTCTACATCTCACACAAGCTCGAAGAGGTGCGCCGCCTCTGCCGGCAGGCGACCATTCTTAGAGGCGGACGTGTGATCGGAACCCTCGATCCGCGCGCCAAGAGCGCGCGTGAGATTGCCGCCATGATGGTCGGCACGGAGATCGGGGAAGTCCGCTCGGGCACCCCTCATGAGCCGAAGGGCAGCATGCTGGAGGTTCGTGATCTTTCGCTATCGGCTCCAGGTCTGCACGGTCAGTCCCTGGAGGCCATTAGCCTGCTTGCCCAAGCCGGAGAGGTAGTGGGTATCGCAGGCGTAGCCGGCAACGGCCAGAGCGAGTTATTCGCCGCGCTCTCGGGAGAACGGCTGGCTGCTGCTGCGGAAACGATCCGGATCGCTGGCCAGGTTTGCGGGACATCCAACATCGACTCGCGGCGGCGTCTCGGGGCTGCGTTCGTGCCCGAGGAACGGCTCGGCCATGCGGCGGCGCCGACCCATCGACTGAGTGAAAATACGCTGATCTCGCACGCTGCCGCAGAGGTCAGCCATTCCGGTTTCATTCTGCTGAACGCAGCAAAGCGTCTCGCGCAATCGATCGTGAAGAGTTTCGATGTGCGCACACCCGAGCCTGATCCTCAGGCACGCAAGCTCTCCGGCGGCAATCTCCAGAAGTTCGTCATCGGTCGCGAGATCATCCGACGCCCCAAACTGCTTGTGGTCGATCAACCGACCTGGGGTGTCGATGCCGGCGCCGCGCGCCTGATCAGACAGGCTCTTGTCGATCTGGCCGGGGAGGGCAGTGCGGTCGTGGTAATCAGCCAGGATCTGGACGAGCTTTTCGAGATCGCCGACAAAATGGCCGTCATCCATCAAGGACGCTTAAGTCCACTGAGAGGGATTACCGAGTGGACCAAGGAGGCCGTAGGTCTCGAAATGCTTGGAGAATCGCAGTTGCACGGGGCGTCTCATGCGGTTTGAGTTGACGCCGCGCGCGTCCGTTGCCCCGTTCATGCGCACTCTGGCTCCCATCCTCGCCTTCATCACGGCATTTCTCATTGCCGGGTTCGTCATCTGGCTCCTCGGGCGGTCCCCTCTCGCCGCGTTTCAGGTTTACGTCGTTCAGCCCTTGAGCGATCCGTGGGCGCTGCAGGAGCTGCTCGTCAAAGCAACCCCGCTGGCGCTCATCGCCATCGGCCTCTCTTACTGCTTTCGCGCCAATCTCTGGAACATCGGTGCCGAGGGCCAATACGTGGTCGGCGCAATCCTCGGCAGCTGGCTGGCGCTCCGGACCCACGGCACGGACGCCGGCATCTGGGTCCTTCCGGCCATGCTCCTCCTCGGCATCATTGGCGGGGCCCTTTACGGTCTGATCCCGGCCTTCCTGAAAACCCGCTTCGGCGTCAATGAAATCCTGACGAGCCTCATGCTCGTCTACGTGGCACAGCTCCTGCTCGACTATTTGGTCCGTGGTCCCTGGCGGGATCCGAAGGGATTCAATTTTCCGCAATCGGTGACGTTCGATCCGGCAGCCACCCTGCCGACCCTCGGTGAAGCGAGCCGGGTCCATTACGGCACGGTCTTTGCAGTGCTGGCGGTGATCGTGACGGCCGTCGTGGTGGGACGCACCCTCTTTGGTTATCGCCTCCGTCTGACGGGCGATGCACCGCGGGCCGCGCGCTTTGCGGGCTTCAGCTCCAAGAACACCACCCTTGCCGTCTTCGCCATTTCCGGTGGCTTGGCCGGCCTTGCCGGAATTTCGGAGGTTGCAGGCCAAATCGGTCAGCTTCAGCCCTCCATCTCGCCGGGATATGGCTTCACAGCCATCACCGTTGCCTTTCTGGGGCGGCTCAACCCCTTCGGCATTCTGGTGGCAGCGTTGGTCGTTGCCTTGACGTTCATTGGTGGCGAAAGCGCGCAGATCCTGCTCAAGCTGCCGCTCGACCTGACGCAGGCCTTCCAGGGCATTCTTCTTCTTTGCGTGCTCTCCGCCGACGCTCTGGTGAGCTATCGCGTTCGCATCATTCGTCGGGGAGGAGGCAAATGACGATGTTCGAGGCCATTCTCCTGACAATCGTCACGGCTTCGACGCCACTCCTCATCGCCGCGATTGGGGAATTGGTGACTGAGCGCTCGGGCGTTCTCAACCTCGGGGTCGAGGGCATGCTCGCCATGGGGGCGGCCTGCAGCTTCGCGGCGGCCGTTACCTTCGACTCAACTTTCCTGGGCGTCGCCGCCGGCATGCTGGCAGGCGTGGCGATGGCAGCGGTGTTCGCCCTTGCGGTCTTAGGATTCGCCGCGAATCAAGTGGGGTCCGGATTGGCGCTCACCATCCTGGGTCTTGGGCTGTCGGGCCTGATTGGCGCGCCGTTCGTGGGAGCCCGTCGAAATCCGGTCGAGCCGATTTCGATTCCGGGCCTTAGCGATATCCCCCTGATAGGTCGCCTGTTTTTTGAACAGGATCTTTTCGTCTACGCGTCGATGCTGCTCACTGTCGCGGTTGCCCTGTACCTGAGCAAAACTCGCTCCGGCCTCACCCTTCGGTCTATCGGCGAAAACCATACCTCGGCCCATGGTCTGGGACTTCCCGTTCTCCGGATGCGGCTCCTCGCGATCCTCTTCGGTGGCGCCTGCTCCGGATTGGCGGGGGCCTATCTTTCCCTTGTCTATACCCGGTTCTGGTCTTCGGGGATGACCGCCGGTCGTGGCTGGATCGCCCTGGCACTGGTGGTCTTCGCGGCATGGAGACCCGGCTGGGTATTGGTCGGTGCCTATATATTCGGCGCCGCGACGGTGTTGCAGCTTCATGCTCAAGCGGCTCAGTTCGGCGTTCCGTCGCAACTTCTCTCCGCCGTCCCGTATCTCGCAACGATCCTTGCTCTTCTGCTGCTCTCGATCCGCCACGGCAGGGCCATCGGTGCCCCCGGTTCGCTTGGTTCCCCTTTCGTGCCTGACCGGTGAACAAAGCGATGATATTGTGAGCACAGAGACACTTGCGGGAAGATTTGAGACCTGCGACGAAAGCCTGAATATCGAAACCCAGGGGAGCTAACATGTCATTTCGATCCATCCTCGGCGCCGTGGCGGGCGTGACCGCCTTGGCCCTCTCGGCTGGCAGCGCCGGAGCTCAGGAGAAGCTCAAGATCGGCTTCATCTATGTGGGACCGGTCGGCGACTACGGTTGGAGCCACCAGCACGACATCGGTCGCAAGGCGGTCGAGAAGGCCTTCGGCGACAAGGTCGAGACGACCTATGTGGAGAGCGTTCCCGAAGCCGATTCCGAGCGCGCGATCGAACAGCTCGCTCGCACGGGCCACAAGCTGATCTTCACGACCTCCTTCGGCTTCATGGAGCCGACCCTGAAGGTCGCCAAGAAGTATCCGAACGTGAAGTTCGAGCATGCAACGGGGTTCAAGCGGGCTCCCAACCTTTCGACTTATGCGGCGAAGTTCCACGAGGGCCGCTACATCATCGGCCAGATTGCCGCCAAGATGTCGAAGTCCGGCACCATCGGGTATGTCGGCGCCTTCCCAATCCCGGAAGTCGTTTCGGGCATCAATTCGTATTTCCTCGGCGCGCAGTCGGTAAATCCGAACATCAAGATCAAGGTCGTCTGGGCCAACTCCTGGTATGACCCGGCCAAGGAGGCGGATGCCGCCAAGGCCCTGCTCGACCAGGGCGTGGATATCATTGCACAGCATACTGACAGCCCGGCACCGCTCCAGGCTGCGGAGGCGCGCGGCAAGTTCGGGTTCGGCCAGGCTTCCGACATGGAGCAGTTCGCTCCCAAGGCTCAACTGACCGCCATCGTCGACAACTGGTCGGATTACTATATCGCGCGCACCAAGGCCGTTCTCGACGGCACCTGGAAATCCGAGGATACCTGGGGCGGCCTCGCAGCCCACATGGTGGTGATGGCGCCCTACAAGAACATGCCTGACGACGTAAAGAAGATGGCTGAGGAGACCGAGGCCGCCATTAAGTCCGGCAAGCTCAACCCCTTCAAATGCCCGGTCTTGAAGCAGGATGGCTCGCAGGTCGAGTGCAAGGGCGACGGCGCCCTCTCCGACGAGCAGATTCTGAGCATGAACTTCTATGTGAAGGGCATCGACGACAAGCTGCCGCAATAGGCAAAGCTTTCATGGCAATCGGGCAGCCGAGCAATCCGGCTGCCCTTTTCTTTTTCGGACGACTGTCTCTTAAGCGAGAGTGGCCATGGCTGAGGCTGGGATGATCCAACCGACGGACGGAGACGTTCTGATCGTCACCGACGTGCAGTACGACTTCCTTCCTGGTGGGGCCCTTGCGGTACCGGGCGGGAATGAGGTGATCGAGCCGATCAACCGGCTCGCCAAGGCGTTCCGACACGTGCTGTTGACGCAGGACTGGCATCCCAAAGGGCATACGTCATTCGCGTCCAGCCATCCCGGCAAGAAGCCCTTCGATACGGCAGAACTTACCTACGGAACCCAGATTCTCTGGCCGGACCATTGCGTTCAGGATACGCCGGGGGCCGAGATCTCCCGCGATCTTCACATTCCCCATGCCCAGCTCGTCATTCGCAAGGGTTTTGACCCGGCGATCGACAGTTATTCGGCTTTCCTCGAGGCCGACCGCCGCACGACCACGGGACTAGCCGGTTATCTGCGCGAGCGAGGCTTCAGCCGGTTCTTCTGCACGGGGCTGGCGACCGATTTCTGTGTCGCCTGGACGGCCCTCGACGCAAAAGCAGCGGGTTTCGATACCTACGTCATCGAGGATGCCTGCCGGGCCATCGACACCAATGGCTCCCTTGAGCGGGCGCTTCAGGACCTGAAAAGCGCCGGTGTTCATATCATTCAAAGCCGGCATATTGCCCGCGAATGACGGTGCGGCGCCCTGAAAAGAAAAGGGTTGCTCCTGCCGAAGGTCTCCGCTGCGCTTGGCGGCATTTGCGAAAGGGCGCCGAAACCCTTAAGTCATCGGCATATGCCTTTCGCATAAGGCTCTGCCCTCAAGGTTCCGTTTCATGGCCGTCGTTCTCGACCTTCTGAACAAGGACAACCGTCCCCGTCACCCGGAAAAGGCGCACCGGCCGGACCAGCCTGTCCAGCAGCGCAAGCCGGACTGGATCCGCGTGAAGGCGCCCGGCTCGCCGAAATGGGCCGAGACCAACCGCATTGTCCGCGAGAACAAGCTCGTGACGGTGTGCGAGGAAGCCGGCTGCCCGAACATCGGAGAGTGCTGGGAAAAGAAGCACGCGACGTTCATGATCATGGGCGACACCTGCACGCGGGCCTGCGCCTTCTGCAACGTGAAGACAGGTCTTCCCGTCGCACTCGACCCGAACGAACCGGAGAATGTGGCCAAGGCCGTTGAAAAGCTCGGTCTGGAGCACGTCGTCATCACGTCCGTGGATCGGGACGACCTTGCCGACGGTGGAGCACAGCATTTCGCGGACGTGATCCACGCGATCCGGGCGCGATCCCCGAAGACCACCATCGAGATCCTGACGCCTGACTTCCTCCGCAAGCCCGGCGCCCTGGAGGTCGTGGTCGCAGCCAAGCCCGATGTCTTCAACCACAATCTCGAGACGGTGCCGTCCAAGTATCTGAAGGTCCGGCCCGGTGCCCGGTACTTCCACTCGATCCGCCTACTTCAGCAGGTCAAGGAGCTCGATCCGACGATTTTCACCAAGTCCGGCATCATGGTCGGCCTGGGCGAGGAGCGAAACGAGGTGCTTCAGCTCATGGACGACCTCCGCTCTGCGGATGTCGACTTCATGACCATCGGTCAGTATCTCCAGCCGACGAAAAAGCATCATCCCGTAATCCGCTTCGTCACACCTGACGAATTCAAGGCCTATGAGACCACGGCTTATGCCAAGGGCTTCCTGTTGATCTCGGCGACGCCGCTCACGCGCTCGTCGCATCATGCGGGTGATGATTTTGCGCGCCTGAAAGCCGCCCGCCTTGGGGCTTCCAAGCTCTGAGGCATTCCGGATGCGCCGAATCCTCGTCATCGGCTCACCGGGAGCGGGCAAGACCACACTGGCCCGGCGCATTGCGGAGGCTCTTGACCTCCCACTCGTCCATCTCGATCGGGAGTATTGGCGTCCAGGTTGGGTGAAGCCGTCTGACGAGGCATGGGATCGCCAGGCAGATGAGCTTGCAGCGCGACCTGCCTGGGTCATGGACGGCGAGTATTTCGATCTGTCCGACCGCCTGATCACCCGAGCGACGACGATCATCTGGCTCGATCTTCCCAATTGGCTGTGCCTCTATCGGGCACTAGGACGCCTGACCCGCCACTATCGCCAGGAACGCTCCGATCTCGCCGAGGGCTGTCCGGAATATTTCAACTGGGACTACGTGACCTTCATCCGCGACATCTGGAAATATCCATCCCGCAACCGACCGGGGATTCTGGCACGCCTCCGGGCATTGAGACCGGATCAGGAATGCATCATCCTTCGTTCGTCACACGCCGTGCGGGAGCTTGCCGACGGCCTGCCGTCAACTCTTCCTGAGGCCGCCTGACATGCCGTCCTTCCGTTCGACCCGATCCGTCAAGCACACGCCTGCACAGATGTTCGCTCTGGTAGCCGATGTCGAAAGCTACCCGGAATTTCTGCCTCTCTGTGAGGACCTTCGCATCGTCCGCCGAGCCCAGAGCGGGGAGGGGATCGAGACGCTCGTCGCAAACATGACGGTCGGCTACAAGGCCATTCGGGAGAGCTTTATAAGCCGCGTAGAGCTCGATCACCCGAGACTGCGCATCGAGGTGGAATACATTGACGGTCCTTTCAAACATCTCGAAAACCGTTGGACCTTCCGGGAAACCCCGACGGGTTGCGACGTCGAGTTCTATATCACCTACGAGTTCAAGAGCTTCGCGCTCGGCGTCCTGATGGGTGCGGTCTTCGACAAGGCGTTCCGCAAGTTTGCGGAGGCCTTCGAGGAGCGAGCAGACGAGATCTACCGGCCCTCATCCCTCACGGCCAAGGCCTGATCAGGTCAGTGCCTGCTCCAGCAGGCTCAAAGCATCTTCTACGGCGCGATGGCGGACATTCTCTCGGCCAAGATCCCCGTAGCGTCGCTCCAGGTGGATCGTCGATGCTCCCTTTCGTGCGAGGCCGAAATGGACGAGCCCGACAGGTTTGGCGGCGCTTCCTCCGGTTGGCCCCGCAACGCCAGTGATTGCCACCGCGACCTGGGCTCTCGAATTGGCCAAAGCTCCTTCCGCCATCGCGCGCGCGACAGGCTCACTTACGGCGCCGTGCACAATGATGAGGTCCATGGGGACACCGATTGCCTCCGCCTTGGCTTCGTTGGAATAGGTGACGAAACCTCGCTCCACGACAGCTGATGATCCGGGGATTTCCGTCAGAACACCGGCGACGAGGCCTCCCGTGCAGGATTCTGCTGTTGCGAGCATCCATCCCCGCTTTGCATAGGCAGCAATGATCAGACCGGCGCGTTCCTTAAGGCTGCCCATCATCAATCGTTCTCCGGCAGGCGAATGGTTGCGGCCGCCTGTGCGGCAAGCCCCTCGCCGCGACCGGTGAAGCCCAGCTTCTCCGTGGTCGTGGCTTTGAGCGAAACCTGATCGAGCCTGAGACCTGAAATCCCGGCGATCCGCTGCCTCATCGCCTCCCTGTAGGGGCCAAGGCGGGGTTTTTCGCAAAGGAGAGTCGCGTCGAGGTGATCGACGATCCCACCTCGTTTCCTCACGAGAGCGACGGCATGCTCAACGAAGCGGTCCGACGAGGCGCCGCGCCATTGCGGGTCGCTCGGAGGGAAGTGCGTACCGATGTCGCCGTCTGCGAGAGCACCGAGGATGGCGTCGGTCAGGGCATGCAGGATCACGTCGCCATCGGAGTGGGCCACGACACCCTTGTCATGCGGAACCTTGATTCCGCCGAGCCAAACATGGTCGCCCTCTTGAAAGGCATGAACGTCAAAGCCGGTACCGAAGCGTGTGAGGTAAGTCATGGATTTCTCGGTCAGGCGCCTCTCGGCGCTGATGAAGTCTGCGTTGTGGGTCAGTTTGGTATTGCGAGGATCGCCCTCAAAGACGAGGACCGGACGTCCGGCCCATTCGACCAAGGCTCCATCGTCGGTAAAGTCCTTCAGGTCTGAAGCGTGCGCCTTTCGATGGGCGTCCAGCAGCGCCTGGAATCGGAAGGCCTGGGGCGTCTGAATGGCGCGAAGCCTCGCCCGGTCAGGGGTCGAGACGACCTTGCCACTGTCATCGGTGATCTTGATCGTATCGGTGACCGCGATGCCCGGGACCGCCGCAGAGAAACGCCCCGCGGCGTCGATTGCTCGGTCGATGAGGGTCGAATCGACGAACGGGCGAGCGGCGTCATGAACAAGCACGATCTCGGGCCGCAAACTCTCTAACGCCTCCAGACCGTGGAGCACCGAGACTTGGCGGGTGTCACCTCCCGCCACAGGAGCCAATAGGTGTTCCGTCCGGCACCCGACTTCGCCGACCGCGCGCTCGTAAGGAACCCTGTCATCGGGGTGGATCACCGTGATGATCCGCGCGATGCCCGGATGTGACAGGTATTTTTCGAGGGTCCGTGCAAGGACCGATCGTCCGGCGAGGGATCTGTACTGTTTCGGAACGCCTTCTCCCGCCCGAGAGCCACGCCCGGCAGCGACGATAAGGGCGGCAACGGACATCGGATTCGTGGCCTCCATCAAAGATGAGCTGTCGTAAGGGCGTTGTGCTCATAAGGCAAATCAGGTGCTTCACCAAGGCGATGGCTCCACGAGGCGCAATCCAGCCTCAACCGAGGCGCTTGCATCGCTCTCGATTCTGGCTATTGATTAGGCACAATGAATTCTGATCAAAAATTAGGCGAAGCTCTTCTGGCGATCGGTCCGGTACTGGTCGAGGTTCCGGCTGTGCTCGCCCCGCTTTCGGGAGTTACCGATGCGGCCTTTCGCAAGATTGCGCGGCGCATGGGGGCAGGGCTCGTCGTCTCGGAGATGGTCGCCTCAGACGAACTCGTCCAGGGTTCAGCCGAAGCCCGCCTTCGAGCGGAAGGGGGCGGGATCACGCCGCATGTGATCCAACTCGCGGGCTGTGATCCTGAATGGATGGCGCAGGCAGCCCGCGTCGCAGAGGATGCCGGTGCCGACATCATCGACATCAACATGGGGTGCCCGGCCAAGCGGGTGATCGGCGGCTATGCCGGCTCCGCGCTCATGCGTGATCTCGACCATGCTTGCCGGCTGATCGAGGCTACCGTCTCGTCCGCCCACGTTCCCGTTACCGTCAAGATGCGCCTAGGCTGGGACGAGGCGACGATCAATGCGCCGGAGCTGGCCCGGCGTGCAGAAGCCCTCGGCGCAAAGGCTGTAACGATCCATGGCCGAACCCGGCAGCAATTCTACAAGGGAGAGGCCGACTGGGCTGCCGTCGCATGCGTTTCCGCCTCGGTCAGTCTGCCGGTGGTTGTCAACGGGGATATCGGCTCCCTCGACCAGGCCCGTCGCGCCTTGAAGACCTCCGGCGCTCACGCGGTCATGATCGGACGTGCGGCGATGGGGCAACCATGGCTCGTCGGGCAGATCGGCGCGGCGTTGAACGGACAGCCTGTCCCGGATGTGACGCCGGAAACGAGGACGGAAGTCGCGCTCGAGCATTATGACGGGCTTCTATCGCTCTACGGCCTTCACGTCGGTATCCGTCATGCCCGCAAGCACTTGGCAGCCTATGCCGACGTCGCATCGGCTGCCGGCTTCCATGTGGATGCGGAGCGCCGGCTCGCTCTCGTCACGTCGGACGATCCGAAGGTCGTGAGCGACATCCTCGGTGGTCTCTACGCAGATCCAATCCGCGAGGCCGCGTGATGATCGGACAGAATATCAACGATCACATCATGAATGCGCTGCCGTTGCCCGTCCTGACGATCGGTATCGACGGGCGCATCCGGCATGCCAATGCGGCCGCAGAAGCCTTTTTCGAGATCAGCCTGCGCGTCATGCAGCGTCAGAGGCTCGCCGATCTCGTGCCCTTCGGCTCGCCCGTCGTGGGGCTGGCGGAGGATGTCCGGCAGAGGGGAGCGAGCGTCAGCGAGCATCGGGTCGATATCGGCAGCCCCAGGATCGGCGCGGAGCGGATCGTCGATGTTTTCGCGACTCCACTCGGCGATGACAGCGACGATGTGGTCATCATGCTTCAGGAGCGCACCATCGCGGACAAGATGGATCGTCAGCTCACGCATCGCGGGGCTGCACGCTCCATCACGGCGCTCGGCGCGATGCTCGCCCACGAGATCAAGAATCCCTTGTCCGGCATCCGCGGCGCCGCACAGCTCCTGGAGCAATCCGCTGCCGATGACGATCGGCTGCTGACGCGCCTGATCTGCGACGAGACCGATCGGATCGTGAAACTCGTGGAGCGCATGGAGCTTTTCGGCGAAGAGCGCCCCGTCGAGCGGGGTCCTGTCAACGTCCATGGCGTGCTAGATCACGTGAAGCGCCTCGCTCAATCCGGCTTTGCCCGTCACATCCGCTTCGTCGAGAACTACGACCCCTCCTTGCCGCCGGTTCTCGGCAATCGCGATCAGCTCATCCAGGTGGTCCTCAACCTTGTAAAGAACGCCGCCGAGGCCATCGGCATCGACGCGACGGACGGCGAAATTGTTCTATCTACCGCATTTCGCACTGGTGTCCGCCTTCAGGTCCCGGGCGCGCGGGAAAAGGTCAGCCTGCCGATCGACCTTTCGATCAGCGACAACGGGCCAGGCATCCCGCCCGATCTGGCGAGCGATCTTTTCGATCCTTTCGTGACCACGAAAGCGCAGGGAAGCGGCCTCGGGCTCGCCCTCGTCGCCAAGATCGTCGGAGACCATGGCGGCATCGTCGAATGCGACCCGGCGCCCCGCCGAACCACCTTCCGAATTCTCCTGCCCATGCATCGCGCCAATGATGGCCGCGAGGCCGAATTGTGAGGCTCCGACCATGCCCAGCGGACAGATCCTTCTTGCTGACGACGATGCCGCCATCAGGACCGTGCTGAACCAGGCATTGTCCCGCGCCGGCTACGAGGTACGCTCCACCAGCAATGCCGCCACTCTGTGGCGGTGGGTCGCCCAAGGGGAGGGCGACCTCGTGATCACCGACGTGGTGATGCCGGATGAGAATGCGTTCGACCTCCTGCCGCGCATCAAGAAGCTGCGGCCGGAATTGCCGATCATCGTCATGAGCGCCCAGAACACTTTCATGACAGCGATCAAGGCTTCCGAGCGCGGAGCCTATGAATACCTGCCGAAGCCCTTCGACCTGAAGGAACTTGTCGCTGTGGTGGGACGCGCCCTGGCCAAGCCCCGGACCCCGCTCCATCAGCCGCAATCGTCGGAGGAGGGGGAGATTCCCCTCGTCGGCCGATCCCACGCGATGCAGGATATTTACCGCGCCCTTGCCAGGCTGATGCCGACCGACCTGACGGTCATGATTACGGGCGAGTCGGGCACCGGCAAGGAACTCGTCGCCCGGGCCCTCCATGACTACGGCAAACGCCGCCAAGGGCCGTTCGTGGCCGTGAACATGGCGGCAATTCCGCGAGAGCTGATCGAATCCGATCTGTTCGGCCATGAGAAGGGAGCCTTCACCGGGGCGATGGCTCGCAGCACTGGCCGATTCGAGCAGGCGGAGGGCGGGACGCTTTTCCTGGACGAGATCGGCGACATGCCCATGGAGGCGCAGACGCGGCTGCTGCGTGTTCTGCAGCAAGGCGAATACACGACCGTCGGCGGTCGCATTCCCATCAAGACCAATGTCCGCATCGTCGCGGCCACCAACAAGGACCTGCGGGTGCTGATCCAGCAGGGTCTTTTCCGAGAGGACCTGTTCTTCCGCCTCAACGTCGTTCCGCTGCGACTTCCGCCCTTGCGGGAACGCGTGGAGGACATTCCGGATCTGACCCGGCACTTCTTCGCCCTGGTCGAGAAGGAAGGTCTCGCCCGTAAGCAGCTTGACCCCGAAGCCATGGATCGTCTCAAGCGCTATCGCTGGCCGGGAAATGTCCGCGAGCTCGAAAATCTGATCCGGCGGCTGGCGGCTCTCTATCCGCAGGACACGATCACGGGCGCCATCATTGATGCGGAACTCGATGCCCAGCCGCTGCCAATGCCGCAGCCCACGGGCAAACCCGCGACACCGTCCGCCATCTCGGAAGGACTTTCCGATGCGGTTGAGCGCCACCTGGTCGAGTATTTTTCCGGCTTCAAGGATACTCTGCCGCCGCCCGGCCTCTATCACCGTATCCTCCGAGAGATCGAAGGTCCGCTGATCGGCGTCGCCCTGGCGGCTACCCGGGGGAACCAGATCCGCGCCGCTGAGCTTCTCGGCGTCAACCGGAACACCCTGCGGAAGAAAGTCCGGGACCTGGAGCTTCAGGTCGTGCGATCGGGCGGACGCTGAGCTGGGTCATCCCTTCGGATGTAATAATTTGACCACAGTGTTGTGTTGGTGCATCACCCATCTGTAAGGCGCACCTTCTCAAGCGCCTCAATCGTGGGGCACCGGTCTTGATACAACAAGACAATCCAGCGCAACGCCAGACAGGCGACCTGGTCCAGCGCAGTCTCGGATGGCTGGGCGCGACCGCCGTTCTGCTGGCTCTGGCATCGGCCCTCACGACGTTCCTCGTGCTTGCCGGATTGACCCCGATTCTCCCCACACACAACGTGGTGATCTGGGTTTTTATCCTTAATGGCGTCCTCATTCTGCTGCTTCTGGGCATCGTCGCCTGGCAAACCAAGCGACTGATGCACGAGCGCCGCGCCGGAGCGGCCGCAGCCGGGCTGCACGTGAGGATCGTGGGACTCTTCAGCCTTGTGGCGGTCCTCCCGGCAATTCTCGTGGCGGCTGTCGCGACAGTCACACTGGAGCGGGGACTCGATCCCTGGTTCACGGGCTCCATAAAGGATCTGATGGTTAATACGGTGGAGATTGCGCGATCCTATCGCGAACTCCAGTGCCGTACCCTCGCGCGCGAGACGCAGCTGATGGCGGCGGATTTGAACCGCGCGAAGGTCCTCTACGATGCGGACCGCAAGGTCTTCAAAGACTTCATGAATTCCCGCGCGGTCTTCCTGGGCTTCCCCTTCGTTGAGCTGCTGGAGCCCGACGGCACGGTTGTCGAAAAGCTCGAAGCGAAGCCCATCGAAGGGATACAACCTCCCGAGCCTGACGATCTCCGCGAGGCGAGCGAGAACGAGGCGCTCTGCCTCTTTCCTCGCAGCGGCAACGTGTTTCGTTCGATCCTGAAATTACAGGCTCACGGCGGGCGCATTCTCTACGTGGCCCGTGAAGTCGATCCACGGGCGGTGGAATTCCCCCCCGTCGCCGAAGCGGGCGTGGCCTTCTACGAGGCGTTGGAACAGAAGAAGGTCGGGATTCAAGTAGCTTTCGCGTCGATGTTCGCGCTGATTGCCCTGATCGTGCTCCTGTCGGCCATCTGGTTCGGCCTGAACTTCGCCAACCGTCTCGTCGCGCCGATCCGCCGTCTCATCCATGCCACCGACCAGGTGGCGACCGGGAATTTCTATGTTCAGGTTCCAGTCCGACGCGGGGAGGGGGACCTCGCGCATCTGGGCGAAACCTTCAACAAGATGACCTCGGAGCTGCGCCACCAACATGATGGACTGACGGCAGCGAGCGAACTCATCGACCGCCGGCGGCGGTTTACGGAGGCCGTTCTGGGCGGCGTCTCGGCCGGCGTCATCGGCATCGACGGGCAGGGACAGATCACGATCGTCAATCCCTCGACAGAGGCCCTGTTGTCGGCCTCCGCGAACGAATTGCTGGGACGACCGATCGTTGCCGTCCTCCCTGAGATAGCGGACCTCATCGAGGAGATGCAGCACGGCCGTCAACGCCTGACCCAGAAGCAGATTCAGATGGCCCGCAAAGGCAAGGAGCGGACCATCAACGTTCGCGTCACAAGCGAACATATCCGCAGCGAGGAGCGTGAACTGGTGGTGACCCTCGACGACATCACGGACCTCGTATCGGCACAACGCACCTCTGCCTGGGCCGATGTTGCGCGCAGGATCGCACACGAAATCAAGAATCCGCTCACGCCGATCCAGCTCTCCGCCGAGCGCATCCGCCGCAAATACGGCAAGGTCATCACGACAGACCGGGAGGTGTTCGACCAATGCACGGCCACCATTGTCCGGCAGGTGGACGACATCAAGCGGATGGTGGACGAGTTCTCGTCCTTCGCGCGAATGCCGAAGCCGACCATCGGCGACGAGGATCTTGTCGAGACGATCCGACAGGTCGTCTTCATGATGCGGATCGCCCATCCTGAGATCCAGTTCGTGGACGAGTTGCCGCAAAGGCCGGTCGTCGCGCCATTCGACCGGCGGCTTCTGTCGCAGGCCGTCACGAACATCGTCAAGAATGCAACGGAAGCGATCATGGCCGTGCCGGACGAAGAGCGCGGAGACGGGCGGATTTCCGTCCTTCTGGACGACACGCACCCAGCCTACCTGATCCTCGCGATCACCGATAACGGCAAAGGCTTTCCGGTTGAGGGCCGACAAAGGCTGCTCGAGCCCTACATGACGACCCGGGACGGCGGAACCGGACTGGGGCTCCCGATCGTTGCCAAAATTCTGGAAGAGCACGGGGGAGGCATGGACCTTGTCGATAACCCTCACGGACGGGGTGGACAGGTTCGTATGTGGATACCAAAGACGACACATGTTGCATTGGAAAAGACTTCGGATGGGGCCGCCACGGCCAATTCACGGGGGGCGGGCCTATGAGCGCTGATATTCTTGTCGTGGACGATGAAGCCGATATCCGCGAGCTGGTCGCCGGCATTCTGGAGGACGAAGGACATCGTACGCGTACGGCCGGAACCTCGGACGAGGCCCTTGCCTCTATCGAGGCGCGCCGCCCACATCTCGTGTTTCTCGATATCTGGCTGCAGGGCAGTCGCCTGGATGGACTTCAGGTCCTGGAGTTGATCAAGCAGCAGCACCCCGATCTGCCAGTGGTGATGATTTCAGGCCACGGCAATATCGAGACGGCCGTCTCGGCGATCAAACTGGGGGCCTATGATTTCATTGAAAAGCCCTTCAAGGCTGATCGGCTCGTGCTGGTCGCAGAGCGCGCGCTCGAAGCCTCGCGGCTCAAGCGTGAGGTCCGTGACCTGCGCGCCCGGTCAGTGCAGGCGAGCCGAATCGCCGGGCGCTCCGTCGCAATCAATCAGCTGCGCCAATCTGTCGAGAGGGCAGCACCGACCAATGCCCGGATTCTGGTGACCGGGGCCCCCGGCTCCGGCAAGGAGCTGACGGCACGCACCATTCATGGCCTATCGATGCGAGCCAATGGCCCCTTCGTCGTGCTCTCGGCCGCAACGATCACGCCGGAGAATATGGAGGCTGAGCTCTTCGGCACGGAAGGCGAGGACGGTCGCGGGCGGAGGGTCGGAGCGCTTGAGGAAGCGCACGGCGGATCGCTTTATATCGATGAGATCGCGGACATGCCCCGTGAAACCCAGAACCGCATTCTGCGCGTTCTGGTGGACCAGAATTTCCAACGGGTCGGAGGCACCACGCGCGTCCACGTGGATGTTCGCATCATCTCCTCTTCGAGCCGCGATCTGCCGGCCGAGATCGCCTCGGGCCGTCTGCGGGAGGATCTGTTTCATCGCCTCAGCGTCGTGCCGATTCGAGTGCCGTCCCTGGCAGAGCGACGGGAGGATGTCCCTGAACTGATCGAGTTCTTCATGGACCAGATCTCCGCCGCCACGGGCCTCCCGAAGCGCCGGATCGCCGATGACGCGATGGCCGTTCTTCAATCCCACGATTGGCCTGGGAATGTGCGCCAACTGCGCAACAACGTGGAGCGGCTGATGATTCTCATCTCTGGAGATCCGGAGGCCGCGGTCACCGCGGACATGCTCCCGTCCGAGATCGGGACCTTGGTGCCTTCCACCCCGGGCGGGGCAGGGGGAGAGAAGCTGATGAGTCTGCCTCTGCGCGACGCACGGGAAATTTTCGAGCGTGAATATCTGCTCGCCCAAATCGCGCGGTTTAGCGGAAATATCTCCCGAACGGCCGAGTTCATCGGCATGGAGCGCTCCGCGCTACACCGTAAGTTGAAGTCGCTCGGAATTGGCGGATAGGCGCGATCCACGGGAAATTACGTCAAGTTTGAATATAAGAAGAGGGAGACCTCTTGCTTAACGTTATGGTTCGCCCTGTAATAAGTGCGCCGGTCGACCACTGCCCTCGGGCGGACAACCATATAGAGGCGGCCCCAAAGCCAAGATCGGCGGCGACGGGCTGACGAGGCAACTTCAATGGCGGGCGATCGCACGCAGAACCTTCAGGACACCTTCCTCAACTACGTCCGAAAGAACAAAGTACCTCTCACGATCTTTCTCGTGAATGGCGTCAAGCTCCAGGGCGTGGTGACCTGGTTCGACAATTTCTGCGTTCTCCTGCGCAGGGATGGTCATTCTCAACTGGTATACAAACACGCCATTTCCACAATTATGCCGGGACAGCCTGTTCAACTCTTCGACCAAATCGACGAGGCGAGCGAAAAGGCTTGAAGTGACGGAACCCCTTTCTCCGGGTGAACAGCGTCTGGCGCAGCTTGCCGAGCCTGAAAAGGAGGTTGCGGCAGGGACGAGGTCGCTCGTCGTCGGCCCATACCTGACCCGGAGAAGGCGGTTTTCCGCCGGCTCTGACCAACCGGAGGGGGCGGATAATCCGCGCCCCCCCGAGGCAAGGCTGGATGAGGCGACCGGATTGGCCGGGGCCATCGACCTTCATATCGTCGATTCGATCATGGCTCCGCTCGCTGCTCCTCGGCCTGCCACCTATATCGGCAGCGGCAAGGTCGAAGAACTGGCCGGATTGATACGGGCCGAGGACATCGGCTTGGTGGTCATGGATTGCGCACTCAGCCCCGTCCAGCAACGCAATCTCGAGAAAGCCTGGGGCGCCAAGGTGATCGATCGCACGGGCCTTATCCTCGAAATCTTCGGCCGTCGGGCCCGGACCAAGGAAGGCACACTCCAGGTCGAGCTGGCGCATCTCTCCTATCAGAAAGGGCGGCTTGTGCGGTCCTGGACCCATCTGGAGCGTCAGCGAGGCGGGTTCGGGTTCCTTGGCGGCCCTGGCGAGACGCAAATCGAGGCGGACCGCCGCATGATTCAGGAGCGGATGACGCGGATCGAGCGGGAATTGGAAACGGTCGTAAAGACCCGTTCGCTCCATCGGGCCAGCCGTCGCCGAGTGCCCTATCCGATCGTCGCCCTTGTCGGCTACACGAACGCCGGCAAATCGACCCTGTTCAATCGCCTAACGGCTGCCGACGTTCTGGCGGAAAACATGCTTTTCGCCACACTGGATCCTACCTCACGGGCCATCGATCTGCCGCATGGGGAGAAGGCGATCCTCTCCGATACGGTCGGATTCATTTCCGAACTGCCGACCATGCTGGTCGCGGCCTTTCGAGCGACCCTGGAGGACGTCATCGAGGCGGATATCCTGCTCCATGTCCGAGACGTATCCCACGGTGAGACCGAGGCGCAGGCCGACGATGTGGCGCTCGTCCTGAGAGAGCTCGGCATCGATCCCGACGATACGAGACGGATTGTCGAGGTCTGGAACAAGGCCGATTTGCTTTCGCCCGATGACCGCCAACGGTTGGACACGACTTCTCACCGTACATCGGAGGAGGGGCGTCCTATTCTCATTTCGGCCTTGACGGGGGAGGGTCTCCCGGACCTCCTCACGGCCATCGAGGAGCATCTTGCAACCGGCAGATCGAGCTATGAGGTCGATATCGCGCCGGAAGACGGGCAGGGCTTCGCCTGGCTCCACGAGAACACCGAAATCCTGGACCGTCGGACGACCGAAACAGGCCATTCGATCCTTCAGGTGCGCCTCGTAGCCGGCAAGGAGCCCCGCTTCCTGAACCGGTTCCCTCAGGCGAAGGTGTTATGACGCCTCGGGATCCCGCTCGCGGCGCTTCGCTTCGACCCACAAGGCTTCCATCTCTTCGAGAGACGCTTCATCGAGCGTCCTTTTCTGTTGCTGCAAGCCGGTTTCGATCTGCCTGAAGCGGCGCTCGAACTTGGCATTCGTTCGGCGCAAAGCGCTTTCAGGGTCGATGCCGTAATGCCGGGCAAGGTTGGAGACGGCGAAAAGAAGATCGCCAATTTCATCCTCCACCCGATCCTTCTCTTGCGACGCGGCCGCCTCCTTCACCTCGTCTAGCTCCTCATGAATCTTGTCGATCACCTGGGCTGGATCGGGCCAGTCGAAGCCGACCTTTGCCGCCTTGGTGGTGAGCTTGTGGGCACGGGTGAGGGCAGGGAAGGCTGAGGGAATATCGCCGAGAAATTCGCTCGCCGCGGAGAGCGGAGCCGATCCCAGACGCATCCGATCCGCCTGCCTCTCGGACTTCTCCTCGCGCTTGATTTCATCCCAAAGTGATTTCACCTCAGCCGGGCTGAGGTCACGGGCATTGCCGAAGACATGGGGATGCCGGCGGATCAGTTTGCGGGTGATCGCCTCCACGACGTCAGGAAAGGCGAACGCCCCCTGTTCTTCGGCCATACGCGCGTGAAAAACAACCTGAAGCAACAGATCGCCCAGCTCCTCCTTGAGGTCGCCGAGGTCCCCACGCTCGATGGCATCCGCCACCTCATAGGCCTCCTCGAGAGTATAGGGAGTGATCGATGCGAAGGTCTGCTCCAGGTCCCAAGGACAACCGCTTCCCGGCGTCCGCAGGGCGGCCATGATCTCGATCAGACGTGCAACGTCTCGGGAGGGCTTCATCGGGCCGTTCATGGGATCGATCGTGCTCCAGCGATGGTCTCGTTGCGCATCAGCCATAACGACAGAGTAGGGCGCGGGCTAGTAGGGGACCTGCCGACGCATCACCGCAGCCGTTTGGCGAACCCCCTCGCTAAGGGCATGAGCCGATTGCCGCCGAGCGTGATGATCAGAATGCCACACAGCGCAAGCGTTGTTCCTATCGCCATACGGAGATCGAAGTGGTCGCCGGTGATCAAAATGCCCAAGACGACCGTCATCAGCGGGTTCATGATGAGAAGCGGTGCGATGAGGTTGGCCGGATACTTCCTGATCAGGTCGTAGTAGATCGTATGGCCAATGAGCGAGACAATCAGAGCGGAAAACATCACTGCCGCAACGAAAGGCCAGCCTGCGTGAAATGCAAGCGAGATCTGGCTCGTCTCCAGCCCCCATGAAAGAGCCGCGAGCGGGACCGCCGACGCCAAACCGACCCAAGCCTGAAACTGCAATGGCTTCACGCCGGTAATCTGCTTCATCATGACTGCGGCAAGGGACGACACGAAAGCCGATCCAAGGACGAAAGCCAGACCGCCGGAGATGGGAAATCGCTCGCCTGGGTTCCACATGACGATGAGGCCGCCGAGAAAGGTGAGGGCGATGCCTGCGCCGCGTCTCCAGTGGATCTTTTCCCCCAGCATGACGACGGAGAGAAGAGCGGTCATTGGGAGACCGAGTTGGCCTACGATGGCAGCGCTCGAAGGCGTTGCAGTCTTGATGCCGAGGAAGAACAGCGCAAACCCGCCGCCACCCATGAGAAATCCGACGATAGCCATGCGCCAGCCGGGCTTAGGGATGGGTAGAAGCCATGGAACGGTGGCAAGAGCGACAATCCCGTAGCGAATGGCGGCATAAAAAAGGGGTGGGATCTCCATGCCCGAGACGACGATCTTGCTAACGACGGTATGTGCCGCCCACGTGAGGCACACCAAAAGCATGAGGAGAAAGTCGCGCAGGATCATGGCTCTGCTTACGGCCGTTTGAAGGCGGCAATCAACCGCAGCAACCGATGGTCAGGTATGTGCAAGGCGAGTAGGACAGTTTCATGAAGCCATTTCGGCGCGGATCCATCGCTCCACCACTCCGGCGATATAGGCTTTCTGGCTATCGTCGAGGGCATGTCCGTGCCGGATTCCATGCCATTTCTCCAGGCATGAGCGACAACAGGTGCCCGTCGCATGCTGCGCGACGAAGACCGGGTGGCCGCGAAATGGGGTCTGCTTTCCGTCTCTCGCTGGGTAAGCCGGCGCCAGGCGCTTATCGATGAAATCCCTTGCGTGGGCCTTGACGAGGTCGAGCCCCTTCTCCGTTACGTACGTCCGCTCCTCCGGACGAAGGTGGAAGCCTTGCCGAAATGAAGATTTCTTCAGCTTTTCAAAAACTTCGTCAATATTTCTCACGTATTTTTCCTAGATGTCGAATGCATCGGCCGCAGACTTCACCGGCATCGGAGTCGAGATCGGGCTGGATCGACCTATAAACAACCATATGATCGGTTGTATCGGTTCCAGCGGGCGAGGGGCCATAACCCCGCTCCTGTCAGTCTTTTCAGGCCTGTTTCTCGTCTGGGCATCGGCGGTCTCCGTCTCCGCGGCCGAAGTTCCCTTGCCGCCTCCCCGACCGATTTCTCCTGAACCTTCGCCGACCGGGACACCGAAACCCAACACGCCGGAAGCGGCATCTGCGGAAACGCCAGCGATCGATATCGGAGGCTGCCTGGATCGCCTGAAGAAAGCTGGTTTTGGTGTCGAGCATGTCGAGCCACCAAAAACTGGAAACCAGCTCTGCCGAATCGATGAGCCAGTTCGCTTGATATCCGTCCCCGTTGCAACTCGCCCTGGGAGAACTGTCAGCCTGGCTCAGCGTCCTATCCTTGCTTGCGCCTTCGCCGAAAATTTCGGGCAGTGGATCGGGGAGCTTGCCGCAGCAGCGATCAGCGGCAGCTTGGGCAGCGATTTGCTGTCCGTCAGCACGGGGCCTGGCTTCGAGTGCAGAAACCGGAACGGTTCCCCATCCGGCAAGCTGTCCGCTCATGCAGAGGGCGAGGCCATCGATATTTCCTCGTTCGACCTCGCCGACGGATCGAAGCTCGAGATCAAGCCTGGAAGCGATGGCAGGCGGAACCAAGCGATGGCAGTGTTGCGGAAGGCAGCGTGCGGCTGGTTTACGACCATCCTTGGACCAGGTTCCGACCCAGCGCATACCGATCACCTTCATGTCGATATTCAGAAGCATGGATCGAGTGACCGTTATCGAATTTGCGAGTAAGCAGTTTTAGTATCCGGTTTCCCCGGGGCCAGGCAGGGATAAGGCTGCGGAAGGCACTTTATGACGGAAGTTGTTTTCGACGGACGCATGGTTGCCGATCCGGAGGTCGAGTACCTTCGTCTACGTCTCACGAATGAGCCGGGCTGGGGCGGCCCAAATCACGCGCGACGTCAGGCCGGGTGGATCGACTCGATCGCACATCTTCGGGAACTCCCGGATTTTCCGCAGCCTCCAGCTCGACTGCTCGAGCTGGGTTGCGGGAACGGCATGGTATCTGCTCTTTTTGCCGCGCAAGGCTATCGGATCGATGGGATCGATCTCTCCGCGACGGCCATCTCCTGGGCCCGGGAGATATTCGAGAAGACGGGAATGGAGGGCCAGTTCAGGCAGGGCACGGTCGGTGCGATGCCCTTCCACAAAAACGAGACATTCGATCTCGTTGTCGACGGAAACTGTTTTCACTGTCTTCTCGGTGAAACGAGGTCGAAATGCCTCGCCGAAATCCACCGGGTTCTGCGGCCGGACGGTGTATTCGTGGTCAGCACGATGTGCGGCGAGCCGAAGATCGAGGCCCTTCGCGAGCATTACGACGCGCAGATGCGGCAACTCGTCGATCAAGGGCGGCCTTATCGAACTCTCAAGCCGGTTGACGAAATTCTGGATGAGATGAGAGCAGCCAAGTTTGAGATTTCTCACCACGTCCTGGGCGAGGGCGTGTATTGGGACCACCTCGTTCTGGTCTGTCGACCGGAACTATGTTCTGCATAGGCTGTGCTCAGCAACCGATAGAGCCTTTTGGACACCCGAGGTCCGATCCGATCGGGATCTGCGGTGGAGCAGGGACCAAGGCAGGGACCGGGGCGAGCAGCTGCTGATCAGCATCGAATTCGGACTGCTCAGCGGATCCCAGCGTCTGATCCAGCTGCAAGAGCGAGTTATCGATGGTCAGCACATTCTGCTCGCTCGGACTGGGAACAGTCGAGGGCGCCGTAGAAGACGAGGCTGCAGCGCCTGTTTGATCCGGTTGGGTCGTTTGGCTGGTCTGAGCCCTGGCTGTCGTGGCGGTTAGCGTAACGGCGGTAAGCACTGCAATAAGCGAGAGTGTACGCATGGCAACCTCTCCCCAGAACGAATTCGCGATATCTGCTGAAAGAAGAGACCTATATCCCCCCTTGGTTCCCACCCGCCGCCGGACTTGTCGATCTGTCGCATCTATTGAAAATCTACGTTGTATGATCGCGTGTTCGTGTCCGGTTTAACTTCCTGAAAAGGGTACACTTGCCCAGACATGCTCTTGGTCGAAGGAAGAGACGATCCGCCTACGGAGGTGGATATTTGGACGAACACCGACTACGAGAGGTCCGCCGATGTCTGATACGCAAGTACTCATTGTGGGCGCGGGGCCGACGGGTCTGATCCTGGCCCTATGCCTGCGCCGGTTCGGTCTGCGCGTGCGTATCATCGACAAAACGGCAGGTCCCGGCACGACTTCGCGCGCTCTGGTGGTCCACGCGCGGACGCTCGAGTTTTATGATCAACTTGGCTTGGCGGAGGCGGTTGTCACGCGGGGATTGAAGTTCGCCGCTGTAAATCTATGGGTGAGAGGCCGGAAAGCTGCGCACGTTAGCCTCGGCGCAATCGGGCAGGGGCTCAGCCCCTTTCCTTATCTGATTATCTTTCCGCAGGATGAACACGAGCAACTTCTGATCGATCGCTTGGCTGAAGCAGGCACCAAGGTCGAACGCGAAACTGAACTCCTTGGTTTTGAAGAGCGTGGCAACCATGTGCTTGCACGCCTGCGCGGACCGAACGGGATTGAAGAGGCGTGCGAGGTGGCATACGTCGCCGGCTGTGACGGGGCGCATTCCACAGTGCGTGAAACTCTGAAAATCGGCTTTCCAGGCGGCACATACAGGTATCTGTTTTACGTAGCGGACGTCGATGCGACAGGACCGGTGATGGACCACGAACTGCACGTGGCCCTGGATGATGTCGATCTCCTGGCCGTCTTTCCGATGGCGGGCTCAGGACGAGCTCGTCTGATCGGTACGGTGCGAGCTGAGGCGGAAGCTCGGCACGGGGCGCCGTCCTGGCATGATGTGAGCCAGCGCCTGTTCGAGCGGCTGAGCATCCAGGTCAAACAGGTCAATTGGTTTTCAACCTACCATGTCCATCATCGAGTAGCAGACCGCTTCCAGCAGGGCCGCGCGTTTCTGCTCGGCGATGCGGCGCATATTCACAGTCCGGTCGGCGGGCAGGGCATGAATACCGGCATCGGAGATGCCGTAAACCTGGCATGGAAACTGGTGGCTGTCCTGCAGGAGCGAGCAAATGTGTCCCTGCTGCACACCTATGAGCCGGAGCGGATCGCCTTCGCTCGTCGCTTGGTGGCGACGACCGATCGAGCCTTTACGTTTGTGAACAGCCCCGGCTCCCTAGCGCGGTTTGTTCGCATCAAGGTGGTACCACGCCTGCTGCCTGCGTTGGTCTCGCTCTCATTCATCCGTCGCTTCATGTTCCGAACGATCTCGCAAATTGGGGTGAATTATCGCTGCAGCCGCTTGAGCATGGGCGACGCTGGACATGTTAAAGGCGGCGACCGCCTGCCTTGGGTCGCGACCGGTGATGGATCGAACGGGCGGGGCGATAACTTTGCACCGCTGCGATCGTGCGATTGGCAGGTTCACGTCTATGGCACGTGCAGTGCCGGAATCGCGGAGCTTTGCGAGAGACGGGGGTTGGCGCTGCACGTCTTCTCCTGGCGGCCCGCAACAGCCGATGCAGGTATCAGGCGCGGCGCCGTATATCTGGTGCGTCCGGACGGCTATATCGGCTTGGTGGACGCGGGTGCCAACCCGGGCGCGTTGGAGCGGTATCTGGATGACCAAAGCGTGCAGCCACTGAACCGTATGGATTTGGAAAATGCATAGGACCGATACGGTCGAGGTCGGGCAGCGTATCGCTGGCGACAAGCTCATCATCACCTAACGGACCTACTATGATACTCACAGCAGCTATGGAGGGGAGCCAATCCAATTTGGGCTGGGGAAGGTTGCAGCATTAGACCCATTTCGCATAAGATATATTATGGAACCTGCATTGATATCCGTGAAACTCCTCGCTACGGCCGTACCTTTCTTGTCAGCTGGACATTATGGACGCTTCTTTTGCGAACACACCCTGACGACGCTCTGACCCTTCCGTCGACTAAAAGATACCATGACGTTAGGCTCCCAGGATGTTCCTTTTTCGCCCATGCCTTCATCCATGTTCGTGAATAGTCGTGTTGCAGGCGCTCTCGCGACTTGGTTGGCCTTGGCGGCCACAGCGGCCGTTGCTGTGGCCGCTGTGAACTTCGTCCGGCTTCGCGACGACTTCGAGACTGAAGCCCGCACTTTGCACCGCATTGTCTCCCAGCGAGCGGACCAGCATGATGCGCACCTGACGAGCTTGGCAGCCGTGCTGGCAACCCCTGATCGGTCGTCTGCGACCCTGGATGCCGTCTCCGAGGCAGTTCTGCGCTTCTATCCTCGAATTACCGCTATCGACGTGGTCCGTATCGTCTCTCCTTCGGACCTCGTGTTCAGCACGCGCAGGTCCTGGCTCGACGAGCTGAAGAGCAGCAAATTCGCAACAATCGCGGCCGAGCTGGTTCCGGGTCAGACCGCCGTGACGACCGAACCTGACGACGATGCATCTTACCATCTGGTTAAAAGGCTTCCTGGCGACGGGTCGCGGGCCAGTGCCTTGATTATGACTGTCGATGGGCGGCGGCTTGTGGATACGGAAGGAGAACTGCCACCAGAAACCCGCCTCGCCTTGCGCGACCCTTCGGGACGAGAGTTCGTCCAGTTAGGCGTGACACGCCCTTCTGCCTGGCTCGTGCCAGGTCTGGCCTTCGAAAAGGCGCTCGGCAGTCGGTCACAGCCGCTCTTGCTGCAGGTTGTCCGACGCCCAACTTTAGGCGAGCTTCTGCCACCACTCTCCGCCGTGCTCGTGGCGGCCATCACCGGAATCGGGGTGTTGCTCGCGGGTGTCGTCCTGCGCGAGCGCAGAGCCGCCAAAGAGGCCCGCCAACGGGCAAGTTTCCATGAGCATCAGGCCCGCCTCGCGCATGCCATGCGCGTGAACACCGTGGGAGAAATGGCCTCCGGCATCGCCCATGAGCTCACGCAGCCTCTGACCGCGATCCTCAGTCGGAGCCAAGCGGGACTTCGGGTCGCGCGCTCCGAGTTTTGGGAGCGCAGCGAGATCGTTGACGCGCTAGAGGCAAATGTCCACCTTGCCAAGCGGGCCGGCGATATCCTTGCCCGGCTTCGCGCCTATGTGTCGAACAGTGGGCCGATGCCCGAACCTACGAACCTCAATCAGCTCGTCCGCAACGTCGCAGATCTCGTACGGAGCGATCTGGGACGACGAGGCATTATCCTGCAACTTGCCCTCACCCCGGATGAGCCGATCTCCATGATCGATAGGGTTTCCATCGAACAGGTCGTGCACAATCTCGTCCGGAATGCCGCAGATGCCATCGAAACCATGCCGCAGGAGCGGCGGACGGTGCTGATGGCGACGGCCATCGATAGCAACGGGGCCGCGATTATCGTCACGGACAGGGGGCTAGGCATCCCCCCTGCCGACCTGCCGCGCCTGTTTGAGCCGTTTTTCACCACCAAGCCCGAGGGTATGGGGCTCGGTCTGCCCCTTTGCGAGCGCCTGGTCGAGAATTTCAGCGGGCGGATCACGGCAGCAAACGGCCCAGTGGATGGCGCAATATTCACAGTGCACCTGCCACTGCTTGCAGAAAGCCCGAAAGAGGCCGCCGAATGAAAACGCCTCGCCGCACTGTCTTTCTGATCGACGATGATGAGGATGTCCGTCAGGCGCTCCAGATTCTCCTGAAGACGGTCGGGTTCGTCGTTGAGCCTTTTCCGAGCGCCCTCGCCTTTCTGGAACGCCGGAATAGGGAGTCCATCGGATGTATCGTTGTCGATGTGCGGATGCCGGGACTTTCCGGTCTCCAGCTCCTGGAGCGGCTCGCGGCTGAGCGAGAGCGCATGCCGGTTGTCATCATCACCGGCCACGGCGACGTGAATGCGTGTCGGCGCGCCTTCAAAGGCGGTGCCGTCGATTTCCTGACAAAGCCTGTCGATGAACAGGTCCTGATCGAAGCCATTGAAGCCGGGTTTGCGCAGCTGGAGTTGCAGCGGCGCGAGATCGACGAGTCGAACGAGGCACGCACGCTCCTAGCCCGCCTGACTCAGCGAGAGAGCGAGATCCTCGATCTGATAGCCCGTGGATGGACAACGAAGGAGATCGCGCGGGCTATGAGTGTTTCGCCACGCACCGTCGATACCCACCGTGCCAATCTTGCAGAAAAGCTCGGTACGACCTCCGTCGCCGAAATGGTGCGCTTGGTTCTCAGCAGCGGTGTGGGCGATATGCCTCCGTAGTCCTACGGAAGCAGCTCGGGACTCAAACGGATAACCCGCCACGGATCATCTGGTTAAGGTCGGATTGTCGAACAAGCCGGGACCGACGAGGTTCCAACGGAGAAGCTTCATGTCGAAAATCCGCCTTGCCGCTGTCGCGGCTCTTGTCCTTGTTCCGGCCGCCGCGAGCGCCCAGATTCTCCAGGAGAAGAATATTTCCCTCGGTGTTGCGCAGGAACTTGCCCAGGCCACTGTTGAGGCTTGCGCAGCCAAGAATTTCAACGTGACCGCAACTGTCGTGGACCGCGCTGGTCTCGTCCGAGCGGTACTTCGGGCGGACCGGGCTAGTCCTCATACGGTCGAGGCGAGCCGCGCCAAGGCCTACACGGCGGCATCCGCTCGTACCAACACGACCACCATCATGGAGAATGCCGACAAGAATCCGGGGGCTCGGCACTTGGCAGCCATCGAAGGCTTCCTGCTGCTCGGCGGCGGTGTTCCGGTGAAAGCCGGCGACGAAGTGATCGGGGCCGTAGGCGTTGGTGGCGCTCCAGGCGGACATCTGGATGAAGAATGCGCGAATGCCGGCCTCGCGAAAGTACAGGCAAAATTGAAGTAGCCGGCGGCGGCGGCTCACGACGGCATGAGCTACCGTGCGGATTGTCTGCCTTCGAGCAGCAGAGCATAGGGTACTGATCTGCCGCGAATGGAGAAACCTTGTCCGCTCTATGACGTTAAAGCTTCAGTGTGCGAGAACGCAAAGGAGCTACATAATGGATTGGAATCGTGTTCAGGGTAACTGGAAGCAGGTTAAGGGCAACGTTAAGGAGCAATGGGGCAAACTCACCGACAATGACCTTGACGTCATCAATGGCCAGCGCGACCAGCTTGAGGGCAAGATCCAGGAGCGCTATGGCCTTGCGCGAGACCAGATCCGTCGCGACGTCGATGATTGGTACAATCGGCAAACGTGGTAGAATGTGAATGAGAAAAGGCCCCGTTTGGGGCCTTTTCTGTCACTATGGCAGCGAATTGCCGAGATTAACGCTTCCAGCGACCTTCGTACTTAAATTCGGGTGCCGCTTTAAGCTGGTCCTTCGTGGCGTTCATCACCGCGTGCCATTTCCCATCGTTTTCGGCATAGCTGACCTTAATGGCGCTCGGGCGCACGATGACATAGTGCTCACCTATTCCCAGGAAGCCTCCGACCGAGACGATGTAACCCTCGAGATTACCCTGCGAGAGGATGAGGTCCTTGATCTCGCCAATCGTCTCGTTGGCCTCGTTGGTGACGTTCAAACCAATCAGATTGTAGCTGAGCACATCGGTCGGCTTGGCTGTCACGAAGTTCTCCGTTGTCGTGGTCACAGCCGTTTGTGCAGCAGCCGTTCCCGCCAATAAGGTGGTTGCGGCAAAGGCAATCAGGATCCGACGCATGGGGAAACTCCAAGATATCTGACAGAGGCCAAACAATGCTTATAAGTGGCCTAGGTTCCATCAGGTACTGACAGCAGCTTCGGATATCTCATGTGGCACGTGCACGGGAGGTCTGTGCGGAAAAGAGGTCATGCCCTCGCCTTCGATGGTATGTGCTAAATACGCAGGTTAATTGCTTAGATCTTTGATCATCAACTGAAGCGGCTCAACAGATGCTCGAATAAAGCCGCGAGTTGGAGTGCCAAGTTCGAGAATGAGGAAGATGCCCCCCGATATGGCGACTGCGCATAGGAAAAGTGCAATCACTACGGTTGCATTGTTTGGCGCAAAGAGACCGAAACTTGCGAACAGCAATGAAAGCCAGAAGATAACGATGATCAGAAAGGGGAGCGGAATCGAAATGCTTGCATCTTCGACGAGGCGCCACCTTGCATCAGCAATAGAATCGACGAGGAGAAGCGCTTGCGATTGGTTATGGCGGAAGCGCGCATCCTCTGCTGAAAGTTGACTGACTTGATCGCTAATCCCTTCGAGAACGGTCAAATTTCGCAAGGCAATGTCGCGTTTGTCCACGACGGCGGCGAGTTCCTCGGCCTTTGCCTTTGCATAACTCCGCAAATCCTCGCGGATACTCGAGGCCCCCGGCCCTAACCTCGACAGAATCCGGTCGAGTTTGGCAATATCGACCGCGAGCGTGTCGATCGCGTTTGACCGCGCAGAGAAAGCCGAACTTGCGGTCGTGATCATCAGCCCAAGAACGAGCGCCGCCAAAGTGCCGACGACTGCCATGGATACCGAGACCGCCGTACGTGTCTCGGTATTGAGATGAGGTGCTGGCAACACTCGGGCTAGACCTATGCCCAGTAGAGCCCCGCCAAAGATGGCGGCGAAAGTGAGCAGACTGACAACCAGGGAATTCATAGATCAGCTACATCCGCTTCAGCGCGAAAATTCCGAAACGGAGGGCTGACGAGCGGCGCCCGGTTTATAATCTGATCCCGTCACGCTTTGATGAACTCGCACAGCCCCTTCCCTCTTGAGCTTGGCTCCTTTGCCGTGAAAGTTACAGTCTTCTCCCCAGAATTAACAGCCCTTCTGCGACAGATTGACTCTGCGGTAAATGAGAACATAATAGGAACATCTTCGAAAGCGAATGGGGACAGGCAAGGCGCATGCGTGCCGGGCAACAGACAGTGCTGGCTGAGTTACGGCAGACGCTCGAAAGCCTAGCGACGAGGCATGAGCGTAAACTTCATGTGCCCTTTGGCTTGGCTGAACTCGACCAACACCTTCCTGGCCATGGGCTTGCCCAGGGCACCCTTCATGAAGTGCTAGATGGCGGAATGGCAGCTGAGTTTGCCGGCTCTGCGACGCTCTTCGTGGCCGGCATTGCGGCCCGGCTCAAGGGGCCGGTGCTATGGTGCCTTAACCGGCGTGACTTGTTTGCCCCAAGCCTGGCCGGAGCCGGTCTTCATCCTGACCGCGTGATCTATGCAGAAGCTTTTCGCGAGCGCGACATCCTGCCGAGTATGGAGGAAGGACTGCGCAAAAAGGGGCTTGCCGCTGTCATCGGTGAAGTCACTCGGCTCGGCCTGACTTCGTCACGACGGCTTCAACTCGCTGCAGAATCCTCTGGTGTCACAGCTCTCGCATTACGTCGCTGGCGAACCGTGGCGGAGAAGGAACAGACCCATTTGCCGACTGCGGCGACTACCCGCTGGCGGATCTCACCCTGCATGTCCCAGGCTTTGCCAGCTCCGGGGCTGGGCCCTTCTCGATGGCACATCGAACTCCTGCGCTGTCGTGGTGCAGAGCCGCGCTCTTGGATTCTGGAGGCCTGTGATGCGAAGGGTCGTCTCGCTCTACCTGCCGACTTGGCCGACCGACCGGATCAGGCGCAAATTCGGCGATCCGCCACGCGATAAACCGCTTGTGACCGTTCATGCTGTTGGATCGCGTCGCGTCGTGCATGCGGCCTGTCAGACCGCTCAGAAGCTCGGCATCTATGCCGGCATGGTTCTAGCCCAAGCGCAGGCCATGGTGCCCAATCTGCATACGATCGATGCGAAACCGGAAGAGGATGACGCATCCTTGCGCAGTTTGGCCCAGTGGGCGATCGGCTATTCGCCGATCGTCGGATTGGATCTCCCTGACGGGCTATGGATTGACGTTTTCGGCACGACCCATCTCTTCGGAGGCGAAGAGGCACTGCTCCGCGATCTGATCAACCGTCTCGACGGCCAGGGCATTGCTGCGAAAGGAGCCATTGCCGACGTCCCTGGAGCAGCGTGGGCTGTCGCGCGCTGCGGCTTGGGCGGTATCGTACCATCCGGACGGGCCGATGACACGATCAGGTCGCTCCATGTCCGGGCGCTGCGGCTTTCCGCCGACAAGCTCGATACCCTGCATCGCCTCGGTATCGAACGTATCGGACAGCTTGAAAACCTACCGCGCGCTCCCATGGTACGGCGCTTTGGGCAGGACGTGGCCCTTCGCCTAGATCAGGCCATGGGCCATATCTTCGAGCCGATCAATCCCATCATTCCGAAAGACCTGCCGGTTGTCTCGACGGTGTTTGCTGAACCTATCGGCCACCTGGACGACCTCAAGCGCGTCGTGCTGCATCTCTGCGAGACGCTCTGCAAACAGCTGGAGCTGCGCAGCGAAGGCGTACGTCGTCTCGACCTCATGGTACGGCGCATCGATCAGCAAGGGGCATGTTTAAGATTTGGTACGGCTCGAGCAACGCGCGCGCCTGTCCATCTTGCAAAGCTTTTCAGCGAACGACTGGAGACCATCGATCCCGGCTTCGGCATTGAAGAAATCGCTCTTCTGGCCAGCAAGGTCGAACCACTTGCGGAACAGCAGACAGAAACGCATGGCATGACTGAAAGCGATGATTCCGATTTTGATATGGGAGAGCTGATAGACCGCCTCGCCGTCAAGGTGGGAGGCAGCAATATTTACCGGATATCTCCGGTGCAGAGCCTTGTTCCGGAGCGCATGGTACGGAAAATACCCGCTCTGGCACCTCCCACGGGAGCAGACTGGCCACAATCCCTGCCACACCCAACGCGCCTTCTCGATCCGCCTGAGGAAGTTGTGGCCATGGCCCTCCTCCCGGATCACCCACCTGCCTTTTTTGTCTGGCGCAAAATCCGTCACAAGGTGATCAAGGCGGATGGGCCCGAGCGCATCACAATGGAATGGTGGAATGGCAACCAAGGCTCGATCATCCGCGACTATTACCGGATCGAAGCGGAGCATGGCAGTCGTTTCTGGATCTTCCGTGATGCACCCGCGAGCGAAGGTGGACGCTGGTGGCTGCACGGGCTGTTTTCATGATGTATGCTGAACTTCAGGTCACGACACATTTCTCGTTCCTGCGCGGCGCCTCAAGCCCGCTTGAATTGTTCGAGCAGGCAAGGCTCCTTGGCCTTTCCGCACTAGGCATTACCGACCGCAATTCACTGGCCGGCATTGTGCGTGCTCATGAGGCGGCAAGAGAGACTGGTGTTCGCTTGATCGTTGGGTGTCGGCTCGATCTCACAGATGGCACGTCACTCCTCGTCTATCCGACCGATCGTCCAGCCTATTCGCGACTGTGCCGATTGCTGAGCCTAGGCAAGAGCCGCGGAGGCAAAGGGCAATGCCATCTGGCCTGGGAGGACGTCGTTATCTGGAATGAAGGCCTGCTCGCAATTCTGCTCGGTGATGAGGAGAATGAAACTCTTGTCGCCAATCTCAAGAGGCTGAAAGATACATTTCGCGATCGGGCTTACATGGCCCTGATCCGCCGCTTCGCGCCCAACGAATATCTGCGGCTTTATCATGTTGAACAGGCTGCGAAAGCGAACAGAGTGCCAACGATCGCTATTGGAGATGTGCTTTATCATCATCCTGACCGTCGACGCTTGCAAGATGTCGTCACCTGTATCCGCGAAGGGTGCACTATCGATGAGGCGGGCTATAGATTGGAGCGTCATGCCGACCGCTACCTCAAGGATCCAGTTGAGATGGAGCGCCTCTACGAGCGGCACCCCGAAGCATTTCATCGCGTCCGGGACATTCTTGACCGCTGCTCATTTTCACTGAGCGAGCTACGTTACCAGTATCCATCGGAAACTGTACCAGGCGAAACAGCTTACGAGAAACTTGAGCGCCTGACTTGGGAAGGTGCACGTCGCGTCTATTCCAGCGAAATTCCTAGCGACGTAGCAAAAGCCATCGAGCATGAGCTCGGTCTGATCCGGGAGTTGAATTACGCCCCCTACTTCCTCACAGTCCACGCCATTGTCTCATACGCTAGGTCAGCCGACATTTTATGTCAGGGGCGTGGTTCAGCTGCAAACTCCGCTGTCTGCTACGTGCTTGGCATTACAGCGATTAATCCAACTGAGCGCAGACTTCTGTTCGAGCGTTTCGTCTCGCAAGAGAGAGACGAGCCGCCAGATATCGATGTCGACTTCGAGCACAACCGCCGTGAGGAAGTCATTCAATGGATCTATGATACCTATGGTCGGAACCGAGCTGCTCTCACGGCGGTGGTAAGCTGCTATCGCGCTCGTGGCGCTGTGCGTGAAGTCGGAAAAGTACTGGGTTTGTCCGAGGACGTGACGGCAGGATTGTCTGGGCTCGTCTGGGGTTGGGGCAGCAGCGACGTATCCGAAAAAGAAGCGCTTGATCTCAACCTCAATCTCGAAGATCCGCGGTTACGAATGACGCTGGAATTGGCTAGGGAACTCATCGGTGCTCCGCGTCATCTTTCTCAGCATCCAGGCGGTTTTGTGCTGACACAGAATCGTCTCGACGATCTGGTGCCGATCGAACCGGCTGCGATGGACAATAGGCAAGTCATCGAATGGGACAAGAACGACATCGAGACCGTCAAGTTCATGAAGGTCGATGTCTTAGGATTGGGAATGCTCAGCTGCTTGCGGCGCGCCTTCGATCTTCTGTGCACCTACAAGGATAAGAAATATGATATTTCTACAATCCCTGACGATGATGACCCAACATATGAAATGATCCGGAAAGCCGACACCATTGGCGTCTTTCAGATCGAGAGCCGCGCGCAGATGTCAATGCTTCCGCGGCTCAAGCCGAGAAATTTTGACGACATCGTCGTTCAGGTGGCAATTGTCCGTCCTGGCCCGATCCAGGGTGACATGGTGCATCCCTATCTGCGCCGCCGGGAAGGTCGTGAGGAACCTGACTATCCCACGCCGGAACTCAAAGATGTCCTCGGTAAAACTTTGGGCGTGCCGCTTTTCCAAGAGCAGGCGATGCGTGTCGCCATCGTATGTGCAGGCTTTACGCCTTCGGAAGCAGATCAGCTCAGGCGCGCCATGGCGACTTTCAAAGCCAGTGGAGACATCGCGAAATTTCAGAAAAAGTTGATCGACGGCATGCTGGCGCGGAACTATAGCCGAGATTTCGCCGAACGCATCTTCAAGCAGCTTGAAGGCTTCGGTTCCTATGGCTTTCCTGAGAGTCATGCAGCATCCTTCGCAAAGATCGCTTATGCATCGGCCTGGGTGAAACGCCACCACCCTGACGTCTTCTGCTGTGCGATTCTCAATTCACAACCAATGGGATTCTATGCGCCCGCACAGCTCGTGCGTGATGCGCGCAATCACGGTGTCGAGGTTCGGCCCGTGGATATCAATCATTCTCATTGGGACTGCACGTTAGAGAAACCGTCTCAGAAGTCGCTCCTTGCCGTGCGCCTCGGCTTTCGCCTGGTCCTGGGTCTCGCCAATGTCGATGCAGACTTGATCCCATCGGAGCGAGACAAACAGGTCTTCGCCTCAATCGAGGATCTGTGGCGGCGGACAGGTATTCCAGCTCAAGCTCTCGAGCACTTAGCCGATGCAGATGCCTTTGGATCGATTGGTTTGAACCGGCGTGACGCACTATGGACAATCCGAGGGCTCGCGGATCAGGTAATGCCGCTTTTTGCGGCCGCCGATACACGCGATCGTGCTGTCCGGTTGGAGGCGACTGAGCCGGCTGTCGCGCTCACGCCCATGACCAAGGGTCGTGAAGTCGTGGAAGACTATCGTGCGCAGGGGCTGACTCTACGCCAGCATCCCCTCGCCTTCCTGAGGCAGGAACTCGCCCTACGCCGCATGGTGACTTGCGCCGATCTTCGGCAGGTTCGGGATGGGCAAAGAGTGACTGTGGCAGGCCTCGTCCTGGTACGCCAGAGACCTGGCTCCGCTAAGGACGTCACCTTCATGACCATCGAGGACGAAACCGACGTGGCCAATATTGTGATCTGGTCAGCTTTGTTCGAAAAACAGCGGCGGCTCCTCCTCTCGTCTCGAATGATTGGCTGCCGGGGCAAGGTCCAGCGCGAGGGAGACGTCGTGCATCTTGTCGCCGAGTATTTCCTCGATCTGTCGGATTTGTTGCGCAGTGTCAGCGAACGTGATGAGCCCTTGTATAAGGCGCACGAATCTCAAGGAGAGCCTGGAACTATACCGAACGACATGCTCTCTAAAAATCCCAAGGGCTATGATAACCAAGATTCGGCAAACATATCGGAGTGGGACCGGACCCCAACTCTTCGTATAACATCCCGAAATTTCCGATAATATGTTGTCAGGTGCATCAATTGTGTCGATATGTTTTACATCCAGTTATTCATGGTGACCTCTCTGCCGAACGATGACTTCTCACATTGATGGACATCCTTCTTTGCCGCTCTAGCTTCCCTGGTTGGCACATCAGGGAGCATCCGATGTCTGAAGAACACGTCTATAAGGTGGTTGAGCTAGTCGGTTCATCGAAAGACAGCATCGAAGATGCAATCCAGACTGCGATCAAACGTGCAGATCAGACACTAAGAAATTTGCGCTGGTTTGAAGTCATGCAGACGCGTGGCCATGTTGAGAATGGCGAGATCCGTCACTTTCAGGTCGTGCTTAAAGCTGGTTTTACTTTAGAAGGCTCGTAGGGCCCAAGCCACTCCTGCAAAATTACTGGATGGAGGTTTCTGCAGAGCCGCCCTTTATGAGAGCGGCCTCTCAGGCAGCTTGCCGTCGACCAAGTCAACGTTAAGGTCCCGGAACTCTCGCCTGGATGACGACAAAAACGATTGCTCCCGCCAAGAGTATCAGCAGAGGATTCAGCTTGGGTCGCCATGCCAGGACAATCGCTGAACTTCCAGCCACAGCCCAGGACAGAATGCCTGCTCCGGCAATCCTGAAGATGGCAAAAACGCCTGCCAGGATCAAACCAGCGCCAATCGGCGCAAGCCCATTTTCAAGGGCCGTATGCCAATTGCGCCCCCGATAATGGTTCCATACACGAGACACGCCATAACATAGAACAGATGATGGGACGAACAGGGCAAGCGTAGCGACGATGGCGCCAGTCCAGCCAGCAACCTTCCAGCCCAAAAGGGTCACGAGCATGGAGCCAGGCCCTGGGGCGGCCCTCGCAATGGCAAACAGCTCGACGAATTCGCGGGCCGTAACCCAATGATACACTTCGACAGATTGATGCTGAATACCCGCAAAGATGCTCGGCCCGCCTCCCACAGAGACCAGGGAGAACGGCACGAAAACGACGATGAGGGCCCAGAGTGGATTGTCACGCATCCGAGCCCACCCTCAGCCATGCCAGGCCTATCGAAACGGGTGCGAGACAGAGCACCACAGGAACCAATGGCCATTGAAGAAGCCCAACGGCGACGAAAGTCGCGGCAAGGATCACTAATGAGGAAGCTCGCCGGCTGGCTTGAGCGGCCCCTTTAACGGCAACGATCAGTAAAAGCCCGATTGCCGCGGCGGCGGCGCCGCTCATCGCATTCTGAATCCACGACAGACCGACGATCCGATCATAGGCTGTCACCAGACCGATCACTGCAAAAAACGGACCTACCAGGAGACCTAGCAGGGCGCAGAGGGCCCCGGTCGATCCACGAAGCTGTTGTCCAATGTAAATCGAGAGATTTGTGACATTTGCCCCAGGCAAGATCTGTCCTAGCGCCAAGCCGGATAGAAAATCCGCATCGCTCATCCAGCCTCGAACCGTGACGACGTCTCGGTAAATCCAACCTGATAAGCCGCCACCGAAACTGAATAGTCCGATGCGAAAGAAGACCAGGAAGATCGATAAGAGAGGAACAGAGGCCCGTATCTCATTCATGGGTCATCTAAAACTACGATCGAGCCGACCTTGCAAGCATTGTCTGCACGACGAGGGCTAGGCGCTGGACCTCACCACTGTACCCTCCCCTGCCCTAAGCACAGCCCACCTTTGGCTTCCAAAGAGCAATCCGGGACGCAGGCTACGTTCATTCGCTCGACCAGCTATTGTGCCTTGCTGTTCCGGTGTTCGAGTTCAACGAGTAGGCCACTATGGTCCAGATCCCCCGCATTCTGAATGAGACATCGGAAAAGGTCGGCGGTGATGGCCGTGTAAGGCAGTGTCTCGATGCCAATTCCCTCTGCAGCGTCGAGGGCATTATCGAGGTCTTTCAAGTGCGTGACAGAGCGTCCCTTGGTCTCGAAGTCCCGCTCAACCATCCGTCGGCCATGGAGTTCGAGAATTCGGCTTTCGGCGAATCCGCCACGGAGAGCTTCCCTAACTTTGGCCGGATCTGCACCGCCTCGCTCCGCCAGAAGAAGCGCTTCGGCAACCGCCCCGATCGTAACCCCCACGATCACCTGATTGGCGAGCTTTGCTAGCTGGCCTGCTCCATGCGGTCCGACATGCACCGCATGCCCCATGACGCTCAAGATCGGCATCACCTTGGCAAATACGTCGGCGTCGCCTCCTGCCATGATCGCCAGCGTCCCCTGCTCCGCCCCGAGTGTTCCGCCGGAAACGGGAGCATCGATATGGTGGACGCCTCGATCGGCCAGGCGCCGAGCGTGGTCTTTGGCCTCTGACGGCTTGATCGAACTCATGTCGATCACGGTGCAGCCGGGTCGCAACGCATCTGCAGCGCCCTGCAGGAATAGAACATCCCTTACAATCTGCCCGTTCTCGAGCATGAGGATCAGAACATCAGCGGAACGGGCTGCCTCAGCGGCGGTATCGACGACATCGGCGCCAAAGGACCGAAGTGCCTCGGCTTTCTCGCGGGAACGATTCCATGCAATGACCTTGTGACCTGCATCGAGCAGCCGTTTAGCTTGTCGAGATCCCATAAGGCCGATGCCGAGGAACGCGACCGCACGTGAATCAGCTAGCATTTCCAAAGCTCCTGTGCCGTGCTCCAACGCCAAAAGCCGCTTCCGACTTAAGCGATGACGGACGAGGCATCAGATTTCGCACGCTTTCTGAGAGCGGCACTCACCAAGGGCCAGAACGCCAGCACCAAACCCAGAGTGATCAACGTGCCGACAAGCCCGTTCGACCAGAAGATGGACAAGGACCCTCTCGACATGATCATCGACTGTCGGAAAGCGTCCTCAGCCTTGTCTCCCAGCACCATCGCCAAGACGAGCGGCGCTATGGGGTAGTCGAGCTTCTTGAAGAGGTAGCCGACAAGCCCGAAAACCAATGCCAGCCACAGATCGAAAGAGCGACCCGCAACAGTATAGGCACCGATAAAGCAGACCACGACGATGATGGGTCCGATGATGGCAAACGGAATGCGAAGGATAGATGCGAACAGCGGGATGGTCGTCAGCACAACCAAAACGGCCACAATATTCCCGAGATACATGCTGGCGATCAAACCCCAGACGAAGTCCGGACGCTCGATAAAGAGCATCGGTCCCGGATTCAGGCCCCAGATCATTAAGCCGCCCATCATGACCGCTGCCGTCGCTGAGCCAGGAACACCGAGCGCCAACATAGGCAATATCGCACTGCTTCCTGCAGCATGGTCCGCCGTTTCGGGAGCGACAACGCCCTCCGGCTCTCCCTTGCCGAATCCGTCCCTCCGGCGAGACAAACGCTTGGCGAGACCGTAGCTCATGAAGGATGCCGCAGTCGGCCCGCCCGGCGTGATCCCCATCCAGCATCCGATCGCGCTGCTTCTCAGAAGCGCGACCCAGTAGCGCGGCATTGTCGCAATGGTCTTGATGACATCGCGCGGCCGAACCCGCGCGCGAATTCCATCGAAACGAAGTCCCTCCTCCATCGTCAGCATGAGCTCTCCGATGCCGAACAGGCCAATCACTGCAATCAGAAAGCTGATGCCACCCAGCAGGTCGCTGAAACCGTATGTCAGACGCAATGCACCTGACACGGTGTCCATCCCGACTGCGGCAAAGGCAAAACCAAGGCCCAGCGATACGATCGTCTTGAAAGGAGACGTTCCGCCGAGACCTACAAAGCTGGCGAAAGCGAGAAAATAGACAGCGAAATACTCAGGCGAACTGAATTTAAGAGCGAACTTGGCGACCCAACCCGACAGAACCGTAATCAGAATGACGCCTACAAGCGCTCCGAATCCGGCGGACAGAAAGGCCAGAGTGAGCGCTTGCGCCGCCTGTCCTTGCTTCGCCATCGGATATCCATCGAAGGTCGTTGCGACGGACGAAGGCTCTCCCGGAATATTGAATAGGATTGACGTGGTAGAGCCGCCGAAGAGCGCGCCCCAGTACATACTCGTGAGAAGGATGATGGCCGAGACCGGATCCATCGTGAATGTCAGCGGCAGCAGGAGCGAGACGCCGTTCGGGGCTCCTAGGCCAGGCAGCACTCCGACGAGAATGCCAAGCAGAACGCCAACGATCATCAGCGCAATGTGATACGTCGTCAGCGCGACGCTGAAGCCATGCAAAAGCGAAGCAAAATTTTCCACGGGCTTTCTCCGCCAGAACGTTGTCGTATCAATAAAGGCCCAGTGCGCTTTCGAGTGGGCCTTTCAACAAGGGGACCTGAAACGCGTATTCGAGCACGACGTAGAAAAGGATCGCAGCTGCGACGCCCGATGCGGCCGACACAATCAAGTGATAGCCACCCTGTCGCCACATCACGAACGCCAAATAGAGGGCGGTCGCCACATATAGTCCGAGAGTTACGGCGAGGATGACGAACGCGAGCATCGGGACCAGGAACGATCCAACACGATGAGCCTGCTCTCGATCCAGGAAAACGGCTTGCAGAGCGCTTCTGTCTCTTGCCATCTGAGCGAGATTGCCGAGGCTGGCACCTATAACGAGCAGTCCGATATAGAAAGGAAATGCGCCGGATTCCGGCCCTGCATCTCCCCAGCCGATCCCAAATTCAAGAGCACCAATGACGGTGACGAGTCCGAGACTGGCCGTCAGAGTTGCAGTGGCGATCTCAGCCTTGAAACGAGAAATCATGGTATCGTCCTCTGCCTGTTCCCTATTCGGTGAACCGGCGAGGACACCGCCACGCCGGCCCTTCCGATCAATCGAACTTATTTGACGATCCAGCCTTCCCGCTCGAAGACTTTCTTGTTCTTGGCGTCGTCGTCGGCGATGAAGCTTTTCAATTGCTCGCCGACAAGGAAGCGGTTTGTCTGAGACGTACGCTCGATATACTCCTTCCATTCGGGAGTCTGGCTGACCTTCTTAAGGAGATCGGCGTAGAAGGTAACCGCATCCTGAGGAACATTGCTCGGAAGCCATACTGTACGCGGCATCTGGAACTGATCGATCGGGACGCCGGCCTCCTTGCAAGTCGGAATATCCGCCCAACCCATATCGGCGGTCACCTTCGGCCCCTCTGCCAAGCGTGTGGGGCTAAAAACGCAGAGCGGCTTGACCGCCCCGGCTTTCCATTGTCCGACATTCTCGTTCGGATTGTTCGTGTTCGAGTCGATATGGCCGCCAGCAAGCTGCACTCCGGCTGCGCCGCCGCCCTGGAAGGGAACATATATAAATTTCGCGCCCGTCGCGTCTTCAATCAAACTCGTGAGTGTCTGGTCAGTATCTTTCGACTGACTTCCCCCCATTTTCAGGGTCTGCGGCTTCGCCTTTGCCGCTTCAACGTAGCTCTTTGCGTCCTTGTATTCAGAGTTTCCGTTAACCCATATAAGAAACTCATCCATGGCCATCGCAGCGACAGGCGTCAAATCGCTGGCCTTATAGGCGAGCTTTGCGACGTACGGCAAAAGATACTCATTGTTCGTGCCGAACGTGAGCTTATATGCGTCCCCAGTGGCGACCTTCGCATAGACATAGCCTTCAGCGCCGCTGCCACCACCCTTGTTGGTGACGACGACCGGCTGATCCATCAGATTGTTTTTGGAGATGATCGACTGGACGACACGAGCGAAGTTGTCGGTGCCGCCTCCAGGACTGGAAGTTACGATGAATTCGACTGGCTTTGTCGGCTTCCAGTCCGCATGAGCCATACTGCCGACTGCAACCGTGATAGCGGTCGCAATCATCCACGGTGTCTTCTTTGGCATTGTTTCCTCCCTTAGTGTTGAAATCCAACCGATGGCGTCGGTTCAAGGATTACAGTGTTTGCTACGCAACTCCTTCCAGCTGATTTCTTGGGCCTCCCGTGCTCTGTCTGCGTGCACGAACTTCGGAGCCCATACGGATAGCCAGACGAAGCGCCTCTTGACTCGCTCCAAGATTGGCAATGCCGCGACCGGCAATCTCGTAGGCCGTGCCGTGAGCAGGCGTACAGATCGGAAATGGAAAGCCACCGATCAACGTGACACCCCTATCAAAGCCCATCAGCTTCATCGCGATCTGGCCCTGATCATGATACATGGTCAGAACCGCATCGAAGTCGCCGTTCTTTGCTCTCAGAAAAACAGTGTCAGATGGGAACGGCCCTTGAACAGCAAGCCCTTGCTCTGCCGCCTTGAGAACAGCTGGCTCAATGACATCGATTTCCTCGCGCCCAAAATTTCCGCCGTCGCCGGCATGAGGGTTGAGACCTGCAACAGCGATCCGTGGTGGGTTGAACCCCGCAGCGCGCATGCATCCATCAGCCAGAGTGAGCGCGCGCAGGATCGACCGCTCGGAAATAGCAGATGCCACTTTGGAGAGCGGTATGTGTGAAGTCACGCGAGCGTTCCAGAGCCGCCCCAGAACATTGAATTCACTTGCATCCGCTGACGACTTGAGAACGTCCCGCACAAAGCGGATTTCGTCGTCATAACCTTCATAGGCTAAGCGCATCGCCTTCTTGTTAAAGGGCGTGAAGAAGACGCCATCGGCCCGGCCGGAAGCCGCCAGAAGCAGCGCATGGCGGAAGTTCGCAGTCGCGAACTGCCCGCCCTCAAGGGTCGCTGTTGCAGGCACGACCTGCTCTAGAGCGAGATTCCCGAGATCAACGAAGATCGGGCGACGAGGGCTTTCCGGAATAACATCATCCGAGGAAGCCACGTCCACATCTATTTGGACCCCTGCGACCCTTGCCCCCTCCTCCAGGATCCTTCGGTCGCCATAGACGACCAAGTTCGCGTCGGCACGAAATTCTTCTGATGCAATGAGCTTGGCAGCCAGTTCCGGGCTGATCCCCGCGGGGTCGCCCATGGCAAACGCAATGGTCGGCTTCTGGAGGGAGGGAGGAGTCACGACGACCTCATATGAAATGACCTTAGGACACTAACAATGGCAATTTCTGCACGCAAGCATTCTGTATGCAGAATTTAGTTTACGTCAATTCAGCATTTAACTATAAAAGATGCGAAGCGCCCCGTTACGGCCTATATTCCACCGGAACGAGCAAATGGATGGCCAGAGAATGGATCACCCAACACTTTCCTCCCCCGCCGCGCTAACCTCAGATACCGAAGAGCGTGGCCCGATCGCACGGCTCAGCCTGCATGATGCGATCGTGGCTCGGGTTCGCGACATGATCATCGAAGGCGAACTCGCACCTGGAACCCGCATCCATGAAGGGAATTTGGGCGCCCGCCTTGGCGTTTCGCGGACGCCGTTGAGAGAAGCGCTTAAGTTCCTCGCCAGCGAGGGTCTTGTCGAATTGTCGCCGGGTCGTGGCGCCGTGGTGCGCCAGTTCAGCCCCAAAGACGTACAGGACAGCCTTATCGTGCTTGGGAACCTTGAGGGTCTGGCCGGCCGGCTCGCCTGCGAAAATGCGACCGATGCGGATATTCAAGAGGTCCGGCAGCTGCACGACCAGATGATGGAGATGTATGCAAAGCGCGACCGCCTCCCCTATTTCAAGCTCAACCAGAACATCCATTCGGCCATTCTTCGCCTCTCGAAGAACGAGGCGCTGGCATACGTGCATGGAATTCTACAGGCTCGGCTGCGCCGCATCCGGTACATCGGAAACGAAGGGCCCGAAAAATGGGCAGGAGCCGTCGCTGAGCACGAGGAGATGATCGCCGCCCTCGAGTCCCGCGATGCGGACCGCCTGTCCCAAGTGCTGACGGCCCACATGGCAAGAACTTGGGAGCGCGTCAGAAACGCTATCTAGCCTCCCACGCCGACTCCTTGGTCATGAGCCTCGGACGATAACCGCGAACCGTTTCACCCCAATGCCGAGGCCGTCCATATGAGTGACGAAAGCCAGTTGCGCGAAGCAATCTGCCGATTTGGCCGCTCTTTGTTCGATCGCGGACTGACTGCCGGCTCGTCTGGCAACATCTCGGTGCGTCTCAGTGATGGGGGCTGGCTGACGACGCCAACGAACAGTTCGCTCGGCAACCTTGACCCGGCGCAACTGAGCCGTCTCGATGCTTCCAGTCGCCTCATTTCAGGTAACGCGCCAACAAAAGAACTTCCGCTACACACAGCTCTCTACGCTACACGTAAGGATGCGGGGGCTATCGTCCACCTGCATTCCACACACTCGGTCGCGGTCTCGATGCTCCCGGACGTCAATCCGGAGGACGCTCTCCCTCCCATGACAGCTTATTACGTCATGCGCGTGGGTCGAACCGCGCTGGTCCCATACTATCGCCCGGGAGACCCTGCGGTAGCGGGTGCCATCCGCGGACTTGCAGGGCGATATACCTCAGTCCTGCTTGCGAACCACGGGCCGGTTGTAGCTGGCAAGGATCTCGAATCTGCGGTCTATGCAACCGAGGAACTGGAAGAAACAGCGAAACTTCGCCTTCTCTTGCATGGCCTCAATCCACGACTTCTCAGCCGTGCTCAGGTCCGTGATCTCGTGCATCATTTCAAACTCGATCGGGCCATTTTAGGCGACACCGCCGACGAAGAGTCATGCACGATCTCCCACAACCATTCTCACACGTGCAGATAGATCGATGCCCCGCTTCTCGGCCAATCTCGGCTTTCTCTTCTCCGACCGCCCCGAGCTCGACCGGGTATCTGCCGCGGCCATTGCTGGATTTAAGGCCGTCGAAATGCACTGGCCCTACCAGGTGCCTGCTGCTGCCATGCGTGATGCACTCATGCAGAACCGACTGACCATGCTTGGGCTCAATACGCCCGTCGGTAACGCTCCTGCAGGCGATTTCGGACTGGGAGCTCTGCCAGGTCGAGAAGACGAATTTCAGCAGGCTGTCGATCAGGCTCTATCGTATGGAATGGAAATCGGTGCCGATGCCGTTCACTGCATGGCCGGGGTCGTGTCCCCGGATGAGCTTGCAACGGCAGAGCGTACGTTCATCGAAAACTTGAGAATTGCGGCCGACAAAGCTGCCCAGGCCCAGGTGACGGTATTGATCGAGCCCATCAATCACCGCGATAGGCCCGGGTACTTCCTTTCACGCGTCGAACAGGCAGCACTCATCATAGGACAGGTCCGCCGATCCAATGTGAAGATCATGTTCGACTGCTATCACACGCAAATCATGCAGGGTGATCTCATTCGACGCCTCGAAAGTCATCGCGAGCTCATTGGTCACGTGCAGATTGCCGCGGTTCCCAGCCGAGCAGAACCGGATGAGGGCGAAGTCAACTATGCCGAGATCTGTCGAGCGCTCGATCGGATAGGCTATGACGGCTGGGTGGGCGCCGAATACAAGCCGCGCCATCTCACGGAGGGTGGATTGGGTTGGCTTGCGACGTGGTCACGAGATTGCGCGTCGTCCAACCCCGATAGGAGCAGGGCATGAGATTAGGGTGCATCGCGGATGACCTGACTGGAGCGACCGACCTGGCTCTCATGCTCGCACGTGAGGGGCTCCGCACCATTCAAACCATTGGTGTGCCTGATCGCAGTCTAGAACTTTCCGCGGCTGATGCCGTCGTCGTTGCACTCAAGTCCAGAACGATTCAGGTCCAAGAGGCCGTCGATCAGACGTTGGCAGCGGCCGAAGCTCTCCGTAATGCCGGGGCACAGCACTTCTTCTTCAAGTACTGCTCCACCTTCGATTCCACCGACGAGGGCAATATCGGGCCGGCGGCCGAGGCGCTTCTCGCCTTCACGAACAGCGGTTTTACCGTCGCATGTCCTGCATTCCCAGCCAATGGACGAACAGTTTACAAAGGACACCTGTTCGTCAACGGAATGCCACTGCATGAGAGCAGCATGAAGGATCACCCGCTGACACCAATGCGGGACTCCAATCTGGTCAGAGTATTGCAACGGCAGACAAGGCTTTCGGTGGGTCTTGTTCCTTTTGAGGACGTCGAGGCTGGACCTGAAGCGATTCGAGCGGCATTCATGCGAGAGCAGTCGATGGGTCATCAGGTCGTGGTTGTCGACGCTTTGACTGACAGCCATCTTCGCGCCATCGGTCTGGCAAGTGCGGATCTCGCTTTGATCACAGGCGGATCCGGCGTAGCCATGGGCTTGCCAGAAGCTTATCTCGCTGGCGCAAATCTCTTTGCGCCTGGCGTCAATACCTTCGAAGCGCCCGCGGGTAGAGAGATTATCTTGGCCGGCTCCTGTTCCAGTGCCACAAAACAGCAGGTCGAAGTAGCTCTGGCGAATGGCATACCGGCATTCCGGATCGATCCTCTGGCGCTCGCATCCGGCGCTCTCAATGCACGGACCGTACTCGACTGGATCGGCACGCAGCAGGCTCATGGGCCCATGCTAATCTACTCGACAGCGGCACCCGATGAGGTGCGGGAAGTCCAACATCGCCTCGGTCGCGCGAAGGCCGGCGAGATGGTGGAAGAAGCTCTTGCCGAGATTGCGCGCTCCCTGCCCCCACGCGGCTTCACACGTCTCATCGTCGCCGGTGGAGAAACGTCGGGCGCCGTTGTGAATGCACTTGGAGCGAAAGCTCTCGCGATTGGGCCGGAAATTGATCCAGGTGTTCCTTGGACGCGGACACTCTCAGGTCCTGATCTCGCACTCGCGCTTAAATCCGGAAACTTTGGAGCTCCGAACTTCTTCCTGAACGCCTACCGCATGCTGCGGTAACGTCTCAGGCTGATTTCACTCTCCACCCAACATAACAAGATGCGTCGATGCCACGTTCGGATCGCGCTCAAGGGAACGCGCCATGAATTATCATGCCTATTATTCAAAAGCTAAATGTCCTGTCGAAACATGTATCGTTGGAGCCGGCGGATTTGGGCAAAGCTTTCTGAGTCAAGCACAGCGGGTGCCTCTCATGAATGCCCGGGTCGCCGTCGACCTGACTGCAGAAAGCGCGGCATTGAGCTTGAAGGGGGCTGGCATAGAGGCGCGACGAATTCATAATTGCACATCCGCCAAGGATGCGAGAATTGCCTGGGATCGAGGGGATTACATCGCCGCATCCGATTTCGCACTTGTAGCTGACCTGCCCTTCGATGTTGTCGTGGAGGCGACCGGGCGGCCAGTCGCCGCGGCGCGTCATGCGCTTATCGCCATCGAGGCGAACAAGCACCTCGCCCTTGTGACAAAGGAGCTGGACAGCGTCATCGGGCCCGGATTGAAGGCTCTCGCACAAGATCGTGGCCGGATTGTCACAACCGTTGACGGGGATCAACCCAGTCTGCTCATCGGCTTGGCGACATGGGCGGAGGTTATGGGCTTTCAGATTGTCGCGGCGGGGAAATCCAGCGAGTACGATTTCGTGTTCGACCCTTCGTCGCGACAATTGAGCAGCAATGGACGCTTGGCGGACGATATCGATCTTGCCCGTCATTGGGATCTCGGCAACCATGACGTCAGAGAGATACTCAGCGCACGACACGCGGCTATTTCCGGTTTTCCCCAAAGAGCTGTGCCTGATCTATGCGAGCTCATGGTTGTTGCCAACGCCACTGGACTGCAGCCTGATCGCTACGATCTGCATGCTCCCCTCGCACGGATCAGCGAAGTGCCGACCATTTTTTCGCAACGCGATGCTGGCGGAATCCTGACGGGAACCAGACGCCTGGACGTGTTCCACTGTCTGCGCAAGCCTGACGAAATTAGCTTCGCTGGCGGCGTCTTCGTTGTCGTCTGTTGCGATGACGCGAATAGCTGGGACATTCTTGCCCAGAAAGGCCATATCGTCAGCCGCACCGCCGAGACCGCGATGATTTACTTGCCACGTCATCTCCTTGGCCTCGAAGCAGCCACAAGCATCCTCGATGCCGCGATTCATCACGCCTCCGGATATGGCGCGGACTATCAGCCCCGCTATGACCTAGTCGCTGTTGCGACAGAGGATCTTTCCGCCGGGACGGTCCTGAGCATGGGCGGGCATCATCACACGATTTCCGGAGTCACGGCAGAGTTCCGGCCCGCCGCCTCGTTGAGCTCCAGGGCGCCGGCTCCATTCTATCTTGCTGCAGATTGCAAGCTGACGGCGCACGTGAACAAGGGAGAGGAAATTTGCGTTGGCCAATTGGAGCTGTCCGAGGAATCTCCGTTGCTTCAACTGCGGCGGAAGCAGGATATGCGCTTCTTCGGAGCATCATGATGACCAGCGACAGACATATGAGCAACGCTTTGTCTTATTGCGCGGTTGTGTTCAATCAGTGCTTTCGGTGACGGTGTCACCACCCCGCTCTTCCGCTCCCCAATTGGCGTGCGAAGCTGCCGATTCCCGCGCCTGCACTGTTTACCGTCAGTCTGCGAGGCCCTCGCGATAGCCTATAAAGGCAATGACAAACTCAAGGATAACTTGGTCGTCGAAGTACAACCATCTGCCAACTTAAGCCATGCCGATGGCGAGCCTTCAAGATCCGACGAGCGCTTTCTAGATGCAGCGAAAGTGGGACATCACTCGCGATGAAGATACTTCAAAACTGAACGCCAAGTCATTCGCCACTATATACGTCCAAACCGGGCTTACAGAACCAAGACAAAGCCATTTTTATCTCTAGAATTCGAACAATTATTCGTCATATTGTTGACATTATTGGATCTGCTTCCCGTATTGACCGCTCATTTTCCCATCGCTGGCAGATTTTATCAACGAAGTGTCCGACCATCACAAGACCGCACCACGACCAGCTTGATAAGCAAGGGCCATAGACCGCATGTAAATACCAAGTCATTTTCATGCGGACTATCAATTATAAAACAAAATATAATAACAATAGTAAAGCAACGAATTGAATGTAGGCGTTTCTAAGGGGAAAATATACGCATCATAAGGCAAATTAACGATGCGTATATTGCAAGAACGATTCTATAAAAGGGGAAAACATGACCATCCATTCACCTGCCTGCTAATCAACACACTCCTCTCATCTCTTAACTAGCAATTCGCTGTTCGCTTTTCCGAACAGCGATCAAGGGATGGAAGTCGCCGGATCTTCTTTGCGATGTTCTCTGGCGTTCGTGCACCGGCAAGTCACTGCTTGAGATTAATTCTTGAAATGTCCGATGCGGGGCGCGTCTGACGTCACCGTGTCTCAGCTGTTCGTCTCGAAACGTCCGGCTTCAGGATCCTTTCGGCTGTCATATCGGCCGACGGAATGCTGGCATTCCAAGTAGCATCGAAGGCCACATTGGCCGGCGCATTTTCCCAATCAGGTCAACAACGGCGCTGTCTGCATAAGTCGCGTCAGCCCATTCTCTCGACCTGTCTCATTTAGCCATCCTTAAACTCACCAAGAAGGATTTATCATGACGTTTCCTACAGCAGCGACTGCCGGACTTCCTGATGGCGTCAAGCTCACCGCGTCGGGCGGCATCATCGTCACGAAGGCCGGTACGGTTCTCGATGGCCTAGACATCAAGGGGCAGGTCTATATCAGGGCCGCGAACGTTACCGTACAAAACTGCAAGATCACCTTCGATGGTTACGCTCCTGTTCGCGTCGATCAAGGCATCCAGGGAGCCGTCGTCAAGAATTGCGATATCGACGGCATGGGCAAGGCACTCGGAGGGATTTCCGGCGCCGGCACCTTCCTGAACAATGACATCTATGGCATCACCAACGGCATCAATGTCGAAGGTAACGTCGCCACCAAGATCGAAGGCAACTACATTCACGACTTCCGGTCCGATAATGGCGGCCATTTCGACGGCATTCAGATCTTCGGCGGCAATTCCAATGTCGAAGTCGTGCACAACACCATCATCAACAACGGTTCGCCGAATGGCGTCTCCGCCGTGTTCGTCGCCAATACCTTCGGCGCCGTCGACAAGGTCAACATCCACGACAACTACCTGTCGTCGCCCGGAAATTACCCGATCTACAACCTCGGCACCTACACCAATTCGCCGATCACCAACGTGACTTGGTCCAACAACTATGTGGTCAAGGGCTACTACGGCTATGAGTATATTCGCGCCGACAGCCAGGGTCATATGCCGACCATGACCAACAACACTATGGTCACGGGTGGTCTCTCTCCCGACAAGGCCCCCGACAGCTATGCCGGCGGCTCAACGCCCACCCCGACCCCGGATCCGACACCCACACCAACCCCGACGCCGGGCGACATCGTCGGCACCAGCGGCAACGACACCCTCAAGGGCACCACCGGCGGTGATGTCATGAAGGGCCTCGCCGGCAACGACACCTACACCGTCAACCACAGCGGCGATA
>NZ_JAIRBM010000010.1:0-491 GCF_020089865.1 Microvirga puerhi
ACTACATCCACGGCTTCAAGGGCTCGGCCAGCGCGCATTTCGACGGCATTCAGATCTTCGGCGGCAACTCCAATGTCGAAGTCGTGCACAACACCGTGGTGCAGGATGCCGATCACACCGGTGTCTCGGCGATCTTCGTCGCCAACACCTTCGGGGCGATCAGCAACATCAACATCCACGACAACTACTTTGCCGGCGGCGGCTTCCCGCTCTACTTCGATGGCACCAAGAGCAGCGCGGCGATGACCAATGTCGCCTGGAACAACAACTATGTCGTCAAGGGCGGCTATGGCTACGAGTACATCCGCAATGACAGCCAGGGCCATAAGCCGGGTAGCACCGGCAACACCATGATTGCCGGTGGCCTCTCCCCCGACAAGGCGCCTGACAAGTACGCCGGCGGCTCAACGCCCACCCCGACCCCGGATCCGACACCCACACCAACCCCGACGCCGGGCGACATCGTCGGCACCAGCGGCAACGACACCCTC
>NZ_JAIRBM010000010.1:501-175745 GCF_020089865.1 Microvirga puerhi
CGGCACCAAGAGCAGCGCGGCGATGACCAATGTCGCCTGGAACAACAACTATGTCGTCAAGGGCGGTTATGGCTACGAGTACATCAAGGCCGACAGCCAGGGCCATACGCCGGGTAGCGCCAGCAACACCATGATTGCCGGCGGCCTCTCTCCCGACAAGGCGCCTGACAGCTATGCCGGCGGCTCAACGCCCACCCCGACCCCGGATCCGACACCCACACCAACCCCGACGCCGACCCCAACCCCTTCTTCGCCACACGTTGTCACTCCAACGAAGCCTGGCGACACATTGTGGGGCACTGCCGGCAAAGATGTCTTCCAATTCAGCTCCGTTTCCAAAGCCAACGGTGTCAAGGTGGTGAACTTCCATCACGGAGAAGATAAACTCGACGTCCATCTCATTGATGCCAACGCCTATAAGTCAGGAAACCAGGCCTTCGTGTTCGATGGCTACAAGGCTGGTGGTTATAAGACCGGTGGTTCCACTGGCCACATCTGGGCAGTCGAAGATAAGGCGGCCGACGTGACCCACGTCTATGGCAATACGGGCACATCTAAGTTCCAGATCGACCTGAAGGGAATTCATCTCGGTCTGACGGCTTCGGACTTCTACCTTTAACGCGCCTCCTGCGAATGTCGGGCGCAAGCTGCGTTCTTGCGCCCGGCCATTACATTTCAGTCGATAGGGCCAGATTCTGGTCCATGATCACCTAGCCTTACGACCGATATCTGCAAGGAGAGGAGGCGTATGCTCATAGAGACACACACTCGTGAGTCAGATTCCCTGCAGCCATTCGCGCGGATTCCATTGTTGGTTCCGCTTGCCCGACAAAGCCCGGCAAAGTTCTTCCATCGAGGTCAGGTTGTGGATTGGTCGGAATTCGTCGACGTAAGGTAGCATCGCTCTGATACCGGCAGCTCGAGCCTCGAAGCCGTCGAACCGAAGTAGCGGATTCAGCCATATCACGCGCCGGCAGGAGCGCTTGAGCCGATCCATCTCGAAAGTCAGCTCTGTTGACACTTCTCGCTCAAGCCCGTCCGTAAAAAGGAGGACGATAGCGCCCTGGCCAAGTACCCGACGAGACCAGTAACGGTTGAAGTCATGTAGGGCATGGGCGATCCGCGTTCCGCCCTCCCAGTCCTGTACGAGCTTCGATGCGCGCGCGAGAGCCTCGTCCTGATCGCGGCTCGTCAGCTCGCGGCTGATATTGGTCAAGCGCGTCGCGAAGACAAAGGAGTGAACGCGCCGCCTTTTTTCGGCAATGGCGTGCAGGAAGTGCAGGAAGAGGCGCGAGTACTCCGCCATGGAACCTGAGATATCCACGAGTGCAACTATCGGCGCGTGCCTGAGAGCGGGAGAGCGGCGAGCCAGATCAATCCCGGCGCCGCCTCCACGCAGCGACAGCCGAAAAGTTCTGCGCAGATCGATCCGCCGTCCCCGTGGGTCCGGTAGTAAGCGACGCGTGGCGATCTCATCATGGGGCAGGGACATTTCCGCGATGAGGTGTTTGGCCGTCGCGATCTCAGAGGCCGACATCTGTGCAAAGTCTTTTGTCCGCAGGACCTCTCGATCCGAAACCGTGAGGCGAGCCGAAAATTCGGTTCTTTCAATCCGCTCTGGCTGCTCATGCCGGGGCACCGCCAAAGCCTCAGCAACACGCAAAGCTCCCGCCTGGGGCTTCTTGTCCTCGTGGCCACCCGGCGCGACCGGCGACATCTGTGCGATGAGCTTTTCAATCAGCGCCCGCCGCCTCCAGAAGATTCTGAAGGCCTGGTCGAACAGGACGCTCTGCTCATGCCGCTTTACGAAGACAGCATGAAGCGTCCAGTAGAAATCTTCCCGCGTACCGATCCGGGCCGCCTCGACCGCGGCGATTGCATCAAGAACCGCACCGGGGCCGACAGCCAGACCGGCAATGCGCAGAGCCCGGGCGAAATAGGCGACATTGGCCGCCAGCTGACCTTCGCCCTGCACTGAGAGGCTATTCACTCCGGCATCCTCAGCGTGTCTTTGACACGGTCGAGGATCCCCTTTGCCCGGCTGCCCTGCAACTTCTGGATATCGTCCTGATACTTCAGGAGAACGCCGAGCGTGTCGGAGACCAGCGACGGGTCGAGCGCCACTGCATCGAGCTCCACCAGGGCCGACGCCCAATCCAGGGTTTCTGCAACACCGGGTGCCTTGAACAAGTCTTCCTTCCGGATGGCCTGAACGAAGGCCACGACCTCCCGAGAGAGGCGGTCGGGAGAGCGAGGCGCGCGGCTTCTGAGAATGGCGAGCTCCCGCTCCGCATCCGGATAGTCGACCCAGTGATATAGGCAGCGGCGCTTGAGCGCATCATGAACTTCCCGCGTGCGGTTCGATGTGATGACGACAATCGGGGGATGATCCGCCTTAATGGTGCCGAGCTCCGGAATCGTAATCTGGAAGTCGGACAGCACTTCGAGAAGAAAGGCTTCGAAAGCCTCGTCCGTTCGGTCGAGCTCATCGACCAGTAGAACCGCTGTGCCAGCGGTGTCCGGTTCGAGGGCCTGCAAGAGCGGCCTTTTTACGAGATAGCGCTCAGAGAACAGATCGCTCTCGAGTATGTCGCGGTCCACGGTTCCGCCTGCTTCAGCAAGGCGAATAGCCATCATCTGCCCGGCGTAGTTCCATTCGTAGACGGCCGAGGCGACATCGAGTCCTTCGTAGCATTGCAGGCGAATGAGACGACGTCCGAGCGCGGAAGACAGCACCTTCGCGATCTCCGTCTTGCCGACGCCCGCCTCTCCCTCGAGGAAGAGTGGCCGTCCGAGCTTCAGGGCGAGAAAGAGTACCGTTGCGAGCGGACGGTCGGCGACATAGCCTTCGCTTTGCAGCAAGGCCAATGTTTCGTCGATGGAACGGGGTTGGTCTGCCACAGGCTTTGCTGCTCCGTGAGGGCGTGATGCCCGGTAAGAACCCGGGCATCGGCTGCGATGTCGCTTCCTGTGGAGACTCTCAGCCTCGCGCCGCGGCCTGCACGGCCCGGCGGGCCATGACGCCGACGAGATGGGCACGATAGGCGGCATCCGCATGGATATCGCTGTTCATCTCGTCCATCGGTGCAGAGATGCCGTCGAGGGACTCCGCTACGAAGTTCCGGCTCAGCGCCTCCTCCATCGCTGCTATCCGGAACACGCCATTGGAACCTGCTCCCGTCACAGCGAGCCGCACCCCGCCTGTGTGTTGTGCGACGAAGACACCGACGAGAGCGTAGCGCGAGGCCGGGTGGCGGAACTTGGCGTAGGCTGCCCGCAAGGGAATTGGAAACGAGATCTGAGTGATGATCTCGCCTTCCCCCAATGCTGTCGTGAAGATGCCTTGGAAGAAATCATCCGCCGCAATTCTCCGCTTGTCGGTGGCGATCGTTGCATTCAGGGCGAGGCAGGCGGCTGGATAGTCCGCGGAAGGATCATTATTGGCGATCGAGCCACCGATTGTGCCGCGGTTGCGCACATGCGGATCGCCGATGAGTTCCGCCAGATTGGCAAGAGCGGGAATAGCTTCCCGCACCACTGCCGAGTTCGCGACCTCTGCGTGCTTTGTCATGGCACCGATCACGATCGCATCGCCGGAACGCTCGATTCCGCGAAGTTCGGCAATCTGACCGAGATCGATCAGATTGGCCGGAGATGCGAGCCGCAGCTTCATGGTCGGCAGCAAGGTGTGACCGCCGGCGAGGAACTTGATGTCCTCGGACTGGTTGGCAAGATTGGCGGCCTCCCGAATGCTCGTCGGGCGGTGGTATTCGAAAGCGTACATTCCCGTCCTCCCTTATTCCGCCGCCGTGGGCATGCGTGTCTTCTGCGCCGCCCGCCAGACGGCCTGCGGCGTTGCTGGCATTGCGATGTCCTCGTGGCCGAGCGCGTCCGTGATCGCGTTGATAACGGCGGGCGGTGCCGCAATGGCGCCTGCTTCACCGCAACCCTTGATCCCGAGCGGGTTCGAAGGGCAGGGGGTGACTGTCATACCAACTTGGAACGACGGCAGATCGATCGCGCGCGGCATGCAGTAATCATTGAAGCTGGCGGTAATAAGCTGTCCGCTCTGATCGTAGACGGCGCCTTCGAGAAGCGCTTGGCCGACGCCTTGCGCGATGCCGCCATGAACCTGGCCTTCGACGATCATCGGATTGATGATAACCCCGAAATCGTCCACCGCAGTCCAGCGCTCGATCTTGGTGACGCCCGTGCCGGGATCGATTTCCACTTCGCAGATATGGACGCCTGCCGGGAAGGTGAAGTTGGTGGGATCGTAGAATGCTCCCTCCTTTAGGCCGGGCTCCAGATCCTGTCCCGAGAATTTGTGGGCGATATAGGCCTGGAGAGCGACTTCGCCGAAGCCAAGTGTTCGGTCTGTTCCGGCGACTCCGAACTTGCCGTCCTTGAACTCGATATCGCCTTCAGAGGCCTCTAGAACATGGGCGGCGACCTTCTTGCCCTTCGCGATCACCTTGTCGAGAGCCTTGGCGATTGCCGACATGCCGACAGCGCCAGATCGTGATCCGTAAGTGCCCATGCCGAACTGCACCTTGTCGGTGTCGCCATGAACGATGCTGACCTGATCGATGGAGATGCCGAGTCGATCCGAGACGAGCTGAGCGAAGGTGGTCTCGTGGCCCTGGCCGTGGCTATGCGAGCCGGTGAGAACTTCGACGGAACCGGTCGGGTTAACGCGCACCTCCGCGGATTCCCACAAGCCCACGCCCGCGCCAAGGGATCCGACAGCTTGGGAGGGAGCAATGCCACAGGCCTCGATATAGCTGGAGAAGCCGATGCCCCGCAGCTTGCCGCGGCGAGCGCTCTCCTGCTTGCGCTGTTGGAAGTTCTTATAATCGGCGAGTTCCAGCGCCTTGTCGAGCGAGGCGGCGTAATCGCCCGTGTCGTAGGCCATGATGACCGGAGTCTGGTGCGGAAAGTGCGTGACGAAGTTCTTTCGGCGGAATGCTGCCGAATCCTGTCCAAGCTCGCGAGCGGTCTTCTCGACGAGCCGCTCGACCACAAAGGTCGCCTCGGGCCGACCTGCGCCGCGATAGGCATCGACGGGTGCCGTGTTCGTGTAGACCCCGTCCACTTCGCAATAGATAGCCGGGATATCGTACTGTCCTGACAGGAGCGGAGCATAGAGATAGGTCGGTATGGACGATGCGAATGTCGAAAGATAAGCGCCGAGATTGGCCGTCGTATGCACCCGGAGGCCCAGGATTTTGCCGCTCTCGTCGGTCGCCATTTCCGCGTGGGTGACGTGATCGCGGCCATGAGCGTCGGACAGGAAAGCCTCGGTGCGGTCCGCCGTCCATTTCACCGGTCGCTTGACCTTCTTCGCCGCCCAGACGCAGATCGTCTCCTCGGCATAAATGAAGATCTTCGAGCCGAATCCGCCGCCGACATCAGGTGCGATGACGCGCAGCTTGTGCTCTGGCGCGACGCCGATGAAGGCAGACAGAACAAGACGGGCCACGTGGGGATTCTGGCTCGTCGTGTAGAGCGTGTAGCTGTCGGTGCCGGGATCATATTCGCCGACCGCCGCGCGTGGCTCGATCGCGTTCGGTATCAGCCGATTGTTGACGAGATCGATCTTCGTCACGTGCTTGGCCCGCGCGAAGGCCGCTTCCGTCTCGTCCTTGTTGCCGAGATGCCAGTTGAATACCGTGTTGTCGGGCGAGATGTCGTGCACCTGAACCGGCGCCTTCGAAGCCTGGGCCGTGTCGACGACGGCCGGGAGAACCTCATAATCGACCGTGATGGCTTCTGCGGCGTCCTTTGCCTGGGCCAGGGATTCGGCGATCACGACCGCGACATGGTCGCCCACATAGCGCACCTTCCCCTGCGCTAGGGCCGGGTGGGGACCTGCCTTCATCGGGGAGCCGTCCTTGGAATGGATCATCCAGCCGCAGATGAGGCCCCCGATCTTGTCGGCTGCGAGGTCGTCACCCGTTAGGACCGCCACGACGCCCGGCATGGTCCTGGCCGGGCCGGTATCGATGGACCGGATCACGGCATGGGCATGCGGTGAGCGCAGGAAATAGGCATAAGATTGGCCAGGCCGGTTGAAGTCGTCGACGTAGCGTCCCTGGCCAGTGACGAAACGCTGATCCTCTTTCCGGCGGACGGGGGCGCCGATCCCTGTTGCGGTCATGAAATCCTCCCTTGTCTTCGTTGGCCCTCACCGTGTGGAGGTGAAGCGGGGATCCTCGAAGAAGGCTTCCAGAGACGCCTGCTCCGAGACGCACCTCAGCTTGCACCTGTCTGGTAAGGCGCCGTACTTTCGACGAGCTCGTCGGATCGCCTCACTCCGCCGCCTGCTGCAGCGGCGCCTGGGCCATCGCCTGCGCTCCAGCTGCAATAGCCTTGACGATGTTGTGATAGCCCGTGCAGCGGCACAGATTGCCTTCGAGCTCAGCCCGGATCGTCTGCTCATCGAGCGCGTTCCCCTTACGGCTCACGATATCGATGGCCGACATGATCATGCCCGGCGTGCAGTATCCGCATTGGAGGCCATGATGCTCGCGGAAGGCCGCCTGCATCGGGTGCAGCTCACCGCCCTGGGCGATGCCTTCGATCGTGGTGATGGCGCTTGCATGCGCCTGGACCGCGAGAACGGTGCAGGCTTTCACGGCTTGCCCGTTGAGGTGAACGATGCAGGCGCCACACTGGCTGGTGTCGCAGCCAACATGGGTTCCGGTTAGCCGTAGGTTTTCGCGGAGAAACTGAACGAGCAGGGTGCGGGGATCGACGTCTGAGGTGACGGATTGACCGTTCACCGTCAGGGAGACGGTGGTCATGCGTGATATCCTCCTTAAGTGCCGGAAACCCGGCCAACCTTAAGGTGGTCTCAGGCACCGGCAGGTCTTCTTGTTGGACGAACGCACGAGCGCGATCCGCCGATATTGAGTGTGAACCTCCCTCTCTAAGCGGTCAAGTATTGGAAAAATGTACTGAATGCCCTAGCGGGCGATTACGCGGCGGATTCTTCGGGCGACAGGATCTTGGCGAAATTCCCGAAGAACTCGTCGGCATATTTCTTGGCGACGCCATTGATCAGACGCCCACCGAGTTGAGCGATCTTGCCGCCCACATTGGCCTCCACGTCGTAGACCAGCTTGGTACCACCCTCGATGTCTTCGAGACGGACCTTCGCACCGCCCTTGGCCCAGCCGGCAACACCGCCCTGTCCTTCTCCGCTGATGGTATAGCCGTTGGGCGGGTCGAGATCGGAGAGAGTGACACCGCCTTTGAATGTCGCCTTCACGGGACCGACAGAGACTTTGGCTGTCGCCTGGAATTCCGTGTCGCTGATCTTCTCCAGCTCTTGGCATCCGGGAATAGAGGCTTTCAGGACATCCGGATCGTTGAGGGCTGCCCACACGCTCGCTCGGTCGGCGGGAAGTGTGACTTCGCCTTGCATCGTCATCGCCATGATGATCTCCTCCTGTGAACCAGCCCCAATGCTAGAGTATGTGCAAACTCGGCGGCACGTCACCTCCCTCAGCGTTGCTGCAATGCACCCTTGTCGGAGGCAGCTTCTGGCGATGCACTATGGATCGTTGACAGCGTGGCTACTTCGGGGACCTCGACCTTAGCGAGTGCATCGACGACCATATCGAAAGTGAGAAGAATCGAGGCGTGGCTGGCCCTCAGATCCCGCGCCGGCTCCAACAGGGCAAGATCTGCGGCGGGCTCCCGCCGGCCTTCAACAACGGTCTGGAGTTCCTCGACTGTCGAGCCGATGACATGGCGTCCCATGATCGATGAGGAAGCCTGACCGAGGGCACAGGCCCTGACATCGTGCGGGAAGGCTTAGACGATATTCCTATCGAGTTTCAGATGTACCGTGACCGTCGACCCGCACAGCTTCGAGTGCGCCTTCGCGCTGGCATCCGCATCGGGCAAAATGCCGAGAAGGGGAATGTCAGCCGCGGACTCCAAGATGCGCCGGCTGTAGATATCGTTCAGCATCCTTCCCGCGAGCCGTCCGACGGTGGTGCCTACAACGATCAGACGCTGCATCAATGCGCAGAGATGCCGGTCGTGCTCATGAGTGTTCCCATGCCGGTTGCGGTCCGACGGGTGGTGATGGCAGTATCGATACTCAAGTGCTGTTCGAAAGCTCCTCCTTCCGCAGGGAATTCCCATGCTTTCAACCGATACGGATGTCCTGAAGACTGCAGAAGCGTGGAGGCGCGAGGGTAGGGGAGTCGCGATCGCAACCGTTGTCGAGACATGGGGATCAGCTCCGCGTCCCGTCGGCAGTCATCTGGTGATCGACGAAGAGACGAACTTCCTCGGATCGGTGTCCGGCGGCTGCGTGGAGGGCGCTGTTATCACCGAGGCGCTCGATGTCATCGCCGATGGAAAGCCGCGCATGCTTGAGTTCGGGATCGCCGACGAGACCGCCTGGCAGGTCGGTCTGTCATGTGGGGGACGGATCAGGGTCTACGTGGAGCGAGTGGACTAGAATGTTCATTCGGTCCTTGTCGTTTCCGTTTGCCGCCCGGCCAAGGTGAGGAAACCGCATGCGGTTGAGCTTCCTGTCCGATCTCAATGCGGAGCGTGCCGCCCGGCGCGCCGTTGTCCTCGTGACCGACATCGCTTCCGGCGAGCAGCGTCTTGTTTTGGAGGCGAAGATTGGAAGCGACCCGCTGGCTGAGGACCTGCAGGATCGACTACGCCAGGGCAAAAGCGGGCTTATCGAGCGGGGCGATCGCCAGTACTTCCTGACGATACAGACGCCGCCGGTGAGAGTGATCGTGATCGGTGCCGTGCATATTAGCCAAGCGCTGGCGCCCATGGCCCAAGGTCTGGATTTCGACATCACGATCATCGATCCGCGCACAGCCTTCGCGACGCCCGCGCGCTTTCCGGACGTGCCGGTGCTGACCGAATGGCCCGACGCCGTTCTGCCGACCCTGGGCATCGACCGTTATACGGCCCTCGCGGTGCTCACTCACGACCCGAAGATCGACGATCCCGCGCTCGCGATCGCTCTGCGGTCGGACTGCTTCTACATCGGTGCGCTCGGCTCGCGCAAAACCCATGAGCGCCGCGTCCAGCGCCTGACTGCCCTCGGCTTTACCGACACGGACATGAAACGCATCCAGGCGCCGATCGGCCTCGACATCGGAGCTGTTTCGCCTGCGGAAATCGCGGTTTCTATCCTAGCCGAAATCGTCGCGGCCCTGCGTAAAGAGCGGAGACGCCCGGCGTGAAATTCGGAGAGGTTCCAGTCGAGGAGGCCGTTGGCGCCCTGGCAGCTCACAGCGTGCGAAGTGGAGAAACGGTGGTGAGGAAGGGAACCCTCATCTCATCCGAAATCGCCCTGCGCTTGAAGCGGGCCGGCGTCGAATTCATTATCGCCGCGCGGTTCGAATCCGGTGACATCGCGGAGAACGAGGCGGCCTTGCGTCTCGCACAGGCGCTTGCTGGAGCCAACATCGTTGTCGAGGCGCCCTTTACCGGACGCTCCAATCTCCACGCCGAAGTTCCGGGGGTTCTCCTCATCGATGGGGAGGCGGTCAACCATCTGAACGCCGTCGACGAGGCCATGACTGTCGCCACGCTGCCGGCCTACAAGCCGGTTGTCGCAGGGGAGATGGTAGGAACCGTCAAGATCATTCCCTATGCCATCCCGGAGATCCTGCTGCAGAAAGGGATCGCCGAGGCTGGCATAGGGGCCTTGCGCGTTGCGCCGTATGTGCGCCGCTCGGTCGGGGTGGTTTCGACGATCCTTCCCGGACTCAAGCCGAGCGTGATCGGCAAGACCCTTGCGGCGCTCGCGAGGCGGCTGGAACCCGCAGGCGCGACGATCGTGTTCGACCGCCGGGCGCCTCACGAGGCCGCAGCCCTGGCACAGCAGCTGGCCGACCAGGGGCACAGCGATGCGCAACTCGTCGTCATTTTCGGCGCTTCGGCCATCGCCGATCGTCGGGATGTCATTCCATCCGCCATCGAGATGGCCGGAGGGCGGGTGGAACATTTCGGCATGCCCGTCGATCCGGGCAATCTGCTGCTCATAGGATCGATTGCCGACAAGCCTGTGATTGGTGCCCCGGGCTGCGCCCGGTCCCCGAAGGAAAACGGATTCGACTGGATTCTGCACCGCCTTCTGGCGGGGATTCCCGTGACACGGGCCGACATCATGTCTCTCGGTGTCGGAGGGCTTCTCATGGAAATCGTCTCACGGCCGCAGCCGCGCGAGGGCGGCGAGAGCGAGAGCGAGGAATGAGTCAAGAAACGAGCGATGTGGCGGCAGTTCTTCTCGCGGCTGGGCGCGGCACGCGCTTTGGTGACGAACCGAAGCTGTTGGCCCGGATCGAAGGCAAGGCCCTGGTTCGCCATGTAGCCGAGGCTGCTGTCCTGTCCACAGCAGACCCGGTCATCGTGGTGACCGGGCATCGTGCGGAAGAGGTCGAAACGGCGCTGCACGGGCTTCCCGTCCAAATCGTCGAGAATGCTCTGTTCGCTGAGGGCCTCTCGACGTCTCTGAAGGCTGGATTTGCCGCGCTTCCACGAGCGGCGCGGGCAGCAATCGTCCTTCTCGGGGACATGCCGTTCGTAAAAGCCGATCTTATCGACGCATTGACGGCTGCTTGGCGGGAGAGGGGAGAGCCGGCCGCTCTGATTCCAACATGGAATGGGCAGCGCGGAAACCCCGTCGTGATTTCGCGCAACCTTGAGGGCATGATCATGAAACTCTCTGGGGATGTCGGGGCGGGCCTGATTCTTCGCGGGCGGTCTGACGTGTTGGAGTGGCCGACCGATGACTTCGCTGTCGTGCAGGATATCGACACGAGAGAAGAACTGCTGAAGCACTGGCCGTGAAGAATTGAAGTCATGGTACCGCTTCGTCCCAGCGGGCTTTCGGCGATGCCAAAGTCGAACGTATGGCACCGTCCTTCGACACCACTCATGCCAGCGGCGTCATCCATAATTGCCGATTACGGTTTGGCTTAACAGTTCGTGATTCGAAACATGGTGCTCTGGAAGGCGGGTGGCTGAATGACCGGTCGGCCGCGCCGATGGCTTGACTTCACTGCGCGACGGGCAGATTGTGAATCAATGGTAGCGTGATCCGGAGCAGGATCCGTATGGCCTCTCCGCCACATAGCGTAACGTGATGTAACGAACGCCGTCTGGTTGGAGATCCCGATGGCTGAACCATTGACAAGGACCCCAAAGGGTTGGGATCGGCTTTCTCCGCCCTCCAAGGTGGCAATCACACTTCACGTCAACGACGTGCCGCGCACGTTGACCATCGCATCGTGGACAACGTTGCTCGATGCACTGCGCAACGACCTGGGTCTGACTGGCACCAAGAAAGGTTGTGATCACGGCCAATGCGGAGCCTGCACAGTGCTCGTGGATGGGCGTCGGGTCAATTCCTGTCTCGTCCTCGCCATCATGATGAATGATGCCCGTGTGACGACTGTCGAGGGACTGGCGAAGGACGGTGCTTTGCATCCAGTCCAGCAGGCATTCATCGACCACGATGCCTTTCAGTGCGGCTATTGCACGCCTGGCCAGATCATGTCGGCAGTGGCCCTGATCAGTGAAGGCCGGGCAAGAAACGCGGACGAGATCCGCGAATTGATGAGCGGCAACATCTGTCGCTGCGGCGCATATCCCAGGATTGTCGCGGCGATCCAGCAAGCCATGGCTGCAATGGAAAGCAAGCCATGATCAACTTTCGCTATACGCGCGCGACCGATGTCGGCGACGCTGTCCGTCAGATCGCAGCCGAGCCGAAGGCGAAGTTCATCGCCGGAGGCACGAACATTCTCGACCTGATGAAGTACGAGGTCGAGCAGCCGACACAACTCATCGACATCTCGCACCTGCCGCTCAGGATCATCGAGGAAGTGCCGAGCGGAGGTTTACGCATCGGCGCGCTCGTTCCGAACAGTGATTTAGCCTACCACCCACTGATCGAGGCGCGATATCCTATACTGTCGAGCGCTATTCTGGCGGGCGCGTCGCAGCAATTGCGCAACATGGCATCGACGGGCGGCAACCTGATGCAGCGCACGCGATGCTTTTATTTCTATGATACGGTGACCCCTTGCAACAAGCGCGAACCCGGCAGTGGCTGCTCCGCGATCGAAGGCATCAACCGCATCAATGCAATCCTTGGAACAAGCGAAGCCTGCATCGCGACGCATCCGTCCGACATGTGCGTTGCGCTCGCTGCGCTTGAGGCCACGGTTCACGTCATAGGTCCTTCCGGCGAGCGTGCGATTCCCTTCGCCGATTTCCATCGCCTGCCAGGTGGTACTCCTGAGATCGATACCAATCTCGCGCCGGATGAGATCATTATGGCGGTCGAACTGCCGCCTCAGGGTTTCGCGTCGCACTACAGCTATCTCAAGATCCGTGACCGGCTGTCCTATGCATTCGCACTTGTGTCAGCTGCAGCCGCCCTGGAGCTCGACGGCGGGCGCATCGCGGAAGCGCGTCTCGCACTCGGCGGCGTGGCCCACAAGCCCTGGCGTCGGGTGGAAGCCGAAGCGGCCTTGCGGGGCGAAGTTCCCGATCGGGCCGCGTTCGCTAAGGCGGCCGACATTTTGCTTCGTGGCAGTTGCGGCTTCGCACACAACGGTTTCAAGATCGGCCTCGCCCATCGTGTAATCGAACGCACATTGATGCAGGCCGCGCACGGCACGCCCCAGATCCAGGCCATCAAGAAAATTCGATAACTGTCATGACGTATATTGGCACCGCCACATCCCGCGTCGACGGCCACGCCAAGGTCACTGGCACGGCGACATATGCAGCTGAAGCCAAGACAACTGGCCTTGTCCATGGCAGCGTCGTCACATCCTCCATCGCCAAGGGCAGGATCGTGCGCATCGACGTGAGTGATGCGTTGCGAGTCGACCGCGTCATCGACGTGCTTACGCATGCGAACCGGCCGCCGATGGCGGATGCTGACAGCGGCTACAAGGACGAGGTTGCTCCGGATGGCTCGCCGTTCCGGCCTCTTTATGACGACAGGATCCTGTTCAGTGGACAGCCGATCGCGTTGGTGGTCGCCGAGGATCCGGAGACCGCCCAGTTCGCAGCCTCCCTGGTTAGGGTCGAGTATGCCGAGGAGCCGCATGTCACGGAGATGTATCGGCGATGGGATGATGCGCCCGCTTTGAAAGCCGTTGCCAAGCCCGGCGAGAATCCCTTCAGCCCGCCAAAGCCACGTGGCAATGCCAAGGCGGCGCTCGCGGCCGCGGCGGTGCGTCACCAGGGTGATTATTACGTTCCGGTCGAGTATCACAATCCGATGGAGCTTTATGGCTCAACGGTGACGTACGAGTCCGACGGCACGCTCACCGTCTTCGACAAGACCCAGGGCGTGCAGAACGTCCAATGTTACCTCTGCGGCGTATTCGCGCTCGCGCCGGAGCGTGTCCAGGTGCTCTCGCCCTTCACGGGCGGCGCATTTGGTTCTGGCCTGCGCCCGCAATATCAGGTCGTGCTGGCCGCGCTCGCCGCGCTCGCTTTGAAGCGCTCGGTGCGTGTCGTGCTCACCCGGCAACAGATGTATGGCCTTGGCTACCGGCCAGCCATGATTCAGCGGATCGAGCTTGGTGCCAAGGGGGATGGAACACTCGAAGCGATGACGCATGACGCCATCACGATGACCTCGCAGTACGAGCACTTCTATCGGCAGGAGACCGGCTGGTCCGGCCTGCTCTATCAGTGCCCCAATGCGACATACGCGCACCGGGTCGCGCCGCTCGATCTTCCAACCCCGTGTGACATGCGCGCGCCAAGCGCAGCGACCGGTGTTTATGCGCTCGAATGTGCGATGGACGAGCTCGCGGTCGCGCTCGGGCTCGACCCACTCGAGTTGCGGCAGCGGTGTTATTCGGACCGGGACCAGAACACCAACCGCCCCTACAGCAGTAAGAATTTGCACGAATGCTACCGTCAGGGCGCTGAAGCATTTGGTTGGGAGAAGCGCAGTCCCGAGCCGCGCTCGATGCGCGATGGCAGCGAGCTGGTGGGCTGGGGCATGGCGACCGGCGTTTGGGAGGCGTTGCAGGTGCCGATTGCGGTGCGCATCGCGCTCACCGCCAATGGCCATGCGGAGGTGTCCTGTGCCACCTCTGACATCGGCACTGGCACCTACACGATCATGGCTCAGGTCGCAGCCGACATGTTGGGCGTTCCCCTCGACCAAGTCACGATCAGGCTCGGCGACTCGACGCTGCCGCAATCTCCCGTCGAAGGTGGCTCGTGGATCGCAGCTTCGGTTGCCAATGGAATTGCAACAACGTCCGATGCAATCCGCGATGAGCTATTGGGCCTCGCCAAGCAGATGCCGAATTCGCCGCTTTCAGACATTGCTCCTGGGGAGGTCGTACTGGTCGATGGCAAGCTTATGAGCGCGCGCGACCCGGCACGTGCGGTCTCCATCGCTGATACCATGCGCCACGGCGGCATCGATCGCATCGAACTGGAGAAGACTACGCGCTTTCCGAAGGATGAAACGCATTCACACAATACGCATTCGGCGATCTTTGCCGAGGTCAAAGTCGACGAAGAGCTGGGGGTCATTCGCGTCACCCGCGTCGTCAGCACAGTTGCGGCCGGGCGTATTCTGAACACCAAGACCGCCAGCAGCCAGATCCTGGGTGGCGTGGTGTGGGGCATCGGCATGGCACTGCACGAGGAAACCCTCCTCGATCATACCTTCGGGCGAGTCATGAATGCCAATATCGCGGAATACCATGTGCCGGTGAACGCCGACATACATGACATTGATGTGATCTTCGTCGACGAGCCGGACGATAGCATCAATCGTCTCGGCATCAAGGGGTTGGGCGAGATCGGCATCGTCGGCGTTGCAGCGGCGGTTGCCAACGCGGTCTATCACGCGACGGGTAAGCGCGTGCGAGACCTGCCTATCACGTTAGATAAGTTGCTTGCGTAAACTAAACCTGCACCAACATCGTCCTGGCCTCATGCACGACAGCACGGGTCACATCGCTCAGCACGGCGCCTACGATGCGGCTCTGCTGCCAGAATAACGGGACGTCCAGCTGCTGGTCGGGCTCGATCGCAACCAGCCGCCCGGCACGAAGATGGTCGATCACAAGCGGCTCGGGATTCATGCCCCAGCCAATTCCAGCCAAGGCTGCATCCACGAAGGCCTGGGATGAGGGGAGCCAATGGAGTGGAGGATGAAGGCTGGTTCCGAGCACCTGCCGCATCCATTCCGCTTGGAGCCGATCCTTCTGATCGAAGACGAGACATGGCGCGCGCGTCGCTGCGCGCGCGCTGAATCCATCGGTAAACCACCGGGCGCAAAACTCCGGGCTTGCGGTTGCAATATAGCGCAGGGCTCCGAGAGGATGACAATCACAGCCCTGGATCGGCGTGTCGTGCGCCGTTACGGCGGCAACCACAGCGCCACGCCGCAGCCATTCCGCGCTGTGGTCCTGATCATCCAGCACCAGGTCGAACAGATATCCTTCCGTCTTTGCCATGGCTGAGATGAACCAGGTCGCCAGACTGTCGGCATTCACGGCAATCCGCAGCATCACGGGTCGGCTCTCCGCCTGAAGACCCGGAAGACTGCCCCGCAAAGAGCTCTCCAGCAGCGCGACCTGCTCGACATGCTGGCAGAGACGCTGCCCCGCCTCGGTTGCCGTGCAGGGTTGCCCCCGGACCACAAGCACAACTCCCAGCCGTTCCTCCAACAGCTTGATCCTCTGGGAGATGGCCGAGGGAGTGACGTTGAGGTGCTGTGCAGCGCTCTCGAAGCTGCCGGTCCTGATGACGGCGGCGAGGGCGGAGAGAAGCGCGTAGTCGAGCATGGATTAGCATCTCTAATGCAAGCAAAGAAACTTTAACTTTTCTGATCATGATGCTTGGCCTAGCTCATGTCGACCCTTTGCCGGAGTTGAACATGGCTATCCCCCTCTTCGCAGGCTTCATGTTGGGCCTGAGCCTGATTCTCGTGATCGGGGCGCAGAACGCTTTCGTGCTGCGTCTGGGCCTGAGGGGTGAACATGTCCTGGCGGTCGTCCTGACCTGCGCCCTGTCCGACGCAGTGCTGATCCTGCTCGGCGTGACAGGGTTTGCTCGGGTAGGTGCTGTCCTGCCATGGATCGAGCCCGTCATGCGGTACGGCGGCGCGGCATTTCTGATTGTGTATGGTACCCGCAGCTTCAGATCGGCATTCGCGGCGGAGGCAAGCCTTCGGGTGTCAGGTGCGACGACAATCACGCTTAAAAGCGCGCTGCTCACCTGCTTGGCGCTCACTTGGCTCAATCCTCACGTCTACCTTGATACCGTCGTGCTGATCGGGTCGATCTCGATCCAGTTTGACGAAAGGCGCGGGTTGTTTGCACTCGGGGCGATGCTCGCATCCTTCACCTTCTTCTTTTCGCTGGGCTATGGCGCACGCCTGCTGCGTCCCCTCTTCGCCCGTCCTGGCACATGGCGGGTTCTCGATGGTGGGATCGGCCTCGTGATGTGGGGCACGGCCGCGAGAGTGCTGCTTGCTTCGGCGCCCGCCTAAGACGCCAAGCGGCAGCTGCCACCGAAAAAATGACTGAGTGCGGGCTTCGCGAAAATCCCGCGATTCCGGTAGAAGACTTTGACCTTCGCGGGGGCGTTCGACCCAAAAGGCAGACTCCGTCGGGCCGCAGCTTGCATCGAGAGGGGCGAGCCATGCCCTGGGCAATGAGACGCTGGCTGGATCCCGCCGGATCGAACTGGCGCGCGAGATCGGGCGCCTCGAGCGGCGTCTCGGCTTGCAGTAGCGAGGGATTGGTTGGCCTGGGCGATGGAGTACGAGGCGGTCGACGGTCCGGAGAGCCTACTCGACAGGGTATACCCGACCAACCAGTGGGCGCTCGTCGAGGTCGCCAGGCTGCACGGGAAGGCAAGACTCCGGGCCGCTTCCTGAACCGGCGCCAAGCGTGTTGAGGATCTCCTTTAGTTGTTGGACATGTTGACTGCCAACAACTCTGGCGCCAAGCCATACTCGTTGCCAAGAATAGTTACCGAAGCAACCGCGGATGCGTCAGCCGGCTCAACCATCGCGAAGTCAAAGGTCAGGGATATCGGCGTGCTCTCAAATTTCTTCTCGAAAAAAGATCCGTTATTTTCCCAAGAAATCAAAACCACTGATTCCTCGCGCTGCTATGTCGAGGTTCGGAAAGTATCGATGTGTGGCACCCGACTGGTGCTGTCGCAATACTTTGGCCTTCCTACATTGCGTGTCGGATTCACCGCGGACCAAGCCGAAGCGCTGATCGGCAATCTCCGCGATGCCATTAATGTGGCGCGCTCCGCCACCATTGCACAGCAACCCACCTCGTTCATTGCAATCATCTTCCATCGTCTCATCCCAAAGGTATTGTTCAGGACGACCATCCCAACAGAATTCCCAACCGCTGTTCTTACCATGCAGGTCGAACAGAAACCGGGTGTAACCACCAACAAAATTACTCTTGGTTGTGGGGTCGGTGACGAAGGATCCCGGATCTACTTCGAGGCAGAGGATGCCGAGATACTTGCGACCGTATTGATCGAAGCAGTCCGGCGGCTCAGAGAGTACCTCAATGGCGGATGACCTCGGCTTTCGTCCGCAAATGCCACCGGACCCCATCCCGCCCGTTAGGTAGTTCCTGGCCCCAATGGGGCAAGCTGAGAGTTGAACGGAACCGAAGCAGAAGTGCAACGAGCGGCTTGGTTCCAGGATTGCCACAGCCGCGATGGCCGGACGGAAAAAGGCCCGCCTCCATTAGGAAGGCGGGCCGTTTTGATCCTCGGGGAAGGAGCCTAGCCTTTCAGCTGGCGCACAACCTAAGGCTCTGCGAACAGGAGAGCCAGGCTACTCGCCCATGCAGGTCAGAAAGCCTCCCGGTTTGAGTCAAACTTCAAGATCGGGAGACAGTGAAGCGATCAGACGTCCAGGTTCGCAACCGAGAGCGCGTTGTCCTGAATGAATTCGCGGCGAGGTTCCACCACGTCGCCCATGAGCTTCACGAACAGATCGTCGGCGTCGGTGACGTCCTTCACCTTGACTTGCAGGAGCGAACGCACGTCGCGGTCGAGCGTGGTTTCCCACAGCTGCTGCGCGGTCATTTCGCCAAGGCCTTTGTACCGCTGCAACTGCAGGCCCTTTCGGCCTGTGGCGAGCACCGAGGTAAACAGGGTCAGAGGGCCATCGATCTTCATTGCATCGCCCTTGCGCAGGAGCGTCGCCGGACGGGCATAGACATCCTGCAGGGAGGCCGCGCGCTCGTCGAGCTTCTTGGCTTCCTGACTGGCGATCAAGGCCTGATCCAGAACCGCGACCTGCTTCACGCCGCGCAAGGTCCGGGAGAAGACATAGCCGCCTTCCCGCACCTCGCCCGTCCATCCACGTTCGATCTCATCCGAGATCGCATCGAGACGTTGAGCGATGTAAGTTGCCGCTGCCGAACCGCGTTCCGGATCATCCACCACGTCGGGGCGAAGCGCGCCAGCAATAGCTGCCTGCTCGACGACTTTGCGGTCATAGCGGGAATGCAGATTCGACAGGACCTGCCGCACGAGGCGGGCCTCGTCGATCAGCCCCTTCAGCTGATCTCCCTGGAATTCAAGGCCGGATTCAAGACGCAGCACGGCGCCTTCCGTTCCCGCATCGATCAGGAAGTCCTCGAGTGCACGCTCGTCTTTCAGGTAGATCGCCTGCTTGCCGCGGCTTGCCTTATAGAGCGGCGGCTGCGCGATGTAGAGGTGTCCGCGCTCGATCAGCTCCGGCATCTGCCGGAAGAAGAAGGTGAGCAGCAGGGTCCGGATGTGCGAGCCGTCCACGTCCGCGTCGGTCATGATGATGATGCGGTGATAGCGCAGCTTGTCGGGGTTGAACTCCTCGCGTCCGATGCCCGTGCCGAGCGCGGTGATCAGCGTGCCGATTTCCTGGCTCGACAGCATCTTGTCGAAGCGGGCGCGCTCCACGTTCAGAATCTTCCCGCGCAAGGGAAGCACAGCCTGGAACGCACGGTCGCGGCCTTGCTTGGCGGAACCGCCGGCCGAGTCGCCCTCGACAAGCAGCAATTCGCACTTCGAAGGATCGCGCTCCTGGCAATCGGCGAGCTTTCCGGGAAGCGATGCAATGTCGAGCGCGCCCTTCCGGCGTGTAAGCTCGCGTGCCTTGCGGGCGGCTTCACGGGCGGCAGCCGCTTCCACCACTTTGCCGACGAGGGTTTTCGCCTCAGCCGGATGCTCCTCAAGCCAGTTGTTGAGCGCTTCGTTGACCACGTTCTCAACCGCGGGACGCACCTCGGAGGAGACGAGCTTGTCCTTGGTCTGCGAGGAGAATTTCGGGTCGGGAACCTTCACGGAGACGATGGCGGTCAGGCCTTCACGGCAATCGTCGCCGGTGAGAGAGACCTTTTCCTTCTTCGTGAGACCCGAGGAGTCGGCATAGCCGTTGACCTGACGGGTCAGGGCGGCACGAAAGCCCGCCAGATGGGTGCCGCCGTCACGTTGCGGGATGTTGTTGGTGAAGCAGAGCACGCTCTCGTGATAGGAATCATTCCACCACAGCGCTACTTCGACGCCGATGCCGTCCTTCTCCGAGCGGATCACGATCGGCTGCTGAATCAAGGGAGTCTTGGCGCGGTCCAGGTAGCGCACGAAGGCCTCGACGCCGCCCTCGTACATCAGCTCCTCCCGCTTGCGCTCGGCATGGCGGTTGTCGGTGAGGATGATGCGGACGCCGGAATTCAGGAAGGCGAGCTCGCGCAGGCGGTGCTCCAGGGTGGAATAGTCGAACTCCACCATGGTGAAGGTCTCGGTGCTCGGCAGGAAGGTCACTTCCGTGCCCCGCTTGCCTTCGGCTTCGCCAACGACAGCGAGCGGCGCTGCTGCATCGCCGTTGCGGAACTCCATGAAGTGTTCCTTGCCGTTGCGGTAGATGCGCAGCCGGAGCCAAGTGGACAGGGCGTTCACCACGGAGACGCCGACGCCATGCAGACCGCCCGAGACCTTGTAGGAGTTCTGGTCGAATTTACCGCCTGCGTGCAGCTGGGTCATGATGACCTCGGCTGCCGACACGCCTTCGCCGGCATGAATATCGGTGGGAATACCGCGGCCGTTATCCGTCACGGTGACGGAACCGTCGGCATTGAGCGTGACGGTCACTTCCGTGGCATGGCCGGCGAGCGCCTCGTCGATGGCGTTGTCCACCACCTCGTAGACCATGTGGTGCAGGCCCGAGCCGTCGTCGGTATCGCCGATATACATGCCCGGCCGCTTGCGTACCGCATCAAGGCCCTTGAGCACCTTGATCGATTCCGCGCCGTAGGCATCGGCATTCACGTTGATTGCGGGTTCGGCCATTGAGGATCCTTCAGGAGAGCGCGATGGGATGGATAAAAGGCGCGCCCCGGCATGTTTGATTCGTTAGATCAATTATTTAGTGGTTCCTGGTTGAAATTTCACCCCCACGCGCGTATGCGCGCGTGGAAACAAGCGGAAATTCCACGCAAAAATGCCGAATCATGTCGCGCGTGGGGTCGGCCGCTAGGAAATAGGCCGATCGTCCTACCTGGCCGCTACGGCCGCAGCGGCGCCCGCCATGACGGTTCCGGTGGTCCGGTTGAGGATCCTGATCGCTCTCGGGCTGGTAAAGAGGCGCCTCGCGTTGGATGCGAGGACGATATAGGCCCCCAACACCACGGCCAGGATGCTCAAGGTCGCCAGGACGAGCTCCGCATAACCGAGAAGATTCACCCGGGTGAGGTCGAGGATCGTCGGTAGCAGGGCAAGATAGAACACCATGACCTTCGGATTGCCCATGGTCACCGCGAAGCCGCCAAGAAAGACCCGGAGAGGGTGTTCGGCTTTGACGTCGACGGCGACATCCTGAGGCGCCGCGGGGGCCGTCCAGAGCTTGTAGGCGATATAGAGCAGATAGGCGGCGCCTGCATATTTGATCACCAGAAACACACCGTGGAAGGCCTGAGCCAGGGCCGCCAAGCCCACAATGGCACAGGTCAGCCAGACCACGTCCCCGATGGCGAGGCCAGCACTGAACGCGACCGCTCCGCGAGTGCCGCGACCGAGCACCCGTGCCACGATCGCCGCGATCCCCGGGCCGGGCGAAGCGGCAGCGATGAATAGGGCCGTGGCAAATACGAGAAGTCCGGCGAGATCCATGATGAGGTCCGAGCACGACGGAATGGGACAAGCGGTGATTATAGCGGGCGGCGCCCGTCAGGCCATCAACGAATCTTGATCGATTCTATCACGCCCGGTTGGACCTGGAGCAGGTCGGCGCGGCCTTCGAGCTCGCTGAAAAGGCCCAGATCGGCTCCTGTCATCCAAACCTGGCCGCCAAGGGATTCGAGCGTGTCGAAGAGCCCGGCTCGCCGCCGCGGATCGAGATGGGCCGCGACTTCGTCGAGGAGGATGAAGGGCGCGATTCCACTCATGTGGCCGACAAGCCGCGCATGAGCCAGGACGAGGCCGATCAGGAGCGCCTTCTGCTCGCCCGTGGAAGCCATGGCGGCAGGAATGTCCTTGGGGCCGTGGCGGACGAGGAGATCCGTTGCTTGCGGACCGATCAGCGTGCGGCCGGCCGCGCGGTCGCGCGGGCGTCCCTCGCGCAGCATGGCGCGATAGCGATCCTCCGCGTCGACGGCTGGTAGCGTGGCGACCAGGGCGTCAATCTCGCCTTCGAGAGTGAGGGTCGCAAAGGGGAAGGGCGAGTTCTCGTCGCGGGTCGCCAGGATCAGCGCGGCCAAGCGCTCGACGGTCTCCCGGCGAGCCGCCGCCACGGCAATGGCGAGCTCCGCCACCTCCCGCTCCAGGGCATCGAGCCAGAGCCGGTCGTCGGGTATGTCTTCCAGCACCCGGTTGCGGGAGCGCAGGGCCCGTTCGAGAGCATTGACCCGGGCACCGTGTTCAGCGTCGACCGCCAGCACGAGGCGATCGAGGAAGCGGCGGCGATCGCCGGCAGGGCCACGGAAAAGAGCGTCGAGATCAGGCGTCAGCCAAACGATCCGCAAATGCTCGGCAAAGGCCGCCGGAGATGAGGCGGGTAGGGCATCGATGCGGCAGATTCGCGATACGCGTCCCTCATCTCCGGGGCGCTCGAGCCCCGTGCCGAGGCGATGCTCGCCATAGGGCGTCTCCAGGGTCACGGAGATTGCGAAGGAGCCTGGGCCGCCCTGGCGAACCATGTCGGACAGTTCTGCCCGGCGCAATCCGCGTCCCGGCATGAACAGGGAGATTGCTTCCAGCACGTTGGTCTTGCCGGCACCGTTCTCGCCGACGAGCGCTACGAGAGGGCGTGACACGGCAAGGTCCAGATCCGCATAGGTGCGGAAATCCTGAAGCATCAGATGGGTGATGAGGGAGGCGGCAGGTGGCGCTGACAGCATGGCGGATCCGAGGCTCCTTTTCAGGGAGTCCCTCCGAAAGATCAAGCGTCGCTGGCGCATCGGGCGGAGAAAGAGTGCGGACCTTCTCGTCCCATCGGATAGCATTCTGCCCCGCTAAGGACATTTCGTCCATTGACGAAGTGTTCCGGCGAGACGGATCGGTTGTTTCGTGAAAGATGAGCGGTCGGTAAAGAACAGGGTCCAGGGAGGATGTCCATGATCGCCGTGATCTTCGAAGTCGAACCGCGTGACGGGCACCGTGAGCATTATCTCGAGATTGCCGCGTCACTTCGCCCGCTCCTCGACGGCATTGACGGTTTCATCTCGATCGAGCGGTTCGCGAGCCTGACTCAACCGGGCAAGATCCTCTCCCTGTCCTTCTGGCGCGACGAGGCGGCTGTGAAGGCGTGGCGGATGCAGACGGAGCATCGCATGGCGCAGGTCCGCGGGAGATCCGAGATCTTCGCGCATTACCGCCTGCGCGTCGCGGAGGTCTTACGCGATTACGGGATGACCGATCGTGCTCAGGTTCCGGCCGATCTTCTGGAGCCGTCGTGAGACGGCTCCGCAACGACAGAAGGCGATATGCCTCACACGCGCATAGGCATCAGCACGTAGAGAGCGGACGCCCCCTCCCGATCCTGCACCACGGTCGGTGATCCGGGATCGGCCAGCTTGAACAGGGCGGTATCGCCGTCGAGCTGGGCCGTGATGTCGAGGAGATAGCGGGCGTTGAAGCCGATATCGATCGGCGCTGAATCGTAATCGACCTCGATCTCTTCGGTCGCGCTGCCGGAATCAGGGTTATTGACCGTGAGTGTCAGGCGTCCGTCGTTGAGAGCAAGCTTCACCGCTCGCCCGCGCTCGGACGAGATGGTCGAGACGCGATCGACCGCCTTCGCGAAATCCGCACGTTCCACGGTCAGGAGCTTGTCGTTGCCGGCAGGAATGACGCGCTGATAATCCGGGAAGGTTCCGTCGATGAGCTTGGAGGTCAGAATCACGTCGTCGAAGGTCAGGCGCACCTTAGCCGAGGACAATTCGACGGTGACGGATTCGCTGCCGTCCTCGACGAGCTTAACGATCTCGGCAACGGCCTTGCGTGGAATGATCACGCCGGGCATGCCTTCCGAGCCTTGCGGCGCGGGCAGTTCAACCCGGGCGAGACGATGGCCGTCGGTCGCGACGGCGCGCAGCATCGGCGTGCCCGATACGTCGATGGTGTGGAGGTAGATTCCGTTGAGGTAGTAGCGTGTTTCCTCGGTCGAAATCGCAAACTGCGTCTTCTCGATCAAGCGCTTCAGGTCGGTGGCGGACAGCGCGAAGCGGTGGGGGAGATCGCCGGCGGCGAGATCGGGAAAATCGCTCTCCGGCAGGGCCTGCAGCATGAAGCGGGAACGGCCGGAGCGGATCTGCATCTGACCCGTATCGCCCGGCGTTTCGAGGGAGACCTGAGCCCCATCCGGCAGCTTGCGGACGATGTCATAGATCATATAGGCCGGGACCGTGGTCGATCCCGCGTCGGTGATATCCGCCGGGATCGTGTCCGTGACCTCGATGTCGAGGTCGGTCGCCCTGAGACGGAGGGTTCCTTCCTCGCCGCGCAGAAGGACGTTGGAGAGGATCGGGATGGTATTGCGGCGCTCAACAACCCGGTGAACATGCCCGAGCGCCTTCAGGAGAGCGGCGCGCTCAACAGTAACTCTCATAGTCCAACATCCATTCTCGTTGGCATTATTGGCCGGCGATCCGGCAGGTAAACGGATCCCAAGGGCCGGAAAGATTGGCGAAGGTCGCTGCCAAAAGCAAGCACCGGCCGAGCTTTCCTCAACAGCCGCCCGGCCGCCGAAGGGGTTGCGGCCGGTCTAGCGCCTCATTCCTGCAGCATGCGCTTGAGGAGCTCGACCTCATCCGAGAGGGCATTATCCTCGCCGAGCGCCTTCTCGATCTTGCGTACGGCATGGAGCACGGTGGTGTGGTCCCGGCCGCCGAAGCGGCGCCCGATTTCCGGCAAGGAGCGCAGGGTCAGGACTTTCGACAGATACATGGCGATCTGCCGGGGTCTCACCACCGCGGCCGTGCGGCGCTCCGAGAGAATATCGGAGCGGGAGACATTGTAACGGGACGCCACCAGCTTCTGGATGTCCTCAATCTTGACCCGCTTCGGCTCGCGATTGCGGACGAGATCACGAATGGCGACTTCGGCGGTCTCAAGAGTGATGGCGGAGCCGGTCAAGGTCGCGTGGGCCAGCAGGCGGTTTACGGCGCCTTCAAGATCGCGCCCGTTGGCCGTGATAGCACGAGCCACGTAGGAAACCACGCTCGCGCTGACCTCGAAGGTCGGATGGATGGCTTTCAGGGCTTCGATACGCGTCGTGAGAATCGAGGCGCGCAGGGCCTCGTCCAGAGCGCCGACTTCCACCACGAGTCCGCCGGCCAGGCGCGAGCGCACGCGCTCGTCCAGGCTCTCGAGATCTGTCGGCGGGCGGTCCGAGGCGACGACGATCTGGCGGCCGGCATCGATGAGGGAATTGAGGGTGTGGCCGAATTCCTGCTGAATCTGCTTGCCCTGGATGAATTGCACGTCATCGAGGATCAGCAGATCGATGCCGCGAAGGCGCTCCTTGAAGGCGAGCGAGGTCTGCGCCTTCAAGGAGGCGACAAAGCCGTACATGAACCGGTCGGCCGTGAGATAGATGACCCGGCGTCCCTGGGCCCGAACCTCGTGGCCGATGGCATGAAGGAGGTGCGTCTTGCCAAGGCCGACGCCGGCATGAAGGTAGAGCGGATTGTAGATCGCCTGCCCGTTCTGGGCATGTGCCACCCGGTCCGCCGCCGCATGAGCAAGGGCGTTGGAGCGTCCGACGATGAAGCTCTCGAAGGTGAGGCGCGGATCGAGGGGAGCGCCGCCGAGATCCGCAGCATCGCTCCGCTCTTCCGGCAGGGTGGGAGCGAGGGACTTGATTTCCATGGCGGGAGTGCTTGTGGGCGTTGCGTTGGCAGTGGGGCTCGGGCTCGTCGGCCGCGCCGCTTCGATCATGCGCCGTTGCGCCGTGCCTTCTCGCCCGGTGGTGCTGCGCACGCCGATCACGACGCGCTCCACGTCCTTTGCCTCGGCGCGATACAGGTTCAGCACGCGGTCGGTATAGTGGGATTCGATCCAGCTCTTCAGGAAGCGGGTGGGAACCGTCAGATAGGCGCAGCCATCGACCACCGCATCGAGTTCGAGACGCCCGAACCAGCTGGCAAAGATGTCCTCGCCAAGCTCCGCCCGGAGCCGCCGCTTGACCCTAGCCCAGATCTCGGCCGCGTTCTGTTCGCTTGATGACTCGAAGCCGCTCTCACTCGGAGCTGCAAAGGTGCGATGATCCTCGCTGCGATACATCAATATTCCTCCAAGAGGTTCCCGCTTTCTCAAGCCGAGCACCTCTACGCCATTGTCCGACCCCAAACGCAGGGACGGACTTACACCAGGTTCCCGCGAAACCCGGCGCCCCCAAAACTACTAATGATTATGTGTACGCTTAAGTAGAGGTGATCAGAGCGATCACCTATTGCCCACCCTCTCAAGCTTTCCAAAGTGAATTCCCAAAATGGAGGCGAGCTTTCTCTTGCTTCTTAATTCTTGAAACAACGCCCTATCCCCATTGTTGAGTGTTATACCTTGCGACTTGAGTGGATGACTTCGCGGCAGGCCGCCGAAGTGGAATTGACCTTACACAGGGGGTCTGAGGGGAGCAATACGGCCGAGTCCCTTGAGTCGGTTTCGAGACCCGCCTCAGATACCCCCAGCCCCGTCCACAGCTTTTCCGGCGATGCGGTAAAGTCCTGACTCTCCAATTGATTCACAGTTCCAACACAGCTTGGCGGCGATGTCGAAAAAGAGTTTTCGCGCAACCTTGAATCAGGACTGATTCGCGGAGATGTCGTGTGTGATTCCGATGCTTCGCGAAGCTTTGCCTGCTAACCTGTTGAACTTCATGATGGTTTCTTGCGCGCTTCCAAGTCGCGCCGTGACGTTTGCCAACCCTTGGACGGGCGTATGAGTCAAGAGGCAATGTGGATAAAACGCGCCCTTCGGAAGCGATCTTCGGGCACGAAAAGCCCAGCAATCGGTAGCAGCGTTCACCAGAGCTGATGTGGAGGTCAGTTCCCTTCACGATCGTCCTCGGTCACCTTCGTTGAGCCCGTCCAGCTTCGTCGTGTGCCACCAGCCGGGGATGGCCCGGCAAGCCCATCCTATGGGTAAAGGATAGGACTGCGCTTGCAGTGTTGGCGCGCTTTGCCCGGGCAGGCCGATCATCGCCCGACATGGGTCGCGAGCCACCACGTGTTTCCGGTTGCATCCTTGACGCCACAGCGCCGATCGCCATCGCCTTTCTCGCTGGGAGGCTGCACCGACACTGCGCCGTTTTCCAGGGCTCGCGCGTAGGTCTCATCCACATCAGGCACATAGACGTGCAGCCAGACCGAGAAAGCCGGATAGTCCGCGGTTCCATCCGACACCATGACGACGCTGTCGCCGATCCGCACGGATGCGTGCATGATGGAGCCGTCCGCGCGATTCATCCGGATGAGTGTCTCACCGCGGAGAACATCGGTCATGAAGCCAATGGCGCGCTGGGCATCATCTGCCATCATGTAGGCTGAGACGGTCGAGTGGCCGTCGGGCTGACGGGTTGCGCCGGTTTTCATCCTGATCTCCATCTCGGTGAAGCGCAGGGGTAGCATATGGCCAAGCTGAAGGCTAATTCCCGCCCCAATAACCTGTCGCTACACCAAGTTCCGCGCAATCTCGTTGAGCGGACTGTGTTTCCGGACAAGAGCTGCGAGGCGCATTCAGGCGAGCGCCACCTCAGCCTCGGCAGATTGCTGTGTTGCGGAGGAGCATGGATTGTCTTTCACGCCGCCCCTCACTGGACATTTGGTGCCCTTTGCTACCGAACAACGAAAAACCCGGCGCAGGTACGCCGGGTTTCTCAAGCTGTCAGATAACAGATCGGGCCGGTTTAGGCGCTCAGCGTCTTGATGCGCGACGCGAGGCGGGACACCTTCCGGGAGGCCGTGTTCTTGTGCACGATGCCCTTCTGGGCGGCGCGCATGAGCTCCGGCTCGGCGGCGCGAAGGGCGGCAGCGGCCTCGGTCTGGTTGCCAGAAGCGATCGCTTCCTCGACCTTACGGATGAAAGTCCGCATACGGCTGCGGCGCGAGCGGTTGACCGCGGTGCGCTTCGCGATCTTGCGGGTCATCTTCTTGGCCGACACGGTGTTGGCCATGGCCAATCCTCGTTCTTTAAAGTCCGACGCAGGAAGCCGGATAAGCCGGCCAAAGACGCGATCGGTGATTGCATGGAAACCGAAGAGCCCGCGGATCGCGCGGGCTCATGTGGGGCGGCTTATAGCGACAGGCGTGCCGAACGTCAACGCTTGCCCGTGTTTGCGCGTCAAAAAAGCGCCCTGAGGGCTTGATGCCACGGGTTGGCAGGGTCGACGAGAAGCTTGAGCGCCATCAGACTCGAAACGATCACCAGGAGCGGGCGGATGATCCTGGTGCCGTGGCGAAGAGCGAGATGGGATCCGACCTGCGCTCCAAGGAGCGAGGCCGCAGCCATCACCAGACCGAGAGGCCAGACCACGGCTCCCGTCGCCGCATAGAGAAGCAGGCTGCCGAGATTGCTGCACAGGTTGAGCAGCTTGGTGTGCGCGGTCGCGCGAACGACCCCGTAACCCAACAGAGTGACGAAGCCGAGCATGTAGAAGGAGCCGGCACCCGGTCCGAAGATGCCGTCGTAGAAGCCGACGGCCACGGGCACGGTCAGGCCGAAGGTCAGGGCCGTCATCCGTGCGTGGACATCCTCGTTTCCCACCTTCGGAGAGAGGGCGAAAAAGGCCGCGATAGCCACGAGAAGTACAGGGATCAGACCGTCGAGGACGGACTTAGGGAGGAACTGGACACAGAGCGCCCCGACGATACCGCTCAGGAAGGAGATGCCCGCGAAGCGCCATGCGGAGGACCAGACGATCAGGCCCTTGCGACCGAACGTGTAGGTGGCCGAGGCCGCGGCAACGGCACCTTGCACCTTGTTGGTGGCAATCGCCTGCGCGGGATCGAGCCCGGCGATCAGAAGGGCCGGAACGGTGAGGAGGCCGCCGCCGCCGGCTATGGAATCGACAAATCCAGCCAGAAAGGAAATGGCGGCCAGGGCCGCCATCACATCGGAATCGAGAGATGTCACGGATCAGCGATCCGTGAACCGGGGCGTGCGCTTGTCGACGAAGGCGGCCATGCCCTCCTTCTGATCGGCGGTGGCGAACATGGCGTGAAAGACGCGCCGTTCGAAGCGGATGCCCTCCGAGAGGGAGATTTCGTCGGCGCGGTTGATGCTCTCCTTCGTCATCATGACGATGGGCTGCGACATGGATGCGATGGTCTCGGCCGTCTTGAGCGCCTCGCTCAGGAGATCCGCCGTCGGCACGATCCGGGCGACGAGACCGGAGCGTTCCGCTTCCTCGGCGCCCATCATGCGACCGGTGAGGCACATCTCCATGGCCTTGGCCCTGCCGATCAGGCGGGTCAGGCGCTGGGTGCCGCCCATGCCCGGCATGACACCGAGCTTGATCTCCGGCTGGCCGAACTTGGCATTGTCGGCGGCGATGATGAAGTCGCACATCATAGCGAACTCGCAGCCGCCTCCGAGGGCGAAGCCTGCTACGGCGGCGATCATCGGCTTGCGCCGGTTCGCCACGCGGTCCCAACCGCCGAACTGATTGTCGGAATAAATCTGCGGGTAGGAGAGGTTCGCCATCTCCTTAATGTCGGCGCCGGCCGCAAAAGCCTTCTCGGAACCTGTCACGACGATGCAGCCGACGGCAGAATCGGCCTCGAACGCGTCGAGCGCCTGATTGACCTCGTTCAGGAGCGTCGAATTCAGCGCATTCAGCGCCTGCGGGCGATTGAGGGTGATAAGCCCCACCTTGCCGCGGGTCTCGACGATGATCGTTTCGTAAGCCATGCCGGCGCCTCCTCGATGGAGGCCCACGGGTAGGCGAGGCGCAAAAGTCAGGCAAGAGAAAAGTCAGGCAGGAGAAATTCGATCCCCGATCCGCATCCAAAGGTCCGGCGAGGTCGAGAAGCTTATGGTCTGCGCAAGAGGAGCGCCTTGCTCAGGATACGACGAGCCGTCGGTAGAGATGCCAAGTGGCGTGCCCGAGGATCGGGATCACCACGGCGAGTCCGAAGAAAAGCGGAATGAAGCCGACGAAGAGAAGCGCGGCCACGATCAGGCCCCACAACGCCATGGGGCCGGGATTGGCGCTGACGGCCCGAAGGGATGTCTGCACGGCCGTGGCGGCGCTCACGTTGCGCTCGAGCAGAAGGGGGAAGGACACGATGCTGATCGCGAGCACGACGGCGCTGAAGGCGATGCCTACCGCGTTGCCCGCGAGGATGAGCGCCCAGCCCTGGCGAGTGGTCAGAACCTGATGCAGGAATGTCGCGACGGAATCAGGCCGGTCGCTGCCGAAGATCGCGAAATACAGCGCCTGGGCGGTGGCAAGCCAGAGGAGCAGGATGACCAGGAGCAGCGTTCCGAGAGCCGCAATCGAGCCGATCGACGGCGAGCGCAGGATCTCGGAGGTATGGGACAGCGAGAGTGCTTCTCCCTGCTCGCGACGGCGGCTCAATTCGTAAAGTCCAATCGCTGCGAAGGGGCCGATCAGGGCAAAGCCCGCGATGAGGGGAAAGAGCAGCGGCAGCACGTTGTTGCCGAAGATGCCGGCCGCGAGAAACAGCCCGAGCACGGGATAAATGAGCGCGATGAAAAAGGCATGGGTCGGCATCGCCATGAAATCGTCGACCCCGCGCCGCAGCGCCTCCTTGAGATCCGCCCTGCTGATGGTGCGGACAGTAGGGCCGACCAGCGCGGAGCCCACGCCGGGAATCGAATCGAGTTTCGCCATGGCCTTAAACCTCCGAAGGGGATGTTCGGACGGTCAGGCGCCGACGTGGTGCAGTGGGTCTTTGCCCCCCAGAGCCCGCTGACAACGCGGAGCCGCAACCTGCCCATCGACCAGATGAGTGTAGCTGCGCTTTGGGCCCTTGTCGTGTGGTCCCTTAGAGACACGTCATCCCGCTGCCCTCGCTCAACGCTGGCAGCTCGGACAGTAGAAGGTGGAGCGGCCGGCCTGCACGAGGCGCGTGACCGTGCCTTTGCAGCCCGGCGTGACGCAGGGTTCGCCCTCGCGGTCGTAAACCCGAAACGCATGCTGGAAATAGCCGAGGGAGCCGTCGACCTTGGCGTGGTCCCGCAGGGTGGAGCCGCCCGCCTCGACGGCCTCGTTCAGGACGTCCCGGATCACCTCCGCCAGGCGATGGGCCTTGGCGGTCGGCTTGCCTTTGGCGGTCACCAGGGAGCCGGCCGCCGCTTCAGGGTGCAGTCCGGTCCGAAACAGGGCCTCGCAGACATAGATATTGCCGAGGCCGGCGATAAGGCGCTGATCGAGGAGCGCGGCCTTGAGCGGCGTCCGCTTGCCCACGAAGAGTTGTGCGATGGTCTCGCCGGAAAGGGCATTGCCGAGGGGTTCGATCCCCATATCCTTGAAATGGCGGCAGCTCTCGATCTCAGGCCGCGGCACCAGGTCCATGAAGCCGAAGCGGCGCGCGTCGTTGTAGGTGACGGTAAAGCCGTTCGACAGGCAGAAGACCACGTGGTCATGGGTAGCGAGCGCCCCATGTTCGTGATGGAACGCGCCCGGCTTCACGCGCGGGCCTTCCTGCGCGACGAGAAAGCGGCCCGACATGCCGAGATGCATCACCAGAACCTCGCCGGACGACAGATCGGCCAAGAGGTACTTCGCCCGCCGGCCCAGGGCCGTCACTTCCTGTCCCTCGAGCCGGTCGGCGAACCGCTCCGGAAAGGGAAAGCGCAGATCCGGGCGGCGCTGGATCACCTTGCTCAGTCGCGCTCCCACCATGGCGGGTTCGAGGCCCCTGCGGACCGTTTCGACTTCGGGGAGTTCGGGCATCAACCATCTCGCGGCTTCGGGAGGCTCCTTACATAGCCATTCGGGCCCGCTTCCGCTATGGATCGCGGCAAATGGCGACGAGAGGCGTGAGAGATGACTGACGAAAACACCCATTTCGGCTTCCAGTCCGTACCGCTCGGCGAGAAGCAGGGTCGCGTCAACGAGGTCTTCCACTCGGTGGCGGGCCGCTACGATCTCATGAACGACCTCATGTCGGCCGGCCTCCATCGGCTCTGGAAGAACAATCTGGTCGCGATGCTTCGTCCGCCGCGCAACCGGCCCTTCCGGCATCTCGATGTGGCGGGAGGCACCGGAGACGTGGCGTTCCGTATCCTCGATGCCGGAGGCCCCCAAACCCATGTCACCGTCCTCGATATCAACGGCGAGATGCTCAAGGTCGGTCAGGAAAGGGCTGGCCACGCCTACGAGGGACGGATCGATTTCGTCGAAGCCAACGCGGAATCCCTGCCCTTGGAAACGGCCGCCTTCGACGCCTACACCATCGCCTTCGGCATCCGGAACGTGCCGCGCATCGATGCGGCCCTGCGGGAGGCCTACCGGGTGCTCAAGCCCGGGGGGCGTTTCCTCTGCCTCGAATTCTCGAAGGTCGACGTTCCGGGGCTCGACCGGATCTACGATGCCTATTCGTTCAACGTGATTCCACGCCTCGGCCGGATGGTGACGGGGGACGCCGAGTCCTATCAATATCTCGTCGAGTCGATCCGCCGCTTTCCGCCGCCCGCCGCCTTCGCCCGCATGATCGAGCAGGCCGGTTTCAAGCGCGTGACCTATCGGCCCCTGACGGCGGGAGTCGTGGCCATTCATTCCGGCTGGAAGATCTGACGTGATCGGCAGCCTCGTCCACCTGTTCCGCAACCTGCGCGCCGGAATCATCCTGGCACGCGAGGGGGCGCTGGCGCTGGTCGATCCCAACGCCCTGCCGCCCGCGGCCCGCCTCGGCCTGCGACTCGCACGCCTGATCGAACGACGCCAGGCCGGAGACGGTGCGGCGCGTCTGTCGGCCGCGCTGACCCGCCTCGGTCCGTCCTATGTGAAGTTCGGGCAGTTCCTAGCGACCCGCCCCGACATCGTGGGAGCGGCTGCGGCGCGCGATCTGGAGAACCTGCAGGACCGCATGCCGCCCTTCCCGCGAGCGGAGGCCGTCCGCACGGTGGAGCTGGCGCTGGGGAGGCCCGTCGACGAACTCTTCCTCGAATTCAGCGAGCCGATCGCGGCCGCCTCCATCGCACAAGTCCACAAGGCGGCAATCAGGACTCCGGAGGGGCCGCTGACGGTCGCCGTGAAGGTCGTGCGCCCTGGCGTGCGCGAAGGTTTCGCCCGCGACCTTCAGGCCATGCGGGCGGCGGCCCGGCTGTTCGAGCGCCTCGTGCCGGATGCCAAGCGCCTGAAACCTGTCGAGGTGGTCGAGGCGCTTGCACGCTCCGTGGCCGTCGAGATGGATCTGCGCCTCGAGGCGGCCGCCGTTTCGGAGCTGGCTGAGAACACGAAGGACGATCCCGATTTCCGGGTTCCGAAGCCGGAATGGGATCTGACGGCGCGCGACGTGCTCACCAACACCTGGATCGAGGGCATCCGCCTCAACGATATTCCGCGCATCGAGGCTGCCGGTTTCGACCGGGTGGCGCTTGCCCGCACGGTCATTCAGTCCTTCCTGCGGCATGCCATTCGCGACGGTTTCTTCCACGCGGACATGCATCCGGGCAACCTGTTCGTGGATCCGCAGGGACGTCTCGTCGCGGTGGATTTCGGCATCATGGGCCGCCTCGGCATGAAGGAGCGGCGCTTCCTCGCGGAGATCCTGCTGGGCTTCATCCGGCGCGATTATCTTCGCGTCGCGCGGGTCCATTTCGAGGCAGGATACGTGCCACCTCATCATTCGGTGGAGGATTTCGCGCAGGCGATCCGCGCCATCGGCGAGCCGATCCATGACCGGCGCGCCGATGAAATCTCCATGGCGAAACTGCTGACGCTGCTCTTCGAGATCACGGCCCTGTTCGACATGGCGACGCGCATCGAATTGGTGATGCTGCAGAAGACCATGGTGGTGGTGGAGGGCGTCGCTCGCAATCTCGATCCGCGCCTCGACATGTGGACCACGTCCGAGCCTGTCGTTCGGGAATGGATCGAGCGGCATCTCGGCCCGATCGGACGGATCGAGGAGGCGGGATCGGGCCTTGCGACCCTCGCCGGGATCGCCGCCGACCTGCCAGACATGGCGCTTCGCGCCAAGCGGGTTCTGAACCAGATCGAGAATGTGACGGCACAGGGCGTTCCCCTGCATGATGATAGCGTCTCCGCCATCGGGCGGGCCGAGGCGCGGGGGAGTCGCTGGACCACGGCAGCCTTGTGGATCATTGCGCTGTCGCTGGTGTTCATGGTGGTTCGAGGGGGCTGATACATGGTGCTTGCGGGCAAACGGATCCTTCTCGTCATCGGCGGGGGGATCGCCGCGTATAAATCCCTCGACCTGATCCGCCGCCTGCGCGAGCAGGGGGCCTCGGTGCGATGCATACTGACCGCCGGCGCACAACAGTTCATCACGCCGCTGGCGGCGTCTGCCATATCCGGACAAAGGACGCACACGGATCTCTTCGACCGTGAGGACGAGGCCGATATCGGGCATATTCGATTGGCCCGTGACGCTGATTTCGTGGTGGTCGCGCCGGCCACTGCCAATCTGATGGCGAAGATGGCGGGAGGGCATGCGGACGATCTCGCCTCGACGGTCCTGCTCGCCACGACCCTGCCGATCCTGATCGCACCGGCCATGAACGTGCGCATGTGGCTGCATCCGGCAACGCAGCGCAATCTCGACGTTCTCAAGGCGGATGGCATCCGCACCGTCGGACCGAACAACGGCGCCATGGCGGAGGCGGAAGTCGGGCCCGGTCGCATGGCGGAGCCGCTCGAAATCGTTGCGGCCGTCGAGGCCTATCTTGCTCCCTCCGGTCCGCTCGTCGGCAAGCATGTGCTCGTCACGTCTGGGCCGACCCATGAGCCCATCGATCCGGTGCGCTACATCGCCAACCGCTCGTCCGGCAAGCAGGGGCACGCGATCGCCCGTGCCGCCGCAGCGGCGGGTGCTCGCGTCACGCTGGTGTCCGGTCCTGTCGACCTTCCCGATCCTACCGGCGTCACGATGGTGCGTGTGGAAAGCGCCCGCGAGATGCTCGATGCGGTCGAAAAGGCATTGCCGGCGGAAATCGGCATCTTTGCCGCGGCAGTCGCGGATTGGCGTGTCGCGAACGCAGGCGACCAGAAGCTCAAGAAGAATGCCGGCGCCTTGCCGGATCTCAAGCTGACGGAGAATCCGGACATCCTCGCGACCATCGCCCATCGCAATGAGGGTCGCCCGCCTCTCACTATCGGCTTCGCGGCGGAAACCGAGAACGTGATCGAGCATGCCAAGCAAAAGCTCGCCAAGAAGGGTTGCGATCTCATCGTCGCCAACGATGTGTCGATCGGAACCGGCGTGATGGGCGGCGACAGCAACACGGTGCATCTGGTGAGCGCATCGGGTGTCGAGACCTGGCCGACCTTGTCGAAGACCGAGGTCGCGCAACGGCTCGTCGAACGCCTCGGACAGATGCTGAAGGGCGCATGAGCATGGCAGGCGATACGACTCATCCGCTTCGCATCCAGCGTCTCAGTCATGCCGGTGATTTGCCGCTTCCGCGCTATGAAAGTGCAGATGCAGCCGGAATGGATCTGCTCGCGGCCAATGCCGAGGAGACGCCGATCGTTCTTGCGCCGCTAGCACGTGCGCTGGTGCCGACCGGGCTCGTGATTCAGCTGGAGTCCGGCTACGAGGCCCAAGTGCGCCCGCGCTCGGGTCTGGCCCTGAAGCACGGCGTGACGGTGCTCAATGCACCGGGAACGATCGATGCCGATTATCGCGGGGAGGTGCAGGTGCTTCTCGTCAATCTCGGCCAGGAATCCTTCACGGTGACGCGTGGCCTGCGCATCGCGCAGATGATCGTTGCTCCCGTGACGCGGGTCGAGCCGATTGCTGTAACGGCTGTCGACGAGACCGTCCGTGCGGCCGGCGGCTTCGGCTCGACGGGACTTCAGGGGAGGGGCAGATGAACGTTCTTTCCCGCCGATCGCTTCTGGCCATCGCGGCCGTGACGGATATCGCCCTGCATGCCCGGCCGATGCCGGTCTCCGCGAAGGCTCTGGCGGCACGCCACAAGCTGCCGCCGCGACATCTCGAACCCGTGCTCCAGGCGCTGGTCCGCAACGGTCTTCTCAAAGGCGTGCGGGGTCCTCGAGGCGGCTATGAACTGGCGCGGGAAAGGCGACGGATCACGGCCGGTGAGATCGTGCGCGTCGCCATGACGGCCTATGAGGATGAGGGGACTTCGCCTTTGCCGGAATCGCGCCTTGCGGAAACGATCGTCGCGCCGGTCGTGAAAAAGGGCATCGAGGCCTTTCTGACCGAGCTCGACCAGGTGACCGTCGACGACCTCTGCAAGCAGGCGCAGGTCGAGGAGGCCGTCGATGAGATTCCGGCGGCCGATTTCACGATATAGTCTGTATAATTAGGAATTTATCGACAAATATCGTCAAAAGGGCTAGACATCGCTCACACCTCAAGGAGAGTTCAATGGCTGATATTGCCCAGAAGCCTGGCCGAGGCCGGATCTACGGCTCCATTACGGAGACCATCGGAAACACGCCCCTCGTGCGCCTGAACCGCCTGCCGAAGGAGCGCGGGATCGACGCGGAGATCCTGGTCAAGCTCGAATTCTTCAATCCCATCTCCAGCGTGAAGGACCGCATCGGCGTCAGCATGATCGACGCCATGGAAGCGGCCGGAGCCATCAAGCCGGGTGCGACGCTCGTCGAGCCGACCTCGGGCAATACCGGGATCGCGCTGGCCTTTGTGGCCGCCGCACGGGGATACCGGCTGATCCTGGTGATGCCGGAGACCATGTCCATCGAGCGCCGCAAGATGCTCGCCTTCCTCGGAGCCGAGCTCGCTCTGACGCCAGGCCCGCTGGGCATGAAGGGCGCTATCGCCAAGGCCGAGGAGTTGCTGCGCGAGATTCCGAATTCCGTAATGCCGCAGCAATTCAAGAACCCGGCGAATCCCGAGATTCATCGCAAGACGACCGCCGAGGAGATCTGGAACGACACCAACGGGCAGCTCGATGCCTTCGTCGCCGGCGTCGGCACCGGCGGCACGATCACGGGCGTCGGCCAGGTCCTCAAGCCGCGTCTTCCCAACCTGAAGGTGATCGCCGTGGAGCCGGAGGATTCTCCGGTTCTGTCCGGCGGCCAGCCGGGTCCGCACAAGATTCAGGGCATCGGCGCCGGCTTCGTGCCGGATGTGCTCGACCGCTCGGTGATCGACGACGTGGTGACGGTCGGCAATCAGACTGCCTTCGACATGGCGCGGCAGCTCTCCAAGCTCGAAGGCATTCCCGGGGGCATCTCGACGGGTGCTAATGTGGCGGCGGCCCTCGAGGTTGCGGCACGGCCGGAATTCAAAGGCAAGCGCATCGTCACGGTGGCTCCATCCTTTGCCGAACGCTACATTTCCAGCGCGCTCTTCGAAGGGCTCTGAAGTCCCTGCCATGGGATACCCGAAGGGCGGCCGCGGCCGCCCTTTTCTTTTGCATTCGCGCCGAAGCGTGGCCAGAACCTAACCCTTTCCGCCGGGTTGCCCTTGAAACGAGCGCATTCGAGGAGCCCACGATGGCGGACAAACGCACCCCCCATTCCCTGAAAAACCAGACCGCAGATCAGATCCGCAACGAGCAGCGCAGCGGCGGCATCGCTGATATGGCGAACAAGGGCCCTGAGGCCAACGCCACCATGCGCAAGGTCTGGGATGAGCCCGGCGGAGAGGCCTACGCCTATCGCCAATCCATGGGTGGCGCGGGCAACCGGGATGAGGGACATTCCGACCTGACGGCCGCCGAGACACCCGAGACCACGAAACATCTGAGCGATCCCACCCTCTCGCCGAAGGGCAAGGACAAGGGCTGAGCCTGTCGAAACGGCAGCCAGCCCAAGGCGATGGAGTCGCTCTGACGGCATGCGATCAAGGAGACTTTCATGGGCGATGCCAGCTACAGCAAAAATGACCAGCAGGCTCCCAAGCAGCAGCCTCAATCGGCAGAGCGTCCGGATCCCAAGGCGACCGGTCAGACCCCGAAAGCGACCCAGGACAGGAGACGCCCCGCCGGCGCGGATCTGCCGGCCGCGGGACCCCACGCAAAACCTGAACTGATGAATGATGAGGGCACGCCGGGTGCGGGCACCCTGCCCGAAGCGGGCAGACGCGACGCAACCGATTCCACCAGCGGCTGAGGAGCTGATCATGAGCCGGTCTGATAGGAAACGCAGCCAGGCGACCGAGGCCGACATCAATGCGCCGCGTCTTACGCCGCAGGGCCGGACGGATCCCGACGCCAGAGGCGAAGACTCCACGAGCACATCGGGAAAGGGTGCCAAGAAGGGGCAAAGCGACAAGGCTGAAGGATAGTCCCATCGCGGGAGCAGCGGAGCAGGATTCGGGTGGGCGCGGGCGGCACGACCGCCCATAGACCTGGACGAATACGAACGGTTCCAGGTCTTCGCCATGTCCTCCTCCTTGCCTTCCTCTTTTCGGGCTCTCGCCTGGTCGAATGTTGCGGCGCAGTCCGCAGAACAGATCGGACTTGCAGCCGCTCCCCTCATCGCGGTCCTGGCCCTAGGGGCCGGTCCCGGTGAAACCGGCATGCTCGCCGCCGTTCAGACCTTGCCGTTTCTGCTTCTGTCCTTTCCGGCCGGCATTATGGCTGATCGCATGCCGCGCCGGATTCTGATGGCTGCAGCGGAAGCTTTTCGGGCCGTGGCGCTTCTGAGCCTGCCGCTTCTGGCGATGCTCGCCCTCCTCTCGATCCCGATGCTCGCGATCCTCGGTTTCGCAGCGGCAACCGGCACCGTCGTGTTCAGCGTTGCCGCGCCCGCGCTTGTGCCGTCGCTTGTGCCGCGCGATCTGCTAGCGCGGGCCAACGGACAGCTCGAATTGGCGCGCAGCGTGGCCTATGCGGCGGGGCCAGCGCTGGCGGGAAGCCTCGTCGGCTGGTTCGGAGCATCGCAGACCTTCGCCCTGGCGGCCGCTCTCTCGATCCTGGCCGTTCTGTGCCTGATCCGCGTTCCCGAAGCGCCGCGCAGTCGCCCGGCCCAGCCTCATATCTGGCGCGACCTCAAGGAGGTCGCCGCCTTCGCCTGGAACCACCCGCACCTGCGGCCCATCCTGCTCACGGCAGTGGCCTGGAACCTGGCCTGGTTCGTGCTGCAGGCAGCCTATGTCCCCTATGCAGTCCATGTGCTCGGCCTGACGGCGTCCGGGATCGGCACCTCGATGGCCACCTACGGGATCGGCATGATCGTCGGCGCGTTGCTGGCTCCCCGGCTCGTGGGGCGCCTCACCTTCGGGGCGGCCATCCTGGTCGGGCCTCTGGTCTCTGTCGCTGCCGCCTTTGCCATGGCCGGGACCATATGGGTGCCGTCCGGCTTCCTTGCCGCGCTCTCGTTCTTTCTGTTCGGTGCCGGCCCAATTCTGTGGACGATCAGCCAGACGACGCTTCGACAGACCGTGACTCCGATAGCGCTTCTCGGCCGCGTCTCGGCCCTGGTGATGACGGCGACGGCCGGAGCCCGCCCGATCGGCGCGGTGCTTGGTGGTGCCATCGGAGCCGCCTTCGGGCTTCAGGCCTGCATCGCCGTCGCGGCCATCGGCTTCGTGATCCAGCTCCTGATCATCGCGTCTTCGCCCGTGTCGAAGCTCGCAGCCCTGCCAGAGCCCATTGCGGAGCCGGTGATGTGAGCGCTCCTCAGGGACCGCCGTCCCTTCCGTATTGCCGAAAGCCGTCCCGCAAGCACAGAAGGTCGTAGTAGCGTTCGACCGACGGCAAGGTGGGGCGGTCGAGCGGAATGCTCTTCCAACGATGGACCGACAGGCCGATGACGATGTCGGCGCAGGTGAAGTGGCTCCCGGCGATATAGCTCCGAGTCTTGTCCAGCTCGCGATCCAGGATCTGGACCATGCGGCAGAACTGTTCCCACGAGGACGCCACCTGCATGGCATCCTGGAACTGGGGATTGTTGTGAACCGTGGCCTGGAAAACGTAGCGCCAGGAATTGTTGAAGTCCGAACCCTGCCAATCCATCCACTTTTCGATCTGCGCCCGCTCCGCCGGATGGGACGGAAGCAGATCGTGCCGTCTCTCGCGTCCCGCGAGATAGCGGACGATGCTGTTCGATTCCCAGAAGATTTGACCCGCATCCTCAAGGACCGGGATCATGCCTATCGGATTGAGCGCGATGAACTCCGGATCCGTAACCGGACGCGTCCCACCGCCCCAGTCGATCCGCTCGAAGGGGAGGCCCAGCTCCACGCAGGTCCAGAGCACCTTCCGGACATTGATCGAGCCCTTGTAGCCATGGATCTTCAGCATGACGTGCCCAGCATTCTTAAAGCGACGGATGGCATCCGCTTACGAAAAAGGCCGCATTCAATGCGGCCTTTTCATCTTGCAGGAAAGTTCGGATCAGGCGCTCAGCGCCTCCTTCGACCGCTCGGCGCGCTTGCGGTCATTCGGGTCGAGAATCGCCTTGCGCAGGCGGATCGACTTCGGCGTGACCTCCACGAGCTCGTCGTCCTGGATCCAGGCGAGCGACTTCTCGAGGGTCATGCGGATCGGCGGCGTCAGGCGCACCGCTTCGTCCTTCGAGGTCGTGCGGATATTGGTGAGCTTCTTGCCCTTGAGCACGTTCACTTCGAGGTCGTTGTCGCGGCTGTGGATGCCGACGATCATGCCCTGATAGACCTTCCAGCCCGGCTCGATGACCATCGGGCCGCGATCCTCCAGGTTCCAGAGCGCATAGGCGACGGCCTCGCCCTGGTCGTTGGAGATGAGCACGCCGTTGTTGCGGCCGGCGAGCTCCCCCTTGTAGGGCTCGTAGGCGTGGAACAGGCGGTTCATGATCGCGGTGCCGCGGGTGTCGGTCAGCAATTCGCTCTGATAGCCGATGAGGCCGCGGGTCGGGGCGTAGAACACGAGGCGCTGACGGTTGCCGCCGGACGGGCGCATCTCGACCATTTCGGCGCGGCGCTCAGACATCTTCTGCACCACGACGCCGGAGAATTCCTCGTCGACGTCGATGACCACTTCCTCGATCGGCTCGAGAAGCTGGCCCGTGGCCTCGTCCTTCTTCATGACGACGCGCGGACGCGACACGGCGAGTTCGAAACCTTCGCGGCGCATGGTCTCGATGAGGATGGCGAGCTGCAATTCGCCGCGGCCGGAGACGTAGAACGAATCCTTGTCGGCGGCCTCCTCGATCTTGAGCGTCACGTTGCCTTCCGCTTCCTTGAACAGGCGGTCGCGGATCATGCGGCTCGTGACCTTGTCGCCCTCGGTGCCCGCGAGCGGCGAGTCGTTGACGATGAACGACATGGTGACGGTCGGCGGGTCAATGGGCTGGGCCTGGATCGGAATGTCGTTCTCGGGCGCGCAGAAGGTATCGGCGACCGAGCCCTTTTCGAGGCCCGCGATGGACACGATGTCGCCCGCCTCGCCCACCTCGATCGGCTGACGCTCCAGTCCGCGGAAGGCGAGGATCTTGGAGACGCGGCCCGTCTCGACCACCTTGCCTTCACGATCCAGGACCTTGATCGACTGGTTCGGCTTCACGGAGCCGGAGGCGATGCGGCCGGTGACGATGCGGCCCAGGAAGGGGTTGGCTTCGAGGAGGGTGCCGAGCATGCGGAACGGGCCTTCCTCGACCTTGGCCGGTGGCACGTGGTTGAGAACGAGATCGAACAGCGGGGCGAGACCCTGATCCTGCGGTCCTTCCGGCGATTGAGCCATCCAGCCGTTGCGGCCGGACCCGTAGAGGATCGGGAAGTCGAGCTGCTCGTCGGTGGCATCGAGGGCGGCGAAGAGGTCGAACACCTCGTTGATGACCTCCTGGTGGCGGGCATCGGGGCGGTCGATCTTGTTGATGGCGACGATCGGCTTGAGGCCGATCTTCAGGGCCTTGGAGACCACGAACTTGGTCTGCGGCATCGGACCCTCGGCCGCGTCCACCAGCACGATGGCGCCGTCGACCATGCTCAGGATACGCTCCACCTCGCCGCCGAAATCGGCGTGGCCGGGCGTATCGACGATGTTGATGCGGGTGTCCTTCCAGACGACCGAAGTCGCCTTGGCCAGGATGGTGATGCCGCGCTCCTTTTCCAGGTCGTTGGAATCCATGGCGCGCTCTTCCACGCGCTGGTTCTCGCGGAAGCTGCCCGATTGCTGGAGCAGCTTGTCCACGAGGGTCGTCTTTCCATGGTCGACGTGGGCGATGATAGCGATGTTGCGCAGCTTCATTGGGCAAGTCTTTCAAAACAAAGCGGCCCGGTTCGCGGCAAGCTTGGCCGCGCCCCTGGCTCGAACCGGGCGGAATATGATTGCGCTGCAATATCGCGATGCGCGCAAACCGGCAATAGGGCAGGCGTCTCAAATCAAGACAGCCGCCCTGTGACCGCCTTATGACGGCCCCTGGCCATATGGGTTATTGCCTCCGGGATTTCCAACCCTTCCCCTGGGAAATGTCGCCTGGCCTATGGGCGGGACGGTGCGTGGGGAGGTAGGTCTATCGTTACGGAAGTGCCAATCGGGCCTGGCGCTGCGTACCATCATCATCTCGCCGATGTTTTCCAGGGTCACGAGGCCGATGAGGTGGCTGGCCTCGTCGAGGACGAACAGGGCCGGTGCCCGGGTGCGGGTGAGAAGGGCGAGGGCCGTGTCGAACGGCTGCCCGTCGGAGACGGTCGGAATTTCCCGTGTCATGGCCTCCAGCACCGGCGCCGTCGGCCCGCCGTCGTGAAGGGCGTGAATGAGGTTTTCGCGGGTCAGGAGGCCGCGCGGCCCCTGCGCGCCGTCCACCACGGGAAATTCCTTCTGCGAGGTGCGCAGCATTAGGTCGACTGCGTCGCTGAGGGTCGCGGTGGTCGGCAGCGTCTCAAGGGAACTGATCATGACCGAGCGGACCGGCAGTCCCTGCGTGGCATCGCGAAAGGCCATGTCCTGAGCCTCGGCCGTCGCGGCCAGATAGACGAAGAGCCCGATGATGATGAGCATCGGGTTCACGAACAGGCCGATCAGGGCGAACAGGAAGGCCGCACCCTGGCCGATCCGGGCCGCGATGCGGGTTGCATTGAGCCGGTCCATCCGCATGGCGAGTAGCGCCCGCAGGACGCGTCCGCCATCCATCGGAAAGACCGGGAGAAGATTGAAGACGACGAGAAAGATATTCGCCGCCGCGAGCCGCGCCAGCAGGCTGGTGCGGGGATCGTCCATGGCGGCGGTGGTCACCGTGTCGAGGCCGATGCCGAGCACCAGGATGATGACGGCGGCGAGGACCACGTTCACCGCAGGTCCCGCGATGGCGACGAGAAGCTCCTCCCGTGGCTTCGAGGGAATGCGCTCCAGGCTGGCGATGCCGCCGATGGGCCAGAGCGTCACCTCGGGCGTGCGAATGCCGAAGTGCCGGGCCGTCAGGATATGGCCGAACTCATGCGCCAGCACGCAGGCGAAGAGGAGCATCATGAACAGCACGCCCTCGATCGCAGCTTCGCGTCCGCCCATCCGCCAGTAGGAGGCTCCGATCCACACCAGGAACAACAGGAAGGTCACATGAATGCGCACCGCCGTGCCGGCAATGCGTGCGATGGGGATCGACCAGACCATGAAGCGCTCCTCAGGAGGTGCTGTCTTCAAGGTAGGGTGTGAAGACGGCAATCGGTAGATTGAGAGGTGGATGGCAACCGCTCCTTTGCTGAGGTCCGGTTTCTGGGAAGCCTAAGAGTCCTTGGGCGCGTGAGGCGTTTGCTTGACAGTTTGGGATAGAAAAATTCGCAGATGGTCGAATGCATGCGCGCACGATGAGCGCAGCTCCGACGATTTGAGAAGCTGCCGCTGGTATTCTCGATTGTCTTGCGCGGAAGCGTCTCTCCGGCGCCTCAATACCCAGGGCTGGTCACGATCACGCGTCCATAACCTGGGCGATAGACGGTCCGGCAACCGCCCCAGATCTCATTGTAGGCAGCGTAGGGATCGGTTCTGCACACGACGGTCGATCCGTAATAGGGTGCGGCAACGGGCGCTGCGTAATAGCCGGGGGCTGCGTAATAGCCGCTGTCATACGGATACGAGTAGCTGTCGTCGTACGGATAGTCATAGGAACCGTATCCATAATACGGATAGCTGAGAGCTCCGAGGGCCAGGCCGGTCGCCAGCGCTGCGCCGTAATACGGATAGCCGCGGCGATAATAGCCGTAAGCTGGATAGCGCCAGTAGGGATAACGCCAGCCGCCATAGGTGCCGAAGCCAGGGCGGACGATGGCGGAGTTGACGCCCGCCAATCCGGGGCGAACACCGATTGCACCCGTACTGAATCCCGGACGTGCAGCGATCGCTGCGCCCCCGAAACCGCCACCAAATCCGCCAGCGTGGAAGCCGCCTCCGCCGAAGCCGCCGGCCCGGAAACCACCTCCACCGAAACCGCCGCCTCGGAAGCCACCGCCCCGCTGGGCGAAAGCATCATCCGGCAGGATAAGAGCGCTAGCCAGGAGAGCACTCATTGCAACGAGAAGCCTGCGCATCGTCAGTCTCCCTTTGCCGAAACCAAAGGCACAGCATGATACTGCCGAAAGACCGTAGGCGAAATGCGAGAATGGTTCGGTCGCGGATTCGTTAGCGCGCTGCGTTACATGTCCGTTTTTCCAGACGACGCGCTGCTTCGATGTGGTGTGTCGACAACCTCAGTGCCGCAGCCGGCTTTACCATCTAGGCGCTTGGTTGCCCCACAGCTTCGCCAGGGTGGATCACCTCGTCCGACAAAAAAGGCCCCGAACGGGTCGGGGCCTTTTGGGGCGATTGTCGAAACGCGTCATGCCCGGCACGAGACTGGTATGACGAGGCTCGGTCTTACAGGCCCAGCTTCTTCTTGCGTTGGGCCAGCGTGCGCAGACGCAGTGCGTTGAGCTTGATGAAGCCGGCTGCGTCGCGGTGGTCGTAGGCGACCGCGCCTTCCTCGAAGGTCACGAGTTCCTGGTCGTAGAGCGAATAGGGGCTCTCGCGGCCGATCACATAGACGCCGCCCTTGTAGAGCTTGAGCTTGACTTCGCCGGTGACGAATTCCTGGCTCTTGTCGATCATTACCTGAAGCATCTCGCGCTCCGGCGAGAACCAGAAGCCGTTATAGATCAGCTCGGCATATTTCGGCATCAGCTCGTCCTTGAGATGAGCTGCGCCGCGGTCGAGGGTGATCGACTCGATGCCGCGATGGGCGAGCACCAGGATGGTGCCGCCGGGGGTCTCGTACATGCCGCGGCTCTTCATGCCGACGAAGCGGTTCTCGACGAGATCGAGACGGCCGATGCCGTTGAGGCGGCCGAGCTCGTTGAGTTTCGCCAGAAGGTCTGCAGGACCCATCTTCTTGCCGTCGATGGCGACCGGATCGCCCTTCTCGAAGGTGATGGAGATCACGGTCGGCTTGTCGGGTGCCGTTTCCGGATCGTTGGTGCGGGAATAGACGTAGTCCGGAACCTCGAGGCTCGGATCCTCCAGCACCTTGCCCTCCGAGGAGGCGTGCAGGAGGTTGGCGTCGACGGAGAACGGGGCCTCGCCGCGCTTGTCCTTGGCGATCGGGATCTGGTGGGCTTCGGCGAAGGCGATGAGCTGCTCGCGGGAGCGCAGGTCCCACTCGCGCCAGGGCGCGATCACCGTCACGTCGGGCTTGAGGGCATAATAGGAGAGCTCGAAGCGCACCTGATCGTTGCCCTTGCCGGTCGCACCATGGGCGACCGCGTCGGCGCCGACCCTCTCGGCGATCTCGATCTGCTTCTTGGCGATGAGCGGCCGGGCGATGGAAGTACCCAGCAGATACAGGCCCTCGTACTGGGCGTTCGCCCGGAACATCGGGAATACGTACTCGCGCACGAATTCGTCGCGAAGATCCTCGATGAAGATATTCTCCGGCTTGATGCCGAGGAGTTCGGCTTTCTTGCGGGCCGGCTCCAGCTCCTCGCCCTGGCCGAGATCGGCCGTGAAGGTCACGACCTCGCAGCCATAGGTGGTTTGCAGCCATTTGAGGATGATGGAGGTGTCGAGGCCGCCGGAATAGGCGAGCACGACCTTGTTCACGCGCTTGTCAGCCATGGGGGAACGTTCCGAGATCGAGAAAAACCTCCGCGACTTAGAACGGAAGCTTGGGCGGCGCAACCGGACATTTCGTTATGCGTCCAGAGCATCCCCGACCGGAAGCCGGGCTGCTGTCCCAGCCGTTCGCGATGGAATAGGGAAGGGATCATGCCCAGGCCGTCCCTCGAATTTTGGTACGAATTTTCATCGACCTATTCCTATCTCTCCGCCATGCGCATCGCGGATGCCGCGGAGAATGCGGGTGTGACCGTCGTCTGGCGTCCTTTCCTCCTCGGGCCGATCTTTGGGGCGCAGGGCTGGAACACCTCGCCGTTCAATCTCTATCCTCTCAAGGGCCGCTACATGTGGCGCGACATGGAGCGGGAGGCGGCGCGTCTGCGTCTTCCCTTCTGTCGTCCCACACCCTTCCCGCAGAACAGCCTGCTCGCCGCCCGCGTTGCGCTTCTGGGCATCGACAAAGGTTGGACGCCCGATTTCACCCGTGCGGTCTTCGCGGCCGAGTTCGGTAAGGGACGCAATATCGGCGATCCGGTCGTCCTGGCGGAGATCCTGACGGCGATCGGCATCGCGCCGGAAACGGCCCTTGCGGAGGCCGAGACCGAGGCCAACAAGGCGCGCCTGCGCCGGGCGGAAGAGGAGGCCCAGTCGCGCGGCTTCTTCGGAGCGCCGACCTTCCTGGCAGAGGACGGGGAGATGTTCTGGGGCAACGACCGGCTCGAACAGGCGCTCGCCTGGGCCGTCGAGCGCGCCAACCGGTCCAAATGGCCGGCCTGACGGATATTGCGTCCGCCAAGTAGCCCTCTGCGGCCTGCTGTTCCGAAACTCTCCGCCGCGAGAGCGTTGACAGGCAGGCGCCCCCGGCAGCCCCGCCCGGTGCCCATCGCCGTCGGCTGATCCAATAACGAAGAACAATAGGAAAACATGATGTTGATGAAGAACGATATTGCCGACCGGAAACATCGCCTGAAATCGATCCTGGGTGGCTCGGCGGGCAATATGGTCGAATGGTACGACTGGTACGTCTATTCGGCTTTCACCCTTTATTTCGCTCCGGTCTTCTTTCCGAAAGGCGATCAGACGGCCCAACTTCTCGATGCCGCGGCGATCTTCGCGGTCGGCTTTCTGATGCGGCCTATCGGCGCCTGGATCATGGGCATCTATGCGGACCGTAAGGGCCGCAAGGCCGGCCTGACGCTCTCCGTTACCCTCATGTGTCTCGGCTCTCTGACTATCGCCGTCACGCCCGGCTACGAGAGCATCGGGGCCTTCGCGCCGATCATTCTGGTGCTCGCGCGCCTCGTTCAGGGCATCAGCGTCGGCGGTGAATACGGTGCCAGCGCCACCTATTTGAGCGAGATGGCCGGCAAGGAAAGGCGTGGCTTCTTCTCCAGCTTCCAGTACGTGACCCTGATCTCCGGACAGCTTCTGGCCCTTGCCGTGCTGCTGGTGCTGCAGGCGACCCTATCGACCCACGATCTTGAGGTCTGGGGCTGGCGCATTCCCTTCGCCATCGGCGGCGTGCTGGCCATCCTGGTGTTCTATCTCCGGCGCGGACTGGCGGAAACGCAATCCTACAAGAACGCCAAGGAGGGGCAGCAGAGGTCGAGTGGGCTGGCGCTGTTCCGGCAATATCCGCGCGAGGCCTTCACGGTGCTGGCGCTGACCGCGGGCGGCACGCTCGCCTTCTATGCCTACACCACGTATCTGCAGAAGTTCCTCGTCAACACCTCAGGCTTCAACCGCGAGACGGCGAGCCAGATCACGGCGGCCGCCCTCCTGGTGTTCATGCTGCTGCAGCCGGTGGCCGGAGCTCTGTCGGACAAGGTCGGCCGCAAGCCCCTGATGGTCGGCTTCGGAATCCTCGGCGTGATCTGCACCTATCCGATCTTCACGGCTCTCAGCCGAACGAACGATCCCTATATGGCTTTCGCACTTGCGCTCGCGGCCCTGGTGATCGTGACGGGCTACACCTCGATCAACGCAGTGGTGAAGGCGGAAATGTTCCCCGCTCATATCCGGGCGCTGGGCGTGGCGCTGCCCTATGCGCTCGCCAACACGATCTTCGGCGGCACGGCGGAATACGTGGCGCTCTGGTTCAAGCAGAAGGGCATGGAAAGCGGCTTCTTCTGGTATGTGACGGTGCTGATCGGCCTCTCGCTCATCGTGTATCTGCGCATGCGGGACACCCGCAAGCACAGCCTCATTCACGAGGATTGAGCCGATAGCCTGGGGTTCTTGACGAAGTCTACGAAGGCCCGCAGCGGCGCCGGCATGTGCCGGCGGCTGGCATAATAGAGGAAGGGGCCCGAGAACCGTTCCGACCAGTCTTCGAGGACCGGCTCCAGCGCGCCGCGGGCGATTGCCGGAGCAAGGAACTCCTCGAAGCTGTGGATCAGGCCGAGCCCCTGGATGGCGGCGCTCAGCTCCAGGTCGAAGTTCGTCGCCACAAGCGGACCGGTGGGGCTGATCCGAATGGTCTCGCCGCTGCGCTCGTAGTCCCAGGGCAGGGCGCGTCCGTTGGCGAAGCGGTGACGGATGCAGTTATGGCTGAGGATCTCGTTGGGATGGGCCGGCCGGCCGCGCGCCTCCAGATAGGACGGGGCGGCGGCCGTCACGAACCGCTGCACGCGCGGGCCGATCGGGATTGCGATCATGTCGCGCTCCAACCGCTCGTCATAGCGGATGCCGGCATCGAAGCCGGCGGCCAGCACGTCCACGAAGCTGTCTTCCGCCACCACCTCCAGGGTGATCCCCGGATGCGCGGCGAGGAAGGGGCCGATGATCGGCGGCAGGATCAGGCGCGCGGCCACGGTCGGGACGTTGAGCCGCAACGTGCCTGTCGGGCTGTCACGGAAGATGTTCACCTCGTCGAGGGCGGCGGCCACCTCCTGCAGGGCGGGATTGAGCCGCTCCAGCAGGCGCTCGCCCGCCTCCGTCGGCGTGACGCTGCGGGTCGTGCGGTTGAGAAGCCGCACCTGAAGTCGGGCCTCCAGCCGGCGGACGGCCTCGCTCAAGGACGAGGCGGAGACGCCGCGCAGCCGTGCCGCATTCCGGAAGCTGCGGGCCCGCGCCACTGCCGCGAAGGCGTCGAGATCAGCAAGGTCAAGATCGGTCATTGTTCGAAAATCCGCACAGCCTGTTCAGGTTGTGCCAGATTATCGCACGGCCTGAGCGGATCCATAATCTTTCCGTTCAAGACGCAAACGGAGGCACATGAACATGCAACATCGTCAATTGGGCGCGGCCGGTCCGCGCGTTTCCACCCTCGGCCTCGGATGCATGGGCATGTCCGGCATGTATGGTCCCGCGGATCGTGCCGAGAGCATCGCGACGATCCATGCGGCCCTGGAGGCCGGGATCACGCTCCTCGATACGGGCGACTTTTACGGCATGGGCCACAACGAGATGCTGATCGGCGAGGCCTTGAGGGGCCGTAGCCGCGACCAGGCCCTGATCAGCGTCAAGTTCGGCGCCATGCGCAGCCCGGACGGGGGCTGGATCGGCTACGATGCCCGGCCAGAGGCGGTGAAGACTTTCCTGGCCTACTCGCTCCAGCGCCTCGGCGTCGATTACATCGACATCTATCGTCCGGCGCGCCTCGATCCGCAGGTGCCGATCGAGGAGACGGTCGGAGCGATCGCCGACATGGTGAAGGCCGGCTATGTCCGTTCCATCGGTCTTTCGGAGGTCGGCCCCGAGACGATCCGGCGTGCGGCGGCGATCCACCCGATCTGCGATCTTCAAATCGAGTACTCGCTCCTTTCGCGCGGCATCGAGGAGTCCATCCTGCCGACCTGCCGGGAGCTCGGAATCGGCATCACCGCCTACGGCGTTCTTTCCCGGGGACTCATCAGCGGACACTGGCAGAAGACGGCGCTGCACACCGGGGACTTCCGTTCCCGCTCTCCCCGATTTCAGGACGGCAATGTCGAGAAGAACCTCGCCCTCGTCGAGGCGCTGCGGTCGGTGGCCGAGGCCAAAGGCGCAAGCGTGGCGCAGATCGCCATCGCCTGGGTGCTCGCCAAAGGGGACGACATCGTGCCCCTGATCGGGGCCCGCCGCCGCGACCGCCTGGCGGAGGCCATCGGCGCCCTGGACGTCAGGCTCACCTCGGAGGACATGGCGCTGATCGAGCGCGTCGTTCCGAAAGGCGCTGCCGCCGGTGACCGCTATCCAGCTCCACAGATGGCGCACTTGGACAGCGAGCGGGCCTGAGGCCTGCTGACTTAAGGTCAGTCGACCAGGTCGGAAACCCTTGTGAACAGGCAGGAAAGGCAGTACATAGGGGTTCATCCGACAGGACAGAACCGGTTGCTTAAGACGTCAGGGTGCGTGTACGCGCCCTTGCGGTGTTTCCGTAAAAGCCTGACGGAACAAGCGTTTTCATCCGTCGATGATACGCCGGCCCGCTCTGAGGAGCGGTATGCCTGGGACCTGGCCCTGAAGGGGCGTCCCTGGCAGCGGCGGCTGGAAGCGACCCGTAACACGAGCCGCCGGCGTTGCCCCTTAATCGAGGGCCATTCAGGAGAACATATGTCCGCAGCATACCAACAAGCGCCGAGCCGTGAGGATTTCGCGGCCCTGCTCGAAGAATCCTTCCGTACGTCCGAGATCAACGAAGGCTCGGTCGTGAAGGGCAAGGTGGTCGCGATCGAAAAGGACGTCGCGGTCATCGATATCGGCGCCAAGACCGAGGGCCGCGTGGCCCTGAAGGAATTTGCCGGCCCCAACCGCGATCAGACCGTCAAGGTCGGCGATGAGGTCGAGGTCTATGTCGAGCGCATCGAGAATGCGCTGGGCGAGGCCGTCATCTCCCGTGACAAGGCCCGCCGCGAAGAGTCGTGGGTGAAGCTCGAGAAGGCCTTCGAGGCCGGCGAACGCGTCAACGGCACCATCTTCAACCAGGTCAAGGGCGGCTACACCGTCGATCTCGACGGCGCCGTGGCGTTCCTGCCCCGCTCGCAGGTCGACATCCGCCCGGTTCGCGACGTCACCCCGCTCATGGGCGTGGCTCAGCCGTTCCAGATCCTCAAGATGGATCGCCGCCGCGGCAACATCGTCGTGTCGCGCCGTACGGTTCTCGAAGAGAGCCGCGCCGAGCAGCGTTCCGAGCTCGTGGCGAACCTCGAAGAGGGTCAGGTCATCGACGGCGTGGTCAAGAACATCACCGAGTATGGTGCGTTCGTTGATCTCGGCGGCATCGACGGCCTGCTGCACGTCACCGACATGGCGTGGAGGCGCGTGAATCATCCGTCCGAGGTCGTAAACATCGGCCAGACGGTGAAGGTGAAGATCATCAAGATCAACCACGACACGCACCGCATCTCGCTGGGCATCAAGCAGCTCCTCGCCGATCCGTGGGAGGGCATCGCCGCCCGTTACCCGGTTGGCGCCAAGCTGAAGGGCCGCGTCACGAACATCACCGATTACGGCGCGTTCGTGGAGCTGGAGCCGGGCATCGAAGGCCTGATCCACGTGTCCGAGATGTCCTGGACCAAGAAGAACGTCCACCCCGGCAAGATCATCTCCACCTCGCAGGAAGTCGAGGTCGTGATCCTCGAGGTCGACCAGGTGAAGCGCCGCATCTCGCTCGGTCTGAAGCAGACGCTCCAGAACCCGTGGGAAGCCTTCGCCGAGAAGCATCCTGTCGGCTCGGAAGTCGAGGGCGAGGTGAAGAACAAGACCGAGTTCGGTCTCTTCATCGGGCTCGAGAACGACGTGGACGGCATGGTTCACCTCTCGGACCTCGACTGGAACCGTCCGGGCGAGCAGGTCATCGACGAGTTCAAGAAGGGCGACATGGTGCGTGCCCAGGTTCTCGACGTGGACGTCGAGAAGGAGCGCATCTCGCTTGGCATCAAGCAGCTCGGCGGCGACCCCTTCGCGGAAGCCGGCGAGATCAAGAAGGGCCAGGTCGTCACCTGCGAGGTTCTCGAGGTGAAGGACGGCGGCATCGAAGTGAAGATCGTCGACACCGACCTCTCCACCTTCATCAAGCGCAACGAGCTTGCGCGTGACCGTGCCGACCAGCGCCCCGAGCGCTTCGCGACCGGTGAGAAGGTCGATGCCCGCGTGACCCAGTTCGACCGCAAGGCGCGCCGCGTCACCCTCTCCATCAAGGCCCTCGAGGTCGCGGAGGAGAAGGAAGCCATGGCGCAGTACGGCTCGGCCGATTCCGGCGCGTCGCTCGGCGACATCCTCGGCGCGGCCCTCAAGGCCCGCACCGACAAGAAGTGACGCGCCTTCCGGCGTGTCGTCCCCGGCGAGCGGCCGTAAGGCCGTGAGGGAAGGGGATCTCCAAACCAGGAAACCCGCGCGAGAAATCGCGCGGGTTTTTTCGTTGTTCTTGATACTATGTTATCACGAAACAATTATGTGCTGAGGCTTTGGTGATGCGCGTAGATCGAGCAGGCACAGTTGTGCGAATTGTTTTGGCGAGCTTGCTCACGGGCGTTGCGGGAGCTTCGTCGAAGGCTCTTGCAGGTGAGTGCCTCGCTTACGATAGCCCCGTCACACTCGAAGGCACTCTTACAATCAAAACCTTCCCGGGTCGGCCCAACTATCAGAGCGTCGAGGAGGGAGACGAGCCAGAAACCGTCCTCCTGCTCCAGCTTAAGAAACCGATCTGTCTTATCGCAACGGCGGATGGATTAGGCGATGCAGCCCAAGGTGTCAGAAAAGTCCAACTGGCCCTTCACGGCAACGGGCAGTTCGCCGAGATGAAACGGCTTTTGGGTAAAGCTGTACGACTGTCAGGTTTGCTGTTCGGCGCCATCTCCGGTCATCATCACACACCCGCGCTCATGGAGCGGGTAACACTCGTCCGATCTAATTGAGCTGCATATTTGCGGGTCACGAAGCAGGCGGGCCTATCGCCTATTTCTCGGATCAGCTTTTTAGCAGAACAGGAGTTTCCCTTGGGCGATGAGTCGGGCCAGCGGCATACATGACAGATAAGGATAATTGGCTTCTCCGAGTCCGCCGGTGGGCGAAAGCCATCAAAACCGATGTGATCGCGCTCTATCTCGCGGCGCGCGACCCTCGGGTGCCGCTCCTCGCGAAGCTCGTCGCAGGCCTTGTCGCGGCCTATGCGCTGAGCCCCATCGACCTCATTCCCGATTTCATTCCGGTTCTCGGTTATCTCGACGATCTCGTGATCGTTCCTCTCGGCATTCTCCTTGCTGTCCGGCTGATCCCACAGCCCCTGATGGCGGAGCTGCGCGAGACGGCGCGTGCCCGGTCCAGCCGGCCGGTCAGCCGCGGAGCCGGGATCGCGATCCTGGCCTTTTGGATCGTTGCCGCCGCGCTCCTGCTCCGGATCCTTTGGTCATAGAGGCGGCGGAAACCGCCCGGAGATTCACTGGCAAAGGGCTCTTGCTGCCCTATCTACTTCACCTTAAAGCATTTTCTCCCACAGGGATTGCCCTGAGGCCCTGAAGATCCAGCGAGACGAGACTGATGCCGATCGACGCCGAAGCCATCGCCGACCGCCGCCGTTTGCGGCGCAAGCTCACCTTCTGGCGGGTGATAGGGCTCCTCGCCCTCATCGCCGCCGTGGTGGCGCTGGGCTATTCCACCTCGCGGCGCTTCGGCCTGAACGTGACCGATCAGGTGGCGCGCATTTCGGTCAGCGGCCTCATCACCGGCAACCAGCGGATGGCGGACCTCATGGAGCGGGTCGGCAATGCCCCGAACGTGTCCGGGGTCGTGATCTCCGTGAACAGCCCCGGGGGCACCACCACCGGGTCCGAGGAGCTCTTCCGCAACATCCGCCGTCTGGCGGGGAAGAAGCCGGTCGTGACTTTCGTGGATGGCACGGCCGCCTCCGGTGGCTACATCACCGCCATGGCGACGGACTATATCGTCGCCCGGGAAACCTCGATCGTCGGCTCCATCGGCGTGTTGTTCCAGTATCCCGACGTGTCGGGTCTTCTCGATCGTGTCGGGGTCAAGGTCGAGGAAGTGAAGTCCGCTCCGCTGAAGGCGGAGCCGAGCCCGTTCAAGCCCACGAGTCCCGAAGCGCGGGCAGCCTTGGCGCTGGTCGTGGGCGATACCTACGACTGGTTCAAGCGTCTGGTGCGCGAGCGGCGGCACATGAGTGATGCCGAGCTTGCGACCGTGTCCACGGGACAGGTGTTCAGCGGCCACCAGGGCGTGCCCCTGAAGCTGGTGGATGCCCTGGGGAGCGAGCGGGACGCTGTTGCCTGGCTGGAGCGGGAGAAGGGCGTGAAGAAGAACCTTCCGATTCGCGACTGGAGGCCGCGCAGCGACCGTGACCTGTCGTTCCTCGTCTGGGCCGCCGGTGGCGCCGACCTGATGGGGTTCGAGAGCCTCGCCGCTATGCTGCGCCGCACCGCTTCCGGCGTCGAGGCTGCTCAGCTTGACGGTCTCCTGGCTGTCTGGCACCCTTCCGAAAAGTAAAGACGCATCAAAGATATAACGCCCAATGATAAAATCCGAACTGGTGCTCAAGATTGCGGAGCAGAATCCGCACTTGTATCAGCGCGACGTCGAGAACATCGTCAACGCGATTCTCGACACCATTGCCGACGCCCTGGCGCGGGGAGACCGGGTGGAGCTGCGCGGCTTCGGAGCTTTCTCGGTCAAGAAGCGCGATGCGCGCACCGGGCGCAATCCGCGAACCGGCGAGTCGGTCGAGATCACCGAGAAGGTCGTGCCGGTCTTCAAGACCGGCAAGGAAATGCGCCAGCGCCTCAATACGGCCCCGAGGCCTCTGAAGGCCGTCGCGGCGCGATGATGAGAAGGGAGGTGGCCCGGTGATTCGCTTTCTCAAGGCGCTCATCCTTCTGCCCGTCGCTGTCCTGATCGTTCTGCTCGCCGTGGCAAACCGGGAGCCCGTGACCCTGTCGCTCGATCCGTTTTCCCGCGACGTTCCGGAATTCGCCGCACAGCTGCCTCTGTTCGCCGTCATCTTCGCTGCCGTCATGGTCGGCGTGGTGATCGGCGGCGCGGCTACATGGCTTGCGCAAGGGAAGCACCGTCGCGCGCGCCGTCAGTTCCGTCGCGAGGTGACTCAACTGCGCAGCGAGACGGAGCGCCTGCGCACGCAGGGCCGGAACACGTCCTCCGTGCCGGCGCTTCCGACCTCCCGCACCCCGACTTTCTGAGCTTCCATGCGTGTCATTACCGCTGCCGAGATCGATCAGGCTCTCGGATTCCCTGACCTGATTGAAGCCCTCGGCGACGCCTTCAGGGGGGACTTGGTCACCCCGGTCCGGCATCACCATGAGATCGAGCGTCCCGGCACCCCCGCGACGCTCCTTCTCATGCCTGCCTGGACCGGTCCTACGGCGGCCAATGGGTTCGTCGGCGTGAAGATCGTTTCCGTCTTCCCGGAAAACGGCGCCAAAAACCTTCCCAGCGTCATGGGCACTTACCTGCTCATCGACGGTGCGACCGGAACGCCTCTGGCCGCCCTCGACGGCACGCGATTGACCGTCTGGCGCACTGCTGCCGCATCGGCCTTGGCGGCCCGGTACCTGGCCCGCGAGGATACCGAGCGCATGGTCATGGTTGGCGCTGGAGCGCTCGCGCCATTCCTCATCCGCGCCCATATGAGCCAGCGTCCGATCCGGGAGGTGGCGCTCTGGAATCACCGCCCCGAGAAAGCCGAAAGCCTCGCGGCCACGCTTCGCGCCGAGGGTCTGCCCGTGACTGCGGCGTCGGATCTCGAAAAGGCCGTCCGCGGCGCCGATCTCGTTTCCTGCGCCACCCTGTCCTCAGCACCGATCGTCAAGGGCGCATGGCTCAAGGAGGGCACGCATCTCGATCTCGTCGGCGCCTTTAACCTCTCGATGCGCGAGGCGGATGACGAGGCCTTGCGTCGGGCCCAGGTCTATATCGATACTCCGGCCGCCAAGCACGAAGGCGGCGACGTCGCAATCGCCATCAAGAGCGGCGCGATTCCGGAAAGTCACGTGCAGGGCGATCTCGCAAGCCTCTGCCGTGACCCGCTGAAGCGGGCGAATGTAGCAATCACGGCCTTCAAATCGGTCGGGGCGGCGCTGGAAGATCTGGCTGCGGCGATGCTGGTGTGGCAGAAGATCGGCCAAAAGGCATAGGATCCCGCCCATGGACGGCCTCATCAAGATCTGCGGGATCTCCACGCCCGAGACCCTCGACGTCGCGTTGAGCGCGGGCGCCGATTTCATCGGCTTCGCGCGCTTCCCCAAAAGCCCGCGTCATGTCGGCCTCGATCAGGCTCGGGCTCTGTCCCGTCAGGCGGCAGGCCGGGCACAACGGGTCGTGCTTCTCGTCGATGCGGATGATGCCGCCATCGCGGAGGCGGTCGAGGCCATCGACCCCGAATTCCTGCAGCTCCACGGCCATGAGACGGAAGACCGTATCAGGGAAATCCGCGACCGCTTCGGGCGACAGATCATCAAGGCCCTAGGTATCGCCGAGGAGGCGGATCTCGCGGGGATCGCGTCCTATGGCGCCCTGTCTGATCTTCTTCTCCTCGACGCCAAGCCGCCGCGCACGTCAGGGGCGCTCCCCGGCGGCAACGGTCTGCCATTCGACTGGCGACTCCTGACCAAGCTTGACCCTGACACCGCCTTCATGCTGTCAGGAGGGCTCACTTCCGACAACGTGGCGGAGGCCATCCGCCTCACCGGCGCGAAGGCGGTCGACGTGTCGTCGGGAGTGGAGAGCGCGCCCGGGATCAAGGATCCAGCCCGGATCGAGGCTTTCATCAAAGCTGCCCGTGCGGCATATGCCGCGAAGGGGCAATAAAAACGCGCATTCCGCTCGGAAATCCGCTATTCCCGCGTTTTCGACGAATGCTCAACAGTGCAAGGCAGGACAGGCGTGACAGCTCAGGCGCAACCCAATTCCTTCCGCACCGGGCCGGACGAGCGCGGTCATTTCGGTATGTTCGGCGGCCGTTTCGTGGCCGAGACGCTGATGCCGCTCATCCTCGACCTGGAGAAGGCCTATAACGAGGCCAAGGCCGATCCGGCCTTCCATGCCGAGATGGCGTCGATGATGACCCATTACATCGGCCGCCCGAGCCCGCTCTATTTCGCCGAGCGCATGACCGAACATCTTCGTGAGGTTTCGATGGCCGCCGGCCTATCGGGCGGCGCGAAGGTGTACTTCAAGCGCGAAGAGCTGAACCACACCGGCGCGCACAAGGTGAACAACGTGCTGGGCCAGATCCTTCTCGCCCGCCGCATGGGCAAGAAGCGCATCATCGCCGAGACCGGCGCCGGCCAGCACGGGGTCGCGACCGCCACGCTGTGCGCCCGCTACGGGCTGGAATGCATCGTCTATATGGGCGCCGTCGACGTGGAGCGGCAGAAGCCCAACGTCTTCCGCATGAACATGCTGGGCGCCAAGGTGGTGCCGGTGCAGTCCGGCACGAAGACCCTCAAGGACGCCATGAACGAGGCCCTGCGCGACTGGGTCACCAACGTCGCCGACACCTTCTACTGCATCGGCACGGTGGCCGGTCCGCATCCTTATCCGGCCATGGTGCGCGACTTCCAGTGCGTCATCGGCAACGAGACCCGCGAGCAGATGCAGCAGGCGGAAGGGCGCCTGCCGGATTCGCTCATCGCCTGCGTCGGCGGCGGCTCCAACGCCATCGGCCTGTTTCACCCCTTCCTCGATGACCGAGGCGTGGAAATCTACGGCGTCGAAGCGGCGGGCCACGGGCTCGACAAGCTGCATGCGGCCTCGCTGACGGGCGGGCGCCCGGGGGTCCTGCACGGCAACCGCACCTATCTCCTGATGAACGAGGACGGGCAGATCCAGGACGCCCACTCGATTTCGGCGGGTCTCGACTATCCCGGCATCGGTCCGGAGCACTCCTGGCTGCACGATGTGGGCCGGGTGAACTACATTTCCGCAACCGACCAGGAGGCGCTCGACGCCTTCCAGCTCTGCTCGCGGCTCGAGGGCATCTTGCCGGCGCTGGAATCGAGCCACGCGCTCGCCAAGGTGATCGAACTCGCGCCGAAAAAGCCCAAGGACCACCTGATGGTCGTCAACATCAGCGGCCGCGGCGACAAGGACGTTCCTCAGATCGCGGATATCCTTGGGGTGAAGCTTTGAGCCGGGTCGTGATTGCCTTCGGCTTTCTGTCCCTGGGAGCAGGAGCCTGCCTCGCGGCAACCCTGAAGCCCGTTGAAAATAAGGGACTGTCGGTCGAGAGAGCCATTCACAGAAGTTCCGGTTCGGAAAAAGTCCTGAGCACCAAGATTTTCCTGCAACTCATGAACCCGAACGATACGAGCGTGGATGTCCGCAATGTGCGGTGCGAGTTCCATGATGGCGACAAGCTCGTTAAGCAATTCTCCATTGCGCGGCTCACGGTGAAGCCGGGCGAGAACAAGTACGAGGCTCCGCAAACGGTTGACGGTTCGTTCAACCGAGCTCTCTGCAAGTTAGGCAAGTAACTCTGATGACCAAGCGCATCGAAGCCCGTTTCGAGAAATGCCGCGCGGAAGGCCGCGCCGCCCTCGTCACCTACATCATGGCGGGGGACCCGGATCCCGAGACCTCGCTGCAGATCCTGCAACAGCTGCCGAAGGCCGGCGCCGACATTGTCGAATTCGGCCTGCCCTTCACGGATCCGATGGCCGACGGCCCGTCGATCCAGGCAGCCGGCCTGCGGGCCCTGAAGGTGGGGCAGGATACGATCAAGACCCTGGAGCTCGTCCGGCGCTTCCGGGCCGAGGACGCCGACACGCCCGTGATCCTCATGGGCTATTTCAATCCAATCTATGTCTATGGCGTCGACCGGTTCCTGACTGATGCCAAGGCGGCGGGTGTCGATGGGCTGATCGTGGTCGATCTGCCGCCTGAGGAAGACGACGAACTCTGCCTGCCTGCCCTGAAGGCGGGCCTCGCCTTCATCCGCCTCGCGACCCCGACCACGGATGACCAGCGTCTGCCGACGGTGCTCGCCAACACGGCCGGGTTCGTTTATTACGTTTCCATCACCGGCATCACCGGCGCGGCGACCCCCGATTTCGGCAAGGTCGCCACGGCGGTGGAGCGGATCAAGCGCCACACGCCTCTACCCGTGGTGGTGGGCTTCGGCGTGAAGAACGGCGCCCATGCGGCGGCGGTGGCGAAGGGCGCGGACGGCGTCGTGGTCGGCACGGCGCTGATCGATGCCCTGAAGGGCACGCTCGATGCCGAAGGGCGCGCCACCTCGCGCACGGTCGATGCCGTCACCACATTGGTGAAGGACTTGAGCGAAGGCGTGCGCTCGGTGGCGAAGCGCGCGGCGGCGTAAAATCACGAGCATCCTCGTCCTGAGGAGCCGCGAAGCGGCGTCTCGAAGGATCAGGATGCGCTTCCAGCGGGCACCGAGGACGCCCTCGTCCTTCGAGACGGACCTGACGGTCCTCCTCAGGATGTGGGCTCTGGCAGGCCGCTGACAGGAAGGATTACGAATCATGAACTGGATTTCCGAAGTCGTCCGTCCGAAGATCAAGACGCTCTTCAAGCGCGAGACGCCGGACAATCTCTGGATCAAGTGCCCGGATACGGGGCAGGTGGTGTTCCACAAGGACGTGGAAGCGAACCAATGGGTTATTCCCGGTTCGAACCATCACATGCGCATCTCGGCGACCCAGCGCCTGGGCCTGATGTTCGATGGCGGCACCTGGCTCGACGTGGCCCTTCCGGAAGCTCCTGTCGATCCGCTCAAGTTCCGCGACGAGAAGCGCTATGTGGACCGCCTGAAGGACGCCCGCGCCAAGACCGGCCAGCAGGATGCCTTCAAGGTCGGTTTCGGCCGCGTCGAAGATGTGCCGATGACCATCGCGGTCCAGGATTTCGGCTTCATGGGCGGCTCGCTCGGCATGGCGGCCGGTGAGGCCTTCGTGAAGGGAGCCGAGACCGCTCTCGAGAAGAAGACGCCTTACATTCTCTTCGCCGGTTCCGGCGGTGCCCGCATGCAGGAGGGCATCCTGTCCCTCATGCAGTTGCCGCGCACCACGGTGGCGGTGCGGCGCCTGCGCGACGCGCGCCTGCCCTACATCGTCGTGCTGACGAACCCCACCACGGGTGGCGTGACGGCTTCCTATGCCATGCTCGGCGACGTGCATCTGGCAGAGCCTGGCGCGCTCATCGGCTTTGCCGGTCCGCGGGTGATCGAACAGACGATCCGCGAGAAGCTTCCCGACGGCTTCCAGCGTGCCGAGTACCTGAGGGACCACGGCATGGTCGACATGGTCATTCACCGGCATGAGGTGAAGCCTACCGTCGCTCGGCTCGCGCGCCTTTTCACCAAGGCTCCGGCCAAGGCTGCCTAACGGAGAAGAGCAGGGTGATGGATTCCTCGGATGCGCTGATCGCGCGCTTTCTCGCCCTGCACCCGAAGACCATCGATCTGTCGCTCGGGCGCATTCAGCAGCTTCTCGCGCAGCTGGGCCATCCCGAGCGGCGATTGCCGCCGGTGATCCATGTCGCCGGCACCAACGGCAAGGGCTCCACCATTGCGTTCATGCGGGCGATCCTGGAGAGCGCCGGCCTTGCGGTCCATGTCTATACCTCGCCTCATCTGGTGCGCTTCCACGAGCGCATCCGCCTCGGCCGCCTCGGTGGCGGGCGCTATGTGGAGGAGGATCGTCTCGTCGAGGCCTTGCGCCGCTGCGAGAAGGTGAACGCGGGCGCGCCGATCACCGTCTTCGAAATTACCACCGCCGCGGCGCTCCTGCTCTTCTCGGAGGAACCTGCGGACGTGCTGCTGCTGGAGGTGGGTCTTGGTGGCCGCTTTGACGCCACGAACGTCATCGACGCTCCGGCGGCTGCGGTCGTCACCTCCATCGGTCACGACCATGCGGAATATCTCGGCACGACTCTCGAAGGCATCGCCCGCGAGAAGGCCGGCATCTTCAAGCGCGGCTGCCCCGCCGTCATCGCCGCTCAGGACTATGTGGCGGCGGACGAGACGCTGCGCGAAGAGGCCGAGCGGGTCGGCGCATCGCCTATCATGGTCGGTGCGCAGGATTTCTCGGTTCACGAGGAGCGCGGGCGTCTCGTCTACCAGGACGAGAAGGGGCTGCTCGACTTGCCGCGCCCAAAACTCGTCGGACGTCACCAGTTCATCAATGCCGGCACGGCGATCGCGGCCCTTCGGGTGGCCGGCTTCGACCAGTTCGAGACCGCAGCCTTCGAGGCCGGTTTGACCCGCGCCGAATGGCCGGGCCGCCTGCAGCGGCTCTCCAAGGGCCGTCTGCCGGAGATCGCACCGGAAGGCTGCGAACTCTGGCTCGATGGCGGCCACAATGCCGATGGCGGCCGGGTGCTCGCCGCCGCCATGGCGGACCGGAGCGAAAGCTCAGATGCGCCCCTGGTGCTCATCGCCGGCATGCTCGGCACCAAGGATTCGGAAGCCTTCTTCCACAATTTCCTCGGTCTCGCCCGCGAGGTGATCGCCGTTCCGATTCCCGGCCAGATCGCCGCTCGGCCGGCCGAGGAGGTGGCGAGCATCGCCGCGAGCGTCGGCCTCACAGTCTCGACGAAGGCCAGCGTCGAAGCGGCACTGGCCTCACTGCATAACTATGTCTGGGATCGTCCGCCCCGGATCCTGATCTGCGGCTCGCTTTATCTGGCGGGCGAAGTACTAGCGGCGAACGGCACGTTGCCGGAATAGGGCGCGGATCACCGGCGCCCTCGGCCCATCAAGGAGCGCTTCGCCTGTCACTGCGATGTTTCGAACTCAATCTGCAGTCGTTTCCACTGATCGTAGGAGGAGCGGAACTCGGCTCCGAACTGAAACGGCGAACAGCGCTGAATGGAGCGGATGGCGGCCTTGGCGGTGGCCGTATCTGGCGCTTGCCCGATAACCTTCACTGGACCCGCAAGGGAACCGTCGCGCCTCAGACGAATCTCCAGACGGACCCTGGCTGATGAGGCGCCGATCGGCGCCATGTAGCAGCGGGAGATCTGGTCGCGCAAGCTGCGCAAGAACGCGTCCCGATGCTCAAAAGCCATGGCCTGGGCCGGTATCGATCCGAGGAGTATCAGCGACGCGAGGGCCGGCACGAAGCGGATCATGACATCCTCAAAAAATCACCGGATGCCGGCTCCGATCATGGCGCCCATCATGCCGGCATTGGCAGTACGCCGCTGCTGCTCGCGGGCCTCAAGGACTTGGGCCCGATAAAGCTGATTCCCTTCATCGAGGCTGATCTGGCCGGTATCGACCCGCCTGGCGAGTTCGAGGCGCTTATTCTTCAGGTCCGCCGAGAGGGATGTTTCCGCCGCGTTCAGACATACGACCTTTTCGGCATTGGTCTTGAAAGTCTGCGCATTGCAGGCGGCAACCTGTTCCCGCTGCTGCTGTGTCACACAAGCCGTCAGGAACAAGGGCAGGACAGCGGCGAGGACGATGGTTCGGATCATAGGTATCTCTCCCTATGACAAGGCTTAGCATGCAGGTCCGGACCCCGCCATGGCCTCGTGAAACGCAAGCTTGCCGGAGGCGATACGAAAAAGGGGCCCGAAGGCCCCTTTCATATTCCGTGGAATGGAGGGATCAGGCCGAGGCCTGGATCCACTTGGCGAGATCACCCTTCGGAGCGGCGCCGATCTTCTGGGCCACCACCTTGCCGTCCTTGAACATCATCAGGGCCGGGATCGACCGGATGCCGAGCTGGGAGGAGATCTGGGGATTCTCGTCCACGTTGAGCTTTGCGATCTTCACCTTGCCGGCCATCTCGTTGGAGATTTCCTCCAGGGCCGGGCCGATCATACGGCAGGGGCCGCACCACTCGGCCCAGAAGTCGACCACGACGGGCTCGGAGGAATTCAGGACGTCCTGCGAGAAGCTCGCGTCGGTTACCTTCACGGTCGCCATACCATCACCTTTGTCAATTTCAGTGCGACTCAGTCGCGAGCCGCTCAACGATTCCATCAAGGTAAGAACGGCCCAAGAGGGAATCAAGCAACGGCACCGCATCGGCCACCGGTCATGCAGCCACAATGGTTAGTACTTGGTTCATCTCCGCCTCCAACATCTCGTGGATAACGGGTCCTGCCGTCCAGACCAGAAAGGCCCGTATGGTCTTGTCCGGATAGATCTCCTGCAGGAGCCGCCGGTACAGGGCGAGCTGGGCCACGTAGGAGCGCGGTGGTGCTTGGCCAGGCCGGGGCGGGCGCGCCGTGGTCTTGAAATCCGCCACCAGAACTTCCCGGTCGAGAATGGCCAGGCGATCGATCTGGCCCGACACCATGAGCGGCCCGTCCGGCGTGACGATCTGGCCCGCGATCGGCGCTTCCGCACGAGAGCCCGGGCCGAAGAGAGGGCCGATTGCCGCGTGATCGAGGACGCCGAGGGCCTGGACGACGATGGCCTCGCGGAGGTCCTCCGGCAGGCGCGGTGCACGGGCTTTCACATAGGCGCGCGCCATCGTTTCCCGGTGGTTCTGCGGCAGGGCGGGGAGACGCTCCAGGAGCGTGTGGATCAGGGTGCCGCGCAGCCGTGCTTCCGGCGCATAGGGGCCATCCCCCGGGCGCGTCATGCGATCCGCTGCTCCGAGGGCACTCGACGGGCGGATCGGTGGCAGGGGTTCCGGCTCCGGATCGGCGATCCGGAGCAACCAGTCCGGAAGCTCCGCAGAAACCAGCGCAGCGGCCTCGTCGCGATCCCTGGCGGCACCCGCCGCCCCATCCTGCCACAGGATCAGGGGTTCGAACGGGGCCGCCGGCAGTTCCTTGCCGTGATGGGCGGAGAGCCAGCCACGTCGGACCATCTCGCACCAAGCTTCCTGGGGCGAATCCTTGTGGCTTGTCTGATAGGGAGCAATGACGAGCCGGTCCTTGGCGCGGGTCATCGCCACGTAGAGAAGCCGGTTGTGCTCTTCGAGCCCCTTGGCTCTCAGAGCATCGCGCGCCGCTCCGGTGGCCTTGCAATCGGAATTCCTGGCAGGCGCCCAGACCGGCACGGCATCGCCACGGAAGGTCGGCAGCTGGAGCAGAGGCGGATCGCGGCCGAGCACGTCGCAGCCGTCGATGAGGATCACCACAGGCGCCTCGAGGCCCTTGGCCCCGTGCACGGTCATCACCCGCACCTCGTTGTTGGTGGAATCGAGGTCGCGCTTGATGGTGTGAGAGGCGGATTCGAACCGGTTCAGGAACACCGTGAGGGAGGGCGTTTCGGTCTGCTCCGACTGGTGAGCGGCACACAGGAAGGCATCGATGGCATCGCCTGCTTCGCTGCCAAGCCGCGCGACGAGTTTCGCGCGCCCATGCATTGGCCCGAGCAGCGTGGCGAAGAAGCCGAAGGGCCCGTGCACGCGGGCAAGGCCGCGCCAGGCCCCGAGCGCGTCGAGGCTGATCAAAGCTGCCTTGTCGCCGGCCTGTGCGTGGCGTCCGAGGGCCGCGAACAGGGATTCGCTCTCGGATCGATCAGCGGCGATGCGGATCAGATCGTCGTCCGTCAGCCCGACCAGGGGCGACTTGAGTGCGGTGGCGAGCGTGAGGTCGTCGTCCGGCAGCAGGGCGGCACGGCCGGCCGCGACGAGATCGAGCACGGCAATGTGCTCGCCGATATTGAGCCGGTCGGCACCGGCCACCGGCACGTCGGCTTCCTTGAGGGCGCGGATCACCGCCTCGAATGCCGCGCCGCGTTTACGCACCAGGACCAGGATGTCGCCTGCCGACCAGTGCCGACCCTGCGCGTCGCCTTTGGTGGTCCAGGTCTGGACGGCCTTCGCGATGCGCTTGGCGACCATGACCGGAGGCGCGTGCTGCTCCTGCGCGTCGAGAGGCAGGACCCAGGCTTCCGGTTCCTCTTCCTCCGCCGGCGTCTCGGTCGGCCAGAGCTCCACGAGCCCGGGCGCATGTGGCCGCGCGGTTTCGTGAACCGTGCCGATGGCCTGATCCTCGAAGGACAGGCCCTTGAAGTTTTCCGCTACCGAGAAGGTAGAGTCGACGGCCGTGAGCACCGCCTTCGTCGAGCGGAACGACACAGTCAGGCGCACGTCCTCGAAGCTCAGCTCGGCATCCGCAACCTTGCGCGCCCACGCCTGTCGGCTCGCCTCGAATTCCTGCGGCGCCGCGCCTTGGAAGCCATAGATCGACTGTTTCGGATCACCCACGGCGAAGAGCGTGCGGATCCGCTGGCCGCGCGCGCCATGCCCGGCAGTGAAATCCTCCGTGACCCTGCGCAGGATCTCCCATTGCTCGGGATTGGTGTCCTGCGCCTCGTCGACCAGCACATGGTCGATGCCGCGATCGAGCTTGTAGAGGATCCAGCCCGCATCGTGCCGGGTGAGCAGCGTCAGCGTTTTCTCGATGAGATCCTGGAAGTCGAGCGCGCCATAGCGCGCTTTCGCGCGCTCCACGCGCGCGCCGATCTCAGCGGCCAGCGTGAACAGCGCCGTCGTGCGCTCCAGCGCACGCGCTGCCCTGCGCTTGTCGTCGAGTCGTGCGAGGCGCTCCTGCTCCTCTAGCATTCGCTCAAGGAGGGCGACATCGACATCCTTCGTGAGGAAGGCCGACCCTTTCGCCTTCGTGCCGTCCTTGTTGAAGAACACCGACAGGTAGCGCTGCAGCTTGTCGTCATGGGCGTTTGCGAGAGCCGCCTGTGACAGAAACTCTCCGCGCTTCTGGTCGGTCTTCTTGCCTCTGAGCAACTCCTGAGCGATTCCGGGCCATTCGGAGGGTGCCAGACCGTCTTCGAGCATGCACCGTTCGATCGTGACGAGATCCTCGTCGGTGCCAAGACCGAGCGCCGCGCGCACGCGTATAAGGCCCGCGGCGAGTCCTCCGTCGTGGTGCAGGAAACTCTTGCAGCGCAAAGCCCCGTTGAGGGCGTTTGCCAAGGCATCGCCGGCCGCTTCCGTGCCCACAACGGCGAGCGCATCGTTCAGTTCGGGATAATTTCCGCTCGCCGCATCGGCGAGCACGTTTGCGGTCTCCTGCGCCAGCATTTCGTCGGTCTGGCTCTCATCGAGCACGGCAAATCGGGCTGGCACGTTCGCCTCGAACGGCACGAGATGGAGAAGCCGCTCGCAGAAGGCGTGGATCGTATCGATCTTGAGGCCGCCCGGCGTCTCAACGGCCCGTGCGAACAGCGTGCGCGCGAGGCGCAACTGTTCGCGGCTGGGGCGCTGACCTTCGAGTTCCGTCAATTCGGCTATCAGGCTCTCGTCGTCGAGCGTTACCCACTTGCCGAGGCGTTCGAACACACGGATCGCCATGTTGGCGGCGGCAGCCTTCGTGAAGGTGAGGCACAGGATCCGCCCCGGCGGAGAGCCCGCGAGGAGAAGGCGCACCACACGATCCGTCAGTACCTTCGTCTTGCCGGCACCCGCATTGGCAGACACCCAGGCCGACGCGCGCGGATCTGCGGCGCGGCGCTGCGCCTCCCTAGTGTGTTCCGGAACGACGAGGTCGAGGCTCATTCGAAGCCCTCCCCGCCGCCATTGCTGGCGAGCGACCATTCCTTCACGCGGGCGAGGTGGTCGTATTCGGAGAAGCGCCGCGCGTACTTCGGGAAGGGGCGCGACACATAGGGTGTCTCGCCGGTCGCGTAACGGGCGATCATGCCCTCGAAGCGGCGGCGATGTTCTTCCACGATCTCGGCGACGCTGCGCGTCTCGTCACGTCCGGGCTTGATCTCGCGCGGATCGAGCGGCGTGCGCCCGCCCGTGGTGTGGACATAGACGAGCTCCGGCGTTTCCTTCGCAAGCGGAAGGCCCTTGAAGGCGCCACGCATCAGCATCATGGCTTCGAGCGTGAGCTGAGGCGAAAATCCCGCATAGACCTCGCGCACGCCCGGAGGCTGACCGGTCTTGAAATCGATGATCGTGAAGCCGCCGTCACGTCGATGTTCGATGCGGTCGGCGCGGGCGCGCAAGATGAACGTCGAGCCATCGGCCAGCGGGATCGGCAGCGCGCCGGACCGTTCCGGATAAATCTCGACGAGATCGGGTCGGCGAGTCCGCTCCCACTCCACGAAAGCGGTGGCAAGCCGCGTGAAACGCGGCCACCATTCCGCATAGAGCTCCGGAAAGGCCTCTTCCACGGCACCGAACGCCTCGGCTCCGCGCCCGAGCAGATCTTCGAGAGCAAGCTCCGGCAGGGCGCGCGGATGGTCCTTCGCGAAAGTGCCGAGAATCTCGTGGATGATCGTGCCGCGGTCGGCGGCGGTGGGCGTGACCGCAATCGCATCCAGGGCGTCGAGCTTGAGGATGTGGCGGGCGAAGATCGAATAGGGATCGCGCACCAGCGTCTCGATTTCAGTGACGCTCAGGCTGCGTGGGAAAAGCGAGGGATCGGGTTTCGGCCGCGGACGCGCAAGAGGCGCGCTGGGTGCAGGCATGTCGAGACTGCGCGCGAGGTGGCGATAGCGTTCGCCCGCGCGAACCATCCCCTCCCAGGCGCCCTTGCCGGTGAATGCCTTCAGGCGCTGGAGAAATCGCGAGGGCACCATCGGCGAGCCATCGCGTTTCTGCGCGCGTGTGATGATCGCATCGCGCGTGCCGAGGGCTTGCACGAAGTCGTGCGCCGTCTGGCCGATCCGACGTTCGGGTGGCGCAAGGCCGATGCGCGCGCGCATGGGGCGATTGAGAAACGAGTCTGTCACCGTGCGAGGCGGCCAAGTGCCCTCGTCGAGTCCGCCCAGCACGACGCGATCGACCGAGAGCAGGCGCGCTTCGAGCAGGCCGAAGATCTTCAGACGTTTATGGGTCGCGCGGGGCGAAGGGCTCAAGGTCTGTTGTCTGGCGAGTGTGGTGAAGAACGCGGGATAGTCGGCGAACCGCCCCTGCAGGGGATGATCTTCCTCCTTGCGGATCTCGGAATATTGTAGATCGTCGAAGAGTGCTTCCAGCGCCTCCATGGAAGACTCGCGATCTTCCCGCTCCGCCTCGTCCGCTGGCCTGTCCGCGAGGGCAGCGACCGTGCGGCGGTGGTCTTCCGTCAATCCCATGAGATCGAGAATGTCCTCACCGCGACGGGCTGGCGTGAAATCACCGAAGGCGACTTCCAGGCGCTGAAGAAGCGCGTCGGCGAGATCCCATTCTTCCAGCGTCAGGCGCTTACGCGGACGGGGCGTGCGATGGTCCGGCTCCGCGCGGTTTTGCGCCAGCGCGGCGCGCATGCCATCGAAGCCAGGCGCTGGCGCCGGACCGCGCAGGACGCCGATTTCGAGCACGCTCGCCGCACGGTCCACGGTCTCGCGCGGCCATCCCAGGCGCACCAGCGGATGGGCGAGGAGCGCCAGAACCGCAAGTGGTTGCACATCGTCCGCTGCCGCATCTGCGGCGAGGCGGGCGAGGCGGCCAGCGGGCGTGTCGGACAAGGGAATGCCGGCGGAATCTTCCACGGCGATGCCCCATCGCGCCAACTCCGCCGCGACACGCGTTGCAAGGGCGCGATCGGGCGTGACGAGGGCCGCCGTGCGGCCCGGCTCCGTGAGGGTTTCGCGCAGGGCCACCGCGATGGCGAAGGCTTCCTCCCGTTCGTCGGCGGCTTCGATGACCGTGAGGCCCGCACAGCCTGCATCCGCCAGTGCGAGCCGTTCGTCGGTCGGAATCTGCACCCAGCGATCCGTCGTCGCCGCGGGCCGCAGGGCTTCGGACAGGAGCCGATTGCGGGCCCGTGCGGTTTCCGGCAGCGTTCCAAGCATGGTGATGCCGGCTCGCGGCACGCGCAGGTGTTGATCGACCAGGCGCCGCAGGGAGGCCTGCGGATGGCTGTGCACCGGATCCGTCTCGCTGTCGGCAATGTCGCCGATCGACGCCCAGCTCTCCTCGTCGAGATCCGTGTCGAGACCCGGCAGGACGACCGCGCCTCGCGGCAGGCGCGCGATCGCGGCGATCAGCGAGGCGGTGGCTGGAATCGAGCCTGTCGAGCCGGCGACGATCATCGGCGTGTCGGGGCGGTCGCGCAGGAGCCGTCGGGCTTCAGCCGCGATCAGGGCGCCACGACGCGCCGCCGGGTCGCTCGCCTGCCGCTCGGCCAGGATGCGCGGCCAGTTTTCGCTCACGATCTGCACGAAGTTGCGGGTGATACGGAAATACTCCGAATAATCCGCGTCAACGGCCCCTTCGAGAGCATGCCAGTCGATCCCTTCCGTGGTGAAGGCATCCATCAGGGTTTCGAGGTCGCCTGCGAGGCTGACCGCGTCGGCGGGCGATCCCGGAACCAGGAACGGCATGTCGGGGCCGAGCTGCAGCAGGGTCCGGTCGACCTCCGCCGACCAGCGCTGGATGAGACGCGTGAGAATGAGGCGTCGTTCCAGCGGCGGGATCGGCGGCTTCAAGGACGCGACTTCGGCGAGCGGCGTGCCTTCGAGACCGGTCAGTTCGAACTCGGCCTCTTCCGCTTCTCCGAGCGGCACGATGCGCGGCAAAAGCTGTGCCCGTCCGCCACCGCGTTCAGCCAGCAGCGCCACGAGGGCACGCGTCGCGCGTCGCGTCGGGACGTAAAGCGTGACATCGGCGAGCGCCGCCGGATCGTCCGGGAGTGGTCCGACGAGACGCCCATCCATCAATGCATCGACGAGGGTCGGAAGAAACGGGCAGCCGGTCGGAACGGTAAAGACGTGTTTCGACGGATCGGGAGCGCGCACGGTTCGGTCGGAAAAGAGATCGTCGCCCTGCGGCGATACAGATCCTCGATTCCGGTGCGTGCTCGACATCCTGAGTCCTCACCGCGTGCGGGCGGCAAGGCACTCTTCCGCCTCGGCAATGGCCTGAGGCTCACCAACATGCAGCCACTGGCCGTCGAGGCGCAACCCGTGGAGCCGCCCTCTCGCAATGGCGCGATCGTAGAAAAAGTTCGCGGAGAACGGCCCTTCAGGCGTGTCCGTGACGAGTTCCGGCTTCACGATGGCGACGCCTGCGTAGACGAAAGGCACGGATTCGTCCCCTTTGCGGCGCTGCAGACGTCCGTCCGGATTCATGCTGAAATCGCCGCGCCCCTCATACCCAATGCTTGTGGATAACGGCGCGACGAGCATCAGCACATCCATCGTTTCCGGATTCCAGGCCGCGACGAGACGCGAAAGATTCGGCTGCGATCCTTCGGTCCAGATGGAATCCGAGTTGAATGTGATGAAGGGCGCGTTCCCTAAGAGCGGCAGTGCCTTCTTCACGCCGCCGCCGGTCTCCAGCACCGCATCGCGTTCGTCGGAAATGACGATGTGCGGCAATTTGCGTGTGCGTAAGTGGGTTTCGAGCATGTCGGCGAAGTGATGAACGTTCACGACGACTTTGCCGATGCCTGCCTCGTGCAGCTTGTCGAGAGCAAAATCGATCAGCGTCCGGCCGCCGACCCGGACCAAAGGCTTCGGCATCGTTGCCGTGATCGGCAGCATGCGTTTGCCGAGGCCGGCAGCAAGGACGATGGCGGTGGTGGGGGCAGCGTGTGAAACGTCGGGCAAGGAGGAACTCAGGGCGCGGAGGAAGTGTCGTCGGCGGGAGGATGTGGAATGAGGCGCGGCAGGTAGGCCTCGTACCAGGCGCGCAGACGCGACAGGGCGGGATGGGCAAGATTGCGTGCCAGATAGGTCTCGATCCGCGGCAGGTGCTTGAGGTAGTGCGGCTTGCCATCGCGGCGGTCGAGCCGCGCGAAGATGCCGAGGATCTTCGTAGCGCGCTGCGCACCCATGATGGCGTAGGCGCGCGCGAAGGCCGCAACGTCGAATTGCGGATCGCTTGCCTTGCGCTCGCGGGCATAGAGGCCGATCAGCTTCAGTTCGAGATCCGGCGACACTGTCGTTCGCGCATCCTGAAGAAGAGACGCGACGTCGTAGGCAGGAGAGCCCAGCACCGCATCCTGGAAGTCGATGACGCCGACCCGCTGAAGGCCTTCCCGCTCCGGCATCCAGATCAGGTTCGGCGAGTGATAGTCGCGCAGGGTCCAGGTCGTCGGGCCAGCGAGGATCTCCGCCAGGGTTTCGGTCCATAGATTGACGAACTCAGCCCGTGCCGAACCCGAAAGTAGGCTGCCGATGATATGTGGCACGTACCAGTCGGGCAGAAGCTCCACTTCGATCAGCATGGCCTCGAGATCGTAGGGCGGCAGCGTGTATTCCTGTCCTTCCGTGACGGGGAGTACGTCCGGCAGGGATGCGGCATGCAGGTGAGCGAGCACACGCACGGCTTCCGCGTAGCGCTCCGGAATCGGGCCATTCGTATTCACGACAGGCTCGCTGCCGAGATCCTCAAGGATGAGAAGGCCCGTGTCCAAGTCCTCGCCGTAGATCTCCGGCGCGCTCAGTCCCTGGGCGCGCAGGGCCTTATCCATCGCCACGAAGGCATGCACCGTCTCGGCCAGCTTCGCGATGGTTGTATAGGGTTTGCCGCGCCGGACGGGCGGTCCGACGGGCCGCGGCGGGGAAATCATCAGGAGAGAGGTTTCCCCATCGGGTTTCACGAGGCGCTCATAGGAGCGGATCACGGAAGCGTCGCTCTGCATGGGAACCCGGATCGCATCGGTCCAGCCGCTGCGATCCACGAGGGCGTGGAAGGCCTTGAGCCGCTGCAGTCGTCCACTGAATCCGCCGATCCCCGTGAGGATCGCGATGCGCCCCGCGTTTGCACCACCGGGGGCAAAATCCAGATGGACGTCGAGGCGCTCCGCCTTAAGGGCATCGTCGGCCCGCTCCGGCCACTCCACGAGCGAGATGGCGTTCTCCGTCATCTCATCCCATCCGAGCTCGTAAAGCTCCTGGCCGCCGCCGAGGCGATAGAAATCGGCGTGAACGACCGGGTGATGTGCCCCCTCATAGGATTGGACCAGCGTGAAGGTCGGGCTCGGGACTTCGAGGTCGGGATTGCCCGCCAGCCCGCGCACCAGGGCACGGGCCAGGGTGGTCTTGCCGGCCCCGAGGCCGCCCGACAGGGTGACGAGATCGCCCGGGCGCAGTTCGTCGATGAGGAGCCGCGCCAGGCGCTCGGTGGCCTCCTGGTCGGGCAGGGCAAGGACCCAGGTCGGATCCTGCCAGTCGTCTTGCGCGGTCATGAAAGCCAATCCCTTCGCCATCGCCGATCCCTATTCTGCCGCCAGCGGTGGCACCGCCTGGGGCGCGGAGCGGCCATCGGAGGGCGACTCGTACCGTTCGTTGGGGAAGATGCAAGTCACGATGGTGCCTACGCCCGGGGTGGAGGCCAGTTCGATACGCCCGCCATGCAGCTCCACGAAGGAGCGCACGATCGAAAGGCCCAGGCCCACGCCCCGGTGGCGAGTCCCCAGGGTATGGCTCTCGAACCGGTCGAAGATCCGCGCTTTGATCTCGGGCGGGATGCCGCGGCCCTGGTCCTTCACCTCGAAGATCACCTCGCCGCCGCGCTTGCGGGCCGAGACCGTGATGTTCTGTCCCGGTGAAGAGAAGCCGACCGCGTTCGACAGGAGGTTGAACAAAATCTGGCGGACACGTTTTCCGTCGGCGACGAAGGAGCCGATGTCGTCGGGCGCGTCGATGATCACCTGGAGGGACGACTCCGCCAAACGGTCCTCGAGGCCCCGCATTGCGGCCTCGATCGTGGGGCGGATATCGACGACTTCTGGCGTCAGTTCGAGGGAACCTGTATCGATCGATGCGAGATCGAGAATGTCGTTCAGGATCGCCAGCAGCGACTCCGACGAGCGCATGATGTGATCGGTGTAATCGCGCTGACGGGGGTTGAGCGTGCCCATCGTCTCGTCGCCGAGAAGCTGCGCGAAGCCGATGACGTTGGTGAGCGGCGAGCGCAGCTCGTATGACACGTGGTGCACGAATTCGTCACGCAGCCGCGAGGCTTTCTCCAAAGCTTCGTTGCGCTCGGTCAGCGCGCGCTCCACGTTCACGCTGGCCGTGACGTCGACGAAGGTCAACAGTGTCGCACCATCCGGCAGCGGTTGCGCGGCGCAGTCGAGAGCCGAACCGTCGCGGCGCTCCATGCGGCAGCTGAATCCCATGCGCATGTCGGGCAGCCCTGCGACCGCTCCGCGAATGTCGATCCAGGGTTCGTCCTGCGGTGCCAGCTTGCGGCACGCTTTAATGAGCACATCGATATGCGGCAGATCGGCCGTCAGCTCCGTGGGCAGGTTCCACATGTCCGTGAGTGCACGGTTGAAGAGTTTGAGGCGTCCGTCGGAGCCGAACACCGCAACGCCTTCCTTCAATGTATCAAGCGTCTCCGACTGGACGCGGGTGAGGGCAGTCACCTGCGATTCGAGTTGGATATGTTCGCTCACGTCGTCGAACAGATAGGTCACGCCGCCCTGCGGATTTGGATTCATCACCACGCGCAGCGTGCGGCGGTCGGGCAGGTGCCACCAGGTTTCCTGCGAGTCGACGGCGCGGTAGCTCGTCAGAAACTCGTTCTTCCAGGCGCGAAAATCCGCCTGCTCCGGAAGCTTGCGTGCAGCATAGAGCCGGTCGAGCACTTCACCGTCTGTCGGGCGCGATGCGAGGAAGGCGCTGTCGAGGCCCCAGAGCTGCTGATAGGCAGCGTTGCTGAAGATGAGCTGTTGCGCTCCGTCGAAAATCGCGACCGCCGTCGGCAGCTGGTCAAGGGTGCGGACATGAGCGTCCATCTGACGCTGCAGGTCGGTGCGCACGGCTTCGAGTTCTGACACGTCGATGGCGATGCCGGCGCTGCCGCTCGGTGTCGGATGCTCTACCACGTCGAGGATCGAGCGTCGTCCCGCCAGCACGGTCGTGACGCGCGCCGAGAAGGCGCCGCCGTTCTGGCGCTGACGCAGGGAATCCTCGCGCGTGCGCTCACCCAGGAGATCGAGCGAGCGTGAGGTGGCATCCGCGAGATTGGCGGCCTCGATGGATCGCAGATAGGCTTGGTTCGCCCAGATCAGCCGATCGTCCTCGTCGCGAATCCAGAGCGGATAGGTAATGGCGTCGAGCAGGGTCGTCATGGCACGCAGGTCGTCCTGCGCGCCCGTGAGATCGGAGCGTACGGTCAGAAGCTCCGCCCGGTCGATGGTCACGTCCCGCAGACGCAGGATCGCCCGTCCGCCGACCGTTCTTCCCTCGACGTCGAGGAATCGGTTGGCGAGGCTTCGGGCTGTGAGATGGAACGACTCACCTCGCTGTCGGAGTTGTTCGAGAGCTGAATCGAGTGCCGCCGCGTCGGCCGGGGCCAGCCAGGCACCGAAGGCAAGTGCCCGTTGCGCCGGGGCGCCGCTTCCGATGATCGACGGGTCGCCTTCGAACCGGGGTTCCGCGTCCCGCCCTTGCCAGCTCACCAGGAGTTGACGCTCGGATCCCATCAGAAGATTCGCAAGATCGTCTGCTCCGCGAAGGGACAGCATCTCGGCGCGCAGGGCGCGCTCGACGCGGGCATGGCGCCTCTGCTCGCGTAAGAGCAGCAGCGCGGTTGTGGTGGAAAATGCCACCAGACCGAAAAAGAGCCCGAAATAGGCTGCGTTCTCGAGCTTCCAGCCGTGCAGCAGAGCGGCGAGTTCCGCCGCCTTGTCGGTCAGCGAGAGCGGCAGCTCCGCGGCCAGCGCCGGCCATGAGATACCCGTCAGCAGGGTTGCAGCGAGAGGCATGAGGGCGAACCGACGCGGTCCATTCGCGCCTCGGTCGTCGTCCTGCTGCTCCTTTTTCCGGGTCATCCGGTGCTGTCCTTCTCCACGTGCTGCCTGACGCCAGGCCAAGGCAATCCTGATCCCGGTGCGCTCCTGCGCTGCTGGGACAGGTTCTATCTCTCCATGAACGGAACTGCGTCCCGGTTCGCTAAACCCGACAATGACCGGACGAATCGCGTTCACTCTAGACACCCCCGACTCCGCCAGAAAGGGGGTTAAGGTCCCCTTAAGCTTCCTTTGGAAAACCTGTGAACAAGCTGTCGATCTGCATTGCAGCGGAGCTGGATCTCAGGGTCAAGGCTGCCGATTCGGAGGGGAAGGGGTAGCCGGCAAGGCACGAAAAAGCCCGGCGGAGCCGGGCTTTTCCAAGACGGATGAGATGGGCTGCTCAGTAGCGGTAGTGGTCCGGCTTGAACGGGCCCTTCTCCGAGACGCCGATATAGGATGCCTGATCGGGACGCAGCTTGGTGAGCTTCACGCCGATCTTCTCCAGATGCAGGGAGGCGACCTTCTCATCCAGGTGCTTGGGCAGGGTGTAGACCTTGCGCTCGTACTTGCCCTGGTTCGTGAAGAGCTCGATCTGGGCCAGCGTCTGGTTGGTGAACGAGGCCGACATCACGAAGGACGGATGCCCCATGGCGTTGCCGAGGTTCACGAGGCGACCTTCGGAGAGCAGGATGATGCGATGCCCGTCGGGGAACGCGATCTCGTCGACCTGCGGCTTGATGTTGTTCCACTTGAGGTTCTTCAGGCCCGCCACCTGAATCTCATTGTCGAAGTGCCCGATGTTGCAGACGATCGCCCGGTCCTTCATGGCGCGCATGTGGTCGAGGGTGATGACGTCCTTGTTGCCGGTGGCGGTGACGAAGATGTCGGCGCGGGGAGCCGCGTCCTCCATCGTCGTGACCTCGTAGCCTTCCATCGCGGCCTGCAGGGCGCAGATCGGATCAACTTCGGAGACGAGCACGCGGCAGCCGGCCTGACGGAGCGAAGCGGCGGAGCCCTTGCCCACGTCGCCGAAGCCCGCGACCATGGCGACCTTGCCTGCCATCATCACGTCCGTGCCGCGACGGATGCCGTCGACGAGAGATTCACGGCAGCCGTAGAGATTGTCGAACTTCGACTTGGTGACCGAGTCGTTGACGTTGATCGCCGGGAAGAGGAGCTTGCCCTCCTTCTCCATGATGTAGAGCCGGTGCACGCCCGTGGTGGTCTCCTCGGAGACGCCCTTGATCGACTTGGCGAGCTCGCCGAACCAGCCCTTCGGCTTCTCGTTCAGGAGCCGCTTAATCAGCGCGAAGAAGACTTCCTCTTCCTCAGAGCCCGGCTTGTCGAGGAAGGCCACGTCGCCCTGTTCGGCGCGAAGCCCCGCGTGGACCAGCATCGTGGCATCACCGCCGTCGTCGAGGATCATGTTTGGCATGCCGCCGCCGTGCCAGTCAAAGAGCTTGGCGGTGTAGTCCCAGTACTCCTCCAGGGTCTCGCCCTTGTAGGCGAAGACGGGGATTCCGGCGGCCGCGATGGCGGCAGCGGCGTGGTCCTGGGTGGAGTAGATGTTGCAGGACACCCAGCGGACGTCGGCGCCGAGAGCCTTGAGCGTCTCGATCAGCACCGCGGTCTGGATCGTCATGTGGAGCGAGCCGGCGATACGGGCGCCCTTCAGGGGCTGCTTCGGGCCGTATTCCTCGCGCACGGCCATCAGGCCAGGCATTTCGGTCTCGGCGATCGAGATCTCCTTGCGGCCGAAATCGGCAAGGCTGATATCTTTGACGACGTAGTCGCGCGCGTCGTTCGCGCTCTTCGCGGCAGCTTGGCTCATGGAACTCTCTTGGGCTTGGGTTGCACCGGTGGATTGGCGCCGTGTTTAGCAGAGAGCCGGAAGAGAGGCAATCAACATATAAAGATGTCTTTATATGTTTTTCCGCTCACTCATCCTCGCCGAATTTGTTGGAGACGAGATCGTCAATCGCCTGGAGGCAGAAATTTGCGTCCTCGCCCTTGGCGGTGACGGTAATGGTGGTGCCCTGCGCGGCGGCCAGGGTCAGGAGACCCATGATCGAGCGGCCGCCGACGGTTTCGCCGCAGCGGGTGACGGTCACATCGGAATCGAAGCGCTCGACCGTCTGCACGAACTTGGCGGAGGCGCGGGCATGCAGCCCACGGCGGTTGGTGATTCTCAGTTCGCGGACCTGAGCACCGTCTGGAACGGTGGCCGGCGGGCAGTCGCAATCCTCTTCGGCTGAGCGGTCCATTACATTCCTTCCACGCTACTTTCCGGTCAGGACGCGCGATGCAATGTTAATATATTTGCGCCCTGCTTCCTGAGCATGCGAGACGGCATCCGTCAACGTCTCCTCGTCGCGCACGCTGGCCAGCTTGATGAGCATCGGCAGGTTGATGCCGGCGACGACCTCAACGGCATTGCCGTTCATGCAGGACAGCGCCAGGTTCGAGGGCGTTCCTCCGAACATGTCCGTGAGGACCACGACGCCCTGACCCGAATTGACGCGGCAGACGGCGGCCATGATGTCCTTGCGCCGCGTCTCCATATCGTCGTCGGGTCCGATCGTGATCGTTTCGAGCTGCTCCTGAGGCCCCACTACGTGCTCGAGCGCAGCCTTGAATTCCGTCGCGAGTTGCCCGTGGGTGACGAGCACCATGCCAATCATAATGTTACTGGTCCGATCGCTCCGTTGAGCGGAGCCGCTATTTTGTGCACCGCGAAGCTAAGCGCAAGAGCATCGAAGATAAAAACTTCATCACAGTGTCACGACCGCGTCGTAGACACCGCTCAGGCTGCCCAGGGCGAGGTCCAGCAAAGGTGCCCCAGTTTGGGCCCGAATGCGACGGAGCAAGACGCCGCAGAGCCGAACCTGCGACTCCGCACCCTCGGGATGACGCTCCGGCGCGTCCTCCGACAGGTCGATGACCAGGCGGATGACGGCGGCGGCCTCGAAGGAAGCGCGCACGATCCCGATCCCCCGGACTTCCCGATACCCCGCAATGGTCGTAACCGGCCTTGCCACAAGGCGGCCGTGGGCAGCTTCCAGCCGGGTTCGATCATCGCTGACGATGCCTGAGAACAGGCCCTCGGCCCGCGCCTGGCGCACCATTTCCCGAGCCATGGTCGACTTGCCGGAGCCGGAAGCTCCACGGATCAGAATGCCGGCCTCGCCGATCGCGATGCAGCCGGCATGTACGGTCTCCCGGTCGGCCAGAGGCGCGGTCATCCCGTCTGGCCCGCCGCCGGCAGGCGGATGACGAAACGCGCTCCGAGCCGCCCTGGCTCCCCGGTCTCGTCCGGCGGTCCGAGCCGGTTCTCTGCCCGGATCGTTCCCCGATGGGCCTCGATGATCTGCCGCGAGATCGAGAGACCGAGGCCCGAGTTCTGGCCGAAGCCTTGTTCGGGGCGGTCGGTATAGAAGCGCTCGAAGATCCGGTCGAAGGCATGGGGCTCGATTCCCGGGCCGTCATCCTCCACGACGATCTCGACGTCGGTCTTGCGCCGCCTCAGGAAGATCCTCACCGTCCCCTCTGGGGGCGAGAAGGACCGGGCATTGTCGATGAGGTTGTTGAACACCTGGCCCAGGCGGTTGTCGTGGCCGAGGATCATGAAGGGGTTGCGGCCGGATGGTTCCGTCTTGAGCAAGACCGGGGGATCGCCCTCGCGTCGGCGCTCGTTGGCAACCGAGACGACAGCTTCCAGGAGCCGCGCCATGTCGATGGGTTCCGCATCCGCTCGCGCCAGCTCCGCATCGAGGCGGGAGGCGTCCGAGATGTCGCTGATCAGCCGGTCGAGACGCTTCACGTCGTGCTGGATGATGGACATGAGCCGCTGCTGGGAATCCTCGCTGCGCGCCAGCGGCAGGGTCTCGACTGCGCTGCGCAGGGAGGTCAGCGGATTCTTCAATTCATGGGCGACATCGGCTGCGAAGCTCTCGATGGCGTCGATGCGGTTGTAGAGGGCCCGCGTCATATCACGCAGGGCCCCGGACAGATGGCCGATTTCGTCGGACCGCCGGGTGAAATCCGGGATTTCCTGGCGGGACTTGGTGCCCCAGCGAACTCGCTCCGCCGCTTCCGCCAGCCGGCGTACGGGGCCGGCAATGGCGTTGGCCAAAAGCAGCGAGAGCACGATCATGACCAGCGCGGCGACCAGGAAGACCTGGAGCAGAGCGAATCGCTCCGAGTCGATGATCCCGTCGATGTCACCCCCTTGGGTCGACAGAAGCAGCACACCCTGGACCGCTCGGAAGCGCTGGATAGGAACGGCGACCGAGACGATGGTCTCGCCGCGGACATTGGTGCGCACCTCGGACGCCCGCTGGCCGCCGAAAGCCTGCTGGACCTCGGGGAGGGACTTGCCGTTGTTAGGTCCTGGCTCCTCGTAGGGGATGCGCTTCTTGCGGACGAAGAATCCGCGGACGGTATTCCAGCCGCGCTCGATGAAGCTCGTGTCCTCGTCCGCGACGGGCGGCAGATCCTGACGGAGAATGTCACCACGGGAGTAGAAGTTGCGCGAGTCGAGCAGGAGGGCTCCCTCGCGGTCGAAGATCCGGGCGCGGGTGCGGGTCGGGGTCACCAGCCGGCGGAGGAGGGGAGCGACTCGCTCCGGGTTGATGGAGAATTCGAGCGGCGAGAAGCTCTCTTCGTTGAAGCGCTCGGTCTGGCCGGCCTGCATTTGCAGGAGCTTGTCCGGATCGATGGTGATCGTGTCGGTCTCCACCGTGGCCGAGCTGGCGATGGCGCCGGCGATGATCTCTCCTTGGGTCAGGAGGCTCAGGACCCGCGCTTCGATCAGCCCCTGCCGGAACTGGTTGAGGTAGAGGAATCCGATCAGGAGGGCGACGAGCCCGCCCAGATTGAGCACCACGATCCGCCGCGTCAGGCTCGACGAGGTGCGCCGCATCAGCATATGGCCGAAACGCCTCAACCGCGCGAGAAGGCCACGCGGAGCAGGAGGATCGTCGGTCACGGCTTCGGCGTCGATCGGGTCAGCCTTCATGCCTCACTCAGGGCTATCGGACGTCAGCCTTCCTTGAAGCGATAGCCGACGCCGTAGAGGGTCTCGATCATTTCGAAGTTGGGGTCAACCGACTTGAACTTCTTGCGCAGCCGTTTGATGTGGCTGTCGATGGTGCGGTCGTCCACGTAGACCTGATCGTCATAGGCCGCGTCCATCAGGGCGTTGCGGCTTTTCACCACGCCGGGACGGGTGGCCAGAGCCTGCAGGATCAGGAACTCCGTCACGGTCAGCGTTACGGGCTCGCCCTTCCAGGTGCAGGCGTGGCGCTCCGGATCCATCTTGAGCTGACCGCGCTCCAGGGCCTTCGCATCGGCCTCCCGGGGGGCCGATTGATCGCGGGGTGCGAAGCGCCGCAGGACGGCCTTCACGCGCTCGACGAGGAGCCGCTGGGAGAACGGCTTCCGGATGAAATCGTCGGCGCCCATCTTGAGGCCGAACAACTCGTCGATCTCCTCGTCCTTCGAGGTCAGGAAGATCACCGGCAGATCGGATTTTTGGCGCAGTCGGCGCAGCAGCTCCATACCGTCCATGCGCGGCATCTTGATGTCGAAGATCGCCAGGTCCGGCGGGGCATGCTTCAGACCATCGAGAGCGGAGGCGCCGTCGGTATAGGTCTGGATCCGGTACCCCTCCGCCTCGAGGGCGATGGAAACCGAGGTGAGGATGTTGCGATCGTCGTCGACGAGAGCGATCGTTGGCATGAACTCTTCCTTGCTAGAATCGGCTGGCATCGGCGCGTTGCCGGATAACGCCTGAGGCGACAAAACGTGCCGAACTGCGCCTTTCTGATGGCATAAGTAAGATCTCCCCGGCAAAGCGCCAGAGGGGGAGAGCCGATCGGGACTTTAAGGGGGCCATCCCAACCGGAGATGAACGGGGATGAAGGGGTGCCCGTCGGCAAAATGGAATGAAATGGAACGGCTTTGGTTGACGGCGACGCTTCATAGCCTAAACAATGCCTTTTACCCGGGGCCGGAAGAAACTTTATACCGCCCGGGAACATTGTAAGAGCCGCCATCAGGCATGGCATCCGGGCCGCGTTCCGCGGCCGGCGATCAGGAGAAGTCTTTCGTGGACACTATCGGCGTCTTCAACAGCGCACACGGCGCTGAAGCCATCGGCTTCCGCAATCTGAAACGGGTCTATTGGAACCTCGAGGCCCCCGCCCTCTATGAGCAGTCCCTGACCCGCGGCGAGACCAAGCTCGTCCAGGGTGGCGCCCTTCTGGCTGAGACCGGCGTGCATACCGGCCGTTCCCCCAAGGACAAGTTCGTGGTGCGGGACGCCGCGACCGAAAGCGCGGTCTGGTGGGAGAACAACGGCGCCATCACGCCCGAGCAGTTCGACATCCTGCTCAAGGACTTTCTCGCCCATGCGGAAGGCAAGGAGCTGTTCGCCCAGGATCTCCATGGCGGCGCGGACCCGGCCTATCGGGTCAAGGCGCGGGTCTTTACGGAATATGCTTGGCATTCCCTGTTCATCCGCAACCTGCTGATCCGTCCTGAGCAGGGCGAGCTGAAGGGCTATGTCCCCGATCTGACCATCATCGACCTGCCTTCGTTCAAGGCCGACCCTGCCCGGCACGGCTGCCGGACGGAGACCGTGATCGCCTGCGACTTCACCCGGAAGATCGTCCTGATCGGCGGCACGTCCTATGCGGGCGAGATGAAGAAGTCCGTGTTCACCTATCTCAACTACGCTCTGCCGGCAGAGCACGTGATGCCCATGCACTGCTCGGCAAATGTCGGCCGCTCCAACGACGTGGCGGTGTTCTTCGGCCTCTCCGGCACCGGCAAGACGACCTTGTCCGCCGATCCGAACCGGACTTTGCTCGGCGACGACGAGCATGGTTGGGGCCCGAACGGGGTCTTCAATTTCGAAGGCGGCTGCTACGCCAAGACGATTCGCCTGTCCCGCGAGGCTGAGCCTGAGATCTTCGCCACCACGGAACGCTTCGGGACGGTGCTGGAGAACGTGATCATCGACCCGATCACCCGCGTGCCGGATTTTGACGATGCGTCGAAGACCGAGAACACGCGCTGCGCCTATCCGCTCGACTTCATTCCCAATGCGAGCGCCACCGGCCGTGCGGGCATTCCGAAGAACATCGTGATGCTCACCTGCGATGCCTTCGGTGTTCTTCCTCCCATCGCCAAGCTGACGCCGGCGGAGGCCATGTATCACTTCCTCTCCGGCTACACCGCGAAGGTGGCCGGCACGGAAAAGGGCGTGAAGGATCCGGAAGCCACGTTCTCGACCTGCTTCGGTGCACCGTTCATGCCGCGTCACCCATCCGTCTACGGCAACCTGCTGCGCGATCTCATCGCCAAGCACCACGTGGATTGCTGGCTCGTGAACACCGGCTGGACCGGCGGCAAGTACGGCACAGGCAGGCGCATGCCGATCCGTGTCACGCGCCGCCTGCTCACGGCTGCTCTCGACGGTTCGCTCTCCCGCGCCGATTTCCGTCGCGATCCCTATTTCGGCTTCGCGGTGCCGACCTCGGTGCCGGGCGTCGAGCCTCATATCCTCTACCCGGTCAAGACCTGGGCCGATAAAGCGGCCTTCGCCCAGACCGCGAAGCGTCTCGTCGATATGTTCAACGAGAACTTCAAGCGCTTCGAGGCCCATGTGGATGCGGACGTGAAGGCCGCGGCTCCACAGATGTCGATTGCGGCTTAGCGAACTTCGTTACAGTTCACTTCAAAGCGGTGTAAAAGGCGGTCCATGGGCCGCCTTTTCATTTCACGCCATCAAATCGTGGCGCTGTCAGTCAGCGCTGGGTGTCTTGCCGCTTCCCCGGCTTTGGCGGAGGTTTGCGACAAAGTTCTGGGAGAGGCGGCGCCTCTCTGGCTGATGCATGCCCCTTTGTGGATTTATGTGGTTCGGGAATTCTTCTCCGTCGTCACCCTGATCCTGCTTGGCATTGCAATTCTGAATCTGTTCGAACCGGGAATGCGCTGGCTTACTTTGGCAGCGGCAATAGTCTCGATGCCGATTGCTTGGATATCCGTGCAGGAAAACCTTTCCCCTCATCCCATTCTCGATGCCGCGCGGGGGGAGGGATGTGGCGGAAGCTACCTTGCAGGTGCTATCGTCTCTCCCATCGCCACAGCGATCCTGCTGGCATCCTTCTTCTATGTCACGCTTCGCAAGAGAAACTCGTAAGCACTGATGGATATCCTCGTCGTCGGAGCCGGTGTGGTCGGTCTCGCCATCGCCCGTGCGCTCGCGCTGCGCGGCCATGCGGTGATTGTTGCGGAGGCGACGGGCGGAATCGGCAATGGCGTGTCTTCCCGCAACAGCGAGGTGATTCACGGCGGCATGTATTACCCGTCGGGATCCCTGCGCGCCCGCCACTGTGTCGCCGGGCGACGGATGCTCTACGATTTCTGCGAGAGCCACGGCGTTCCGCATGCCAGATGCGGCAAGCTCATCGTCGCAACGAACGACCTGGAGCAGGCGAAGATCGAGGGGATCTACCAACAGGGCATCTCGAATGGGGTTGAGGGCCTCTCCTTCCTGACGGGCGCCGAGGCGCGGGCGCTGGAGCCGAACCTCGCCTGCACCGGTGCGGTCCTTTCGCGTGAGACGGGCATTATCGACAGCCACGCGCTCATGCTCGCGCTCCAGGGCGATCTGGAACAGGCCGGCGGCATGATCGCGTTCCACTCGCCCGTGAAAGGCATCACGCGTGCCGGAAGCGGATGGGAGGTGCATGCTGGTGGCGCCGAGCCGGCGGTTCTTCCCGTCGATGCGGTGGTCAATGCGGCTTCCCTGCATGCTCAAGAGCTGGCGCGATCGACGGAAGGTTATCCGGAAGACCGCGTGCCGCCCCTCGTTCTCGCCAAGGGCAACTATTTCGGATGTCTCGGCAGGCCGGCCTTCTCGCATCTGATTTATCCGGCTCCCGTCGACGGCGGCCTCGGGACCCACGTGACCCTCGACCTCGCCGGTCGAATGCGCTTCGGCCCGGATGTCGAATGGATCGAGAGCGAGGCCTACAAGGTCGATCCGGCGCGCGCAGAAAGCTTCTACGCCTCGATCCGCCGCTATTGGCCGGGGCTTCCTGACGGCGCTCTGGTTCCCGATTATGCGGGTGTTCGCCCGAAGTTGACCGGTCCCGGCGAGAAGCCCGCGGATTTCGTCATCGACGGGCCGCAGGAACATGGGCTGCTCGGCCTGGTGCATCTCTTCGGGATAGAAAGCCCAGGACTGACCTCGTCCCTGTCGATCGCCGAGGATGTGGCGAAGCGATTGAGCAACTGATCTGTCGTCATTCCGGGCTCGCACCTGCGATGCGCCCCGGAATGACAGGATCCGCTGTTCCTAATGCTGGAAAAACAGCACCGTCGCGATCAGGAAGGTCGGGATTAGGACGAGGCCGGACCAGACGAGGTAGCCGAAGAAGCTCGGCATCGCGACGCCCTTCTCGCGGGCGATGGCATAGACCATGAAGTTGGGGGCGTTGCCGATATAGGAGTTGGCGCCCATGAACACGGCGCCCGCCGAGATGGCGGCGAGTGTCAGCGCGCCCTTGGTCATGAGATACTGCGGGTCGCCGCCTGCGAGCTCGAAGAACACCAGATAGGTCGGTGCGTTGTCGAGGAAGGACGAGAGGCCGCCCGTCAGCCAGAAATAGGCTGCGTTGTTGGGGCTGCCGTCCGGGTTCGATACCAAAGCCACCAGCGGAGCGAAGGCGCCGTCCGCACCGGCCTTGAGCATGGCGAGGACCGGAATGATCGCCACGAAGATGCCGGCGAATAGCTTCGCCACCTCCTTGATCGGCCCCCAGGAGAAACCGTTCTCCTCCCGGTTCGCCCGAGGGGTGAAGGCAAGCGACGTGAACGTGACGGCGATCATCACCAGGTCGCGCACCGCATTGGCCGTCTCGATTTCGGCACCGAACAGAGTGAAGCGGCCGAGATCGGCGGTGGCGCTGAACAGGATGGCTCCGATGATGACGAGGATTAGGAGGAAGTTGATCCCGCCGGTAATGCGGACTGGTTGATCCGGTGTCGGATCCGGGCGGACGCGGCCCTCCTTGCGATAGAGATAGGCGTCGAAGACGAAGAAGACGGCGAGCAGTAGAACGCTCACGAACAGCGTCTCAGGGAAAAGATGCGTCGTGGTCCAGAAGAAATCGACGCCGCGCAGGAAGCCGAGAAAGAGCGGCGGATCGCCGAGTGGCGTCAGCGAGCCGCCGATGTTCGACACCAGAAAGATGAAGAACACCACCACGTGGGCGTTGTGGACACGATCGTCGTTCGCCCGCAGGACCGGACGGATCATCACCATGGACGCACCGGTCGTGCCGATGAAGCTCGCAAGGACCGTTCCGATGGCGAGAAGCGCCGCGTTGGTCGCCGGCGCGCCATGAATGTTGCCGCGGATCAGGATGCCGCCTGCCACGGTGAACAGGGCGAGCAGGAGGAGGATGAACGGGATGTATTCGAGAAGCGCCGTATGAGCGAGGGCCTGAAGGGCCGTGCCGGGGCCGAGCAGCAGGGCCATCGGAGCGAGGACAAGCAGGCCCCACAGGGCTGCGATCTTGCCCTGGTGATGTTCCCAGGCATGGGCGGCCAGGAGGGGAAAGAGAGCGATCGACAGCAGGATGCCGGCAAATGGCAGGGCCCAGAAGAGGCTGAGGCTGCGCCCGTCGAGCTCCGCCGCGAGAGCGATTTCCGGAGCAGCGGTCAGCGCGAGAATGGCGAGCGCGAGGCGCGAGACGCGAAGCATACGATCCCCCTGTTGCCAGTATGACTGGCGTTTTTTTGAGATGGCGCAAGGTGTAGGGGATTGCTCGAACCGGGGCAACGGTCCCCCGTTAACCGGCTGTTCACCTCGACCGAAAGACAGTAAAACAAGGTTTCACAAAGGGCGTCGCAACGCCTCCGGGGGTCGAAACAGCCATGTGCCGCTTCCTAGCCTATCGGGGAGAGCCGATTTTCCTGACCGATCTGGTCTGTGCGCCAGCTCATTCCCTCGTGCATCAGTCGCTTCACGCCGTCGAGGCTAAGACGGAGACGAACGGCGATGGGTTCGGCATCGGTTGGTACGGGGAGCGGCGCGAGCCCGGCCTTTATCGCGAGGTCCGCCCGGCCTGGTCGGACGAGAATCTGAGAAGCCTCTGCGAGCAAGTCCGCTCCAGCCTGTTCTTCGCCCATGTGCGGGCCTCCACCGGCACCTCGACCACTCGGGCCAATTGCCACCCCTTCGCCCATGGGCGGCATCTGTTCATGCATAACGGCCAGATCGGCGGATACGGGCGCATCAAGCGCCGTCTCGAAGCGCTGATTCCGGACGAGCTCTACGACACGCGCCTCGGTACGACGGATTCCGAGGCGATCTTCCTGCTCGCCCTCGCCAACGGCCTCGCCGATGAACCGGTCGCGGCCATGGCGCGGACCCTCAAGCAGGTGCGTGGTCTGATGGAGGACGCGGGCATTGCGGAGCCCTTGCGGTTCACGGCCTCCGTCACCGATGGCGAGAGCCTCTGGGCCTATCGCTGGTCCTGCGACGGCCAGCCGCCGACCCTCTATTTCCGGGAGAGCTCCGGCAATCTTCTCGTGGTCTCGGAGCCGATCGACGACAAGACCATGGGCTGGCGCGAGGTCCCGAAGGGCTGCAGCCTCGTGGCCCGCGCCGGTCAGGACCTTGCCGTGCAATGCATGAACGAGGCCATGGATCGCCTTGCCGCCTGACCGCGATGGGTGGCGTCAGGCCGCGTCGCGGGAGAGGTCCGGCGCGGAAATCAGCGGCAGGAGAGCGCCACGCAGGGCTTCCATTTGAAGCTCGGTCTCCGAGAGAGGGGCAAAGGACTCTGATCCTGCGTGCATCTTGAGGCGAGCAAGCTCTGCGGTCAGCCGGGCGTTCTCGGCCATGAGATCCGCCAGCTTCTCCTCCATCTGCCGGACCCGCGCCAGAGCGGAATCCCGCTCCGCTTCGCGCAGGCCGACCCGGTCGCGCCAGAGGCGGGTCGCAATGGTTTCGGATTCGTCGCTCATCGGATACTCCACGCACGCATTGCGGACCGCACCCATCGGTCGGGGCCCGCGGGGCGACATTGCGCACGAGACCCTTAAGGCATCGTTGCCGTGCCGCCGCCTCACCCGTCCAGTTCCGGATAATGGCGGAAGATGCCCTCCTCGTTGAGGGGAATGCGCCGCGGGCTCTGCAGATAAGACTGGATCCGTGGCCGCACCGCCACGGTATCGCGCAGTGCCGCGACGCGCGGCACCTTGCGTAATTCCCGGGTCATGGCCTTCGGAAAGGCATAGGACAGCCCCTCGATCACCTGGAACAGGGAGAGATCCGCATAGGACAGTTCCGCGCCGACGAGATGGGCGTCGCCAGCCGGGTTGCGGGTCAGGATCGTTTCGAACCAGCCGAGGAATTTCGGGATCCGGTTCTGTCGAAAATCCTTCGCCCGCTGCAGAGCCTCGTCCTGCTGATCCTCGTAATAGAGCCCGACCGAGATCGGATGGTGCGTGTCATGGGCCTCGGCCACGAGGTCCGCGATAGTGAGCTGGATTTGTTGTGTCCAGAGGCCCCCAGCCGGGTCCTTGGGCGCGAGGCCGTGACGGGCTCCGAGATAGAGCAGAATGGCGGAGGTCTGGCCGATGATCAGGTCCCCATCCTTGAGAAAGGGCGGCGCGAAAGGCGGATGATCGGCAGCCTCGATCATCCGCATCATGGTGGACATGCCCCTGGGGCCACGGGCGACGTCCACATAGTCAGCGCCTGCCTCTTCCAGTACCAGCCGCACGAATTCGCCGCGTCCCTGGATTCCTGGCCAGTAGTAAAATTCATAAGGCATGGAAGGCTCCTTCGCTGGCGCGACATGATCGTGAAGGAAGCTAGAGGCCGTCGCGATCGGGACCATACCGGTTTAGCGGTCGTCTCAGAGATCCCCAGGATGCCTCGTTCTGTGCCGGTTCATGCGCGATCCAGAAGCCGTGATCTTCGCTGAGCAGCTGCTCAAGAAACGAAAAGAGCGCCCGGCAAGGGGCGCTCTTTCGCGAAAACTCACATGAGATGAGAGCGATCAGATGGCGAAGAAGTCGTGATAGGTCATCTTCAGATTCTTCGACAGGGTCGCGAAGACGACAGCCTTGTGCGAGCCGCTGCCGTCGTCATCGTAATAGAGGACGCCCTTCTTCTTGTCGTAGATGATGCGGTCATCCTTGTCGTGCGCCTTGGCGCCCACATAGAACATCTTGCTCGACAAAGCGGCTGGCTTTGCAAGAGTGCCCTTCGACCCGATCTTGAAATACTTGTTCTCCAGATAGATCGAGTCGTCCTTCACGTTGAAGTCCAGGATCTTGTCGGTGTTGCCCTTGGTTTTTGGGTTCGTGTCGAACACAAAAATGTCGCGTCCCGTACCGCCACTGAGCCTGTCGGCGCCGAGTCCGCCATGAATGCGGTCATTGCCGCCATACCCGTAAAGAACGTCGTTGCCGGCGCCACCATAGAGGATATTGGCGCCGTCATTGCCAGAGAGGGTGTTGTTGGCGGCGTTGCCGGTCAGCGTGATCGACGCGCTGCCGGAGCCCGTGATGTTCTCGATGCCGACGAGCTTGTTGAGATCGTAATTGACCGAGACGATCACCGTATCGACATCGCCCGATCCGCTATCATGAACAATGTCGTTCGGGTCGTCGATGTAATAGGTGTCGTTGCCTGCGCCGCCGTCCATATAGTCGGCGCCGCCGTTGCCGTTCAGGACGTCATTACCTGCTCCGCCCATGAGCGTGTTATTGGCGCCGTTGCCAATCAGGGTGTTGTCCCAGGCGTTGCCGGTGAGCGTGATCGCATCCGAGCCCGTGGCGATCATGTTCTCGACATAGGCTTCGAGGGTATGGGTCACCGACGTATAGGCCGTATCGATGCTTGCATCGGCAGAAGTTTCTACCAGAACATCGCCAGCATGATTGACGATGAAGGTATCGCTGCCGGTGCCGCCTATCATCACGTCCGCACCATCGCCACCGTCGAGATAGTCGTTGCCGGCGCCGCCATCGAGCTTGTTGCTGCCTGCGCCGCCGACCAGAGTGTCGGCGAAGTTGGAGCCAAGAAGATTCTCGATATTGGTATAAGTATCACCAGCCGCTTCGCCACCCGTCCCCGTTCCTGTTGCAAGGCTCGCGGAGACGCCCGAGGTGGCATACTGGAACGATGCGGTATCGATACCGTCTCCACCATCGAGCTTGTCCGCTCCGGTTCCGCCAATGAGAAGGTCGTTGCCGCCTGCTCCATTGAGCTCGTCATTGCCGATATTGGGATTATTGGCCTCGGCGTTGGTGCCGACATAGATATCGTCGCCGGCGGTGCCGTTCACTACGACAGCCTTTATCCGAGCGTCTACGAGAGTCTCGGAAATGATGCTGTTTCCAACATTCGGATCACGCCACGTGATCGCAATCCGCCCATCTGTCATCTCGGACAGGGAGGGCATCCATTCGTAGCTCTTGTTGGGGAGCGAATTGACCCGGAGCGCCCCTTCGGGGCGTGCCTGACCATCGGCGCTGAAGAGCTGCAGAAAGACCTCGTGCGAGCCGCCGTAGGCAGTCGAGCTTTGCGAATATGCGACCGCGAACTCGCCGGTCTTGAGGGCAGTAATGCCCATGAAGTCGCCCGGACGCACGACGCCTTGTGCGACATCGACAACGTTCTCGATGCCTCCGGTAAATATGTGAGCCTGGAGCTTTCCTGCATCGTTTACGGTAGCGACGACAAAGTTCCCTGATGGCTGCCCGTTAACTGGAGACAGCAGTCCTGCAACCTCTGCTCTTTCTCCGGTCATCGTGCCGAAAGTTGCCGGAGTGGCGCCGTTCGTCACGCCAAACTTGATGGAGCCGCCGGTGGCGAATGCAACGACATGTTGGCCCGCACCGGTTTGGGCAACGTCCACATGAGAGTTGATGTTCACAAGTCCGATTTCGACAGGCGTAGAAGCCGCGCCTTGGCTATCGTAATAGCGGATCCATACCTTGCCTTGGTCTTCATAGGTTGTCGCCCAACCATCGGCTTTGGAAGTCGTAGCAATTTCGTGGCTGATGGCCCCGCTCGCCGCAACGGTGATCTTATCGCCGATCGTCGTACCGTTGATCGTATAGCGCTGGCTGAAAATGGACTTATTCGTTGCGCTGACTTCCTCGCTCCAGGTGACGACGAAGTTGCCTTGAGCGTCCGTGACCACAACATCGGGAGTGGAGCCCTGCGGGACGTTTGCTGCAGACACTTGGACAGGTGAGCCGACTTTCGCTCCGAGACCGTTGTAGATCTGAAACGAAAATCGCCCGCTATGGTCCAGCCAGCTTACGACATAGCCGCCGTTCGGCAGACCTGCGACGGAGGGGTGGTTAACCGTAATGCCAGAAAGGGCTTGGGTAATACCCTCGGTTCCCCAAATCTTGAAGGCCATATCTAGTTCTCCTGGAAGCGGAAGGTTTCGTTGGCGACTGCCGGTGTTTCAGGCGAGGTTCGGTCGAGAGGTTGAAGCTGGGCGTGAAAGCCCGCGTTGCGGTATGGATTAAGAAATGATTGACGTAATCTTGGGTGACCTGCCGGAATGACATGCAGCCATCAAGAATTCGCTGCTGCAACATCAGTAAAGCAACTCGCTCAAGCGCTATATGACCGCGCGTCACGTCCAACAACTCCCCGTTCAGAGAGGTTTTGTCGGAATGGATACTTTACCTAACGTAATGTATAGAAGGGTCTTATTGGATAAGGCCCTGCATTTGCAGGGAAAACCAGGCCGATTGCAGCATCCGGTCGCATTCAGGCAAAGGAAGCTTTGCGGTGCGCCGGAGCACATGCCGGCCCACGATAGGTCAATGCCGTAACGGCAGGATTGCTCTTTCGGTTTCTTCTCTGCCCGTTCGAAAGCCGCGGCGTGGATAGGGATGATTCCACGTCAGTGGAATCATCCCTTTTCCATCGTGCATCGCATATCTCGGCGAACCTGATCTGCTTCGCCGAAATATGCGCTTAGTGCGCCTCGTCCCAGTTCTGTGCGGCGCGCGCCTCGACGGCGAGCGGGACTTTTAGGGTCACGGCGGGGAAGGGGGCTTCGGTCATCACGCGGGAGATCACCGGCAGGGTTGCCTCGATCTCCTCGTCTGGAGCCTCGAAGACGAGTTCGTCGTGGACTTGCAGAAGCATGCGGGCAGAAAGCCGTTCGGCCTTGAGCGCATCCTCCATGCGGACCATGGCCCGGCGGATGATGTCGGCCGCTGTGCCCTGAATCGGCGCATTGATGGCCTGCCGCTCGACGGCGGCGCGCTCGGACGGATTGCCGGACTTGATCTGCGGATAGTGGCAGACCCGTCCGAAAAGGGTCGTGACGTAGCCCTTCTCGCGCGTGGTCTTCTTGATGTCGTCCATATAGGCGCGGATGCCCGGAAAACGTTCGAAATACTGCTTGATGAAGGCGGCCGCTTCCGCATTCGGAATGCCGAGGCGCACCGCGAGGCCGAAGGCCGAGATGCCGTAGATGATGCCGAAATTGATCGTCTTCGCCTGCCGGCGCAGATCCGGCGTCATCTTGTCGAGGGGCACGCCGAACATGGCGGAGGCCGTCGCCGCGTGAATGTCCTGCCCCTTGGCAAAGGCGTCCTGCAATTGCGGGATATCGGCGATATGCGCGAGAATGCGCAGCTCGATTTGGCTGTAGTCGGCCGAGATGATCTTCGAGCCTTCCGGCGCCACGAAGGCCTTACGGATCTTGCGGCCTGCCTCCGTACGGATCGGGATGTTCTGAAGGTTCGGCTCGGATGAGGACAGGCGGCCTGTTGTCGTCGCAGCCAGCGAGAAGGAGGTGTGCACCCGTTTGGTTTCCGGGTGCATGTGCTGCTGCAGGGTGTCCGTATAGGTCGATTTCAGCTTGGCGAGCTGGCGCCATTCGAGAATTTTCTCAGGCAGTACGTGCCCCGCCTGCGCCAGTTCGTCGAGCAGAGTCGCGGGCGTCGCCCATTGGCCAGACGGCGTCTTCTTCGCGCCCGGCAGGCCCATTTTCCCGAAAAGAATGTCGCCGATCTGCTTCGGAGAGCCGAGTGCGAACTTCTCGCCCGCAATCTCGTGGATCTCATCCTCGAGCCGCGCGAGGCTTTGGGCGAAATCACCCGAAAGACGGCTGAGAATCTGGCGGTCGACGGCGATGCCGCGCATCTCCATGCGGGCGATCACGTCGACCAGCGGCCGCTCCAGCGTCTCGTAGACGGTCGTGCGACGCTCCGCGGCAAGGCGCGGCTTCAATAGCTGCCACAGACGCAGGGTCACGTCCGCGTCCTCGGCCGCATAGGCCGTGGCCTTGGCAAGCTCGACCCGGTCGAAGCTCACCTTGTTGCGGCCCGTTCCGGCGACATCGCTGAAGCTGATCGGCGAATGGCCAAGATGGCGGCGCGAAAGCTCGTCCATACCGTGCGAGCCTTTGCCGGCGTCGAGCACGTAGGAGATCAGCATCGTGTCGTCGAGGGGCCTCAGATCGATGCCATAGCGCTTGAATACGACCCAGTCGTATTTCAGGTTCTGCCCGATCTTGAGGACGGACGGATCTTCCAGAAGCGGCTTAATGGCGGCAAGCGCATCGTTCAGGGGAATCTGTCCCGATACGAGACCGCCGCCGAACAGATCGGAATCGCTGCGGTGCTGGAGCGGGACATAGGCGGCCTTGCTCGGTTCCAGCGCCATCGAGAAGCCGACGAGATCCGCGAGATTGGCGTCAAGCGCACTCGTTTCCGTGTCGACGGCCAGAAAGCCCTGTGCGCGTGCCTGCTCGACCCATTCCTTCAAACGGTCGAGACTGGTGATCGTCTCATAGGCGTTGGTGTCGATCGCCTGCGACGAGGCCTCCGTCGCCCGCTTTCCTGACAGCTGCGACGGCGTGCCGAGGCCCTCGATAGGTTTGCGTTGAGCGCTGGTTTCCGGAAGGTCGAGACCGGCAAAGGGATCGACGTCGCCCGATACGGCAGCGCCCGCGGAGAAGGGAACCTCTTCCGCCACCGGAGCCGGGCCGCCGAAGCGCTGCCAGGTAATGGCTTCGCCTCCCGGCATAAGGCGCGGGCTCGGCTCGATCTGCGCTGGATCCACATCGTAGAGTTCTGCGACGCGCCGGGTCAGGGTGCTGAACTCCATCGCCTTGAGAAAGGCGACCAGCGCCTTCGGGTCGGGTTCCGGCAGGCGCAAGGAATCGAGCGCAACCGGCAGCGGCGCTTCGCAATCGAGAGTGACGAGCTTCTTCGAGAGACGGGCTGCTTCCGCGTTGTTGATCAGCGTCTCGCGGCGCTTCGGCTGCTTGATTTCGCTGGCCCGCGCCAGGAGTGTCTCCAGGTCGCCGTATTCCTTGATGAGCTGAGCCGCGGTCTTCAGGCCGATTCCAGGAACGCCGGGAACGTTGTCCGAAGTGTCGCCCATGAGCGCCAGGACGTCGCCGATCTTCTCGGGAGGAATGCCTTCCCATTTCTCGGTGACGGCGGCAACGTCCAGGTTGCGTTCCGGACGATATCCGGGCTTGCCCTTGGAGCCCGATTCGAAGTCGTAGAACAGCACCAGCGGATCGACGAGCTGCATCAGGTCCTTGTCGGATGAGACGATCAGGACATTCGCGCCCCGTGCCTTGGCCTCCTGGGCATAGGTGGCGATAAGATCGTCCGCCTCGTAGCGAGCCTGCTCCACCGGTTCGAGGCCGAAGGCACGGATGGCCTCGCGCATGAGGGGCATCTGCACCTTCAGGTCTTCCGGTGCATCCGGGCGGTGGCCCTTGTAGTCCTCGTAGAGTTCCTTGCGGAACGAGCCTTCCGACTTGTCGAGCACGATGGCGAGATGCGTCGGCATGAAACCGGCGGCGCCGTCGCGGACGAACTGCAGGAGCTTCGACACGAAGAGCCGCACCGCACCGGTCGGCATTCCGTCCGAGATGCGGCTGTTGTACTTCGAGTCCTGGTTCATGGACTGGAAGTAGGCCCTGAAGATGAAGGACGAGCCGTCGACGAGGAAGACATGATCGCCGGCGGCGACGGGACGGGAGGAAGCCATTGGGTCTCGAAGGTAAGGAATTCTCGTAGGAGAGAAATAAGTGCTTCGCGATCCGAAAGCTACGGCCTCGATACCCGGCGGGCACTTTGTCCTCGTTCGAGGGCATCGAAAAGGCGGCTCGCAAGAGCCGCCTGGCAAAAAGTCATGCTGCAAGCGCGGCGATGATCTCCGCGGTCGAACGCACGCGCGCCACGCGGGGCAGAGTGTTGCGGACTGCGAAGTCGTGCAGTCCCTCCCCGATGCTGCTGGCGGCATCGTGCGCCACGAGCGTGGCATAGTTGAGCTGCCAGGCATCGCGCGCGGTCGTCTCGACGCCGAAATTGGTCATCAGCCCTCCGATGATCACAGTTCTAATTCCCCTCCGGCGCAGCTGGAGGTCGAGTTCGGTGCCGAAGAAGGCGCTCCACTGCCGTTTCGTGATCTGAATATCGGGTTTAAGGGCCGCGATTTCGGCCGGAAAGGCGCTCCAGTCGGCGGGTAGCCCGCCTTCGGGAAGAATCATCGGCACGTCGGTCTCGCCCTGTGGCCTGTCCCGGTATCCGTCCGAGAAGCTTACATGTACGCGAACAAGGGTGCCGCCGGCCTGGGACAGGCGGGTCGCCAGCGTGGCGCTATTGGCAATGACCATCTCCCGGCTGTTCGGCGTCAGCGGCTGGCCGAGGGTGCCGTTCTGGACGTCGATGAGAATCAGGGCGGTGCTGCGGGGATCGAGCTTCAGCATGGGGGAGCTTTCCGGTATCGAAAGGAGGGAAGAGCCTTTCCGGGTCATTGCAAAATATGAGGATAGGCTCACATTTGGATATATGAGGATGTCCTCACAAAAGACAAGAGAGAAACCGCATCCCGAGGTGCGTTCGCCTCAGCGCCGTCGCGGCCGCGAGCGCGTGGCGGCGCTTCTGAGGGCTGGGGAGGAGATCTTCGCGGAAAAGGGCTTCGATGCCGCGACGATGACGGAGATCGCCGCCCGGGCAGGGGCTTCCATCGGCTCGCTCTACCAGTTCTTTCCCACCAAGGAGCTTCTAGCCGACACGCTCCAGGACGTGAACGGCGATGCGCTCTCCCGGATGCTCGACGCCTTGGAGGAGGCTGCGAAGGGCGCGAAACCCGCAACGCTGGTGGACAGGCTCTTCCGGGACCTCTCCGCTTTCCTCGAGGCCCATCCTGCTTTCGCGGTCCTGTCCGACCGGCCAGCCGCCGACAAGGCCAAGAAGGCCGAACGGCGGCAGCGCATGCGGGGCCAGATCGCCGCGCTTCTTGTCGCCATGGATCCGCCCCTGTCGCGCGAGCGCGCGGAACGGATGGCGGTGATCGTCCTTCATCTGATGCGCATCTCGGTCGCCATCAGCGGCGAGGCGGAATTGGCGATCCGAGAGGACGTCCTGAGTGATCTGCGCAGGATGCTGATCCGTCAGATCGAAGAAGAGAGCTGACGCTCCTCACGCCGCCTTCAACCGGGCGAGGTCGAGATCGAGTTCGCGCAGGGCCTGCATGACGACGCCCTCCGTGAGAAGATCCATGGACGATTCCACAACTTGGATCGTCGTGAGGGACCGCAGAGCCGGAATGGTCTGGACCTCCAGCGCCGCCTCGAAGGAGGGACGCAAAAGATCCATGGCGCGAGTGCCGGGGCCGCAGAGGACGATATGATCCGGTTCGAGGGTCTGGATCAGGATGCTCGCTGCATCGCCCAGCACCTCGCCTGCTTCCCGGAAGAGCTGGAGCAGGGCTGCGTCCCCGCCACGGGCCTGGGTCACGAGGGCGCCCATGGCCTCCTCGCTGGGGATGAGGATGGTTGGGGCAGGGCGGTGGTCGATAAGCTGCGCATCGCGGTGCAGGGCGTAGTCTGCCAGGAAAGCCTCGATGCAGCCGCGTCCGCCGCAGCGGCATTGCGGGCCGCCACGCCGCAGGCGCACATGTCCGAATTCGCTGCCGCCAGAGCGTGCTCCGCGATAAAGCTCGCCCTGAAGAAGGAACCCGAGGCCGACGCCGTCGCCGATCATTAGGCAGGCGGTCCTGCCGACGCGCAGCGCCGGGTCGTGCTGGGCGATGGCGAACGCCATGGCGCTCGCATCGTTTTCGATCAGGACGGGCTTTCCGAGGCGCTCGCCGAGGCCGCTGGCCAGGGGAAGATCGCGCGTGCCGAGAACGGGACTCCAGGCGACGATTCCATCGCGTGTATCCACATATCCCTGGCAGGCGAGCCCGATCGCCTTCACATCCGGCGCTCCCGTATCGCGGGCGAATGTGGTGATCGTTTCGGCCAGCACGTCCAGAAGTGCATCCGCCTCGAGATTGCGCAAAGGGTATTCGATGTGCCGGCTGGAACGGTTGCGGCCGGCGCTGTCCACGAGCCGCAGCTCGATCCGGTTAAAGCCGGTCCAGACACCGATCACCGACCCGAGCGTTTCGGCAAAAAACAGGCGGACCTTGGGGCGCCCGCGGATCAGGCCGGGCAGGGTATCGCCCCCTTCCTCCGCCACGAGGACGCCTTCGTCCAGGAGGCTTGCAGTGAGTTCCGATACGCTGGCTGGGCTCATGCCGAGGTGCTGCCCGATCTCGACGCGCGCCAACGGGCCCTCCCGGCGCAGGGTATCGAGCAGCCGCCGCCGGGCGATCTCGCGAGGGGACAGGGAAGTGATCGACATGGAATCCATATTTATTCGCTCGTCGAACAAAACAACTCCAAAAAGAAACTGCTTCGACCAAATGATGAGGTCTTGGCCGCTTGAAAGGCGAAATGAACGGGATAATTATTTTCTTGCTCGAAAAATACACGTGGCGGGCATGAGCTTGAGAAGCTGGCCTTGGGCATCCTGAGGTGGGCGGCTCGCCATGACAAAGAGGGCGTTGCGGAGACCGCTCTGCCCCAGGAGGAAACCGATGTTGTCCAAGAAGCATCTACTCGTCAGCTTGGCCGCGCTTGCCCTGTCAGCAAATGCAGCCCTCGCGCAGGGCAAAGGCCCGGTGGTCGGCGTCAGCTGGTCGAACTTCCAGGAAGAGCGCTGGAAGACCGACGAAGCCGCGATCAAGGCTGCGGTCGAAAAGGCCGGCGGCACCTACGTGTCGGCCGATGCCCAATCATCGCCCGCCAAGCAGCTGACCGATATCGAGAGTCTGATCGCCCGTGGTGCCAAGGCGCTGATCGTGCTGGCGCAGGATGCGGATGCCGTCCGCCCGGCCGTTGAGAAAGCTGTGGCTGAGGGTATTCCGATTGTCGGCTACGACCGTCTCATCGAAATTCCGCAGGTCTTCTATCTGACCTTCGACAACGTGGAAGTCGGTCGTCTGCAGGCCCGCGAGGTGCTGAAGGTGAAGCCCGAAGGTAATTACGTCTTCATCAAGGGCTCCGGCGCCGATCCAAACGCCAATTTCCTATTCCAGGGCTCCATGGAAGTGCTCAAGCCCGCCATTGACGCCGGCAAGATCAAGAATGTCGGCGAGGCCTATACCGACGGCTGGCTTCCGGCCAACGCGCAGCGGAACATGGAGCAGTTCCTGACCAAGAATAACAACAAGGTCGATGCGGTCGTGGCCGCCAACGATGGCACGGCCGGCGGTTCCATCGCGGCGTTGGCCGCACAGGGCCTTGCCGGTTCCGTGCCGGTCTCTGGCCAGGATGCGGACAAGGCGGCGCTCAACCGCGTCGCACTTGGCACGCAGACGGTGTCCGTGTTCAAGGATGCTCGTGAGCTTGGTCGCAACGCGGCGGAAATCGCCGTGCAGCTGGCTGGCGGCAAGAAGCTGAACGAGATCCAGGGCTCGACCTCGTGGAACCTCGGCCCGAAGAAGCAGAACATGACGGCGATCTTCCTTAAGCCGGTTGCGATCACGAAGGATAATCTCGACGTGGTCGTCAATGCCGGCTGGGTGACGAAGGACGTCGTGTGCCAGGGCGTGAAGCCCGGTTCCGTGAAGGTCTGCAACTGATCCGACCGACCGTTCCGGGTCGACGCCCTTTGAGCGCGACCCGGATCTCCACACATGACCGCTGCACCTCACGTGCAGCGGTTGCCGTTGCGCCCTATTCTGCTCCGTTGGCAGCGATAGGTTCTGGCATGCCGACCAGCATGCCGGAACGACGACAGGGGCCTCGGACGACATTTGCATGAAGCGAACGATGTCATGACAACACCCGCCACGACGACGGTTCCGCCCCGGAGCCCCGCCACGGAAGGATCGCTCCTTTCGAAACTGGAAATCGATGTCCGCATGCTCGGCATGCTGGGGGCGCTCGCAGTCATCTGGATCGGGTTCGACATTCTCTCCGGCGGCCTCTTCCTCACGCCGCGCAATCTCTGGAATCTGTCGGTGCAGACCGCGTCCATCGCCGTCATGTCGACCGGCATGGTGCTGATCATCGTTACCCGCAATATCGATCTTTCCGTCGGTGCGATTCTGGGCCTGGTCGGCATGATCGTCGGCGTGGTGCAGGTGCAGTGGCTCCCCGGCTGGCTCGGCTTCGAGCACTGGCTGACGGCGCCGCTCGCCGTTCTTCTCGCCGTTATCATCGGCGGCGCCATCGGGCTCTTCCAAGGCTGGCTCATCGCCTATCTCGGCATTCCCTCCTTCATCGTGACCCTGGGCGGCCTACTGGTCTGGCGCGGCGCGGCCTGGTGGGTCACGGCGGGCCAGACCATTGCGCCTATGGACACGCGCTTCAAGGCGCTGGGCGGCGGAGTCGAAGGCGCGCTTGGTGCAACGGCGACCTGGATCATCGCCTGCATCGCCAGTGGGCTGATCGTGGTGGCTCTGGGGTTTGCGCGCCGCCAGCGCATTCGGTTCGGCTTTCCGGTGCGCCCGGTCTGGGCCGATGGCGTGATCGCGGTTCTTGCCTGCGGCGCGGTGCTCGGCGCCGCGGCGATTGTCAACTCCTATCCCCTGCCGGTCGGGATCGCACGGAGCTGGGCGGAAGCCAACGGCATCGCATGGCCCGAAGGCGGTCTGTTCATTCCTCATGGTGTCGCGCTGCCCGTTCTGATCGCGGTTGTCGTCGGCCTCGTCATGACGTTCCTGGCAAAGCGCCTGCGCTTCGGCCGCTATGTCTTCGCCATCGGCGGAAATCCGGAAGCGGCAGAGCTCTCCGGCATCAACACACGCTGGACGCTCATGAAAGTGTTCGGCCTCATGGGCCTGCTTTGCGGCATCTCCGCCTGTATCTCGACGGCACGCCTCAACGCCGCGACCAACGCGGCCGGTACGCTCGATGAGCTCTACGTCATCGCCTCCGCAGTGATCGGCGGCACATCGCTGGCGGGCGGCATCGGCACGATCGCCGGCGCCATGCTCGGTGCCCTCGTGATGCAGTCGCTGCAATCGGGCATGGTGCTGCTCGGGGTCGACACGCCGCTGCAGAACATCGTGGTCGGCGCCGTTTTGGTGCTGGCGGTTTGGGTCGACGGCCTCTATCGCCGTCGCATCAAGTAAGGGATCGCATCATGGCAACCAACGATACGGCCCCGCTTGTCGAGATGCGCAACATCTCCATCGCATTCGGCGGCATCAAGGCGGTGGATGGTGTCTCTGTCGATCTTCGCCCCGGTGAAGTGGTCGGGCTTCTCGGCCATAACGGCGCGGGCAAGTCGACGCTCATCAAGATCCTGTCCGGCGCCTATCGGCCGGATGCAGGGGAGATCTATGTCAACGGCGCGCATGCGGATATCGCATCGCCGCGCGACGCCAAGCGCTATGGGATCGAGACGATCTACCAGACCCTCGCACTGGCCGACAACATCGATGCAGCCGGCAATATCTTCCTCGGCCGCGAGGTGTTGACATCCTACGGAACACTCGACGATGCCACCATGGAATCGGAAACGCGCAAGGTGATGGCGCGGCTCAACCCGCATTTCCGTCGCTTCAAGGAGCCGGTGAAGGCACTTTCCGGCGGCCAGCGCCAGTCCGTCGCTATCGCCCGCGCGATCTATTTCAATGCACGCGTTCTGATCATGGACGAGCCCACCGCAGCTCTCGGCCCGGCTGAGACACAGCAGGTGGCGGATCTCGTGTTGCAGCTGAAGAAGGAAGGTATCGGGATCTTCCTCATCAGCCACGACATTCATGACGTGTTCGGTCTCGCCGACCGCGTCAGCGTGATGAAGAACGGCAAGCTCGTCGGCTCGGCGAATGTCACCGACGTGACACAGGACGAAGTGCTCGGCATGATCATCCTCGGCAAATGCCCGCCTGGCGCAACGCCGGGGCCGGGCGCGAGCTAGTGGCATTCGCGACTTTCCATGGCATTGTCGGCTCGTCCGCACGACCCTAGTTCCTGCGGCCTGAGACCTCTGACGACAGAACGCAGCAAGATTCGAAACGGACATCATGACCCAGACCATCTACGGCTCCCTGAAGAACAAGACCGTTCTCATCACGGGCGGTGCCAGTGGCATCGGCGAGAGCATCGCGACGGCCTTTCATGCGCAGGGATCGAAGGTCGCGGTGCTCGACTACAATGCCGAGGCCGGGCAGGCTCTCGCGAGGCGCTTCGGCGAGCGCGTGCATTTCGAGCATAACGATGTCCGTGACATCCCGGCGCTCCAGGCGTCGATCCGCCGCGCGAGCGAAGCTCTCGGTCCGATCACGATCCTCGTGAACAATGCTGCGCGGGACGACCGTCACACCATCGACCAGGTGACGCCCGAATACTGGCGCGAGCGCTTCGCCACCAATCTCGACCACCAGTTCTTTGCGGCTCAGGCGGTCCTGCCCGACATGGAGGAGGCCGGTGGTGGTTCCATCATCAATATGGGCTCGACGAGCTATCTCGTCAGCGAGGATTCCTTTGCAGCCTACAAGACCGCAAAATCCGCCGTCGTCGGACTGACGCGCGCCCTCGCGCGCGAACTCGGTCCGAAGAACATCCGCGTCAATTCCATCGTGCCCGGCTGGATCATGACCCAGCGCCAGATCGACCTGTGGCTGACGCCCGAGGGCGAACAGGAATTGCTCAAGCGTCAGTGCGTGAAGCGCAAGCTGGTGCCGGAGGACATCGCCAAGGTCGCGCTCTTCCTCTCCTCCGAGGATGCCGATGCGATCACGGCGCAGAGCTATCTCGTGGATGGCGGCTGGGTCTGATCCCTGATCGCGAAATCATCGTCCCGGGCGGGATAGAATGCCGCCTCAGGCGCGTGAACCCGCCGTGGCCGTTGCGGTTGCCGGTTCCTCGTCTTTCTGCATGGTGTCCCGTCTCACCACGAAGCAGAGCAACACGAGCGGAATCCCGATGGCGGCGGTCGCGGAGAACAGGAGCGGGTAGCCATAGGCATCGACGACTGCTCCCGATGCGCCGCCGATCACTTTGCCCGGAAGCGCGTAAAGCGAGCTCAGAAGCGCATACTGCGTCGCCGCATAGCCGGGTGCCGTGAGCCCCGACATATAGGCCACGAGCGCCGAGCCGGCGAAGCCCGAGGCGAAGTTGTCGATGCTGATCGCAAGGATCAGGAGATCGAGCCTCGCGCCCTCCATGGCAAGCCACGAGAACATGAGGTTCGAGGAGGCGGCAATGAACGCGCCGATCAGAAGCGCCCACCAGAGACCGAGGCGCGTGATCGCGATGCCGCCGGCAAAGGCGCCGGCGATTCCGACCCAGACGCCATAGAGCTTCGAAACGTTGGCGATGTCGGCCTTGGAGAAGCCGAGATCGATGTAGAGCGGATTGGCCATGACGCCCGCTACGAAATCGGGCAGGCGGAAGCACGCGACCAGCGCCAGGATCGGAAGCAGGATCAGGCCCTTGCGTCGAAAAAGCTCCATCAGCGGCTCGAGGATGGCCGCCGTAAAGGGGAGACGCTTCCGCGGAGAATTCTCGTCGAGGCGCGGCGCGGCGATGGTTGCCGCCAGACCCACGATCATGAGCGCTGCCATGGAAAGATAGGCGCTGCGCCAGTTCACGAATTCCGCGATGTAAAGGGCCCCGGCTCCCGCACAGATCAAGGCCAGCCGATAGCCGAGCTGCAGGCTGGCAGCCATCATGCCCTGTCGCTCAGTGGCCGCGGCATCGATACGCCATCCGTCGATCACCACGTCCTGGGTCGCGGAGGAAAATGCGACGAGCAATGCGGACGTGATGGTGAGCGGGAGGGAGGTCTGTGGATCGCTCAAGGCGATGCCGACAAGGCCGGCGGCGGTGGTGATCTGCGACAGCGCCATCCATCCGCGCCGCCGGCCGAGCAGGGAGGCAAGGACCGGCACGTCATACCGATCGACGATGGGCGCCCATAGGAACTTGAAGGAATAGGCAAGCGCGACCCAGCTCAGCATGCCGATCTCGGTCCGCGAGATGCCGGCCTCCCTCAGCCAGGCGGACAAGGTGCTGAATACGAGAAGGAACGGCAATCCCGACGAGAAGCCGAGCGGCAGCATCAATGCGACGCGGCCGTCCGTCAGAAGCGTCCTAAGGGAGAGCCCGCGTTTCGCGGCTGGTGGAGTCTGCGCCATAAGGATCCTGTTTGCCGCTCTATCGGATCATGCGATTCCTAGACCGATTCTCATCCTGAAGTGCGGGATGTTGCTGCGCCGTTAACGACGTCTGGCAGATGCAACCGTCTTCCGGTCGGCATCCGCAACGGTGGGACGCATGACGACTGAAGCGATTTCCTCAGCCACACGGTCGGCAAGGCATTCGTAGCCTTTGTCTCCCATGTGGAAGCTGTCAGAGGAGAGCATGGAGCGCAGTTCGGTTTCCGACTGCTGAGCCCATTGCTTCATCATCGCATAACGAGAAAAGACGGGAACGTTGTGTTCTTCTCCGATCCGGCTGACCGCTTGGACGAAGCTCTCGTAGCGGGCGAGGTCACGGATCGTCGGGAAATATTGCTGATCAAGCAGGATCATCTCGGTCTTGGTCGCCTTGGCGGCTGCGACGCCGCGCTCCAGGAGGGCCTTGAAGCCGTCCTCGGCGACGCCCGACACGGCATCGTTGGTGCCGACCTGCCAGATCACGAGATCATAGCCGTCGGATTCGAGTGCCGTTTCCAGCCGCTGCACCGTATCGCTGGCTTTCTCGCCTCCTATCCCGGCATTCACGACCGTCACCTGCTCGTGCCAAATCTCCGCAAGATCTTCCTGCAGCTGGGCCGGGTAGGTCCGGTCAGGTGCGGAGGCGCCGATACCCTGCGTCGATGACGAGCCGATCGCCAGGATGCGCACGGGCTCGTGACGATTGAGCTTTCGCGCAATCGCGGTCAGCAGGCCTTGCGGTCTGAAGACCGGACCGGGAGCCGCACATGTGTTACCCGCTGCGGATGCTGACAATGGCACTGTGAAAATGGCCAAGCTTAGGGAGATAAGCGCCCCGGCGAAGCGGACGGCAGAGCGAGGCTTCGTGCACGGCCGCTCTGCGGGCCGTCCGCGTTGAATTTGTTCCATTCCAGATATCGCGCCAGTGCCAGGAGACCAATTACCCCGATGATCGTGAATACCATACCGATAATATGGGGACTAGCGGAGGATTTAACGGCTGTCAGCGTCATGATGACCTGCCCCAGGGCGCTCAGAAGCGAGCCTGCGGCGAAGATCATGAGCCCATTGCGACCCAGCCGGCGCAGGTCCGGGCCGATGATGGTGCGCTCAAGCTTCTCTCCGACGCGCAGCTGGGTCAGCAGATAGGTAATGGCGAGGAAATGCACGAGGCGGCCGAGACCGAGGTCATATTTCGGCAGATCAAGCTGGGTGAAGGCCGCGTCGCGCAGGCCCGGAGCCAAGCCGAACACGTCCATGATCACGAGCAGAGAGCTCATGACGACAACGAGGCAGCAGATGAGGCAGGTTCGCGTAAGCGGTACCGACCGCGTTCTGAAGACGACGCCTGCCACGATTCCGATGGTGAACAGAAGCTGCCAGGCGAACGGATTGAAGAACCATGTTCCGGGTTCTGGCCAGCTTGGCAGTGCGAGAATGCCGTCGCGTGCGAGCGCGTAGATTCCGAATGACACCGCAAGCGCGAAGAGAACATGGATTCGTGTCAGAACGAGCGCGACCGGCGCCCATAGCATCAGTGCGATATAGAGTGGCAGGATGTTGAAATAGCCAAGCTGATGCCCAAGGAGCAGGATTCCGGTGATGCCTTTCGTCGTGTTGCCGAAGACTGCACTGCGGCCGTCCGCCTCGATCAGCCCAATGTCGTCGCTGAGCTCGTAGCCGATCGAGAAGAGAACGATAGCGCCCGCGGTCAGGATAAGGTGCATTCGGTAGAGTTCGAAGGACCGCCGCAGGCATCGGCGGACGACCCCTATGATATCGCCTTGCGGAATCTTGGGATAATAGACGAGCGCGAGCGACAGCCCGGAAATGAAGATGAAGGCTTCGGCAGAATCGGAGAAACCGATGCTGCGCGGCGTGATATGCTCGATGATGTTACCGGGAATGTGATTGACGAAAATGATCACGAGGACAAGGCCTCGCCAGAAATCAATCGTGCCGTTCCGCTCCCTGGACTTCATCGCGTGCACTTCCATCATCCTCCTATCGAAAACGCCAAGGTGGCGAAGTGGTTCGCCGGTTCTGTGCGACGGCGCTTCGCGGTCTGCTAAGCGAACAAACTTTGTCAGAATCTTATCGTGAGGCGAATCGCATGAAATTCCAGATTCGCGACAATCACTTCTCTATGATCGCTACAGGAGGCTTGGCGTTGATGCAATGCAACACGTGCCCTGTTCCGGAGCCACAAGAGGCAACGCTGCATCGGCACTCGATTGGAAAATCACGAAGATTCTCTTGGAAGCGCAGCATTCTGGCACTCCGTTGCGCAGGAGAAGAACATGTCTGGACATGAGATCAGGCGGGTTAAGGTTCTCCATGCAGGGCGAAGAAATCTTCTGTCGCTCACCCTTGCTGCGCCTGGCGGCGAGACCATGGTGCGTGAGATTCTGGAAAGCCCTCCGGCAGCGACGGTTCTTCCGTACGACATGGCTCGGAAAACGGTCGTCCTCGTAAGACAATTCCGCGCAGCCGCCATGCAGGCGCATGAGCCTGCGAATCTGCTCGAAGCGATCGCAGGTCTCATCGATGTTGGTGAAATGCCGGAGGATGCGATTCGGCGGGAGGCGATGGAGGAGGCTGGCCTGTCCCTGCAGGCTCTCGAGCCTCTTGGAGCCGTCTGGGCGTCGCCGGGCTATTCAACGGAGCGCATCCACCTCTTCCTCGCGCCGTACTCCGCGGCAGACCGAAAGGGCATTGGTGGTGGGTTGGTTTCTGAGAAAGAGGAGATCGAGATTTGCGAGGTCGCCATCGCCGATCTGCAGGGAATGATTGCCCGGCAGCAGCTCTGCGATCTCAAGACCTTGGCCTTGATCCAGGCGCTCGGCCTGAGCCACGCGGAGTTGTTTCCGCCAGCCGAGCGTGGAACGCCTGCGACGACCTAGCCCGGGGCTACCCCGGATGCTGCGGCGTCGATCTGCGCGACGAGGCGCGGATCGAGGCCGAGGGCTCCCGAGAGATGCGCCAGGAAGACCCGCTCTTCCACCGTGTTCGGTGTGATGATGCGCCGCGCCGCCGTATAGACTTGGATGGCGGCTTCCCGGGTTTTCACGGCAGCGGCGAGTTCGGCTGCCGTCGCAGGACGGGCGAGCTCCGCCTCAACGAGATGAACGCCTTCGCCGTCGATTCCCGCATTCTTGAGCGTCCCAAGGATTCGCTCCCGCTCGTCCTCATCGATACGCCCATCGGCTGCGGCTGCCGCGATCATGGCGCGCAGGACCAGAAGCGCCGTGTTTTCGCTCTCGGACGCGGCGGGCACTGGAGGAAGGGCAGGAGTTCCGATGGTGGGCGATGGAAGCGCTGGCGGATCCGCGGGCTTAGGCAGGGCCTGTGCCTCAAGCAGAGGACCGGTCTCTTCGCCTTTGTTCATAAAGCGGCCCAACAGGGCGACGCCCTTGGCCTTGGCCTTTTCCGTGAGCTTGCGTCCGGTTTGCGAGTTCACCACGGCCTTGGTGACGCCTGCCATGACCGCATGCACGGCAGCATTGCCCTGCGGCGTCTTGAGGTAATCCTGAGCGCGGCGGAGCAGGAGATCCGTGAGATCCGATGGTGGGGGGGCAGCGGCCTTCTCGGGCTTGGGTGCAGCAGGCTGCGGGTCGCCATTCGAGGATTGGCTTGGCGGCGGGGAAGGCCTGTTCGCCAGATCGATCAGGTCGCTGAGTAGGGAGCCGGCACCGAGAGGGCTGGCCGCAGCGGGCTTGGGCGCCTCGGCCGGCTTCGGAGCCGTAGGAGGTGTGGCCGGCTCGGCGCTGGGTGCCGCCGGCGTTCCGAGTGCATCGAGGAGTTTCTTGGCGTCGAACATGGAGCTTGCCCCCACGAAGTCATGAAATGTAGCTGAGAATTGCTTTCTTACGCAATTCAGGGCGCGGCGGGTTCCGCACCGTTAGAAGATCGTGGAGAAGATCATGGTGAGGAAGCTCCAGACCATCATGCCGCCCATCGCGTAATAGGCCCATTTGGGCATTCCGCCCGGAGCGGCTGAGGCTCCGGAATGGGCGCCCATGGCATCGATCAGCTGAGTCTGCACCTGCTGGCCTTTCAGCAACAGCAGGGTTAGTCCCTGGATCGCCTCGGCCTGGGCGTTGAGCAGGCTCGCGATATGGGGCTCTCGGGCATGTGGATCCGGCGCCGCCTCGTTGAGATGGGCAAGGGATTCGCCGATCTGGCCGATCGCGCCGCGCATCACATCGAAGTTCTGGCTCTGCTCCGCGAGAAGCACACGCGCCTGGGTCAGGGGATCGGGCATATTCTTCTGGGCGGCCTGGGAGAGGTGTTGCATCAGCCCCTCCTGGCCTTTGGTGAGGGCAACCCGTACGGCCTTGCCGGCATCGGAGGCCAGGGCCGCCTGCGTCATGCTGACGGCCTTGCCGACCAGCTGGTCGGCATTGGGTCTGAGAGTGGGTTCGCGGCTCTGTTCCATGATCGACTTCGGATGAAAAGATTCGGATGAAGAGCGCTCTCATAGCTCAAATGGTTCTCAAGAGCTATGCTCTATCATTCCAAATCCTAATATTCCTTTGCGTTACCTCGCAAGCAGTGCGCTGGAACACCTTTCAACGTGGGAAATCTGTAAGCTTCGCGGTCGCGAAGCTTGGCCGTAACAAATCAGTTGGAGTGAACGATCCCTAGAGGTCTTAGTAAATCACCACGGATCGGATCGACTTGCCCTCGTGCATGAGATCGAAAGCCGTGTTGATCTCCTCCAACGGCATCCGATGGGTGATCAAGTCATCGATATTGATCTTCCCCTCCATGTACCAGTCGACGATCTTCGGCACGTCCGTGCGCCCGCGTGCGCCGCCGAACGCGGTTCCCTTCCACACGCGTCCCGTCACGAGTTGGAACGGCCGGGTGGCGATCTCTTTCCCCGATTCTGCGACCCCGATGATGATGCTTTCGCCCCAGCCCCGGTGACAGCATTCGAGGGCTTGGCGCATGACGTTCACGTTGCCAGTCGCATCGAAGGAGAAGTCGGCACCGCCGCCGGTCAGATCGATGATCGCCTGCACGACCTTGTCGCTGCCGATCTCATTCGGATTGATGAAGTCCGTCATGCCGAATTTTTCGGCCATGGCGCGCTTGGCGGGGTTGATGTCGACGCCGATGATCTTGTCGGCGCCGACCATGCGGGCGCCCTGGATGACGTTGAGGCCGATGCCGCCGAGGCCGAACACCACGACGTTCGCACCAGGCCAGACCTTCGCCGTATAGATCACTGCGCCGATGCCCGTCGTGACGCCGCAGCCGATATAGCAGATCTTGTCGAAGGGCGCGTCCTCGCGAATCTTCGCGAGCGCGATCTCCGGCAGGACGGTGAAGTTCGCAAAGGTCGAGCAGCCCATGTAGTGGAAAACCGTATCCCCATCGCAGCGGAAGCGGCTTGTGCCGTCGGGCATCAGACCTTGCCCCTGTGTGGTGCGGATCGCCGTGCAGAGATTGGTCCGTCGCGACAGGCAGGATTTGCACTGGCGGCATTCAGGTGTGTAGAGCGGAATCACATGGTCGCCGGGCCTTAGGCTCGTCACGCCCGCTCCGACCTCGCGCACGATGCCTGCGCCCTCATGGCCAAGGATGGCCGGAAACTTGCCCTCCGAATCAAGGCCCGAGAGCGTATAGGCATCCGTGTGGCAGATGCCCGTTGCCATGATCTCCACGAGCACTTCGCCCGCCTTGGGGCCTTCGATGCGCACGGTTTCGATGGTGAGGGGCTTGCCCGCTTCCCACGCCACGGCTGCTCTCGTTTCCATTCCGTCGATTCCTTCCTGGCTTGCGCCCGTGACTATGTGAACCGGGATAGCGCAAGGTCAAGGGAAGTCAAAGTCAGGGGAGGGACGTGATCGCGAGGGCTTCCAAGACGCTGCTGATATCCCTATGTCGTCTCTGTCAGCCATTCGAGGATTCTGTCGTGTCAGATATGCGCGCCGCCATCATTCCGGTCACGCCGTTCGAACAGAACTGCACGCTTTTGTGGAACGACAGCACCAAGAAAGGAGCGGTGATCGATCCCGGGGGCGATCTCGACCGCATCCGCAAGGTGATCGACGAGAGCGGCGTGACGGTCGAGAAAATCATCCTCACCCATGGCCATATCGACCATGCCGGCGGTGCAACGCAGCTGAAGGAGGATCTCGGAGTTCCGATCGAAGGTCCTCACGAGGCAGATCGGACGCTTCTGGAGCATTTGCCGGAGCAGGGCCGCGCCTATGGCTTCGACGGCGTGCGCGCGGTCATGCCGGATCGCTGGCTTAAAGAGGGCGACACGGTGACCGTGGGCGGCCTTGTCATGGATGTGCTGCACTGCCCCGGCCACTCGCCAGGGAGCGTCGTTCTCGTATCGCGTGATGATCGCTTTGCCTTGGTTGGCGATGTACTCTTCAACGGCTCCGTCGGCCGCACGGATCTTCCCGGAGGAGATGGGGCTGCGCTCATCCACGCGATCAAGACGAAACTGCTGCCGCTCGGTGATGACGTCACTTTCATCTGTGGCCACGGTCCAATGAGCACCATCGGACAGGAGCGGGCGACAAATCCTTTCCTCCAGGACAACATGTTCGCCTGAAGCGTCGGTCTATCGGCTCCAGACTCCGGTACGCGCCTGTCGGGCATGCTCGGCGGCGGCCTTGAGATCCTCCGTTGCCTGTGAGGTCGCGCGACCGCCGCCATTGTAGAGCACGACCGTCGAGAGATCCTTGCCCTCCACAGTGCAGCGATGCGTATTGGTGCCTGCCACCGGCTGGCAACTCACTTCTCGGCCGGCGAGATAGCGAGACAAGTCGTCCGGCTTGCCGCCGCCAGAAGCCCATTCGACTCCGAAGAGATGAATCACGCGGCCCTGCAGAGAAAGAGTCGACGTATCGATCACCTCGGGAAGGCCGCGGAGCGGAGTGCCCGCTGCCCCGTTCATCTCAGGAACGCTGCCCGTCAGAGCAGGTCCGGACGGATGATCATTTCGTTCGCCGTTGCGAAGCGCCGCATAGGCACCGATCGCAAGAAGGGCTGCCGCGGCGAGAGCACCGAGAACAACCGGTCTCCTTCGCCATGGGCCATCCGTCGGCAGTCGTCGTGATACGCTCCGGACCATGTCGGGCCATCGCGCGCCGAGCATACGTAGTCGCTCTGCCTGTTGTGCTGCGGTTCTGCTCCAGCGCGGCTTCTGTCGATGAAACCAGGCATTGGCCTGTTGCCAACCCAAGCGCGCTGAATGAATCCGTTCTGAATAGCGCGGCACGGCGGCCTTCGGTGAAACAACGCTTAACCAATCGCGCTCGACTGGAGATGCATCAGGCGCGCCCGGAAGAGTATCTTCCTGATCAGGTGTTTGCCTGAAGAGGGCGGGTCTTGTGCGTCGAATCCCCTCCAGAATCCCTCTGATCGTGGCCTCGGCTCCGAGGTTCTCGTCGTTCTCGCATGGCTTTCCGCTCTCATCGAGAGCCGTGATCTTCAGCAAACCATCACGTTCGGAATAACGCAGCGAGCTTTCGACGATGAGTTCGAGAGGCTGGCGCGCATCCTCAGTAGGGTGGAAGAATGTAAGCTCCTGGCGGATCATGGCGCGCACCCGTTCGCGGAGCTCTGCCGGATCTCGATCCGGCGAGAGGCTGTTCTGATCAAGATCCGACTCAGTCATCGTCCGATTCCTCCGGTATCACGACGGGCTGATCGGGGCCTTGGTCGAGCACGATGCTGCTCTCGGCGGCAATGACAGGTTGATTGTCGACGAAGGTTACGATCAGCTGGAGGGCGCCCACCCCCTGCGCCTGCCTGCCCCGCTTCGGATGCGCGGCGGTAAAGTCGAAGATTGCTTGCACGGCGCAGTCATCTCCCTGCATTTCACAAGCCACCTGCAGCGTGCCGGGGCGGGCATTGTAGCTGCGCTCGGGCCAACGGCGGATGAACCGCCGCTTCTCGCGCATGAGGTTGCGGGCGCTCACCAACCGGCCATGGAACAGGACGCGGGGTCCGTAGAATTCGGATGTCGCATCGAGGCCCTCCTCCGTCACGCTGGACCAGGATTGGAGATAGCGAAGCGTCAGGTCTCGCGCCGCTTGCGTGCGTTCAGGCCTCGCATCGTTCTGCGGCGAAGCGAGCGTCGGCGAAGTCTGATCCGGACGCGCACTCTGCGCGGACGGCGCCGGCGAAACAGGACTCTCTGCGTGAGCTGCCGGCGGAGCTTCGGGAGCGGGAGCTGGCGCGGCGGGCGGTGGAGGAGCGGGCTGCGCCGGCTGTGCAGGAGACGGTGCCTTCAGATCGGCGGGCGGATCGACCCAGGGGCGATTGGTTTGGGCCAATGCCTGAGGGATGTTCAAGAGCAGGGGTGTTGCCAGACACACCCCCCAGAGATGTCGCAAACCGGCCCTCATGAGATCTCCCGCCTTCTCGTTCAATCGGAACAGGCGCGGGAGAAAGCGGCTAAGTGCGGTCTAGGTTCCCAAGATGCCGACTTTCCCGGGCGCAGGCCAAACGCCGCGGATGGCCTTTGCGGAGGGAAGGGCTCTCGTGATCAGCAGCCGGTCAGCGCCGGCGTGCGCTCGACTTCAAGACCGAAGAACGGGCGCAGCTTTGTCCCGAGGACGTTGCCGAAGAAGGCCGCCACGAGCCAGACCCAACCGTGCAGACTTCCCGAGGCGATGCCTGAGAAATAGGCGCCGATATTGCACCCATAGGCGAGGCGCGCGCCGTATCCGAGAAGGAGGCCGCCGACAATCGCGGCGATTGCCGAGCGCAGGGGAACGCGCCAGACCGGAGCGAAGCGGCCGGCCAGGGCGGCGGCCAGGAGCGCTCCCAGCACGATGCCGATGTCCATCACGGATGTGACGTCGTTGAGGATGCTTCCTTTGAGCGCCGCCTGCTGCGCTGGAGCCGACCAGTAAGGCCAGCTCGCCACGTCGAAGCCGAGGCCCGCCGCGATCTTCGAGCCCCAGAGAGCAAAAGCCGAGGTGATGCCCCAGGGCCGTCCGGCGAGGGCGAGGGTCGCGAAGTTCAGGAGCGCCAGGGCGACGGCGCCCGCCACGAGAGGCCAGGGGCCCCTGAGAAAGCGGGTCAAGCCGACACGGGGAGAGGCGGCTGCCGTCAGGAGGCGGCCATGCCGGCGCCGTTCGAGAACGATCGTGACGACCGCAATGATTGCGAAGACCATCAACTGGATGGCCAGACCCGCCCAGGGACCGGCGGTCTCGATAATCGAGATCTTCGGCAGACTTGGCAGAGCCGTCCACCAATGGAGATGTGCCGCGCCGATGGCGGAGCCGGCAATGAAGGCGGCAAGCGTGATCAGCATGCGGGTGGACCCGCCGCCGACCGTGTAGAGGGTTCCCGATGCGCAGCCGCCGCCGAGCTGCATCCCGATTCCGAAAATGAAAGCCCCGAAGACCACGGAGACGCCCGCTGGCGATACAAGGCCTGAGACGGGTTGTCCGAACAGGGAGCCGGAGGCTAGCACGGGGAAGAACAGGATCGAGGCGACGGCCAGCATCACCATTTGCGCGCGCAGGCCCTCGCCGCGCCTGTCGGCGATGAACACCCTCCATGCGGAGGTGAAGCCGAAAGCCGCGTGATAGAGCACCAGCCCCAGGGCTGCGCCCAGAACGTAGAGCGCTGCCTGTCGCGGATTGACCACGGCTCCGATGAGCGCGGCACCAGCGAGAATGCCAGCGCCGGCGATCAGAGAGGCGGGGCTGTTGATGCCGGTTCCCGAGGCGGGCAGGGGAGGGGCGGAGGCGACGGCGGAGCCTGACATGGCGATTTCCTGGTTCGCAAAAGCAGGAAGGCGCTCGCATCACGACGGCACCTTGCGACAAATTCACAGACCTGAAGATGCTTCTCTCTTAATTCACATTCAAGATTAAATTATAGTCAAATAAATACATAATTATAATGTAATTAAACCCTCGTTCCGTCCGGCGCGATAGGGGAAAGGCGGGTCAGCCACAGGGCAATTCCGAGCGCAGCCAGCAGCAGAACTGCTACGAGAGCAGTCACGCCAGCCCAGTTCCATGCCGACCAGAATACGCCGCCCAGGGTGCCGACGGCGCTGGAGCCGAAATAATAGGCGAAGAGGTAGAGGGCCGAGGCCTGTGCCTTCGCGATCTGCGCCCGCTGTCCCACCCAACTGCTGGCAATCGAATGGGCGCCGAAGAAGCCGAATGTCACGGCGACGATGCCGAGCAGGATCAGCAGGAGGTTCTGTGACAGCGTGATGGTCAGTCCGGCCAGCATGACAAGAATCATCGTCCAGAGCACTTTCCGTCGGCCGAGCCGTCCGGCGAGGTGGCCGACGAAGGTCGAGCTGAATGTGCCGACGAGATAGACGGTGAAGATGGCGCCGATGGCCGAGTGACTGAGGGAATAGGGCGCCGCGATGAGCCGGTAGCCCAGGTAGTTATAAAAAGTCACGAAGCCGCCCATGAGCAGGAAGGCTTCCGCAAACAGGGCTCGCAGCCCCGGATCACGCAAATGCGTGGCGAAGGAGCGTAGGAGATCGGCAGGGTCGGCTCGGCGGGGCAGGAAGTGGCGCGACTCCGGCAGACTGCGCCAGGCGGCGATCGCCGCCGCGAGGCCGAGGGCCCCAATGGTGCCGATGGCGAACCGCCAGGAGACGAGATCTGTGAGGACGCCAGTGACGACCCGGCCGGCCAAGCCACCAATGGCATTGCCGCCAATGAACAGGCCCATCGCAAGACCGATGGATTTGGTGTCGACCTCCTCGCTCACATAGGCCATGGCGATGGCTGGCAAGCCACTCAACGTCGCGCCGATCAAGAGGCGGGTCACCAGCAAAGTATGCCAGTTCGGCGCGACGGCCGAGACGATCGTCAGCACTGCCGACGAGAACAATGCTGCTACCATGAGGGGCTTTCGGCCCCAGACTTCCGAAATCGAACCGGTCACCAGCATTGCGACGGCCAGCATGCCCGTGCTCAAGGACAGGGACAGGCTGCTGACAGCCGCGCTGACGTGAAACTCCTGGGAGAAGACCGGCAACAGCGGTTGCACGCAGTACAGAATGGCGAAGGTTGCGAAACCGGCGGCAAACAGGGCAAGATTCAGCCGCCTGAAGGCGGACGTGCCACTCTCGAGCCGTCCTGGCACCTCACCTTTCCCAACCATTCCGCAGCTCCACGGATCCTCATGAATGAACGCGGCTTGCCGGTTCTCAGCTCCTATAGCAGGGTGCCGCGGAAAGAGGGCATACGCGATTTCGGAACCATTCCTCGGGCGCATGGAATGCTTGTCGCCTTTGCGCTTCTCTTTCGGAGCGAAACATTGCTCATGGTGAATGATGGATCGTCTCGCGACGCAGAATCCCGATGGTCCCCCCTGTTCTCGAGAGATCCATGACTGCTCCTTCGATCGCCCGGCAGGCTACTCCTGCCAACACGGACGGCAAAGCGTCGGCGGCGCAGTTCCATGGCACGGTCCTTATGGTCGTTTCGACCGTCTTCTTTGCCTGCTCCGACGTGACCACGAAGGCGCTCGCCGGCCAGTTGCCGGCCGTCGAAGTTGCCTGGTTGCGTTATGTCACTTTTGTCCTGATGGCAGTTCCGCTGTTGCTCGCCAGCGGCGGCGGTTCGGCCTTGCGTTCCCACCGCCCGAGCCTGCAGATCCTGCGCGGTCTCGGAATGGTGGGATCGGCTTTGCTGTTTACCGCCGGGCTTCCCTACCTACCGATTGCCGAGGCCTCCGCGATCTACTTCATCTCGCCCATCCTGATCATGGCACTCTCGATCCCGCTCTTGGGCGAAGTGGTCGGATGGCGTCGCTGGAGTGCCGCTTTTGTCGGCCTCGTCGGAATGCTCTTCGTTATTCGCCCAGGCGCGAGTACTTTCGAGGCGGCTGCGATCCTGCCGCTTCTCGGTGCAACGAGCTGGGCTACCGCCGCCGTCGTGACCCGCAAGATGAGCGGGGATTCCGCCGTCACGACGCTCGCCTACTCGGCGCTGGTCGGTTTCGTTCTTCTGAGCCTTCTTTTGCCTTTCGTTTGGGTGACGCCCAGCCTCTTCGAACTCGGCCTGGGCCTTGCGATGGGCATCTTCTCGAGCGTCGGCCATTGGCTCGTCATCCTCGCGTACCGGCAGACCCACGCCTCCGCGATCGCGCCTTTCTCCTATATCCAGCTCTTCTGGGCCGGAACTCTGGGCTATCTCGTGTTCGGATCTGTCCCGGATTCCTGGACCATCATCGGCGCGTGCATTATCGCACTCAGCGGTCTCTATACGGCCTATCGGGAGCGTGTTCGGGCCGTTTCCAAAGGTTGATCGCGATTGGCTCCCCCAGCGTAAGGGTGTACGCTCTCCACCCTTGATCGTGCTGTCGGGAGACATGGATGCCCGGAGAGAGCACATCGCATGTGGCCGGAAGCCCACGTCGTCTGGCGGCGATCCTGGCGGCCGACATTTCCGGCTACAGCCGCCTGATGGGCGCGGATGAGGAGGGCACCCTCGCTCGCCTCAAGAGGCATCGCCGCGAGCTGATCGAGCCCACGATCCAGGAGCATTACGGGCGGCTCGTGAAGACGACCGGCGACGGCTTCCTCGCCATGTTCGACAGCCCACTGGAAGCCGTCCGCTGCGCCATCGTCATCCAGCAATCCATGGCCGCCCGCAACATGTCCCTGCCACCGGAGCAGTGGATCCGCTACCGGATCGGCGTCAACCTGGGAGACGTGATCGTCGATCCCGACGACATCTATGGTGAGGGCGTGAACATCGCGGCACGGCTCGAAAACCTCGCCGATCCCGGCGGTGTCCTGATTTCCGGGGGTGTCTACGAGCAGATCAAGAATAAGCTCGTCTGCGGTTACCAATCCCTCGGTGATGAAAAGCTCAAGAACATTACTGATCCGGTGCGGATCTACAGAGTTCTGCCTGACCCAGCCTCGGTTGCAAGGGCAACGCGGCAGCACTGGGTCTGGCTGTCATCGGGCGCGGCAGCGCTGCTGATCCTGGGGGCCGTCGGCTGGTCCATCATGAAACCGGAGACTTCGGAGGGCGGGCGCCGCTCCGCCTCGCTGGAACAATCGGCCGACAAAACGTCCGCATCCGGACTCCTCCAGGCGGAATCGTCGTCATCGGAGCCGCAATCCACCAGCGCTTCTTCGGCCGCTGGGGCGCCGTCCGGGATGCCTCCGGCTCCCGCTGCCCCCAGCTCCAACCTGCCGATTCCAATCACACCGATTTCCCCCTCGCCAGGAGCAGCGACGAAAACGGCGCCTTCCACCGTGGCTGCGATCCCATCACCCAGCAGGCCAACAGATACCGGCTCCGGATCGAGCATCCGCGATTGCCAGGGCTGTCCCGAACTCGTCCGGGTGCCCGGCGGAAGTTTTCGGATGGGAAGCGACGAGGATAGCTCGGAAAAGCCGATACGTCTCGTTCAGGTGTCCGCCTTCGCGATCGGCCGCTACCCCATCACGGTCGCCGAATGGAAGCAATGCGTCGCCGCGAAGGCCTGCCCCGACGTGGTGCGCGGCGAGGATATCGATCCGGCGCGCAACCTAAGCTGGTTGGATGCGCAGCAATATGTCGACTGGCTCGCCCAGAGTACGGGCCTGGCCTATCGGCTGCCGAGCGAGGCCGAGTGGGAATACGCCGCGCGGGCAGGGTCCACGGGACGCTATTGGTGGGGCGAGAGGATGGCCCCCAGAATGGCCAATTGCAAAGGCTGCGGTGACCCTTACGATGCGCATCAGCCTCTGAAGGTCGGAAGTCTTGTGTCCAATCCGTTCGGGCTGAGCGACGTGAACGGGGGCGTTGCCCAGTGGGTCGCCGATTGCTGGCACCCCAATTATCAAGGCGCGCCCGCGGACGGAGCTGCCTGGACGGAGCCGGGCTGCCGCGAACATGTCTTGCGTGGAGGTTCGTGGCGTAATGATGCCAGCTATGCCCGCTCGGCAAGCCGCATGTATTACGACACCGGGGTTCGGTATCCCGCGCACGGATTGCGGGTCGCGCGTTCGCTTTGACAGGAGAAAGACATGCCGGCCGTTCTTCGTGGCCGCCTCGCCGCTATCGCGGTCCTTGCGGGATTCTTTGTCCCGGGCGCTGGGACATCGCTGCATGCGCAGACCGCTGCGCCGTCAGACGCGGTGGTCTACATCATTTATCCGCATGACGGACAGAGGATCAGGGGGGCGTTTCCTGTCAGGTTCGGACTGCGCAACATGGGCGTGACCCATGCCGGCGATACGACGCCCAACATGGGGCATCATCACCTTCTGGTCGATGTTCAGGAGGACATTGATCCCAACGAGCCTCTGCCGACCGACAAGCAGCATATCCATTTCGGAGCGGGTCAGACTGAAACGCGGCTCGATCTCCCGCCGGGGCGCCACACTTTGCAGCTGGTTCTGGGCGATGCAGAGCACAGGCCGTTCAAGCCGATGCTGATCTCCAAGAAGGTGACCATCACGGTGCTGCCGCCGCGCGGCCGCAGGGCGCCGCAGACGAGCCGGGCGGAGCGTTGAGCCGGAGCGCTTTTAGCTGCCGTTCTCCTGAAATTATGGGGCGGACAGGCGTCTTCTTAACCGGCTGTTAACCATAAAACGACGAAATCAGTGCATATAAGGAATCTGATTTCGTGACCATCGCCGTTCGCCCCCGTCCCGCCCTCCGCTTCCGTGGCAGATCGTTCCTGGCCCTGGTTCTCGCGCCGGTCGTCCCGCTGCGGGACTGGCTCGAGGATCTCGATGTCGTTGCCAAGAGTTCGCCTGGTTTCTTCGCCGATCGCGCGATCATTCTGGACGTGTCGGCGCTCAAGCCGTCGAAGTCGGAGCTGAAGTTCCTGCTTGCGGCGCTCAAGATGCGCGAGATCCGGATCATCGGATTGGAAGGGGCCGCGCCGCAGGTTCTCGATTCCGATATGCCGGCTGCCGTCAACGGCGGGCGCGCGGCAGGTGATATCGAGGTCCCGGAACTTGACGCGATGCCAATTCCGGTCCAGTCCGCTCCCGAGCCCGCGGTGAATTCGACGCTTTTGATCGAGGGCTCGCTGCGGTCGGGGCAATCGATCCTCCATACGGAGGGTGATGTGACCATCCTCGGATCCGTGGCCTCCGGCGCCGAAGTCGTGGCCGGCGGTTCCATCCATATCTACGGCGCACTTCGCGGTCGCGCCATTGCGGGTTGCACCGGCAACAGTCGCGCCCGCATCTTCTGCCGCAAGTTCGAGGCCGAGCTCATCGCCGTCGATGGGCTCTACAAGACGGCTGACGACCTGGGGTCGAAGTTCCGCGGTCAGCCCATCCAGGTGAACCTGGATGGCGATGCCATCATCCTGAAAACGTTGGACTGACAGACAGAAAAGAGAGACGACAATGGCCAAAGTCTTGGTCGTAACATCTGGCAAAGGCGGTGTCGGCAAGACCACATCGACGGCGGCGCTCGGTGCTGCCCTCGCCCACGGCGGTGAAAAGGTCGTCGTCATCGATTTTGACGTCGGTCTGCGCAATCTCGACCTCGTGATGGGAGCGGAGCGCCGCGTCGTGTTCGATCTCATCAACGTGGTGCAGGGCGACGCGAAGCTCAATCAGGCTCTCATCCGCGACAAGCGCATGGAGAACCTGTCGCTCCTGCCGGCGTCGCAGACGCGCGACAAGGATGCGCTCACCGAGGAAGGCGTGGCGCGCGTCCTCAACGAACTGCGCGAGAAGTTCGACTGGATCGTCTGCGATAGCCCGGCCGGAATCGAGAGAGGAGCGACTCTTGCGATGCGCCATGCGGACGTCGCCGTGGTCGTCACCAATCCGGAAGTTTCCTCCGTCCGTGACTCCGATCGCATCATCGGTCTGCTCGACTCCAAGACCGAGAAGGCCGAGAAGGGCGAGCGCGTCGAGAAGCATCTCCTGCTCACCCGCTACGACCCGATCCGCGCCGAGCGCGGCGAGATGCTGAAGGTCGACGATGTGCTCGAGATCCTTTCCATCCCGCTGATCGGCATCATTCCCGAGAGCGAAGAGGTGCTGCGCGCCTCCAACGTCGGCTCTCCCGTCACTCTGAACAGCCCGACCAGCGCCCCGAGCAAGGCCTATTTCGACGCCGTTCGGCGCCTCAAGGGCGAGACGGTCGAGATGTCGGTCCCCACCGACAAGAAAAGCCTGTTCGGGAAGTTGTTCGGACGGAGGGCCGCATGAACCTGATGAGCTTCTTCCAGCGCCGCACGTCTGCGCCAGTGGCGCGGGAACGGCTGCAAATTCTTCTGGCACACGAACGTGGTGTCCTTGGTGGAAAGTCCGATCTTGTGGCTGTTCTGCGCGAAGAGATCCTGGCCGTCGTCCGACGCCATGTGACGATCGAGCAGGAGGGGGTGCAGATCAAGATGAACCGCGGTTCGGACATGTCGACCCTCGAGATCGAGGTCGAGATTCCCGCTCCGGCCTCGGCCGGAGCCTGATCCGAAAAAGGGCGCCTTAAGGCGCCCTTTTTGTTTTGGTCTCCGTCCTTGCCGGCTCAGGCCGCAGACGACGATTCCGCCTCTGCCGAGGAAGACGATGTTTCCGTCGCCTCCGACCGCTGCGGGTAGCTGCGAGGCAGGTTCGAGACCGGGCGACTTGGCGGCGCCGCTGTACGGGGACCCGCCGCCTGCAAATCTCCCTGCACGCTCTCCAGGAGAGCGGCAACCCAGCTATGCCCCGTTCCCATGCTTTCGCGAAGAGCGGTCTTCGCGACATCGATCTTTGCGGAGACTTCCATGAGATTGCGTGATTGCAGCGTGGCGAAGTCCTGCTCGATCGTCCGTAGCTCGCGGAGCAGTTCCTCGCGCAACGAACTCTGATCCTCCGACGTGATCAGGGGAGAGGCAAGCATGCCGCGCAGCGCCGCCCAGCGCAGGCCGAGGGCGCTGACGGATTGGACACCATCAAGGCCCGAGAGATTCTTGGAGTCAGCCACGGCGATTTTTCCTTCTTGTGATTGAGAATCAGAGGGACTGAGTGAGGGCCATGGTTGTGGCGTGAATCGGGCAGACATGCCGAAATTCGGCTCGTGGCTAGGCTATTTGTGACGCGTGAAACATTATCCTTGGATAACGAGCCCCGCTCTCGATCATCTCCCGCTCTCGATCATCTGATGAAGAAATAGATCGTGAGCAGTGCACCGACCCCAATGACCAGCCAGCGGATGACAGGAGCGGGAAGCTTCCGCCCGAACGCCACGCCTGCATATCCGCCTACGACGGATGCCGCGCCGACGATGAACGTTTCCCGCCAGCTCACCAGTCCGGCGGCGATGAACAACACGACTGCAACCAGCTGAATCACCGTGGAGCAGAGATGCTTGGCGGAGTTGATGAGGTGAAAGTCGTCGCCCTCCGTGATGGCAAGGGCCGCCAGCATCACGATGCCCATGCCCGCGCCGAAGAATCCGCCATAAACAGAGACGAGGAATTGGAAAGCGAGGCCACCCACCCAGGCTTTCGTGGAAGGATGCTTGCCCTCGGCGCGGCCGATGGAGCGAGCAAGCGCAACGATTTGAGGACTGGCAGCGAAAAGCAACGTCGCGAAGAGCAGAAGCCAGGGCACGAGAACGCTAAAGGCAGCGTTGTCGGTGGCGGTCAGAATGTAGGCGCCGAGCAGGCCTCCGACCAAGCTCACGAGCCCAAGCGCAGCAAAGCGCTTGAGATTGGCCGCAAGCTCTCGCCGATAGGCCCAGGCGCTAGCAAAGTTGGCAGGCGTGACGGCGACCGCGCTCGTGGCATTCGCCATGACCGGCGGGAGCCCCACCGCGATCAGGGCCGAAAATGTGAAAAAGGTGCCGCCGCCCGCGATGGCATTGACGAGGCCTGCGCCGAGGCCAGAGGCAGCGAGGAGCGCCGCTGTTGAAAGATCCATGATCGACAGGTGCTTGAATGGCAATTCAGGAAGGATGCAGGATGATCGATCCCTTAGCATAGCGCTGCCGCGGACCCAAACCCATTCGGCGAAGGCTGAGTCTGCGGAGGAGCGTTGCGCGTCGTCGATGATCCTAGGGATGCCGCGAAAAGTCCTACCCGGATATCGCCCTTGCATTGTTGAATACGGCTCTCCGCGAGATATCGTATTCATGTCAAGGCTGGCCTTGAGTAAGCCTATAAAGGACTGAAATATTGTATTTATAGTCCTAGGGGGCTGTATATTTGCAGAGAGCTAGAGTTAGTTCGTGCCATGTGGAGAGGAGTTAAGAATAGGCGTCCCTTGTCGCCCCTGCTCCTTTCGGTGCTATAGTCGCCCCGTCTGGACAATGCCCATGATGTGATGGGAGGCTAAGATGACGCTGCAGATTGGCGACACGGCTCCGGATTTCGAAGCCGAGACGACACAGGGCCCGATCCGCTTCCATGAATGGATTGGTGATTCATGGTGCGTATTGTTCTCGCATCCGAAGGACTTCACGCCGGTCTGCACGACCGAGCTCGGTTATATGGCCAAGATCAAGCCGGAATTCGACAGACGTAATGTGAAGATCATCGGGTTCAGCGTCGACCCCACCACCAATCACGGGCGATGGGCGGAAGATATCAAAGAGACGCAAGGTTATGCACCGAACTATCCCATCATCGGCGATCCCGACCTTCGGATTTCAAAGCTCTATGGCATGCTGCCGTCGCATGCCGGCGACAGCTCGGAAGGCCGTACCCCAGCCGACAACCAGACGGTGAGAAACGTCTTCGTGATCGGCCCTGACAAGAAGATCAAGCTGATCCTCGTTTATCCCATGACAACCGGCCGCAATTTCGACGAGGTGCTGCGCGTCATCGACTCCCTGCAGCTGACGACGAAGCATCGTGTCTCGACGCCGGCGAACTGGAAGCTGGGAGAGGATGTGATCATTGCCGGATCCGTGTCGGACGATGAGGCTCGACAGATCTATCCCGAAGGGTGGAAGGCACCGCGGCCCTATATCCGCATCGTGCCGCAGCCCCGCTAAGGCAGCGCATCGTCCCGATCGTGGGCTTTAGAGGAGCGTGGCAGATGAGCATTTCGGCTCTTCCCCGTCAGAGCGAGAGCCTGCAGCGGGTCCCCGATGTGGCGGCTTTCTATGAGAGTCGCACATGCAGTGTCCAGTACATTGTGTCTGATCCAGAAACATCGGAATGCGCGGTTATCGATCCGGTTCTGGACTATGATGAAAAGTCCGGCTCCATTGCGACGGATACCGCAGATGAACTCGTGCGCTACATGTCCGAGCGGCATCTGAAGCCCGTTTGGATTCTCGACACGCATCCTCATGCCGATCATCTGTCCGCCGCCGACTATCTGAAGCGGCAGACAAATGCACGCACAGGCATCGGCGAAAAAGTCGTCGAGGTCCAAAAGCTCTGGAAGTCTCTTTACAACCTCCCTGAGAACTTCCGGACGGACGGCTCGCAATGGGATTGCCTTTTCACGGATGGCGATCACTTCACCATTGGCGGGTTGAAGGCGAAGGTTCTGTTCTCGCCCGGACATACCCTGGCCTCCGTCACCTATGTCGTGGGCGACGCAGCCTTCGTTCACGACACGTTGCTAATGCCCGATTACGGCACGGCGCGCTGCGACTTTCCCGGTGGAAGCGCTGCGCAACTCTGGGGGACCATTCAGCGTATTCTCTCCCTGCCTGACGAGACGCGTCTCTTCGTCGGGCACGACTATCGTCCGGGCGGACGGGAGCCGGCGTGGGAGAGCAGCGTCATTCAGCAACGCACCCACAACGTCCATCTTCGGAAGGTCGCCGACAAGCAGGACTTCATGGCCCTGAGGCAGACGCGCGATGCGACGCTTCCCATGCCGAAACTGATCCTCCATGCGCTGCAGGTCAACATCGCAGCCGGCCAGTTGCCCGCGCCTGAATCCAATGGGGGGCGCTATCTCAAGATTCCTCTCGATGCGCTGCCGGGAGCCAAATGGGACTAGAGAAATTCGCTTGCCATCCTGTACAAGGCTCGCAGCACTATTGATGCGGGGACATGGGTGATGATCCACCAAAGGGTCGACGAAGCCATCGGCAATACGCCGATGATCAGATTGCGCAAAGCATCCGAGATCACCGGATGCACCATTCTGGGCAAAGCGGAGTTCATGAATCCCGGGCAGTCGGTGAAGGATCGGGCGGCGCTCTTCATCATCCGGGACGCCGAGAGGCGCGGTCTGCTGCGACCGGGCGGCGTGATCGTCGAGGGCACGGCCGGAAACACGGGCATCGGTCTGGCCTTGGTCGGAAATGCCCTGGGCTATCGGACCGTCATCGTCATCCCGGACACTCAGACCCAGGAAAAGAAGGACATGCTGCGCCTGTGCGGCGCCGAGCTGATCGAAGTACCGGCGGTCCCTTACGCCAACCCGAACAACTACGTGAAGGTGTCCGGCCGCTTGGCGGAACGGCTCGCCGCGTCCGAACCGAACGGAGCCATTTGGGCCAACCAGTTCGACAATGTGGCCAATCGGCAAGGCCATGTCGAAACGACCGGCCCGGAGATCTGGGATCAGACCGGCGGCAAGGTTGACGGATTTATCTGCGCAGTCGGAACCGGCGGTACGCTGGCCGGCGTCGGCATGGCGCTGAAGGAGCGCAATCCTCGGGTTAAGATCGGACTTGCCGATCCTATGGGCGCTGCCCTCTACAACTACTATACGGCCGGTGAACTGAAGGCCGAGGGCTCCTCGATCACCGAGGGTATCGGCCAGGGCCGCATCACCAAGAATCTCGAGGGTTTCGCTCCTGATGCGGCTTTCCGGATTTCGGATGAGGAGGCTCTGCCGATCATCTTCGATCTACTTGAAAACGAAGGGCTTTGCCTCGGGGGATCCTCGGGGATCAACGTGGCTGGCGCGATCCGGCTTGCAAAGGATATGGGGCCGGGCCACACCATTGTGACCGTGCTCTGCGACTACGGCACGCGCTATCAGTCCAAGCTCTTCAATCCAGCCTTTTTGCGCTCCAAGAACCTTCCCGTTCCGGCCTGGCTCGAGCGGACAAGCACTCTCGATCCAGGGCTCGTGTGAACGGGCGCTCCTTTGCAGGTAGCCAACTGAGTGTTTAGCGTCCGAGCGCCTGCATTTGCGGAGCCGCATAGCGGGTCCCAGATGCCGCGCCGAGGGGAAGCACGCGGTCGATGCGGGCTAAATCATCCTGCGTCAGCGAAACCTTGAGCGCCCCGACATTTTCTTCCAGATAGTGGCGGCGCTTGGTACCGGGGATGGGTATGATGTCGCTCCCTTGGGCCAGAACCCAGGCGAGAGCAAGCTGTGCCGGAGTGCAGCCCTTCTCCTGTGCCATCATTTCGATCTCATGCACGAGATCGAGGTTTTTCTGGAAGTTCTCGCCCTGGAAGCGCGGCGTGTTGCGGCGATAATCGTCGGAATCGAGGTCGTCGATGCTTTTGATCTGTCCCGTCAGAAAGCCGCGGCCGAGTGGAGAGTAAGGCACGAAACCGATTCCGAGCTCGCGGACGGTTGGAAGAATCTCGGCCTCCGGATCGCGGCTCCAGAGGGAATATTCGGTTTGGAGCGCGGTAATCGGGTGAACAGCGTTCGCCCGGCGGATCGTTTCGGGTCCTGCCTCGGAGAGCCCCAGGTAGCGGACCTTTCCCTGACGAACGAGATCCGCCATGGCGCCGACCGTGTCCTCGATGGGCGTCTGGGGGTCGACGCGATGCTGGTAATAAAGGTCGATGACTTCGATTCCGAGTCGTTTCAGGCTGGCCTCGCAGGCTTGGCGGACATAATCCGGCTTTCCGTTGATGCCGAGATAGCTTCCATCAGCGGTCCGCATGTTGCCGAATTTCGTTGCGAGCACGACCTGATTGCGCCGGTCGCGGATCGCCCGGCCCACCAGCTCTTCGTTGCGGCCGACACCGTACATGTCCGCCGTGTCGAGGAAGGTCACGCCGAGCTCAATCGCTCGATGGATCGTCGCAATGGCTTCAGCCTCGTCCCGTCCACCATAGAAATCGGACATGCCCATGCACCCGAGGCCCAGGGCCGATACCTCAAGATCGCGAAGCCGACGATACTGCATGGCTGGTCTCCGAAAAGATTCTGAATGAAAGAGGGTGAGCGCCCGGTGGCGAAAGTCTGACAATTGGCGGCAATGCGTAGGCGTTTGGCTGCCTTGTCGGAGGGGGAAATGATCTTCTCTGCCGAATCGTCAAGCCGGATGGCCGCCTGTGCCGGAAACCCTTGAGTGCGGCCAATCCCGAAAAGCGCGCAGCGCCGTGTCTGAAGGTTGAATTGCCCGCTCGTCCTAGATCGGGTAGCACCTTCTCTTGATCCTGCCGCAAGGCACAACCTTGGAACATGCGTTGTCGCAACCGCACCCATATTTCTGGCTTGCCCGATGCCTGCAGTCGTTTCTGCTGCTCGCCTGCCTGTCGGTTGCGAATCTCGTGTCCTGGCAGGACGACGTTTCTGCCCAGTCAGCCTTCAGCACTGTCGCCGAGGAGACGCTTCGGGAAGGCGATGCAGATTCCTGGGATAATGGGGATAATTCCCCAGAGCCCGCCCTCGCAAGCGTTGCCTATAGAGCGCCTGTCAATCTCGGCGATCTACTAGACCGTACGATTGATATCTCGCTGACATCTCGCGCGTTGGACGTCCAACGCGCCACGGGACCGCCTCGAGCCTGAGGTCCCCGCAGGGGAAGCCTGCGGCGCATTCGATTGCTGGCATTCACACGTGATGCGGCATCAGACCCCAACTCCCATCGTTGCTCGTCGCGCCCGGCGGAGTCCGGTAGCGTCATTTCATCAAGTTCGCTCATGGAAACACTTCTTCCCTCACTCCTGAAGGTCCTCGGGATCATCTGGATCAATATCATTCTTTCGGGAGACAATGCCGTCGTGATCGCCATGGCGTGCCGTGGGTTGCCTCCGAACCGCCGCCGAACCGGAATGATCCTCGGCGCGGGCGTCGCAGTAGGTCTACGGATCCTCTTCACGGTTCTGGTCATTGCTCTCCTGGCCACGCCGTTCCTTAAAGTGATCGGCGGCGTTCTCCTGCTTTGGATCGCCGTGAAGCTCCTGGTCGGCGAGGATGAGGAGGGCTCGGTCAAGCAGACCGATCGGCTCTGGCATGCGGTATGGACGATTGCCGTTGCAGATGCCGTGATGAGTCTCGACAACGTTCTTGCCATCGCGGCCGTTGCGCAGGACTCGACCTTTCTCCTGATCCTGGGCCTGGCGATTTCGATCCCGCTCATCATCGCCGGCGCAGCCGTAATCATGGCGCTTCTCGACCGATTCCCCATCCTGGTCTGGGCCGGTGCTGCGCTCCTCGGCTGGGTCGCCGGCGAGATGGCCGTGTCCGATCCCTGGGTGGTGGGACAGCTCGGTGCGGACTTCGTCCACAGGGCTGAAATTCCGGCTGCGATTGTGGCGGCCGCCTTCGTGGTCGCCCTCGGATATGGCCTTCGCCGAAGGGAAGCCGAGAAAGCCTAAAGATACGCGGGAAGGAGAAGCATGATGTTCGGTTATTCTATCCCTGATGCCGTCATGTTCTGGATCAACGCCGTCGTGACCTCCGCGGCGGTTGCTTCGGCCTGGGTCAACCTGATCATCAACCTCGACAAGTTAATCTGACGCGAGCAGCGACGGTCAGCGACATTTCCCGTCGCTGACCGAGGCCCCGCGGCATCAAGTCGTCGCGGCGGCGAAGCATGCTGCCGTATCGAAGAACTCCACGAAGTCGATCGCCTTCCCGTCCCGGAAGCGCCTGACATCCACCTTCGGAGTGTCGGCGATCTTGCCGGTTGTCCTATGACGCCACTTCACGCGGCCGATCACGACGACCCGGTCGTCGTCCGCGATATAGTCGTTCATGTCGTAGGTAAGCATTTCCCAGTCGCGGGTCAGGCCCTCGAGATAGCCCTGGATCTCGTCCCTGCTTTTCCGTGGCGCCGTGAATGCCATCTCGGGCGCCCCGTTCGCTAGCGATCCGAGCGAAGCATCGTCCGCCAGAACATCCATCCAGCAGGCGCAATCAGCCCCTTTTCCTTCGGACCACTGCGCATAAGCTTTCCGAAGCTGCGCGACATTCTGATCTTGCGTTGGCATGCAGTCCTCCCCGGTTGGGCCACCTTGCCCTTTCCGCCCTCTCGGAAACCATGTGCCGAGCCCTAAGCAGCATGGGTCAAGCCCGTTGACAGGAGCGGGGTCGGGGCGAGATTCATTATAAAATGCCGCGGCAATGTCCTGCCCGGCCATCACGAGGTACCGCTCCGTCTCGGACGGATGGCCCTGGCCGTCTTGGAGCGGGAGACTTTGGCTTCCGGCCTCGCTTATGGGAGCCTCAAAGGCCGTCTCTGGGTCATCTTTCCGAGAAGCTTCTGTCCAGACGGCCCAGGGAGGTTGCCCTCACGCGCCTAATCGGGTAGTGGAGACAAAGGCCCTGCGCCTCAAAGCACCCGTAGCTCAGCTGGATAGAGCGTTGCCCTCCGAAGGCAAAGGTCACACGTTCGAATCGTGTCGGGTGCGCCAACTAAGTACTTAAAATCCTTGCAGAAATTTTGCCTCTCTGCTGGCGGTGATGTTTTAACTGGCGGCCGGATAGCCACCAGATAGCCACCGCGCGGGATTTTTCCCTCGAACTCGATTGGTCAAAGATCGTGTTGCAGGCCCGCTTGTGTCGAAGCCGAGCCAGCTTGACAGCTATGGGTGTCCGAGGAGGGACTGTTAGCGGACCTCCATATGTCCCCGCTCAATGTCCGCTTGTGACCCATTCCTGACCTTCTTGGAGCCGCCAAGATGAACTGGAGGGTGGCTTAGTGAGAGCGATAGGCTTGATCGAACCCTGATTAGCGCAATCGTCTACAGGAAGTCCGATCCCTATCAAGCTCGATATCTAGGCACCGTCCTTTTCGTTGGCTCCTGTCTCATCAGTCAGGTTCGCGCTCACGTCGCACACCACTCCCGCCGGGTCATAGGTGATCTTGACCTCGCTTGCGAGTTCCGCAGCCAAACTGCGCTCGATCAGGCATGACCCGTAGCCTGTTCGGGCCGGCGGCGAAACCAGTGGGCTATCGCGCTCCTGCGAACGGAAGCTGAGATGCGGCGTATCGCCGTGTCTGACCGCCCATGTAATCGCGACTCTGCCTGCGGGAGCCGACAAAGCGCCATACTTGGCGGCATTGGTTGCCAGTTCATGCAGCGCAAGCGTCAGGGCCAAGGTCAAGGCGGCCCTTGCTGATGATCAGTTAACGAGCGTTGCATTCCGGATCTGCCGCCCGGGCAGCATCTGTCCGAGTGGCCAGCCGTTTCCGGTGACTATCCACTACGAGGCTCCACGCGCAGAGGTGGAAACCATTCCTCCGGCGGGAGCGTTGGATCACTCTACATGTTCGCGGATTCGACATTCACCAGGCCGCCCGATGCCGAAAGATCTTGAGCCCACTTCACCGACAGTTGTGCAGGCAAGGATGGGATTCGTCCGCGTCCACGGAGCCCGCGAGCACAATCTCAAGAATATCGATCTTGAGATCCCGCGTGATGCCTTGGTTGTTTTTACGGGCGTGTCCGGCTCCGGAAAGTCGTCGCTGGCCTTCGGAACCCTTTATGCCGAGGCGCAACGGCGATATCTCGAGTCGGTGTCGCCTTATGCCAGGCGGCTGTTCCACCAGATGCCGGTTCCGGATGTGGATGACATTGACGGTCTGCCGCCTGCCGTCGCGCTACAGCAGCAGCGCGGTTCACCGACCACGCGCTCCTCGGTCGGCAGCGTCACGACTGTATCCAACCTGCTGCGCATGCTTTACTCCCGGGCCGGCGACTATCCGCGCGGCCAAGCGATCCTCTATGCCGAGTCGTTCTCACCCAATACGCCCGAGGGGGCCTGTCCTCGGTGCCATGGCCTTGGCCGGGTCTATGAGGTCACCGAGCGATCGATGGTGCCGGATGACACACTGACCATTCGAGAACGGGCGCTAGCCGCCTGGCCGACCGCTTGGCATGGCCAGAACCTGCGTGACATCGCGACCACGCTCGGTTTCGACGTGGATCGGCCGTGGCGGGATTTGCCCAAGAAGGATCGCAACTGGCTTCTTTTCACCGACGAGCAGCCGACCGTTCCCGTCTATCCGGGATACACTCAAGCGGAGGTTCGGCGCGCGCTCAAGCGCAAGGAAGAACCGGCCTATCAGGGCACCTTCACGAGTGCCAAGCGCCATGTGCTGCACACGTTCGCCAACACGCAGAGCCCGCTGATGAAGCGGCGGGTGGCCCAATACATGGTGAGCACCGAGTGCCCGCTCTGCCACGGTAAGCGCCTCAGGCCTGAATCTCTGTCCGTCAAGTTTGCGGGACTGGACATCGCCGACCTCTCCAGTCTGCCACTTGTCCGTCTTGCCGATATCTTCCGCCCCTACGCGGACGGGACGGCCCCTCGGCTGACCAGGATCGAGGCGGAGCATCCGGAAAAGGCAGTGGTCACTCAGCGCATTGCGCAAGATCTCGTTGCTCGGCTCAGGGTCATGCTCGATCTCGGGCTCGGCTATCTTGCCATCGACCGCAGCACCCCGACGCTGTCGCCCGGCGAGCTCCAGCGGCTGCGGCTGGCCACGCAGGTGCGCTCCAATCTCTTCGGCGTGGTCTATGTACTCGATGAACCGTCAGCTGGGCTTCATCCGGCAGACACGGAGGCGCTGCTGAATGCGCTCGGGCAACTGAAAGCGTCCGGGAATTCGCAGTTCGTGGTCGAGCATAATCTCGATGTCATCCGTCATGCCGATTGGATCGTCGATGTTGGGCCCGGCGCAGGCGAGGAGGGCGGCCGTGTGATCTATAGCGGTCCGCCGGACGGGCTCAGACAGGTCGAGGCGTCACAGACCCGCCACTTCTTGTTCGGCGAAAGCTCTCTCCCGCCTCGGGACGTGCGCCCGCCGCAAGGCTGGCTGCGCCTCGCGGAGGTGACCCGCAATAACCTGCACGAGCTCGACGTCGCATTTCCCTTGGGCGTGCTCACGACAGTGACGGGCGTATCCGGCTCAGGCAAGTCGAGCCTGGTCAGCCAGGCACTGGTCGAACTGGTGGCGGAGCATCTGGGCCACGATATCCGTGAGCCCGAAGAAGAGGGCGAGGAACTGGAACAGGCAGCGACAATGGCCGGCGAGGGCCGGATCGTCAGCGGCATGGAAGGAATCAAGCGCTTGGTGCGGGTCGATCAGAAGCCGATCGGGCGCACGCCGCGTTCGAACCTTGCAACCTATACCGGTCTTTTCGATCACGTTCGCAAGCTGTTTGCCGCGACCAAGCAGGCCCGCGCCCGCCGCTACGATGCGGGACGCTTTTCTTTTAACGTCGCCAAAGGCCGCTGCCCGCATTGCGAGGGCGAAGGCTTCGTGATGGTCGAACTCCTGTTCCTGCCGAGCGTCTACGCCCCATGCCCGACCTGCCATGGCGCCCGGTACAATGCCGACACGCTTAAGATCAAATACCGAGACAAATCAATCGCCGACGTGCTCGGAATGACGGTCGACGCAGCCTGGGAGTTTTTCGCCGAGGAGCCGCCTTTGCATCGCTCGCTCACAATCGTGCGCGAGGTGGGGCTGGGCTATCTGCGACTGGGCCAACCCGCGACCGAGCTGTCTGGTGGGGAAGCGCAACGGATCAAGCTTGCGACCGAGCTTCAACGGATCCAGCGTGGCGATACGCTCTACGTCCTCGATGAGCCGACAACCGGACTGCATCCCGCCGATGTTGAGCGGCTCGTGGCTCAGCTCGATGGGCTGGTCGAAGCCGGCAACACTGCCATCGTCGTCGAGCACGACATGCGTGTTGCCGCGAGAAGCGACTGGGTCATGGATCTCGGTCCGGGAGCTGGCGACGAGGGCGGACGGGTGGTTGCATCGGGGCCGCCAGGCGACGTAGCAAAAGCATCAGGCAGCCGAACGGCGCCTTATTTGTCACGAGCTCTCGTTTGACCCGGAGTTGCCTTTTCAGATCTGAGGCATTTGGCTTGCGCCCGCCCAAACGGTACAGCGGGTGCTTCAGGCTGATGGTTTCCCGGAGATAGACGGTCTCATGGTTCGCAGGGCATTGGGATTAGAGGGTCAGGTTTCAATGATGTCAGGAAGTGCTCTGCCTCGCCGGCCAGCATGGGGCGCCCGAAGTGATAGCCCTGCCCGACATCACAGCCAGACAATTGCAGGAGCGATGCATGGGCAGCGTTCTCTCAAGTGAATTCCGCAGGCTAAAGAAGCAAAATTGATTCTTTTGCGAGCTGGTGATTCAACCCAAAGAGGCCAGCAGACCGCCGTGTGGTAGTATTGCTTTCGCGGTCTCCCTTAGTCTGGCGGGTTGCCCGGCTTCCATCCCACGCCATTTAGCTCGGGGCAACTGGAGGTGTCGCGCTAAAGCGGCTTTGGAGCCACCTCTTCCTCATCCCTAGCGGAGGCGATGTTGTCGCCAGACTGGATCTCGGCGGTAGGCAATCTCATGACAGGCCTAGCAGCCGTGGTCGCCGGCTGGGCCGGCGTCCGTGGGCTTAATGCCTGGCGGACCGAGATGGTCGGCCGGCGCAAGACTGAACTCGCCGAGGAGGTGCTAGCGGGGTTCTACCGGGCCAGGGATATCCTAACATGGGCGCGCTTTCCCGCTTGGATGACAGTCACGATGGGGAGGATGATCGCCCTGGAACGGAACCGCAGGTGGAGGAGCTTGAACGGGGTGAGATCTTCACGCCCGTCGACCGCCTGACCAAGGAGAGCCAAGTGTTTTCCGAGCTCCAAGCGAGTCGGTACCGCTTCATGGCCTATTTTGGAGAGGAGGCCGCCCGGCCCTTCGAGGAGATCCGGGCCGTTCACAGCGAGGTCATCGACTCGGCCCACAACCTGATCCGCACCTACGGCCAGGAGCCGACGGGTTCGGAGGAAGCCAGGCGCAACCAATGGGAAGCGGCGATTGGCTGGGGAGAAGGGAGCGGTGACACTCTCAGGAGGCGGCTCGACCTGGCGGTGAAGGCCATCGAGCAGACTTGCCGACCCTTGATCGAGGAGCGCCATAAAACGCGCCGCAATGGTCTCGTTTGAGGCCTTTGGACATATTCACAAGGGCCCGGAAATTGCGCCCGTGTGAGTAGCTGAGGCAAACTGGCGTTCATCAGCCTCGCGCTCTCCGCTCCCTTGCCGCAGGCGGCAGTACAGATGCATTTGAGAGAACGGTGTGGATCTGAGCTACCACCGCCGCGCCCTCACCAATTGCGGCGCCGACGCGTTTAACCGAGCCTGCCCGAACATCACCGACTGCGAACACATTGACAACATCCGCCTCCAGCGGGAGGGGGCGTTTTTGACCGCTGTCTTCCATCACACTGGTGACCGGAAGAGCCGCACCTGTGCGAACGAAGCCCTTGGCGTCCAGTCCCACGCCGTAGCCCTTGAGCCACCCCGTTGCCGGATCTGCGCCGATGAAGATGAACACATTGCGGATCGGCTTCTCCGTCTCCGCGCCGGTGACGAGGTTGCGCCACCAGACGTGCTCAAGCTGCCACTCCGGCGAGCCCGAGAGGGCGGTGATCTCGGTTTCGGTCAGCACTTCAATGTTGTCCGCAGCCGCAATCCTGTCGATCAGGTATTGCGACATGCTCTCGGCGAGACCGGGTCCACGGACCAACATCCACACCTTCGCGGCAAAGTCCCTCAGAAACACCGCCGCTTGTCCGGCAGAGTTGCCGCCGCCCACAAGGGCAACCTCCTCGTTCCGGCACAGGCGCGCTTCGACGGGCGAGGCCCAGTACCACGCGCCGCGCCCCTCGAACTCGCGGAGGTGAGGGATGTCAGGTCGCCGATAATGGGCTCCCGAGGCCACGACCACCGTGGAGCCTTTGACCCACCGGCCGTCAGCGAGTTGAATGCCATACGGCATTTGCGAGCAATCAAGGCCAACAGCTTCGGCCGGGATCACCATCTCAGCGCCAAACTTCTGCGCCTGGACGAAAGCGCGCGCCGTAAGCTCCCGGCCGGGGATGCCGGTTGGAAACCCCAGATAGTTCTCGATCCGAGCGCTCTCGCCCGCCTGGCCGCCAAAGGCGACCGCATCGAGGACAATGACCGACAATCCCTCTGATGCGGCGTAAACTGCCGTCGAGAGACCGGCAGGCCCCGCGCCGACAATCACGACGTCATAGGTTCGATCCGGAGCATCGATGGGCACCATGCCGAGTGCCTGGGCCAGATCGTGCTCGGACGGATTTTTCAGGATCGTTCCCCTGGGACACACGGCGAGGGGGAGGTCCTTCGGATCCGGCGCGTAGCGCTCGATGAGGGTCGCCGCGTCACAGTCGCGGGCGGGATCGAGCACCTGGCATGGGTAGCCATTCCGGGCCATGAAGCCTTGCAGGCGAACCACGTCAGGATGGGTTTCGGGACCAATCAGGACCGGACCGCCTGCACCGGTTTCGATCAGCACGACGCGCCTGAGAATGAGCGCCCGCATGATTCTGTCGCCCAGTGCAGGTTCGGCAATCATTAAGGCCCGCAGGTTATCGGGCGGAATGAGAAGCGCCTCCAAATCGTCAATGGCATGAACATCGACCAGCGACGGGCGGCCGGACAATTGCCCCACCTCAGCAACGAAATCGCCGGGTCCCAACTCGACAATGGGGGCGAGATGTCCCAGAGGATCGCGCCGGGTGACCCTGACCGAGCCGGTGATGAGGACGAACATGCCCGGAGCAACATCGCCGGTGACAAAGAGCGGCTCACCTGCCGCATGACGTCGGATCTCGCCGAAGCGGCGCAGGCGGCCGATGTCTGTGGTCCCAAATTTCGGAAACATCTGCTCGTCGCGGGGATCAATGGCTGCCATGGGAAACCTTGCTTTTCACAGTATGAGGTGATCGAGCCGGGTGGCGGCACTGAAATTCAGGAGCTGCTCCGGCCTAGTCGGCAGTCCCTCGGGTCTGACCCTGCTCGGTAGCATCCTTCCTGTCCTGGTCGCGCACGAGCCAATGGACCAAGCCGAGTGCCAGGATAGCCGCGGCCAGCCCGAGAATGGTGAACGGGTCGGTCTTGCTCGCATCTAGGATGATGAATTTGCGCACCAGCGCCAGCAGGGCGATCAGCACCACTGTGCGCACCTGCACGATGCTTTCCTTGCGGTGAAGGATGCTGATGATCGAATGGTTGAACTCCAGGGCGATCAGCACCGTGAAGATCATACCGAAGACCGCCTGGAACACGCCTGTCTCAGCCGGGTCGAGCAGTCCCGACAGCACCAGCATGAGGATGCGGAAGCTCAGGTGGATCACTGCGGCCGCGATCACCAGCCCGATAAGGCTGGTCAGCACCAGCGAGACGACCTGCTCGAAACGCTCGTAGGTGCTCAGGCCGGGCCAAGCCTCGCGGGTCTCGCGCAGGGCGCGGTCCATGGCCCTCGCGGGCCGGCCGGTTCCCATCGTGGAGCGGGGATCGTCTCGCTCGGTCCGGGGATGGTCTCCCTCGCGCGATGGCTGCCTCATGTGTGATCTGCCGGACTCAGGTGCTTGCGCCGCCGCGCGTGCTGCCCGGTGCGCCTCCTTGTCCTCACTCGGCGGCCGTCCTGCTGTCGCCAGCTCCGCGCTGGGCTTCCCGGTCTAGCTCGACCGCATTGCGGTGGTCATCGGTCGCGCCCGTGGCCTTTGTCGCACCCTCTGCTTTGGGCTGAGGCTCCAGCACTACCCTCTGCTTATCTCCGTCCCAGCGCGCGAGCACCCGGTCACCTTCCTGAACCTCGTTTGCCAGCATCGCGCGGGCAAGCTGCGTCTCCAGTTCCGAGCGGATCAGGCGCCGGAGCTCGCGAGCTCCGTATTCCGGCCGAAAACCTGCCGCTGCAAGATGATCAACAAAGCTGTTATCAATAAGAAGCTCAACGCCTTGACCATGAGCGGAATGCCTTACGCGCTCGAGCTGAAGTTCTACGATCGCACGAATATCGCTTCGGCCAAGTGCATGGAAGACGATGATTTCGTCGATACGATTGATGAATTCCGGGCGGAAGTGACCGCGCAGAACGTCCATCAGCTCCCGTTTGAGCTTGGCTTGATCATCCTCTGCGGTCCCGCGAATGTTGAGATGACGCTGGATGATGTCAGAGCCGAGATTCGATGTGGCGATGATGATCGTATTGGTGAAGTCGACGACTCTTCCTTTTCCGTCCGTGAGACGTCCATCGTCGAACACCTGGAGCAGGACGTTGTACACATCGGGATGTGCCTTCTCGATCTCATCGAGAAGCACAACCGAGTAGGGGCGTCGCCGTACCCGTTCCGTCAATTGTCCACCCTCTTCGTAACCGACATAGCCGGGAGGTGCGCCGATCAGGCGAGCAACTGCGTGGCGTTCCATATATTCCGACATGTCGATCCGAACCATCGCGTCCTCGTCGCCGAACACCGTTTCGGCCAAAGCCTTGGCGAGTTCGGTCTTGCCGACGCCCGTTGGTCCAAGAAACAGGAAGGTCGCGATGGGGCGACGCCCTTCACGCAAGCCGGCACGAGCGAGCCGCACGGCGTCGCTCACAGCCTTCACGGCTTCATCCTGGCCGATGACACGTTTGTGGAGGCGCTTCTCCATCTCGACCAGGCGCTGACGCTCTTCCGTGTTCAGTTCGTTGACAGGTATGCCAGTGAGTTTGGAGACGACCTGCGCAATCTGCTCGGTGCGGACCTCGGCGGATGCCGAACCGCGCTCGCGTCGCCAGCGCTCGGTCGCATCCTGGAGTTCCTTGTTTCGCGCATCGTGCTGTGCCTGGATCTCCGAGGCGCGGTCGAATTGCTTGCGCGACGCAGCATAGTCCTGCTCACGCTTGAGCTGGCGGACCTCCGCTTCGAGTTCCTGCACGTCCACCGGACGAGCCGTGGCTGAGATCTTCACCCGTGCTGCTGCCTGGTCAATGAGATCGATGGCCTTATCCGGGAGGAAGCGTCCGGTAATATAGCGATCGGATAGCTCTGCTGCTGCGATGATAGCTTCGTCCGTAATCGCAACCTTGTGGTGAGCTTCGAGTGTATCGCGCAAACCGCGCAGGATCATGATGGTCTGAGCGACGGTCGGTTCCGGCACGAAGACAGGCTGAAAGCGTCGCTCCAGGGCGGCATCCTTCTCGATATGCTTCTGATATTCATTGAGGGTCGTCGCACCGATCAGGTTGAGTTCGCCCCGGGCAAGCGCCGGTTTGAAAACATTGGCGATGTCGAGTCCGCCTTCGCCGCCCCCTTGGCCTGCTCCGACGATGGTATGGACCTCGTCGATGAACAGGACAAGCTCATCTTCACGCTCCGTAACTTCCTTGAGAATCTGCTGGACTCGTTCTTCAAACTCCCCCCGATACTTGGAGCCGGCGACCATAGAGTTGATCGAAAGCTCGACCAAGCGTTTGTCACGCAGGGCTTCAGGGACCTCGCCGGTGACGATGCGCTGTGCCAAGCCCTCCACGATCGCAGTCTTGCCGACGCCTGGTTCACCAATGAGGACCGGATTGTTCTTTTTGCGCCGGGCCAGAACTTCGATGGTTGTCTCGACTTCCTGGGCGCGTCCGATGACAGGATCGAGCTTGCCGTCACGGGCAAGTTGGGTCAGATCGCGAGAATGCTTATCGAGGTTGGGAGTGTTCGTCGGCGTCTCGACTCTTCCTTCCTCGGCGCCACGGCCGACAACCTTGGTAATCTGCTGGCGGATCGCTTGCGGGGTGAGACCATAGCGGCGCAGCATGTCTGCGGCCAAACCTTCTCCTTCTTCGGCAAGTCCGATAAGAAGATGCTCTGGCCCGACATAGGAGTGTCCAAGCTCTGCGGAGGCCCGGAAGGCGCGGGATAGGGCATCCTTCATGCGCGGGGAAACGCCGATCTCGCCCCCTTCATGCGCTTCCGCTTCTCCGTGCGGACTTTCCTTCACGATCTCGTTGCGCAGATCATCGAGCGACACCTTGAACTGATCGAGGATGGTGCGGACGACGTCGCTTTCAGTCAGTGCGAGCAGGAGATGCTCCGTATCAACCTCATGGCGTCCGAAATCCGCCGCCCGTCGAGCTGCCGCTTGAAGGATCTCCTCGGCATGCTCTGAGAGCCGTTCGGCTCCGCTGACGGTGCTCCGCCCCCTGGGCCGTCCTCGCCCTGGTCTAATCGGAATGGAGGCGCCGCGGTCACTGGCTTCTGGCATCTCCTCTCTATCGCCCGTGGCGCGTGTTAGTGGATTCTCGCCAAAGAGGTCTTCATTGAAGAAGTCGTCGAACAAACTGCCGCGCTGGCCGAAGAGAGACTCAAGCGGTGAACTCGACCGCTGTTGACGAGCCAGACGGCGATAGTCGAAATCGCAAAGCTCCATGATCTGACGTTGGCCGTTGCTGACGACCTCTGCACGAACCGTTGCAGGACGAATGCCGCAGATGTCGCAAATTCCATCGGCCATGGCACGCCTCCATGCTGGCTATCCCGTGTCCCGGATGAGCGTTCTGTCATTTCAGCATACGCTCGCCGCAGCACACCGCTTCGGCGCGATTCCTGGAGGGTAACGGTTGTGAGGGTCTATACGTATACCGGTCGATTACTGAGGAAAGGTACGTGACTGCGAACCAAACGCGCCGGCCGGCCTCCATCAGCCCGCCCTTACATCACAGAGCAGGTGTGGGCAGGATCCGGGGGAAACGCGTAGCCGTAGTTCCTTGTGGCAAGCCGCCCTCACAACCCTAAAGTATTGTTAGAAGGCCCCCCATGATGTCTTTCCAAGGAGAATAAATGAGCACGGCGGTAGGCTTTTCCAACGGCGGCATCATGGGTGAACGCGTGCGGACCCACGATTGGGCTGCCACGCCCCTCGGGCCGGCAGAGACTTGGCCGCAGTCGCTCCGCACCGCCTTAAGCATCATGCTGAACTCCGCCTTTCCCACCTACTTAGCCTGGGGGCCGGAACTGACAAGCTTCTACAACGACGCTTACATTCCTATGCTAGGAGACAAACCGGAAGCGCTCGGACGGTCATTTCCGGAGGTCTGGCCCGAGACCTGGGACATCGTTGGCCCCATTGCCACCCGGGCCATGCGAGGGGAAGCCAGTTACTTTGAAGATATGCCGCTCACGCTCGTGCGCAGAGGCTACCCCGAGCAGACTTGGTTCGCCTTCTCTTACAGTCCCGTCCGGGACGAAACCGGGAGAGTCGGCGGGGTGCTGTGCACGATTCACGAGACCACCGAGCGCGTCCAGGCTGAGGCAGCCTTGCGCGAAAGTGAAAACAAGCTTGCAGCCATTCTGGAGCAATTGCCGGTTGGTGTGGGCCTCGTCGACCCGGAGGGGAACATCGTCCTGAGCAACCAGATCCTTCAGCAGTACGCCCTTGATAAAATCCCCTCCAGAGATCCCATGCAAGGCGAGTGCTGGCGGGGCTACACCCCTGAGGGACAGCGTCTCAGCCCCTCCGACTATCCGAGCGCACGAGCGCTGCGGGGTGAAACGGTTGTTCCAGGGGTCGACTTCCTCGTCACACTCCCCAATGGCCAGGACATCTGGACGCGGGTGAGCGCTGCGCCCTTCCGCAAGACCGCTCATGAGGGTCTGGGCGCAATCTTCGTGGTGCAGGTCGTCGAGCGGGAGAAGCGGATAGAGCAGGCGTTGCGCGAAAGCCAGGTGCGCCTCCAGGCTGCCATCGACCTCGTCGGTCTGTCGCCCTACACCTGGAATCCGATCACGGGAGCACTGGATTGGGATACCCGGCTCAAGGCGATGTGGGGGCTGCCGCCTGATGCTTGCGTCGACGAGGACGTGTTTCTGTCCGGCATCCATCCCGAGGATCGCCCGCGCGTCGAGGCCGCTATCGCCCAGTGCAGCGATCCTGCTGGTCTTGGTATCTACGCCATTGAATATCGCGTCATCGGGATTGAGGACGGGGTCGAGCGCTGGGTTTCCACGCAGGGCCGGACCACTTTCGAGCATGGCCGTCCCGTTGCGTTCATTGGAGCCGCCTTGGACATCACGGAGCGCAAGCGGGCCGAAGCAGCGCTGCGTGAGAGCGATGAGCGCTTCCGGCAGTTCGCCGAGAACTCCAGCAGCACACTTTGGATCCTGAACTTCGAGACGATGAACCTCGAATACCTGAGCCCCGCTTTCGAACCCGTTTGGGGCGAGCCGCGGGAGGGAGTGCTCGGCGATCCCAGCCGTTGGAACCGCTTCCTCCATCCGGATGATCGAGAACGCGCGCGAGGCGCGCTTGAACGCGTCAGACTGGGCGAAATCAGCACCGAGGAGTTTCGCATCATCCGGCAGGATGGGGTCGTGCGTTGGATCCGGAATACCTTCTTCCCCATTCGCGACGCGCAGGGTCAGATCCGCCGAGCCGGCGGCATTGCACAGGACATCACCCGCCATGATGGCCGTTTCGTGTATGTTGTCGATGTTGAAGAGACCACCCACCGTGGACTCTCTCATTTACTTCGCGACGCTGGGTACAGGGTCAGGGTTTTTTCGTCCGGCAAATCCTTCCTGGAGGCGGCTCCGGCTCTCGCAGCCGGATGCGTTGTTCTCGACATTTGCAGGTCTGGCGCTGGTGGTCTGGTCATTCCGAGGGAGCTCAAGGCCCGGCGCATCGGCCTGCCGGTCATTGTTCTGGGCGACGCCAAAGGCGACGTGCCCTTTGGGGTGCAGGTGATGAAAGCTGGAGCCGTGGACTTCCTGCCGATCCCGTATGGCTCGAATCAGCTTCTGGCCGCAGTAGCGTCGGCCATGGCCAGCACCCATGAGGAGGATGAGCCGAACCAGGAGGCAGACCGGGCGCGGCGTCGGATTGCCGAAATGTCGGAACGGGAGCGCGAGGTTCTGGCAGGCTTGTTGGCCGGCAGGACCAACAAGGAAATTGGACGGGGCATCGGCCTCAGCCCTCGGACGGTAGAGACACATCGGGCCCACGTCATGCAGCGGCTTGGCGTCCAGACCCTGTCGCAAGCCGTGCTGGTCGCAACCTCTGCGGGGTTCCAGTCGCCCAGCTTAGAGCCGAATGTGCCTCAGGGGTCAGACACGCCCGAGACCTGATCGTCTGGCAAGAATGTCCCGTTCAAAATGCAGTCCCCGCCAGAGGTGAGTGAAGCGGGAGAATCGCGCCGTATCAAAACAGAGCGGAATGTCCCTCAGGGATCATCCGCAGCACTTCCCCTCAGCGCAGACGTTCATGAGCCACGACCCCTGACAACTATCCCCGCAGAGATCTGCCTCGTGCCGTAACGAGTTCCAGACGCAGGAGCCTCTGCATCTTCGTTGGACAAGAGGAGAAGAAAGGCATGCGAGCTCTCGTTTGGCACGGCAAGGAAGATATCCGCTGCGACACCGTCACAGACCCTGAGATCGAGCAGCCGCGCGACGCCATCGTCAAGGTGACGAGCTGCGCCATCTGCGGCTCGGATCTTCATCTGTTCCACAACTTCATTCCAGCCATGCTGCCCGGCGATGTCATGGGACACGAGATGATGGGAGAGGTCGTCGAGGTCGGGCCCGAAGCGAAGGGCAAGCTCAAGAAGGGGGACCGCGTCGTTGTCCCCTTCACGATTATCTGCGGCGAGTGCGATCAGTGCAAGCGCGGCAACTTCTCCGTCTGCCAGCGGAGCAACCGCAAGAAGGATCTCGCCGACAAGGTCTTCGGGCACGCGACGGCGGGCCTGTTCGGATACACGCATCTGACCGGCGGCTATCCTGGCGGGCAGGCCGAATATCTCCGTGTTCCTTTTGCCGATGCGACGCACATCAAGGTGCCGGACGGGATCCCGGACGAGAAAGTTCTCTTCCTCGGCGACATCTTCCCAACCGGCTGGCAGGCCGCTGTCCAGTGCGACATCCAGCCGACGGACACGGTAGCGATCTGGGGCTGCGGTCCCGTCGGCCAGATGGCGATCCGCAGCGCCATGCTCCTCGGCGCCAAGCAGGTGATCGCCATCGATCATTTGCCGGAGCGCCTGGAAATGGCGGAAGCCGGCGGCGCCATCACCATCAACTTCGATGAAGAGAGCGTGGTCGAGCGTCTTAACGAGCTCACCGGTGGCGAGGGTCCGGAGAAGTGCATCGACGCCATCGGGATGGAAGCCCATGTCTCGCCATCCATGCCGGATACGGTCTACGACCGTGCCAAGCAGATGCTGGGAGCCGAAAGCGACCGGCCGCACGTCCTTCGCGAGATGATCTACGTGTGCCGCCCGGCCGGGGTGATTTCAATCCCCGGTGTCTATGGCGGGTTGGTCGACAAGATCCCGATGGGTCAGCTGATGAACAAGGGGCTGACCATTCGCACCGGGCAAACGCACGTCAACCGTTGGACCGATGACCTTCTGCGCCGCATCGAGGAGGGGCAGATCGACCCATCGTTTGTCATTACCCATACCGTGAGCCTCGAGGACGGCCCCGAGATGTACAAGGTGTTCCGCGACAAGCAGGACAGCTGCATCAAGGTGGTTTTGAAGCCCTGAAGAACCGGGAGAGAAGACATGGCTTATTACATTTCGAATATTGCCCGGTCCAAGGGTGACCCGAAGGTCATTCATTCTGGCCCCAGTTCCCTGGGGGCCGCTGACCGCATGGCCAAAGCGTTGGGTTGGTTCAGCATCGGCCTGGGCATAGCGGAGCTGGTCGCGCCGGAGCGCTTCACCCGGGCTCTTGGAATGGAAGGCAAGGAAGGCCTTGTGCGGGCGTATGGTGTCCGCGAACTCGGGCACGGCATCGTCTCGCTCTCCCCCGACAAGCATCTCGGATTGTGGAGTCGCGTCGCCGGAGACGGACTCGACATCGCCACCCTGATGACGGCCATGCGGCACGACAATCCGAAGCGCGACAATGTCGGGATTGCTCTTGCAGCGGTGCTCGGGGTGACGCTGCTCGACATCATTGGCGCGCAGGGGGTCACGGCCCGCCACAGTCGCCCCCGAGGCCAGCCACGCTCCTACAGGGATCGGACAGGCTTCCCGCAGGGTGTCCAGGCGGCGCGAGGCGCCGCCAAGGACTTCCAGGTGCCGCCGGACATGCGGGCCGCACCAGCCCTCGCCGCGGTGTCTGATCGTGCCCCGCAGGAGAGAGCACGTCCTCACTGACCTAGCGACGATAAGGCTGCGCTCGAGTGGTGTTCACGCTGTGAGAGGGCAGCCGCATCTCATACGATCATTGCCACGCGATGGAGGCGAACATGCTCAGGCTCACACCGGTGACGCTGCTTCTCGGAACGCTCTTGGCTACCACCTCCATGGCACAGCAGAGTGCAGCCCCATCTCAGGGTCCGGCGCAACTGCAGCAGGTCGCCGGCTTTGAACACCAGGTTACCGGAGTGACCGTTTCGAAGGATGGGCGCATCTTCGTCAACTTCCCGCGTTGGACAGAGGATACACCGATCTCGGTTGCCGAGGTGACGCGCGACGGCCAGGTCAAACCTTATCCGAATGACGAGTGGAATTCCTGGCGCAATGTCAAGAAGAACCAGATGTCAGCCGGGGATCACTTCGTGTGTGTCCAAAGCGTCGTAGCAGATGCGCACGGCAATCTCTGGGTTGTCGATCCGGCCGCGCCAGCCACAGCAGCCGTTGTGCAGGGTGGGCCCAAGCTCGTCAGGATCGACCTGAAGACAAACAAAGTTGCGCAGGTAATCCGCTTCGACGAGACCGTCACACCCCAGGGTAGCTACCTGAACGATGTGCGGTTTTCACCGGATGGGCGGCGTGCCTACCTGACCGACGCTGGAGCCAAGGGCGCTCTCGTTGTTGTGGATCTAAAGAACAGCAAGGCTCGACGCGTCCTTGACGGCCACCCGAGCACCCAGCCGGAAAAGGATGTGGTGGTGAAGACCGATGGGCAGGAGTTGCGCCGGCCCGACGGGCGTGGGGTCGAATTTGCCGCTGACAGCATCGCGCTTTCTCCCGATGGGCGCACGCTCTATTGGAAAGCCCTGACTGGCCGGACGCTCTATCGCATCACGACAGATGCCTTGGAGAACCCACGTCTGTCCGAGAAGGACCTCGAAGCTCGTGTGGAGCGTGTCGCCGAAACCGAGCCGACGGATGGTCTTTGGCTCGACAGGCGCGGGCGGCTTTATCTGAGCGCAATTGAGCAGGATGCCGTGCAGGTCCGTGATGGGGATCGCATCACCACCCTCGTCCAAGACAAGCGGCTGCGCTGGCCCGATACATTCTCGGAAGGACCCGACGGGACGATCTACGTCACCAGCTCCCGCATCCAGGACATGAGCTGGTTCAAACCCGAGAACGGCCCGCGCCTTGAGACGCAGCTGTGGCGCATCGAGCCTGGACAGAGCGGAGAGGCAACCGGCTCTACCGGGCAGCCCCAACGACCCTGATGGAGCAGTGGGGATGACAGGAGGCCTGCCATGATAGGGCGACTGGAGCAGGGCCTTGGGATCCTGCTGATCCTGATCATCTTGCTCGATATCTTTCTGACCGTGCTCTACGCCAGGATCGGCACCAGCATCATCGGCTCCAGGGTCGCGCGGCTGGTCTGGGCCTCTGCTGTCAAAGCCTCGACGGTTTTCGACTCCAGACAAGGAGCCGTTCTGTCCTTCTGCGGTCCGGTCATCCTCGTGCTGCTGGTTGGGGTCTGGGCTCTCGGGCTGACGCTTGGGGCGGCGTTGATCATGCACCCGGAACTCGGCACGTCCATCCGCGCTACGAACGGCGAGACGCCCACCGACTTCGTCACCGCGATGTATGCCGGGGGTACGAGCATGGCGATTGTCGGCGCGAGCGACTTCACCCCGCACACGAGTTCGACACGGCTGCTCTTCCTGTTCAACTCGCTGATCGGCATGTCGGTGATGTCGCTGACGCTGACCTATCTGATGCAGGTCTATACAGCGCTCCAGCGGCGCAATGTGCTGGCCATGAACATCCACTTCCTCTCAGGGGGCACAGGCGATGCCGCCGAATTGCTGGCACGTCTCGGACCTCAGGGGCAGTTCAGTAGCGGCTATACGAACCTGTCGGAACTCGCCGTTGAGATGACCCAAGCCAAGGAGGCACACCACTTCTACCCGGTGCTGTTCTATTTCCGCTTCAGTGACCCATACCACTCGGTGTCCCGTTCCACGCTGGTCGCCTTGGACACGGTGAGCCTGATCAAGAGCGCCCTGGATGATCAGAAGGACCGCTGGCTGAAGGAGGCAGGAGCTGTCGCACAGCTGTGGGAAGCATCGATGATGCTGGTCACTACCTTGGAGAATACCTTCCTTCCGCATGGGGCACCGGACCGAGAGGCTCAACCGGATCAGCAGACCCGAGACCGCTGGCGAGCACGCTACCGCACTGCACTGCTTCGGCTTCAACAGGCGGGGGCCCAGATCACGGCTGACGGGCAGGCCGGTGCCGAGGCCTACATCTCCTGCCGAATGCAATGAGACCATCACATCACGAACCTGGCCCCCTCGATGTCTTACAGCATGGAGGAGATCGATGTCGCAATGAGCGGTTTAAGATCGAAGGAGCGCCCAAACGAACCCGGGTTCCGCCTGCACGTGGCCGAATAGCGGAAGTTGATCGGATGGAGGCGATAATGCCGCTCGGCGAGACGCCCTGCGAGATTCTCGGGTTCTTTCGTGAGACACACCGAAAACCCGGCGCCCGCATGACAATGGCAACACTGGATGCGCACTTCGGTACAGATTCCACTGTTGCCGTGGCCATTTCCGAGTTGAAGCAGCTTGGATACGTGAAGGTGCCGGATGCTGGGACAGTCGAATTAACGGACCTTGGCTTCGACGCAATCCATCGTGGCGTTGCATGAACGTCTTCTTCTGGCACGCTTCGGTCGTTTGTCTTGTGGCTGCTTAAGCCTCGGGTCCGGACCTCGCTCTCGAACAGGCAGCGGGCTCTGAGGCGGCTCGTTGGGGAGCCGCCTCTACGTTTAGATTTCAACCTGTTCTGCAATCGGAAGCGCATCGTCGACGTCGATGCCCAGATACCGTACGGTACTCTCGATCTTGGTGTGACCCAACAGGAGCTGGACGGCCCGGAGATTGCCAGTTCTTCGATAGATCATTGAGCCTTTAGTCCGTCGTAGAGAATGGGTACCGTAGGCCAGGGGATCGAGCCCAATCGCACGAAGCCAGGATCCGAGCAGGCGAGCGTACTGGCGTGGCGTCATGGGCCTCGCTCGATTGATCCGGCTTGGAAACAGCGGCTCGCCTTTGCGGAGATCCGGCTTCTCCAGCCACCGCCCCACAGCCTCGCGGGTCTGCTCTGTGATTTCGAACTGAACGGGGCGACCTGTCTTCCGCTGCATTACCGTAGCTCTGGATCGGATCCGCCCATTGAGCGCCACATCATCGACGCGGAGTGAAACGAGGTCACAAGCTCGCAGCTTGCTATCGAGCGCCAAGTCGAACAACGCCAAATCCCGGATGCGATGAGCAACCTGGAGTCTGACCCGAATGGACCAGATTTCTTTGGCTTTCAGCGGTGGTTTGGGACCGATCAGCTTGTCCCGGTTCCACGGGAAGTTGGTTCGGCAGGGATGGTCAGAGAAAGATTCGTGCATTGCAGTGCTCCTGAAACGAAGCCCCGCAATGAACCTTGGCTGATTGTGTCGACAGGAAACCCACGCTAAACATCTCTCCCAGCCCCCTTTGGCAGCTTATCGAGGTATGCTGGACATTCTTTGCCTGGCGTGGATCTCCTCCTCTTGATCCGAAGCCGACCCTAGCGCCTCCGGTGATCGCCGGCGACGGCTCAGACCCCGGGTGTCCGCCGTTCTCGACTGTCTGAAGGTAGCCCTTCCGACGGGGACACCTTCTCATAGCGCGGGTGCCGTTGCCGGTCTTCTCCCGGTGGAGCCCTGCGCCCGCGCCAATGTGAGCCTACCGGTTTGTCATGAGCGCCACCGCGTCCGCGCCAGCAGGCAAACGCATCGGACAGGTTGGATCCGTCGCCGCCCGCCAAACGGCTTCGGCAACATCCCTCGCGTGAGTGACCGCTCCTGCATCCTGCTGCCACGACGTGAAGACGCGTTGCGCCAACTCTGCATAGGCATCAGGGATGCCGCTCTGGAGCCGCGCCCTTGCGTTCTGTCCGAATGATGTCTCCGGCGACCGCCCTGGGAGGACAATACGCACATGCACGTTAAACGGCTCAAGTTCAAGGGCCAACACTTCCGTGAAGGCGTTCACGGCAGCCTTGCTGGCAGTGTAGGCCGATAGAAGTTGCAACGGCTTCAAAGTCACACTCGATGTGACATTCACGATGGTCCCTGATCCTCGCCCTCGGAGATGTGGCAAGACCGCCTGAGTCATCGCCATCGTGCCAAAGGTGTTCGTCTCGAACGTCTCGCGGATGACATCCATCGGTGTGCCCTCAAGGGCATTCAGCCAACCGATCCCGGCATTGTTCACCAGGACATCTATCGGCCCGGCCGCATCGACCACTCGCTCGATGCTAAATTGGCTGGTTACATCGAGGGGGAGAATTCGCAAGTGGTCAGACTTGGGCAGGATATCCTCCCGCGGGGCTCGCATTGTTGCGATGACGGACCAGTCGCGTTCGAGAAAATGTCGCGCCGTCTCCAAGCCAAACCCAGACGAACATCCAGTGATCAGGACAGTCTTCATGAAATCTCCTGTAGTAGGGCAGTCACAAATAGCCCAGCAATGTTGGACGCACTACAATCCAGAGTCCGTTATTCATTTGCAGGAGTCCGAGATTGGATGATCCCCTGGCTGAGGTCGTCAGCCTTCTTCAGCCTCGTGCCGCTTACTCGAAGGTGGTTTCGGCGGCGGGGTCCTGGCAGGTCAGGCGCGCCGAAGCCGGGCGTCCCTTCTACTGCGTGGTCCTGGAGGGGACCTGCCGTCTGGAGGCTCGCGGCCATGAGCCTATGATCCTTGAGAAGGACGATTTCGTTCTCATCCCTTCGGCTTTTGATTTTGCCACTTCCAGCCTTGAGCCGCCTCCTGGCGACATGGTCGACGAGCCTGTCCAACTGCGGCCCGGAGAGTTCAGGGTCGGCCGCCAGGATGGGCCTTCCGATCTTAGGATGCTCATCGGGTATTGCACCTTCGGATTGGGTGACAAGACCTTGTTGGTCTCGCTCCTGCCTCGACTGCTTCATGTTCGAGGAGAGGAAAGGCTGACTTCGCTCGTGCAACTTGTCGGCGACGAGGCGCGTGAGCACCGACCGGGACGTGACGTCATTCTGGTCCGTCTTTTGGAGGTCATGCTAATCGAGGCGCTCCGATCGACGACGGGCGGTGCGATATCACCGGGTCTGGTGCGAGGGCTTAGCGATGAGAACCTAGCCAAGGCTCTCAGGCAGATGCACGCCCATCCAACCCTGCCGTGGACAGTCGGTCGATTAGCCAAGGAGGCAGGTCTGTCCCGCTCCGTGTTCTTCGATCGGTTCGGTCGCGCGGTGGGGGTCGCTCCTATGGAGTATTTGCTTGGTTGGCGCATGGCACTGGCCAAGAATATGCTGAGCCGGGGTGAAGGCGGCATCGCACAGGTCGCCGAGCGTGTTGGGTACGGGTCTGCGAGCACGTTCAGCGTCGCCTTCACCCGCCATGTCGGACTGCCGCCCTCGCACTATGCGAGGTCCGACGCGCCTTGCCATGAGGATATTCAATAGGGACCACGGAGCAAGAAACCCTACCTCCGATCCGGTGGAGGGCACGTGACTTCAATCGAGCGGATCCTCACGAAGGTCGGCTTCTGGCACAACGCGGACCTTAGCCCTAGGTCTGCAAGGGTGGGATAAGCGGATCTCCATACGAACGGCCATGCTGGTTAGGTGTTCACTCTAAGCTGAGCCCATTCAAATCGGGCTCTTCTTGAGCGGTCTGCATCTTTGGAATCATCTAGAGGGGTACTGCACTATACATGGAGTCTTTACGGAGTACGTTCATGTCGACCCGGATCATCGGGCACCCGGTTCACTGCGCACAAGTTCCGCTACGCGACGGGCGAGCGCCTCCATAGGATCAGCCGGGCCAACTTTGGGCTCCCAGAGCTTTTGCATGATTTCCTGCTGGCGAGGCGTTTCCACCTGCCCATATGCCAGAAGCGTCGTGAGCACCTTCTCGTGGCCCATGTTCTGGCTCCATGCCTTCATTTCCTCAGGCGACCTGCAAATCGACTGGCCCAGCCGCGCCAGGGTGTTCCGGAAGGAATGCGGGTTGAAATAGGGGAGACCGGCTGGCCCGAACGCGTCCTTGAAGATGGCTCGAATCGGGGCAGCATTGCTCCAGCCCTTTCGGTCCAGTCCCACCGCTTCGAAGTGCTGCTTTGCACCGACGACGACCTTCGTGGCCGGGAACAGAGGGTCGTCAGGCCCCCAGAAACGGTCTCGGCGTAGAAACTGAACCCAGTCCTCCACAATCTGCCGGATATCGTCCCCAACCGGGAAGAAGTAGGTCGTGAACGTCTTGGAGGCTTTCGTCCGGACATCCCGTGCGTCCTGTACGACCTTCCCGTCTGTCAGATCGATATGCTTCAGCCGGAAAGAAGCCACTGCGTTGTCACGCGCACCCGTCAGGATTGTGAACGCGATTAGCGCGCGATTACGTTTCTCTATGTCCGTTCTATTCGGCATCACCGACAAGACATGACGAACCTGTTCCAGGGTCGGACCCCCGACGTCCCGGTCGGCTCTGGCGATAGCCGTCTCCTTGGCGGACAGGTTGAAATAGTCGGCATCGGAATAACTGATCCTCGACCTGAAACCAGGCAGGCCGGCGAGCCAGAAGAAAAAAGCCCTCAGTGCGGCAAGAGTCTGGAACATCGTCGCCTTGCTCAAGGGCTCTTTCGTCCGGCCATTGAGTTGCTGCGCCAGATGAGCCTTGAAGCCGACCGCCTGCTCGATGCGAAAGGCCCTAAAATCCTTGAACTTTGTATAGGTTTCGAATCGGCTCAATGCCTTCGCGGCGGCATCGACGGTTTGCTCACTGTTGCGTTTAGCTTCTTTCAGATACGCATAATAAGCGCGCTTGATCCGTTCATTTGCAGGATTGCATGTCTTCATGCCGCTCTTCCTCGTTGCAAGTCACAATTCACGGGGAGGTTGGATGTCTCCCCTATGCGTGGCTCTCCTTCCGAGAGCAGAACTTCGAGTTCGCCAGCGGCCGTCGCAATTTTCGACCTGTTGACGCGGCGGTGGATCGTCGTTCCACATGTCGGGCACAGCCCTCGCAGGTTGCCGTTAGTGCTCGTGCCCGGGACGTACTCCACGAAGTCCCCATCCGGAACTTTCGGCGCGCGGCAGGGGAGGCAGTAAATCTGGCCGGGGCCGCAGGGTTGCTTTGCCGTCTCCCGTCGCGCTAGAAGGAACGACGCAACGCCATCCCCTTTGAATAGCAGGGGGCGGGCATCATCGATCGGTTTGAGCCCCTCCTTCTGCCAAGCGCGGATTGTGTTCTTGTGGACTCGGAACAGCCGGGCAAGCTCTTCGACTGTGTATGTGCGGTGTTGTTTTACGAGCCGATGGTTGGGGTGCCGCTTTCCCATGGGCTAACCCTCGTCACCGTCGGGGCTTTTGGAACTGATAGATTGCACGTCCGAGGTGGAACGCTGTGGTGCGCCAATACGATCCATGGCCCAACGATCAAGGTCCGATGGTGCGTAGATGGGGGTGCGCCCGGCCTTGCGATAAAGCGGCCCGCCACCGACGACAGCGAGTTTGGCGAGCCACTGCCGGGAGCAGGGGAAGCCATAGTGAGTCTCGACATAATTTGCCGCTTCGGCGCGACGCAGAAAGCGGATCGGTGCTTGGACCTTTTCCACCAATTCATGGAGGCCTAGACTGCTATCCATTCATCATCTCCCACACTGCTTGCCGGGGAATTCCGGGGCATGTTGGAAGATGAAATGACGGGTGTCGGACGCCTGAAAAAGACGCCTGAAATTAGCCCGAAACTATAATTTCGGGCGCGCCATGAACTGGCGGTAGGTGTCGCGCAACTTGTTCATGATTGTCTTTGGCGTCAAAGGCGGGCTCTGCGGATAGGTGTCGCGAAGCCATTGTGAAAGGGCCTTTGCCTCGATCGTAAGGCTGCCCTCCACCTCTCCGCGATCACATCGAGCTTGAAACTCCGCTTCCACAAGATGCATCGATGAGGGGCGCCCCGGCGCGCCGGTTGTTACGACTGCTGAGGTGGCCTCTGCGTCCGCCAAGGGCCAGAAGCGGGATATGTCGGATTTCAACACCATCAACCGCATCCATCGGCTGCCACGTCGATCGACGAGAGCGTCGTCAAATCCCTTCAACCAACTTTCCTCATCGAGATAAGGATAGGACCGGAGATAGAGTTCCTCACTGAAGATCAAATCGATTGAGGACTCGGCAAACGGATAGTCAACGAGGCAGCCAGCAAAATGGAAGCCGCCGACTGGCTCACGCTGGCCATCTCTTACGCCGATAATCTTGACTTCTTCGGACGCAATGCGGGCAAGGAGTTCGGAAAAGGCCACTCGCCAAACTTCGAGATCGGACGGATCGAAGCTGATTGAATCGCCCTTCGTTGCAATCCATTGAGCTGCACAATAGAGCGGCATATAGCCCCCACCGGACGGAGCCATGGTGGGCGGTAAGAGCAGGGGAGACTGGGAAGGGAGTTTGTCCGGCCAGGTTCTTACGATCGGAAGACTTCGGACAACGACCTGTTCGTAGCGTGGACCTCCCCGAACACCTCTGGTGCAAATGACATCATGACCGCCTTCCTCAATGTGATCCAGATCGCGCCACTCATAGGCAGGGATTGGCACACGTTTGCCTGTTTCGGCACTAATTCCGGTTGCCTCGAAAAAGGCTTGCTGCAACGCGATCCAAAGTGCTTCCTTGGCTTCTGCGATTTCCATCGTCAGTCCGGGATCGCTTTCGGCGCGACTATCGATAATTTCGGCAAGACGTAGACTCACCAAACTCGCCGGGGATCGCTGCTCCAGAAAATAGCCCTCTCTGATCGGCCCATCGAAACCAAGCCGCCATCGTCGGAAATGCCAATCCCGGCATTCGGTGCGGTAGGCGTCCCACCATTCCCGGACAGCATCCGGCGTCCGATAGGCGATCCACGCCACGGCCATTGGCAATGTCCAGAAGACCTCGTTTAGGGGTTCATAATCCTCCGGTTCCGGCTCATAAGCGAGAGGCTTGAGGTTCAATCGCGCCGCCTCCGCTTCCGCTTCGTCAGGGGTCAACTCGCCATTCTGGATCTTAGCAATGAGATCATTTTGGGAGGGCGTCGTCATATCGTTAAGGCCATAGAGCACGTGCCGAACATGAGAATTGCACCGAACTCCTCACTCTAGAGCTGCAGAAGTGGGCGTTGTGAGACTGCCCCAGCAGTTTATCAACTAGATATAATCTAAATTCCCAGATTTCGAAGCTTTCACTAGTAAACAGAGGGGGCTTCCGGCGGCTGCTTAAGGCGCGAAGTTGCCATTACTGGCACAACCCGCTCCATGTTCTCTTGCCCACGAGCTGACTGACTTTGCGACGCTGCCGAAGAACGCCGCTGGCTCGGATCGCAGGATAAAATTCTCAAATGTCGTCGGTTGAAAGGTGTTTAGTCTTGCGGCCGATCGCTGCCGACTCTAGGCTGTTACCAACTTCCCAATGGGCGTTGCCGCGCAGGTAGACTGAACGATGCGTTTTATACACCTTTCGGACATTCATTTCAGAGATAGCGAAGTCTACAGAGAGGATGACCCTAACGCCGGTCTCCGAGACGATCTAATCCACGACGTAAAATATATGCGTCATAAGATTGGCTATCGCGCGAACGGTATCTTGATTTCAGGAGATATAGCGTTTGGAGGTAATGCGAAAGAATATAACTTTGCATTAAAATGGCTTGAGGAAGAGCTATGTCCTGCCAGCGGATGCGACATTAATGACGTCTTTGTCATCCCTGGCAATCACGATGTGGATCGATCTTCAGCCAACTCGCCGATGCATTCTGATGCGCGAACGACATTGAGACAGTATCCTCAGAGTGACGTAAATAAGAAGATTAGAGAGTACATGTCACACAAAACGTCGGCTCGGCTTCTTTTCGACCCGATCGAAAACTACAATCGGTTCGCGGCGCGTTTCCTATGTGCTCTTGGCGCGTATGATGACGATAAGCCCGATACCAAGCCATTTGCGACACGTTCATGTAAATTGAACGATGGCTCTACCCTCAGAATTTGGGGATTCAATTCGGTTTTGGTCTCTGACGACACGGACAGCGAAAATCGGATGCTAGTTGATCCTGCGGGAGCTCAAATCCGCCGAGAAGACGGCGTAACGCATCTGGTTATGTGCCATCATCCATACAGTTGGCTAAGGAATAAAGCCGATTTCCGTGAGAGAATCGAGGCGGTCGCGCAAATTCACTTGTTCGGTCATGAGCATACCCGTCGCGTAGAGGAAGGGGTACACTTTACGACAATTCGTGCAGGAGCGGTTCATCCAGATCGTGACGAACGAGAGTGGAAACCAGGATATAATTGGATCGAACTTAACGTCGATGGTGTCGGAGCCGACAGATATTTGAATATCTCAGTATGGGTAAGGCAAAGAGAAGGCGCACAATTTATCGCGGTGCCCGATCGCTATCAAAATGATCCGTGGACGGTTCGGCATAAACTTCAATCATGGTTGCGCCCTGCTGACGATAATCCGAGGGAATTGCTACCAATCAATAATGTCAATGTTAATGCGCAGCATGGAGGGACGGCAATGTCCGACGGTCCAACTCTGCGATCAGTGGCATTCAAGATGTTTCGCCTAAATGAACACGAGCAAAGGCAAATTATTGTATTGCTGGGGCTCGACGAAAATGGCGACCAAGATCTCAAGGACTACGAATTCGCACTGGCGGCAGTCCGCCGATCAGCGGAGCGAGGACAGTTGGAAATGCTGGACCACAAAATAGATGATCTACTGGGATGGCAGGAAAGTTAAATGGCCTCGTCTTCAAACGATTTTAATTTCTCGGAAGCATATCGCAACCTGCAGCCAACGGCAGACCGCTCGATTACGGCGGCTCGGGAGAACGCACATAGAGCTCTTCGTGCTGAGGCGCCAAAGAGCGTGCAGAAACTGGTTGATCTGACCCGATTGGCTTTCGGCCTTCCAGTTCCAGAAGAAAGCGCTCTAGAGGAGTGGTTCGAAAAGCCAGTTCGAAAGAAGGACGCGCATTTCTCCCTGCAGATTGACAAAGAAGAAGCCGCACGCATCGCTACGCTGGTGCTCTCCGACATTATCCAGTCGCGGTACCCATCTACCCCCGCGCTTGTCATAGCAGCAAGTTTTAGCGGAAGGCGGTCAAGCCCTGATAATGGTAAAATCGTACTTGATGCGAAAAGGGCGCTTGCCGAGGCGGCTAGAAACCGCGGACTTTCGTTCAATGCGAAGATAGATCCTCCACAATCGCAGGACGTTTCAAAGACCATCAATGCTGCTGCAGCCAGTTTAGATAGCGACACTGTCAAGACAGCGTTGGCCGCGGTGAACGGTGAAGCAAAATCTCTGACAAGTCGCCTAATAGTGAACATCAATAACGCGCTGCAAGCCCTCACCGCCGAAAATCGGCGATTGGCAGAGGAGGTGGATCTTCTTTGGTGGCACCTCGGCGGCTATAGTTACGTCTTAGACCGGCCGTTATCCGAGTTTGACGATTTGGCCTTGCCTTTAGTGGTTGGCAATGACGTCGCGGCAATGGTGAATGTCCTACCGGGACCGCATGGTGCGCTTGGGATTATAAAGAGAGCACTCGGTTCGACTGCATTGAATGAGCAGAAAATCTCAGAGACGCTAAAGGCACTCCCTTCGGAAAGTCGGCCTGCCTTCCTCGGTGGGGGGGCGTCTGGAGCGAACGATATTGCCGTTCTCAACTTCGGCGTAAAAACTCTGGTCGACGAAGGTACAGGTGCGCTGGGGCGTTCCTTTCAAAAGATAACCGGATTTTCTGGGGAGACAAAGCTAACTCGATATCAAATCGCCCTTCAGGCCTACTATGAGCGCCTATTCATCAAGCACGGATGGCTTTGATGGCTGATGAACGCACGCTTTGTCGCAACGCCGAGTGTGGGGTAGTTCGAACTGGCGTATGCGTCCTCGGCAACGATCCGATTGATAGCTGCCCAGAATACGATCCTGAGCTCTCAGAGCTTGACCAAGGCGACGAAGAGGATTCTTCTAGCGAACCGACCGCGGAATTAACTACCCGGCTGCGTTCAAGCGAAATCCTGCTAGAATCCGACGTTTGGCCACTTCGTAAAGCGTATCGCACGAATACCGTAAGTTTGGTCGGTGACGTTAAGAGCGGAAAGACGACTCTCATCGCGAGCTTGTACGCGCTATTCTGTAAGGGGCCGTTCTCTGGGTTCTCGTTCCGCGGTAGCCGGACATTAACCGGCTTCGCTCGACGCCATCATCTTGCATTGGAAAAGTCCGGACGTGAGGTTCCGACAACGCCGCGAACAAGCATGAACGACGGAGTTGGCTTCTTCCACCTTGATCTCAGTTGCGAAATTGGTGGAACGGCGCAACTGCTAATTTCTGATCGATCAGGCGAAGCTTTTCAGAGTGCACGCGTTAACACGGCGATGGTCGACGAACTTAGAGAACTGAGGCTGTCAGACCGGGTGTGCTTTCTACTTGACGCAGAGAAGCTGACGCAGGTCGAAACCCGCGCGAGTTATAGGCGCGAGTTCAAACAAATGATTTGGGCCCTCATTCAAAATGGCGCTTTCTCGACTGACGTCAAACTAGAGGTTCTTACCACCAAGATCGACAAGCTCACGAAGCGTGAGGACGAGAAAGAGGCGTTGATTGAACTTGAGGAGTACGAGAATGGTCTTTCAAATGAATTCAAAAAGGCCAACGTTCGGCTCGACGTCTTTCGGATATGTGCTTTGCCCCGGGCTAACTACAAGGTGGGGTTGGTAGGACTGGAAGAGCTCGTGAAGCGCTGGCTGGCACCGACCGCACCGATCGATACACTGCCGCTTCCAGCTGTCAGTCCTGCCCGTGCCTTCGACCGTCTTCTGGAATTTTGGAGCGGAGAACAAACTAGTGGCTGACGTACAGCATATGGTGATGGGCCTCCAATCATCGGGCAAGACCACTTTTGCAGCAGCACTTTGGTATCTCGTCGACTCCCGTGAGATAGATACTGTGCTCTCAAAAGGTCGACACAATGGAGATTTTCAATATCTGGAAACAATCTCCAGTAGCTGGGCAGCAGGCTGGCAGGTGCCGAGAACGTCATCTGACAGTCTAGAGCCGATCCGTATTAATTTGTTACATTCACAAAGCAATGAGGAAATTGACCTTCATTTTGTCGACCTATCGGGCGAGGCATTTGAGAAAATCTTCGCAACGCGCATGATTGAAGAGAAGATCAAGTCTCTATTCTCCAGCATGCAGGGGCTGCTCCTTTTCGTTACCGCAATAAGAAAGAAGGACGACTTATCGATTTTGGATGTCGGATTGGCAATGCCGGACGAAATGCCAAGCGAAGTTGACGACGATGAGATCGTCCCGGCGGCTGAGAGTGATCCTATTCAAAAGCTATCTGAATTTTCACCATCTTCATCACCGCAGCAGGTCCAACTTGTTGATCTGCTGGGCGCGTTGGCTGATGCACCCCTTTTCAAACAACCATCTCGCATAGCAGTCATCATTTCCGCATGGGACAAGGCGCCCCCGCAAACCGAACCGGAACAATGGCTTAAGACACGGATGCCGCTGCTCTATCAATACCTGCGAAACCAACAGCTTGAAATTCCGTTTCGGGTTTACGGAGTGTCGGCTCAAGGTGGGAGCGTTCCGAAGAAAGAGCAGCCGAATGTGCCGAGTGATCGTGCCGAACTTCTTAAGGTGAAAATTGCCGGAGAACGAATCAAAGTAGTGGGGCACGATGCAGCAAATCACGACCTTTCCCATCCCATCCGATGGTTGAGCGGATTAGAAAGCTGATGGATCGACCTCAGTCCATTGCAATTGATCAGGCCCTTTTCGGCTATTCGGACGGGCATCGGCAGCTTGCATCATCAGTACGCTTGTCAGCTCGCGATATGTACGAGCTCGCCTCACGTTCAGACCTTGTTCCCGGGGCACGGTTAGAGCCAAGCGATACCTACATCACTGGCTTCAGCCTGCCCGAGAGCCGAATGTTCGCTTTTATGAAGACCTGGTTGGCGCCGGAAATGCCTCGGCCCGGTTGTGTATGGAGCCATGTCCTTTTGCTCCCAAAGAATTTCCTGACTGCGCAGATTGATCTTGGGATCCTCGCGACCTTTCTTACTCGACCAGAAGTGCCGCTCGACAGACAGTTCTATTCAAGCAAACTCAGCGTACGTCGTTTAGCGAGAGGAGCGCCTGCAGATCCGTCGTTGGTCGAGCGTGTTCTCCTTGCCTATTACACATCCAGAGAAATTTTGCTGGAAACACCCCCAACCAATGATTTCGACCGAGCGGTTCTCGCCGTCTGGTCTCAACAGTGGCCAAAGTTGCGGACGGAGTTCGAGTTTCGAACTTTCCTGACGTCGGCCGTGGCGCTGGACAAAGGACTGAAGATTCGTGTTGGACCGGCAGGTGCCCATGTAAGCGATGAGCCTTCCGATAAGAATTGGCTAAAGCTTGCGGTGGAGGATGCGGTGGCAACAGAGGTTACTCCTCTGCGCCGTTTCCTCTGGCGCTATGGGAAAGATGTGACGAAACCGCGCCGAGCTTTTATAGATCTCGTGAACTTATATGGGGATAGCCTGCGAATGGACCACGGCCTCACGGCCAAGCAGGTATCATGGGTATTTCGAAAGCTACCTGGCAAAGGCAATGCGTCTACATTGAAGCGTGACCTTCTAGGCATGTCGTCGCCCGCCCTGGCGTTGATTCCGCGAATTCGGGCACAGGACTTCGTCGAGATCGTTTCACAGCTTAAGCCTATTCAGGACGGTTTGGCCACGGATCATGAGCTTGCAGGCGCTACATCATCATATGGGGTAGCAGAGATTCCTGCGTTTGCGCTGGCACTTGCGAAGTATGCACCTGAACGAAGCAATGAACTCGATCTCATCGAACGAACAATAATACAAGACGCATCAGTTGAGGTGCTTTCGAACCCAGCTTTGCCGACATCCTTTGTGCTGCAAGTCCTGCGTACCCGGCCCGTATTAATCAACAAGTTCAATCTTGAATTGCTGAGTGTGGCGAATGTCGCGGAGTTGCTCCCGCTGGTTGACAACACTGCTATCCGACGGAGACTTATCAAAAGGGTTTTCTCGGACAAGCCGACTAGGCAAGCAGCACAGGTTATCGCACAGCTTAACGGCTTGTCCCTCGGCGCGGCGGTTGATTCATCCAAGGCTGGGGCGCTTTCGCGTCGCTGGCGGGAGTTTTTGCCGGGGATTGCAAACGAGCTTCTAGGAAATGGCCTTGAGATGTTGGATGGTGTGCGATCGGTCAGCCATGCAATTCAACTACTTGACTATCCTGTTAATACTTCAGTCCCAGCATCAGAATGGTTCCAGTCTGCGAAACGATCTGGTGATGCGGGCAGTCAAGCAGACAGGCAAGTCGTCGATACATTCATCCTCGTGTTAAGCATCCGGGAGGGAGTTAATACCAACATCTCGCTGGTTTCGGATGTCCTGCCACGTGTAAGAGCTTCGGTTATTGTCAACGAGTTACCCGACAGGCTAAGCTCGTTGCTAGACCGGTTTTTGCCCGACATTTCTGATAGGTGGGATCTGAACAAGCGGTTGCTAAAGGTTCTTCGTCACGCAACCAGAGACGGTGTAGATGTTACACCCATCTTACAGCATCTGTCGCTGTCCGATGAGGAATTCGCCTATTCCATGAACGTCACTTCTAAAGACGGTTCAGAGTTCAATTTCACAAAGCTATTTTGGCCTTGGTGACTGGGAAGGGTGTGTTTCCTATCCAACTATATGCAGGGTCGAGTTGATCGACATCGTTGGGCTCTCCTTCATATCACTGTGTCGACGGCCGCTCGCGAGGCAGGTGGCTCAATCCTCGGATCTGCGTAAGGATACTAGCGACAGTTCAAGCACGGCAGGCAAACCTGTAGTTCCGGACAGGGAGGCGATTCAACCGTTGGCTTTATCCATCAGGTTTGCGTTTTGCTTATCGGAATGACATTCCGGTCGTGGCGATCGGATTTCTCAGACATGGCAGCCGACAGCGTTTGTCCGATCGCATTTGCAGCGCGGCGTAGCGGGTCAGCATCAAAATGGCTGTAGCGGTTCGTCGTCTTCACATCTGCGTGGCCGAGCAAGCGCCCGACAATTGTAAGCCCCATACCGCCCGCTGCTCCATGGCTCGCATAGGTATGGCGAAGGTCATGCAGCCGGACGCCGTCCAGTTTCGCCGCACGGGTCACGAGCGCCCATGGCCTTTTCAGATCGGCACGCGGCCGGTCCAGTTTCTCCCCAGCGATCACGAAAGGGCATGCGTCAAGACGAGGAACGCTCGCGAGTACCTCTAGGGCGGGGGCACCGAGAACCACCGTTTTCGCACCGGTCTTCGAATCCGGCAGAAATAGAAACCCGCGCTCCATATCGACATGTGACCATCGGAGCGACAGGATTTCGCCGAGACGGCATCCCGTCAGGATGAGAAGGCGGATCGCAGCAGTGGCATGCGGCCCGATGACAGTACGGCGATGTTCGGCCTGTTTCGGAAGATGCTTTGCACCCGGCCGGTCCAGTCTCACGTCCCACTCAAGCCCGACCGTCTCGGCATCGCGAAGGGCCGCGCCCAAGAGATCCAACTCCTCGGTGTTCAGGAATCGGGCTCCTTGCCTGTCCGCGTACTTGGCCACCCCGTGGGTGGGGTTGTCGGCACGCATCCCCTGCTGGATCGCGAAGCTGAAAATGCCACCCAACAGGCGGACGGTACGTGTGGCCGTCCCGTTCCCGCCCGTTACGATAGCCCGGCCGTGCTTCTTCGTCTTCACGTCAACGGCCGTCTTGCCGCTCGCAACATCCCGCAGGAACCGCTCGATATCGCCGCGCGTGACCTCTCGGACGAGCTTCTTCCCGAGAAGCGGCTTGATGTGCCGCGCGATCCGGCCACGATCGGAAACCAGCGTCGAGGCCTTTTTGGGCGTTCCCCGCTTGCCGATCAGGTGTCCCTTTTCGGCCTCTTCAAGATAAAGGTCGCATAATTCGGCAACAGTTTTCGCGGCCTTCGCCTGCGCCTTTTCGTTGGCTGGGTCGTGCCCGGCATGAACCTTCGCGAGGATGTCCCTAGCCAGCTCCCGCGCCTGTTCTGGCGTCAGTGCTCCCACCTTGCCGAGCGTCACCCGCTTCTTGGCCGTGCTCCTGCCACCCGCGCCCGGCCTGTATTCGACGATCCACGTCATGACACCGGACGGCATCACCTTGAGCCCGAAGCCCTTTACGTCGGCGTCGAACCAGAAGGTGACCTTTTCCGCCGGGCGTATGCCGTCCAGCGCGCGCTTGGTGAGCCTGATCGTTGGCATTTCCTGTCACTGCCTCCGCGTCTCGAATAGCCACCAGGTAGCCACGGGCGAGACATTATCGGAAACCTTCAGCAATCACAAGAAACTTAAAATCAATTAATTCAAGGCTTTAGACTCATCGAGAAGCGTCGAGAAATCGCAGAAAATCTGCGACCATTGCCCTCCGAAGGCAAAGGTCACACGTTCGAATCGTGTCGGGTGCGCCATTTCGGCGATTGACGAACTGAAATAGCGGATCAGATTACCTTGCCGACTAGGCCACTTCCTCGATTGGAGGTGTTCCATAGGTGTGGAAGGATTCGACGGTCTTCATGCCCCAGGCCTGACCTTTTTTGCGCTCTTCTTCCGTCCAGACGATCGTCTTCCAATCAGGAGCGAGGACGAGACGGGCGCCGGCATTACAGACTTCGACGCGGTTGCCGCCCGGTTCATAGACGTAGAGAAAGAACGTCTGCTGCACGGCATGCTTGTGGGGACCGGACTCGATGGGGACCCCAGCCTCGAGGAAGATATCGGCGGCGCGCAACACCTCTTCGCGACTATCAACTGCGTAAGTCAGGTGATGGAAGCGACCCTTTGCGCCGGTATGATCGCGCGTAAAGGCGAAATCATAGCTCTTGTTGGTCACAGTCATCCACATGCCGGCCTCAGTACCGTCGTTCATGACGATCTGCTCGGTGAGGCGACAGCCGAGGTACTCCTCGAAGAAGATGCGGTTCGCCTTGATATCCGAGGCAAGGCAGTTCAGGTGATCGAGGCGGCGCACATTGATGCCGCGAGCTGGGAAGCGCTGTGCCTGGTTCTTCAGGGCGGGCTTGAGCGCGAGAGGGGGCTGATACCATTCCGTCTCGAAGTAGAGCTCAAGGACGTGCCCGTCGGGATCGTGACAGAGAAAGGCCGGTCCATGGCCGAGATCCCCATCCGTCCAGCCGATATCGTAGCCTGAGCCCTTCAATGCCGCAACGCGGCGCTCAAGCGCCTGCGGGCTGCGTGTCCTGAAGGCCATGTGCCGCATGCCGGGCTTCTTCGAAGCGGTGAGCTTGAGGGTATGCCGCTCGTAATCGTCCCAGCCGCGCAGATACACTGAATCACCTTGGCGCCCGCTTTCGGTCATGCCTAAGACGTCGATGAAGAAGCGAAGGCTTTCCTCCGGTTTGGGAGTCAGCAGCTCAAGATGGCCCAGATGGGCGAGGTCGAGCATGGGTTCAGATTGCACTGTTCTTATCCCTCCTTGACGGTGTCATAAGGCTCGTCGCTTCCTTGGGCGAAACTCTCGTGCCGGTCAGCAATCGCGTTGGCAAGTGAGCCGTCGAGCCTCATCTCAGTCATCATGCGGCTGGCCTCGCGCATTTCTGCTGCGCGACGGATGCCGTGTCGACGCACGCGGGACATCATGATCTTCGCCATGTTTTCCCATTCCATACCGGGATAGGAGGCCTTCAAACTTGCCAGGACAGCAGGCATGACGTCAGCCTTCTGTGAGGCGAGGGTAAAGTCTACCATCAGCGCTTCCATGCCTTTAATGACGATGCTGCGGCAAAGTTTGGTGGCCGAGGCTGTTCCGATCTCGATGCTGACAGGTGTGACCTTCATGCCGAGGGCATTCAACCGACTCGAGATTTCTTCAGCTCTCTTCCCACCGCTGAGGATTGGTACTGCGATGCCGGGATCGCTCACGGGTGCCATGACAGCGAACTCGACGAAGTCGGCATCGGCCCGGCTCACGGACGCATCAACTTCGCTTTTGGTTGCGGGGGATACCGAATTGAGATCGACATAGATTTGACCTGCCTTCAGAAAGGGCGCTGCCTGTTTTGCGACAGCAACGGCAGCATCGGCAGTGACGGCGGAGATGACGATATCAGCTCTCTCGCAAGCCTCACCAATGCTGGCGGCTGCGTAAATATCGTTCTCCTGTGCTTGCTGCCGCAGCCCTGGGCCTCGTCGTGCATCGTCGAACAAGATATCGTAGACTGAGATCCACACATCCGGCTTTACCGCGAGAGAATGCGAGAAGAGCTGCCCTACTTCGCCGTAGCCGATGAATGCAATCCGAAGTCCCATGGATCCCTGCCGCGCATCAAGGCTGACCGTAGGTCAGCCCTCTTCCTTGTATTCGACGTAGATGAGGCCGGCTTTCGCCAGCGGCTCACGCATCTTGTAGAGGTCAAGACCAAGAATGCCGGAAGCAAGCATGTCCCGCTTTGAGCCCTCGTTGGCGACACGCGCTTCACCGGCAATTGCCACGGCCTCCGCATCCCGACGGGGAACGACAACGATGCCGTCATCGTCAGCAACGATCACATCGCCCGGCTTCACTAGCGCGCCCGCGCACACAACCGGGACATTGACCGAACCGAGTGTCGCCTTCACCGTACCCTTGGCCGAGACAGCACGAGACCAGACGGGAAAACTCATTTCGGCGAGTGTCTTCACATCGCGCACCCCGGCATCGATCACGAGGCCGACCACACCGTGCGCCTTGAGGGACGTGGCCAAGAGATCCCCGAACATGCCATCGGTGTTGTCCGTCGTCACGCCGACGACCAGGACGTCGCCGGGTCGGCATTGTTCAACCGCCACATGAATCATCCAATTGTCGCCAGGTTGCGCCAGGACTGTCACGGCACTGCCGGCCACCTGGGCCCCTGCCCAGATCGGCCGCATATAGGGCTTCATCAGGCCGGTACGCCCCATCGCTTCGTGGGTCGTGGCGGTGCCGAGTTCGGCAAGGCGCTCGACGACGTGCTGGTCCGTGCGCGGCGTGTTGGTGACGACGACGGGCCTCATGCCAGTTCCTCTACAACTTGCGGGAAGATGCGCTGATAGGCTTCGCCATATGTCATGGCGCGTCCAGAATTGCGGCCGCCCTGCATCCCACGGTTCAAGGCCACGCGGGTGTAGTATTCCCAGAGATGCTTCTGTGCAGCGAGAATCTCGAAAGCCTTCCGTTTCGTCTCCCAAACCTCGTCGATGTTGAGAATGATGTTCGGCTTGTAATTGCACTGCTCGGGCTGATGCGGCTCGAATAGAAAGACGGGCGGTGCACTATAGGCGAGATCCGGGTTGGGCTTGTGTCCTGCGGCCTGGGCGATGATCCGAGCTTCTTGTGCAAAGCGCGTCGCTTCCGGATGATCGACGTTGTAGGGGTCCTCCAAGGAGTGCGTGAGCACGAAGGAGGGCTTGAGTTCCCGGTAGATGTCGACGAGACGGTCGAGCATGGCGGGTGTCGTATGCAGCGGATAGTCTCCGGCATCGAAAAACTCGATCTCCGCGCCAAGGGATTCCGCGGCGCGCTCGGCTTCCTCTCGCCGCTGCGCTTTAACATCCGACAGGGCCACATCGCCCTTCTTCCAGGCCCATTGACTCTCGCCGCGCTCGCCGAACGAGAGGCAGACGATTTTCATGCGGTATCCGTTGCGGACATGTAACGCGATGGCACCGCCCGCGCGCCAAACGAAGTCACCTGGATGCGCAGTGACGACAAGTCCATTTTTTCCAATGCTCATAATGGTCTCGAGAAAGTCCTAGGGAGGCAATGTCATGAGGATCAAGCGGCGTCTCGGCTCTCTTCGAGAAGCTGTGACAGCGCCTCGTGCGCGAAGGCATGACCCTCGAACAATAGACGAGCCGTTCTCAGCAGGCCCGCTCGTTCCACGACGGGGTTTTCTTCTGTTCCGCCAACCTCGATCATGACGCTGAACTCGCCGGTCGGATGTTCCACGGACAAAGTTTTCTCGCGTCCAAGCGGGATCTTTGCGACTCGGGCAGCGGGCGAGCCAGGCAGCACGCAAGCGGTCGCGACGGTAACGGCCGCAAAAACCCCGATGGAGGCGTGACATTCATGCGGAATGAAACTGCGGGTGCATACATGCCCCCCGGCAGCAGGCGGTGCCACCAGGGCCATCTTGGGCACGACCTTGGACGAGGCATCGCCGAGGCCCATAAGCTTTCCAGCTTCGAGCCGGATTTCTTCTAGGCGCGCCTTCAGTTCAACATCCCTGTCGAGGACGTCACGCGACTCGTAGCCGGTGTATCCGACCGCGGCAGCTTCGAGAACGACGACAGGCATGCCGTTGTCGATTAGCGTCACATCCACGCCGGCGACATGATCGACATTGTTGCCTGTCGGAAGGAGTGAGCCACAGACGGAACCGGCGGCATCGAGGAAATCGATGGCGATAGGAGCCGCTGTTCCCGGTACACCGTCGATGCGGGCAGTGCCGCCATAGGCCACACGGCCGTTGGGCGTTTGGACCTTCAGCTCCGCGATGGTGCCTGTATTCACGGTATGCACGCGCACACAGGTCATAGGATGCCCTGCCTTCACGAGCCCGCGCTCGATGGCGAAGGGTCCCACGCCAGCAAGGATGTTGCCACAGTTGGGCGTGACATCCACCTTCGGCTTGTCGACGACCACCTGACCGAAAATGAAATCGACATCACAATCGAGACGCTTCGACTTTGAGACGATCGCGATCTTGCTCGTGAGCGGGTGGGCTCCGCCGATACCGTCGATTTGGCGCGGGTCGGGCGATCCCATGATCGATAGAATCAGTACATCGCGACATGCCGGATCGGACGGGAGATCGTCGGCAAGAAAGTAGGCTCCCTTGGACGTGCCGCCTCGCAGGATCATGCAGGGGATATGCGGTTGAATGGTCCTTCTCCCGCCAAAGGTGGATGGGATCCTCAACGTGCATCAGCGGGATGCATGCAACAAATGGATTATTTGTCACTTTCCATGAATTTAATTCATGAGCGCCCGGATCTTCTGACGGCTACCTCAGGTCCAGATGCGTTTCCTCCCGCAAATGTTTGAACGATGATCTTACGGAGTTCGTCGGCGAGAGGAGACAAAGGTACGCCGCGTCTCGACACAATCCCAAGCTGGCGCGTAATGCTCGGGTTCTTCAGGGCAATAAGCTTGAGTCCGCGCTCGTCGAAGGTATCGAGCGACAGGCGGGGAACGACGGTCAGTGCGACACCGGCTCGTACCAGGGCAATCGCCGTCTGAATGTGCTGGGCCTCGAAACGCCATTGCAGCGATTCACGGCGGCTGCCTAGCGCGTCGTCGATGATGATGCGATTGCCCGCACGCGAGCTGATTCTGATCAGCGGCTCCTCGGTCAAGTCCGACCAGCTCAAGGAGGCTTCGAAAGCGAGGGGATGGTTTTCCGGGCACACCAGGACAAAGGAATCCTTGATCAGCAGCTCGATATCGAAATCCCACCGGTGCGCAGCCACCATGGTGATGCCAAATTCCACGGCGCCAGCCTGGACCAGTTCGGCGATCTCGGTGGCCGAATTGTCGTAGATCCGGACGAAGATGTCAGGATGCTGTTCCTGGAAGCGCTGCAAAACACGGGGCAGGCGGCCCGAGGCAACGGTAGGGAGACAGCCAATGGCGAGTGTCTCCTGGCGGCTGCGTCCCTCGCGACGGAGCTCATCGAGAGAGACGGATAGGTTCTCAATAGTTTCTTTCACCTTGGGCAAGAGGTGGATGCCCGCCTGTGTCAGCGATACCTCGCGTGTCGTCCGCGAGAGAAGTTTGACACCAAGATCCTCTTCCAGCTTGCGAATGCGGTGGCTCAGAGCCGTCTGAGAGAGGTTCAGGTGCGCGGCAGCATGTTGGAAGCTGCCCCGTTCCGCAATGGCGACAAAGGCATGAAGACCCAGGAAATCGATGCGCATTCAAAACTCCTAGAGGACTTGCCTGCCTCAAGCGCGAGGTTGCTCCGGTTCCTTGGAAGATGAGATATATTCATGAATTGTGCAAAATAAACCATTTGCTTCACATTTCATTTGCTGGCGTCCTAACGGGAACGTCACCCGGCCATGGATCGGGGAGGATCAAGAGAGGGTTGGGGAATGCCTGAAGTCCTGTCCAAAGCGTCGAGTGGCCCGGTCATCACGAGCCGTGGCACTTTGTTCGACGCAGCAGCGATGGGTCTTTCTGTAGCTGCATCTCCCGCGAAATGACGCGGCGGGGCTCGTAAAGCGCACCGGAATGTATTGCGCAAGATCCGCTCGCCGTGAGCACATCTCGACGATGCGAGAACTTAGCCGAGAACGGATCTCGGCCACATTATACGCATGCAAGTCCGGATTTTCACCAGAAATGCATCGGCACCAGATGAAGGCAGGCAGTGCCAGAAGGGAAGGAAGAAAGATGCTACGTCGAACCGTTCTAAGTGCCGTAGGTGCTGCGGCATTCACGATGGCGCTCGGGGGAGCTGCAGTGGCCCAGGAGACTCTGAAGATCGGGCTGATCCTGCCGATGACAGGGCCCTTTGCCTCCAATGGTCGGCAGATCGAGACGGCTGCAAAGCTCTATATGCAGCAGCATGGCGATACGGTTGCGGGCAAGAAGATCGAGTTGATAGTCAAGGACGACGCCAGCGTCGCCGATGTGGCCAAGCGCATCGCCCAGGAGCTGATCGTCAAGGACAAGATCGTCGTCATGGCCGGCTTCGGCAACACCCCACTGGCTTTGGCTCCGGCGCCGCTCGCCACGCAGGCCAAGGTGCCAGCCGTTGTCATGGCTGCCGCGACGTCGAGCGTCACCGATGCCTCGCCCTTCATTGTACGAAGCGGCTTTACTCAGCCACAGGTCAACGTCCCCATGGCGGAGTGGGCTGCCCAGAATGGGATCAAGAAGGTCGTTACTCTCGTGTCTGATTATGGCCCAGGCATCGACGCGGAGAAAGCTTTCTCGGGTACTTTCACAACCAAGGGCGGCCAAGTGGAGAATCTTCGGGTTCCTCTTGCCAATCCCGACTTCTCGCCATTTCTTCAGAAAGTTGCCGATGCAAAGCCCGATGCCCTGTTCGCCTTCGTGCCTTCCGGCGTTGGCGCTCAGTTCATGAAGCAGTTCGTAGAGCGCGGTCTCGACAAGTCCGGCATCAGGCTCATCGGCCCAGGCGATGTGACCGATGACGAACTGCTCAACAGCATCGGTGACGTCGCCATCGGCACGATCACGACAATGCACTACTCTGCCGCGCATGACAGCCCAGAGAACAAGCTGTTCGTGGAAGGCTTCAAGAAGGCCGCGAACGGGCTGCGTCCAAATTTCATGGCAGTGGGCGGATATGATGGCATGCACCTCATCTATGAGGGTCTGAAGAAGACCAACGGAGCTGGTGGCCAAGCTTTGCTCGATGCCATGAAGGGAATGAGCTGGGTGAGTCCACGTGGTCCGGTGGCGATCGATCCTGAAACCCGGGATCCGATTCAGAACGTTTATGTTCGCAAAGTCGAGCGGGTGAATGGCGAACTCTACAATGTAGAATTCGCCACCATCCCCAATGTGAAGGATCCGACCAAGGCGACCAAATCCAACTGAATTCGGCGTAACGAGGAAGCGCTGTCCCTCAGGCAGCGCTTCCTCGTCATTTTGGAGACAACAGTGCTGACTATTCTTTTTGACGGCGTTGCCTATGGGATGCTACTGTTCGTTCTGGCATGCGGTCTTGCCGTGACGCTCGGATTGATGAATTTCGTCAATCTGGCCCATGGCGCCTTCGCGATGGCGGGAGGCTATGTCACAGCGGTCCTCATGAATCGCTACGGCATTCCTTTCCTTCTGACGCTTCCATTCGCTTTTCTTGTTCCTAGCCTGACTGGGCTTGTCCTGGAGCGCACCCTCTACAAGCGGCTCTACACGCGAAGCCATCTCGACCAGGTGTTGTTCTCCATCGGCCTAGTCTTTATGGCTATTGCAGCCATCGACTATTCCATGGGCTCTCAGCAGCAATTGATCCAGTTGCCCACCTGGCTGCTGGGTCGCGCCGACGTTCTTGGAATCCAAATCGGTCGCTACCGCAGTTTCATCATCGCGGTGTGCGGGATCCTTGTCGTTGTTCTGCAGTTTATTCTGACGAAGACTCGCTTTGGGAGTCGTCTGAGAGCAGCTGTCGACGACCGGCGCGTCGCCTGCGGGCTTGGCATCAATGTCAGTATGATCTTTGCCGTCACCTTTGCCGTTGGCTCCGGCCTTGCCGGTTTGGGGGGAGCCCTCGGAGCAGAAATCTTGGGCCTCGATCCAACGTTTCCACTCAAGTTCATGATCTACTTCCTCATTGTCGCCACCGTCGGCGGCACGACGAGTATCACAGGCCCGTTCCTCGCCTCTCTGCTTCTCGGCATCGCCGATGTCGCCGGAAAATACTACGTACCGAGCTTCGGCGCCTTCGTCATTTACACACTTATGATCGTCGTTCTGGTCTTGCGCCCGCAAGGACTCTTCGCCCGCGCGCGATAACCTCAAGGGAAATGTTTCGATGAAGTCTCATACGGAAGACGACGTCAGAAGGGTTTTGACACGCCGCGGGCGGTGGGGGTTCAGCGAAATTGCATTCTGGCTTGTGGCCGTAGCTACTTTGGTGTTCATGCCGGACCGCCATCTCATCCTGAACGAGATTGCCATCATCGCTCTCTTTGCACTCTCTCTCGATCTGATCCTGGGCTATGCGGGAATTGTGTCGCTGGGCCATGCCGCTTTCTTCGGCCTGGGAGCATATGTTGCCGGGATCCTGGCGCAGCAAGGAATTGGAAACCCTTTGATTGGGCTCGCGGCGGCGGCGCTCGCTGCAGCTATCCTTGGTCTCGCGACCAGCTTTCTCGTTCTGCGCGGCTCCGATCTGACCAAGCTCATGGTGGCTCTCGGTGTGGCGCTGATTCTCGGCGAGGTCGCCAACCGAATGGCGTGGCTGACGGGTGGCGCGGATGGCCTTCAGGGCGTCAACGTAAGTCCATTGTTGGGCTTGTTCGAGTTCGACATGTTCGGAACGACGGCTTATGCCTATAGTCTGACCGTACTGTTCGTTCTCTTCGTCCTCGCTCGAAGGGTCATGGCCTCGCCTTATGGTCTTTCTTTGCGCTCGATCCGCGACAATCCCTTGCGAGCCCGAGCCATTGGCATCCCTGTCAATCGACGTCTTGTTGTGATTTATACTCTCGCGGCGGCTTATGCAGGAAGCGCCGGTGCCTTGCTGGCCCAAACCATCCAATTCGTTTCGCTCGATGTTCTCGCCTTCCATCGGTCGGCCGACGTCATGCTTGTGTTGGTGATCGGCGGAGCAGGGTACCTTTACGGCGGGATCATTGGGGCTGTTGTTTTCAAAATTCTGCAAGACTATCTGTCGGATCTGACGCCTCAATACTGGCTCTTCTGGATTGGGCTCATTCTCGTTCTTCTCGTTCTGATGGATCGCGAGCGGATGGTGTCCAAAGCGAGAACTCTCTGGAAGAGAACCGCGAATCGCTTGACGCACCGCGCTGAGCCTTTGGCCACAACGAGGACAGCCCGGGAGATCTGATATGGCGCCAGTTCTTGAGACAAGAGGCCTTGTGAAGCGCTTTGGCGGTCTTACTGCAACGAATGACGTGTCATTTCGGTTAGAGAGGGGCGGTCGGCATGCGCTGATTGGTCCGAACGGTGCCGGCAAGACCACCTTCATCAACTTGTTGACGGGCGTGCTCACGCCAACGTCCGGACAGATTCTATTGGAGGGCAAAGATGTCACTCACTCAAGGGCGGAATTGCGCGTTCGCCGCGGACTCGCCCGTACCTTCCAGATCAACCAGTTGTTTCCGGCAATGACACCGCTCGAGACCATTGGCCTCGCGGTGTCAGAACGTATGGGGGGAGGGCGCGACTGGTGGCGGGTTACTGGCAGCAAGCGCGAGATTGTAGACGAGATCGTGGATATCGCCCGGCGCTTCCATCTGATGGATATACTCGATGAGCGCACATCGAACTTGGCTTACGGTAAGCAGCGCCTGCTTGAGATCGCCGTGGCGTTCGCCTCCCGACCTAAAGTGCTCCTTCTGGACGAGCCGGCGGCTGGCGTGCCGGAGGCCGAGCGTCATGAACTGCTTGCTACTGTAGCTGCTTTGCCGCGGGATGTTTCGGTTCTCCTGATCGAGCACGATATGGATCTGGTTTTCAGCTTCGCCGATCGGATCTCAGTTCTCGTCAACGGTGCTCTCTTCACGGAAGGAACGGTCGAGGAGGTGTCCAACGATCCGAAAGTGAAAGCCGTATATCTGGGAGAAAGCGTCTATGAGTGACCTCTTGAGCCTCCGACAGGTCTCAGCGGGTTATGGCGACGCAATCGTCATCTCCAAGATCGATCTGAGTCTGAAGCCCGGTGAGTCTCTCGCCGTTCTCGGCCGCAACGGAACGGGCAAGACCACGCTTCTCAACACAATTATCGGAGTGACACGCCATCGAGGTGGGGCAATCACATTTGCCGGCCGGGATCTGTCCGGAATGCGTCCGGACAAGCGGGCACTCGCCGGTATCGGCTGGGTGCCGCAGGAGCGCAACATCTTCAAATCGCTGACGGTTGAAGAGAATATCACGGCTATTGCCTCTCCTGGACCCTGGACACTGGATCGCGTGTATAGGATGTTCCCACGGCTCAAGGAGCGCCGTTTCAATCTCGGGAATCAGCTTTCGGGCGGTGAGCAGCAGATGCTGGCGATCGCCCGTGCGCTCGTCCTGAATCCCAGGCTTCTGCTTCTCGATGAACCGACAGAAGGTCTGGCACCCATCATCATCGAGGAGCTTCTCGCGGCTTTGAGGAGCATCATTCGCGACGAAGGCTTGGCAGCCATCGTGGTGGAACAACATGCCCAGAAGATTCTAGGTCTCACGGAGAAAGCTATCATCCTTGATCGCGGAACGATTGTTCACGCAAGTTCAAGTCAAGCGCTTATCAAGGATTCATCGCCTCTTGATCAACATCTTGGGATAGCAGGCAAGAAGCCAGGAAACTCTCCTTTGCGGAATATCCGTTTGGCTGCGGTTGCGATCCATAAACAGTACTAAACGGATCTGTTCTGACCGATCTATTGCGTGATTGCGGATGAAACCCTCTGACAGGAGCCGCTTACCAGAGATAGGATGGTGCGCAGCCACCAGGGCCAGCTTGTCTTGACGAGATCAATAGTGATCTATGTCGACAATCGCATCGACGAATGCCCGTGGTGCTTCCTGGGGAAGGTTATGTCCAATGCCGCCGGTGATAGTCCGGTGCGCATACTTGCCTGAGAATTTGTCGGCATAGGACGAGGCATTCGGATGTGGAGCACCATTGGCGTCACCCTCCATCGTTATAGTCGGGATGCCGATGGTCGGGAAGCGAGCGAGTTGCATTTCAAGACTGTCGTACTTTGGATCGCCGGCCGCCAATCCGAGCCGCCAACGGTAGTTATGGACAACGATGCCGACGTGATCCGGATTATCGAAGGAGATGGCAGTACGATCAAAGATAGCGTCGTCGAAGTTCCATTTTGGTGAGGCGAGTCGCCAAATGAGCTTGGCAAAATCATGTCGATACTTGTCATAGCCGGCCCGACCGCGCTCCGTCGCGAAATAGAACTGATACCACCATTCGAGCTCTGCGTTGGGCGGCAGCGGCATTTTTCCCGCTTCTTGGCTGCCAATCAGATATCCACTTACCGAGACCATGGCCTTGCAGCGCTCCGGCCAAAGCACAGCGACGATGTTGGCCGTCCGTGCCCCCCAATCGAAGCCGGCAAACGTCGCCTTATCGATTTTGAGAGCATCCATCAGGGCAATGACATCGACGGCGAACGCTGAAGGTTGGCCATTCCGAAACGCAGCGCTCGAAAGAAAACGGGTCGTGCCGTAACCCCGCAGATAGGGAACGATCACTCGATAGCCGAACGATGCTAGCATTGGAGCGACGTCGACATAGCTGTGAATGTCGTAGGGCCAACCATGCAGAAGGATAACCGCAGAGCCACCGACAGGACCAACCTCTGCGTATCCGACGCTGAGAGCACCTGCATCGATCTGCTTCAGAGGGCCGAAAGAGGTACTTGTTCCCTGTTTCGCCGTTGACGGCGTGGATGAGATTCCAGTGCCAGATTGTGCTCCTACCGATCCGATCATGGCGAATTCGGCGGCAACGGTCATCGCAGCTGTATGCAAAAAGCGGCGACGATCACGATCAACTCTTTCAGACATCGCCTTCTCCCGAGGTGGGGCGTCGTTCGGAAGCAACTTCGATAAAGCTGGCGATTGAAGGCATATTGTGGGGAGTATGGATCCAGCCCAAGACCTTTAGGATTCGCAGGAAGGATACGCTTTCCAGCCAACGTCGCAAGCGAAGCCGCAGCATCGACTATTCGGACGCGTCCGAAATGCGTGGCATCTTGCTGTCGTCGTGCTGCGACGACCTGCCAGAGAATGGAGCCGCTTGATACAAGACGGGCGATACCCGTTCTTCCTGCCGAGTGAAGTCCATGATGTCACCGTCACGACAGGCGGCTATCTCATGCGTTAGCGCCAAGCTTTCGGCTCAAGCATCCATTTTCATCAGTCGCGGCGTTCGGCGCGAGCCTAAACAATTTCCCTCTGCCGACAGCTTAAAAATGCTATCTGAATCGCAACTGCGATCTTAAGGTCACGAGGCTCGGCTCGATGGAAGCGTAAGTCGTGTCGAAGTCTTTAGATCCCGACACGACTCTCTTTGAGGGCCCAGGCTGGCGCTATTCGTCCTGCTGCATTCCGGCTGAGCGGCTTCGCGCACGATATCGCCGCACTAGCGCATATCCTCCCGCCAGGAGAAGGAAGGGCAGGCCAGCGCCCGCCAACGGGCCAGGAGCTCCTTTGTTCTGGCCGGGAGCGTTGGGGTTGCCGCCAGGACCGCCTGCCCACGGCGGCGGTCCTGGATTGCCACCCGGGGCTGCCATCGCAGTTAACGAGCCCATGGCGCACGCGATCGTCGCGGCCATGAGCGTCTTGCGGACAATGTGCATCTAAGCCTCCTCAAGTTAACAGAGGCTCTTGTAACCCGAGGCGGAGCGTCATTTGAGGCCACTACTTCGGAAGGTGAAGCTCCTAGCCCGTCTGGGTCGCATAACTCTCCGCCCTAATGATCAAACCGTAACGACGTATCGCAAAATGCGGGAGACGAGAAAGTACAAGACGACCATGAAAAGGCATCGAGCGGCATTCTGCGACCTACACAGTGCAGGCAAAGTTGCTGCGTGGCAGGCTGATCAATAAGGCTCAACTGGAAACAGCAGCACTCTAAAGCCATTGATGGTTCGGGCGCGTCCGCCAGGTCCTTGAGAAGGGAAAGATCGATCATTCAGAGAAGGCTGATCTCAACCGTGCTCGGTATCGAGAGATTGGTCGTGCACGACAGGGGAGTCAGACACTGCAGCTCAGATCTTTGCACGACGTTTGAGCAAGCTTAAGCGATCAATGATTAGAGTATGTGCGAGGCCATACTAAAGCTTGGTATCGAAAAATGCCGAGGGCGCTCTTGGAGAACCTCTACAAGTCCCAGAGCGTGGTCGTCCTAGCTTGTCCTTACGTCCAACGCGATGAGGGCGAACATGCAATCTTGGCAGAGCGCTAGCTCGAAGAGCGAAAGAAGCTGCTCCCGGATTTGTGATGAGGCGAATCTCATTTCTTGCACCGTCTAGGTCCAAGCTGATCTGGGCTGGTGTTTAACCGCTTCGAAAAGGGAGAGAGACTCCATGAAGACGGTATACATGTTTGTACTCGCCTGCAGCATATCCGCCGGCGCGATCTTCCCGGCTTTTGCACAAGGCGAGAACCTTGACTGCAACCTTCCGGAAGATGCGATGACTGCCTACTGCAATCATCGGGATCTATATGGCAAGAACGGTCCGGGGATGGGAGCAGTCAATCCTTATGGGATAGATCCGGGAGCAACGGGTAGCGTCATGGCTACACCGGGACAGGCTGCCCCTATGGCCGATCAGTCCCGTGTCGCGGCCTGCTCAGCGCGCTATCGGACCTATGATCCTGCCTCGAATACCTTCATGGGGCGAGATGGTCGGCGGCATACCTGCCAATGACGTAAAACTTTCATCCCGATGCCAATGAGATTGGCCGGTCGCTGACCAGAAGCATCGCGCAAAGGCAGGCTTCTGATTGTGACCACGCGGCATCTCATCAGGAAAGCTATCGAGCCTGGCAGTGGATTTCCATCGCCAGGTTCGATGTCCTTTGAGGGCTTCTCATCCGCGTCCGATGAATGGCATCTTTGTCGCCATGACGGTGATCGTTTGGACATTTGCCGACAGGGGAAGACCGGCCATGTAGACCACCGCATCCGCAACATGCTTGGCATCGATCGTAGGCTCAGCGGCGATCGATCCGTTGGCCTGCAGGACGCCGCTGGTCATCCTGGCGGTCATGTCCGTTGCGGCGTTGCCGATATCGATCTGTCCGCAGGCAATATCGTAGGCGCGGCCGTCGAGCGATGTTGATTTTGTCAATCCGGCGATGGCATGCTTTGTGGCCGTGTAAGGGGCAGAATTGGGGCGAGGCACATGGGCCGAGACTGAACCGTTGTTGATAATACGGCCGCCGCGCGGTGTCTGGGCCTTCATCATCCGGAAAGCTTCCTGCGTACAAAGGAATGCGCCCGTCAGATTGGTGTCGACGACACTCTTCCACTGTCCAAAGGAAAGGTCTTCCAACGGGATCGGCGGTGCATTGATTCCCGCGTTGTTGACCAGAACATTGAGCCGGCCGAAACGCTCGCGGGTCGCGGCGAAGAGACGAGCCACCGACTCGGGATCAGCGACATCGGTCGGTACAGCAAGCACATCGGCTCCGGAACTTTTGAGCTCCTGAGCCACAATGTCGAGAGGCTCCTTTCTCCGACCAGCCAGCACAACATCGAACCCGACTTCAGCGAGTGCGCTGGCGATTGCTTTCCCGACTCCAGTTCCCGCGCCCGTAACGAGGGCAATCTTCTTCTGCTCGGCCATGGATGCTCCATTCTGGTGTATCGTCAGTAGGTTGCACGCCCGCCGGAGATATCGAACACGCCGCCTGTCGTGAAGGAGCATTCTTCGCTCGCGAGCCAGCAGATCAGTGATGTCACCTCCTCGATCTTGCCGAACCGCCCCATTGGGATTTTGGAAAGCATGAAGTCGATATGCTCCTGGGTCATCTGATCGAAGATCGGTGTGTGCACCGCAGCGGGCGTGATGCAATTCACGGTGATGCCGCTCTTCGCCAATTCCTTGCCGAGAGATTTTGTAAGTCCGATGACTGCTGCTTTCGATGCGCTGTAGGCAGAAGCGTTCGGGTTACCCTCTTTTCCGGCAATGGATGCGACATTGACGATCCTGCCGTATCCGCCCTTCAGCATTTCCGGAATGACGGCGCGGTTGCAATAGAACAGCCCGTTGAGATTGACGTCGATCACCCGCTTCCACGCCGCGATCGGATAGTCCCATGCGATTGTATTCGGGCCTGTGATGCCAGCACTCGTGATGAGGATATCAACGCCGCCAAGGACTGAGACCGTGTCCAGGAGAGCTCGATCGACCGCTGCCGGATCGGTGATGTCGACGGGTATAGCAGCTGCGAAAGGGCCTTTCGTACTTTGTGCCGCTTTCAGCGCATCGGCATCGGAGTCCCATAGCGCGACCTCTGCACCTTCGGCAGATAGCCGGGCGCAAACGCCGAGCCCGATGCCGGAGGCTCCGCCCGTGACAATCGCCTTCCGACCTTCGAAACGCTCGCCGCTCATGGTGATTCCTCTAGATATTCAGTTCGCGATCGCCCCATCGAGTTCGTCCTCGATGTGGATGCGAATGATCTCCTCGAAGCTGCTCTCTGCCTTGAAGCCGAGGCTCCGCGCTCGAGACGCATCGAAGTTGCGCGGCCAGCCTTCGACAATCTGCATGATAGTCGGATCGGGATCTCGGCGGATCCGCGCGACCATTTTGTCGCCGGCGATCCGTCGCAGGGCCTCGATCTGTTCGGCCACCGTAACGGAGACGCCCGGCATGGTGAGATTGCGCCGGTTTCCGAGCCGCGCTCCATCGAGATTCGCAGCATGGATGAGAAAATTCACGGCCGAGCGGGGCGAGGCATGGGTATGCCGCACATTGTCCGGCACGGGTAGCACTGCCTCTTGGCCGTTCAACGGTTCGCGGATAATGCCGGAGAAGAATCCTGAGGCAGCCTTGTTGGGCTTTCCAGGCCGCACGCAGATCGTGGGCAAGCGAATGCCGACGCCGTCGAAGATGCCGCGCCGCGTGTAATCTGCAAGCAGCAGCTCGCCGATCGCTTTCTGCGTGCCATAGCTTGTTAGGGGCGTAAGGAAGAATTCGTCGTCAATCGCGTCAGGGAAGGGGGCGCCAAAGACCGCGATAGAAGAGGTGAAGACGACACGCGGCCGATAGTTGTCGCCGACGGCGCGGATTGCCTCGAACAATTCGCGGGTACCGTCGAGATTGATTCGATAGCCTTTGTCGAAATCCGCCTCGGCCTCGCCGGAGACAATTGCCGCGAGATGGAAGATGAGGGGTGGCTGGCGGGCGACCAGCTTTTCAGCTTCGCCTGGAACGGCGAAGTCGGAGGTGGAGGCCACAATAGGAAACGGGGCGTCTCGAGGAACGGGAGGCGCAACAACATCATGCAGCGTGAGATGGGATATACCTCGCCCTCCAAGCTGTCTCTCTCGCGCCAGTCGCTCGGTGAGCTTGCGGCCGACCATGCCAGCCGCACCAAGGATGAGAACTTCCATCAGCACGCATTCCCCTGTGTTCTATCCAGTCTGACCGGGGTGTTGGGCCTTGGCAATAAGTGACGCGATGCAGACCAAAGTCTAATGTCCGGTTTAACGAAGTGGCATGCATCGAGAGAGCGAGGTTTTTACCGTGGCCGTTGTTTCCACTGAAGAAAATGGCCTCCCGTTCTTCTCCTCGGATGTGCTCGGTGCGCAGCTTGATCTTCAAACGATCCTGCTGGAATAATACTATTAATCATATCCGGAAGCTCGCATCAGACGAGCGGGTCCAAAGTGGGGCTGGGAGGAACGCATGGTTCAGGGCCGTGAGACGGCATTGCTATGCCGGCTGCCCGCCATGGGCACGAGTCAGTTGATTGGTTCAGCAACGCACTTCCTCTTCGTCCAAACAGAGCAGGTGTCCCATGGCTTCGGTTGAGATTCGAGACGTTAGAAAGGCTTATGGCGCAACCCAGGTTCTGCATGGAGTGTCTGTTGACATTGCGGATGGCGAGTTTGTGATCCTGGTGGGTCCGTCGGGGTGCGGAAAGTCGACGCTGCTGCGGATGGTGGCAGGGCTGGAGAACATCACCGGCGGCGAAATCCGCATCGGTC
>NZ_JAIRBM010000011.1 GCF_020089865.1 Microvirga puerhi
AAGACTGTTCGCGCTCACGCGAACGACAGAGGCCCGGTGGAAACACCGGGCCTTTTTCATGCCGTCATGCCGCAACGCGCGTCTTGGCATAGGTAGGCACGCGTGCCTCGAAATCGGCAAGCCATGCGATAGGCTTCGCGCAACACGTATTGTCAGGCAACTGTGCCTCCTCACTCCCCGGGGCAGGTGTCGCTTCATCATGTTGTTTCCGAACACCATGTGGCGCAATGGTCTTTGAGACGAGCTGTCTAGAACAAAGAAAGCCGCGCCCCGAAGGGCGCGGCCAGTGATTGCGCTAGAGTCCTTGTCGGACGCGATCTTAGCGGAACAGCGACAGAACGGTCTGCGTGCTGCCGTTGGCGATGCTGAGCGACTGAACGCCAAGCTGCTGCTGAACCTGCAGAGCCTTCAGGCGGGTCGACTCTTCTTCCATGTCCGCATCAACCAGCGTGCCGATCGAACGCTCGTTCGCCTTGATCAGCGAGTCGACGAACGTCGTCTGCGAAGCGATCTGCGACTTGTTCGCACCAAGCGTCGTCGCCGCCTCGGTCATTGCACCCAGGGCCTTGTCGACCGCCGCCACGAAGGCGCGCAGCTGAGAGAGGTCCTGGTTCTGGATGTTGGAAATGTTGATCTGATCGACCGCCACCTCGTAGTGCTTGTAAGCGCCGTCCTCGTCCTTGCCGAGAACGCCCCACTCCTTGTTCAGGATGCCGCCTTCGCCGTCGACCGCCGCAACAGCAGCCTTGTTGGCCGTGTCGATGGCGTCAGCGTAGTCTTTCTTGGCGGTGTTGTAGGTGGTCTGCGCCGTGTCGAGAGCGGTCTTGGCAGCAGCGTCCTTCGTGCTGGATTCCCAGGTTGCCTGAGCGGTCTTCCAGGTGTCCTGAGCCGTCGTCCAAGTGGTCTTGTCGGCCGTGATGTCGGCATCGGCAGCAGCCGCTGCGTCCGCAGCCACGGTCTTCTTGTCGTACAGCTTCGTGTCGTCGACCGAGATCGTGATCGTGTCGACTGCAACGTTACCGTTCTCACGAGTAAACGACGCGACGATCTTACGGTCGGAGACGTAGTTGCCGGCATTTCCGTCAGTGGAAAGCCAGTTTTCGCCCGACACCACCGAAGCGTCAGCGGTCTGCTTCAGCTCCTTCAGCTTGGCGTCGATTTCGGTCTGGATCTTGGCGCGGTCGACGTTCGGCGACAGAGCAGCCGTCAGTTTCGACTGGATGTCCTTCAGAAGGTCGATCGAGCGATTCATGCCGTTGAAGGCGGTATCGACCGAGTTCGCACCGAGGCCGAGAGCGTCCTTCACCGCACCGAGCGAGCCGTTGTCGGCGCGGATGGTGGTGGCGATCGACCAGTACGCTGCGTTGTCCGAAGCGTCACCCACCTTCAGACCGGTGGAGATCCGGCTGCTGGTCTGGTCGAGTTGTCCTGCGATGCTTTTCAGCGTCGTCAGGGCGGTCATGGCAGAGGTATTCGTCAGAAGGCTAGACATGTGAGTTGTCCCTAAGAATGCAACACGTTTTGGCGGGACATACCGGACTTGCACCGGTATAGCAGGGTTGCGTCATGCAATTGAGCGTTCCCGAAGGATCGATGCTCAACCTGCTATATACTCAGAGACAGCGGCATCAGAAGCGGCTGGTAGAGGTCCGAAGACCCTCTAAATGTGTCAAACAGGCTGTATCTTGTCAATCCGAGGCCCTGGACGGCCCGGAACTTGGTAAATGAAAGCTTATGATCGGACTGTCCTTGAGGCCGCCAGCGACCCACGTCGCAACTAAACCGAGTCGCGCCATATGCCTGTCACACCTTCTGACTGGCGATGATCTCTCGGATTAACGGATTCTTAAAAACTTTAATTTCACCGCGATGAGAATGCCGAAGAGATCCAACCTTTGAGAGCTCATCGAAGGAGCGTCGCAATGTGCTGACTGCGAGGCGGGTTCTGTATCGGAAGGCGCCAATCGGCAAAGTCAGGAATGCAGAAGAGCTCATTGATCCGATAGCGATACGAACTTGCTTCCTTAGCTTTACATGAAACGCGAGTACAAACTGGAGCGGGTCTGCAAAAAGCAAGGGCCACGCTTCACCGAAGCGTGGCCCCTTCGTAAGATGTTGACAGCGCTTAGCGCTGGAACAGCGACAGAATGCTCTGCGTGCTGCCGTTGGCGATGCTGAGAGCCTGAACGCCAAGCTGCTGCTGAACCTGCAGAGCCTTCAGGCGGGTCGACTCTTCTTCCATGTCCGCATCAACCAGCGTACCGATCGAACGCTCGTTCGCCTTGATCAGCGAGTCGACGAACGTCGTCTGCGAAGCGATCTGCGACTTGTTCGCACCAAGCGTCGTCGCTGCGTCGGTCATCGCACCCAGAGCCCGGTCAACCGCCGCAATAAAGGCGCGCAGCTGAGAAAGGTCCTGGTTCTGGATGTTAGCGATATCGATCTGGTCGATCGCCACCTCGTAGTGCTTGTAAGCGCCGTCCTCGTCCTTGCCGAGAACGCCCCACTCCTTGTTCAGGATGCCGCCTTCACCGTCGACCGCCGCAACAGCAGCCTTGTTGGCCGTGTCGATGGCGTCCGAATAGGTCTTCTGAGCGGTGTTGTAGGTGGTCTGCGCCGTGTCGAGAGCGGTCTTGGCGGCAGCGTCCTTCGCGCTGGAGTCCCAAGTCGCCTGAGCGGTCTTCCAGGCGTCCTGAGCCGTCGTCCAAGTGGCCTTGTCGGCCGTGATGTCGGCATCGGCGGCGGCCGCTGGGTCCGCAGCCACGGTCTTCTTGTCGTACAGCTTCGTGTCGTCGACCGAGATCGTGATCGTGTCGACGCTGATTTTGCCGTCGATACGGGTGAACGAAGCCACCACCTTACGGTCGGAGACGTAGTTGCCGGCATTTCCGTCAGTGGAAAGCCAGTTTTCGCCCGACACCACCGAAGCGTCAGCGGTCTGCTTCAGCTCCTTCAGCTTGGCGTCGATTTCGGTCTGGATCTTGGCGCGGTCGACGTTCGGCGACAGAGCAGCCGTCAGTTTCGACTGGATGTCCTTCAGAAGGTCGATCGAGCGATTCATGCCGTTGAAGGCGGTATCGACCGAGTTCGCACCGAGGCCGAGAGCGTCCTTCACCGCACCGAGCGAGCCGTTGTCGGCGCGGATGGTGGTGGCGATCGACCAGTACGCTGCGTTGTCCGCAGCATCGTTGACCTTCAGACCGGTGGAGATCCGGCTGCTGGTCTGGTCGAGTTGTCCTGCGATGCTTTTCAGCGTCGTCAGGGCGGTCATGGCAGAGGTATTCGTCAGAAGGCTAGACATGGAGTGTCCCCTTAGATGTGTAGAATGACGGGGACAGACCCAGACATGGGCTATCCCTCAGGCTTCATTGCTAGGGACATACCGGATTCACACCGGTATAGCAGGACAGCATCATGCCATTGAGCAGACCCACGAGGTGGCCGGGTCAACCTGCTATTTGCTCCCTTCTATGACCTGAAGCTTGCGTGAAGCTGACCTCATTTGCAGGCCCTCTCGTGAGGCCGTCACTTAAGCCACTACAAGCAAACCATGTATGCCCTCTGCCATGTCCCAGAGCGCAGTGCTTGAGAAACGACCAAACAAACTTGGAAAACGTTCGGGTCTCGATGAGTACAACTTCTCAAGCTCGGTCTATTTCTCAAGAAGACCAACGCTGCTAATGGCATTATGCCCCTCGGACCTCTGACCGAAGGGTAAGAATTACGCAATGCTTTATGGCAAGACTAACCCGACAGGATCGAATCTGCTATTTCCGAATGCCGCGCTTCAGTAATAGCGAGACGCCCGAAGTTGGGAGAAACTTACCATGGCATCGACACTTATGTCGCTTCCGTCGCCGCCTTGAAAGAGTGCCATTACTGGCGAGGAGGCAGTGCCATTCTCTAGATCGTATCGAACACTGAAGCGTCCGAGGAACTTTTCAAGTTTCTCCGGATCCTTGAAGTCCGCAAGATTGAGCCGATTCTTGAGAAGTTCTGCCTGTTGGTCGATCGGCGCTTGCGCCATTTCGTCGGGCAGTCCAAGAGCCTTGAACACAACCTGCTGAAGCGCACGATCCGCTAGGATGCCATAGACCGATGTAAGGCCGGGTGCCTTTCGCTGAAAATATAAGGCGAGGCGCAGTCCATCGTTCTCCTCTCCGGATTGCTTCTCGAGAGTCTGGCGCGTATGCAACTCGATGATGTTCAAGACGCTCCGCAAGGACTGCGCCTGCCCCCCCGATCGCTGCACAATATTTCCGTCAGCGTCGAAATTGAACGATGCTGCCAGTTGTGCATAGCGCTTGTCCTGCAGCTTATTGGCAAAGCTTTCCGGATCATCGAGATCGCTTTTCAGAAGCCGCTCCATAAAATCCGCTAGCGTATCCGGCAACGTAACGCCGAATGCACTCATAACATATGTCAGCAGGCGCTTATCCTTGAGCAGATCATCCAGTGAGGAAACGCGATCGATCTGCTCTCGATAATAGGCTGTCTCAGCCTTCGCGTCATCCAGGGTCTGGCCACGGTCCGTCGCACCTACAAGGTAGGCACTGGCCGTGGCAGAGATCTCACCTTCTGATTGAGCCACAAGCGCTGCCCGGATCTTGCCGTCAGCGCTAAAGTTGAAAGCGTCAGCCAAACCGATGTAGCGGCTATCTCTCGTCTGATTGGCATAGCTCTTTGGATCGGACAGATCGCTTGTCAGAACCTGACGAATGGTCGACTTCGACTCTGTCTTTGGATCAAGCCCGAACGCCTCCAGAACATAGTCATAGAGAATGAAATTATTGAGCAATCCATCGACATCTTCGACAGTACCAATCATATTCTTATAGAATGCTGTTCTGCCGCTGTCCTTTTGCTGATCGGCATCGTCATAAGCCGCCATATACGTGACCGTCACCTCGGCAAGTTCATTACGTCCCAGCATCGTTTGGCCCGCAAGCACTGTCCCATCGGCCTGGAAATTGAACAGCCGTGCAAGCTTCCGATAAATGTCGTTATTGGACTGATTGGCAAAGCTCTGAGGATCGTTCAGATCACTTGTCAGCGCCTTGGCGATACTCTCCCTTGCCGCAGTACTGTCTTCAATGCCGAACGCCGTTTCGAGGTAACTCAAGAGCCTACCGTCGCTCATGAATTCCGTAACCGAGGTGATCTGAGGCGCCTTGCTCTCAAAATACTCGGTGTTCCATTGCGCAGCCAAAGGAGTGACACGGCTTGACGAGGAAAGCACATAGGCCTCAGTTACGGACTTGATCTGAACTTCCGTTTGTGCCGGCGTTCCGATGGGAAGGGTACCGTCCGTTCTGAAGTTAAACGAGCTTGCGAGTGTCTCAAGCGCCTGGACAACCTCAGAATAGGCCGGATCCTTGATAGAGTTAAGATAGCTTGCCGGATCAGAGGGATCGCTCGTCAGGACCTGTTTCATGATCCGCGCGGAATAATAGGTCGGATCGATCCCAAATGCCTTGAGAGAATACTCAACCAAACGCCTATCGTTGGCGAAGTCGTCGACGTTCGTAATCTTGCCGACGGCCGACTTGTAATATTCCGTCTCGCTCTCGACAGCGTTTGCTTTATTGATGATCTGCTGGTTGTAGAGGCCGATCATATCGTCCTCTTGCCTGTCCGTCTGCACATCGGGCTTAGCGAAGGAAGTTCCATCCGGCGAGAATTGGAAAGCCTTTGCGAACCCGCGATAGCGCTCGTCCGACAGTCTGTTGACGAAACTATTGTCGTCGCTCAGATCGCTCTCTAGCACCTTCTTCATAAACGCCTTGGCATAGATCATATCGTCCAGGCCGAAGGCTTCCATAGCGTATTTATACAGGCGATGATCTGCGAGGAATTCTTTGACCGAAGTAACTTTGCCGATGTTCTCTTTATAATATTTGGTCTCGCGCGCGACAGCTGCTTGGCCCGAAACCCGGTCAAGGCTCTGCTGGAGATTCTTGTTGAGCAGCTTGTAGTCCAAATATGTCGAAAGCATCACTATCCCGGCGATAGATCCCTGAACGGTATCAAGTATACGTCCGCTCCCTTGCCCGAGGCTGATGCCGAAATCCAATGATAGAACGTCTCAGAAGACTCAGGTGAATTGGCATGAAATGCCTGAGCCGAGGCAGGAAGTTAGCAAGACGATTGCCTCTCCGTCTTGCTGCGAACAAAGTTCATACTCTCGTAAGCGTTCTACTTGAACAGAACGTTCACGTAATCCAAGCTCGATGCCTTTGAATGTAATCCTATCTGCATTCGCGCCAATCAACCGTCATATTTACTTACCGACTCCAGCAAAAGCATCACATCTTTAAGAGTATGTTCACGCCGCCTGGAGATATTGAGTCGCCTGACTTGTCGCGCCTGTGGGGGGCGCGTGCTTCCTGCAGCGTAGCGGGCAGGCCACTGACATCAAATGAAAACTCTCAATAATCTCGGACTTCTCGTGAAGCTGGTGATTCCGGCCATAATTTTCGTCGCAATCACGATCAGCCTGATCGTTCTCGCAAGATCCGGTCTTGAGCATATGGCTCAAGATACCCGGGAACTTGTCGAATACGAAGCGGCGCGCCTCAACCTGATCCTGCAGATCAACGCCGAAGTTAACGAAGCGACGATCCAGGAAAAGAACATTATTCTCTACCATGAGCCAGAGCTCATTCAGTCGGCAGACAAAGTTTTCAATCAATACAAGACGCTCGCTCTCAAACATGCTGACGAGCTCATTCAGCGTGCCGAGAACCCTGAGATGGAGACAGACTTCAGGCAGATTAAAGAAAAAGTGGCTAATTATTTCGGTTTCTTAGATAAGAGCGTCGACCGCGCAAAAGTGAACGACGACCAAGGAGCGCTCCTTATTTCGAACGGCGAGGGACGCGACATACGCATTAATCTCCGTAACTTTCTCACAGAGCGAGTCGAAATTGGCAGAAAGGCGCTCGAAAAAGCGAAAGACGACGCTGACACTCTTGCCTCGAGAACGTCGTGGGACTTGATCTGGTCGGCCACAGCCGGAATTCTGATTGCCATCGGTTTGATCGCCGCGATCACAATCTACGGGATTACGCGGCCGCTTACAGCAATCACTGGGATGATGAGCCGTTTGGCCAACGGTGATTTAGCTATTTCTATTCTTGGCACGGAACGAAAAGACGAAGTGGGTCAATTGGCCCGATCCTTGCAAGTCTTCAAGGACAACGCCATTGAGGCTCGCCGTCTTGCCGCCGAGCAGGAAGTGGAGAATCAGGCAAAAATGCGCAGAGCCGAGGTTCTCGATCAGCTGACAAAAACATTTGAGCGCAACGTTTCGGCTCTGACGCAGGGATTGTCGTCAGCCGCAACCGAAATGGAATCGACTGCGCAGTCCATGACAGCTGTCGCCAACCAGACGAACAATCAGTCTATTACCGTCGCCTCTGCCGCCCAACAGACGTCGGCTAATGTGCAGACCGTTGCGGCAGCGACCGAGGAGCTGTCCATCTCGATTCGAGAAATCGCCTCCCAAGTCGCGCAATCTTCGGAAATCGCAGACAGGGCCGTTACGGGAGCGCAACGGACAAACCGGACGGTGGAACAATTGGCGACGACGGCAGATAAGATCGGCGACGTCGTTCAGTTGATCAACAATATTGCCTCCCAGACGAATCTGCTCGCGCTCAACGCAACGATCGAGGCCGCCCGGGCAGGCGAAGCAGGCAAGGGCTTTGCTGTGGTTGCTTCAGAGGTGAAGGACCTCGCGGGCCAAACGGCGAAGGCGACGGAAGAGATTTCGCGACAGATTGGCTCCGTCCAACAGGCGACGCAGCAAACAGTTTCGGCCATCCAGGAGATTGCTCGAACGATCACCGAGATGTCTCAAATCTCCGTCGGGATTGCTGCAGCTATGGAAGAGCAAGGTGCAGCAACGGCCGAGATCGCACGCAACGTACAGGAGGCCGCGCGGGGCACCGAGCAGGTAACGGGCAGCATCGGGGACGTGCGTCAAGGAGCTGGCGAAACAGGTGCCGCAGCATCGCAGGTTCTTGGCGCTGCGCAGGAACTTTCGCAGCACTCCGAGGAACTCAGCCGAGAAGTGACTATCTTCCTCAGCGACGTCAAAGCTGCCTAACGGCAATCCTTCAATCATCTGCATAGATAGAGCGTTCTTCGGTGTAGAAAGCCGGCCCTTCGTTGAGAATGCGACATCTAAAAACTAGAGGTGATTCCATCGAATTGGAGTCACCTCTTTATCTAGATAGCATAAACAAATGTGACGGTGATCAGAAGCAACGGCCTTGTCGCACGGCAAGTCGAGTTTTCACTTGTCCTTAGCGTCTCGCCTCATCGCACTCAAGCAGTCGGACTTCGGTGAAGCATAGTCCTGAAGACAAGGCCTTCATCAGTCCCATTCTCAATTGTGCATGGGGTTTTTCCCTGACACCTCTCCGGGTTTCACCCGATGGTGGAACCTTAGAATACAGGTCATGCTGTAAACTCGCCGATGTTCAGGTAAGCCGATAAATATTTTCCTGGCTCATGAACAGAGGTCACGAACAACCAGAATCGGGACAGATGTCCATGAATCGGATGTTCAGGATCGCCTTAGGGCGGTTCTGCAGGAACGATTTGGATCAATGTGCTGCCAAGCCGCCATGCGGCGTGCCGATTGTCGCCTTGACTATTCTGGCGTTCATCGGCTTCACTGTTGTTCTGATATTTCCAGGAAGTATCGTTGAAGCCCAAGCCCAATCTCGCCTCAGGACGTTAATTGACCGCCTGCGGGGTGCGTCGATGCCGGAAGGTATTGTCAAAACGAACGGCCGCATCGAGGCAACACAGGTCGACGTCTCTGCCAAATATGCCGGCCGCCTTGCTGAGGTGACTGTCAAGGAAGGCGACGAGGTAAAGGCCGGCCAAGTTATAGCGCGCATTTCTTCGCCTGAATACGAGGCGCAGCTCCGCGGTGCGCGCGCACAAGTCCTGAAGGCCAAGCAGTCTCTTGCCGAGGCCGAGGCATTGATCGCTCAGCGCAGAAGCGACCAGGTCTTCGCCCGCACAGATGTAGAGAGGGGCCAGCAACTCGTCGACAAGGGCTACCTGACCCGTCAGATATATGACCAGCGTATCGCGAAGGCCGATGCGACCGATGCCGCACTCCGTGCAGCAGAGGCCCAACGCGAGCAGGCACTGTTCTCGATCAGAACGGCGGAAGCAGAGGTCGAGCAGATTGAGGCAATATTGGTGGACCTGACACTCGTGTCACCGCGAGACGGCCGAGTTCAGTACCAGCTGGCCCGCGCCGGAGAAGTCGTCAACGCAGGGACGCGCGTCGTGACAATCCTGGATCTGAAGGATGTCTATATGACGATCTATCTTCCCGCCGCCCAGGCCGGCCCCCTCGCCCTCGGCGACGAGGCCAGGATGGTTCTCGATCCAATCCCACAATATGTCATTCCCGCGACCGTGAGCTTCGTGGCAGCCGATGCCCAATTCACGCCAAAGAGCGTCGAGACAGCCGAGGAGCGTGAAAAGCTCATGTTCCGAGTCAAGCTCCAGGTGGATCCTGACGTTCTTGCACGCTATCATCGCAACGTGAAAACCGGCGTTCGCGGGGTCGGCTTCGTCCGCATCAGCCCGACAATCGCTTGGCCGCCCGAACTTCAAGTGAAGCTGCCCTGATGCACGTTGCCGTCGCCAAGCTCGAAGGAGTTTCGCACAAATACGGTGCGACGATAGCACTCGACAATATCACGATCGACATTCCATCCAGGTGCATGGCAGGGTTGATTGGCCCTGACGGTGTCGGAAAGTCGACATTACTTGCGCTTATCGCGGGTGTCCGCCGCATTCAGAACGGCACTGTGTACGTTCTCGGCGGCGATATGGAGAACCATTCGCACCGCATGGCTCACCAAGCCGGCATCGCCTATATGCCCCAGGGCCTCGGCCGGAATCTCTATCCAACACTTAGCGTCTTCGAGAATCTCGATTTCCATGGACGCCTCTTCGGTCAAGGTGCACATGAGCGCCATCGCCGAATCGAAGAGCTTCTTAGCGCAACGGATCTCGCTTCCTTTCGGGACCGGCCAGCCGCCAAGCTGTCAGGAGGCATGAAGCAGAAGCTCAGCCTGTGCTGTGCGCTGATTCATGATCCGGACCTGCTTATTCTCGACGAACCGACGACGGGTGTGGACCCCCTCTCCCGCAGGCAGTTCTGGGACCTCATTAACACGATTCGCGCTCGGCGCCCGCAGATGAGTGTGATTGTGGCCACAGCCTATATGGACGAAGCGCAACACTTCGACTGGCTTGCGGCAATGGACGATGGCAAAGTTATTGCCACAGGAACGACGGCCGAGATTCTCGAAAAGGCCGGCAAGGGCAATCTGGAAGCAGCGTTCATCGCACTATTGCCGGAAGAGAAACGGGCTCAGCATCAGGATGTGGTCGTGCGGCCACGCCTTGAGAGCGACGATAGCGTCCCGGCCATCGAAGCAGAAGGCCTGACCCGTCGTTTCGGAGATTTCATCGCCGTGGACCATGTCAGCTTTCGCATCGGCCGCGGAGAGATCTTCGGCTTCCTTGGTTCGAATGGCTGCGGCAAGTCGACCACAATGAAAATGCTGACAGGATTGCTGCCGCCGACCAGCGGATGGGCCAAGTTGTTCGGCAAGACAATGGAAGCAGATGACATGGAAACCCGCCGCAACGTCGGATACATGTCGCAAAGCTTCTCACTCTACGGTGAACTCACCGTACGGCAGAATCTGGAGCTGCACGCGCAGCTCTACCATCTTCCACGGGGAGAGGTCGGAGGGCGCATCGCCGAGCTGCTCGATCGTTTCGATCTTGCATCCGTTGCGGATATACGGCCAGAGGGCTTGCCGCTAGGCATCAAACAGCGTCTCCAGCTTGCGGTCGCCGTTCTTCATGGACCCGCCATGCTGATCCTGGACGAGCCAACCTCGGGCGTGGATCCGATTGCCCGTGACGCGTTCTGGCGCACATTGATCGATCTGTCCCGCGACGAGGATGTCACAATCTTCCTCTCGACACATTTCATGAATGAGGCTGAGCGGTGCGACCGTATTTCTCTCATGCACGCCGGCAGAGTGCTGGCAATCGGTACGCCACCTGAACTAGTACGTAGACGTGAGGCGTCTTCCCTCGAAGACGCTTTCATCAGCTATCTTGCGGAAGCGGCTGGGATCGACGGCACGCGAACAACTCCGCAGCAGACTCTACCTGCGCCCCCAGCTGCCCCCAACCCGAAGTCACGCCGCTTCGATCCAGGCAGGCTCTGGGCGTGCATCCGTCGCGAGACGATGGAGCTTCTGCGCGATCCGATTCGACTCGCATTCGCTTTCGCAGGCCCGCTTATTCTCATGATTGCGTTCGGGTTTGGTATTTCGTTCGACGTCGAGAATTTGCGGTTCGCAGCCTACGACCAGGACAGGACGCCGGAGAGTCGTGAGCTTATCGAGGCATTTGCGAGCTCCCGTTACTTCGATGAGCGGCCGGCAATCGCCAGCTTGGACGATCTCGATCGCAGGTTCCGCAGCGGCGATCTCCAACTTGCAATCGAGATACCGTCAGGCTTCGGCCGTGATCTGCAAAGCGGGCGCACAGGGGAAATCGCGGTTTGGCTCGACGGCGCCATGCCGTTTCGCGCGGAAACCACCAAAGGTTATGTGACTGGCCTTGCGGCCCAGTATGGGAAGGAGCTGATCGGGGGGCGGCCGGAAAGCACAACGGCAAGCCCAGTCAATATCGAGACGCGATTCCGGTATAATCAATCCTTCAAGAGCGTCAACGCGATGGTGCCGAGCGTCATTATGCTGATGCTCATCCTTATCCCGGCAATCATGTCGGCAATCGCCGTTGTCCGCGAGAAGGAAACTGGATCGATCGCCAACTTCCGATCGACGCCGATGACGAAGCTCGAATTCCTTTTCGGCAAACAGGTTCCGTATATTGCTGTGGCAATGATCAGCTTCGCCCTCCTGGTCATCCTGGCGATTCTTCTCTTCGAAGTCCCTATTAAGGGATCGTTTGGCGTTCTTATCGTGGGAACGCTGGCTTATGTTGCGGCAACGACCGGCTTCGGCCAACTCATATCGACCTTCACCCGGACGCAGGTTTCGGCGGTATTCGCGACAGCCATCCTGTCTATCATTCCAGCCATCAACTTTTCGGGTCTCCTCGTACCAGTCGCTTCGCTATCCGGTAGCGCACGCCTGTTCGGCTTGGGATTCCCACCTGCGTGGTATCAGCCGGTCAGTGTCGGGGCCTTCACCAAGGGCCTTGGATGGGATGAGCTATGGATCAACCTTGTCGTCCTGACTGGCTTCTTCATTCTCTTTCTCATGGTGGCACAACTCCTTCTTCGGAAACAGGAGGTCTGACATGCCTCACGATCGCTCCACCGCGTCGGAACGATACCGGCATGCCAAGTGGTCGGCGTTGGGCACGCATATAGCCAATATCTATCGCCTCGCCATTAAAGAACTGCGGAGCATACGAGCCGACCCGATCATGTTGATCCTTGTCATCTATGCGTTCACTATAGCGGTCTATACGGTCGCGACTGGAGCCTCGACGGAAGCGGACAACCTCACGATCGGTGTCGTCGACGAAGACCATTCGGATCTCTCGCGACGGCTTCTCGATGCCTTCACCCCGCCTCTCTTCAAGCGTGCCACCTTAATCCAGGCAAGCGAGATCGATTCTCAGATGGATGAAGGCCGACTCGTCTTCGTGTTGGAGATCCCGCCAGCCTTTCAGTCGGATATTTTGGCCGGCAAAGAGGCGTCTCTTCAGTTGAATGTCGATGCCACCGCTATGACCCAAGCGGGAAATGGAGCGGTCTATATTCAAAATATCGTTACACAGGAGGTCGCCAATTTCCGTGCTGGCCGAGAGGCGACGATGGCGTTGCCGGTGAACGTCGTGATCCATGCGAAATTCAATCCCAACCTGACCTCGAGCTGGTTCACGTCGGTGATGCAAGTGATCAATAGTATCACCCTACTGACGGTCATCCTCGCGGGGGCAGCTCTCATCCGTGAGCGTGAGCAGGGTACCGTGGAGCATCTCCTCGTCATGCCAGTCGTGCCTGCGGAGATCATGTTGGCAAAAGTCTTTGCGAACGGTCTTGTAGTCCTCGTGGCTGCCATGCTTTCGTTGGTGATTGTCGTTCAATGGTGGCTTGCCGTCCCAATCGCGGGCTCGCTCATGCTGTTTCTTTTTGGAGCGGCGCTTTATGCCTTCACAGTCGCCGCCTTAGGCATCATGCTTGGAACGGTCGCCTCAACTATGGGGCAGTTCGGCCTTCTCGCCATTCCTGTATTGGTCGTTATGCAATTGCTGTCAGGGAGCAGCACACCTATGGAAAGCATGCCGATCTGGCTGCAATACGCCATGCAGGTTGTCAGCCCGACCCCGCATTTTGTCGCCTTCTCGCAGGGTGTTCTCTATCGTGGGGCAGACTTGTCCATCTTATGGCCAAGGTTGGCGGCAATCGCCGTGATCGGAAGCGCATACTTCGCTTTTTCTCTCTCACGCTTTCGCAAAGTCATCTTCGGAAGCTGAGACGAAGGTCGGGACACGAATTCGTCTTGGGTCTCACCTCGGCGAAATTCGCTAAGCGCACCGAGGATAGCGCCACGATTTATCGTCATGGATCGCCATCGCACAGACCTGGTGGCTGCCGGGTCGACAGCCGGCGACAAGCCAAGGCTGCGCTTTGGCAAGATTTACATAGCAGCCGGCGCCTCACCTCGAGAACGGCCAACGCAGCTCATCATGTACATATCTTCCGCTGTTCATCGTAATTAATATGGCACACGATCTGCTTTGTTTTTGTATTTCTTCCAAACTTCAACTGCTTCGGGCTGCATGATCTGGACGCATTTAATGGACCGCTCGGAGATTGGCTTGCGAAGCTCTCCATAGATCTTGCTGTCATCGAAATCGCCATATTCGAGAGCGTCCTCATTGGTTGACGCGTAGAAGACCCGCTCAATCCCGGCCCAATAGGCGGCCGCCATACACATTGGGCAAGGCTCAGCGCTCGTATAGAGGACCGCGTTGGGAAGCTTGAAGCTGCCCGCTTTCTTACAAGCGTTGCGAATTGCTTCGATCTCTCCGTGCCACGTTGGATCATTCTCGGCCACCACACGGTTTGCGCCTTCCCCGATGATCTCTCCATCGCGAACGATGACGGTGCCAAATACGCCACCCGCGCTATCGATAATCGACGTCTTCTCCGATAGAGCGATTGCACGTGCCATAAATTTCTTGTCGTCTTCAGTCATTTTGGTCTCCTCGTTCCTGTCCCAGCTAAATTGGGAGAAGCTGCATGAAAATAAGAATTTCAATGGAATAGAGACTAAGGACCGATGCAAGTCCAAGCATCTCCATCCTCCAGCGACGCGCTGGCGCCGGCTTCAGCCACCATCTCAAACAGGCAATAGCAATGGCCATAAGGGGCCATGAGACGAGGGCAACGCTGAGAGCATTGCCGATGAAGATCGCGACCGGCAGATGCATTGATGCGAGGTGCGGGCTCAGAAACATCGTCTCCAACATCACCACCGGGAAGAGCACGAGCAGAACAAGCATTGTCTGCTTCCAAGCCGGTGGTGACGCTTCACCTGAAGAGTTCGAGAACCAGGATGCGAAGCCATTCTCAATGCGGTGGCTCTTCCATGCGAACGGCTCGTAGTCTGGGCTGGCGAGAAGAGCCTTACGATCCTTGGAATCGAGCCATGCATCCAGTTGTGCTGGTGTCGCGAACCTGACCAAGGTCATCCAATATGGCGCCGCATTTGAAATGGGAGCCTGAATAAGGGTACCCATATAGCCCGGAAAGGTGGCTTGCCTTTCCTGGGCTCTCTGTGACCAGGACAAGAACTGCGTGAGCCGGCCCTGCTCGACGACTGTCGTGATGACTTCTGTCACGGAGGAAAGTGAGTGAAAGTCGGGGGCGGGTTCATCAGAGAGCGCTGGAGCATCCGGCTTTTGGAAAGCGGCAAGGTCGGAGAACAGTTTGGCTTTCTCGCTTGACATACGCCAGCGATCCAGGAGCGTCGGTGAGACAAATCTTTGAATGATCTGCCACTCTGCCGAGTCGGCCCGGACGGGTATCAGCTCAATGCTGACAAAACCCTCAAACGCAGAAATCGCACGCGTAAACCTCGATTGCCACGCTGCAAAGCGTAGCTCAGAGCCGGAAATTACTTCAACCTTTGTAATAATGCTCGTTATTTCGCCTGGCAAGGGCTGATATCTTTCCAATTGCTTCTGACGAAGCGGCATCATACGTTGCAGCTTCGTCAACTCGTTGCTTTCAGAAGTATTCCGCATCTTGAAGTCGGTGAAGCTGATGGCTTTGATGAAATATGAGCGATGCTTTACTCAATAAGGCGTTGTATAGCAAGGTGTTAGGCTTGTCGTCCCAGTTACAATCTAACATTTTTGATCGAGTGTCTCCGCTCGATATAGGGGCGACCGGCAAAGGACCCGGTCACCTCGAAATACGATCGACGGACAGCGTGGCCTCCCGGCATGCCCTAGCCTACTGGCGGGAAGGGGTCCTACGGCGCATCGAGGCACTCGGAGGACCGACAGATGGTCAGCCATTTCGTGGCAGACTTATACATGTTACTGGGGTAGGCGCCGATTTCGTCGAGCATGCAACCGACACAGTTTCTGCCCGACGAGACCTATCCCGTCTTAAGCGAGACGGTTGTGACGACATTAGCATCAGCCTGCTCGCGTCAGGCCGATCCGCAACCCTCGTCCATGGTAGCATTCACCATCTGCGTGCCGGCGACGTTTATGTCATGGACTATTCTCAGCCTATGGAGATCCTTCGGCCCAGGCACCGCGACATCAGCTTGATCTGTTCGCGTGAACGAGTCGCCAACGCATTGGGATACGATCCCTCTAAGCTCGCAGGATTTCGTCTGCCGCACCGCGGCATCGGCGCCCTATTGCGATCCCATCTACGACTCATGGCTGCCGAGGTCACGCGCTTGACAGCCGAACAGCGAGCCGTCGCACTTTCGAGCGCGGTCGAAATGGGCCTTGCTGCTCTGCAAGCAGAGTTAAGGAAAGTCGATCATGAATGCGTGCCGGATGGCCTTTATCAAGCCGCCCGTCTCATCATTCGCCGCGATTGTGGAGATCCCGAGTTTGACCTAAGAGTTCTGGTGAGAGAACTCGGCTGTTCTCGTGCAACACTCTACCGTCTATTTGCCGAACGTGGCGAAAGCGTCGCCGCTACGATCTGGTCCACACGAATCGAGAATGCTTACGCCATGCTCACCACATCCGTGCATCGTTATCTCCGAGTTGGTGAGGTTGCACAACGCTGCGGCTTCACTGACCAGTCGACCTTCAATCGAATGTTCAAGCGGCGGTATGACGTGACGCCTCTAGACGCATCCCGAATGTCCGCCGCGCGTGAAGTCGCGGATCTCGATAGCGCGCCAAGTTTGCGCGGCTAGAGATCTGCGCCCCGCTCTTAAAAGTAGTTAGATACATCCGCTCCTCAAGGACTCAGGACCCTAAGTTAACCCGCTGCGCCAAAAAATGCTCTAGGCGTTGCCAAACAGTGCCTCATGCATACGCTTCCAGCTTTCTGCATCGGGAGCGCATATGATGCCACCCTCGTGGCGAGTGGGTCGGTAAGGTGAACCATCAAAACATGCGGAGTAGCCACCGGCCTCCTGATGGAGCAGCCAGCCTGCTGCGTGGTCCCATGGCATCAGCTTCGAATGGAAAAGAAAGTGACAATACCCGGCGGCCGCCATCCGATACTCATGCGCTGCGCAGCGATAACACGCGACCGTTCCAAAGCCTGCAAGGTTTGCCGCTATTCTGGATCGCACCGGCTCCGTCATATGATGCCAGGATGCGCAGCCTGACATATCTCGGATGGGTGCCGCGGGTGCAACCCGGAGATCAATACGGCCGCCAACGGAACGCTCAATCCAGGCCCCCTCCCCGCGAAGGGCTATCGCAGTGTCTTTCCCAACCGGATCATGAATCCAGCCGGCAACGACCTCTCCTCGAATGACAGCCGCTACCATCACCCCGAACAGTGGAAGGCCTGAAGCGAAATTCTTCGTGCCGTCGACCGGATCGATCAGGAACGCAAGCTCCGCATTGTCCATCTTACTAAGCAACGACGGGTCACGCTCTGTCGCCTCTTCACCGATCAGAACTGCTTTTGGAAAGGCCTGCCTCAACCCCTTGGCGATCATTCGCTCTGCGGCCTCGTCGGCGTCCGTCACAAGATCCATTGCCGACGATTTCTGCCGGACTTCATGGGCCGAGAGGTTTCTGAAGCGGGGCATGATCTCCACCCTCGCCGCTTCGCGGAGGAGTTGATCCACAGCTTCGGCATCATGGGCTGAGAATAACATATAAGATTGCCTTCAAACGTTCCGACGAATTTTCCTCAGCGAAGATCCGGTGAGGAACCATCGAACTTCGGGATCTAACGAGGAGGGGGTTAAACTATTCCCATGAGTTGGACGAGGGGACTCTTCAGACCGGACGTGCAGCCTAGAACGATATTGCCATCGCGCAACCCCGACTGATCGAGAAAGTCATTTGCCCAGCCGCCAGCCTCTTCGATCAGGAGCAATCCAGCCAAAGCGTCCCAAGAGTTCATGTGTAGCTCGCAATAGCCGTCGATCCGGCCCGCGGCCACATAGGCCAAAGCCAAAGCTCCGGAGCCACCGCGACGGACACCTGCCCCATCCGCCAGGATCCTGCCGACGAGGTCAACATACTCGCTGAGCGGAAGCCGTGTCGACCAGCCTGCCTCAATAGTAGCGGACTGCATGTCATCGAGACCACTAACATGGATCGGCTCGCCGTTCAGAGTTGCGCCTCCGCCACGTTCTGCCACGAACAGCTCATCATGCATTGGGTCGTAAATAATTCCAATCTGAGTCTGGCCATCGCGGACATAGGCAATGGAGATGCAGAATTGCGATATTCCGCGTACGAAATTCGCCGTGCCGTCAATCGGGTCCACCACCCAGACGTCATGATCGAGCGATCCCCCACCCTCCTCGCCGAAGAAGGAGTCCTTCGGGAAACTCGCCAGTAATCGACCGCGCACCAAACGCTCGACCTCTGAATCCACGGCCGAGAGATAATCCTGACGGCCTTTGAGATTGATGCCGGTTATACCAGGGCGTCCGTTGAACCGGCGACGTGCTAGGTTTCCCGCTTCTCGGGCTACCGCGCAGGCAACAGACAATCTCAGGTCACGTCTTCCTGCAGCGGATACAGAAGTGTGTTCCGCGTCCCTGACTGGGATGGAGGCTGGCATGGTGTGAAGTCCTGCTTATCGGTTGGAGGACGCGTGTTGCGGCGTCTGATGCTTTTCAAGCTCGATCCGCCGGATCCACGTGGCTGCATGGCGCGCCGCCTTAATCAGCATCGGCTTCGGCGTCTCCATCCATTCGTCGGGGTGAAGCTCACGTGTGGCACGCAGATGATCGATGGCTGCCTCTAGCGTGGGAAACCGGTCCGGCAGCTGGATGTGAATATACAAGGCTGCTAGAATTACTGAGCGGCTACGCCCGCCCCGGCAATGGAGCAGCACATTTCCACGGCGACGATGCGGATAGGTATAACGGTCAGGCAATCGCTGATGCAGAGCGCCATCGAGCAGATAATAGCCAGCCAACAACATCGTGTCCGGATTACCCGCATCGTCGATGAGGCCGAGCTTATAATTTCGGACCGGTCCATGAGGCGATGCGATGTCGGAGGCGCCGACGCCAGCCGTATAATTGATATCCAAATTGACGGCGCAGTTCACGACAATGGCGATGTCGTTACCTTCAAGCAATGCCTTATCCGACGCCGCGTTAGCATCGCCGACGAAGAGCTTCACGCCGAACGGTGGGAGATCATCGACGATGAGGCTCATCGGAGGACGTGGGTAATTGAATTGGGTCACCATCGAAATTTGTATCCTGGACTTTACACTCGCGCCTTTGCGCCCTTGATGGCGCGCGCATTTATAGGCTCAACTGCGCCAACATTGAGCGGATAACAGCTTCAGGCTGCGTGGCAGGCTCCGACAACAGATTGTATCACCGGAAATCGGTTTCCGCTGTCCTTGTCGAAGAAAGTAAGCTTGTCCGCAGGAAACTCGATCCAAATATTCTTTCTGGACAGAGAGGTCTCGAAGCGCGGAATAAGCGCTGTAATGCGACATCCTTTAACAGACAACGCAATGATGGTCTGTGATCCAGTGGGCTGGACGATGTCGACCTCCGCCGGCAGGCTGAACGGACCTTGTCGCTCGACGATCGAGATATTCTCCGGACGGATCGCAAACGTAACCGGTCCCTCCGAACACTGCAGACCCGCAGGGAGGGAGATGTCCATATCCTGGAACCGAAGAATTCTCTCACCTCCCGCCGTGCTCAGCGTCCCGTCAAGAAGATTGATCCGGGGGTCGCCGATGAACTCGGCGACGAAGAGATTGGCGGGATCGTGATAGATTTCGTAGGGCGAACCCTGCTGCTGGATGACGCCATCCTTCATCACAACGATTATATCGGACATGGTCAACGCCTCGACCTGATCATGCGTGACATAGACGGTGGTGGCCTCCAGCTCGCGATGCAGACGCTTCAATTCGGTGCGCATTTCCGTTCTGAGTTTTGCATCGAGGTTCGATAGCGGCTCATCCATGAGCAGGATGGCGTTGCGTGCGGCGATCAGGCGAGCCACGGCGACACGCTGCTGTTGCCCACCCGACAATTCCGACGGATAACGGTCCGCAAGTCCGGTCAGCTGGACCTTCGTAAGTGCCTCAGTGAGGCGCTCCTTGATCACATGCGAGGGCTGCTTTGCCTCAGACAGAGCCAGAGTGATGTTCCTGCCGACTTTCATATTTGGCCACAGAGCATAACTCTGAAAAATGAAGCCGAGCCCCCGCCGCTCTGGTGGAACGAAGACCCCAGTCTGGCTGGAATAGACTGTCTTGCCACCGAGCACGACCTCGCCAGTGGTCGCCTGCTCAAGGCCGGCGATGACGCGCAGGGTCGTGGTTTTGCCGCAGCCCGACGGCCCAAGCAGGGTCACGAAGCTGCCCTTCGGAATGTCGAGATCGAGGCTCGGAAGGGCCAGATGGCTTCCGTACGACTTTGTGATGTTTCTGAGGGTAATTTCAGACATGGGCACTCTCTCGTGCGGAAGCCATTCGGATCGGATTATCGGCTCGTCTCAGCCATCCAGAAATCACTGATCTTCGCGATGTTGTCTTTCACGAATTCAGGCGACGCTGTGAGCTTCCTGGCCTTAGGCCACATCTCACTGTAGGGCGGCGGTGCGACGTCGCTCCGTGGAGAGAAGGTGCCGACCTGATAGAAAGCGGCCATTCCCTGCAGCAGCTCCAACGACTTCCCAGATCGGAACGGCGCCTTGAGTTCCGAGCTGATATTCAAGTCCTTGCTCCCCATCAGGAACGCCACGAAAAGCTTCGCTGCATTGGGATGCGGCGCTTGTCCGGCAACTGCCACATAAGTTGGATAAGAGAAAAGCGCCGATGGCTGCAGATCATACGGAACTGCGTTGGCATAATTGTCGCTCTGGTTCTTGGTCAGATAGTGAATCACCGAGAATGCCATCGGCGACTTGGCCTGACCGCGGAGGCCGACTGCCGTCGCAATCTTCGAGCTATTATCGGAGATGACGATGTCGTTGGCGATCAGCCGATGCAGGAACTCGTAACCCGCATTCTCGACACCGGAGGAAAGCTCGAGCTTCTTGCCATAGTGCTGCTCATAGGCCTTCTGCATTTCGTCAGAATGTTCCACGATGGCGGCCAGCATCATCAGTGTGGTCAGAGAGCCCGCCGGCGATTTCATGGAGAAGCGCCCCTTCCACTGCGGCTCGGTGAGCTCCCACAATGTCTTGATCGGCGGCTGCGGATGAGCTTCCGAATTGTAGAAGACGCCGTAGGCCTCGATCACGTGTGTGAGCAGCGGTTCGCGGTGCTCGGCGGGAATCCTGTCCACTAGATAGGCCGGCACGTAATTGACGATGCGGTGATTGGGGAGCAGGTCGAACACCATTTGCTCGGTGCCACCAGAATAGACCACGTCAGCTGCATAGACGCCTGCCTGATGCTCACGGACGACTTTCTCGATTGTCTTTTCCGAACCGAGATCATAGGCCTTGACCTTGATTTCTGGATAGAACTTCGCGAAATCCTCCGCCACCTTCAGCATCGTCCCGGTGGAGGAATAGACGACGACTTCGCCTTCCTTCTTCGCGTTAGCAACCACCTCATCCCATTTCTCGTTCTTCTGATAAGAACCGAGCTGACTTTTCTGAAGCCAAGCATCCCACTTGGGATCGGACTGCTGCCCTAGAGCCGGCGCCGCCAATGCAAGGGTCAAGGCTCCGGCCGCGAGCCAAGCTCTGGCATTGCGGAATGTCGGTATCATGATTGATTTCCTCCGTTCATTTATTATGCATCGGTCTGGTTGGAGCAGTTATGCCGCCCCGATCCGAGCTTTCGTTGACAAGGCACGGATGGCCAGGTTGACCACAATCACGATAGCGACGAGCAGCACGGTCGCGACGCCGACGAGTTGAGGCATATCCTGGTTCTGATAGTTGTAGATGACGCCTGCCAGCACGTTGGTCGATGGTGTGACGAGCAGGATGATCAGCGACAGTTCCCGCATGATGCTGATGAAGCTGAGGAGCATGCCGGAGAGAAGCCCGCCAGCGGCGATGGGTACGATGATTCGGATCATGCGACGAATCCAGCCAATGCCTTGGACGCGTGCCGCCTCCTCTAGCGACTTGTCGATCTGAAGGAGCGCCGCGATTCCGGTGCGTGATGTAAAGGGCAGGGTCTTGACCGAACAGATCAGGACGAGCAGCGCGAAGGTGCCGTAGAGAGCTGGGATTGGTCCGAACGGACGGGCGAACATACCGATATAGATCGCCCCGAATGCGAGAGCTGGGAAAATGTAAGGCAGGAAGGCCACCATCTCCAGTGATCTCGACGTCAGCGAGCCGCGCGTTCTCACCACGACATAACCAATCAGGAAGCCGAAGATTCCTGTCGTCATTGCGGTGAGGAAGGCCAACTTAACGCTGTTCCAGGTCGCATCAATGATGTTGCCATTGTCGACGAGGGCGGCTTGCAATGGATCTACCCCCTCGCCTCCTCCACCGATCCAATAGTGCAGGGTCAGATTGCTGAGGCTGTAATTGCCTGCGGTCTTGATCAACGACTGGAGAACCAGCAGCACCAATGGAAATGCAACGGCCGCGGTCATGAGGAGCATGACGAGTATGAAGAGCGGCCAGCGCCAACGCCCGAGATCGATCTCCTTGCTGCGGAATCCTTTGCCGGAAAGCGTCACAAAGCTCTTACGGACTCCGATGAGACGTTGATTGATGAAAATGAACAGACAGGCAAGGACCACCAGCACCAGCGCGAGCAGAAAGCCATCACCTGCATTGCGTGTCCCCATGGCGGCATAGATCTGTGTCGGCAGCACGAAATAGCGCACCGGCATTCCCAGCACCGCAGGCGTGCCAAAGGACCCGACCACGCGGATGAACGTCATCACGACCGCGGAGCCGATGGCTGGCAGCAGAAGCGGTGCAGTGATCCACAGAAGCTGCTTGATGCGAGAGAGGCCCGCCATCGCGCCTGCCTCTTCAAGCTGACTGTCGACGCTCGTGATCGAACTCGAGACAGACAAATAGGAATAGACGTAATAGTGAAGCGAGAGACAGATGATGATCGGAACGGGGCCGTACGCGATCCAGTCTGGTGGTTGCACGCCAAAGAAATACGCAAAAGCGCCGGATGCTCCGCCGATGCGATCATTCTTGAAGAATGTGATCCAGGCCAGCGCCATAACCCAGGAAGGCAGCATGTATGGGATCATTACCAGCGTGTGCAGAAAATTCCGGAAGGGGATGTTCGTGCGCACGATCAGCCAGGCGAGGCTGATGCCGAAGGCGAGACAGATGATCGTGGCGGCAAATGCCGTGACAAGCGAATTGAAGAAGGGCTTGTAGAAGAGCGCCCAAGAGAGACGACCGGCAAAAACGCGCTCGTAGTGAAAGAGCGTGAACTCACCGGGCTGAGCCTTAGGCAGATAGGCACGGTCATAGGGCTGAACGGTGAGCGTCTCGCGGACCAGTTCGAACAGGGGCACAAGAACCAGTGCTCCCAGCATGACCGCCAGCAGAACGCCTAGAATGCGCTCAGGCTGTGTCAGGAAACGCCGAATACCGCCTAGAATGGCTTTTGTTGACGATATGTCGGACGCAGTTTGTGCTTGTGTCACCGAACCCGTCATTCCGTCACATCCTCCCCAGAGCCTGGTGCCGGCTCGAAAGCGCTCCTCATCCGCGACCGATCTTTGGATGCTCTCGCCCGTTCCTGGGCGCACGGCTCGGTTCGCGATCGTCTCCCCGTACACGCCACGCGGCAAACCGCCTGTGTGGAGAGCAAGGAGAACTTACGGAAGCTTTGCACACGTGTGCAAAGCTTGCAAGAGACATTCTGAAAGACCCGAAAGGCGAGAGGATCAGCTCATCGGGCGGACGGTGGCTCGCTCGACGAGTTCGACCGGGAGAACCTCATGCACGAGCTTGGTCTCCTTCCCGTGCATCTCCCGCTCGATGGCGGCCAGTACCGACCCGGTCAGATCGCTCATCGATTGTCTGACGGTTGTCAGGCGATAACTGGCCCATGCTGATTGCGGGATATCGTCGAAGCCGATGACCGAGAGATCCTCGGGAACGCGCCGACCCATTTCCCTTGCACCGTCGAGAAAGCCGAGCGCCAGGAGATCGGTGACGCAGAAAACACCATCGAGCTCATGGGAAGTGAGGAGACCCTTGGCGGCCTCTATGCCGGTCTCATATGTCGTTTCGCCCGACGCCCAAACGGCCGATTTGATCCCGGCCTCCTCGATATGTTCCACGAAAGCGAGGCGGCGACGGACTTGGGTGGGTGTTCGAGCGCCACTCCCAACGACACCGATGCGCCGGCAACCAGCCCGGAGAAGCCTCTCTGCTGCGACCCGCGCGCCGCCGAGATCATCGCTGATGATTGTATCTGCTTCGGCGTCATCGGCCTGCCGATTGACCAAGATCACCCGCACGCTGTTGGCCACACACTCGTCGATGATGGCCGAAGGCGGCGAACCGGACATCACCACAATGGCCCGCACGCGGAACTCAAGAATAAGCTCGATGAGCGGTGTGATGCCCTGCTCCGCCTCGGCCGCATTCAGGAGGAGGCACTGCATGCCCCGATTGAGAAGGGCCAGGCTCAACTCGTCCAGCTGTCGCGCCATGAATGGCAAGGACAGATTGGCGCCGACAACACCAACAAGGTTGGATTGATCGCTGATTAAGCTCCGGGCAAGACGATTGACCCGGTACCCTAGGGTTTTGGCGGCTTCCTGGACCCGATGCCTGACATCGGCCGAGACACTGGCGCCCGGCGTGAATGTGCGCGATACGGCCGAGCGGGAGACACCGGCGAGACGGGCTACATCTTCCGCGGTCACAAAGTTGCGCGTCGCTCGGTCGCGTTTCAGATGGTCTTCATGATCTGAAGACGCCACCATCGAGTTTGCTCCGGTCGGTCCAGGTTCTAAGTGGGTTCAACACCTCGAACCTCACGCCGGAAGTCTATGCACACGTGTTCATCTTAGGCAAGCAGAGTGGCCCCGAATCGGCTCTGCTTTGCTGTGATCGAGCATTTCAAAGCGCAGTCGCGCCGACCCAATGGAAGGGCTTTTCGGCGATACCTTTGACTCCCGCCTCGAGAGATAGAACGCTGCCCGATAGCGGCGCCTCCGCCAACTGTTGGGATGACAGACGAATGCGGGCTGAGGTGATGAACAACGTGCTCATGTCGGTGCCTCCGAATGCGCAACTCGTCGGACGCGGCACCGGCACGCTGATCGTTCGATCGATCGTTCCATCCGGAGCATAACGGATGACCTGCCATCCGTCCCACTGAGCACTCCAGACGAAGCCCTCCGAATCCACTGTGAGGCCATCCGGCACACCCATGTTCTCCGGCGTTTGAACGAAAACTCGGCGATTGTAGATGCGGCCTTCGTTAACATCGAAATCATACACATAGATCGTTCGCGCCAAGGTATCGGTGAAATACATCAACCGATCATCGGGACTCCAGCCGAGGCCATTCGATATGCCGATATTAGCTTCCATGCGGTGCGCACTCCCGTCCGAGTCCAGACGATAGAGACTGCCTTGCCCCGGAACGACCGTCATATCCATCGTACCAGCCCAGAAGCGGCCCCGGCTGTCGCATTTGCCATCGTTGAAACGATTGCCGGGCTTGTCGGCTTCTGGATCCGTAATGCGGGTCTGCCGGCCTGTCGCGGGATCGAACAATGAAAAACCGCTCTGCGCCGCGATCACAAGACCGCCCGCCGAGCACTCTGCGAAAGCCCCGACAATCTCCGGAAGTGCAACGACCGAGTTACTCCCTGCCTGAAGGTTCGAGATGTGCAAGGCAGGCGCGAGGATGTCGACCCACTGCAGCGTACCGGACGCCGCACTCCAGTACGGCCCCTCGCCAAGGAAGGCGCTTGAACGAACGGCGCAGGAAATCGATTGATCGTTTGTCATGTTGATCTTTGGTGGTTGACCAGGTTGCGTGAAAGCTGCTTGCCCAGTGACGCGCTGCGCCGAGCGAATAAGGTCGGGGCCGAGTTCATGCAACCGCTCGACATTCATGCGGAACGAAGGGCCGATGACAGCGATGATGCCGATCGGGCGGTTGGTACGATCAATGATGGGAACGGCAACCGAGCGCAGCCCCTCCTGCCACTCCTCATCATCGATTGCATAACGGCGCGCCTTCGTCACATCGAGTTGGGTCCGCAGAAGCAGAGGGTCCACGATCGTCGAAGATGTGCGAGGTGTAAGCTCCACTTGACCGAGCAAGGCATTGACTCGCCGCCCATCTTCGAAGGCAAGCAGCGCCTTGCCAGCCGCCGTGCAGTAGGATGGGAGTCGCGCTCCTTCCCTCAATTGCGTCTGTAGCGCAGATTGACTCGAAACAATCTGTTGGCAGACGATAGACGCGTCATCGGCCGTCGCGAACATGACGAGCTCGCCGGTGAGAGCATGAAGCCGGATGAGCTCCGGCTCGGCCAGCGCCTTGAGATCCAGGTCTGCCGTCGACCATTTCGCGTACTCAACCATGCGCCATCCAAAACGATAACGAGAATCGCGGGCATCGAGTCGGAGCGTTCCGTGGTCCAACAGCGCGGCAAGGATGCGATGAAGTGTTCCCTTCGGGAGGCCGGTGACCTTGGCGATCTCCGTGAACGACAAACCTCCTCCCGCTTCGGCCAAAGCATCCAGGATGCTCAAACCTTTCTGAAGCGCTGCAGTGCCGCGCGCTGCCGCGCTCTCCTCGCCCGACCTCATTCCAGACTCCCTTGACACCCTCGGCTGAACGAATCAGTATCAGTTCTACGATATAAAACAAGTTCTACATCATAGAACAAATCCGACAACAATGGAGGAAAGCATGCTCAAGATTACGAGACGCGCGGTGATGCTCACGGTGTCGGCACTCACCGCCGCCGGGGTCGCCTTTTCGGCAGAAGCCAAAACGAAAATCACCTATTGGGCATGGACCGAGCATGTTGCGGCCGCCAATGCCGTGAAGGCCGAATTCGAAAAGCAGAATCCGGACATCGAGGTCGAGATTTCCAATCTCAACCCCTTCGACCTTCAAGACAAATTCCTGGTCGCCATGGCGGCTGGCGTCGGTGGGCCCGACGTCGCCCTGATCCTCCAGCGCCGGTTCGACGCCTATATCGCCACGGGCGGTCTTCTTGATACGACAAAGGAGATGGCACCCTTGAAGGAAAGCTATCCGCCGGCTGTCTGGTCCACCATCGCGTACGATGGCAAGACCTATGGGATTCCCTACGACCAGAATCCGTCGGCGTTCTTCTATCGCGCCGACATCTTCGAGGCGAACGGGATCAAGGTTCCTCTCGAGACGTGGGAGGATTTCGTTGCTGCCGGAAAAGTCCTCGCCCAGAAGGGGATTTTCATCACGCATGTTTCGGCGCCCAGTGGCGTTCCGGGCGTCGCGAACCTCGTCGAATACCTGCAGTCACGAAACGCCGAAATCTTCGACGGGTCTGGGAAGGTCGTCAAAAACAATGCTTTGGCGCGCGAGACCTTGCGCTTCTATTACGATCTCGTTCGCACCCACAAAATCGCATTCGAGTCCCGCAACAACGCTCCGGAGTTTTTCCAAGCCGTCAAGGACGGGCGTATCGCAGGCTATGCCGTGCCATCTTGGGCGGTCTTCCGCCTGCAAAAGGAGGCGCCTGATCAGAGTGGAAAATGGCGAGCGATGCCTTGGCCGAAATGGGGGAAGGATGCGCCTGCCACGACAGGAGCCTGGGGCGGCAATGTCCTCGCCATTCCGAAGTCGACAAAGAATCGCGAGGCTGCGCTGAAGTGGGCGATGTTCATCGGCGCAAATGAAGTCACGCAGACTCGCATCTGGGAGGAAGGACATCTTCTCCCAGCCTTCGAGCCGGCACTGAAGTCCCCTGTCCTGGCGAAAGGGGAGGAATATCTCGGCGGCCAATCGATCTACGAAGCCGCCCTGAAGCCGCGGACCCTGAACAACTTCAACTACTACGACTGGGGAAAGGCCGAAGTCATCATCGGGAACGAGCTCGATTTGATGTTCGGCGGCAAGAAATCGCCCGAGCAGGCGTGGGATGACATCGAGAAGCAACTGATCTCGCAGCTCCGCAGGTAACCACTGCTGCGGCGGCTCTGCCGCCGCCATCTCTTCAAATCGGGGCCAAGTCAAAATGACTGCCGCAATTGCGCACACGATCCACAAAGCCGGACATTCCAGGCGACGCCTCCGGCGTGCGCTCATCCCCTACCTTTTTCTTGCCCCCTTCTTTCTGACATTCCTCGCCTTTTGGTTGGGACCCATCATCGCATCTTTCGTTTATTCGTTTACGGATTGGCGCGGCGTCCTCCAAGCGCGGTTCATCGGATTAGCCAATTACGAGCGGATCTATGAGGATCCCCGATTCTGGCTCGCGCTGCGCAACACCGCCTTCTACGGACTCGTCTATGTGACACTCCTGAACACGTTAGCGCTGGCCCTGGCGCTAGCGATCGATAGCACGTGGCTGCGCTTCAGGAACGGCATCAAGATCGGATTCTTTCTTCCCGTGACCATCAGCCTCGTCGTGGCTGCCGTCATGTTCGAGATGATCTTTGCAAACGGCGTCGGCCTCCTCAACATCACGCTCAAGGCGTTAGGGCTGCCTCAGCCCGATTGGCTGGGAGATCCAAAGGTGGCGATCTGGTCAATCATTATTCTGCGCATCTGGCGCGCACTTGGCTATTACGCGGTCATCTATTTCGCGGGGCTGCAAGCCATCCCCTCTGACGTCAAGGAAGCGGCGCGTCTGGACGGATGCCGACCCTGGCAAGTGACGTGGCACATGACGCTACCGCTCCTCAAGCCCGTGATCCTGTTCTGCATCATCATGTCGACGATTTGGGCGCTTGAGCTCTTCGACGAGGCCTGGGTGCTGACGAAGGGTGGCCCTGCTGACAGCACTCTGACGATCGTCATCTATCTCTATCAGGCAGGATTTCAGTATATCGAACTCGGTTACGCGGCAGCCGTCTCATATGTCCTCACCTTCCTGATCGTGATCGCGGCGATCGCGCAAAAACTGCTGATCGGACGGGAGCAGCAATGATGGAGCTTGCCAAGAATAATACTCGGCATTCAAAGAGGCGCGACTCCTTCGCTCTTCCGATCGGATCCTATCTCGGGACATTGCTGGTTCTTGGGGTGCTGGCTATCGCCATGACGCCTGTTCTGTGGGCCATCCTCTCAGCCTTCAAGACGAGAAGCGACATCTTTGCAGGCGACGTCTGGCCGCGGACATGGTCGATCGAAAACTTCCGCGACCTTCTCGCGAAGACGCTCTATCTACGCTGGATGTTCAACAGCCTGTTCGTCGCGATCATCAGCACCGTGCTCGGCGTCTTCTTCTGCTCGCTCGGCGGTTACGCATTCGCAAAATTTGAATTTCCCGGAAAAACTGTTCTCTTCTGGATTGTGATCGCTTCGGTCTCGATTCCGGCCTTCACGACGGTTATCCCTCTTTTCGGCTGGCTCGCGCGCCTGGGACTGCTCGATACCTACCTCGTCCTCATTCTGCCCTTTGCGGCAAATGCCTTCGGAATTTTCCTGATGCGCCAATACTGCATCGGCGTTCCGAATGAACTGCTGGACGCGGGTCGCATTGATGGTTGCGGCGAGTTCCGCCTCTACTGGGCCGTCGTCCTTCCGTTGCTGCGGCCGGCTCTCGGTACCGTCGGGATCCTGATCTTCATCGCATCGTGGAATAGCTACATCTGGCCTTTGGTCATGATGCGTACGGACGACATGCTCACTCTGCCGGTCGGTGTCGCATCCCTCAAAGGCGATCAGCTTCCCGAGTACGGAATGCTGATGGCGGCCTCTGTCCTTTCCAGCCTTCCGATCATTCTGGCCTTTCTCATCATGCAGCGCCAGTTCATTGCAGGGCTCACTCAAGGCGCAGTCAAATAGGGATCATGACATGCTTTTGGAGTTGGATGGTAAGGTTGCGCTCATCACGGGCGCTGCACGAGGAATTGGCTTTGAAACCGCGAAACGCTTTGCAGCCGAAGGCGCGCAGGTCATGCTCGCGGATCGTGATGCACAATCCCTCGCCGCTGCCCGCGAGAGCATACCAGGCTCGGCGAGTGCCGTCGTGGATCTGACTGTCGAAAGTGCGGCTGAAGAGCTCATGCAGGCCACGTTGACGGCCTTCGGGAGGCTCGACGTTCTTGTTAACAACGCAGGGATCAGCGAGCCGGCACCCATCGCGCAAACCACGCCTGATTCATGGCGGCGGGTCATGTCCATCAATCTCGATGCACTCTACCTTCTGTCGCGTGCGGCCATGCCTGCCCTGGCGAACACAAAGGGCACAATCGTCTCCCTTGCCTCGTTCGCCGGAAAGCGTGGCACATTGTTTGGGGACAACACGTCCTATTCTACGTCCAAGGCCGGGGTCATCGGCTTTACGCGCGCTCTCGCGATCGAGGCCGCGCGAGTAGGCATCCGCGTGAACGCGGTGGCGCCTGGACCCGTCGCAACTGACCTTATCAAGGCGCTTTCGTCGGACCAACTGAAACGGGTCACTGACTTCGTGCCGTTGGGGCGCATGGCAGATACTTCCGAGATTGCCGATCTCATTCTCTTTCTCTCGTCCGCACGGGCCGCGTACATCACGGGTGAAGTGATCAACGTCAACGGCGGCCTGTACATGGATTGATAGTATGGCGTTTCAGGACTCTCCTCTGACGATCACGTCCGTCAGACACTGGCTGATCTATATTCCGTTCGAGCATCCGATCGTGTGGGGATCCGGCAAGCGGCCCGGGAGCACGCGCCTGGTCGTGGAGATCACGACGGCGAGCGGCATAAAGGGCTATGGCGAGACGATCGCCCTCCTCGATTTCGTTCCAGCGGTTTTCGAGAAGGTGGTTGCACCGCTTTTGATGGGCCGGAACGCCGCTGATGTCGAGCGTTTCCATCGTCACGTGCTGGGCGCCGGCTATTATCACCATCAGCGAGCAGCCGTTATGGCTATGGCGGCAGCGGAAATGGCCATGTGGGACGCCGTGGGGCGTCATGCCCAGCTTCCTCTGCATGCCTTGTGGGGTGGCGCCTATCGCAACGAGATCGAACTATCGGCTTATCTGTTCGTCGCTGATCCGACCGGATGCGCGGAGATGGCATCGAGGTTTCTCGACCAAGGCTACACCACGTTCAAGCTCAAGATCGGACACGACTTCCAGAGTGACATCAAGCTGGTCGAGGCCGTGCGCCGGACAATCGGGGATGCCATTCCCTTGCGCGCCGACGTCAACGGAGCATGGACGCCCGGAACAGCGAAGCGACTGCTTGAGAGGCTCAAACCCTACGATCTGGCTTATATCGAACAACCGCTCGTGCTGCACGACCTCATTGGCCATGCAGAACTACGCAAAGTGCAAACCACGCCGGTCGCTCTTGATGAATCAGCCTATACCCAGGGTGATGTCGGCAATATCGTGAGGATGAGCGCCGCAGACGTCATCCTTCTCGATCCACATGAGGAGGGCGGACTTTGGCATTGCTTGAAATCCGCAGCCATTGCAGAAGCCGCTGGTCTTCCGGTAACGCTTCACAGCGGTGGCGAGCTCGGATTGTCGCAAGCGGCCTATCTTCACCTGGCAGCGTCAATCCCCAACATGTCGATCGCCATAGACACCGAGTACTACTATCACAGCACCGATATCATCACGGAAGCGCACGTGATCAGGAACGGACGTCTCCCCGTTCCCACGGGACCGGGCCTCGGCGTCACGCCTGATCTCGATCGACTCGAAAGCCTGCGCACGACGAAAGTGATCGGCGCGTATCTTGATCCGGATCGGCCAGGCTGGTTCGCAGAAAAGCCGAAATACTGAGATGAGCACCACAGATCGCTTTGCATCCCGAATTGCCGTCGTCACAGGCGCGGCCCAAGGAATCGGACGCGCGATTGCCGACAGGCTCGCTCGGGAGGGAGCTTTCGTTTACGCGGCAGATAGGCAGCCTGAGAAAGCATCGACAAGCGGCCTCCAGCATCTCGTGGAATGCACGCTCGACGTGACGGACCCGGCCAGTATCGCTGCCTTGTTCCACGAAATCGAGGATCGCCATGGTCGTTGCGACATGCTGGTTAATAACGCCGGCATTCCGGGGGAACTTCCCCTCCATGAAATGACATTGCCTTATTGGAACAACGTCTTTGCCGTCAATGTCACCGGGCAGATGCTGATGTGCCAAGCGGCAGCCCCACTGATGTCCCATCACGGCAGTATCGTGAACCTGTCATCGGTCGCCGCGCACCTGGGCTTTGCGGATCGTGCTGCCTATTGTGCCTCGAAGGCGGCTGTGTTGGGTTTGACCAGAGCTCTTGCGGTCGAGCTCGCACCCAACGGAATTCGGGTGAATTGCCTGTGTCCTGGCACGGTACAGACTCCGTGGATCGAGCGGCTTGTCGGCAACGACGCAGGGGCCGAAGAACGACGCACAAGCCTCGCCACGCGACAGGTTCTCAATCGTATTGGCGCGCCCGAGGAGATCGCCGCGGCAGTGGCCTTTCTCCTTTCCGAAGAAGCTTCTTTCATCACTGGCAGCGTCATCATGGCCGATGGCGGAATGCTTTCGTCACGCTGAACCAGTTTGGAGCAGTCATGGCCCACGTTGTTTTGAACAAGCTGAGCAAGTCGTTCGGGAGCACTATCGTATTGCCGGAGGTCGACCTTGAGATTGCCAACGAGGAGTTCGTCGTCCTCGTCGGGCCCTCCGGATGTGGCAAGTCAACCCTTCTTAGAATCATTGCCGGACTTGAAGAACCATCCGCAGGAACGATCCAAATCGGCGACAGGATCGTGAATGATATCGATTCCCGCGATCGCGACATCGCGATGGTATTTCAGAACTATGCCTTGTACCCCCACAAGTCGGTGTTCGAGAATATGTCATTCGCCCTTACATTGCGCGGCCTAGACAGGAAGGCAATCCGTGCGAAGGTAGAGGATGCGGCTCAAATTCTTGGGCTTCGCAATCTCCTCGATCGCTATCCGCGTCAGCTCTCCGGTGGCCAGCGTCAACGTGTTGCCATGGGTCGCGCCATCGTGCGCGATCCTCAAGTCTTTCTGTTCGATGAGCCGCTCTCCAATCTCGATGCCAAGCTCCGTGTTGCCATGAGAACCGAGATCCGGTCTCTCCACCAGCGGCTTCGCGCGACCTCCATCTACGTGACGCACGATCAGGTCGAGGCCATGACGATGGCGGACCGCATTGTGGTGATGAATGGCGGCCGGATCGAGCAGATCGGCTCCCCGATGGATCTCTACGACCGGCCCGCAAACACCTTCGTCGCAAATTTCATCGGCTCGCCGGCCATCAATCTGCTGCGCGGCCGCGCCGGAAACGGGGCCTTCCGAACGAACAAGGGAACCGATCTTCCCATCGGCCCGGCACCTACGAATGTGAATTCCGGTGCCCTGCTCTATGGCATCCGACCCGAGCATCTTGAGATTAATCAGGATGCCGGATTGCCCTTCAAGATCGAGATCGTGGAGCCGACGGGCTCACAAGTCATCCTCTTCGGCGATCTTGCCGGGCATCCGGTCTATGCTTTGTTCGGCGATCTGCGTGGTGTGAAGGTCGGCGATACCCTTCGCCTTGCTCCGCAACCGGAGAAAGTGCACCTCTTCGACGAAACGAGCGGCATACGCCTCTGATGCATCGGTGGGGAAGGAAATGGCGCCTCTGCCAGATGTCACCTTGCGGTTCATCTGATTGCCAATATCACAATCCGGTCGGGTGAGCAGCCGCAGCGACACATGCTCAACGTCATCAATGCGACACGGTGTGAGAGGCGTATGGTTACACTGTCGGCTCACGTCATGCGGGGTGAGCTTCTCACCCCGCATGACGTAGTTGAACGGATTTCTGTCGGCCGCAGAGCTTTTTAGTGTTCCCTGAAGGCTCTGGCGATCTGCTCTTCCATGGGCTTGAAGAAGTATTCGAGCGGGGTGCGCTTGTTCACCTCCACGAACACCTCCGCCTGCATGCCGGCGATCAGCTTCAGGTTCTCCAGACGCTGGATCTGGTCTGCCGGCAGATCGACCCGGATCGTGTAGAACGACACGTTCGTCTGCTGATCCCGCGACACGTCCGCCGAGATCCGGCTCACCGTGCCGTGCAGCTCGGGGATCATGCGCTGGTTCGAGGCATGCACCCGCACCGTCGCGTTCTGCCCGATCTTCAGCTGGTCGATGTCGTTCGGCATCACCTTGGCCTCGAGCTCGAGCTTGTCGTTCGTCGGAACGATCAGCATCACCGGCTCGGCCGGCGAGATCACGCCGCCGATCGTGTGCACGTTGAGCTGATGCACGAAGCCGGCGCTCGGCGCACGGATGTCGGTGCGTTTGAGCTGATCTTCGGCCGCAACCCGGCGCTCGGTATACTCTGCGATGCGGCCCTGATAGTCGCGCAGCTCTTTCAGCGCGTCCGCTCGCATCTCCTCGTCGACCTGGATGATCTGCAGCGAGGTTTCGGCGATCTTGCCTTCGGCCTGTGCGACCGCTGCAATCAGCTGGCCGCGCTGGCCCTCGATGCTCGCCGCATCACGCTCCAAGGCGTTGAGGCGCGGCAGCTGCACCAGATTTTTCTGGTAGAGCTCACGCACCCCCTTGAGCTCTTCCTTGATGAACTCCGCCTCGCGGCTCTTGGCCTCCTGCTGCGCCTTGAGACCGGTGATCTCGTCCTGGGACTGCGAGATGCGCTTGCGCAGCTGATCCTTCTGCGCGTCGCGCGCCGAGCGGCGGGCTTCGAACAGGGTCCGCTCGGAGGCCATGATGGTCTTCACCGCCGGCTCGTCGAGACGTCCGGCAAATTCCTCCGGATCCGACACCGCACTCGCGCCGTCGCGCTCGGCTTCGAGCCGGGCCCGGCGGGCGACGAACTCATCGAGCTGCTTGGTGACAAGCAGCAGGTTGGCCCGCGTCACCGTCTCGTCGAGGCGGACCAGAAGATCGCCGGCGGCAACCTTGTCGCCCTCATGCACCTTCAGCTCCCCGACGATGCCGCCGGTGGCGTGCTGCACCTTCTTGACGCTGGTGTCGACCACGAACTGGCCGCCGGCCACGACCGCGCCCGATAGGGTTGCGGTGGCGGCCCATAGACCAATGGTGCCGCCGAACAACACGATCATCGCAGTTCCGGTGATCGCCGCCCGGCGCAGGGCCTTCTGATGGATCGAAGCCTTCGGCTTGGCTCCCTGGAGGATGAGCGTGCTCATTTAACCAACCTCTCGCAGATTGCCGGCGGGTCCCGTCTGCGGCCGGACGGCAGCAGCGGGAGCAGGCGTGGTGTTGCGCTTCATGACGGATTGCAGAACCTCGTCCCGCGGGCCCATGAGCTTGATCCGTCCCTCTTCCATGATAGCGACCTGATCGACCTGGCCGAGAGCGGCCGGGCGGTGGGTGATGACCACCACGATGGCGCCGCGCTGGCGCACCGACAGGATCGCCCGGTTCAAGGCATCGTCGCCGGCGCCGTCGAGGCTGGCATTGGGCTCGTCGAGCACCACCAGGAACGGGTTGCCGTAAAGGGCACGGGCGAGCGCCACGCGCTGGCGCTGGCCACCCGAAAGGGCGGCACCACCCTCACCGATGCGGGTGTTGTAGCCCTCCGACAGACCGAGGATCAGCTCATGTGCGCCTGCCATCTGGGCCGCGGAGATGATGTCGTCGGGCTTCGCGTTGGGCTGGAAGCGGGCGATGTTCTCGGCGACCGTGCCGTCGAACAGCTCCACGTCCTGCGGCAGGTAGCCGATATGACGCCCGAGCGCATCGGCCTCCCATTGGTCGAGGGCCGCACCGTCGAGACGGATCTCGCCGCGGATGGTCGGCCACACGCCGACGAGGGCGCGGGCCAGGGTCGACTTGCCCGAGGCGCTGGGGCCGATCAGGCCGAGGCCCTGGCCGGCCTGGAGCTGCAGCGACACGGCGTTGACGATCGGCTGCTGCACGCCGGGCGCGCCCACATAAACCTCCTCCACCGCGAGGCTCGCCTTCGGGGCCGGCAGGCCAAGAACCTGCGCCTGCGGCGGGATCAGCGACATGATGTGCTGCAGGCGGCGATAGCCCTGGCGCGCGGCGGTGAAGCCCTTCCAGTGCGCCACCGCGATCTCGATCGGTGCCAGCGCACGCGACATCATGATCGAGGCGGCGATCATCAGGCCGCCCGACATCTGGCCCTCGATCACCAGATAGGCGCCGAGGCCGAGGATGGCCGACTGGAGCACCATGCGGAACACCTTGGCGAAGGCGCTGATGCCGGAAGCCGCCTCGCTGGCGCGTAGGCCATCGTTGACGTGACGGCAATGCACCTCGTCATAGCGCTTGGCCAGGAAGCCGAGCATACCGAGCGCCCGGATCGCCTCCGCATTGCGACGGCTGGTCTCGGCCATGGCATGACGCTCGGCCGAGCTCTTGGTCAGCTCGTAGGACGGCGCCTTGCTCTTGGCATCGGTATAGAGGGTGAGAATGATGATGCAGACACCGCCGACCACCGACATGACGCCGAGCCAGGGGTGGATCATGAAGCAGCCAAGGAAAAAGATCGGCATGAACGGCATGTCGAACAGCGCCGTCGGGCCGAGGCTGGAGAGAAAGCCGCGGATCTGATCGAGATCGCGGATCGGCTGCATGCTCTCGGTCTGCTTGGCGCCGCGCAGCGGCATCTGCGCCACGAGATCGAAGACGCGGTGGGAAAGCTGCTCGTCGAAGCGGGCGCCGATGCGGGCGAGCATCTTGCCGCGCAGCATGTCGAGACCGCCGGACAGGACGTAGGCCGCGAGCACGATGAGGGAGAGCCCGATCAGGGTCGGAATGCTGCGGCTCGAGAGCACCCGATCGTAGATCTGGAGCATGTAGAGGGAGCCCGTGAGGGCCAGAAGGTTGACGACCGCGGAGAACACGGCGACGCCGATGAATGATGGGCTGCACGCTTTCAGAGCGTCATAGACCTCTGTGCTGTCTTCCCGGTGCCTTTTTGATGCCTGCGTCATCTCTCGTCCCATGAAGCGGATCGATCGGAAACGAACCGCGCCTTTGCGTTACGGATACCTCCCGCTCCGAACTGCCGTCCGGGGCGGTGGGCGATGCCATCTCGCGATGGCGACGGGGTGCGGGCTAACGCCGTGAAACTTTCGCGAGCGCCTTCAGCCGGCGCCTTTTGAGCAATCGATTTCACGTCAGGAGGAAGCCCCCGGCATGGTGTTTACCTTACGCCACGCCTTTTGTAACCCTATTCCATGTAATTATGTCAACGAAAAGGCGCACAATCAGTGAATAAAATTTCCCCGATAGGGCAATGGAACGGGGGTTTATCCTTTTATTACAGCGACTTGGGCAATGATTCTCGGCCATCGGCTGAATTGACAAGTCGTCGCAGCCTTTCGACAAAAGGCTGAGAAAGCCTCCTGACGGTTGCGGAAAGTCGGTCCTCGGCGAATCTCGCCGGATCCGCTCAATGGGGGATGAGGCTGCGCAGCCCGTAAACCACAGCTGCGAAGGTAGCGAGGCTCGCGAGATAGAGCAGGCCGAACCACGCCACTTTCTTCAGGCGCCCCTCGGACGGTCTGGGCTGGGTTGCCATCCTAGTGATATCCGTAGCCGCCGGCCCGGATCTCCTCGGACACCTTTCCGCGAAAGACGTAATAGGCATAGGCCGTGTAGGCGAACGTCACGGGCATAACGATGGCAAAGCCCACAAGGGCGAAGAGCTGCGAACTCACCGTATTGGCAGCCTGCCATACGGTCAGGGACGGCGGGACGATATATGGAAATAGGCTGACCCCCAGGCCGAGATAGCCGAGGAGGAACAGTGCAATCGCCAGAAAGAAAGGTCGAATATGCCGGCCGAGCTCGAGATCTCGATAGATCTGGTACGCCACATAAGCTGTGATCAGTGGGATCGGCGCGAGAAGAACGATGTTCGGCCAGGAGAACCACCGGGCTTCGATTTGCCTCCCCAGGAACGGCACCCAAACGGAGACCAGCAGCATCGCGACGATGGTGGCGATCAGGAAACGGAACGCCATGCGCCTGGCCCAGATTTCGAGTTCGCCCGTGGTTTTCATCACGCACCAGGTCGCACCAAGAAGACCGTAGCCGCAGATCAGACCAAGGCCGGTCAACACACTGAACGGCGTGAGAAAATCGAGAGTACCACCTGTGAATTGCCGTCCGTCATGGGCGAAACCTTGCACGAAAGTGCCGAGAACCATTCCTTGCGCGAAAGTCGCAACGAGGGATCCATAATGGAAGGCGTTGTCCCATAGGAATTTGGAGCGCTCCGACTTGAAGCGGAACTCGAAGGCGACACCGCGGAAAATGAGTGCGATCAGCATCACGATGATCGGCACGTAAAGTGCCGGCATCAGAATTGCATAGGCAAGATGAAACACGGCGAACAGGCCGCCGCCTCCGAGAACGAGCCATGTCTCATTGCCGTCCCAGATCGGCGCGACGGAAAACATCATTCGATCGCGCCAGTTCTCGTCACGAGCGCTCTTGAAGAGGATGCCAACGCCAAGATCGAATCCGTCGACGATGACATACATGGCGACGGCCACCGCGATGAGGCCCGCCCAGATCAACGGCAACCAGAAGGAAAGTCCTTCGTACTCTGTCCCGAATCCGAACATGAGTGCCTCCTATTCCGCCGGTTGCGGCCGATGGGGATTTCGGTGATCCAAGCCCTCATCGGGCACGGAGAAGGGCCGTTTCGACTTCTTTAGCAGAGTAGCCTCTTCGAGATCCTCGATCGGCTCCGGCCCCCTGCGCAAGAGCTTGGCGAGGTAGTAAGAGCCAAATCCGAAAATGAAGGTGTAAACGACGATAAAGGTTATGAGCGATGCGCTCACCGCAGTCGCGGAGACGGGAGATACCGCATCGGCAGTTTTCAGAAGCCCGTACACCACATATGGCTGTCGGCCGATCTCCGCAGTAAACCAGCCGAAGAGCACCGCGCCGAAGCCTGATGGGGTCATCAGCATGGCCGCTGTGAGAAACGACCGGGTGGTGTAGAGACTGCCCTTCCAGCGCAGATAGAGACTCCACAGTGCCAGCCCCAGCATCGCAAAGCCGATGCCGACCATGATGCGGAAAGAGAAGAAGACCGGCAGGACGGGTGGCCGCTCCTCCGCCGGCACATCCTTCAGCCCCGGCACGATGCCCTCGAATGTATGCGTGAGAACCCAACTTCCAATTTTCGGTATGCCGATCTCGTAACGGTTCGTCTCCGCCACCTCATCCGGAATCGCGAAGAGGCGAAGCGGCATGTTGGCCTGACGCTCCCAGTTGCCTTCGATAGCCGCAAGCTTGGTGGGTTGATGTTCGAGTACAACAAGGCCGTGAAGATCACCGATGATAATCTGGATCGGCACGAAGATCGCCGCGAACCACAACGCCATGGACATGGAACGGCGCGCGCCCGCGAGCTTTGCCTCAGGCGCATCATGAGCATGCCGCAAGAGCATCCAGGCCGACATGCCGGCGACCGCAAATGCCGTGGTCAGGTAGGCAGCCATGACCATATGCGCGTAGCGCAATGGGAAGGACGGATTGAAGACAATCGCGAACCAATCCACCGGCACGGCCTTGCCGTTCTCGATGGCATGGCCCGTCGGGGTCTGCATCCATGAATTGGCGGAAAGGATCCAGAAGGCGGAGATCAATGTGCCGAGCGCGACCATGCAGGTGGCGAAGAAATGCAGACGATCGCCAACCTTCTCCCACCCGAAAAGCATGATGCCAAGGAAGGCTGCTTCCAGAAAGAATGCAGTGATGACTTCGTATGCAATGACGGGCCCGAGGACATTGCCGGTAAATTCGGAATAACGCGACCAGTTGGTGCCGAACTGATAGCTCATGACGATGCCCGACACGACGCCAAGTCCGAAAGAGATGGCGAAGATCTTCACCCAGAAGCGGAAGAGGTTGCGGTAAATCGGATTGCCCGTTCGCAGCCAATTGAACTCAAGCGCGACGAGCCAGCTCGCGAGACCGATGGTGAAGGCGGGAAAGATGATGTGGAAGGAAATCGTGAAAGCGAACTGGATCCGTGACAACATCAAGGCGTCGAGTTCCATGGTCGCGCTCCTTCCAACCGTATACTTAAGCTTGTAGGGCGGAGATGGGAAAAAAACCAGGGCGCCGAGATGCGGCAAAGAGGATCAGGTCGGCGCACTCGATCTCGGACGCACCTTTCTCAAACAGAGATGAGACAGAAGAAGTGAGGTAGAGCCATCGTTCCGCGCCGTTCGTTACCCCCGTATGCGTTATGACGCTTCGCAAATTCGTCGTCGCAATAGGCAACAACCTGACGCATTTGGATCAAGCAAGCATATCTATGATCAGGTTCACACTGCGGCGGACTGTTTCGAGGACCTGGATTGGCCTTCCGCTCGGCGTGGCTGCTTCGCCACGGTCTCTGCCGAAAGTCGGCTCTTCAGGAGCGACAGAACCGCCGCCTCTTCCGGTTTAAGCGATGCAAGTTTACCGCGAAGCTCGGCTTCGACCTCTCCCTTGATCTCGAGAAGGAGAGAACCCTCAAGGTAGCACGAGAAGACCTCAGGATGGACATAACACTTCCGGCAGATCGCTGGAGTATTGCCGAGCAGGGCGGAGACTTTCTCGATCGCCGAACGGATGTTTTTCTTAGCCGCGGCCTCACTGTCGAATTCCTCGAACTCGGAAAGCGCAAGCGCGGCCAGAACCGTTCCAGCCCAGGTGCGAAAGTCTTTTGCGGTCACGTCGCGCCCGGTGATTTCCCTCAGGTAGGTGTTCACATCGGCCGAGGTGACCGATTGCCGGTTTCCTTCTTCGTCGAGATATTGAAAAAGGTGCTGACCGGGCAGGTCTTGGCAAGCCTTTACGATCTTGGCGATGCGTCGATCCTTGACCTTCAGATTCCAGGTCTTGCCACTCTTGCCTTTGAACTGGAAGCGCAGCTCGCTGCCCTCGACCTTCACATGTGGATCGCGCAGCGTAGTGAGACCGTAGCTTTTGTTCTGCTTGGCATAGTCGGAATTGCCGACGCGGATCAGCGTGTCCTCCAGAAGATGCACCACCGTCGCAAGCACTTTTTCGCGCGGCAATCCGCGCAGCGCCATGTGCGCATCGATCGTCTTGCGGATCTCCGGCAATGCCTTCGCGAAGTCGATCATATGCTCGTACTTCGTGCTTTCACGCACTTCACGAAACGCCGGGTGATAGCGGTACTGCTTACGCCCACGGGCGTCCCGGCCCGTTGCCTGGATATGACCGTTGGCTTTCGGACAGATCCACACATCCGTATAGGCCGGTGGAATGACAAGGGATCGAATACGCTCGAGGGTCGCCTTGTCTGAGACCTTCCCGCCATCCGGCCGCATATAGGCGAAGCCTTTGCCGGCCTTGCGCCGATGGATACCCGGCTCCTCGTCCGACACATAAAGGAGACCGATCGTCTCTGCCGCGTCGCGGGGATCGATGACATCGTCGGAGGTGGTGTGCGAATCGAGAAGCATGCTGCGTCCGCGTTCAATGGCGCCTCGTCAACAGGAGCGGGTCTGTTCCGGTTCCGCCTGCGAGCCTCGCCCTTCGTCGCATCTAACCTCAATAAACAGGAGGTTTCCTGGCGCGGAAAATGCCCTAGAAGAGCCTCATCGTTGTTTTGGAACGCCCGTGTCCCTGCCTCAGCCTCCATCCGCCCCCCTCTCCTCCAGCCTTGCCGGGCGAAAGCTCGCCTTCATCGTCACGGAGGATTGGTTCTTCGTCTCACATTTTCTGCCTATGCTGCGTGCCGCGAAGGAACTCGGGCTTGACGTGACGGTCGTGACCCGCGTGCGTCAGCACCGCGAGACCATCGAGACTGAGGGGGCGCGGGTCGTGCCGTTGGACGCGGAACGGCGGAGCCTCAATCCCATGGCGGCTGGCTATGCCGCCGGCCAACTCGCTGCCGTTCTGAAGAGCGAGAAGATCGACCTCGTCCACTGCATCGCACTGCGCAGCATCCTCGTGGGCGGCACCGCGGCATCGATGGCAGGAATCGGCAGCCGAATTTATGCCCTCACGGGCCTCGGCTTTCTCGGGGCGCGAACCGACATCGTCGGTCGTCTCGCCCAGCGTGCTGTTCGGCTGCTCATCCGTGGTCTTCAGACGGCACGGACCCGGTACATTTTCGAGAACACGGACGATCCGCGCCTCCTTGGTCTCAATCCGACCGATCCGCGGGTCACCATCGTCGGCGGCGCCGGAATTGATCCGGACATCCTGAAGCCCGAGCCCCTTCCCGCTTCCCCGCCCCTCAAGGTGGCGGTGGTTGCACGAATGCTGTGGTCGAAGGGGATCGACGTCGCAGTGGAAGCCGTTCAACGGGCCCGCTCCCGCGGCGCTGCCATTGAGCTGTCCCTCTATGGGGAGCCTGACCCGTCCAATCCCAAAGCGATCCCGGACACGACGCTGAGGGCCTGGAGCGAAGAGTCTGGCATCGTCTGGCACGGCGCGACGCGTGACGTTGCGGCGGTCTGGCGCGATCATCATGTTGCCTGCCTGCCGTCGCGGGGCGGAGAGGGCCTGCCGCGCACGCTCTTGGAGGCAGCCGCCTGCGGCCGCGCCATCGTGACAACGGACGTTCCAGGATGCCGGACCCTGGTACGAGATGGGATTGAAGGCCGGATCGTCCCGCCCAACGATGCGGAAGCACTCGCGGAGGTCTTCGTTGCCTTGAGCGAGCGGCCCGATCGCATCGCGCAGATGGGCGAGGCGGCGCGCGCGCGCGTCCTCGACGGCTTCACCGAGCGGCAGGTCATGAATGCCGTCAAGCGGCTCTATGCCGAGGTTCTCGCACCATGATCGCGGATCGCGCGGCATTCATTCGTGCGGAAACCCACTTGCTGCCGGTGCCGTACGCGCCCGAGATCCGCCTTCATGTGGCGGATGAGGCAACGGCCCTGTGGCAGAAAACCGAAGAGGAACTTGGGGCCATCGGCCTGCCGCCGCCCTTCTGGGCCTTCGCATGGGCCGGTGGACAGGCCCTCGCGCGCTACATCCTTGACCATCCCGAGACGGTGCGGGGAAAGCGCGTCCTCGATTTCGCCTCCGGATCCGGTCTCGTGGCCATCGCGGCCAAAAAAGCGGGGGCCGCAGAGGTAACGGCCTGCGATATCGACGATTTCGCCGTCGCGGCCATTCGGATCAATGCCGAAGCCAATGGTGTTGCGATCGAGGCGGCGCAGGAGGATCTCATCGGCGTGGATCGCGGCTGGGACACCGTCCTTGCCGGAGATATCTGCTATGAGCGCGATCTGGCCCGGCAAGTAATCGACTGGCTCTTCGCCCTCAATACACGTGGCGCGACCGTTCTGATCGGCGACCCGGGACGCAGCTACCTGCCAAAGGACCGGCTTGATAGCCTCGCCCGGTATGAGGTCCCAGTGACCCGCACCCTGGAGGACGCCGAGATCAAGAAGAGCAACGTCTGGCGGTTCCGCATGGCGTAGGCGGCGGGCTGAGAAACTTGGCAAAACCCCCTATGAAAAGGTAGCGCTATAACCTATATAAACGAAGTGGATCCCGACTCTGGCGGTTCGGGGCCGCGTCCCTTTCATCGAGGCTCGCGCCATGATCATGTCCGGATCTGCTTCCCGTTTGCCCATCCTTCAGGAGGAGCCCTGCGCGCACGCGCAGCGCCAAGCCGAGCGGGCCGCACGGGCACTGGCTCAGAGCGAAGCGATCTGCCGCGCTCACCGGGTTCGCCTTACCCCGATACGACGCCGGGTCCTCGAGGCGCTCTATGCCACCCACAAGCCGATGGGAGCCTATGAACTCGCCGAGTACCTGACGCCGCCCGGCGGCCGGATGGCGCCGATCACCGTCTATCGGGCCCTGGATTTCCTGATCGAGCAGGGATTGGTGCACAAACTCGCCAGTCAGAATGCCTATATCGCGAGCTTCCATGTGGACAATGCGCCCGAGACGACGGCATTCCTGATCTGCGAAGCCTGCGGCGGCGTGGATGAAACGACCTCGGCGGAGCTGACCTATGCAGTCAATTCGCTGCTGAATCGGGAGGGCTTCGGACCCCGCGCCAAGCTTCTGGAAATCATGGGGCGATGCGCTCATTGCGGCGGCGATGCGATAAGCCGCGCTTGACGGATAGAAGATTCGGCATCAGCTAAACGGCGGCAGCCCGAACGCTGCCGTTCAGGATGACCGATGTCTGCAATCCCAACGTCCTCCGGCGACCCAACCTCCTTCGAAGACTGGGCCGGGCCGGCCCCTCGTCACCACACCGTCGGTGTGCAGGTCGGGTCCGTCATGGTCGGCGGGGACGCTCCTATCGTCGTGCAGTCCATGACCAATACCGACACGGCCGATGTGGATGGCACGGTCGCTCAGGTCGCTGCCCTCGCCCGTGCCGGGTCGGAACTCGTCCGCATCACGGTCGATCGCGACGAGGCGGCAGCGGCGGTCCCAAGGATCCGCGAGCGGCTTGATCGGCTCGGCGTCACCGTGCCTCTCGTGGGCGACTTTCATTATATCGGCCACCAACTGCTGGCGGAGCATCCCGGCTGCGCCGAAGCCCTCGACAAGTACCGGATCAACCCGGGCAATGTCGGATTCAAAGAAAAGAAGGACAGGCAGTTCGGCGCCATCGTCGAGATGGCGATCCGGTATGGCAAGGCCGTGCGCATCGGCGCCAATTGGGGCTCCCTCGACCAGGAGCTCCTGACGCATCTGATGAACGAGAACGCCGCGTCTCCCCGACCCCGCGACGCCCGCGGGGTCACCCGGGAGGCGATGATCCAGTCGGCCCTGCTCTCCGCCGCCCGCGCCGAGGAGATCGGCCTCGCACGGGATCGGATCATCCTCTCCGCCAAGGTCTCCGCCGTCCAGGACCTGATCGCGGTCTACCAGGAGCTTGCCCGGCGTTCGGACTACGCCATCCATCTCGGGCTCACGGAAGCCGGAATGGGGAGTAAGGGCATTGTGTCCTCCTCGGCGGCCATCGGCATCCTGCTACAGCAGGGGATCGGCGATACGATCCGCTTCTCCCTCACGCCGGAGCCCGGAGGCGATCGGACCCTGGAGGTCAAGGCCGCCCAGGAGCTACTCCAGACTATGGGCTTCCGGACCTTCGTGCCTCTCGTTGCGGCCTGCCCCGGTTGCGGGCGCACGACCTCTTCCGTCTTCCAGGAGCTGGCGCGGGACATCCAGAACTGGATTTCCACCTCGATGCCCGAATGGCGCAAGACCTATGCGGGCGTCGAGAATCTGAACGTCGCCGTGATGGGCTGCATCGTGAACGGACCGGGCGAGTCGAAGCACGCCAATATCGGCATTTCCCTCCCCGGCACCGGCGAGCAGCCGGCGGCGCCTGTCTTCATCGACGGCCGCAAGGCCATGACCCTGCGCGGCCCGACCCTTGCACAGGATTTTCAGAAGCTCGTCCTGGACTATATTGAGCGGAATTACGGTCACGCCGGGCGGGATGCTGCCGAATAGGCGTCGATAGGGGCTCCGGTACAAATGGAACCGGAGTCCAAATTCCGTTTTACGCTTTGGCGCGATGTGCTAGAGAGCCCGCCGCGCCGGCATGGACGGCCGCCGCATCCGATAAGGAGGGCCGCCCTTCTTAGTCGTCAGAGCAGTTCAACGAGGGCCGTCTGCGGATAGATCCGCAAAAGATAACCATATGGTACAGCACGCTGTCGCTCCCGGGCATGCGGATTCCGCAGCTCCAGAGGCCTCCCTCCCTGAATCCCATCACAAGGTGAGCTTCTGGACGCTCATGCTGGGCGCCATCGGCGTTGTGTTCGGTGATATCGGTACAAGCCCTCTTTACGCCTTCAAGGAATCTGTTGCCGCAGCGTCAGCCGGCGGACCTGTGACGCGAGACATCATTCTCGGCGTCCTGTCCCTGATCCTGTGGTCGCTCGTACTCGTCGTGACGGCGAAATACGTGTTCATCCTGCTGCGCGCCGACAACAAGGGAGAAGGCGGAACACTAACCCTTGTAGCCCTGGCGCAACGGGCCCTCGGTCGGCGGCGCGGCATCGTGCTGATGCTGGGGATCGCCGGAGCGGGCCTGTTCTACGGCGATGCGGTCCTGACTCCCGCCATCTCCGTCCTCTCCGCGGTGGAAGGCTTGAAGCTCGCCACGCCGGAACTCGACCCCTATGTGGTGCCGATCACCCTCGTGATCCTGGCTGCCCTTTTCATGGTTCAGAGCCGGGGGACGGGTCGGGTCGCCGCCTTCTTCGGCCCGATCATGCTCGCTTGGTTCGCGGCCCTTGCGGTGGCTGGCTTCATGCACATCGCTGACGACCCCACCGTGATGTTCGCCATGAACCCGATCTATGCGGCAACGTTCTTCCACAACCATCCCACCGTGTCCCTGGCGGTCCTGGGCGCCGTCTGTCTGTCGGTCACCGGTGCGGAAGCTCTCTATGCGGATCTCGGCCATTTCGGTGCCCGGCCGATTCGCAGCGCCTGGCTCTACCTCGTCTTTCCCGCGCTGGTGATCAACTATTTCGGCCAGGGCGCGCTCGTTCTCTCCCATCCTGAGGCCGCCGAGTCGCCGCTCTATCGGTTGGTGCCTGACTGGGCCCTCCTGCCGATGATCGGCCTTGCGACGCTCGCGACCATCATCGCGAGCCAAGCGGTGATCACGGGGGCTTTCTCCCTGACGCGCCAGGCGATCCAGCTCGGTCTGCTGCCGCGGCTCGAGATCCGGTTCACGTCGGAGACCCACCAGGGGCAGATCTACCTGCCGCGGGTCAACATACTGTTGCTGTTCGGCGTCATCGTGCTGGTTCTGATCTTCGGCTCGTCGAGCAATCTCTCGCACGCTTACGGCGTCTCCGTCTTCGGCGCGATGGCCGTCGATGCGATTCTCGCCATTCTGGTGATCTGGAAGGGATGGCGCTGGTCGCTGGCCCTGACGCTCCTCGTGATGCTGCCCTTCCTGTTCATCGACTTGGCATTCTTCGGCGCCAATCTCCTGAAGATCTTCACAGGCGGCTATGTGCCGGTCATTCTCGCGGCCGCTCTCATGACCCTCATGTGGACCTGGGTGAAAGGCACGACCATCCTGTTCGAGAAGACCCGCAAGATCGACGTGCCACTCCTCGAACTCGTGAGGATGCTGGAAAAGAGCCCGCCGCACCGCGTCAAAGGCACCGCCGTCTTCCTGACCAGCGATCCCGATACGGCTCCTGCCGCTCTCCTGCACAATCTCAAGCACAACAAGGTGCTGCATGAGAAGAACGTGATCCTAACGGTCCGCAACGAGGACGTACCGCGCCTGGAAGACGAGGATCGCGTCCAGATCGAGCACGTGGGCGATTCGTTCTGGCGTGTTCAGATTGCTTATGGCTACATGGAAACGCCTAATATCCCACGTGGCCTCGCCATCCTGCGCAAGCAGGGCTTCAAGTTCGACATCATGGCGACGTCGTTCTTCCTGTCGCGGCGCTCCATCCGCCCAGCCGCCCAGTCCGGCATGCCGCTTTGGCAGGACAAGGTCTTCATCAGTCTCGCCAAATCGGCCAGCGATGCGACGGACTTCTTCCAGATCCCGACCGGACGCGTGGTCGAGGTCGGCACGCAGGTGACCGTCTAGGAGCGACCATATAGGATTGTTGTCATTCGACTGGCGCGATCTCCGTGTCGCGCCGCCACGACGATGCGACCATGACGATTACCCTTATCCGCCCCAACCTCGCCGATCTTCCGGGCTACGAACATGCCCTCGCTCAGGGCTGGTCTCCCAATACGGACCAGGACGTGAGCCAGGAACAGCTGGAACGATTGCGGCATGACCGTGCGCAATTCCTGCACGATCTCTACAACAGTCCGACCATTCGCCTTCCCGACGGCCGGGAGGTGCCTCGGCTCCCGGCACACGATTTCTGGATCAGCGACGGTGAGTTCTGCGGGCGCATCGGCTTTCGCTTCCAACCGGGTACGGAGACGCTACCACCAACCGCACTCGGCCATATCGGCTATGCGGTCGTGCCCTGGAAGCGCCAGCGCGGCTACGCCACGCAGGCCCTGCGGCTCATCCTGCCGGTGGCGCGGGAAGAGGGTTTTGCGCGCGTGGTGATCACCTGCGATGAGACCAACGAGGCCTCCCGAAAGGTCATCCTCGCCAACGGAGGCATCCTCGACGGCAGGTTTCCACATGCGAGCCTTACGGGAAAGGTGAAGCTTCGCTTCTGGGTCCCGACCGTATAATGATGCATCGTCACAAGAGCCAGTGTCCTAGAGACAGAGCAGCGGCTTATTTGCGGGAACATCCATGCCGAGCCATGACGCTATCACCCTGAACTTTTATGCGGGCGAGGCGGAGATCTATGCCGCACGTGGGCAGGAAGCTAATCATCGGCGGATCGACACGTTCCTGAAGGCGCTGCCGGCGGGCGGCACCATTCTGGAACTCGGATGCGGCGGCGGACAGGACAGTGAAGCGATGCTGGCGCGCGGTTTCGATGTGACGCCCACCGACGGCTCTCCGGAAATCGCAAGAGAAGCCGAAAAACGTCTCGGTCGCCCCGTGCGTGTTCTGTTGTTCGAAGATCTGGATGCGCGAAACGCCTTCGACGGCATCTTTGCGAATGCCAGTCTCCTCCACGTGCCGCGAAAGGATCTGCCGCGCATCATCGAACGTGTTCACGCAGCTCTGAGGGCCGGCGGCGTCTTTTACGCAAGCTTCAAGGCGGGACTGCAGGAAGGGCGGGACAGATTCGATCGGTATTACAACTATCCATCCCTGGGTTGGCTGCGATCCGTCTACGATGCCTCTCGCTGGAGGGCTCTGACCATCGAGGAGGAGATGGGCAGCGGATATGACGATGAACCCACGAACTGGCTGCACGTGATGGCTGTCAAGAAAACCTGATGCATAGCACCGCCGCGCCGGATGCCGCATCGTTGCGCCCTAAATTGAGCGCGTGAGCTTGACCCCCTCGGTCGTTCACCATACCCACGGTGCCTCTCACGCAAGGATGTCCCGTGGCCGTCGCCTCTTCTCCCGCTCCCCGCTTCCGCTTCTTCTTCAGCCGGAGCGAGGCTGTCCTGGTGGGAATCACCGTGATCTGGGGCGCCACCTTCCTGACCGTTCAGAACGTCCTGGCCGTCAGCGGTCCGCTGTTCTTCGTCGGCCTGCGATTCGGAACTGCGGCCCTGTTCATGGGTCTCCTCGCCGCTCCGGTCCTGCGGGGGCTGACCTGGAGCGAGGTGAAGGCAGGGGTTCTGATCGGCGTCAGTATCTTTCTCGGCTACACGCTCCAGACCTACGGCCTTCAGACCATCCCGAGCAGCAAGTCCGCCTTCATCACGGCCCTCTACGTGCCGATCGTGCCGCTGCTGCAGTGGCTCGTCCTGCGTCGCCCGCCGGGCGTGATGTCGTGGATCGGGATCGGACTGGCGTTCGGCGGTCTCGTGCTGCTCGCCGGTCCCGAAGGGACCTCGATCGGACTGGGCAGGGGTGAATTGCTGACCCTCATCAGCGCGATCGCGATCGCGTCCGAGATCATCCTCATCGGCAATTATGCGGGTCGCGTGGATGTACGCCGCGTCACCGTGGTGCAGCTCGCAACTGCCTCGCTCCTGGCCTTCGGAGGCATGGCCCCGATGGGAGAGCCGATTCCCGGCATGTCGTGGCTGTTGATCCTCAGCGCGGTCGGTCTCGGCGTTGCCAGCGCCGGCATCCAGCTCGCCATGAACTGGGCGCAGAAGACCGTGTCGCCGACCAGGGCGACCGTCATCTATGCCGGCGAGCCGGTCTGGGCCGGAATCGTCGGTCGCATCGCCGGAGAACGCCTGCCCGCCGCGGCCCTGATCGGCGCCGGCCTTATCGTCGCGGGCGTGATCGTCAGCGAGCTCAAACCTCCGCGCTGGGCGAAAGAGCGCCGCTCGGCAGAGGCGTGAGAGCGCGGTTTTCCCATTCGGGGCGCAGGATCGACATAGTACCTGGGAGATACGGGTGCCATCCGGCTTCGCATAAGCCTCGCGCAGGGTACCGTCCTCGCGAAAGCCGAGGCTGCCATAGACCGACCGCGCCCGGCCATTATGGACGAAGACATCGAGCCACAGGCGATGGGTATTCGGTTGCGCGAATGCGAAATCCATCACGAGGGACAGGAAACGCTTTCCGAACCCGTGGCCCGGCCGCTGCACGGCGATGCGCTTGAGGAGGACGTTGCCGAAAGGATCGTCGAGATCCCGCAGGATTGCGAAGCCGTTGGGCCGGCTCTCCTGTTCGCCGATGAGATAGGCGCTGCCCGACTTCTGGCGCTCGGTCCGATGCTGGCCCTCCTCCCAGCGTCCGACGAGTTCCGCGTATCCCTCGCCACGCTCCGTCGCCATGATGAACGGCAGATCGGACTTGTGGGCACGTCGGATCGTCACGGCGCTCATGATCAAACTTCCCGCTCGGCCACGAAGCGTACGGCCTCGCGCAGGGTCTCGGCTGCGGGTCCGAAGACCCCAAGCGCCTCTTGCGCCTCCGAGACGAGGCGCCGGCACTCCCGCTTGGCACCCTCCATGCCGAGATGATCGACGAGGGTGGCCTTGCCCTTTTCGAGATCCTTGCCGGTGCGCTTGCCGAGTGACTCCGCGGAAGCTTCCCGGTCGAGAATGTCGTCCGCCACCTGAAACGCAGCACCGAGGGCCCGGCCGTAGATCCGTAGAGCCTGCCGCCTCTCTTGGTCGGCCCGGCCGAGAATGGCCCCTGCCTGCACCGAGAAGGTCAGGAGCGCACCGGTCTTCATCATCTGCAGAAGCCGGATCTCGTTCTCGCCAAGCTCTGCCACTCCGTAACGGCCTTCCGCCGCGAGATCGAGCTGCTGCCCGCCGACCATGCCGCCGAGGCCGGAGGCGCGGGCGAGGCCGAGCACCAGATCCGCGCGCACGGATCCATCCGCATCGGTGGCTGGATCAGCCAGGACCTCGAATGCCAGGGTCTGCAAGGCATCGCCGGCAAGGATCGCCGTCGCCTCGTCGAACGCTTTATGCACGGTCGGGCGCCCCCGCCGGAGATCGTCGTCGTCCATGGAGGGGAGATCATCATGGACGAGGGAGTAACAATGCAACAGCTCGATAGCGCTTCCCGTTCGCAGCGGCCCCGCCCCACTTCGAGAAAACAGGCGCGCCGTCTCGATGGTCAGAAAGGGCCTGAGCCGCTTGCCGCCGCCGAGGGCGGCATGCCGCATCGCGGAAATCAGGCGTGCGGGCCTTGCCATCTCGCCCGAATGCGCTTCGTTTGATAGCAACGTTTCGAGGCAGGCCTCGACATCCCTTGCGACATCGGACAGTCGCGTCATGAAAGAGCCGGTGGATGACATCATGTTCAGCCTGAATACGGGCGCCGAAAGTGGGCGGCCCGAGGAGAGCGAAAACGTGGGCCCTGAGCGGGAAGCGGCACCCCGGCGTAAGCCGTCGACCGCCTTCCGATGGCTTCGCCGCCTCGTGGGGCTCGGCCTCGGGCTCATCCTCTTATGGGCGGCGGCCGTGTTTTGGCTAGGCCTTTTGTATGGGAGCCTCCCGCCGGTCTCCACCCTGATGCTCGGGCGCTGGCTGACCTTTCAGCCAATGGAACGCCAGTTCGTGACCCTCGATGAGATCTCGCCTCAGCTGTCGCTCGCCGTCCTGACCTCCGAGGACGGCCGCTTCTGCGATCATCATGGGATCGATTGGGATGCCCTTCGCGACGTGGTGGAGGCCGCCGACGAGGATGGCCCCTCCCGAGGCGCTTCCACGATCCCTATGCAGACCGCCAAGAACCTCTTCCTATGGCCGGGGCGCTCCTATCTCCGCAAGGGCCTGGAACTGCCGATCGCCCTCTATCTCGACCTCATCTGGTCGAAACGGAAGATGATGGAGAACTATCTCAACGTCGCCGAATGGGGCGAGGGCGTTTTCGGCGCCGAGGCGGCTGCACAAAGGTATTTCCGCAAATCCGCCAAAGCCCTGACCCGACGGGAAGCCGCCCTTCTGGCAACGGCTCTGCCGAATCCGCTTGCACGCAATCCCGGCCGTCCGCGCGCGGGGCACCAAGCCTTGGCAGTGCGGCTGATTGGGCGTATGGAGGTGGCGGCCCCGTTCAGCGACTGCCTCAAGGGCTGAAGCTTCATGACGCCGCAGCTCGATCCGTCGAGGCCTGCACGGTTTGGGGCTAGATATTTCCTCAAATACCTTGTATGAGGCGCAACCTCATCAAGTTCCCAAGTGAGCGTTTCCCGGTTCGAGCGGGCGCTCCGCTATTGACCGGAGACGAGAAATGGCCGTTCCAAAGAGAAAAACGTCGCCGTCGCGGCGCGGCATGCGTCGCTCCGCCGATGCCTTGAAGGCCCCGACCTATATCGAGGACAAGGATTCCGGCGAGCTGCGCCGTCCTCACCACGTCGACCTGAAGACCGGCATGTACCGGGGCCGTCAGATCCTCAAGGTGAAGTCGGAAGCTTAAAAAGCTGCGACCTGCACAGCATTGAACCGGCGCCACAAGCGCCGGTTTTTTGTTGTTGAAGGGCCTCCATAAAAGCCTGCCTTTTTACAGTTCATTAAGCCTCAAGCCCGATCCTGAACGCCGGTGTCGAGGGTGTCGACGGGGCGTTCTTCATGCTCCTCCGCCCTTCGTGTGCGTATCGAGGATCGGTGTCATGACGGGGAAGCGGCAGGGGCGTGCTGGGTTTTTCAAGGGAGCATCCCTTGCCCGGCATGCGCAACCTGCGGCCGATCCGCAAGCCGCCCTCGCTGCCCTTTCGGCCACCGTTTACGACTGGGATATCGGAACCGACACGCTCACCTGGGGGCCGAATGCCGGGGCCGCTCTCGGCCTGCCGCCGGATGCCCTGCCTCGCTCAGGACAGGCCTATGCGGCTCTCGTAGAGCCGGATGGGGGGCTGTCGGACCGGCTGGCCGCGGTCACGCAGCTCGGAGCCGAGACGACCTACGAGCTTCGCTATGCTCTGCGCTTCGGCAATGACCAAGTGCTGATGGTGCAGGATTCCGGCCGCATCGAGGTGGACGGCGAGGGTCGCCCTCGCCATGCCCGCGGCCTTCTGCGCGCGGACCAGGCGGCCGGCGATCTGCTGCCGGGCGCGATCCGGCTCCGTTCGAGCCTGCTGGCGCGCCTGAACGGCAATATCGCGGAGGCCCTCCGGTTTTCCCATTCCATCACCCTGATCGTCGGCCGCGTCGCGGGCGAAGAGGATGCGCCGGATCTCGACCTCCTCGCCCACTATTTCCGGCCCATGATGCGTCGGCGCGATTCGCTGAGCGCCCTCGGCACCGACCGTTTCGCCCTGGTTCTGGCCTCCTGCGCGGCCTGGGATGCCATGAGCGCGATGAAACGCTTGGCCGGTTTGGCCGCCGAGCACGACGTGCAGGTACAGCTGGGCGCGGCCTCGGCGCCGGATCATGCCCTGGAGGCGACGGATCTGCTACGGCACGCCGAACAGGCGCTTCATGAAGCTTCCATCGGCAATGAGGCCGTTGTCCTGTATCGGCCCCAGCGGCACTCGCCCTCCCCGGCCACGAAAACGGGAACGGACCCGCTCGATCTCGTCCATGCTCTGAACGACCGTCGCATCGCGCTTGCTCTGCAGCCTGCCATCGATGCGCAGACACGCAATGCCGTCTTCAGCCAGGCCCATGCCTCCCTCACGCCCGAGACAGGTGGCCGAGACAGCATTCTCGGCCATGTCCCGCCGCTCAAGGGAACTAACCTGCCGCTTCTGGTCGCTGGCCGCCTGCTGGAGCTGACGGCAGACCATCTGTCTCGCCAGCCCGACGCGCGCGTGAGCCTTGCCATCGCGCCCGCGGCTCTGCGGGACGCAGAATGGTCGACGATGCTCGCAGCCCACCTGGGCGCGCGTCCCGGCATCGAATCCCGCCTCCTGATCGAGGTTCCTGAACGCATCCTGCGATATCCCGGCGGCACCCGCGGGCGCCTGGACGCCATGAAGGCGCTTGGCGTGGGGATCGTCTTGTCCGGCTTTGGCTCGGGCTATGCCTCGCTGGCGCAATTGAGACACCTGCCGATCGACCTTCTCAAGATCGACGGTGCCTTCACCCAGGTTCTCGGTCGCTCCACGGACGAGCGGCTCTTCCTGCGGCGTCTGATCGACATCGCCCAGCATCTCGGCATCGGGACGGTTGCAGATGGCGTCAGCGACGAGGGAAGCGCCCAAAAACTCGCCGAATGGGGCGTGGACTATCTGCAAGGGCCCCTCGCGGGCGACGTCGAGGCTCTCGCGCTGCCAGGGCTGACGCCGCTCAGAGTGCGGCGCGCCTAGAACGGCGGCCGTTTCGGCTGCCCAGCGTCACGGGACCTCTCTTACTTGCGGGCTAGCTGATCGAGCTTGGCCTGCATTTCGGCCATCTGCCGTTTCAGATCCTGGAGTTCGCTGCCCCCCTCACCCTCCGACTCGGACTTCGACGTCGCGTCCGCGCCGTTCCGCTGGGCGAAGGGTGTGAACATACGCATGGCCTCCGAGAAGAAGGCCATGTTCTTGCGAACCTGCTCGTCCATGGATTGAAAGGCGGACGGCCCGAAGGCCTGCGTCATCTGCTCCCGCAGCTTCTGCTGTTCGCGCGACAGGTTCTCCATAGAGAATTCGAGGTAGCTTGGAACCAGGGATTGCAGGCTGTCGCCATAGAACCGGATCAACTGGCGCAGGACCGTGACGGGCAAAAGGTTCTGCCCCTCCTTGTTCTCCTGCTCGAAGATGATCTGCGTCAGGACCGAGCGGGTAATGTCCTCGCCGGACTTGGCGTCGAAGACGACGAAATCCTCTCCCTGGCGGACCATGCCGGCCAGATCCTCGAGAGTCACGTAGGTGGAAGTCCCGGTGTGATAGAGGCGGCGATTGGCGTATTTCTTGATTACGGTCGGTTGCTTGTCGGTCTGTTTGTCCGTCGCCATGGAACCCGATACGTCCTGATTGAATGCGAAACCCGGCGAGCCGGCATTCCCTGTCACATGGGACTCGGGACGTCAGCCATCGCGTCAACCTACAAGTGTTCCGTCGCGCGATCAAAGCCCTAAAAGTCTAAAGGCGATCCTTCTCTTGCTCCTTATATACAAGCCGGGCGCTTGACTTCCTTCCGTACGGCGCTTTGATCGGAGCCCAAAGGGGCTTCCTGCCCCAACAGCACAGGAGATCGGAATGGCCCGGGACAACATCGTCATCGTCGGCGCAGCGCGTACAGCGGTCGGCTCGTTCAACGGCGCCTTCGGCAACACGCCCGCCCATGAACTCGGCGCTGTGGCCATCAAGGCGGCGCTGGAGCGTGCCAAGGTCGAGGCCGGAGAGGTCGACGAAGTGATCCTCGGTCAGATCCTCACTGCCGGACAGGGCCAGAATCCGGCTCGCCAGGCAGCCATGGCCGCAGGCATCCCGCAGGAAAAGACGGCCTGGGGCCTCAACCAGCTCTGCGGCTCGGGCCTGCGCACGGTTGCCATCGGCCTGCAGCAGATCGCCAATGGCGATGCCGACATCATCGTTGCGGGCGGTCAGGAATCCATGTCCCAGGCCCCTCACGCGGCCTATATGCGCAGCGGCACCAAGATGGGCGACTTCAAGCTCGTCGACACCATGCTCAGGGATGGCCTGATGGATGCCTTCCACGGCTACCATATGGGCAACACCGCCGAGAACGTCGCCCAGCGCTGGCAGCTGACGCGCGAGGAGCAGGATCAGTTCGCAGTCTCGTCGCAGAACAAGGCCGAGGCGGCCCAGAAGGCCGGCCGCTTCAAGGACGAGATTACACCGTTCACCATCTCGACCCGCAAGGGCGACATCGTGGTGGACCAGGACGAGTACATCCGCCCCGGCACGACCCTCGAGGCTGTCGCCAAACTGAAGCCAGCCTTCTCGAAGGACGGGACCGTGACCGCCGGCAATGCCTCCGGCATCAATGACGGCGCGGCCGCCCTCGTTCTCATGACCGAGGAGGAAGCCAAGAAGCGCGGGCTCACCCCGCTTGGCCGCATCGCGTCCTGGGCGACCGCCGGCGTCGATCCGGCCGTGATGGGCACGGGTCCGATCCCGGCATCGCGCAAGGCCTTGGAGAAGGCCGGCTGGAAGGTCGGCGACCTCGAACTTATCGAGGCGAACGAGGCCTTCGCGGCCCAGGCGCTCGCAGTGAACAAGGACATGGGCTGGGATCCTTCGATCGTGAACGTCAATGGCGGCGCCATCGCCATCGGGCATCCGATCGGAGCGTCGGGTGGCCGGGTCCTCGTCACGCTGCTCCATGAAATGGGCCGCCGCAACGCCAAGAAGGGACTTGCAACCCTCTGCATCGGTGGCGGCATGGGCATCGCCATGTGCATCGAGCGCTGAGCATCAGCCTTAAAGAGCAGCGCGCATCTCCGAATAATTAAGCAAGCCCCTTCTAGGCTCTGCTCCGAATCCTAGGCTATGATTTAAGGCGGCCGGCCCAAACCGGACCGCCTTAAAAGGACGGGCTGCATGAAAGACCCGTCCGGAACGGCTTATGGGAAGGAGACGAGGATGGCGCGTGTTGCATTGGTCACGGGCGGGACCCGTGGCATCGGGGCTGCGATCTCACGAGCGCTAAAGGCGGCCGGGTATACGGTCGTGGCAAATTACGGCGGCAACGACGAGGCCGCATGGAAGTTCAAGGCCGAGACCGGCATTCCCGTCTACAAGTTCGACGTGTCCGATCATACCGCCTGCGAGGCAGGGATCCGCACCATCGAATCCGAGTTCGGGCCGATCGATATTCTCGTCAACAATGCAGGCATCACCCGCGACGGGATGTTCCATCGCATGACCTTCGACCAGTGGTCGATCGTCCTGCGCACCAATCTCGATTCCATGTTCACCTGCACGCGCCCGGTCATCGAAGGCATGCGCGAGCGCGGTTTCGGCCGCATCATCCTGATCTCGTCGATCAACGGTCAGAAAGGCCAGATGGGCCAGACGAACTATTCTGCCGCCAAGGCGGGCGTGATCGGTTTCGCCAAAGCGCTGGCGCTCGAGAACGCCAACAAGGGCGTGACCGTCAACGTCATCGCTCCGGGCTATATCGCCACCGAGATGGTGCAGGCGGTGCCGGAGGAGGTTCTGAAGACGAAGGTCCTGCCGCTCATCCCCGTGGGACGGCTCGGCGAGGCGGAGGAGATCGCGCGCAGCGTGCTGTTCCTCGCCGGCGAGGATGCGGGCTTCGTTACGGGATCGACCCTCACGGTCAATGGCGGTCAGTACATGACCTAACGGAGGCTTACGGGCAAAAAGCACCTCCGGCCGCCGACTGCCACCCGAAAGCTCTCCCCAGCCGGAGAGCTTTCGTTTATGCCCGCCTCATGACGACACGCACCGCCACCTCGATCGGCTTCACCGCCATTCTGCTCTGGTCGCTTCTCGCCCTGCTTACGGCAGCGACCGGACGGATCCCCCCGTTCCAGCTCGCCGCCATGACGTTCCTCGTCGGCGGCTTCGTGGGGGTCGCAAGCTGGATACGGCGACCCCAAGGGCTCAAGGCCCTGCATCAGAAGCCGGTTGTCTGGGCCCTCGGCCTCGGCGGGCTGTTCGGCTATCACGCCCTTTACTTCGCGGCCCTGCGGCTGGCGCCGCCAGCCGAGTCAGGCCTCATCAACTATCTCTGGCCGCTGCTGATCGTACTCTTTTCCGCATTTCTTCCAGGGGAGCACCTGCGCCGTGCCCATGTGGCCGGAGCGCTCCTCGGCTTCGCGGGCGTGATCGTGCTCATCGCAGGACGGGGAGCCCTCGATGCGAAGACGGAGTACCTGCCGGGCTATCTGTGCGCCTTCATCGCAGCGTTCATCTGGGCCGGATACTCGGTTCTGTCGCGCCGGTTCGGCGAAGTGCCGACGGACGCGGTCGCCGGTTTCTGCCTCGTGACCTCAGGCTTGAGCCTCGTATGCCACTGGCTCTTTGAAACCACGGTCTGGCCGGAATCGACCCAGCAATGGCTGGCGCTTCTCGGCCTCGGTCTGGGGCCGGTGGGGCTGGCGTTTTATGTCTGGGACATCGGCATGAAGCGCGGCGACATCCGCCTCCTCGGCGTCGCGTCCTATGCGACGCCTGTCCTCTCGACGCTGCTTCTCGTCGTTGCAGGCTATGCCGAACCCTCGATCACCCTCGCCTTGTCCTGCGGGCTCATCGTGCTCGGCGCCCTCGTTGCAACGCTCATCCCTAGGCTCCGCCGGGCATGACCCGGTGGGTATAGCGATAGGTCGGAGTGAAGTTGAGGGTCCGATAGAGCGATACCGCGATCTCGTTCTCTTCGCGCACCTGAAGATAGGCCGAATGCGCCCCCTCGCGGCAGCCCCAGGCCATCAGGCTCGCCACGACCCGGCGTCCGAGCCCGATTCCGCGCAGGTCCGGAGCGACCACGATGTCGTAAAGGCCGACATAGCCGCGCTCGACGACACCAAGTCCCCAGGCCACCGGGCGCTCGTCCAGACTGAGAGTCGCGAAGGCGGCCTTCTGCCGGATGCGTGACACGATCTGGATCAGCGTGGCGTCATCCGCCTTGTCGCCGCCATAGGACAGCGCCGCTTCGCGTACCCATCGTTTCGAGACCTGGGGCTCGATCATCACCTCAGGGTCTGGCTCGCAATCGCCGCTCATCGGTGCGGTCAACACGAAGGTCGGCTCGATTTCCGTGAAGCCACGCGCCTTCAGCATTCCGTCGACGGATGAATCCTGGAGACCAGTGAGTCGGAAGGTCGGCCGGACATTCGCATCGAGAAACCGCACGATCATATAATCGATCAGATTATCGTCGAGCTTCGCATCCGGCATGAACGGCGTGGCGGAGTTGGCCCGCTTGCTGTAGCCGTTGGCAAGACGCAGGATCCATCCGTCATAGGCCTGGTAGTCGAAGGCCGGCCAGGCATTCATGAGTCGGCTCTCGAGACTGAGAATGGTATCGTGGTCGCTCATGATATCGCGCTCTCTGGCCTCCACCGCTTTGAAAAGCGTCGTGTGTAGAGAAGGATCCGTCCTCGATCCCTTATCGTCAGAACCGGTTCTTCCACTCGCGCAGCGCCTGGAACACCTCGACCGGCGGCGCGCCCTCTTTTCCCACCGACCGCGCCAGTTCGGGCCTGTCGGCGCGCAGGAAAGGGTTTGTCGCCTTCTCGGCTCCGATCATCGAGGGAATGAGAAAACGCCCCTCGGCTTTGGCAGCCTCCGCTTCCTTCATGCGCTCCTTCAGAGCGGCATTGTCCGGATCGGCTGCCAGCGCGAAGCGCCCGTTCGAGAGCGTATAATCGTGACCGCTATAGACGCGCGCATCCTCCGGCAGGGCCGCGATGCGCTGAAGCGACGCCCAGAAAGTCGGGTATGTTCCTTCCAGCAGGCGCCCGCAGCCCAAAGTGAAGATCGTATCGCCGGCGAAAATGACCCGGTCCGCCGCGAACCAGTAAGACACGTGATCGTCGCAATGGCCCGGCGTTTCCCAGACATCGGCCCGCAGGTCGCCCACCTGCACGAAATCGCCCTCCCGCACGAACATGTCGGCATCGGGAACGGCGTCCTCGGCTTTGAGGGGAGCGATCACACGACAGTCGAAGCGCTCCTTCAAGGGCGCGATCGCCGCCACGTGGTCCGCGTGCCGATGCGTGACGAGAATATCCGACAGGGACCAGCCGGTCTGCTCAAGCGCCTTCAGGATCGGCCCCTCCTCCGGAGCGTCGATGGCGGCGCAGGCGCCCGTCTTGGGATCATGGACGAGAGCACCGATATTGTCTTCGCGACAAAGGAAGGCGTGAATCTGGATCGACATGGAGGGACCTTGGCTTGATGCGTCACGGGTTATCATGGGACAGTCCGCAAAGGAAACCAGATCCCGTCCGCGCGGAGGTTCGGATGTTTCGAAGATAGGGTCGACGGACGGGGCAACGGGCTTGGCATGAGCATCGACATCACGGACCTGCGCAGCTTCTACGCCAGTCCCCTTGGCATCGTCACCCATCGCTTCGTGGGCCGGGTGATCGGGCGCTTCTGGGGGCCGCTGACCGGTTTGCGCGTCCTCGGCCTTGGCTATGCATCTCCCTACCTGACCGCCATGCGCGCCGATTGCGAGCGGGCGCTTGCCTTCATGCCGGCAAGCCAGGGTGTCGTGAACTGGCCGAGCACCGGCGCATCCGCCTCTGCTCTGGTAGATCCTCTGATCATGCCGTTGCCCGATGCCTCGATCGATCGGGTGCTCGTGGTCCATGCCTTGGAAACCGTCGAGAGCCCGACCGAGCTTCTTCACGAAATCTGGCGGATCCTGACACCGGGCGGGCGGATCATCGTGGTCGCTCCGAATCGGCGCGGTCTCTGGGCCCGCATGGACACGACGCCCTTCGGCCACGGCCAGCCCTACAGCCGCTCACAGCTCAAGAGCCTCATGCGCCAAACATGGTTTTCACCCGAGGGCTGGGCCGAGACTTTGTATGTCCCTCCCCTGCGCAACCGTTTTCTGCTTCAGACCGCCCAGGCCTGGGAGCAGATCGGCCACAGCTTCTCGCTGCCCTTCGCCGGCCTGCATATCGTGGAAGCGACGAAACAGCTCTACCGCCCCGGAGCGGTTCGAACCGTCCGCCGCATGGCCCGAACGACTCCGGTTTTCGTACCGGCCCCGGCGCCTGCTTCGCGCGTCCGGATCGATCCCAAGCCTTTGGCTCCCAAGCGATAAATTGCCTGACACCGGCTGCACTTCGTCCAGCCGCAAAAAAAATTTTGGACGTGATGTCGATTCCGCCGATCTTCGTTCGTCGTGTGGGCAGTAAGGCTGGTGTGGCCTTCGTGAACAAAGGGAATGAGACAATGCGCGTGATGGTGATGGTGAAAGCGACGAAGGACAGCGAAGAGGGGATCATGCCCTCGACCGAGCTTCTCGAAGCCATGGGCAAATACAACGAAGAGCTGGTCAATGCGGGCATCATGCTGGGTGGAGAGGGCCTCAAACCCTCGAAGCTCGGCAAGCGCGTGGCCTTCGATGGACCGGGCCGCACCGTCGTTGACGGACCGTTCGCAGAAACGCGCGAGCTGGTTGCCGGCTACTGGCTCTGGGAGGTCAAGGACATGGCCGAAGCGGTGGAATGGGTGAAGCGCTGCCCCAATCCGATGCTCGGCCCCAGCGAGATCGAAATCCGTCCGATCTACGAGATGGCCGATTTCGGCGAGGCTGTGACGCCGGAAATTGCCGAGCTGCACGATCGGACCCGGGAAAAGGCGGCCAACCGCTGACGCTTCGCGAATACGGGGCGCGGCCGCCACTCGCCGCGCCTCGATATCCGAAATGTCTCTGACACAGGTCCTGACATGCGTTCAGGGCCGAACCAAAGGGGGTGCACAATGCCCAAAATGATCTTCATCAATCTGCCGGTAGAGGATCTCGCGGCCTCGACCCGCTTCTATCAGGCGATCGGATGCCAGAAGAACGAGCAGTTCAGCGACGAGAACGCAGCGTCGATGGTCTGGTCCGATACCATTTTCTTCCATCTCCTGACCCACGATCATTTCTCAACCTTCTCGCCGAAGCCGATCACCGACACGCAGAAGACCGCGGCGATGCTGATCGCCCTGTCGCGCGACAGCCGAGAGGAGGTCGATTCGATCGTCGAAGCCGCGGCGACCGCGGGCGGGAGGGCCGATACCCGTGAGCGCCAGGATATGGGCTTCATGTATGTCCGCACCTTCGAGGATCCCGATGGCCACGTATTCGAGACGATGTGGATGGACGCCGCTGCCATGGCAGGGCAGCAGACGGAACCAGCCTGACGCCAAATGAGAGGACTGGAGCCGCAACGGTTCCAGTCCTCGCTCCTCCGGTCCGACGCAATCACGTCCGCCAGGACCTGCGCACCGATCGCTGCCGTGACTTGCCTTGCGCCGCGCCCAGCCCTTTAGTGGGCACGTGGCGGCAACGGAAACCCATCAGGCGATCGAGACGGTCTTCAGGATCGAACAGGCGAGGCTCATCGCGGGCCTGGCCCGGATGGTGCGCAACATCGACCTTGCCGAAGAGCTGGCGCAGGACGCCCTCGTCACCGCCCTGTCCGAATGGCCGAAAGCCGGCATTCCCCAAAATCCCGGCGCCTGGCTGATGGCGGCGGCCAAGCGTCGGGCCATCGACGGATTCCGCAGAGACAAGATGCTTGCGCGCAAGCATGCCGAGATCGGCCGCGACCTCGAAGACGCGCATGAGACTGGTGTCGAGGCGCTCGAGGCGGCCCTGGACGACGATGTCGGCGACGAGCTTCTGAGCCTGATCTTCACGGCCTGTCACCCGGTCCTTTCGCCGGAGGCACGGGCAGCTTTGACCCTGCGCCTGATCGCCGGGCTGACGACGGAGGAGATCGCCCGCGCCTTCCTCTCCAACGAAGCGACCATCGCCCAGCGCATCGTTCGAGCCAAGAAGACACTCGGCAACGCCGGCCTGGCCTATGAGGTGCCTCGCGGACCGGAGCGACGCGAGCGCCTCGCGTCGGTGCTGGGAGTCATCTATCTGATCTTCAACGAGGGCTATGCGGCCACGATCGGGGAAGATCTGGTTCGTCCCATCCTATGCGCCGAGGCTCAACGCCTGGGACGCATTCTCGCCGGCCTGATGCCCGGAGAGCCCGAGGTCTTTGGCTTGCTTGCGCTCATGGAACTTCAGGCGTCTCGTCTCGCCGCCCGCCTGGGTCCGGACGGTGCTCCAATTCCCCTGACCGAGCAGAATCGCGGGCGATGGGACCGGCTTCTGATCCAGCGGGGACTTGCCGCCCTGAACCGAGCTGAGGCCCTGGGCGGCGCAAAAGGACCCTATGCACTGCAGGCTGCCCTCGCCGCCTGTCATGCGCGGGCTCACACGGCAGCAGAGACGGAGTGGAAGCGAATTGCGGGCCTCTACGACACTCTGCAGGAGGTCATGCCGTCGCCAGTGGTCGATCTCAACCGAGCTGTTGCCTACAGCATGGCCTTCGGCCCCGAGGCCGGCCTGACGCTTCTCGATGAAATCGAGCAGACCGAGGCGTTACGCACCTATGCGCCGCTGTCCGCCGCGAAAGGAGATTTTCTGTTCCGAGCAGGCCGGCTCGGCGAGGCCAAGCAAGAGTTCGAGAGGGCTGCCTCCCTCACCCAGAACGCGCAAGAAAGAGCCTTTCTCCTCAAGCGGGCCGCGGGCTGCGACGGCTGAGCCTCACTCTATCGATCGAGGGCCGCGAAGGCGTCCTCCAAGGAGAGCTGCCGGTCGGCCACCAGATGAGCCAATCCATGCGCGAGAGCCCAGGCCCGCACCGGATCGCCACCGGTGCCCTGGCCCGACGCAGCCGTTGTCCGGAGGGCTTCGAAAGCCGCCGCCGCAGCCTGCCGCAACTCCGGATACGGGGATTTGTCGAGGCTTCCACCGAACATCAGCTGGAATTCGGGCCGATGGTCGAGCGCAAAGCGGATATAGGCTTTTCCCATCGCGGTTAGTCTGCCCTCCGGAGTGTGTTCCGCAGCGGACAAAAGCGCATGACGCAGGTCATCGAAACCTGCCGCGGCGATTGCGGCCAGCAACGCCTCTCGGCTTGCGAAATGCCGATAGGGAGCATTGTGGGATACCTTCGCCCTGCGAGCGACAGCCCGCAGGCTCAAGGCATCGGGACCGGACAGGGCCACCATCTCCCGCCCTGCGACGATGAGCATGCGCCACAGGTCGCCATGGTGGTAGCGCGTCGCATCGCGGCTATCCTCGGCGGCGGCGATTTCCTTTCCCGGCGCTCGGTTCACCGATATGTGGCCTGCCTTGCTGTCCATCGCCCCTTTCGCCTCCGGTGCCTTCGCCATTTCGCCAGACGGCCTCCGTGTTCTTTGTCCTCTATGTTGACACTATCAACATCTTCCATATGTTGCTGCTGTCAACATCTACCGCTGCTCTTTCGGAAGGACGCCTCCCATGTCGCTCGCGCCTTCGGCGACAGCCTCGCCCGTGATCCTGTTTCATGCCGGTGCGGCCCTGGCGGCGCTCGGGCTAGGATTTCATCAGATGCTCCGTCCGAAGGGCACCCTTCCGCATCGTGTCGTCGGCTGGACCTGGACGATCCTCATGGCAGGGGTCGCGCTCAGCTCCCTGTTCATCCGGTCCCACTGGCCGAAGGTCGGGCCTTTCGGGCCTATCCACATCCTTGCGGCGATCACGTTGCTGATCCTGCCGCTCGCCGTTCTTCATGCCCGCCGCGGCCGCATCCTCTCGCATAAGCGGACCATGACGGGCCTGTTTTTCCTGGGTCTCGTGGTGACCGGGTTTTTCACGTTGCTGCCTGGACGGCTCATGAACCAGGTGCTCTTCGGGCCCTGAGATCAGGCCTTACCGTGACGTTCCCTTGACTTGGCGCCGCCAAATCGCCAGTGTCCGCGCGGTCCGGCGGGACCGACAAGGTCGGCGCCGGTTTTTCATTTTCATTAGAGTCTGATGCGCAGTTATCTCGATTTCGAAAAGCCGGTCGCCGAGCTGGAAGCCAAGGTCGAAGAACTCAAGGCCCTCGGCGAGAACCGGGATGCCGTCTCGATTGCCGACGACATCAACCGCCTGGAAACCAAGGCCGCGGATGCCTTGAAGGACCTTTATGCCAAGCTCACGCCCTGGCAGAAGACGCTCGTCGCCCGCCATCCGCAGCGTCCCCACTTCGTCGATTACTGCGCGGGTCTCATCACCGATTTCACGCCGCTCGCCGGCGACCGCAAGTTCTCCGAGGACGAGGCCATCGTCGGCGGCTTCGGCCGGTTCAAGGGCCAGTCCGTCTGCGTTCTGGGCCAGGAGAAGGGCTACAACACCGAAACCCGCATCCGACACAATTTCGGCATGGCGCGCCCTGAGGGGTATCGCAAGGCCGTCCGCCTGATGGAAATGGCCGACCGTTTCGGCCTCCCGGTGCTGTCCTTCGTGGATACTGCAGGTGCTTATCCGGGCATCGAGGCGGAGGAACGTGGCCAGGCGGAAGCCATTGCCCGGTCGACGGAGAGCCAGCTCGGCCTCGGCGTTCCCAATGTCGCCCTCGTCATCGGCGAGGGTGGATCGGGCGGCGCCATCGCGATCGCGACGGCCAACAAGGTGCTCATGATGGAGCACGCGATCTACAGCGTCATCTCTCCCGAGGGTGCGGCTTCGATCCTCTGGCGCGATGCGGCCCGTGCCCAGGACGCAGCGACCAACATGAAGATCACCGCCCAGGATCTCCTGCGCCTCGGCGTCATCGATGGGATCGTGTCCGAGCCGATGGGCGGTGCGCACCGGGATCCGCAGGCCGCCATTGCCGCAGCCGGCAGCGCCATCGAGGAAGCCCTCACCGATCTCGGCAATATGGGCCCGGCGGAGCTGCGCGACCATCGGGCGGAGAAATTCCTCAATATCGGCCGCAAGCTGTAAGGCAGCCCTTTAACAGGGTTTCAACCTCTCCGGCCTTACTGCAGAATAGACCGGAGGATGAACGATGAATCACGCGCGTAGAACGGTCGGGCTTTTGTTCGGCGGATGTTCGGCAGAGCACGACGTTTCGAGAATGTCCGCTGCGAACATTCTTCGCGCGCTCGATCCGTCGAAATACGACATCGTTCCCATCGGCATCCGCCGGGACGGGCGGTGGTTCCTTGGCAATTCGGCGGCTGCCGACGCGAGATCTCTCGAAATCCCCTCTCATGCCCCGGAAGTCGTACTCCTCCCTGGCAGCGACGGCGATCTGATCGCTATCCACGGGAATTCCGAGACTGTGCGTCTGGATGTCGTCATCCCGGTCCTCCACGGACCGAACGGCGAAGACGGCTCCGTCCAAGGGCTCTTGGAACTCGCAAATGTCGGCTATGTCGGCTCGGGAATCATGGGTTCGGCCGCCTGCATGGACAAGGATATCGCCAAGCGGCTGTTGCGCGACAGCGGCCTTCCGGTTGTTCCCTTTCTGTCCATGACGCAACGCACGCGCATGGATTACGAGGCAGCGAGCGCGATCCTCGGCAGCTCCGACCTGTTCGTGAAACCCGCCAATATGGGATCCTCCGTCGGCGTCTCTCCGGCCCGCTCCGCCGCAACCTTCGAGACTGCCTGCGATCTGGCTTTTCAGCACGATTCCAAGATCTTGGTAGAGCGCAGCGTCTCGGGCGCCCGGGAAATCGAGTGTTCGATTCTGGAGGGGGCGGCCGGCGAACTGCGTGCGTCTCCGCTGGGCGAGATCGCCCCGGCGCAGAGCCACGGATTCTACAGCTATACCGCCAAGTATGAGGACGACTCGGGCGCGGACCTGCGCATTCCGGCGGATCTCGATGCGGCATTGACGGACCGGATCCGCGAACTCGCTCTCGAGGCCTTCCGCGTACTCGGCTGCGAAGGATTGGCCCGGGTCGATTTCTTCGTCGATCCGACCAATCAGGACGAGATTTACGTCAACGAAATCAACACCCTGCCTGGGTTTACCGCCATCAGCATGTATCCCAAGCTGTGGGAGGCCGCGGGTCTTTCCCAACGCGAGCTGATGGACGTTCTGATCGACCATGCGCTGGCCCGACGGAGCGGAAAGCGCGGTTGAGAAGACGGGGTGGATGCCGGCGCCCCGTGGTGCATCGGAGGCACATTCCGTTCACTATAACTCCGTAACGGCAGCGCTTGCGGTAAGCTCAAGTTAAGGCTAACAATCTAGGCCTATCGGGGAACCGTTCGGGCAGCCCGGGCGGATCAAAAAAATTGCGGGGTCCCCTATGATCAAGCGTGTCGTATTGGCCGCGAGCCTGACGCTCGCGCTCGCCGCCTGCCAGGATGATGGCTTCTCCCGAAGCTCCACGCGCCACCTGACGCCGATTCCGGCTGCCACCATGGCGCTCATGTCGAGCAAGGGGATGTCCAAGAACGATCCCATTTTGATCCGAGCCTTCAAGAAGGAATCGGAGATGGAGATCTGGAAGCGCGGCACGGACGGCCGCTACGCGCTTCTCAAGACCTATCCGATCTGCCGCTGGTCGGGCCAGCTCGGTCCCAAGGTGCGGGAAGGCGACCGGCAGGTGCCGGAAGGCTTCTACACGGTGACGCCGTCGCAGATGAACCCCAACTCCGCCTATTACCTGTCGTTCGACACCGGTTATCCGAACGCTTTCGACCGGTCGCTCGGGCGCAACGGCGGCGATATCATGGTGCATGGTTCCTGCTCGTCGCGGGGCTGCTTCGCCATGACGGACCAGAACATCGCGGAAATTTACGCCATCGCCCGAGAGGCCTTCGCCAGCGGCCAACGAGGCTTCCAATTCCAGGCCTATCCTTTCCGCATGACCGCCCAGAACCTGGCGCAGCATCGGCTCGATCCCAATATCGGCTTCTGGAAGAACCTGAAGGAAGGGTCCGACTACTTCGACGTGACGAAGGAAGAGCCGCGGGTGAGCGTGGCCGGCGGACGTTATCAGTTCATCGCCTCGGGCGAGAACGCCGTTGCGGCCATCGACGAGAAGCAACGGAAGGACGAGCAGGACGTCGCAGACCTCGTGGCGCACGGCGAGAAGCCGGTGAAGCTCGTCTATCATGACGGCGACTCGCACGAGTCGTTCCGCTCGGCCCTCGCCAACGCGGTCGACACGGACGGCTCGCTGGTGGTCGATGCCCGCGGAAAGTTCGGCGCTGTCAGCCGCCCGGAGGGGCTGTCCTCCGGACCGCAGCAGGTCGCTCTCGACGAGACTACCGGCAAGGCCAAGGTCGAGACGCCGTCGACGGCTCTCGCCTTCGCTTCCATGAATCAAGATCGGATGCCTGCTGCCCCAGCCAAGGTGACCGCGCCAGCAGCGGCACCAACAGCGAAGGTCGGTACCGCATCTCCAGCGGCCGCACAGCCTGCGGCCCCGACCTCCGCCGCGAACAGCTCCGACACGCCGTTCTACAAGCGGATGTTCAACGGCATCGGCGATCTCTTCAGCTCTTCGTCGGCCCAGCCGGCCGCGGAGACTGCACATGCTCCGGCCCAGAAGCCGCCAGCTGCCACGTCGCAACGTAAGGCGCAGGTGACGAGCCCGATCAACGTCGCGGCGGCCGTCAACTGAGCCGCCACAAAGCCACACACTTCGAAAGGCCCGCCGTTGACGGCGGGCTTTTTGTTTTCAAGGCACAGGTTCGTCCTGCAACCACGGCCGAAGCTTCCCTGCTACTTCAGGCAAGACCGCACCCGTGGCGGCGGCGATCAGACCGATGTCACATTCGGTCAGAGGCAGGAGCCCGAACCTGAGCTGATAGCCCCAATTGCGACGGCCGGCCGTCAGATGGAGCGTGTCGAGGAGCGGCAGGATCGGCGCCTCCACCGCTGGAAGCCACTGAACATCGCGTCGATAGGGATGAAACCCTCCGCCCATATCGACCTGATAAGGTTCACCATCCGCAACGATTCCGATCGCCGTGAAGGCTTGCAGGCGGTCTCCGCCCTGGAAGGTAACCGTTGGCGAGTAGTAGACGACGACGTCGCCGGGCCGAATGCGGCGTAGAGGCGATGCCTTGCCGTGACAGATCTGCATGAAACCTGCTGCCCGGCCACGCCGGACATGCGTAGCGCAGGCAACTGCGAGCCATTGGTTCCCCATGGTCCGCTCCTCAGGCGCCAGCGGGCGCGAAAACGCGCAGGCGATGTCCGTCCGGATCCAACGCCGTGAACGTCACTCCGAAATCCATCGTCGTGGGCTTTTGAAGAATGGCGACTCCGCGCCCCGTCCATCGGGTGTAGGTGGCCAGCACCGCTTCTTCATCTCCAAACGAGAATGCGACTTCGCTGGCCCCCGGCGAGGCCGTGACCTTCGGCTCGGCCGTGTGACGCGACCACAGGCCGAGCATGAGGCCGGGACTGAGGGCGAACATGGCAAAGGTAGGAGAGGCTTCGATGGGCTCGGATCCCAGAAGGTCCGTATAGAAGCCGGCGCTTTTTTCGGGGCTGTCGACGAACAGAAGGATGTAGTGTGATTGCGACATCGATGGTCTCCCTGGTGATGCGAAACCACCATAGGAGGCGCTGCTGTCAGTTTTTGGCAGCAGCGCGCATTCCGGCTTCTCTTTGGCTGCGCCGAAGATTGTTCTCGAAGGCGGCTCTCATGGAGATCGAATGTTTTCCGCCTCCCGCCACGCCTTCAGAAGAGCCATGCGGCGGCGTAGATAGCGTTCCGGCCGCGGCTCCATGGCCGCGATCCGGTCGGTCCGAAAGTGACGAAAACCCTGACGCAGCTCGCACCAGGCGATGAGGACACGAACCCTGTCGAAGAACCCGAGCGCAAAGGGCCAAACGGTGCGACGCGACTCCACCCCGCCCTCATCGCGATAGACAATGTCGAGCTTCCGTTCGCTGCGGATTGTCTTGCGAAGAACGCCGAGATCCACATCGCCTGTCATCAAAGTCGGCCCTGGCCCGATCAAGAGCGTCGAGGCGTCGAGATCGTTGCGCAGATCCTCCGGAAGCACGGCGGCAATCTTCGCCAGCGCATTGCGGGCGGCCGCTGCAAGGTGTTCATCGCCACGCTGGCTTACCCACCGGGAGCCTATGACAAGCGCCTCGATCTCTTCCTCTGAGAACATGAGCGGCGGAAGCATGAAGCCGGGCCGCAGGATGTAGCCGATCCCGGCCTCGCCCTCGATCCCGGCGCCCTGCGCCTGAAGCGTCGCGATATCCCGATAAAGAGTGCGGATGCTCACGCCGAGCTCATCAGCCAACACCCTGCCGCTGACCGGCATCCGGTGCCGGCGCAGAATCTGGATGAGGTCGAGGAGACGTTCGGTGCGGGACACAGGTTATCTTGGCAGATGATGTTGCCAAATCCTGGCAGGAATGGAAGCCAATCGCCAGACCGGCTGCGCTGTGACGAACCGAAACAAAAAGCCCGGCGCGGGCCGGGCTCTCATCGTTTCGTTTCCGAAGGCCGATATCAGGCCACGAACTGCCCGTGGCAATGCTTGAACTTCTTGCCCGATCCGCAGGGGCAGGGTTCGTTGCGGCCGACGCGCCCCCAGGTGGAGGGATCGTTCGGATCGCGAGCCTGCGTGGCTCCGCTGGCGGCGGAAGCGACAAAGCCAAGAGCAGAGCCGGCGGCGGCCAGATCGAACTCGTTCTCGCCAGTGGCAGGGTCGAGATGCTGGGCGAACATCGGCGGCAGAGTCTCGGGCTCCGGCTGCTGGAACACCACCTGGATGCGCATGAGCTGCCCGGTCACCTGCTCGCGCAGGCGGCTGACGAGATCGTTGAAGAGCTCGAACGCCTCCGACTTGTACTCGTTGAGCGGATCGCGCTGGGCATAGCCGCGCCAGCCGATGACCTGACGCAGATGGTCGAGAGTCACCAGGTGTTCGCGCCAGAGATGGTCGAGGCTCTGGAGAAGGACCTGCTTCTCCACGTAGTTCATCACCTCGGCCGTGTTCTCCTCGACGCGCTTGGCATAGGACTCGTCGGCCGCCTTGTGGATGCGCTCGCGGATCTCGTCGTCAGCAATTCCCTCTTCCTTGGCCCATTCGTCGATCGGCAGATCGAGATTGAGGAAGTTGGCGACGCCCTCCTTCAGGCCTGCGACGTTCCATTGCTCTGCATAGGCATGCTCTGGAATCGTGCGGGCCACGAGATCGTCGATGACGCCGCGGCGCATCTCGTCGATGGTGTCGCGGACACTCTCCTCGGCCATGAACTCCTTGCGCTGCTCGAACACGACCTTGCGCTGGTCGTTCATGACGTTGTCGTATTTCAGGATGTTCTTGCGGATGTCGAAGTTGCGCGCCTCGACCTTCGCCTGCGCCCGCTCGATGGCCTTGTTGATCCACGGATGGATGATGGCCTCGCCTTCCTTCAGGCCGAGTTTCTGGAGCATGCCGTCCATCCGGTCGGACCCGAAGATGCGCATCAGGTCGTCCTGGAGCGACAGGTAGAACTTGGACCGGCCGGGATCGCCCTGACGGCCCGAGCGGCCGCGCAGCTGGTTGTCGATGCGGCGGGATTCATGGCGCTCCGTGCCGAGCACGTAGAGACCGCCGGCGGTAAGCGCCTTTTCCTTGAAGGCCGCGATCTCCTCGAGGATCGCCTTCTCCTTGGCGGCACGCTCCTCGCCCTCGACGCCTGCCAGCTCACGCTCGAAGCGCATCTTGGCATTGCCACCGAGCTGAATATCGGTGCCGCGGCCGGCCATGTTCGTCGCGATGGTGATCGCGCCGGGCACACCTGCCTGAGCGACGATGAACGCCTCCTGCTCGTGGAAGCGGGCGTTCAGCACGGCGAAATGCTTCGTTGCCTTTCCTTCGCGAGCGGCCTTGTAAAGAGGCTCGAGCGCCTGGGGGTCCTCGAAATCGATGAGCTTGAAGCCGTCCTTGATCAGCAGGTCGGCGAGATATTCGGATTTCTCGATCGACGTGGTGCCGACGAGGATCGGCTGCCCGCGAGCGGCCGAAGCCTCGATGTCCCGGATCACCGCCTTGTAGCGCTCATCGGCGGTCCGATAGACCTCGTCGTCCTCGTCGATGCGGGCGACGGGCCGGTTGGTCGGAATCTCGACCACTTCGAGATTGTAGATTTCCAGGAACTCGTCCGCCTCGGTCGCGGCCGTACCGGTCATGCCGGCGAGCTTGTCGTAGAGGCGGAAGTAGTTCTGGAACGTGATCGAAGCGAGGGTCTGGTTCTCGGGCTGGACCTGGACTCGTTCCTTGGCTTCGAGGGCCTGGTGCAGGCCCTCCGAATAGCGTCGGCCCTGCATCATGCGGCCGGTGAACTCGTCGATGATCACCACCTCGCCGTTGCGGACGATGTAGTCCTTGTCGCGCTGGAAGAGAGTGTGAGCCCGCAGCGCCTGGTTCATGTGATGGACGAGGGTGGCGTTATGGGCATCGTAGAGATCGCCCTCGGTCAGGAGACCCGCCTCGCGCAGAAGGTCCTCGATCTTCTCGGTGCCTCCTTCGGTGAGCGCCACCGTGCGCTGCTTCTCGTCGACCTCATAGTCGCTCTTGCTCAGACGCGGGATCACCACGTCGATGGCGTTGTAGAGCTCGGAGCGGTCGTCCAGGGGACCGGAGATGATGAGCGGCGTACGGGCTTCGTCGACGAGGATCGAGTCCACCTCGTCGACGATCGCGAAGTTATGGCCCCGCTGGACCATCTGCGCCATCTCGTACTTCATGTTGTCGCGCAGATAATCGAAGCCGTATTCGTTGTTGGTGCCGTAGGTGATGTCGGCCACATAGGCCTGAGCACGCTCGACATCGTCGAGGCCGTGGACGATCACGCCGACGGACAGGCCAAGGAAGCGGTAGATCTGGCCCATCCACTCGGCGTCACGGCGGGCGAGATAGTCGTTGACTGTCACCACGTGGACGCCCTTGCCAGCGAGGGCGTTGAGGTAGACCGGCAGGGTTGCCACAAGGGTCTTGCCTTCACCGGTCCGCATCTCGGAGATGGAGCCTTCATGGAGGACCATGCCGCCGATGAGCTGAACGTCGAAGTGGCGCTGGCCGAGGGTCCGCTTGGCGGCCTCGCGGACCGTGGCGAAGGCGGGAACCAGAATGTCGTCCAGGGTCTTGCCGGCCGCGAGCTGGGCCTTGAATTCCTCAGTCCGGGCGCGGAGCTGGTCGTCGGTGAGGGCTTCGAGCTCGGGCTCCAACGCGTTAATAGCCGCCACCTTCGGCCGATAGGACTTCAGTCGGCGATCGTTGACCGAACCAAAGATTTTCTTCGCGAGTGTTCCGAACATCGAGAGCCTTCAGACTTCTGGGATTCTGGAGAAACGTTAATTTGAGCCGCGTTATAGACTTAATTATGCAGGAGCGCATCTAAAAGACTGCGCCAAGACGGCACAGTTCCCAGGCTCACTCCGGCAACCCATGTCGACCGTCAGTCGGGCCGGCGGGGGTGTGCCATAGATAGGCTATTGCTTGCAAACCGCAATGAACTCGGTCATCGCTCCAGGCGATTGTGGGCGAATCCCATGAGAGGATCAGACATGTCAGTTTCAAAATCGCTTCGCGTGAGCCTTCTGGCGCTCGGCGTAGCCCTGCCCCTGACCGGGGGCCTGGCTCTGGCGCAGGGTGCCGCACCCGCTGCTGCCCCGGCCGCAGGCGCCCAGCAGAGCAACAAGGTCGTCGCCCGCGTCAACGGCCAGGACATCACGGAGGCCGATATCGCAGTGGCCGCGGCGGACCCCGCCCTGCAGCTTCCCAGCATCCCCGACGACCAGAAGCGCGAGCTCCTGACGAGCTATCTCATCGACTTGAAGCTCGGCGCCAAGGCGGCGGAAGCCGCCAAGGTCGGCGACAGCCCGGAGGTTGCCCGCAAGCTCGCCTATACCCGGGACAAGACCCTCCTCGACGAGTATCTCGACCAGCAGGCCCGCAAGTCGGTCACGCCGGAAGCCGCCAGGAAGCTCTACGACGAGACCGCCAAGACCATGACGCCGGAGCAGGAGGTCCATGCCCGGCACATCCTCGTGGACAACGAGGAGGACGCCAAGAAGGCGGCCGCCCGCGTGAAAGGCGGCGAGGACTTCGCCAAGGTGGCGAATGAGCTGTCGAAGGATCCGGGCTCCAAGTCGGACGGCGGCGATCTCGGTTTCTTCACCAAGGACCGGATGGTCGAGCCCTTCGCGGAAGCCGCGTTCAAGCTCGAACCCGGCCAGATTTCCGATCCGATCAAGACCCAGTTCGGCTGGCATGTGATCAAGGTTGAAGAGAAGCGCAATAAGCCGGTCCCGTCCTTCGAGGAGATGAAGGACCAGGTAAACGCCTATCTCGAGCGCAAGGCCCAGCAGGACCTCATCGTCGGCCTGCGCAAGGATGCCAAGATCGAGAAGCTGGACGACAAGGGCAACCTCGTCGAGCAGAAGAAGCAGTAAATCTTACGATATCGAGGCAACATGGGGCGGTCCTTCGGGCCGCCCCTTTTCGTAGGCGGAGCCCATCGCTCTCTTGATGGGGAAGCGGCGGCGCAAGTCCTACGTCACTTGTTCGTCCGTCCGAGCTTGTTCGGATCGACGCCGCCTTCGCGCGTCGTATCGTTCTCAACGTCACCTTCGAAGGTCGAGACACCTTCGATCAGGCGAGGATCTTCGCCCGTCATGAAGGCCCCCTTCGAGGCACCGATGCCGGGATCGGCGCGCTGGTCGATGCGCTGACGTTCGCTCGCCGTCGTTTTCGGATGCTTGCTGCGGGTCATCGGAAACTCCTCTTCCGTTCCGGTCTCAACGGCGTGTCTATCGCCCCGTTCCTCCGGCTGCGGTTGTTCCAAGACGCCTCCCCCAAGACGCCTCCCCAACGAAACGCGGGCTTGACAAAAAGCCTTGAAAAGCCACAGGTCGCCGGTCTCTCAGGCCTTCCTTGCCACCTTCGTGGGTACCTCCATGTCCAAGACCGTCTCGCCCCTCGCGCCCAAGACTTTTCCGACGCTTCCCGAAATCGAAGGCGTGCGGATTGCGACCGCAGAGGCGGGCATCCGCTACCGGAACCGCACGGACGTGCTCTACGTGGAACTCGGCAAGGACACCGCGGTGGCCGGCGTCTTCACGCGCTCGAAATGCCCTTCGGCTCCGGTCGATTGGTGCCGCAAGAACCTGGAAAAGGGCACGGCCCGGGCGCTCGTGGTGAATTCCGGCAACGCCAATGCCTTTACCGGCAAGAAGGGGGCCGAGGCGGTGAAGATGACCGCCGATATCGCCGCCAAGGCTGCGGGCTGCCGCGCCTCACAGGTCTTTATCGCCTCGACCGGCGTGATCGGCGAGCCGCTGGACGCTACGAAGTTTTCCGGTGTCCTGGAGAAATGCGCCCAGAAGGCCTCGCCCAAGGCCTGGGTCGACGCCGCTAAGGCGATCATGACGACGGACACCTTTCCGAAAGTCGCGACGCGGACGGCCACCATCGGTGGCGTCGAGGTCACGATCAACGGCATCGCCAAGGGGGCCGGCATGATCGCTCCCGACATGGCCACGATGCTTTCCTTCATCTTCACGGACGCGCCTCTTGCTGCGCCCGTCCTGCAGGCTCTCCTGAAGAAGGGCGCCGACAAGACCTTCAATTGCGTGACCGTCGATAGCGATACCTCCACATCGGATACGCTGCTGTTCTTCGCCACCGGCGCAGCTGCAAAGCGTGGTGCGCCCACGGTGTCTCTGCCGAGCGACCGCCGCCTCAAGGAGTTCCGGCAGGCACTGGAAAGCCTCCTCTGCGATCTCGCCCAGCAAGTGGCGCGCGATGGCGAGGGCGCGCGCAAGCTGGTGACCGTGAAGGTGACGGGCGCCACCGGCGCGCAATCGGCCAAGCGCATCGCCATGGCGATCGCCAACTCCCCGCTCGTGAAGACTGCGGTGGCCGGAGAGGATGCCAATTGGGGCCGCGTCGTCATGGCCGTCGGCAAGGCCGGCGAACCAGCGGAGCGCGACAAGCTCGCGATCTGGTTCGGTGACATCCGCGTGGCCGTCAAGGGCGCGCGCGATCAGGCCTACGACGAGGCCAAGACCTCCGCCTATATGAAGGGCGACGAGGTCACGATCCGCGTGGATCTCGGCCTCGGCCGCGGCGAGGGCACCGTGTGGACCTGCGACCTCACCAAGGCCTACGTCGAGATCAACGGCGACTACCGGAGCTGATGGCGTATCGTCAGGGAATGACTGTTACCTTGCGCTTGATGACCACACGCATCGGTCCGCCATACTGGTTCGTTCCAATATACGCATAGGCGAATTCGTCCGCTCCCTGGTAGCCGGGCTTGGCGACATAGTACGGCGTCGTTCCACGCACGCCCGCGAGTCCCACCTTCGGCTTCTGGGTGATGACCACCTCGTTGATGGCGCCGTCGATACCGCTGATACCGAAGCCACACCCTTTCCCAGCCTTCACAGTCAATTGGCCTTCGAGCTCGGCGATCTGCGAATTGAAGTTCATGGGAGGGACCATGCAATCGTCCGCACTTGCTCCACTTGCGCTCAGGAGCAAGCCTAGCAAGCCGGCTCCGACAACAAGACTCATTTTTGCCATAAGACACCTACCTTTCGTAGGAAATTTAGCCGCAGGAAACTTAGCGATTTCTCAATCGCAATGATACAACATGTAAAGATGATCTGCCCCGGCAATGGGCGAGGTCTTCATGGCTTGGTTGTCCTGTGCTAGAGCGCACACGCTTCCTCGACTTCTGGAGAGGATCGCTCAATTCCTTCCTTGATCCCGATCAGCCAACCGGACGACCAGACGTGCCTCCTCTCAAGCTCACCCTCGTCGTCGCCGTCGCCCTCGTGGACACGGACAACCGGATCCTTCTGGCGCAGCGGCCGGAGGGCAAGCAGCTCGCGGGTCTGTGGGAGTTCCCGGGCGGCAAGCTGGAGCCCGGCGAGCGCCCGGAGGAGTCGCTGATCCGCGAGCTCCGCGAAGAACTCGGCATCACGGTCAAGGAGGCCTGCCTTGCCCCCCTCACCTTCGCGAGCCACGCCTATGAGAGCTTTCATCTCCTGATGCCGCTCTACATCTGCCGCCGCTGGGAAGGCTTCGTGCAGCCGCTCGAAGGACAGACCTTGAAATGGGTCAGGCCGCATGAGCTGCGCGCCTATCCGATGCCGCCGGCGGACGAACCGCTCATCCCGTTCCTGATCGATCTCCTCGGCGCCTGAGCCTCCCGCCATGTCATCCTCGGAATCGGCCGCAGCCACGCCTCTTCCACCCGTAACCCAGGGTTTCCTGATATCGAGTCTTCTCGGCTGCTCGATCCTGTGGGCAAGCGGCTTCCTCTTCATCAAGCTCAGTGGCGACACTAGTCCCTTCGTCATCGCCGCCGTACGCGGGCTTCTCGGCGCATCCTCCCTCGCCATCTTCTTCAAGCTCCAGGGCAAGGCGCTGCTGCCCCGCCCCGAGGAGCTGAAGGACTGGCTCTTTCTCGGCACCTTCAACGGCTGGGCTCCCAATGTCCTCGTGTCCTACGCGCTGACACAGATCACCACCGCCTCCGCGGCCATGGTGCAGGCGGCCGGGCCTCTCATCGTCGCCGTCATCGCCCATCTGCTGTTTGCAGACGAACGGCTGACGCGTCGGCGCTTCCTCGGCGTGCTCGTAGGATTCGTGGGCATGGGAATTCTCATCGGGCCGGCGGCCTTCCCGGAGAGCGGGATCAGCCCGATGGGTTCCCTCGCCATGGTGGCGGTCACGTTGAGCTATGCGACTGCCAATCTCTACGTCCGGACGATCAAGCGGGCAGATCCGTCCCGGCTGGCGCTCGGCCAGCAGGTCTGCTCAGGCATTCCAGCCACGATCCTGGCGCTGATCATCTCCGGTCCCGGAGCCTTCGCGGTCGTCCCCTCGCATCTGGGCCCTCTGCTCGCTCTCGGCATCATCGCGACGGCAGTACCGATGCTGATGTTCATGCGCATGATCCGCAGCGCCGGCCCGACCCGGGCCTCGATGGTCGGCTATCTCCTGCCCGTGTGGACGGCGCTGCTCGCCGTCCTTTTCCTCGACGAGCATCTCGGCGCGCGCGAATGTCTCGGCGGCGCCGTCATCCTCTCGGGCGTGGCGCTCGTGACCTTCAGCGGACGCCGCAAACCTGCCGTCGAAGCATAGCGATCAGGTCGCGAAACCGACCTTGATGCGCCGGTTCTGCCGGCCCTTGTTGTCGACCTTCAGAATGGTGACCGGGCGGGCCGCCCCCGTAGATACGAGATGCGTGCCGCCGCATCCCTGCCGGTCGAGATCGCGGATCTCCACGATACGGACCTGTCCGTCAGATCCGCGCGGTGGCGACACGGCCTTGCTGCGAAACAGGCCCGGCACCGCAGCGGCCTCATCCCAGGACATGCGGAACGCACCGACCGGGAGATCCTGCCGGATCACGTCGTTGATCGCCGCATCGAGACAGCGCAGGCGATCCGCATCAGCTCCGGGAAGGTCGAAATCGACCCGGAACGTCCCATCGGCCGAGAGCTGCGCCCCCGTGAGCAGAGCGCCGCCGAAATCACGATAGACGAGGCTGTTGGCGACATGCGCGAGCGTATGCAGCTCGCTCATGAGGCTGCGGAACACGGGATCGACCGTGACACGGACCGTGCCGTGAATCTCCGCATCGCCTTCGATCTCATGCCAAGCGCCATTCTCGGCGATCCGCACTGCGGTGACAGGCGCCTGCCCATCGGACCACGCGAGAACGGCCCGGTCGGGCAGCTGCCCACCACCGCCCGGAAAAACCGGCGATTGCGCCAAGAGCACGGCGCCCGGCCGGGCATCGAGGACATTAAGATCGAGGCTCAGGACTTCGGGATGGTCTTGGCAAAGGAGGTGCATGGGGAAGCCCCGTGTTGATGGGACGGCACTGTGACGTTCCGACAATCCGTCCGCAACAGAAGAGGCCTTTTCCTGCTCAAGTTCTCGGCTACACTCTTGCAAAATCGCGGAGGGAACGTCCATGGCTACCCTGTTCGAGCGCCAGCTTGAAACCTATTCCGGCTATCACCGCGACCACCGCAACCGCGCCACGCATTTCCTCGGGATCCCGGCCATCGTCTTCTCCCTGTTACTGATCTTGAGCCTGTGGCGACCATCCGTCGGCGGGCTCACGATCTCGGGTGCCTGGATCGTCGGGGTCCTGGCCATGCTCGGATGGATCGCCCTCGACCGGACCGTCGGGCTTGCCATGGCGGTGGTCGTGATCGTCATGGCGCTGGTCGCAGATGCGATAACGCACAGTCTCGGAGCGGGAGCGGTGTGGACGCTCTTTGCCGTCCTGTTCATCGGTGGTTGGGCGCTCCAGTTTCTCGGCCATGCCTTCGAAGGGCGTCGTCCCGCGCTCATGGACAACCTGTTCCAGGCCTTCATCGGGCCGATGTTCATCATGGCTGAAGTGCTGATGGCTGTAGGCCTGCGTCGTGATCTTGCCGCCTATACCGGCCATGAGACTCGATCGCCGTAAGGATCCCTCAGTCCGCGAATTCCTCAATGGCATCGACGCGGTTCGGGAAGAAGGCGAGATAGCCTGCAATCTCCCTGACCGCCGAGGACGGCTTCTCGTAGGACAAAGCCGCATTCTCCCGCACCAATCCCCCCGCCGTCACCGTGAAATAGGACGCGTCGCCCTTGTAGGGGGAATGGGTCTTGTGATCCGTCCGATCCATCAGGTCCATCCGCGCATCCTTGCGAGGGATGTAATGCATGGGTTCGAGGGAGCCTTCCCGGAGGGTCAGAGCCTCGGTGGTCTCGGCGACGATGAAGCCTCCGAGCACCACCCTGATCCGATGTGGGTTCTGGCTGATCGTGATCGGATGATCGGGATCGGGGGTCTTCATGCGGCTCTCCAGACCGGCCTTCCATCAACATAGGGCACGCACAGGCTGCCCCAAAGACCCGAGGGCCTTCTTACTCCTGCCCCTTCTCCCCCGTCGGTTGCTCTTTCACGCCGAGCGCATCGGCGAGGCGCATCTTGGCCGAACCGGGTCGCAGCGGCTTCTGCTGACTTTCATGGGGCGTCCAGCCGGACAGCCAGATGATCTCGAAGGTCGCGGGCACCCGCCCGTCCGGATCGGCGAAGCGCTCCACATAGATCTCCGCCGCCCGCATCAGCGTCCCACGGCGCAAGGGCGTCTTTCGCCGGTCGTGGAGGGCATTCGTCAGGCCCATCTGCCGCAGATCCCGCATGAGAGCGAAGGGATCGCCGTAGCGCACGCGCACCGTTTCCGAATCCGCCACCGGCAGGGCAAAGCCGGCCCGCTGCAGCAGGCCGCCGAGATCCCGCACGTCGGCGAAAGGAGCGACGCGGGGACTGACGCCTCCCTCGAGTTCCGCTTCGGCCTGAGTGAAGGCCTGCCGCAGCTCGGTCAGCGTCGCCCCGCCGAGAAGTGCACCCATGAAGAGCCCGTCAGACTTCAGGACCCTCCGGATCTGGACGAGCGCCCCCGGCAGATCGTTGACGCCCTGAAGCGACAGAAGCGAGATGGCGAGATCGAACTGGGGCTCCGATACAGGGAGGTTCTCCTCATCGCCCTGGATGCTTTCAGGCTCCGGCAAGGGAGCAATGCGCACCACCTGTTCGGAGCGGCCACGGCGCAGGAACTCGGCCGCCACCGGCGTTGGCGTGCCGACATCGAGAGCAAGCGGAAAAGTCCGCAGCACCGGAGCGAGGCGCTCCTCGAGATCCTCGACGGTGCGGGCCAGGAGAAAATCGGCATAGCCGGTGCGCATGGCCCGTTCGAGGCGGCGGCGGACGAGGGAGCGATCGAAGACGAGTGGAGCTTTCATGGAACGCCCGATATGGCGCGAGATGCTCCACGAGCCAAGGACTTCTTCGTCTTTCCCCTCCGACCGGAGAGATGTACCGGCGGGTCGCGGAGCCTAATCTCGTCCTGCGATGCGGACCGTCGATCGACCCGAACCCTCCGGAATGCGCTGGCGCGTGCCCCTCGCGCCTCTGGCGCAGATGCTGATCGGCCTCCTCTATCCGCCGACCTGCATCGCCTGTAGCGCGGCGACCGGCATTCCCCACGGCCTGTGCGCCGATTGCTGGTCGGGCATCGGGTTCATTTCCAGGCCATATTGCGAACGTCTCGGCACGCCCTTTGCCGTCGATCTCGGCCAGCCGCTCCTCTCGCCTGCCGCCATCGCCGAGCCACCGGTCTTCGGCCGTGCCCGGGCGGTCGCCCGCTACGATGGCACCGCGAGCCTCCTGGTGCATCGCCTCAAATATGCGGACCGGCCCGAACTGGCTCGGGCGATGGGCGTGATGATGGCGCGCGCCGGCGCGGAACTTCTCCGGGAGGCCGACGCGCTCGTCCCGGTTCCGCTCCACCGCTGGCGTCTATGGCGCCGCCGCTTCAACCAGGCCATGGCTCTCTCAGACATCGTCTCGCGAGAGAGTGACGTGCCCTGCGATCCCTTTCTGCTGGCCCGCGTGAAGCGGACCCGTCAGCAGGTCGGGCTGACCCGTGCACAGCGGCAGGAAAACCTGCAGGGCGCCTTCCGAGTGCCGCCCGAAGCACGGGCGCGGCTAAAGGGCCGCCGGGTCGTTCTGGTGGACGACGTCCTGACTACGGGCGCTACCGCCAACGCGGCCGCGCGGGCGCTCCTGCGCGGCGGGGCAGCTACAGTCGATGTGATCGCCTTCGCACGGGTCGTGACGGATGCGTAAGGGCCGCCTATATGAAGGCCTCCGAACCGAAAGGCTTCCGATGCCCCCGATCACGATCTACACTAAGAGCTGGTGCCCCTATTGCTCCGCCGCAAAGAAGCTCCTCTCCGACAAGGGCGCCGCCTTCACGGAGATCGACATCGAAGCCGAGCCCGCGAGGCGCGCCGAGATGATCCAGAAGGCTAGCGGCCGCACCACCGTGCCGCAGATCTTCATCGGCGAGCGCCATGTGGGCGGCTGCGACGATCTTTATGCCCTGGACGAGAGAGGGCAACTTGAGGCTTTATTGGCGGCCTGACGGAGACCGACCCATGACCGCCACCCGCTTCACCGCCGCCTGCGTCCAGATGCGCTCCGGGCGTGACGCCCTGGAGAACCGTGATGCCGCCGTCGCCCTCGTTCGCGAGGCGGCCGACAAGGGCGCCGATTTCGTCCAGACCCCCGAGATGACTTCGCTTGTCGAGCGGGACCGCACGTCTCTGTTCGACAAGGTGGGGCCGGAGGAGACGGATCCGACGCTGTCCGCTCTGCGCGAGGTGGCCCACGAACGCGGGATCGTGGTGCAGATCGGTTCCGTGGCGGTCAAGGAAGGCGACAAGATAGCCAACCGTGCTTTCCTGATCGGCCAGGACGGCGGGATCATCGCGTCCTACGACAAGGTCCACCTCTTCGATGTCGATCTGCCGAACGGCGAAAGCTGGCGTGAATCGGCCACCTACACAGGCGGCAACAAGGCCGTGCTGGCCGAGACGCCCTGGGGCATGCTCGGCATGTCCATCTGCTACGACGTGCGCTTCGCGGCCCTTTACAGGGCGCTTGCCGAAGCGGGCGCATCCTTCCTGTCCGCCCCGGCCTGCTTCACGAAGCAGACGGGCGAGGCTCATTGGCACGTGCTGCACCGAGCGCGGGCCATCGAGACAGGCTCCTTCATGATTTCGGCCGCACAGGGTGGCCTCCACGCGGACGGCCGCGAGACCTTCGGGCATTCGCTCATCGTCGATCCGTGGGGCCGGATTCTGGCGGAAGCCGGCACCGAGCCCGGTGTGATCCTGGCGGAGATCGATACCGGGCTCGTGGCGGATGCCAGAGGGCGGATCCCGACCCTCAAGAACGCCCGCCCCTTCACGGTCGAGACCGCGTCAGCGGCCCCGGCCAAGCGAGCCGCGAGCGCCTGAGCCGCTGCTCTTGGACAACCGACCTCTCATCACCATCTCCCGAAGGACATGATCAAGTATGCCTTGGCCTGCGAGCAGGCCCACGAATTCGAAAGCTGGTTCCCCTCGAGCGAAGCGTATGAGACGCAGCGCAAACGCGGCTTCGTGACCTGTCCCTATTGCCGGTCGCCGAAGGTGGAAAAGCAGATCATGGCGCCATCCATCGGCCGAACCGACAAGGGACATGCCGAGGCGACGGAGCCAATGCCGGTCGCCATGCTGTCCGAGAAGGAACAGCAGATCCGCGCCATGATCCGCGCGGTGCGGGAGCACGTGATGCAGAATTCCGAGAACGTTGGCAAAGCCTTCGTCGAAGAGGCCCGAAAGATCCACTACGGCGAAGCGGAGGAGCGCGCCATCTATGGCGAGGCCGATCTGGCCGAGGCGCGTGCCCTCGTGGAGGAAGGCATCGACGTGTTGCCCCTGCCGACAGTGCCGGACGATCGGAATTAGTCCGCTTTCATCACCTTTTCGGAGCCTCGCAGATGCCACAATGCAACCGGTTCGGCCTTGCCGTGGCAATATTCCTCGGGTTCACCGGAGGCGTCGCGGCGCAGGAAAAAGCCAACACGACCTGCATCTGGAGCTTGTTCAAGATGGTTCAGGCCTTCGAAGCAGCCTGTAACCCGGACGAGGCGACGGAATATCGGAAGACACTGGACGAGGGCGTCGCAGCTCTTGAGCACCGCACGGAGGAGCTCGGGACATTGCCCGATATGACTTCTGTTGCCGAGAATATCCCAAAGCTCATCAAGAATGAGATTGGGAAAGATGCCTCTCAGTGTTCTCGCGGGCATGTCTTCGATATGGCACAGCACGCACGGGCAATGGGCGCAGAAGGGCTGCGGGCGGAATTTGCCAGAATCGTCGCCGTATCGAAGGAAAACCAACTCAACGGCTGCCTTTGACCTTTCCCCGGAATGACGCATTTTGACCTGGATCGGCCGGGCCTGACGATGCGGCTCGGGCAGGTTTCAGGGGCTCTGCTTGACGGTCTTCTTCACCAGCGACACCCATTTCGGCGACCCGCGGGTGCTGCGCATCGACAAGCGCCCTTTCAAGACGATCCCCGAACATGACGAAGCCCTGATCGCCCGCTGGAACGAGGTTGTTGGGCCGAAAGACGAGGTCTGGCATCTCGGCGATTTTGCTCTGCACGTGAAGCTTGCGCGTATCACCGAGCTGCTGGAGCGCCTGAACGGGCGCAAGCATTTGATCACCGGCAACAATGACGGGCCCGAAACGGTTTCCGCCGTCGGCTGGGCAAGCGTGCAGCCCTATGCGGAATTGAATCTCGATGGCTATGGTCTCGTGTTGTGTCACTATGCCTTCCGGACCTGGAAGAATATGGGCCGTGGCTGGATTGATCTGCACGGCCATTCGCATGGCAAGCTGAAGCCGCAGACACGCCAGTTCGATGTCGGCGTCGACGCCCGGGACTACCGACCGGTGACGCTCGACGAGATTCTCGGCTCCTCCCGACTTCGTCATCGCCGGCCCGCCGGTTGAGGGTTTCCGCCGCGAGCCATTCGCTTTAGGACCCTAGGGGAAGGGAGACGCGAATGGGTCAGGGACAGCATCGGAAGACACCTGCTACAGGCATGCGGCGCATCTCGCTCATGCGTCGGTTCTTCGACAGCGAGGCCTCCGGTGGCATTCTGCTGATGGGTGTCACCATCCTGGCGCTGGTGGTCGCCAACTCGCCCCTGTCAGGCGCCTATTTCGGCATTCTCAAGACCTATGTGCTGGGCCTGAGCGTGCAGCACTGGATCAACGATGCCCTGATGGCGGTGTTCTTCCTGCTCGTGGGTCTCGAGATCAAGCGTGAGTTCCTCGACGGACAGCTCTCGACCTGGCCGCGCCGCATCCTGCCGGGCATCGCGGCCCTCGGCGGCATGGTGGTGCCGGCGCTCGTCTATATCGCCGTCACCTGGACGGATCCGGTCCTGCGTGCCGGATGGGCCATTCCGGCAGCGACCGATATCGCCTTCGCCCTCGGCGTCCTGAGCATTCTCGGGGCGAGAGTGCCGACCTCGCTCAAGATCTTCCTGACGGCGCTTGCCATCCTCGACGATCTCGGCGCCATCATCATCATCGCGCTGTTCTATACCAGCGATCTCGCCGTGCCGATGCTCGGCCTTGCAGGCCTGTGCCTCGCAGCGCTGATCGCGCTCAACCGCTTCGGGATCGCGAGAATCCTGCCCTATCTGGCGATCGGCGCACTGATGTGGTTCTTCGTGCTCAAATCCGGCATCCACGCCACCCTGGCCGGCGTGGCCCTTGCTCTCACGATTCCGCTCCATCCCGAGCCGAAAAAGACGCGGGCGGAGGATTCGCCTCTTCATCGCCTCGAACACGCGATCCAGCCCTGGGTTGCCTATGCGATCATCCCGATCTTCGGCCTCGCCAATGCCGGCCTGTCCTTCGAGGGCTTCTCGCTGTCGTCCCTCGTCTCGCCGCTGCCGATGGGCGTGGCGCTTGGGCTCTTCCTCGGCAAGCAGATTGGCGTCTACGGGGCCATACTCGCAGCGGGGCGTCTCGGCCTGGCCGACCTGCCGGCCGGCGCATCGCGGCTTCAATGCTACGGCGTCGCGCTTCTATGCGGCATCGGCTTTACCATGAGCCTCTTCATCGACGCGCTGGCATTCGGAGGACGGAATGATCTCATCGATTCCGCCAAGATCGGCGTGCTCGCCGGCTCCTTCCTGTCGGCGCTCTGCGGCTTCCTGGTCCTGCGCTTCGCGCCGCGGCCTGCGCCTCAGCGGCGGGCGGCGGTGAGCATGTAGTTCACCGCCATGTCGCGCGAGAGCGACCATGTCCCGGTGAGCGGATTGTAGGCGACCCCGGTCTGATCCGTCACCGTGAAGCCCGCGCCGTCCAACGCCGCCGCGAGCTCCTCCGGGGTCACGAATTTCTCCCATTCATGGGTGCCCCGCGGCAGCCAGCCGAGAACGTATTCCGCCCCGACGATCGCAAGCGCGAAGGAGCGCAGGGTCCGGTTGAGGGTCGCCATGAAGAGGGCGCCGCCGGGCTTCACGGCCTGTCCGCAGGCCGCCACGAAGGCCGGCACGTCGGCGACATGCTCCACGACTTCCATGGCGAGCACCAAGTCGAAGGTCTCGCCCCTGGCCGCCACGGCCTCGACCGTCTCGTTACGGTAGTCGATGGCGAGGCCGCCCTGTTCCGCATGAAGCCGCGCGACCGAGACGTTCGTCGGCGCCGGATCGAGCCCCGTCACCCGGGCACCCAGGCGAGCCAGAGGCTCCGAGAGAACGCCCCCGCCGCAGCCGACATCGAGAATCGTGAGGCCCTCAAGGGAGCGGGCCGAGCGCGGATCTCGCCCGAACCGGCGACAGGCTTCGTCCCGGATATAGGCTAAGCGCACCGGATTGAACCGGTGCAGGACCTTCATGGGCCCTTTCGGATCCCACCAGGTCGCGGCGATCTTCTCGAAGCGGGCGACCTCGGCCGGGTCGATGGTGGTGCTGGCGCCGTCGGCCATGGGACCTGCCTCTCGGAAACGTGCTCAAACGATGTAAGAGACATATCCGCCGCGTTGACAGCGCGCTACCCCGCAGTCATGTAAGGGCGCCTCCCGCTCTGGCGACGAGGCGCTTCCGATCTCCCACACGGCCCCCAGATCCCATGCCTCGTCTCGTCATGAAGTTCGGCGGCACCTCCGTCGCCAATGTTGAACGCATCCGCAATGTGGCGCGGCACGTCAAACGCGAGGTCGAGGCGGGCTACGACGTGGCGGTCGTCGTGTCGGCCATGTCGGGCAAGACGAACGAGCTCGTCGGCTGGGTCAAGGACGCCTCTTCCTTCTATGATTCCAAGGAATACGACGTGGTCGTCGCGTCCGGCGAGCAGGTCACGTCGGGCCTTCTCGCCGTCGCGCTCCAGGAAATGGGTCTCAAGGCGCGCTCCTGGCAGGGCTGGCAGATCCCGATCATGACCTCGGATGCCCATGGCTCTGCGCGAATCGCCGCCATCGACGGCACCGGCATCCTCCAGGGCTTCAGCCAAAGCCGGGAAGTGGCAGTGGTCTCCGGCTTCCAGGGTCTGCACCAGCCTACCCAGCGCGTCACCACTCTCGGACGCGGTGGATCGGATACCAGCGCGGTTGCCCTGGCCGCGGCCATCCAGGCGGAGCGCTGCGACATCTATACGGACGTGGACGGCGTCTACACCACCGATCCCCGGATCGTGAGCAAGGCGCGCCGTCTCGACAAGGTTTCCTACGAGGAGATGCTGGAAATGGCTTCCCTCGGGGCCAAGGTGCTGCAGGTGCGCTCAGTGGAGCTCGCCATGATGCACCGGGTCCCGACCTATGTGCGCTCCAGCTTCGACGATCCCGCCGCGCCCAAGCTCGGCACCCTCATCTGCGACGAGGAAGATATTATGGAACAGCAAGTTGTCACGGGCATCGCCTATTCGCGGGACGAAGCGCAGATTACGTTGCGGAATGTCGCGGACAAACCCGGCATCGCCGCCTCGATCTTCGTGCCCCTGGCGGATGCCAACATCAATGTGGACATGATCATCCAGGTCGTGTCCGACGATACGACGACGACGGACATCACCTTCACGGTTCCGGCAGCGGACTACGAACGGGCCTGTTCGGTGCTGAACCAGCATAAGGACGAGATCGAGTTCAAGAATCTCCAGGGCGCCACGGACGTCGTGAAGGTCTCGGCCATCGGCGTCGGCATGCGTAGCCATGCGGGCGTGGCCGCGAAGGCGTTCAAGGCCCTGGCCGATAAGGGGATCAACATCCGGGCGATTACGACCTCGGAGATCAAGTTCTCCGTTCTGATCGACTCCGCCTACACGGAGCTTGCGGTGCGCACGCTCCACTCGCTATACGGCCTTGATCAAGCCTGATTGACTGCCAGTCCATGAGGCTGCGACACTCATCATAAAAGCCGGCGGCCCGCCTGTCGGCTAACCAACCAGGACGGGAATACGAGAGCCCATGCCTAGCGCCCCCGGCGGTCCGCGCCTTCTGCTGCGCCGCCTCCGCGAGATCATGGCGGAGCCGATCGGAGCGCAGGATCGCCTCGACAAGATCGTCGTCCTGATCGCCGCCAACATGGTGGCGGAAGTCTGCTCCGTCTATGTGATGCGGGGCGACGGGGTGCTGGAGCTGTTCGCCACCGAAGGTCTCAACCGCGAAGCGGTGCACCGGACCACCATGCGTTCGGGCGAGGGCCTCGTCGGCCTCATCGCGGCAACTGCCGAACCGCTCGCCCTCTCCGACGCCCAGAGCCACCCGGCTTTCTCCTACAAGCCCGAGACCGGGGAAGAGATCTATCACGCCTTCCTCGGCGTGCCGCTCCTGCGGGCCGGCAACACCCTCGGCGTCCTCGTCGTCCAGAACCGCACCTACCGGATGTATGCCGAGGAGGAGATCGAGGCGCTTCAGACCACTGCGATGGTGCTGGCCGAAATGATCGCCGCTGGCGAATTGCAGGCGCTTGCCCCGGTCGAGACCGGCATCGCCCTGCGCCGCCCGGTCTATCAGAAGGGCATTGCTCTCGCGGACGGCGTCGGCCTCGGCTACGTGGTGCCGCACGAGCCGCGGGTGATGGTCAAGAACCTGATCGCCGAGAACATGGAGGCCGAGCTCCAGCGTCTCGACCATGCCATCGCGGACGTGCGCACCTCGATCGACGAGCTGATCGAGCGGGGCGACGTAGCCCATCATGGGGAGCACCGGGAGGTCCTGGAGACCTTCCGCATGTTCGCCCATGACCAGGGTTGGCTGCGGCGGATGCGGGAAGCCGTCACCTCCGGCCTGACGGCGGAGGCGGCGGTAGAGCGGGTCCAGTCCGACAACCGCGCCCGCATGCAGCGCCAGACGGATCCGTATCTACGCGAGCGGCTGCACGATCTCGACGATCTCGCCAACCGCCTGCTTCACCGTCTCGTGGGACGGGATCTCGTGGCGGAGCGGGGCTCCCTGCCGGATAACGCCATCATCGTCGCCCGCTCCATGGGCCCGGCAGCCCTGCTCGACTACGACCGCTCGCGTCTGCGCGGCCTCGTGCTCGAGGAAGGCGGGCCGACGAGCCATATCGCCATCGTGGCGCGGGCCCTCGGTATCCCGGCCGTCGGCGAGGTTGCCAACGCGACGTCCCTGACCGAGCAGGGCGATGCGATCATCGTCGACGGGGCAGCCGGCGAAGTGCAGATCCGGCCGAGTTCGGACGTGGAGGCGGCTTATGCCGAAAAGGCCCGTCTGCGGGCCCGCCGCCAGGAGCAGTATCTCAAACTTCGTGACGTGCCTGCCGTGACCAGGGACGGGGCGCCGATCACGCTGCAGCTCAATGCGGGCCTTCTGGTCGACCTGCCACACCTGGCCGAGACGAGAGCCGAAGGCGTCGGGCTGTTCCGGACCGAGCTCCAGTTCATGGTCGCCGAGCGGATGCCGACGGCCAGCGAGCAGCAATCGCTCTACAGCGCCGTGGTGGCGGCGGTGGGTGACCTGCCGATAACCTTCCGGACTCTGGATATCGGCGGCGACAAGATCCTTCCCTACATGAACGCCATCGAAGAGGAGAACCCGGCTCTCGGATGGCGGGCCATCCGCATCGGCCTCGATCGACCCGGGCTGCTACGGGTGCAGGTCCGGGCGCTCCTGAAAGCCGCCGGTGGGCATGCCCTGAAGATTATGTTCCCCATGGTGGCCACCTGCGATGAGTTCATCCGCGCCAGGGAGATCGTCGAACGGGAGAAGGCCCATCTCTCCCGCCACGGACACACCCTGCCGCGGGACCTCAAGCTCGGCGCCATGCTGGAGGTGCCTTCCCTCCTCTTTCAGCTGAAAGAGATCTGCGCCGTCGCGGACTTCCTGTCGATCGGCTCCAACGATCTGATGCAGTTCCTCTTCGCCAGCGACCGGGAGAATCGCCGGGTCGCCGACCGCTTCGATCCTTTGAGCCCACCCATGCTGCGGGCGCTCAAGATGGTGGTCGACGAGGCCGCCATGAGCAACTGCGAGCTGACCGTCTGCGGGGAGATCGGCGGCCGTCCGCTCGAAGCCATGGCTCTGATTGGCCTCGGGTATCGGTCGCTTTCCATGTCCCCCGCCTCCATCGGCCCGGTGAAGGCCATGCTGCTTTCGCTCGATGCCGGAAAAGTCCGCGCCTTTCTGCTTGATGAGCTGGAGCGCGGCGGGGGCGGCGATACGCTGCGCTCAGCCCTCACGCAATTCGCGGAAACCCATGGTATTCCGATCTGATGATCGCTCCTCCTTCTGACCGCCTGGACGCTATCCTCGCCCGCCACGACATCGTGACGGCAACCCTGAACGCTGCGTCCGATTCCGACACCATCGTGACCCTCTCCCGCGAGCTTTCCGAGCTCGACGATGTGGTCGCAGCCATCAAGGCCTATCGGGCCATGGAGGAGAATCTCGCAGGCCTCCAGGCCATGCTCGAGGATTCCGATCCTGAGATGCGAACCCTCGCACACGAAGAGCTGCCAGGCGCCCGGGAGGATCTGGAAAAGGCCGCGCAGAACCTGCGCCTCATGCTTCTGCCCAAGGACGAGGCGGACGAGAAGAGCGCGATCCTCGAAATCCGCGCGGGCACAGGCGGCGACGAGGCGGCGCTCTTCGCGGGCGATCTCTTGCGCATGTACACCCGCTATGCCGACCTGAAAGGCTGGAAGGTCGAGATGGTGTCCGAGAGCGAGGGCACCGCCGGCGGCTACAAGGAAGTGGTGGCCGAGGTGAAGGGGCGTGGCGTCTTCGCCCGCCTCAAGTTCGAAAGCGGCGTCCACCGTGTCCAGCGGGTGCCCGACACCGAGACGCAGGGCCGCATCCACACCTCCGCCGCCACGGTGGCCGTGCTGCCGGAAGCCGAGGACGTGGACATTGCGATCAACGAAGCCGACCTGAAGATCGACACCATGCGGGCTCAAGGCGCCGGCGGTCAGCACGTGAACAAGACCGAATCGGCGATCCGCATCACCCATATCCCCACCGGCACCGTCGTCTTCGTGCAGGACGAGCGCTCCCAGCACAAGAATCGCGCCCGGGCATTCGCCTTGCTCAAGGCCCGGCTCTACGATGCCGAGCGCACCGCCAAGGACGCGGCCCGCGCGGCGGACCGTAAATCGCAGGTCGGATCCGGCGACCGGTCGGAGCGCATCCGCACCTACAATTTCCCGCAAGGGCGAGTGACCGATCATCGGATCAACCTCACCCTCTACAAGCTGGAGGAGGTTTTGAGCGGCAACGCCCTCGACGAGCTCATCGATGCCCTCATCACGGAGCATCAGGCGGCGCAGCTCGCGGCGCAGGACGAGGCGGCGTGATCGAAGGGTTGAGCCACATCACGCTCATCACCCGCGATCTCGCCCGCATGAGCGCGATCATCGAGACTGTTCTGGACGGCCGGGAGATCTACGCCTCGGGCGACGACACTTTCTCCCTGTCGCGGGAAAAATTCTACATCGTGGGCGGCCAGTGGATCGCCATCATGGAGGGGGAGAGCCTGCCTGCCCGCTCCTACAACCATATCGCATTCAAGATTCCACCGGACGAGATCGATGCCTATCGCTCGCGAATCGAAGCGCTGGGCCTCGAATTTCGCGAATCCCGCCCGCGCGTAGAGGGCGAAGGCGCATCGCTCTACTTCTACGACCACGACAACCACCTCTTCGAACTCCATACCGGCACGCTCGAAGAGCGCCTGGCGCGCTACCGGAAGGGCCAGAGCCGGTGAGCGGCCCTCCTCCGACCCGTGCCCAGGCACTCGCCCAGCTCCGGAGGAGCCTCACTGAAGCCGGTTTCGAGACCGCAGCCCTCGACGCCCGATTGCTGCTCCTCGCCGCCCTGGACATTTCCTCGACTGAGCTGGTGATGCGGCCCGACATGCCTCTTACCGCCGTCGAGACCGAAGCCCTGGCCTCTCTGGCGCGCCGCCGCCTCGCGCATGAACCGGTAGCGCGGATTCTCGGCGTCCGGGAGTTCTGGGGCCTGCCGTTTCGCCTCTCTCCGGAGACTCTGGTGCCGAGACCCGACACCGAGACCATCGTCGAGACGGCCCTCGGTCTCGTTCCTGACCGCCTGGCTGAACTCCGAATCGTCGATTTCGGAACTGGCTCGGGCGCGATTCTCACCGCCCTGCTCCATGAACTGCCCAACGCCCACGGCATCGGGATCGATCTCGCGGAGGGCGCGGCACACATGGCCCAGGAGAATGCCCGCGCGAACGGTGTCGCCGAGCGGGCGCTCTTCGTCGTGTCGAGCTGGGCGGAGGCCCTGAAAGGCTCCTTCGATATCGTGGTCTCGAACCCACCCTATATCGCCTCAGAGGTGATCGAAGGCCTGGACAGGGAGGTCCGCGAGCATGATCCGCGCCTCGCCCTCGACGGCGGTCCGGACGGCCTTGCGCCCTACCGTGTGCTTCTTAGCGAGGCAGAGCGCCTCCTGGCGCCCGGCGGCGTCATGGTGCTCGAAATCGGCTACGATCAGGCCGATTCCGTGAGCCGTTTGGCCGCGGGCCGGGCCCTTGAAGTGGTGCGCCTGGTGCACGATCTATCTGACAACCCCCGCTGCATCGCCCTGAAACGGACATGATCCCATGGGATTTGCGAAGGGCCTCCCCGGGGACCAGATTTCTCGTCCAGCAGGGGATAAAGGCTGAAATATCGCTTGTTGGACCGGGCGGAACCCGCTAGATTTGGGTTCAGAGATCGTCCTCGGTCGACATAAATCGGTGGAGCCCCTCCGCGGGTGAATGCCGGAGACCAAACGATATCAGTCGCGCAGGCAGGGGCACTTTGAACAGCCAGGCGTGATCATTTGAACCCGACACTGAAGGATGGCCAAGGCTTCAAAAGCTGTGGCTTAACGACAGACGGTTGCCACGCGAACGGTGGGCGTAAGCCCGTTCGGTGAGACATTGGCTTGCATCGCGTGGGCTTGAAGAACCAGCGAGGGTCGTAGACCAGAGATGAGACCAGGACAGAACAGGCGCATGCGCGGTCGTAACCGCAACGGTAACAAGGGGCCTAACCCCCTAACCCGGAGCTACGAGTCCAACGGCCCGGACGTGAAAATCCGCGGCACTGCGCAGCATATTGCAGAGAAGTACAGCCAGCTGGCTCGCGATGCGACGGCGAGCGGCGATCCGGTGGCGGCTGAGAACTATTTCCAGCACGCGGAGCACTATTTCCGCATCATCGCCGCCGCCCAGGAGCAGCTGCGCGAGCAGTACGGCTACCAGCAGCGTCCCTTCGACGATGAAGGTGACGATGAGGGCTTCGGCGGCGATCGCCAGCCCTATGGCAATGGCGAGGACACAGACCCGGCTTCTCAGCCGCAGCCCTTCGAGGCACGGCAGGAGAGCGACCGCCCCTCCCGCTTCGACCGCAACGACCGTCTGGATCGGGGTGAACGCCAAGATCGAGGTGAGCGCCAGGAACGCGGCGAGCGTGGAGAACGTCAGGATCGTGGAGACCGCCCTGAGCGCGGCGATCGGCGCGAGCGCTTCCAGCGCGACCGTGGCCCGCGTCAGGACTACAGCCGCGACGACCAGCCCCGCCTGGAGTTCGAGCGCCCTGAGCGCAGCGAGCGTCCCGAGCGCGGTGAGCGTCCCGAGCGCAGCGAACGCCCGGATCGAAGCGAGCGTCAGGAACGCAATGGGCGGGCACCATTCCGCCGCGAGCGTCAGCGTGAGGATGTTGAGGCGCAGGATTCCGGAAGCCTTCCAGCCTTCCTGACGAATCCGGTTCGCCCCACCGTCGCCGAAGAGCCGCCGCAGGCGAGCGCCGTTCCGGCACCGCAGGAGGCTGCCAATGACGAGGACGCCCGTCCCCGCCGCCGCACCCGGCGCCCGCGCCGCACGGCCGGCGAGGAAGCCGGCAGCGAGAACGCCGCAGGTTTCGAGGGCATCGAGACACCGGCCGCCGAGTAAGCTCCAGGCTTGCAAGCAAGATAATCAAAGGGAGGGCCTTGCCCTCCCTTTTTCATGACCGCTGCTCCTCACCGAGAACCGTGCAAGAAACCGCCCTGAATTCCCATGGCGGAGTTCATCAGAAGATTTGATCCCGGCCTCCTGCCGTGAAATCTTTCCTCAAGCTGCCTTCAGCGACGAGGATCCGGCATGGCGGATGCAGCAATCGATCCAGGACGAGTGGCGACACCCGAAACGCTGCTCGATTGCGACGTCGTGATGGCCGGTGGCGTCACGAGCGGGATCATCTATCCCGGCGCCATTGCGGTGATCGCCCGACGCTATTCGTTTCATTCGATCGGCGGCACATCGGTCGGCGCGATTGCTGCAGCTGTGACGGCGGCCGCGGAATATGGCCGCCGGACGGGCGCCAATCCAAAAGCCTTCGAACAGGTCGGCGCACTGCCGAAGAGCCTCGGCGATACGGCCGAAGACGGACACTCGCGCCTATTTCATCTCTTCACGCCTGAGCCGCAGACCAAGCCTCTGCTTGCCCTCGTCACGCCCTTGTTCGGGGGAGGCGGCCCGTTGCGGCAGGCGGCCCGGATCTTCAAGGTGAGCCTGTCGACCTGGCAGGTGGCGGTGTCCATGGCCGCAATTGCGGCCATCGCGCTTGCGACGCTGGTCGCCCTTGCGGCTGCCGGTCGCCCGGTCCTGCTCATCGTTTGCCTGATTGCTTTTCTTGCACTGCTGCTTCTTGTCTGGCTCACCATGCTGGCCGTCGTGCTGGCCCGACGCTGGCTGCCGGCATGGCGTAGAAACGGCTATGGGATCTGCACCGGCAATTGGTCACCCCAGAACGGTGCCGATGCGGCACAGCTCGGCCTACAGGGGCTTACCCCATGGATGAATCGCGTCGTACAGGCTGCAGCCGGACGCGCGGAGACCGATCCGCCGCTGACCTTTGGAGACCTGTGGAGCGCGGGCCAGGGAGGAGCGACGACGGAGGTTGCGGCAGATCCGACTGCACCCCGCGCGATCGACCTCGCGATGATTGCGAGCGATATCAGCCGACACCGCATCGTGCAGCTTCCCTTCCTCGAATCCCCTTCACCGCTCTATGCCGAAGTCAGCGTTCTCGAACGCTACTTCCCACCGTCGGTCGTCGACTGGATGAAAGCGCGCGCCGGAGATTACGATCCGCGCGTGGAAGTACGTCCACGGGTCATTCGCCTTCCGAAGCCTCAAGACTTGCCTGTCATCTTTGGCGCACGTCTCTCTTTAAGCTTTCCCGTCCTTCTCTCGGCCGTGCCGCTCCTGACGCCCGATTTCGCAAGGCCGAAGGACAGCAATGGCCTCCTTCGGCTTCGGCGCGTGTGGTTCTCGGACGGCGGTCTCGTATCGAACTTCCCGATCCATTTCTTCGACAGCCCGATCCCGTCGCGCCCCACCTTCTGCTTCAATCTCGTCTCCTTCGATGCGGAAGTGCCCAATGTCGAATGGCCGGACGATGAAGGCCGCGATCAGGATGGAGGGGTCCCTAAAGTCGACATCCGCGAAGCCGAAAAACCTATTGCCCAGCCGAGAGCTCCGGCTCGTGAAGCAGCCAGCCGTCCGAAGGCGCAGCCAAGCGGCGATCCCCAGCCTGGCGATCCCGTCTGGGGCTTTATCTCGATGACGAAGGGGAACCGTTTCTCGCCGGTGCCCTTCACGGCCTTCGATACGGCTCACGGAACCGGAATTGCGCCCTTTTTCCAGACCTTGCTGAACACCGCCCGTTTCTGGAGCGACAACCAGATGCTGATCGCTCCGGGCGTTCGTGACCGGGTGGTGAACATCGCGCTTCGGGACGACGAGGGAGGCCTCAATCTCGACATGAGCCCGAAGGTCATCGCGGATCTGGACCGGCGGGGATGCGCCGCGGGTCTACTCATCTCCGCCCGCTTCGATCCGCAGGCGCAGCAGGACCCGGAAACCGGAGAGACGAACGAGGAGATCTTCGCGAACCACCGCTGGGTCCGTTATCGCAATTTCATGGCCGCGTTCGAGGACCTGTCGCGTCGTTTCGCACGGTCGCGGAGAACATCGGACAAGGCCGCTCTGGTGCGTGACGAATCTCTTCTGGACGACATGATCGCGGGCAAGGCGAAGGAAAAGCTCGGATATCCTGCTCCGCGCGCCGCGCAGCCGTATTTTCAAAGCGCGACGGACGATTTCGAAAGGCTCGCGCTCAAAATGGCAGCGGCGACCCGTGTCGATCCGAACGCGACCTTCGACAGGCCCCGTTCACCCGGCTTGGCACAGGGACGTCAGCAGGCCGGCGCAGCACCGCGACCGAAAATGCGCGCACGCCTGCGCCCCCTCATCAACAACGATCCGCGTGAGGAAATCGCCGAACTTCCCGACCCGTCGGAAGTGTGAAAGTTCTAAAGCGCCAGCGCCGTCTGTTCGGGCATCAGCGAATCTCCCTCAGCGATGACCCCGTCCGACAGGACTTCCGCGTAGATGCCGCAATCGAAATGCCCGTAAGCTTCCATCAGGCTTTTCGGGATCTGCATATCTCGGATGCCGGTTGCAGGATCCACATTGGTGGCGGCGCAGCGCTCGATGCGCTTCGTCATCTTCATCCGTACGCCAGACCCCGTGGTGAGTACCTGACCGACGAGATCGAACTCGGCCCAGGGATCAAGCCCCTCCACGTGAAGGTTGCCGCGAAACCGCAAGGGATCGACCGGCACGCCGATCGCAGTCTCGATCGCCTGAACGCTGGCGAGATTGATGAGAGAAACGAAGCCGCGGCGGGAATCGGTGAAGCGGAACCCCTCCGGTGCGGCGAGAACCTTGGGTGGTCCGCGGAGTTCGCCTGGCATGAAACGACGGAAGAACGCTTCGATTGCGAGCCGGCCCGCCCGGGTCGACAGATCGCCACGCGCCACCTCGCGCCCGTTCTGCTCGATGAACAGGGTTGTGATCGCATCGAGATACCGCGTCTTGAGCCGCGCGAGGCCCTCGTTGCGCATGAGCATCAGAAACTTGATCTTCGGCTGATGCTGCGGGTCGGCTTCATCGAAGCCCGATGGGCCATTCTCGATGGCGAAAAGCCGATCTCCCGGAAAATAGCCGCCCTTGGTCAGGGTCGCGGAACTGAGCCTCTCGGGCGAGAGACCTTTGACGGGATAGCGCTGGAGGGAGGCGATGCGGATGCTCATCCGCCATCGTTAGAATTCCCTTCGGGCCGAGGCAAGCGATCTCCGGTCCGGCTAGAGAAAAGCCCGCTTTCGCGGGCTATTCCTCCGGAACAGAAACGTCAGGAAGCGTCTCCAGCACGGCCGCCTGCGCTCCGACCCATCTGGGTATTGAAGTCGGATTGACGCGCATGGGCATCGCCGGACTTGCTCTGATTCGGCATGCCTTCATGAGCGGTGCGATGCGGCGGAACGTGGCTGCCGCTGTCGCTTTCCTGCTTCATCCGCAGAGCCTTTTCCGCATTGGCGCGCAACTCGTCGCGCGCCTTCTCGGCCCGTCGCCGCTTCGGACTGAGGCGGGACAGCGCATGGGTCAATCGGGACAGGACCATCATTTACTCCTTGGCGCGCGAGAGCACGTCCTCATCATTGGTCGTTTGTTGTGTCTCGGAATCCTCGGGCCAGACCGGGACCTCGCCGCTCGACGGGATCGTCCCGGTTCCGGTGGAATCTCCATCGTCCTGTTCCAGGCGCCGCGCTGCCGCTTCTTCCGAATTATCGATGAGATCGGCCTTCTGCGTGGTATCGCCGAAGGTCCTCGGGGTCACGGAGGGCTCACGCTCCAGGGGACTTTCAGGAACGGCCATGCCGAGTTCGGCATTCCGGGCCAGATCGGCCCGGGCCTTCTCGGCTTCGGAACGCGGATCGCGTATCATGATCACCTCCTCGGAATCCTGGAGGATCAATGCGAGCCCCGGCTCACGGTTCCCCCTCTTGTTGTGGCCGATCCGCCACACCACTTTAAGCGCAGCGGATGCTTCAGAAGGAAGGTCCGACATCGCAGGGACCTGCCCGGGCCACTCTCACGGACGGACAGGATCCAGGAGGGGTGACAGATGAATTTCGAGAAATATACCGAGCGCGCGCGCGGCTTCGTGCAGGCGGCCCAGAACCTCGCCATGCGCGAAGGCCACCCGCAGCTCGCGCCCGGGCACCTGCTCAAGGTTCTGCTCGACGATCCGGAAGGCCTGTGCGCCGGGCTGATCGACAGGGCCGGTGGGCGCTCCCGCGACGCGCATGCCGCGGTGGAGCAATGGCTCGCCAAGCAGCCCAAGGTTTCGGGCGCCGCAGCGCAGCCTCAGGCTACGCGCGAACTGATGCGCTTCTTCGACAATGCCGAGAAGACCGCCGAAAAGGCAGGCGACTCCTACGTCACCGTGGAGCGCATGCTGCTGGCGCTCGCCCTCGACAAGGACACGGATGCGGGACGCATCCTGGCGCAGGCCGGCGTCACGCCGCAATCGCTCAACGCTGCGATCAACGCCCTGCGCAAGGGCCGCACGGCGGACAACGCAACGGCGGAGAACGCTTACGACGCGCTCAAGAAATACGCCCGCGATCTGACGGAAGCGGCCCGCGAGGGCAAGCTCGATCCGGTGATCGGCCGCGACGAGGAAATCCGCCGCACGATCCAGGTTCTGTCGCGTCGCACCAAGAACAATCCCGTGCTCATCGGCGAACCCGGCGTCGGCAAGACCGCTATCGTCGAAGGCTTGGCTTTGCGCATCGTCAATGGCGACGTGCCGGAATCTCTGAAGGACAAGCAGCTGCTTGCCCTCGACATGGGCGCGCTGATCGCCGGCGCGAAATATCGCGGCGAGTTCGAGGAGCGCCTGAAGGCGGTCTTGAACGAAGTGACGGCAGCGGAAGGCGGTATCATCCTGTTCATCGACGAGATGCACACGCTGGTCGGCGCCGGCAAGGCGGACGGCGCGATGGACGCGTCGAACCTTTTAAAGCCTGCGCTTGCGCGCGGCGAGCTGCATTGCGTCGGCGCGACGACGCTCGATGAATATCGCAAGCACGTGGAGAAGGATGCCGCGCTGGCCCGCAGATTCCAGCCGGTCTTCGTGAACGAGCCCACCGTGGAGGACACGGTGTCGATCCTGCGCGGATTGAAGGAGAAGTACGAGCAGCATCACGGCGTGCGCATCACCGATAGCGCGCTCGTTGCCGCGGCGACTCTCTCGAACCGCTACATCACCGACCGGTTCCTGCCCGACAAGGCGATCGATCTCGTCGACGAGGCTTCCTCGCGCCTGCGCATGCAGGTCGATTCGAAGCCGGAAGAGCTCGACAACATCGACCGCGAAATCGTGCGCCTGAAGATCGAGCAGGAAGCGCTCAAAAAAGAGACGGACACTGCTTCCAAGGACCGCCTTACGCGGCTCGAAAAAGAGCTGGCGGATCTGGAAGAGCAGTCGGCTGCCATCACCGCCCGCTGGAAATTCGAGAAGGACAAGCTCGGCCACGCAGCGGAGCTGAAGAAGCGCCTCGACGAGGCGCGCACCCAGCTCGCCAATGCGCAGCGCGCGGGCGACTGGGCGAAGGCGGGCGAACTCTCCTACGGCATCATTCCGGGCCTCGAAAGGGAACTCGCGGATACGGAATCGAAGGGCGACGGCGCAGGCATGATGGAAGAGGCGGTGACGCCCGACCACGTGGCGCAGGTCGTCTCCCGCTGGACCGGCGTGCCCGTCGACAAGATGCTCGAAGGCGAGCGCGAGAAGCTGCTGCACATGGAGCAGGATCTCGGAAAGCGCGTCATCGGCCAGCGTGAAGCAGTGGAGGCGGTTTCGACCGCGGTGCGCCGCGCCCGCGCCGGTCTGCAGGACCCGAACCGGCCGATCGGTTCGTTCATGTTCCTCGGGCCGACAGGCGTCGGCAAGACCGAGCTGACGAAGACGCTCGCCGCGTTCCTGTTCGACGACGAGACCGCGCTGATCCGCCTCGACATGTCGGAATACATGGAGAAGCACTCGGTCGCCCGTCTCATCGGCGCGCCTCCCGGCTATGTGGGCTACGAGGAGGGCGGCGCGCTGACAGAAGCCGTCCGCCGCCGGCCCTATCAGGTCGTGCTGTTCGACGAGATCGAGAAAGCGCATCCGGACGTGTTCAACGTGCTGCTCCAGGTGCTCGACGACGGACGTCTCACGGACGGCCAGGGCCGCACCGTGGACTTCCGCAACACGCTGATCATCATGACGTCGAATCTCGGCGCCGAATATCTCGTGAACCAGCCGGAAGGCCAGGACACGGATGCGGTGCGCGACGAGGTCATGGGCGTGGTGCGCGCGCATTTCCGGCCCGAGTTCCTCAACCGCGTGGATGAGATCATCCTGTTCCACCGGCTGAAGCGCTCGGAGATGGGCGCCATCGTCGACATCCAGATGGCCCGGCTGCAGAAGCTTCTGGAGGATCGTAAGATCACCCTGACGCTCGATGCGGATGCCCGCGAATGGCTTAGCCAAAAGGGCTACGATCCGGCCTACGGCGCGCGGCCCTTGAAGCGCGTGATCCAGAAGAACGTGCAGGACCCGCTCGCCGAGATGATCCTCGCCGGCGAGGTCCATGACGGCGAGGCCGTCGACATCCACGTCGGCGCGCTCGGCCTCACCATCGGCGACAAGCCAGTGACCAAGGCCGGGGAGAAGGCACCGGAAGGCGTGCGGTTGAACTAAGGTGAATCGGATTTAGTGATACGAATGAAGAGCTCCGCGAGAAACCGCGGGGCTTTCGTCGAATGGATGCGCTCTAACACATCGTCGGATCTAGTTCGATCCAGTCGGCATTGGCGCTTTCGATGAGTTTGATCTTCCAGGCCCTGTTCCAGCCCTTCAATTGCTTCTCGCGCGCAATAGCCTCCGTCACGTCGGCATAGCGCTCCACATAAACCAGCGTCGTCACGCCATAACGCCGCGTGAAGCCTGGAACGGCCAGCGCCTTGTGTTGTTCGACACGCTGCGGAAGGGTGCCAGTAACGCCGATATAGAGCGTGCCGTTTTTACGGGAGGCAAGAATGTAGACAGCGTAGCGTTCATACATCCCCAAGCACCATATGATCACGTACCCTCTTGTCATCCACGGCGAGCGAAGCGAGGGAAGGGGATCCATTCTTTTCTGCGGCCGATCGAGCTGGATTCCCTTCCCCTCCAGCGGCTGCGCCGCTTCCGGCCGGGAATGACAAGAGCGGTCCCGTGGCCGGTATCATGATAGCCGTACGGCCTCGAACAAGGCTACCGCAATCCGACCATCGTCTCGCTCTATGAACTCTCCCAGGCCCTCGGTGTCAGTCCCCTTGAGCTTCTGAAACCCGGCAATCCGAAGTGATCCTTCGCCGAAGTCATGACCGGACTTGATCCGGCCATTCACGGCTCTCCTTCCCTCCATCTCGCAGGACCCACGCCGCTCATCCGAAGGAGCCTGTTCGGAGGGATGTCGGCAGCTGCGCCGTTCAGGCATAGTCACCTCGAGCGGAGCCTTGCGCCATGGAGCAAAGCGAAATCGGTGCCGTTCGTGCTCTCTTGACGTCCAAGCCGCGTCCGGTCGGCTGGACGGAGCGGCGACAACGTCTAGACGAGGTAGGATCGGTCTGGCCCGTTGCCGACGACATCAAATGCACGCCCGTGGACGTGGACGGTGTGGACGGCGAGTGGTCCCTTGCCCCCGGAAGCGATGCGTCGCACGTGCTCATGTATTTCCATGGCGGCGGCTATTGTTCGGGCTCGATCCTCAGCCATCGCCGCCTCGTGACGGAGGCCGGACGCGCAGCCGGCATGCGCACCCTCGCGCTGAATTATCGGCTTGCGCCGGAGCATCCGTTTCCGGCAGCGCTCGCGGATGCTCTGACGGCGTGGCACTATCTGCGGCGGCAAGGCATCGAGGCGAAGCATATCGCCATCGGCGGCGACAGCGCGGGCGGGAATTTGACACTGTCCCTGATGGGCCGCTTGCAGCAGGCGCAAGAGGAGCGCCCCGCCTGCGCGTGGCTCTTGTCACCCTGGACCGATCTGACGATGTCCGGCTCTACCCTCGCCACGAAAGACAGTGTCGATCCCATCATCCATGGCGGCTATCTCCACGAACTGGCCGATGCCTATCTGCCCGACAGCATGGATCCGAAGGATCCCCGCGTCTCACCGCTCTATGCGAATCTTCATGGGCTCCCGCCGATCCTGATCCAGGTCGGATCGGACGAAACCCTGCTCGAGGACGCAGTGCGCCTGACCGCGGCTGCGGGCGCCGCAGACGTCGCCGTCACGCTGGAAGTGTGGCCGCAGATGATTCATGCGTGGCCATTGTGGAACGCGCATCTGGAGCCGGGACGTCAGGCCCTCGCACATGCCGGACGGTTCATGCGTCGCTGTCTGTGACGACGCGGATCCCATGTTGTGACATTTGCCGAAACAATCGCTCCGCGCATGCGTTCGCCCTGTCCGGTCCCAACAGGAGAATGTCGATGTCCCGTCGTCTCGTCGTTGCCGGCCTCGTTGCTGCCATCGGCCTTCCGGCGCTCGCCCAGGGCGTGCAGCAGAACCAGTCAATCCCTTATCCGGTCTCGCCCCAGAACACCGAATCGCAGCCGAACCAAAACATCGGCCAGGGCGCGCAGCAGCGTCAGCAGCGAGTCCAGCAGGGCGGCGCGCCACAGGACACGCAGACGCCAAGCCGCCAGGGACAGGCCAGCGCTCCGTCCCAGATGGGCGAGCAGCAATCGCAGGCCGATGCCCAGTACATCCAACAGACGCTCGCCGCCGGCACCGTGGCTTTACAGACCTCGATCTTCGCGCTCTCGAAGGCGCATGACCCACATGTCAAGCAATTCGCCACTTTCGAGGTGGTGGAGCAGAACACGCTGTCCGACGTGCTGCATTCCATGGCCGAACCGACGACGACCGCCTCGACCACACCGGGAGAGCAGCAGGCGGCCTCCACCGCGCCGAATCTGTCCCAGGCCGATGCAAATGCCATGGAGCGCATGTCGAAGGCCCAAGCCGGTCCGGCCTTCGACAGGGACTACATCGCCCTGCAACTGAAAGGGCACCAGGACCTGCTTTCTATCCATGACCGCTATCTCCAAGGCGGCTCCGGCAACCGCGAACTGACCGACGTGGCCAAGCTCGAGGGCGACCGGATCAAGGAGCACATTGCCCTGCTCCAGGACATCGAGAAGGAACTCGGCCGCTGAGGCTGACCGCAAGGACACTTTGCCTTCAGGCTCGAGCGTTCCAGTCAAAGGACGCGTTTGGACAGGAACCTGCCTTCCGGGAGGGGCGTTGGCCCTTCGGGAAGCGGGCACTCGGCCCGCGCGACAGGAAGAGGAGCTTTTCATGGCGCAGGACAAGCGCGGCCGTCCTCCGGAACCCGATGTGGAAGAGGTTCTCGACGATCTGCAGGCGGAAGAAGGAGGCCAGGATTTCGTGGCAGGCCCGACCCAGCGCAACGACGTCGGCAACACCAAGCGCGCCGCCTCTAAGGCAACCGGCCTCATGGGTGCGTCCAAGAAACTGGATCCCGATCTCGACATCGATCACGTGGACGATGGACGGGTGAGAAGTGGCTCCAGCACCGGCATTCACAGTTTCAGCGAAGTTCCGCCTGAGCGCGGTGCCGCGGAGGCCAGCCTGACCCTCTCCAACGAGGAGATTGCCGACAGCGTACCGACGACGGTTCTCAAGAGCCCTGCCAAGCGGCCCGCTCGAGCGGAGGCTTCAACCGGATCGCCTCCACCGATCTCGCCCGATTCCGGCAGGCAGCGTGTTCCCGCACCGGGCAATGCCGTTTCCGCTCCGAAAGGTACTTTCGTACGCGGGAAGCCGTCGAAGCGCTCGGCACGCGGCGACGCGCAGGCGGAGCCGTCCCTGTCCAAGGGAAGCTCGGAAGAGCGCTGATGAGACGGAGGCTTTGTGGCGACTGAAACGTTGAGAAATCCGGGGCCCGCGCCCCGGATTTCTCTTATCTATGATCATGGCACAGATCATTTGCCCGAGCGAAATTTCCCCTAGGGAAAGCAAGGTGCTACCTCTTCGATTCTGCTGATGCGGCCTCACGTCCGCACCAAAGCCGAGCCATCATCGAAGGAAGAGGAAACCTCATGGATAGAAGAACGGTGCTCAAGGGCGCAAGCCTTGCGGCCGCAACCGGCCTTGCATCGCCTGCAATTGCGCAGACACAGCCGGAGATCCGCTGGCGCATGGCCTCGAGCTACCCGAAGAGCCTCGATACGCTCTATGGCGCCGGCGCTCAGATCGCCAAGCGCGTCGCAGAGGCGACCGACAACAAGTTTCAGATCCAGGTCTTTGCAGCCGGCGAGCTGGTGAGCGGTCTGCAGGTGCTCGACAGCGTGCAGAACGGCGCCATCGAAAGCGGTTACACGCTTTCCAGCTTCTATATCGGCAAGGATCCGACCTTCCAGTTCGAGACCTCCATGCCCTGGGGCATGAACGTGCGCCACCACAACGCCTGGATGGCCTATGGCGGCGGCCTCCAGCTCGTGCGCGAATTCATGAAGGACTACAACATCATGCCGTTCCCCGCGGGCCAGACCGGCGCGCAGATGGGTGGCTGGTTCCGTAGCGAGATCAAGTCCGCGCAGGACCTGAGCGGCCTGAAGATGCGCATCGCCGGCATGGGCGGGCAGATCATGTCGCGCCTCGGCGTCGTGCCCCAGGTGCTGACAGCCGGCGATATCTATCCGGCACTCGAGCGCGGTACGCTCGACGCGGTCGAATTCTCCGGCCCCTATGACGACGAGAAGCTCGGCTTCGTGAAGGTCGCCAAATACTACTACTATCCGGGTTTCTGGGAGGGGTCGGCTCAGCCCTCGCTCTATGTCAATCTCGACAAGTGGAACGGACTTCCGACCTCCTACAAGGCGATCCTCGAGGCGGCCTGCGCGGAAGCTAATGCTCAGTGCGTCATGAAGTACGATGCTGAGAATGCGGAAGCGGTCCGCCGCCTCGTAGCGCAGGGCGCACAGCTGCGAGCCTTCCCGAAAGACATTCTCGATGCGAGCTATCGGGAGGCATACAAGTTCTACAACGAGATCGCGGCCTCAAACCCGAAGTTCAAGAAATTCTTCGATTCCTGGAATGCCTTCCGGGAAAAGGAATACACTTGGTTCCGCATCGCCGAGCTGCCCTTCGATTATTTCGTCTACACGCAGCAGAGTCAGCAGCGCTGATGCTTCAAAACGCCCGAGGGATCGGAATCGCCAGCTCGGGCGTTGTCCTGCCGAGCTGGCGGATAACGCCTGAAGCAGGAGATCGTGCATGAAGGACAAGCCTCATCACCGCGAGTCGCAGCACAAGAAGAGCGACCTCAAGGACAGGAAGCTGCCCGAAAATTCGAAGGAAAGCCTGGATCGCAAGCTCGATGAAGGCGTGGAGGAATCTTTCCCCGCCAGCGATCCGGTTTCCGTGAAGATTACGAAGTAACGTGCCTCGTTTTACGCACAAGAGCCCCGGGTGCCGCCGCACCCGGGGCTTCTCGCGCCTTCAGCTCCGGCTCGCGATGGCGACACCCAGGGCCGCAAATCCCATGCCGATGATCTGGACAAGGGTCAGCGTCTCGCCGAACAGCCCAAAGGCCATCAGCGCCGCAACGGGCGGGACGAGATAGAGCAAGGTCGCAACCCCGACCACGGCGCCGCGCCGGATCAGGTAGAGAAGAAGACCGATGGCCCCGATGGAAAGGCCGAGCACTGCCCAGGCAAGTGCCCCGAGGAGCGGCAGCGTCCAATCGATCCGGCCCTCTTCCGTCAGAAGCACCATCGGCACCGTCACGAGGGCAGCCCCGACATACTGAATCGCAGCGTTGACGCGCAGGTCGAGCGACCCACCGGTTCGCTTCTGCCAAATGGTGCCGCAGGTGATCGACAGCATGGCCAGGAGCCCGACCAGGAGGGCCATCGGTGGCACGCCCCCGTCCCCGAGCTTGGGCAGGATCACCAGTGCCGCCCCCAGAAACCCGATGCCGATGCCGACCCAGCGCCGCGGCGATACGGTCTCTCCGAGGAACGGTCCCGACAGGATTGCGGTGGCAAGGGGCTGAAGCCCAGCGATCAGCGCCATGATCCCGGCCGGAAGCCCATCCTTGACGGACCAGAAGACGCCGCCGAGATAGAAGCCATGCAGAAGCATGCCGGCGATCAGACTATTCCGCCAGTCGCGGGCAGCCCGGGGCCAGGGCGCCCGCGCCACGCCGATGATCGCGAGCAGGACTCCAAGTGCCAAAACATAACGCACCAGCAGGAACGTGAGCGGCTCCGCATGAGGCGTGATGATGCGTGCGACGATGAAGCCCGTGGCCCAGATCACGACAAAGAGGGGCGGCGCCAAGCGCGCGAGGAATGCGTCGGAAGACATGGGCGAGATCGTTCGGTGACCCGGGAGGTTGCTGGCCCTCCGCCGAGGCGGCGACCGGAGAGAAGCCATCCTAGAGACATGCTCTCCCGAGGCCAAGCCTCCGGCCTGGAAAGATTGACCTATCGATTCCCGGCAGAAGCATTCTAAGTTCCCCCGTCTCCGCGTCTCATCTCCGGGGTTGTTGTTGAACCGCCTGCGCCTCACCTACGAAGTCATCACGATCGCCGCCAACCGCTTCCTGCTGCATGACGGCTGGGCCATTGCGAGTCATATCGCCCTGTCGGTCCTCACCTCGATGTTCCCATTTCTGATTCTGCTCACGGCCCTGGCGGGGCTTTTCGGAACGGGGACACTCGCCGACGAGGCGGCCAACATTATCCTCGAGGCGTGGCCGCGGGAGATCGCAGAACCGATTGCCGCGGAGATCCACAACATCCTCACCGGACGGCGCAGCGATGTCCTGACTCTCGGCCTCGTGCTCGCCCTCTATTTCGCGTCGAGCGGGGTCGAGGGCCTACGGGTCGGCCTCAACCGCGCCTATGGACTGCGCGAAACCCGGGCCTGGTGGCTGACGCGCCTCGAATCCCTAGCCTTCGTGATGGGCGGCGCCCTGGTAATGCTGGCGCTGGCCCTGCTCGTCGTGCTTGGCCCCTTCGTGTGGCGAGGCCTGCTGTTCTGGATCCCGGCACTGAAGCCACTCGACAGCCTGATCGGTCTGGTGCGCATCGGAACCGCGACCGTGATCATCGTGGTCGGGCTCATCGTCGCCCATAAGCTCGTTCCTGCGGGACGACGTTCTGTCCTTGCCGTCCTGCCCGGCGTCGGGGTCACGCTGCTCCTGTGGATTCTCGGAGGTCTCGGTTTCGGCTGGTATCTCGAATTCTATCCCGGCGCCTATGCCTCGACCTATGGCGGTCTTTCGACTGCCATGGTGGCACTGATCTTCCTCTACACGCTCGGCGCCATCTTCCTGTTCGGCGGCGAGCTCAACGGTACGATCATCGCCGCCAAACGTGGGCGCCTTGCAGAGATGCACGATTACGATCAGGTCGAGGACGTCGTGAAGCTGCCGTAAAGCCGCGCTGGAACGTGATCTCCTTATCAAAAAAGCGGCCAGGGAATCCCTGGCCGCCGCATGATCTATCCGGGAACGTCCTTAGCCGACGAGACGGTACTTGATGAAACCTTCCGGCGCATCGCCGAGCTTCTCCACCTTGATGCCGGCCGGCTGATATGCCGCCGCATTCGGCCCGGTGGTGAACACCACCGTCGCATTGCCCGTCGGCGTCACGAGAGACCATGACCCATTGGCCTTCGGAGCGATCTCCTTGCGCTCCATGATGTAGCGCATGATGGCGTCGCGGGTGAGATCGGGCGCGTCGAGCACGATGGTGGTGCCATCGTTACCGGGGAAGTTGCCGCCGCCGCCGGCGCGATAATTGTTCGTCGCGACGATAAACACCTGATCCTCCGCGACGGGCTTTCCATCGTAGGTCAGATCCTTGATCCGGTGCGCATCCGGATTGATGAGCTTGCCGTCATTGTCGTAGCGCGATGCCTGCGTGGGATCGATCTTGTACTGCACGCCTGCGATCACGTCGAAATTGTAGGCCGGGAAAGCGGTGTTGATCAGCTCCTGCTCGCCGCTCTTCGACGGATCGATCTGGTTGTAGATGCCGGCCGAGCGCTCAAGCCATTCCCGCACCTGCGCACCCGTCACCTTCACCGCGCGGATCGTATTCGGATAGATGTAGATGTCCGCCATATCCTTGATGGCGAGCGGGCCGGGCTTGATCTCCGTGTAGTAGTTCGGACCGCCGCGGCCGCCGGCCTTGAAGGGAGCGGCTGCGGAGAGAAGCGGCAGATCCTTGAACGATGTCGTCTTGAGGAGATCCGCCACGTACCAGGCCTGGGCCTCGGCGACGATCTTCACGGAAGCATCGTCCGCCACGAGCGAGTAGTAGGAGTGGATCGGAACGCTCGTCGTGCCGACCGCCTCGCGGACATATTTCAGCGTTCCCTCGTGATCGGCCTTCACGGCAGCGACAATCGCCGCATCATTGTCGACCTTGGCGACAACCTTGCGGTCGACACGGTCGTAGATCGGCCGAAGCTCCGTACGGAAATTCGCCACCTTCCAGCCGTTCCCGTCCTTCGCGAGCTCCAGATCGACGACCCCGAGATGGCTGCCCCAGAAACCGGCCATGACGGCAGGCTTGCCATGCAGGGTTCCCGCCTTCACGTCCACGCCCGGAATGTTGTTGAATTCCTTGCCGCCCGGGAATGTGAAGTGCTGATGGCCGGTGAGGATCACGTCGATGCCGTCGACCTTCGCGAGATGCAGGGCCGCGTTCTCTTCGCCGCCCTTGCGCTCGCCTCCGGCGATGCCGGAATGGCAGAGCGCGACGATGATGTCGGCACCCGCCTTCTTGATGTCGGGCACATGCTTCTGCGCGGCATCGACGATATCGATGGTGGTCGCCTTGCCGTCGAGATTGGCCTTGTCCCACTGAACGATCTGCGGCGGGACGAAACCGATGACGCCGATTTTCAGCTTCTGCTTGGCACCGCTCTCGTCGACGACCTCGCGTTCGAGCATCAGCCAGGGCTTGCGCAGGGTCTCGCCGTTGGCTTTGATGACGTTGGAGCAGACGATGGGGAATTTCGCTTCGCCGAGGGAGTTCTCCAGGAACTCGAGACCATAATTGAACTCGTGGTTGCCCAGCGTGCCGCAATCATAGTTCAGGGTGTTCATGGCGGCGACCATCGGATGGACGTCGCCCTTCTTCATGCCGCGCCGATAGGCCACGAAATCGCCGAGCGGCGAGCCCTGGATCAGGTCGCCGTTGTCGAACAGAAGGCTATTCTTGGCCTCTCCCCGGGCAGACTTGACGATGGTCGCCGTCCGGGCGAGGCCCACGGTGTCGTCCGCCGCATCACGATAGTAATCGTAGGGCATGATGTTCACGTGGAGATCGGTGGTCTCCAGGATGCGGAGTTTGACCACCGATTCCGCGCCGAAGCTCCCCTGGGGAAGGGCCGCTACGGCAGCCGCGGCAACGCCGGTCTGCAGAACCCGGCGGCGGGTGATGAGGGACGAAGTCATGATTGTTTCCCTTGGCAAGTAGTTCTTAAGCCGAGGAGAACACGAGTTTTATGACAAGATCAACACGGACCCGTTCAGGCAGCCCGCAGGGCCTCGTCGAGGTCCGTGAAGAGGTCGTTCATATCCTCGATGCCGGTGGACAGACGCAGAAGATCCGGTGGGCACGGGGTCCCCGGACCTTCGATCGAGGCGCGGTGCTCGATGAGGCTTTCGACCCCGCCGAGGGAGGTTGCCCGCTTCCAGAGCCCCACCCGCGCCGCAGTGCGGATCGCCGCCGCCTCGCCGCCAGTGAGCTGGATCGACAGCATGTAGCCGAAGCCGCCATCCATCTGCCGTGCTGCGATGTCATGCCCCGGGTGCTGCGGCAGGCCGGGATAGAGCACGCGGGCAACCTTGGGATGATCACTGAAGCGCTCGGCGAGCAGCATGGCGCTTCTGGCCTGCGCCTCGGCACGCAGGTGCAAGGTGCGCATGCCGCGCATGAGCAGGTAGGCTTCGAACGGCCCGAGAATGGCGCCCTGCATCTTCCGGATGGACACGACCCGTGCCCAGAACTCATCTGCCTTCGCACCCGCGAGAACGCCCGCCACCACGTCGGAATGACCGTTCAAGACCTTCGTCGCCGCATGCATGACGATCTCCGCCCCGAGTGCCAGCGGCCTGGTATGGACCGGCGATGCCGTCGTGGAGTCGACCGCCAGCCGTGCGCCTGCCGCATGGGCGATCTCCGCAGCCGCCGCGATATCGGTGATGGTCCAGAGCGGATTTGACGGCGTCTCGACCCAGACGAGCTTCGTTCGGCCCGGCACGACGGCCTTGCGCAGCGCGTCGAGATCATCGCTTTCCACGAAATCCACATGAAGTCCCCAGCGTGTCGCTTCCGTCATGAGCCAGTTGCGCAGCGCCCAGTACATCACCTTGGAAGCGACAACGTGATCGCCCGGATCGAGCGCCTGGAACACGGCGGTCGCCGCCGCCATACCGGAGGAGAAGAGCAGAGCCCCCGCATCCGCCTCCTCCAGCATCGCCAGCACGGCTTCGGTCTCCCGGACGGTGGCATTGTCCGGCCGGCCATAGACGAAACCGGAGGAATAGGCGTTGTCCTCGTCACGGATATAGGTGGTCGCCACGTGAATGGGCGGCACAACCGCTTTTGTGATCGGATCCACATGGCCCATGGCTTGCGCCGCAAGGGAACGCTTGGACCAGAGCGGATGCGATGACGACATGGGGAACCTCCAGTGAGCTTTACGGTTGCCGCAAGGCAATCCTCATGCCTTTACAGGGAATCGGCCCGTCATGCATCCCGGAGAGACTTCAGCGCCAAGCCGCCCGACACCGCCTGTCCAGCGCTTCCTGATCGCCGTCCTGCCGGTCGCCGCCGCAGGCGTGCTCGGGACGATCGCCACGACCCCGAATATCCCGACCTGGTATGCAGGCCTCGCCAAGCCGGGCTTCACCCCGCCGAACTGGCTTTTCGGCCCGGTCTGGACGCTGCTCTATGCCTTGATGGCCTATGCGCTCTGGCGCATCCTGTCCCTGCCGAGCGATCGGCCAGGACGCCGCACGGCCATAGCGGCGTTCTTCGTGCAGCTCGTCCTCAACGCCCTCTGGTCCTGGGCTTTCTTCGGCGCACATTCGCCGCTGGCGGGTCTGGTGGTGATCGCCGCGCTCCTGATCGCCATCATCGCGACGATCCACGCCTTCTGGCCCCTCGACAGAACCGCCGCCGGCCTCCTCGTGCCCTATCTGGCCTGGGTCATCTACGCGACGGCGCTGAACGCCGCCATCTGGCGGCTGAACCCGTGAGGCGTCAGGCCTGATCAAAGAGATCCGGATTCTTGTCGAGATGATCGACGACCCCGACGAAGGGAAGCTGGCGGTATGAATGGGCGACATCCATGCCGTAGCCCACCACAAAGACATCCGGGCAGGTAAAGCCGACGAAATCCGCATCGATCGACACGGCCCGCTTGCCCGGCTTCTCGAGAAGAACCGTCGTCATGACGCGCTTCGCTCCCCGGGCCATCAGGAGGTCCTTCGCGAAGGTGACCGTCCGGCCGGATTCCAGGATATCGTCGACGAGAAGCACGTCGCGACCGCGGACATCGCTTTCCACATCGCGCAGGATCGCGACCTGGCCGGTGGACACCGTGCCGTCGAGATAGCTCGACAGGTGCACGAACTCGACCTGCGGCTCGAGCCCGGCCCGGTGAAGGGCACGGATCAGGTCGGCGGCGAACATGAAGCTGCCCTTCAGGACGGCAACGACGAGCAGGTTCTCAGGCTTGGCGTTGGCGATTTCCTGCGCCAGATCCTCGATGCGTCTGGCAATCGTCTCTTGATCGAAAAGAACCCGGATGCGCGGTGTACCTGTCATCAATTGATCCGTTCAGAAGAGATTCCGGGCGGCGAAGAACCGGAACCTGGAGTATTTCCCCTTCGTGACCATGACGGCGCGGCGAAGTCAAACAGACTTCCGCCCCTGCGGCCTTAAAGTCCACCGGAAGGATCGAGGCGGAGGTTCATCCGGCTCCGAAGTTCCGCTAGCATCGCCCAAGCCTCGCCTCTCCCCGATCGCGCGGAACTTATGGACTTGCCCGGCGCATCTGGACCATAAGCGAACAGAATCGGAGAATAGGCAGGCCCCTGCCCGCTCGTTTCGACCCCAGCCAAGGATGGCCCGCTGCCCGTGGAAGCGTTTTACGACAATGATTTCGAGGAGGACGCGCCTCCGGTCGTGCATTTCGAGAACGTGGGCGTCCGCTACGGCATGGGCCCCGAGGTTCTGCGAGACCTGACCTTCTCGATCGAGCCGCACTCGTTTCAGTTTCTCACCGGGCCGTCAGGCGCCGGCAAGACCACGCTTCTGCGCCTGATTCTGCTTGCCGTGAAGCCGACACGGGGGCTGATCTCGCTGTTCGGCCAGGACGTGTCGGGCATCTCCAAGAACGCGCTGACGGACGTGCGGCGGCGCATGGGCGTGGTGTTTCAGGATTTCCGCCTCCTCGATCATCTGACGACCTACGAGAATGTCGCCCTCCCCTTGCGTGTCCAGGGCAAGGAGGAGACGAGCTACCGCGCCGAAGTGGTGGAGCTGTTGCGGTGGGTCGGTCTCGGCGACCGGATGCACGTGCTCCCGCCAGTGCTGTCCGGCGGCGAGAAGCAGCGCGCTGCGATCGCTCGCGCCCTCATCGTTCGGCCGGATCTGCTGCTTGCAGACGAGCCGACCGGAAACGTCGACCCGTCGCTGGCGCGCAGGCTCCTGCGCCTCTTCATCGAGCTGAACCGTCTGGGGACCTCGGTCGTGATCGCGACGCACGATTTCAGCCTGATGGACCAGCTCGACGTGCGTCGCCTCGTTCTCGGCGACGGCCGCCTGCATATCGACGAGTAGCGCCATGAATGATCATACGCGCTCGTCCCGTTCACCCGCTCAGAGCAGCGACAAACGCCCTCTCCCGGCCTCGCTGCGCCGCAATGCGCCTCTGGTTCCGGTGGATTCCGCCGGTGGTCAGGCGCTCGCGGCAGTGATTGCGATCCTCACCTTCCTGGCCGCCCTTTGCGCCGGAGGCGCGGAACTCGTGGCCTCGAGCTCCACCCAATGGCGATCGGACATCGCTCGCGAGGTCACGATCCAGGTCCGGCCGAATCCTCAGCGCTCCATCGAGGACGACGTGGCCCGCGCGGTGGCGCTTGCGCGCCAGACCCCTGGGGTCGAGGAGACCCAGGCTTTCTCGAAGACCGAATCCGAGCGCCTTCTCGAACCATGGCTCGGAACCGGGCTCGACTTCAACGATCTGCCGGTCCCGCGCCTGATCGTTCTGAAACTCCAGGTCGACGCCAAGCCTGATTTCACCAAGCTGAGGCAGACCCTGCGCGAACAGGTTCCGGGCGCGAGCCTCGACGATCACGCCCTCTGGGTCTCACGCCTCTCGACCATGGCCAACACGATCATCGGGGTCGGAGTGATCCTGGTGGCTCTGGTCCTGCTGGCAGCAGGACTTGCGGTCACCTTTGCCACCCGGGGAGCCATGGCCGGCAACCGGGAGGTCGTCGAGGTCCTGCATTTTGTCGGGGCCAGCGACGACTTCATCGCCCGGGAGTTCCAGCGGCGGTTCTTCAAGCTCGGCCTGCGCGGCAGCATGGTAGGCGCTAGCGCCGCCCTCGTCATGACCATCGCCGTAGGTTTCATTACCCGGTCCTGGCGGGCGAGCCCCGCCGGCGATCAGCTGGAAGCTCTGTTCGGCTCTTTCAGCATCGGCTGGCGCGGCTATGCGGTGGTGATCCTGATCGCTCTTGCCGTAGCGCTGATCACAGGAATCGTGTCTCGGCTGACGGTGAGACGCTTTCTTAACGGAAATGGTTGATACTCCCCTCGATATAAAGGGTTGCCTCTCCGTTGCCGTATTCTGCATTATCTTCCGCCGAGATGACCTCGCGCACGCAGAACTTGGCGCTCATCAACGCCATGGACACGACAGAGGCCTTGGGTTGGGGCTGGACGATGGCAGAGTCGCCTTCTCTCCCCAGTCGACGGTCGCTGCGCAATCGCCTGCTGCGATATAGTTTGATGGCCGGCTTGGCCGGTCTCTTTGTCCTGTTCGCCGGATTCCTTGCCTTCGTCTATTCCCTCGATCGCTTCGAGCAGAAGCCGGAGACCCGCGCGGACGGCATCGTCGCCATGACGGGCGGTGCCCAGCGCATCGGCGACGCGATCGATCTCCTGGCCCAGGGCTACGCCAAGCGACTTCTTATCTCCGGCGTCAACGAGAAGACGAGCCGCGACGAGATCTTTCGTCTCAATCCCGGCCAGCGGCGCCTGTTCGACTGCTGCGTCGATCTCGACTACCGGGCGCGCAATACCATCGGCAATGCCATTGAGACCCGACGCTGGGCCGAACAGCATCAGTTCGATGCGCTGATCGTCGTCACGTCGAACTACCACATGCCGCGAACCCTGGTTGAGCTCGACCACGCCCTGCCCAATCTGCAGAAGATCCCCTATCCCGTCGCGGCGACGATCGATCCGCACGACTGGTGGCATAACCCCGCCACCGCCAAGGTGATCTTTTCGGAATACCTGAAATTCCTCGTGGTCTGGGTAAGGACCCGGCTCGAAAAGGATCCGGAACACTCCTCGGCCGCGAAGATCATGAGCGGCGGCCGGCCCATCCAGCACGTTTCTGCCGGCCCCCTGTGGCGCTGAAACGCCTGTACCGGGTCGGATTTGCCCTTGTCCGCCCAGCCTGAACGTGGCTTAGAGAGATCCCCGCGGGGGTCGGATCCCGCTTTTCCATCGCTGCCATGCTGATCCTCCGCTCCCTGCTGTTCAACATCGCCTTCTACGTGAACATCATCCTCTGGATGATCATGCTGCTGCCGACCTTCCTCCTGCCGCGGCGGGTGTTCATGCGTGGCGTCCAGGCCTGGGCCTGTTCCTCTCTCTGGCTGCTGCGCGTCGTCGCCGGGATCAGGGTGGAGATTAGCGGTCGCGAGCGAATTCCCGCAGGCGGGCTGCTGGTCGCCGCGAAGCACCAGTCGCTCTGGGAGACCTTCGCGCTCCTGCCTCTTTTCGACGACCCGACCTTCATCCTCAAGCGGGAGCTGATGTGGATCCCGGTCTTCGGCTGGTTCACCTGGAAGGCCGATTGCGTGCCGGTGAACCGCAAGGCTGGCTCCCAGGCGCTGATCAGAATGATGGCCAGGGCCCACGAGGAAGTGGACGAGGGGCGCCAGCTCGTGATCTTTCCGGAGGGTACGCGCCGTCCGCCGGGAGCCCCTCCTGCCTACAAGTTCGGCGTATCCCATCTCTATCAGAATCTGGGCGTGCCCTGCCTCCCCATCGCCCTGAACTCGGGGCTGTATTGGCCCCGACGCGAATTCATCCGTCGGCCCGGCACGATCCGCGTCGAGATTCTCGAGCCGATCCCGTCCGGCCTGCCCCGGGACGCATTCTTCAGGCAGATGCAGGACGTGATCGAATCAGCCTCGGATCGGCTTCTCGCCGAAGGGCGCCGGGAACTTGGCCTCCCCTCGCCCGGCGAACCTGCGACAAACTTCCCCAAGGCCTGACGTCACAAGGATTTGATGGATTCTTGACGGCGCCGTTAACCGTTCTTATGTTAAGAACAAATGGCGAACAAAAGAACCATATCGTGGTCGATGGCGATGCGGGATCTTCGCAATGATCGTGCCCGGAGAGCAGGTGTGCGCGAGGAGCGTCTGAGGGCGACGGCCGGCCTGCGGTCGTCCGAGACCTTAAGCTCGTGGCGCGGACGCTCGGGTCGGCGCTATATCGTCGGTGTCCATCCGCTCGTCGAGGCAGAGGTTTTCGAAGTAACCATCGACGCGGTCATTCTGGCGGTGAAGCGTGACGAGGCAGGAACCGCCCATGTGATCGATATTGCCACAGCCAGTTCCTATCCCAGCGAGCAGGCCCGGGCGCGATGGATGGCGGATGTCCAGAACCGCGGCGCCAATGAGATGCACGTCCACCGCCTCGCCCATGATGATCAGGAACGCCTCGCCGTGATCGACGATCTGCGCCAGGACCAGGAGCTGGACTTCTAACCGAGGACCTCGGTGAGCCGCTGCAGCAGCGGATCCTGAACCCCCATCCCGACCAGATGCTCATAAGTGGAGCGGACGTAATCCGGATTTTGGCCGGAAATGCCCACACCATCGCGAACCAGATCCACGATCTCCTCGAAAGACAGCCGGCCCGCATATTGCTGGTGCTTGCGGTCGGCGATGTAGGCCAAAGCCTCTATCTTCCGTCCGTCATCCAGGCGAACGGGTAGTCGGCGCTCCAGATAGACCGCCGTCGCCTGTTCCCGCTCCCTCAGATAATGAATGGTCGCCTCGGCCTCCTCCGGCACGACCCGGAAGACGACCCCATGGCAGCGCCCCCCGCGATCGAGACCAAGGACAAGGCCCGGCTTCTCGGGCGTTCCTCGATGAACATGGGAGAAGACGCAGAGCGAACGATGATAGCCGTAGAGTTGCGCGTGGTGCCGTTCCACGAACGGGAAACCCGGCCGCCACATGAGCGAACCATATCCGAAGACCCACAAGCCGCTGGCGTCCTGCATTTCGTCCGACATGCCCGAACCTTGCCCGGATCGGGCATTAGGAAAGAAGCTTTCACGAGGGATCGGTTTTGCGTCCGGTCCCACTCTCCCTTATGGAAGCACCCGGATCGCCGGAATCGCCGATGCCCATGGCGGAATCCTGCGCTAGCAGCTCCCTGGAAGCGACACAATAGGAGACCCTCATGGGTGATGCCGCCACCGAGAATGTCCGCTCCAACCGCTTCTGGCTCTATACGCCTTTCGCACTCCTTCTTCTCGTGGCCGTTGCCTGGAGCATCGGGTGGTTCATCATCCGAAGCCGAACGACGGACTCCATCGATACCTGGTTCGGTCTCGAGGCCAAGGCTGGCCGGCAATGGACATGCCAGGACCGGACGGTCCAAGGCTTCCCCTTCCGAATCGAAGTGACGTGCGGGTCTTTGAATCTGACCCATGGAGCGATCACCGCCTCCTTCGGACGGGTCGAATCGGTCGCTCAGGTCTACCAGCCGCGATTCGTGATCACCGAGATCGAAGGTCCCCTGCGCCTGACGGACGGCACGAGCACCATCGAGGGCCGCTGGGATCTGCTTCAGACGAGCGTGCATGCCACCACGGCCGGTCTGCAACGGCTCTCTGCAGTCGCGAACAATCCCACCGTCACGGTCACCGGCCTGACGCCCGATCCGATCGTCGTCTCAAGCAGAGAAACCGAGTTCCACGTGCGCCCCGATCCATCGCGCAGCCAGGACAAGGCGTATGACGTCGCCTTGTCGCTGGACAAGGCGCAGATTCCGGCCCTGAACAACCTCCTCGGCAGCGCCGAGCCGACGGATCTGCAAGCCGACCTCACGATCACGCAGGCGGAGGGCTTCCGTGGCCGGCCGATCGCCGAGGAACTGGAGCGCTGGCGCAACGACGGGGGACGGCTTGCCGTCGAGATGCTGTCCCTGAACAAGGGTGCACGCCGGATCGAAGCCAAAGGCGAGTTGGGCATCGATGCGGACCATCGCCTTTCAGGCACGCTCAATGTTGCCGCATCCGGCCTCGACAGCCTGATTGGAGCACTGATGGGCAAGCGCCCCGTCGGAGCCTTGCTCGGCACGCTTTTCGGTCAGGGAACACGGCCCAATGCCGCCCCGGCGGACAAGCCCGCTCTCACGCCTTTGCCGCCCCTACGCTTCGAGAATGGCCTCCTGGCCCTCGGTCCCTTCGTGATTCCGAACGTCAAATTGCCAGCGATCTACTGACCGTCGCGCCGGCGTCCGAAATCGGGCTCCGGCGTTTCCTGGCCGACGGAGATGATGCCCCGGCGAATGGCCCGGGTGCGGGTAAACAGCTCGAAGAGCTTGTCGCCTTCCCCCCAGCGTATGGCGCGGGCGAGCAGCGCGATGTCCTCGTTGAGACGCCCGAGCATCTCCAGCACCGCCTCCCTGTTGTGGAGGAAGACGTCCCGCCACATGGTCGGGTCGGATGCGGCGATGCGGGTGAAATCGCGGAAGCCGCCCGCCGAGAACTTGATCACTTCCGACTGGGTGACGGTCTCCAGATCGGCCGCCGTGCCCACGATGTTGTAGGCGATGAGATGCGGCACGTGGCTCGTGATGGCGAGCACGAGATCATGGTGCTGGGCCGTCATGACCTCGACGTTCGAACCCATCGCGGACCAGAATTCCCGCACGCGTTCCACGGCCTCGTCCGGCGTGCCTTCCGGCGGCGTGAGGATGCACCAGCGATTGAAGAACAGCGTCGAGAATCCGGCATCGGGGCCGGAATGCTCCGTGCCGGCGACCGGATGCGCGGGAACGAAAAACACACCCTGAGGCAGATGCGGCTGGACCTGGGCGATCACCGAGGCCTTCACAGAGCCGACGTCCGATATGATCGCTCCCGGCTTGAGACTCTTCGAAATGGCGGCAGCCACTGCCCCGTAGGCGCCGACGGGCACACAGATGACAACCAGATCGGCATCCGCCACGCCGGCGGCTGCATCGGTCGTGGCCTCCTCGGCAAGCCCCAGCTCTTTCACGCGAGCGACGACACCTTCATCCTGATCGATGGCGACAATCGTGCCGGCGAGATTGAGATGGCGTACCGCACGGGCGATGGAGGAGCCGATCAGCCCGAGACCGACCAGAGCGACGCGACTAAAGAGTGGTTTTTCGCGGGGAGGACCGAGACGCTCAGGCATGGTCGCCCTTGCCCAGGAATTCGCGCAGGGTCGAAACGACCAGCCGGTTGGCTTCCTCGTCGCCGATGGTCAGCCGGAGAGCATGCGGCAGGCCATAGGCTTCGATCCGGCGCAGGATCAGCCCGCGGCTCGTCAGGAAAGCATCGGCGTCCTTGGCCGTCCGACCCTCTTCTTGCGGGAAATGGATCAGGAGGAAGTTGCCCACGCTTGGGGTCACCTTGAGGCCTAGGGCCTCGAGCTCGCGGGTCAGCCAGGCAAGCCACGTCTCATTGTGCTCGATGGCCTTCGCGATGTGTGCTTCGTCCTGAATCGCCGCAACGCCGGCTGCGATGGCCGGGCCGTTGACGTTGAACGGCCCGCGGATCCGGTTGACCGCATCGATGATATGGGCCGGCGCGACCATCCAGCCGATCCGGAGATTGGCGAGGCCGTAGATCTTCGAGAAGGTCCGGGTCATCACCACGTTCTCAGCCGTGGCGACGAGTTCGAGACCCGCCTCGTAGTCATTCCGGCGCACATATTCCGCATAGGCTGCGTCAAGCACCAGGACGACGTGCGACGGCAGTCCTGCATGGAGGCGCTTCACCTCGTCGAAGGGCAGATACGTGCCGGTCGGGTTGTTGGGGTTCGCCAGGAAGACGATCTTGGTCCGCGGCGTCACCTTGGCGAGGATCGCGTCCACATCGGCCCGATAATTCTTCTCCTCCGCCACGACCGGAACGCCGCCCGCCGCCAGGACGGCGATGCGATAGACCAGGAAGCCGTGCTCCGTGAAGAGCCCTTCATCGCCCGGCCCCACATAGGTGCTGGTGATGAGGGACAAGAGCTCGTCCGAACCGGAGCCGCAGATGATGCGATGGGGATCGAGCCCATACTTGGCGGCGATCGCCTCGCGCAGCTGGGTTGCCGTGCCGTCGGGATAATGCTCGAGGTGATCGAAGGTGCGCAGCGCCTCGATCGCCTTCGGCGAGGGCCCCAAGGGTGTCTCGTTGGAGGAGAGCTTGTGGATCTTCGCCACCCCCGCGGCCTTGCTCTTGCCGGGCACATAGGCGTCGATCTTCAGCACGCCGGGGCGGGGTTCGGGACGGGCGGACATAGATTACATCCTGAAAAGAAAACGGATTTCGGACTTGGCTCTAAAGCATCGGTGTCAAAAGTGGAAACCACTTTTCAACGCGGCCGATATGCTCTCGTAAGGGGAATGCCGCTTCTGGATCATTTCACTCGGAAACGTTCAGCATGGCTGCCCACTTCGACGAGCTGGGCAAGGCTTGCCCCCGCATCGGTGAGGGCCGTGTGAAGATGGGACGCTGCGATGGTCCCTGGCGCGGCGATCAGGACCGACAGGCCATAAGCGTCCGCTGCGCTCGCCACCGCCTCGCCGCCAAGGCCGGCCAAGGCGCCCGTGACGTCCTTGTGCCAGCGCTCGAACTGGGCCGCATAAAGCACCACGTCACGCACGGCCGCGTCGGTCAGGGGCTTCGAGATGACGAAGACCGGCGTACCTGCCGGATGATCGGGCCGTTCGATGAAGGGTAGCCGCGCGATGATCTTAGGCCGATCGTTGCCAGCCAGCGCGCGCCACCAGGCTCCGCTCGACGCTCCCTGGTCGATCCGGAAAATCCCGAGATCGCCGCGCCCCGACGCCACGGCCTCGATGACCGCTGCGGCGCTGGGATGGCTGACATAAGGCACTGTGAAGCCGAAATGGAACCGGGCCGAGTCCCGCATCGGGGCGTCTCCGGCCGAAATGTCCGCATGAACGGCATAAGGCGCCTGGACATAGGTGAAGGTGGCGATGATGACCCGCCAGATGCTTTCCACCGTATCGAGTGGCAGAAGTCCCTCGTGCCGCTCGGCCAGCGCCCGCATCATCGACGCCTCGCGGCCGGGCCGGAAGGCCGAACCGGACTCGGAGGTTTTCTTGACCGAGATCAGCCGATCGATGATCGCTCCACGCTCCATTAGGAGTCGATGCATGGCCTCGTCGATCCGGTCGATCTCCTGGCGCAGTTCTCCGAGCGTGGGGACAGGTCTTTCGCTGGACATGAAGTCAATCCTGAATGCAGGCGCCCTTCTTCGCAGTCCGCCGCCTCGCTGCCAAGCCTCAAAACGCACATGCCCCAAATCGCATGGCTGACTTGCCCTGAGGCTTCATGTTCGTTGACCTCGGCGCCTGTGCCCTTTACCGCTGTTCGACAGATCGAACGCTTCCGTTATGTCGAGTATGAGCAGCGCTTTCCAAACGCCCGAGTCACGAAGCCAAATCGACGATCCGTCGAGCCTGGTCGCACGGTTCGGCGCCGATGAGCCGCTGGCGCTCGATGCCGGCACGCCTCTCGGTCCCTGGCAGATCGCCTACCAAACCTACGGCACGCTCAATGCCGATCGCTCAAACGCCGTGCTCATCTGTCACGCCCTGACCGGCGATCAGCACGTCGCCAATGTCAGTCCCATCACCGGAAAGCCAGGCTGGTGGACGACCATGGTCGGTCCGGGACGGCCCGTCGATACGGACCGGTTCTTCGTGATCTGCACCAATGTGATCGGCGGCTGCATGGGAACGACCGGCCCGGCTTCGACCGATCCGCGGACGGGCCAGCCCTATGCTCTCGACTTTCCGGTCATCACCATTCGGGACATGGTGCGGGCGCAGGCCGCCCTGATCGACCGCCTCGGCATCGAAAGCCTGTTCTGCGTGATCGGCGGCTCCATGGGTGGGATGCAGGTTCTGCAATGGGCAGCGAGCTATCCCGAGAGAGTGTTCGCTGCGCTTCCGATTGCGGCGGCGGCCCGCCATTCCGCACAGAATATCGCCTTCCATGAAGTCGGCCGGCAGGCGGTGATGGCCGATCCCGACTGGCGCGGAGGCCGATATCTCATCGAGGGGACGAAACCGACCAAGGGCCTCGCCGTCGCCCGCATGGGTGCGCATATCACCTATCTGTCCGAGATGGCCTTGCACCGAAAATTCGGGCGCAACTATCAGGACCGGAGCGCCCCAACCTTCTCGTTCGACGCCGATTTCCAGATCGAGAGCTATCTGCGCTATCAGGGTCTCTCCTTCGTCGAGCGTTTCGACGCGAATTCCTATCTCTATGTGACCCGGGCGATGGACTACTTCGATCTCGCGGCGGAACATGAGGGAAGCCTCGCGCGCGCCTTCAAAGGGTCTGCGACACGCTTCTGCGTGATCTCCTTCACATCGGATTGGCTATTCCCGACATCCGATTCACGGGCCATTGTCCATGCGCTCAATGCGGCAGCAGCCTCGGTGGGCTTCGTCGAGATCGACAGCGACAAGGGCCACGACGCCTTCCTGCTCGACGAACCGGAGATGTTCGCCGCCGCGCGTGGCTTCATCGATGCAGCCGCCCGCGTCCGGGGGATCGCTTGATGCAGGTTTCCCATCCTTCGCACTCGGTTAACAATCCCGACGCGGCGCGCCTCGATTTCCTCCTCGTTGCCGACATGGTCGCACCGGGATCGCGGGTTCTCGACATCGGATGCGGCGACGGATCACTTCTGGCTCTCCTGCGCGACCGTAAGAACGTCGACGGGCGCGGAATCGAGATTTCCCGCGAGGGAGTGAACGCCTGCCTTGCGAAGGGCTTGCCGGTCATCCAGGGCGATGCGGACACGGATCTCGCCGACTATCCGGATGACGCTTTCGATTACGTCATTCTCTCCCAGACGATTCAGGCGACGCGCCAGCCCAAAGTCGTGCTGGAGCAGCTGCTTCGCATCGGGCGTCGCGCTATCGTGTCATTCCCGAACTTCGGTCATTGGCGCGTCCGGCTGGAACTCCTTTTGGGCGGCCGAATGCCGGTCACCGAGAACATGCCCTATACGTGGCACGACACGCCCAACATTCACTTCTGCACCATTCGTGACTTCGTGGAACTGTGCCGGGAAGTCGGCGCCCGGATGGACAAAGCCGCGGCGCTCGACGCGGGCGGCCACCCGGTCCGGGTTGTCCTGCCCTGGTGGATCTGGAATCTCCTCGGTGAGCAGGGCGTCTTCCTGCTCACGCGCGCAAAAGACTGAGAGGGCCGCCTTGCGGCAGCCCTCCCGATCGGAGCACAACGATAAAATTGGCTCTCAGCTAGCGATTGCCGCCATGTGAATGCTGACCGCCTTTGCGGCCTGCCTCGCTGGCGAGATCGCGGTCCTTCGAAAAGGAACGCTCTTCGGCAGGCACGCTCTCACCACCCTTCCGGGCGATTTCCTGCTGCCTTTCCTTGTCCATCGAAGCAAAGCCGCGGCTCGAAGATCCAGAGCGGTTAGCCATAGTAATATTCTCCATGATTGCTCATCGCGGACCTGTTCAACGCAGCGAATTACGCATGGTTCTAGCGTGTCGGTAAATTAATATTTATTTTAAACGATAGCCTTCACAAACTAAGCTATATAGCATTGTGTGAAAGTTCGATAGTTAGGCAAAAATACGACAAAATACTGTCGTTCTGCCTCAACTATCCTTTGTTGCAAGAGGATGCAAATCTCGCACCATGCTCTTGAGGCGCTCGTCCAGCACGTGTGTATAGATCTGCGTCGTCGAGATATCGGAGTGGCCAAGAAGCTCCTGCACAATACGGAGATCGGCTCCGTTCTGAAGCAAGTGGCTTGCGAAAGCATGTCGCAGAACGTGAGGACTGATCTTGTCGGCTCGAAGTCCGGCCGCTCCGGCCACTGCCTTCAGGTCGCGCGCAAAGGCCTGACGTGTCAGATGGCCGCTTTCGCTGTCCGCCGGGAAGAGCCAAGTCCCGCTCACGCCTCCCTTGGCTTCCAGAAGAGTCAGATAGGCGCGGCTTGCCTCGCGAGCCGCCTCGGTCAAGGGCACGAGACGCTCCTTGGCGCCCTTGCCGCGAACCACGAGGAACCGCTCGCGCGTTTTCGCCGCGGTGCGGGGGAGAGCGACCAACTCCGACACACGAAGGCCTGTTGCGTAGAGAAGTTCGAGCAGGCAGACCATGCGCGCCGCCCGGAGGCGCTCCACGGGAGGTGCCCCCTCCCGAGTGGCGGCTTCGTGTGCGATCTGCAGCAGCCGGTCCACTTGATCGACAGAGAGAACCTTCGGCAGAGCGCGCCCGCGCTTGGGAGCCGAAACGGCGGCGGTCGGGTCCTGGGGCGCGTAGCCTTCCACATAAAGAAACTTGTGAAACTGGCGGACGGCCGAGAGACGCCGGGCGGCGGAAGAGGCTTTTAAACCCCTTTCCTCAAGGCTCGCCATGAAGCCTCGAATCGTCGCTGCCGAGGCATTGTCAGGCTGGCTCCCGGCCTCGGCCAGATAGGCCAGATAATCGTCGAGGTCGCGCCGATAGGCCTCAAGCGTGTTCTTCGACGCCCCCCGCTCAGCAGCGAGCATGTCCAAGAACAGGCTGGCGTGGCGCGCGCCGCTCATGGAGAAGTCAGGCGATTGCTCGGAACAGGCACCGAAATCTCCCGAGACTCAGGCTCGACGAGGGTCGCCAGGGCATAGACAACTGCGAAACCGATCCCGAGAAGGATGGCAACGACGACAAGGAACCGGAATAAGGTCGGCACGGGACTCTCTTCAGGGTTTCTACGCTACAACCACGCACGCGGCCTAAAGGCAAGCCTTTCGAAAGGTAAGCATATCCGTCCTGTGACAGGGCGGAGGCCTCGTGCTAGGACAAGGCTATGAACACGATCAGCCGCTTCAACGCGCTTGATGAGGCAGGCGGGCAGGACACCAGAAGCCAGACAGGCCATCCTCTTACCCGTCAGCTTGGCACGCGCTCCCTTGTGCTCGTCGGCCTTATGGGCGCCGGGAAAAGTACCGTGGGCCGTCGCCTCGCCCAGAAACTCGGCTTGCCCTTTCGTGATGCGGATCACGAGATCGAAGCCGCCGCGGGTATGACCATTACCGACATCTTCGCCATTCACGGGGAGCATCATTTCCGGGACGGGGAACGGCGCGTCATTGCCCGGCTTCTGCAGGAGGGACCGATGGTGCTGGCTACTGGCGGCGGCGCCTTCATGAACCCGGAGACCCGCACCGCCATCGCGGCCGCCGGCATTTCCGTCTGGTTGAAGGCTGACCTCGACGTGCTGATGCGCCGAGTTCGCAAACGCGCGACACGCCCCCTCCTCAAGAATCCGGACCCTGAAGGCACCATGCGTAACCTGATGGACGTGCGATATCCCGTTTATTCCACTGCGGACGTAACGGTGTATTCCCATGAAGCGCCTCACGATCGGGTCGTGGCCGATGTCATCCAGGCCCTCAACGATTGGTTCGACGGACAAGGGAGTTCGCAGCAGTGAATGGCGTAGTGGCACGGATGCCAGAAGCACCGGTGATCACGGTTCCGGTTCCTCTCGGCGACAGGGCCTATGATATTTTCGTTGGGAGGGGCCTTCTTGCGGGAGCAGGGCCGCGCATTGCCGCGCTCGGCGCGCGGGCAGCCATCATCATCACCGATGAGAATGTCGGGCCGCTCTATGCCGATGCCCTGGCAGAGGCTCTCCAACGGCAGGGGCTGCGTGCCACCACGTTCGCCGTGACGCCTGGCGAGGCCACCAAGTCCTACGCTTCCCTTGAAAAGGTCTGCGATGCCGTTCTGGCGGCGAAAATCGAGCGCGGCGATCTTGTCGTCGCGCTTGGCGGCGGCGTGGTCGGGGATCTCGCCGGCTTTGCCGCTGCGGTCGTGCGTCGAGGTGTGCGTTTCGTCCAAGTGCCCACGACCCTCCTGGCCCAGGTCGATTCCTCCGTCGGCGGCAAGACCGGCATCAACTCCCGCTACGGCAAGAACCTCGTCGGCGCATTCCATCAGCCGAGTCTGGTCCTCGCGGATACGGCACTGCTCGACACCCTTCCCATTCGGGAAATGCGTGCCGGCTATGCGGAGGTCGTGAAATACGGACTCATCGACGATGCCCGGTTCTTCGACTGGTGCGAGGCGAACTGGCGCGGCGTCTTTTCTGGCGGCCTCGAGCGAGACGAGGCTGTGGCCCAGAGCTGCCGCGCAAAAGCAGCCGTCGTGGTTCGGGATGAACGGGAGGACGGGGATCGCGCTCTTCTCAATCTCGGCCATACCTTCGGCCATGCGCTGGAGCGCATCACCCGCTACGACTCCGCAAGGCTCGTCCACGGGGAAGGCGTGGCGATTGGCCTGTGCCTGGCTTTCCGTTTCTCGGTCAGCCTTGGATTGTGCCCGGCAGCGGACGCCGAGCGGGTCGAGGCGCACCTTGCCGCAACTGGACTTCCGACCCGCCTGAGCCATGTCCCGGGAGGCTGCGGTTCGGTCGATGACCTGCTCGATGCCATGGCGCAGGACAAGAAGGTGAAAGGAGGCGCCCTCACCTTCATTCTGGCGCGCGGCATCGGTCAGAGTTTCATCGCTCCCGGAATCGCAGTCGAGAAAGTGCGATCATTCCTGGCGAGTGAAACCGGCGAAGCGTAACCATGATCGAGGATTCCTCCAGCGAGCTCTGGGTCGCGGCCCTGGTCGTGATCCTGTGTCTTCTGCTCTCCGCCTTCTTCTCGGCGGGCGAGACCGCTTTTACCGGCGCGTCGAAAGCCCGGATGTTGTTTCTGGAGAAAGGCGGCGACAGGCGCGCCATCCTGGTGAACCGTCTGCTCCAGATGCGTGAGCGTTTCATCGGCACGGTCCTGATCGGCAACAACATCGTCAATATCGGTGTATCGGCCTTCGCCACGAGCGTCCTCGTCGCGATTTTCGGCGATGGCGGGGCGCTCTATGCCACCGTGATCATGTCGGTCCTCGTGATCGTCTTTGCCGAGGTTATGCCGAAGACCATCGCGATTTCCTCCCCCGACAAAGTCTCCCTGGCCCTGTCGGGCCCCATGTCGTGGGTGGTCGCGTTCATCGGGCCTCTGGCGATTGCCATCGAACGGCTCGTACGGCTCATGCTGAAGCCTTTCGGGATTCATATCGGAGCCAACACACCGATCCTCTCCGCCAGCGAAGAGATGCGTGGCCAGCTCGACCTTCTGCACAAGGAAGGGAATGTCGCGAAGGTGGAACGGGACATGATGGGCGGGCTTCTCGATCTCGAGGAGCTGAGCGTCTCGGAGGTCATGGTCCATCGCACCAAGATGCGCACCATCAATGTGGACCTGTCGTCGGAAGAGATCGTTCGCGAGGTGCTGTCTTCGCCCTACACGCGAATGCCTCTCTGGCGCGGTAGCCAGGAAAACATCATCGGCGTCCTGCATGCGAAGGATCTGCTGCGTGCTCTCGATGCCGTCGGTGGTGATGCGGGCCGGCTCGAGGTAGAAAGCATTGCGCTGGAAAGCTGGTTCGTACCCGATACCACCTCGCTTCGCGACCAGCTCAAGGCCTTCCTCACCAAGAAAACTCACTTCGCTCTCGTAGTCGACGAGTACGGCGAGGTCATGGGTCTCGTGACCCTGGAAGATATCCTCGAGGAGATCGTCGGCGACATCAAGGACGAGCATGATCTCTCTGTGCAGGGGGTACGCCCACAGCCGAACGGCTCAGTAAACGTGGACGGCTCGGTGCCGATCCGCGATCTCAACCGAGTCATGGACTGGAACCTGCCGGATGAGGAGGCGACGACCATCGCCGGTCTCGTGATTCATGAAGCGCAGGCCATCCCCGATACCGGCCAGATCTTCACCTTCCACGGGTTCCGTTTCCAGGTCCTACGCAAGTCGCGCAATCGGATCACGGCCCTTCGCATCACGCCATTGGCTGTTCTCAGAAAGGCGGATGAAGCTTCACCCAGTGCCCGCAGGACACCAGCCTGAAGGCTCCGCCATGCGCGGAATCTATTGGGCAGGCATCGCCAGCGGATCCGGCTCCGCTTGCGGCACGGGTGTTTCGCTCGCCATGAACTGGGCCTTGGCGAGATCCGCAAAACGGCCGCCCTTTGCCACAAGATCGTCAAACGTGCCGGACTCGATGATCCGGCCCTGGTCGAAGACCAGGATGCGATCGGCGTTGCGGATCGTGGCGAGCCGATGGGCGATCACGAAGGTCGTGCGGCCCTTCATGACTTCCTCGAGCGCCAATTGCAGCTTCCGCTCGGTGGCCGCATCCAGCGCGCTCGTCGCCTCGTCGAGAATCAGGATGGGCGGATTCTTCAGCAGGGCCCGTGCGATCGAAAGGCGCTGACGCTCGCCGCCTGAGAGGGAACGCCCCCGTTCGCCGATCAGCGTATCGAGCCCAGCCGCCTGGCGCGAGATAAACTCGATGGCCTGCGCACGCTCCAGAGCCTCGACCATTTCCGCATCCGTCGCATCCGGTCGTCCGACCTGCAAATTCTCCCGGATCGAACGGGCGAACAGCATCGGCTCCTGGAAGACCACTCCGATATTGCGCCGAAGCGACGCCAAGCTGAGATCACGAATATCGTCGCCGTCGATGCGGATGGACCCGGATTGCGGATCGAATGCCCGGTGCAGAAGTCCGAGCGTGGTCGATTTGCCGGAGCCCGTCGCTCCTACGAGAGCCACCGTCTCGCCAGGTTGAACGGTGAAGGTGACATCCTGGATGGCAGGACGCTTGCCATCATAGGAGAAGCTCACGTTCTCGAAGCCCACCTGTCCCTTGAAGCGCTGCACATATTTGGCGTTTGGGCGATCATGGACGACCGGCGCCGTATCCAGGATCTCGAAGAATTCACGCATCTTCGGCGCCTGCATGAAGAGCTGGTTCACGAAGCTCACCGCCTGCTCCAGTCGCGCAATCAGCATGGTGGCGATGCTCATGAACATCACCACTTCACCGATGGTCGCAAGCCCGTTCAGGTGAAGAGCGGTTCCCACCAAGAACACCGCGGTCACTGTAATTGTCGCAGATGCACGCGATGCGACGGAAGCAACTGCCCACCAGGAGAGAACCGGGTTTTGCGCCTGAAGTAGCTGGCCGATAATGGCACGAAGCGAGCCGGCCTCCGCTTCCACCCGAGTGAAGGACTGGATTACCGGCACATTGCCGAGTGCATCGGACGCGTGTTCCGCCAAGCTCGAATGATAGCGCTCGACGGTGCCCTGAAGGCTCTCCGTCTTGCGCAGCACGATGGTCGTCACAATGGCAAAGACGACCATGAGGCCCACGAGGAGCAGTCCTAGCCGCCAGTTGAGAAAGACGGTGAGAGGCAGAAGGATGACGAGCGCGACCAGAGCGGCGAAATGCTCCCGGAAAAATCCGAGCCAAAGCCAGGCCATCCCGTTCGAGCCCTCCAGCATCACCTTCAAGACCCGACCAGAATGAGTCGAGGTGTGGAAGGCCAGAGGCAGTTCGAGCACATGTTCGAAATAATTGGCGATCACCGCCAGGCGCCGGCGATGGGAGAGCCGGTCGGCATGGAGCGCAACGAGAACCCCGGCGCCGATCGAAAAGAAGCCGAAGGCCACCCAGGCTGCGATCAGGGGCATGAGGTTAGAGAATGTGATCGGCGCGGCGCCAGCTGCCTGGGCTCGGGTTAGGACGTCGATAATGCGGCCGAACAGGATCGGCTCGGCAAAGGCCGAAATGGCAAGAGCAACGTTGGCCAAAGCCAGCATCGCTCCGATCCGGAGATCTGAGCCAAGCTGTCCGAGAACACGGATATAGAGACGGATCAGCCACATGCGCGCTTACCCGCTCCGTCCGCGAAAAGCTCAAACCCCATTGCCATCACCTCCTCCGCCGAGGGCAAGCTTCATAAACCGAAGCTTGTAACAATCAACGGCCAAGCCGTGACTTTGTTCGGAACGGATGATCAGCGTTTGTCGGCGGCGACGACGAGGGCCCAGTAGACCTTGTATTTGGAGGACGGTGTATAGGCGGTCGCGATTCCGATGCGGGACGCCTGAGGATCGGTGAGAACACGATCATGCTGAGGGCTCTCCCGCCAGCCGGAAAAGGCCTCGGCCAGAGTATGATATCCGGCGGAAAGGTTCGCACCCGGTGCCCTGAAGCCGGCGGCGGCAAGGCGGGCCTTGAAAGCGTCCGCGGAGCTGGGTTTGTCCGCAGCGGCCATGGCCCGGGCTTCCGCCTCCGCAGCAGCCTGCAGATCGGGATCAACGGTCAGTGGACCGAGGCCCTTGTTGCGTCGATAGGCGCTGATCATGTCACGCGCCATGGCGGCATCAACGACCGCATCGGCCTTCGCCATGGATGCGTAGAAGCTGGGCGTCTGGTTGCGGGCAACGGGCGGCGTGCTCTGGCATGCCGCAAGCGTGATTGCTGCGAGGCTGAAGAGGAGCGGCTGTTTCATGAGGCTTACTTATCCTTGAGAAGGGTTAAGCCTTCGTCTTCCTCCTGGGCCGTCGGGGGCTTGGCCTCGGGCTCTTCTTCCTTAGGTGCCGGCGGTGGCGTGGCGGGAGTGCCGATCCCTTCCGCACGCAGCTTCCGATAGATATCGAAATACAGGTCGCTTGAGACACGGCCCGCCGAATCGATATCGTCGACGAAACAGATCAGGTCGAAATCGATCGTATTCTCGGTGACTTTCTTGAAGAGCACACGGGGGGCGGGCTCGCTCATGATCTCGCGATGCGCCAGTGCGCTCTGGCGCATGATCTCCGCCACCTTGTCAGGGTCGGACGCTCGCGGAACGGGAAGCGAGACGAGAACGCGGCCGATGCGATCGTTGCGGACCCGGTTGCGCACGATCCCGGAGATCAGATTGGAATTCGGCACGATGAGCGTCGAGCGGTCGAAGGTCTGGATTTCCGTGGAACGCACGTTGATCCGACGCACATAACCCTCGCCATCGCCGACCACGACGAGATCGCCGACGCGGATGGGACGCTCCCAAAGCAGGATCAGGCCAGAGATGAAGTTATTGACGATCGACTGAAGACCGAAACCGATACCGACCGAGAGCGCACCGGCAACGATCGTCACCCGCTCCAGGCTCAAGCCGAGATACGTGAAGGCAAGGACACCGGCCGAGATGATGCCCACATATCCGGCGGCCGTGCGGATCGAGTTCCGCAGTCCCGCATCGAGATCCGTCGCCGGCAGGAACGTGTTGTCGAGCCAGCGCTGGATGATACGGGTGATCGTAAAACCGAGCGTGAACAGCAGCGCCGCGATGAGAATCGAGGAGAGGGAAATCGTGACGTCCCCGACGCTGAAGCCGAAGAAGACCGCGCGAAGCGATCCCATCACATCCGTCGATTCGATGCCCCAGGGCGCCAGCGCCAGCAGCAGGGCGATGATGATCAGGGCAAGGCGCGCGCCGCCACTGACCAGAACGCCGATCTGCTCCAGAGACCGGCGGCGCAGGCCCGTATTGGCCTGAAGCATTGTGGAGACGCGACTCTGGTTTCGGAAAGTGTTGCTGATGAACTCATCCGCCAGCGCAATGAACAAGCTCAAAAGCGCGATAAGCACCGAAATCCAGACCGCCTGATCGACCATGAAGGAGGCAAGCGCCACATAGCCGCCGAGGACACTGCCGACCACGATGGCAACGACGATCCATCCGACCGTCCGCAAGGGGCCGCCAACGGACACGTCCGGAGCCACATAAGGCCCGAGGCAGGCCTCGTCGTGGTTAGCACCGGTTGCGAAGCGGCGTAGCAGCTCCGCGAAGATAAGAGCGGATGCCAACGCGAAGACCGCTCGCGTGATGACGGTGATGGGAAGAGCGGCAGCAATGGCCTGATTGAAGGAGTCGAGGACCTTGCCGACCACCATCACTGTTGCAAGGGCCACGCCGAAGCTCATGATCCGCCCGGCAGAGGTCTCCGTAATAGGAACCAGGCGCCAAGAACCGTGGTTCGGCGCGACAATTGAGTCGATCAGCGCTCGTATGAAGGCGATGAAGGCGATGCCGCGAAGGATCGCCGCGACGACCTGCTCCAGGCGAGGGGGAAAGAGATCGACGGCATCGAAGGCGATCCAGAAAATCCAGCTCCCGGCAATCGCCGGAACCGTTCCCAAACACAGAACGGCGAAGGCAGCGAGTAACCGGCTTCTCCTGGCGGGATCCAGAACGGAGGGGTCACGGCGGACGAGACGCGGCGCGATCGATCGACGGCCCGCATAAAGTGCGATGGCGACGCCTAGGGATAGGCCCATGAGCAGGAGGACGCCAAGCGTCGCGTGACGCTGAATTTGCCCGATCGTATCGCCAAAAGTGATCCTCTGTGCTCGCAGTTCACGCGGGATCGCCTGAATCACGTTCATCCACAGATCAAGGCTGAGGATGCTATCGCTTTTCTCGAAGAGGGCGCGTGTGAATCCTGCACGCCGAAGATCGCTGATCTGGGCGCTGAGCTGTTCGGCTTGCACGAGAAGCGCCCGGCCCAGCCGCTGCGTCTCGTCAAGCTCGGCCACGGCAGCCTCCCGCTCGCTGCGGTCGCGCATGGCATCAGAGCTCTCTTCGGGTTCGCCCTCCTTCGGCTTCGGCCCCAATTGTGCCAACCGGGCCTTGCTGGCCTCCAGCTTCGGCGCCTGCTCCGCGATGACCGCGCGAATGCTCTCGATGATCGGGTCGATCTGCTGCCGCAGGTTCTGAAGCTCAGAGTCCGATTGGGCACGGCCCTGGATCGCTAATTCTTTCTGATCGAGATCAGCCTTGAAAGTATCGAGCTTGGCGCGAGCCGCCTTAGTATCGGTCGACGGAGCCGGTGGCGGGGCTGGCGTGGCGACCGGCGATTGCGCCTGGGCGGTAGCAGAAGGCGGGGATTTCTGGGCCTGAGCCAGGCAGGTGGTTGTCACACCGAACGCCAGCATGGCAGCCAGAAGCAGCCGCCCTCTTCCGATTTTTCTCATTCGACTTCGCCCCGTCGCAACACATTGAAGGCTGGTTATGCGAATCATTAAGGCGAAAAGTCGCCGCCCGAGAAGGCTTTGGCAAGAATGGCCGGGAGCTGTGAATAATCCCCGCTCCCGGTATCGGCCAGAATATGGACCCTACTTGGAAGGCGTCGTACCGGTCGCGGAAGGTTCAGCCGGCGCCGGGTAGGCAGGATTGGCGGGAGATGTCCGATCGGTGGGATTGGACGCCGTACCCGAGGGAGACCCGGTCACGGCGGCCCGAGATGCATCCTGGTTGGGATTGTTGGGGGACGTCATGCCGACCCAGATGAGATAGCCGCCCATTGCAATGCCACAGAGAAGAAGAGCTCCTATCAGCACGCCAAGCACGGGACGGCCCGGGGGCCCTTGCCGAGCACGATCATCAGGGACAATTCTAGCCATTATGAGCCTCATTGATGTGAGAGGACGCTGGAAGCCGGGCGCCAAGGCTCGACTGTGGGAGGGCAACGCGACGTGGGAAAGGCGGTTCCTCTTGGCGTAACCTGTCGAGGGCTATTAGGACTCATGCAAACGATTGCCCGGGATCCAACATGAGGGTCAGGCAGTTGACGGAGACGGACCAGGGCATTGCGTCGAAATGGGGCCACGGACGAAAATAAGGGACAGGGCGGTCCTTCGGACGAGGCGCGGCGCTGCCGATGTCAAAAGGTCCACTTCCCATCGTTTCAGTCATGTTTTCGCCGCTTTGAATGTCCTTGGGTAAGTGCTGATTCAAGGAGTTGTCATGCACGACAATCGCATCAGCTTGGACGGGAACTGGGAATTTTTGCACGTCGCCGACGACCGCATGCCCGGTCCGGCGGAAGTACGCGAAATCGAGGTTCCCAGTCCATGGCAGGCTCAGTTTCACGACCTTCGGATGCGCGCCGGTATCGGGATCTATCGCAGGACGATCGAGATCCCGGAAGAATGGCTTCACGATAGTATCTGGCTGCGTTTCGGCGCGATCTTTCACAACTCGCGTGTGTTTGTGAATGGCGAGCTGGTTGGTGCCAATGAAGGGGGTTTCCTGCCCTTCTCTTTTGACGTGACCTCTCGTCTCAAGCCTGGCCCCAACGAAATCAAGGTACGGGTCGACTCACCCACGGATAATCCGGCGGAGTTTCCGGACTCGCCTTTTGCGGAAATCCCGTTCGGCAAGCAGAGCTGGTACGGCCCGCTTTCGGGTATCTGGCAATCGGTCGTTCTGGAGCGCCGCATTCCGGATCACATGACACGAATCCGCCTCGTCCCGAAAAGGGAAACCGGCCAAGTCACCTCCGGTGTCTTCTTCGCTCGCCCGCTTACGGATACGGTCGCAATCCGGATCGAGGTGCGGGATCCTCAAGGTACAGCCGTTTTTGACGAGACCCATGAGACACAGGTTGGCGTGACCAGCATGCCCTTCGTCTTCGTGGTAGAGGATGTCAAATCCTGGTCACCTGACGAGCCGAACCTCTATACGATCCGCCTGACCATGATCCGCGATGACCTGGTGAAGGACGAGATCAGCGATCATTTCGGATTCCGCACTATCGAAGCTCGGAACGGCAAGTTCTATCTGAATGGCGAACCGCTCTATCTGCGCGCGGCTCTCGATCAGGACTACTATCCCGGTACGATTTGCACCGTTCCGTCCGTTGAATTCCTCGAGGACCAGTTCCGCAAAGCGAAGGAGCTCGGCCTCAACTGCCTGCGCTGTCACATCAAGGCGGCAGACCCGCGCTATTACGAGGTGGCGGACCGGATGGGCCTGCTAATCTGGACGGAACTGCCAAACGGCGGCATGTCGACCGACCGCTCGCGAGGGCGCAAGGAAAAGCTCCTGAAGGGCATCGTCGACCGGGATAGCAATCATCCATCGATCATCATCTGGACGATCATCAACGAAAACTGGGGCGTTGATCTCGTCAACGATTCCGATCACCGTGATTGGCTGAAGCGAACCTTCGCCTGGCTGAAGGCCTATGATCCGACACGCCTCGTGGTTGACAACTCACCCTTGGCGCCCAGCTTCCATGTGGAATCGGATATCGCAGACTATCATTTCTATGCGGCCGTGCCTGACCATCGTGATGAGTGGGACAAGTTCGTGGACGAACTCGCCAGCCGCGCATCCTGGCTTTATTCACCGCACGGCGACGCCGTGATTACCGGGCGCGAACCGCTCATGTGTTCCGAATTCGGCAACTGGGGCTTGCCCTATCCGAAGGACTTGCGAGATGCCAAAGGCGAGGAGCCCTGGTGGTTCGAGACGGGGCATGACTGGGGCGAAGGCGTCATGTATGCCCATGGCGTCGAAAATCGCTTCGCCGATTGGAGTCTCGACCGTGTCTTCGGCGATCTCCGTCGCTTCGTCATAGCGGCGCAATGGCAGCAGTTCCGCGCACTGAAATACGAGATCGAGGCGATGCGCCGCAAGCCCAGCCTCGCCGGCTACGTGATTACCGAGCTGCATGACTGCCACTGGGAGTCCAACGGGCTTCTCGACATGCGGCGTAACCCCCGCGTTTTTCACGAGCTGTTCCACATCATCAACGCCGACACGGTCATTGTTCCCAAATGGGAGCGCGTCTCATATTGGGCGGGGGAAACCGCGAACCTGCAGCTATCCCTGGCCCATGGAGCCGGCCCCGTTCTCGAGGATTGCCAGCTTGAAATTCGTCTAGGCGACGAGATGAGGCGGCTGTCAATTCCACGTCTCGAGGCTCCAGCAGTCCTTGATCTCGGTTCTGTGGAGCTACCTGTTCCCGATCTTTCCGAGCCGGAACTGCGCCGCATCGCGTTTGAGTTGCGAACCTCGGACGGTCGCATCGTTGCTCAAAATCACATCGATCTTGCAGTTCACCCCAGGCGCGAGAAGCCGGCGCAGGCAAGGCAATTGGTCTGGTCGCCCCATGAGGATCTGCGTGCGCGCTTCAAAGAGATGGGCTATGTGGCAGCTCGTGGCCTTGAGGATGCAACGCTCATCGTGTCGCGCATTCACGACAAGGCCATTGCCGACCATGTTCGACAGGGCGCGAGTCTGCTGCTTCTGCCGGAAAGCGAAATCAGTCTGTATCCGTTCTTCCCGCACTGGCAGAACGTCCAGGTCAAACCGCGAAGCGGTACCCTCTGGAGCGGCGACTGGGCCTCTTCCTTTTCCTGGCTGCGCCGCGCAGGTCATTTCGCGCGCTTTCCGAGCGGCCCGCTTCTCGACGAGACCATGGATCGGGTCATTCCTGATCACGTGATCTCCGGCTGCAACCTGCTAGATTTCCAGGCCCGCGTCTTCGCAGGTCTCGTGGTAGGCTGGATTCACAAGCCGGTGTCACTTGGAGTCGAGAGGTCTTACGGACGAGGACGCATCGTTGCCTCCACCTTCCGTCTGTTCCGCGACGAGCCCATGGCAGACCCAACGGCGACGGTTCTGCTTGACAGCTTGGTCGAACTCGCTATCGAATCGCGTGCCGCACGTCTGGAAGAGGCCGTCCGTGCAGCAGAAGCCGCGGCCTGAGAGGTCGCGGCTTATCTGGCCATGTATTAATGCGGGTCGCTGCGCGCAGTCTTGCATGCAGTATCTCTGCCTGCGAGCGCGGACATCCTGCCAATTCCCGAGAAACGCCTACGCACCCGACGCTTACATCATGAGAAGCTATGAAGCCAGTGCAGCGGACGATGGCATGAGGCGTGCCGTCGTAGTATCGGTCTCGGCTGGCAACGTTTCATTGATGCGCCGGAAAGTCGCCAGAGCCTGACCGACAATCTGATCCATGTTGTAGTACCGATATGTCGCAAGCCTGCCGACAAACCAGACATCAGGAGTTGTCAGAGCAAGGCGCTCATACTTCTTAAAGAGCTCCTGATTTTCCGCCTTCGGAATCGGATAATACGGGTCTCCTTGAGCCGAAGGATATTCATAGGTGAGCGCGGTTCGCGCATGCACCTGCCCCGTGAGATACTTGTATTCGGTGATCCGCGTGTAATCATTCGTCTGCGGATAGTTCACCACGGCGACCGGTTGATGCCAGGGCTGGTCCAAAGTGACATGCCTGAACCGCAGCGAGCGGTAGGGCAACTTGCCGAACCTGAATCCAAAATACTCGTCGATCGGCCCTGTATAGATGATCCGTCGATGCGGGATGATATTCTTGACATCGTCGTAATCGGTCTGGGTCATGATGTGAATATTGGGGTGGTCCAACATCCTTTTAAACATGGACGTGTAACCATGCTTCGGCATGAACTGGAACTCGTCACCGAAGTAACGATCGTCCTGGTTCGTTCGCGTCGGCACGCGGGATGTGACGGATTTGTCCAGCTCGGAAGGATCGAGACCCCATTGCTTACGGGTGTAGCCTCGAAAGAATTTCTCATAGAGCTCGCGCCCGACAGCCGAGACAACGACATCTTCTGATGTTTTGATTTCAGGAACCCGCTCGGCACGCTGCGAAAACCATTCCTGAAGCTCTTCAGATGTAAGTTTCAGCCCATAGAGCTTGTTTACAGTGTCGAGGTTGATCGGAATCGGCACGAGCGTGCCATCCACCTCCGCAAGCACACGATGTTCGTAGAATCGCCACTCGGTGAATCGGGAGAGATAATCGAATATCTGCTTGGAATTCGTATGGAAGATATGCGGACCATATTGATGAATGAGGAGGCCATCCTCATTGTAATGGTCATAAGCGTTGCCACCGATATGATTCCTTCGGTCGATGAGAAGGATGCGTTCATTGCGTTGGCTGGCAAGTCGTTCGGCAAGAACGCTTCCTGCGAAGCCAGCACCGACAATCAGCCAATCATACATGCATCTCACTCCGCCGGCGTCGCCGCATAGACAGGGAGGCTCGAAGCGTCACGAGAACTGCTTTCTTCGCCCATGACATCCTGCATGAGCTTGTGCATGGTCGACCAAGTCTTATCCCAAGACCCCGCTGCGAGATGGCGATCGACTTTGATGAGCCAAGGCTCCCTGCGGCGAGAGAAGATAAACTCGGCTTTCTCGACAACCTCCCCACCATTGGCAGCGATCTCAACCAGCCCCTTATCGCCATAGGGCCTGACGACATCCGTGATTGCTGTTGAGATGACGGGAACACCAGCAGCTAAAAATTCCGGAGTCTTGGTAGGGCTGATGAATTTTGTCGCTTCATTGAGAGCAAACGGCATGAAGCCGATGTCCCACCCTGACAGGTAGTCCGGAAGTTCACTATATGCCTTACCGCCGAGCCAATGGATATTTTCCCTACGCGGCAATGAGGCCGGGTCGATCTTGACGACGGGACCGATCATGACGAGCTGCCAATCTGGACGCAACTCAGCTACCTCAGACACGAGATCGATATCCATACGCTCGTCAATGACACCGAAGAATCCGAGCCTCGGTCGCGGAATTGCGATTTGATCAGCTGGATCCTGCTTGTGATTACGAGCCTTTGAGAAGTGATCGAAGTCGATTGACGACGGGAACGCGTGAACGCTGCGATGACGGTTGCGCTTAGCCTCAAAGAGGCTCATTCCTCCCGTAAAGACGAGATCACAACGCGCGAACAAACGATTTTCGAGAGCCATGAGTTCACGTGAGGCTCCGCGGAAGAGAGAGAGTTCATCCATATTGTCATAGACACACACATCGCATTCGAGATCGCTCGTAAAAGCAAGCGCCATGGGCGTGTAGTACCAGAATATCCGTGGCCGCTTAGCTTCATGACCAATCAGGGCTTCGATCAGATCATGCTGCTCAATAACGACATCGTCTTGGCTCAATCCTTCTGGAAGGATTGGCACTGCGATCCGGACACCTTGAGGACGCTCGCTGATTTCCATGTGAGGCTTCGCGCTCGGCTTGAAGAGCGGCTCCTCAATCATCAGCACATCGTAGTGCTTCGCGGCTCGGCTCAAGAGATGTTGCGGCCGTTGCCACACGAAGTCCCATCGCAGGTGAGAGAAGCATACGAGGAGTGGTACTTGATCGGAAGAATTGAAAGGTAGGCGGAAGGCATGCGACTGCGTTATCGAACGCTCAAGCATTGCGCGATCCTCAAAAGAGACAAATTACGTGCGGACGAAACGCTCAGTCCGGGGAATTATGAGAACGTCGTCATTGTCGCTGGGCCGGGACCAACGAGAGGGTCGCGGTCGCAATCCTTTGGCTAACGCCAAAGATGCAGTCCGGTTCCACGAATGTTCATGAAAATGAATAATTATTCAGCTGAGAGAAGATTATTTCTTCTCCAGCATCAAGGTGCCCTGCTTCTGAATAAACCCCTTCGCCTTCTCTGCTATAATAGACAAAATCCACGGCAATTGAACCTCGACACGAACTTGGTCATCCATGACGTCGAGATGACCGGCGATTGTTTGTCCCATGGCTGCAACATGGAAGGCCATGCGATCTCCGGCCCAGCTTTCTTCTATGGAAGCGATCTTGTCGCCGAATTGTGTTTTCAGCCGTGAGAGCCCGCCGTGGAGCCGCCGTGTCGCTTCTGCTTTGCCCAAGTTATGGGGAATGGACACGACGAGAGGTTTGGCCATCTAGAAACTCCGCTTTTCAGATGAGACAAGCAAAGCGCGACCGTGAAGGTTCCGCGATCAGAGCATCTCGACCTTGAGAGCTCTCATAACGATCGTTTCCTGTTGGAAGCGTCTTTCGAGTTCCGCACGATAATCTTCCCACCAGCTGTGATCGAGTTCCCTCGCCATAACCTCGAACACGACAATGTCATCATGTGCAGTGTGACCGCCCTCCTTCCACATCCCTTCGGCGGGCGCGCGAGTGAAACTGGTGATTCCTCCGAAGCGTTCCGACAATTTGGAGCGCACCTGCCCATAGGCCGCCCCGTCGAAACGGCGGCCTGCATTGTCCGTCAACGGTAGGAGAATTTGCACCAGATACATCGCCTGCCCCATTTCCCCACTAGCCTGGGCGATGCTCAACCCATGCGCGACAGGAGATCAGTCTAGGGCGAAGTTCCTGAAAGGCGAGATTTTCAGGCCAGCTGAGCTGCAAAGAGATCGAGGTCCGAGGGTGGGAGATCGTTACCGATAGCGTACCGGCTGGATCGACGGGAAACGCGCCATGGATGCGCTGTCGAGAGACGAATCGCTTCCGAGGGGCGCAATCGTCTCACGGTTCCATCCACCTGAACCTCATCCAGCACCACGAAGCCGAAAATGGCCAGACGTGTCGCGATGGTCTTTGTCACCCGGTCTTCCGCCGCGACGGGAAGTGACCCGGCCGCGTAGACCGCGTCCATCAGGCTTCCTTGATCTCGTTTCGAGGAGATTGCCGAGCGTGCTCCAGGAAAGCGAACGACGTTCGACAGCGGGAATGATTGAGGATCCATCTATGCAACCCTTGGTCCGAATCAGGCCAAGGATCGCGGTAAGGGATTAAGAAGCGCCTAACCTTAATCCACTCGGTGCAGGGATACGTAGGCTGTACCGCTTGACGTAAGGCCGAGTTCCTGGGCCGGTCCCTTTGCCAGATCGATGATCCGGCGGCGAGAGAAAGGCCCACGATCGTTGACGGTCACGACGACCGATCGACCGTTTTTCTCATTCACGACCCGCACCTTTGTGCCAAAGGGAAGCGATCGATGGGCGGCGGTCATCGCCAGTGAATTGAACCGCTCTCCGCTCGCTGTGCGGCGTCCGTGAAATCCGGGGCCGTACCATGACGCGGTCCCGGCTTGAAAGGCTTTGTCTGCGACCTGGGAAACGGACCCAGTAGACGCTGGGCCGCCTGAAGTTGTGTTGCAAGCGGCAACAAGAAGAAGTGGCGCCAGAAGAGGCGCACGGGCGAGGATGTTCTTCAAGGATTTAGCTCCCCTTCCTTTGTGCTTACCGCGAAGCTCACGGATAAAGAGGCGATAATAAGGCGGGATCATTTTTCCCTTATGCCGCCTTACTTTTTCGCTTGGCCCTAACCCTTCTGAATAGCCTAAAACTTTATTAAAATGTAAATCTATAGCTTGAACAATGTTTCTATACGTGATGGGCGCCGGTTGCTTCAGACTGCATCCATGTCTGGGCTTCCTTTGGCTTCAAGGTTCCAAAATTCGACTTGAGAATCCTACGAATATCGCCAGGTCCATTTCGAGTAACGGCGAAAGGAACTTGAGACGATAAAAAGGGAACTTCCGGCGCCCAGCGATCCTCTGAATCACGACCGGTCCGCAAGGACCTCCTGCGGAGATAAGTTCGTCAAGCCGAGCCGATCCCGACGTAACCAACGCCACAGCATCAGCGACGCAACGACCGCGAGACCTGTGGCCAGTCCAATCCAGATTCCAACGCCGCGAAGACTTGTCCCGAACGCGAGTACGACGCCGAGGGGCAGCCCTATTCCCCAGTAGCCCGCCGCTGCAAACACCATCGGCACTTTCGTGTCCTGGAGGCCGCGCAGCATGCCGGCACCGACGGCCTGTGCGCCATCTGCCAACTGAAAAATTGCCGCGAGCGTAAGAAACGAGATTGCATACTGGAGAACCGGAGCGTTGCGGGGATCAGCGATATCGAGGAATGCCCCGATTAGCAGTTGCGGCTTGAACAGCATCAGCAGCGCCGTGAAAATCATGAACCCGACCCCCAAGGCGAAGGCCGTCCAACCGGCGAGGGTCACACCTCCGGCGTCCTGCGCTCCGAATGCCCGCCCCACCCGGACCGTTACCGCCTGCCCAATTCCGAAGGGCACCATGAAACACAAGGATGCGATCTGAAGCGCAATGGCATGAGCGGCAAGCTCGTTGGCACCAATACGGCCCATGAACAGAGCCGCGGCATTGAAGATCGTCACTTCGAAGGCAACGGTGAGGCCGATGGGCGCGCCGATACGCCACAGGGTCCGATATCTGGCCCAGTCAGGGCGCCAGAAGCGGCCAAAAAGATGGTAACGCCTGAAGCGTCTGTCCCTGCTGACAACGAAAGCCAGACTCAGAAACATGAAGAGACTTGAGATAACCGTACCGAGTCCAGCCCCCACAAGACCAAATGCCGGAAGGCCAAACTTTCCCAGCATCAACACATAGGCAGCGCCGAAATTGACCGGAACCGCCAGGATGCCGATGACCAGGGCCCAGCCTGGACGTTCCAATGCTGAGAGGAACGAGCGCAGGACGAGAGAGAAGAGAAACGGCAGCAGGCTCCATTGCAAAGCGCGGATATAGCTGCCGGCCGCATGAGCCAGAGCGGGCTCCTGCCCCATCGCGAGCAGCATCGCCTCCCCATTCCAGGCCAGCAGCCAGATGGGAATGGCCACGGTAATGGATGTCCAGAATCCTTGCCGGACTGTACGGCGAACGTCCCTTACCGAATGGCGTTTGCGGCCGAGTTCCTCGGCTATCAAGGGCGATGTAGCGTTCACTAACCCGATGCCGAAGATTAGGAATGCGAAATAAAGGTTGGTCCCCAAGGCACCAGCTGCGAGAGACTCGGGACCGAGCCACCCCATGAGGATGACGTCCGATGTCATAAGGGCATTCTGAGCCAAATTGGTCAAAACGAGAGGCCAACTCAGCGCGAGAGTCGCGCGTAGCTCGCTTGCCCAGGCGGACTGTCGAAATTTTAGCGTATCTACGGCATTCATGGGGTGCTTGTAGCCCGAACCAGGAGGCGAATTCCACACTGGATCGCCAAGCTGGGCCATTGCTGCACAGGAACGGAACCCGCCCGCACGACGCTCGTTCACCTGAGCAGTTCATCAGAGGAGTCCTTAAATGGCGCAGCGGGCGCTATCCACCTCAATCGGGTTCCTGCTACCTCCAATTCTCAGGAACGAGGTTGGAGAGACACGCACGGTCGGGATCGAGGTCGAGTTTGCCGGTACCTCGGCCGAAGCTGCCGTCCGTGCCCTTCACCGGACCTTCGGCGGAACGATTATCGAGGAGGACCCTCATGCCTATCAGCTGATGGGCTCCATCATCGGCGACATGTCGATCGAACTCGACAGCCGGATGCTGCACCCTGGCAAGCGTACGAAGATTGGCGCCTTGCCTCGCATCGCAGCATGGTGTGGCTTTGCTGCGAGCTACATTGTTCCATGTGAGCTCGTGACCGCACCCATTCCGATGGACCGTCTGCATGAGATCGATCAGGTACTCACAATCCTTCGCGGCATAGGGGCGAAAGGGACGCAGGATGCCGCGTTCTATGCCTTTGGACTGCATTTCAATTCAGAAGTGCCAAAGCAGGATGCACAGACGGCCTTGGCATTCCTGAAGAGTTTTGTGCTGTTGAACGCCTGGTTGCGCCGAGAGGTCGCCCCCGATGTCACCCGTGATTTGCTTGGCTTCGCCTCTCCGTTTCCTCTGGGCTATGTGCGCATGATTGCGGCTCCAGACTACTGGCCAAGCATGGAGAGGTTCATTGATGACTATCTTGCCGCCAGCCCGACCCGTAACCGGGATCTGGACCTGCTGCCGCTGCTGCACCACTTCGACGCACAACGCGTACGCGCCTTGCTGCCGAACGAAAAAATCAACGGACGGCCAACATTTCATTACCGCCTGCCGGATGCGCGCGTCAGTGACGCGGGCTGGAGTATTGCACCCGAGTGGAATCGTTGGGTAGCCGTTGAGCGGTTGGCGGCAGATCGCGATCAGCTGAACGCTTTGGGCTCTGCGTTTCTCGCATTCTCTGGGGAACCCAAGAGCTGGGCCAATGTCGTAGAGCGTGTGGCGCTGACATGACGAGACCGCTGATCGGCGTGACAACATCTCGCTACGGCGGATGGCGCAGCTATCTGATACATCACCTCGCCCTCAAGCGTGCCGGAGCGCGAGCCGTCCGGCTTATTGCGGGATATCCTTTGCCGAAGGAGCCACTTCAGGGTCTCATCATAGGCGGCGGAGACGATATCAGTGCAAAGATTTATGGCGGACAGGTGTTGCCCAATGTACGCATCGATCCGGAACGAGATTCGCTGGAGCTCGGCCTCCTGGACCTGGCCCTACCCATGAAGCTGCCCATACTCGGGATCTGTCGCGGCTCGCAAATGATCAACGTTGCGTTGGGAGGCACACTTCATACCGACATCCATGAGGTCTATATACAAGCCCCGAGAATGCGAACTGTTCTGCCGAAGAAACGTGTACTGATTGCTCCTGGCTCGAAGCTAGATCGGATTCTAGGTTGCAATCCCTGTTGCGTGAATGCGCTCCATCACCAATCCGTCAACAGGATTGGGGAAGATCTCGCCATTTCCGCCCAGGACGACGTCGGAATTGTTCAGGCCATAGAAGGAAAGGGGTCGCCCTTCCTTATCGGCGTCCAGTGGCACCCGGAATTGCTGATCTGGAAAAAGCACCAGCAAAGTCTGTTTAGAGCGTTGAGCCGAGCATCTCAAGAATCTGGAATAGTGCTCGAAACAGCAGCATGATTGGAATTCAGTTCGCTCGCCTGGTGGGACGAGGGAAGAGTGAAACGACCTTTCCGGAGTTCAGTGCCAGTTGCGTCTGAATTGCGGCATGCAGCTTCCGGCTAGCTACAGGCTTTTGCAACAATGGAAACTCGCTCTCCTGCTCGGCAGCAAGAGCATTTGCAGTGATGAGCAAAATCGGCAAATCGGGATAAATCTGCCGAGCCTCGCGTGCCCAAGTGAGGCCACTCATCGGTCCCAGCATAGTCACGTCACATAGAAGAAGCCCTGGCTTTCGAGCCCTCAAAGTCTTCGTGGCCTGCCCAACATTCGTTGCGATTCGCGCGACATATCCAAGCTCCTCGAGCATTGTCTGCAAGGCAAGGGCCACTTCGATTTCGTCGTCGACGATCAGTACCTCTATGTGAACGGAAGGCTTCTCACCAATGCTCTCCTCATTTTGTAACACAGGCCGCGTAACATGGTTCGGAGCCATCGCTCGGGGGATATAGAGAGCGATGACCGATTTCGCTCCAAGCGTGACAACCTCCGCCATGCCACCGATGGGCCGAAGGAAATGAAGGCTCTGGTTGAACTCGACCCAATTGGCGAGATCCATGTCCTGCATCGAGAAGACGGTCTCGGGGCACCCATCTGAACCATTGGGTGCTTCGTGCGGCGAATTCGTACCGATCGCGATGCGGACGAAATCGCCCTCAAGATCGGCGCGCGACAACATTCCTTTCGAAACTGTGACGTTCTGGGCCTCGATCGTGATGGCCCCTCCCTGCCCAAGGGTCCCGCGAAGATTGGAGCAAAGGGTGACGATCGCTGCTTCCAGATCGCTGGCATCGGCCCGGATTCCCCAAAGACCGTTCTCCAGATTCAGCCGCAGCTCTACCGCATCTCGCAAGAGGGACCGGCTCAAAAGTGTTGCAATCGAATCAATTCTCTCGGCAGGATCTACAAAGCCGATTTTCGTCTGGCGGTCCTGAGCAAAGGAACTCGACCGGGCAATCAACGAAGCCGCTTGATCGGTGGCAACGAGAGCGGAGAGGAGCTTGCGCTGCAAGGTCGGATGATCCTTCAGCTGCCGCGCAGCCGTTTCGACATTGGCATTAATCACCGTGAAACGATTGTTCAGATCGTGGACGATGCCACCCCACAAATGGCTGAATGCTTCGATCTTTCGGGCGGAGCTCGGTTCACTCTGAAGAAAGGGAATCTGAGATCCTTCGGAGAGGAATGAAGGGCCTTTTTTGATGTCCTCTTGAGGCTCCGCCTCCTGATCGAAAACGGTCAAGCGGCCCGTTACACGGTCGAGAAGTCGACCTTGCGCCCGCAACAGCTGTGCCATCTGCCAGCCCAACAAGAGAAAGCTTCCGATTGCAACAGCGACCAGCGCCATCGCCGAGAGGGCGACTAATTCGGTCTGACCCATGACAACGGCCACGCCAATTGCCGCTCCTAGGATGACAAGGATGCAGCAGGAGGCAGCGAGAAGAAACCTCAGATTGGGCGGCAGCAAGTACATCTGACCGGATCGTCACCAGAAAACAATTGCGTGGACTGGGCGCACAAGGCTGGCGTCAATTCCCCATAATTGTCCTATTTAGCATGAACGACCAGAGTGCGGGATCCTCCCGCAGTAAAGTTTTTGCGTCCTCTTAAGGAGATCATTCGTGCGGCTGACCTGTGTTTCTGTTTCCTTAAGGCTGGGCCTCGCGAGTCTTCTCATGATTGGTGCAACGGCGATGTCTCGGGCTCAGGACGACATTGGGAGCCGCGTGAACGTCCTTTTGAGCAAGATGACTCTGGAGGAGAAGGTCGGTCAGCTCAACATGGTGTCCAACGGCGCCACGCTTCGCTGGGAGGACATTGCCTCGGGCCGTGTCGGCGCTCTCCTGAACTTCAACAACGCGCAAGATATTGCTCGAGCTCAGGCCGCAGTCCGACAGTCCCATCTCAAGATTCCCATCCTCTTCGGTCTCGATGTCCTGCACGGCTTTCGAACACAGTTTCCTATCCCGCTAGGCGAAGCGGCAGCTTTCAATCCTACGCTCTCCCGCCTTGCATCCGAGTGGGCGGCACGAGAGGCATCCTATGTAGGCGTTCAATGGACGTTCGCCCCGATGGCGGACCTTTCGCGCGACAGCCGATGGGGGCGCATCGTAGAAGGGTTCGGTGAAGATCCATATCTTGGATCGGTTCTGACGGCCGCCCGGGTGGAGGGCTTCACCAAAGGCGGTCTCGCAACGGCGACAAAACACTTTGCAGGGTACGGTGCACCGCAGGGCGGCCGCGATTACGACACGACCTACATCCCACCGGCCGAGATGTACGACACCTATCTGCCGCCCTTTCGAGCCGCAGTCGAGGCCGGCTCAGCTAGCTTCATGGCCGCTTTCAACGCCCTCAATGGAGTCCCTTCGACGGCAAACCCCTGGCTCCAGACTGACGTTCTTCGACGGCAATGGGGGTTCGACGGCTTCGTGACATCCGACTGGGCCGGCATTCATGAACTTATCGGCCACGGTGTCGCGGCGAATGGCGCGGAAGCCGCACGGAAGGCCATCCTCGCAGGCGTCGACATGGATATGATGGGGGAGCTCTATGTCCGATATCTCCCGGAAGAAGTGCGGGCCGGCCGAATTTCCGAGGGCGTCATTGACGAGGCAGCTCGCCGCGTCTTGCGGACGAAGATGCGCCTCGGCCTGTTCGATCGCCCCGATGCGGATCCCGGTCACGTCGATGCGATCTTCCCTTCGACGGAGGCTCGGCAAGCTGCAAGAAAGGTCGCGAGAGAGACCTTTGTCCTCCTACAGAATCGCAACAATGTTCTGCCCATTGTCCCGTCAGCGCGCTCGATCGCAGTGGTGGGCCCTCTTGCTGACGCCCCTCAGGACCAATTCGGTCCCCATGGCGCCCGCGGCCATGCCGGGGACACCGTGTCGGTCCTCCAGGGGATCCGTCAGAGAGCGGAGCGGTCCAAAATACAGGTGAATTATGCCCCGGCTTGCGATCTCTTCTGCAAGTCGACGGACCAGCTTCCAGCCGCGCTCGAGGCCGCCAAGGCGTCGGACCTGACGGTCGCGGTCTTTGGTGAGCCCGTAGACTTGTCCGGGGAAGCGGCTTCCCGCGCGCACCTGACTCTGAATGGGAAGCAAGCCGAAGTTCTCGAAGCTCTCGCAGCGACGGGCAAGCCCATCGCTCTGATTATCGTTGGGGGGAGGCCACTCGAGTTGGGCAAGCTTGCGGACCGAATTCCGTCCATCATGATGGCTTGGTATCCGGGTACAGAGGGGGGGACGGCACTCGCGGACGTCCTTTTCGGAGACGTGAGCCCGAGCGGCAAGCTACCCTTGAGCTGGCCCCGCACCGTCGGCCAACTCCCGCTGTATTATAACCGACTCCCTACAGGCCGCCCGACCCTGGAGAACAATCGTTTCACCCTCAAATACGTCGATGAGGCGATTACGCCGCTTTATCCTTTCGGCTGGGGATTAAGCTATACGAAATATTCTTACGCCGACCCTATCATTGCAAAATCCCGGTTGAAGCCTGGCGACACCTTGGAAGTATCGACAATGGTCACCAATACCGGCTCCCGTGCCGGGCAAGAGGCTGTTCAACTCTATACGCGGGACCCGATCGCCAGCCGGAGCCGCCCTTTGCGAGAGCTCAAGGCTTTTGACAAGATTGCACTCGAACCAGGCGAGACGAAACGTGTCGTCCTTCGCGTCCCCGTGGAATCCCTCGGCTTTCATCAGGACGATGGAAGCTATTGGGTGGAGGCAGGAACCATCGAGGTATTCTTGGGCGGCAGTTCGCTGGCCGAAAAAGTCGGTGAGATCTCAATTCTGGAAACATTCACCCTTCCGCTCTCGGGTCAACGAGCCTCGTCTTCGACAATGGCTCAATGAGGAACAAGAAGACGTCTGGCGAGATCGAGCGCTCCTGCGGTAAAATAACTCTCAAGGGGCAGCTCATGACGAATGCTCGGCAACGACGAGAGACAAAACGCAGCTTAGGGAATGGCCTCGCCTCCCGCTATGTGTCCTCTGTCGGGTCGGTCGCGTCCTCTCAGCGGACGGGCGTCGCCGATCTGCAACTGGGCATGATCCTGACCTTCATCGCTGGCGCTATCAATGCGGGAGGCTTTCTCGCAGTCGGGCAATATACGTCACACATGTCTGGAATATTTTCCAGCATGGCTGATCACCTCGCCTTGGGAGCGCTTGATCTCGTTCTGGTTGGCTTTGCCGCTCTTGCTCCATTCGTGATCGGCGCTGGTTGCTCTGCTATCCTCATCAACTGGGGTCGACGACGTGGTCTAGACAGTCAATATGCGCTGCCATTGCTTCTTGAGGCTGCTCTCCTTCTCGCCTTTGGTCTTTATGGCAGCCACTCTCCCTCATCGCGCCTTTTCACACCGGCAGTCATTGCCTGGCTATGCTTCATCATGGGATTGCAGAATGCCACGGTCACGAAGATTTCCGGCGCTCGGATGCGGACGACCCACGTCACAGGGATCATTACGGATATTGGCATCGAGCTAGGCAAGCTCTGCTATTGGAATCGCGATGCTTCCATACCCAGAGTCGATGCGGACAGCGCAAAGCTCAAGCTTCTATTGCTTCTCCTGACGTCGTTCTTTGTCGGCGGCATCGCCGGAGCAGTCGGCTTTAAGTGGGGCGGCGCTTTGTTCGCACTCCCCCTTGCTTTGACTCTGTTCTCGCTGGCCGTGTCTTCGATCGCGCGTGACGTCTCCAAACATAGAAGCGAACCTCCAAGCCTTTCGCCCTGAAAGTTGGAGAGGCTCACGCAGCCTGTCTCAATCTGGGTTGACTATGGAAGCCACTCTCCTAAAGAATTTCGGCTCTCGCTACAGCGTCGCCAGCTTCAGTATCGTTCGCAGGCGGTACAGCATATTGCTTGGAGACAAAGGATAGACTTACCCATAATAGTCATAAACACATAGCTGTATTAATATTATTAAGCTGATCTAACCGTCGGCAACTTGCATCATCATCTTAAGACATATGAACAACAAGAATACGCCAATATGGCATCCTGTCCCCGGCCGACGATCGCTCTATCTCAACGTCCCAAAGCGTAAGCTTTTGTCTTGATGGGAAGGTCTGGGCAATGCGTTCAGTCGACGTTATCATTCCTTGCTACCGCTATGGCCATTTCCTAAGACAATGCGTCGAAAGCGTCCTTGATCAGTCCGGCGTCGGTGTTCGAATTCTCATATTGGACGATGCCTCTCCGGATCATACGCCAGAAGTCGGCACCGACCTTGCACGAGAGGACTCTCGAGTCACATTCCATCGGCACACTGCGAATAAAGGGCATATCGCAACGTATAACGAAGGCATCGAATGGGCTTCACAAGACTACTTCCTGCTACTATCGGCTGACGACTATCTCTTGCCCGGAGCCTTGGAGCGAGCAACGGAGCCCATGGAGGAAGTGCCTGACGTAGGTTTCACCTTCGGGAATGCATCCCTCCTGTCGAAGGATGGAACGGCAGCATCGATGAATCCTATGCCGCGCTTGGGGAAAGACGCAAAATGCCAAGTCATGAAAGGATCGGAGTTTATCGCCCTTAGCGGCGCTGCCAATATCGTCCCAACCGCAACGGCTGTCGTTCGAACAAGCCTTCAAAAACTCGTTGGAGGCTACCGTCCTGAACTGCCCCATAGCGGCGATATGGAAATGTGGTTTCGCCTGGCTGCTTATGCATCGGTAGGCTTTGTGAATGACTATCAAGCAGTCTATCGCCTGCATGACAGCAACATGTCTCATGCGTACATGACGAACGCGATTCCCGATCTCCAACAGAGAAAAGCCGCTATCGATTATTTCTTCGAGACGAGCGGGTCGCTCCTTCCGAATGCAGATCACCTGCGCCACCGCGTCTATCGGTCATTCGGGCAGGCTGCTGTCAAACGCGCAAGTGCGGCCTTCAATGACGGTCTGTTGGATATTTCGGCGCAGATCCAGCGGTACGTGCTGGAAGTCTGCCCAGAGGTCAGGCATTCGTGGCCATGGACCAAGCTTGTCTGCAAGCAGACGCTAGGACTGAAAGGATGGAATGTGCTGAAATCGTTCCATCGGGCTTTCGACAAACGGTTCGAGGTGTAAGTTTTCGCTCTTAAGATCTGGAGCGACTTGGCTTCATGGCCCCGCGCCTCACATCTGGTGGCAATGAGAAAACATTAAATCAACCAAAGTGCGCGCGAACTTGTGCGCTGATGTAACACAGTTTTTCGGACATCTCTCAACTTTATATGATTGCATTACCATCTCGGTGATAAAGCAGCTCGATTAAAGCCGAGAGCTAATCACGAATAGAATCATCCTCAACCATAAGGCATGCAGCCGAAGGACGAACTGTCCTTCCGTCCAGGAAGTATTGCCCCCTGCGCTGCAACATACCCACTAAGGGACGCATGATCCAAATATAAGTTACTTTCATTACTTCTACTGCCATGAGAGGCTATGCGTGCGCTGCTTAGCGGCTTCACCTTGCATGGGAGCTGGTGATGCTAGTGTTGAACAGAGAAAAGGCCCAAGGCACGTTGAACTATCGTCGGACCTTGAGAAGGATAGCGGCTTCCCACTTTGACGCTCGCACGCACGATCCTTCATCCGATGCGCAGCAGAGTTTTTTAGATAGCGCCTCACCTCCATCGCCAAGCACCCAAAAACCGAATGATGGCGGCTATCAACATAGCCATGTTCCGAAATCGATCAGGGGAGATCTCGGCTCACATGCAAGCCGACTGGCTTGGACGGAATCGACATCGGCGGATGCCGGGCGACATCTCGATCCGACAAAGCCGACTGTCGTTAGACAGGATGCAGTCGCGTCGCCGGCATTACCTGCCGAGCAAAATCAGGTTGGCACACATGCTTCCACACCTGACAAGGTCACAACATCAACCTCTTCATCTTCTTTGTCGCCTGAAAACGCTCGGCCAACGATAGGCGACCCCAATGCTGTAACTGCCCAGGCCAGCACGAAAACGCTCAGTGGAGACTCGGTGACCTCTGCGGGTGGAATAGAAATCGGAAACGATGGTCCGCAAGTACAGCCCGGGGTGCTGCATGGGCCGGTGACCCTTCAAAGTGCCGCTACGGCGGCTAGCCCAAACCTGCTGGCTGCGGCAGCGCCGACCGCTACAAACCCCATCGTCCTCGAGAACCAGAAGCCAGGAAATCCTGAAAGTGAATGGGGGATCGACGGAGCTGGCAGTTCTAACATTGAGGGTTTCGCAACAGACATCAGCGTCAACGTCGGACAGCGCGTCGACTTCAAGATTAACACGAATTCCAACAACTATCGGATCGACATCTATCGGCTTGGCTACTACGGCGGCATGGGAGCGCGCAAAGTCGGAACGATCCAGCACACCGGCGTTCAAACACAACCGGCTCCATTGAGAGATAGCACCACAGGTCTCGTTGACGCCGGCAACTGGTCCGTCTCAGCCTCTTGGAATGTTCCGACAGACGCCATTTCCGGAATCTATGTCGCCAAGCTGGTCCGGCAGGATGGCACTGCTGGCGAGAACCAGATTCCTTTCGTCGTCCGGGATGACAGCAGCCATAGCGACGTTATCTTCCAGACATCGGACGAGACTTGGCAGGCCTATAACCCATGGGGCGGCGCGAACCTCTATGGCGGGAATGGACCCGGAGGCGACTCGGCTCCGGGGCGTGCCTACAAGGTTAGCTACAATCGTCCCATCACTACCCGTGGCGGTGGTCTTCAGTCCGGTCCGCAGGATTTTATCTTCGGAGCCGAGTATCCGACCCTCATGTGGCTTGAGAAGAACGGCTACGATGTCTCCTATATGAGCGGTCTCGACGTTGATCGATACGGCAGCCTCCTGCTGAATCATAAGATGTACTTGAGTGTCGGTCACGACGAGTACTGGTCTGGCCAACAGCGGACCAATGTGGAAGCTGCACGTGATGCAGGCGTGAATCTGTCGTTCTGGAGCGGCAACGAGGTCTATTGGAAAACCCGCTGGGAGCCGAGCATCAGCGCAGGCGCTCAAGCCAATCGTACGCTTGTCTCCTACAAGGAGACGCGAGCCGGTCCGATCGACCCGAGCAATGAATGGACGGGCACTTTTCGGGACCCGCGCTATGTCTCATCGACTGCGCAGGGAGGCGGACGACCGGAGAATGCGCTGACGGGCACGCTCTTCCAAGTCGATTCCTACCGGAGCGACGCAATCACAATTCCTTATGACGATGCCAATCTCCGCTTCTGGCGCAACACGAGCGTTGCTAACCTGCAACCTGGACAGGTCGCAACACTGCCTGCAGGTTACCTTGGATATGAATGGGACGGATCACCGGACAACGGCTTCCGGCCAGCGGGTCTCGTCACGCTATCCTCGACCACTTTGCCGGTGAACACATATCTTCTGGACTACGGCACCCGGACTGGCGCTGGCACGGCCACTCACAACCTGACGCTCTATCGTGCGCCCAGTGGAGCTTTGGTCTTTGGCGCGGGAACGGTCTACTGGCCTTGGGCACTTGATGCCGACCACGACACACCGATGAACGAGAATGTTCCGGTCGATCCACGCGTCAAGCAAGCCATGGTTAACCTGCTTGCCGATATGGGCATACAGCCCGGTACTCTGGAGGGCGGTCTCGTTGCAGCAACACAGTCGACTGACACGACGAAACCGGTTTCGACGATAGCAGCACCTAATAATGGCGCTGCATTGACCGTCGGCCAAGCCGTTACGATCAGTGGAACGGCCTCGGATGTCGGCGGTGTCATCGCGGCCGTCGACGTATCGACGGATGGCGGCACGACTTGGCACCGCGCCAGTGGCGACGAGACATGGACCTACAGCTGGGTTCCCACAACAGCCGGGAACATCACCATCAAGACGCGCGCAGTAGATGACAGCGTCAATCTCGAGACGCCCGGCGCTGGACGAACCGTGACGGTAACCGGCAACACTGTCCTATCTGCATCGGCAACGCCGCCCAGCATTCCGGAGTCGGATATCAACTCCGTTGAACTCGGAATGCAGTTCCAATCATCCGTCGCCGGTACGGTGACGGGGGTACGCTTCTACAAGAACGACATCGCCAGTGGCACACATACCGGATCTCTGTGGTCCAGCACCGGGACGCAACTCGCTACCGTAACCTTCACGAATGAGACGGGTGTCGGCTGGCAGGCCGCGAGCTTCTCGAACCCTGTGGCGATCACCCCGGGCACCACTTATACGATTTCCTATCACAGCAATGGCTATTATGCGGCGACTTCCAACTATTTCACGGCACCGGTCTCCAATGGGCCGCTCACCGCGCCTGCGAATGCGGGTGTCTATGCGTATGGATCCTCAACCCTCTTTCCGAACAACACATTTCAAGCCGAGAACTATTGGGTTGATGCTCTGTTCAATCCGTCGACCGGCAGCACCAACCGCTCACCTGTCGCCAACAACGACAACGGCTTCAGCACCACCCAGAACACGGCAGTAACAATCGCCGCCTCGTCCCTACTGGCCAACGACACCGATCCCGATGGCGATGCCATAAGCATCACCGGCGTCAGCAGCCCCACCAACGGCACCGTCGCCTTCAATGCCCAGACCAATGCCGTCACCTTCACGCCAACCACCAACTATACCGGCCCGGCCAGCTTCGCCTATGCTATCTCCGATGGTCGCGGCGGCACTTCATCGGCCACGGTCAGCCTTTCGGTCAATGCTCCCGGCTCCGGTCCGGTCAGTCTGTTCCCGGCCTCCGCAACGCCGGCCATCCTCTCCTCCACCGACACCGGCTCGGTCGAACTCGGCATGAAGTTCCAGGCGTCGACCAACGGCACGGTGAGCGGCATCAAGTACTACAAAGGCTCGGGCGACACCGGCACGCATACCGGTAAGCTATGGACCTCGACCGGTTCGCTGCTCGGCAGCGTGACGTTCCAGAACGAGACCGCCAGCGGCTGGCAGACGGCAACGTTCTCCAGTCCGGTCAGCATCACGGCCGGCACCACCTATGTGGTCTCCTATCACAGCAACGGCCGCTATGCCGCAACCTCAAACTATTTCACCAATCCGACAACCAACGGTCCGCTCACGGCACCTGCCAGTTCCTCTTCTGGAGGGAACGGCATCTATGCATACGGGTCGTCCAGTGTATTCCCATCGAACTCCTATCAAGCCAGCAATTACTGGGTCGACGTTCTGTTCAATCCGTCGACCGGCAGCACCAACCGCTCACCTGTCGCCAACAACGACAACGGCTTCAGCACCACCCAGAACACGGCAGTAACAATCGCCGCCTCGTCCCTACTGGCCAACGACACCGATCCCGATGGCGATGCCATAAGCATCACCGGCGTCAGCAGCCCCACCAACGGCACCGTCGCCTTCAATGCCCAGACCAATGCCGTCACCTTCACGCCAACCACCAACTATACCGGCCCGGCCAGCTTCGCCTATGCTATCTCCGATGGTCGCGGCGGCACTTCATCGGCCACGGTCAGCCTTTCGGTCAATGCTCCCGGCTCCGGTCCGGTCAGTCTGTTCCCGGCCTCCGCAACGCCGGCCATCCTCTCCTCCACCGACACCGGCTCGGTCGAACTCGGCATGAAGTTCCAGGCGTCGACCAACGGCACGGTGAGCGGCATCAAGTACTACAAAGGCTCGGGCGACACCGGCACGCATACCGGTAAGCTATGGACCTCGACCGGTTCGCTGCTCGGCAGCGTGACGTTCCAGAACGAGACCGCCAGCGGCTGGCAGACGGCAACGTTCTCCAGTCCGGTCAGCATCACGGCCGGCACCACCTATGTGGTCTCCTATCACAGCAACGGCCGCTATGCCGCAACCTCAAACTATTTCACCAATCCGACAACCAACGGTCCGCTCACGGCACCTGCC
>NZ_JAIRBM010000012.1 GCF_020089865.1 Microvirga puerhi
AGCGCAACGCGATGATGGCCTTTTTAGGATCCGTCACGACGGGCGTCAGCAGATGCGGGATGCCGTCGTAGACCGACAGTTCGAGCATCTTCGGATCGACCATGATCAGCCGGCATTCCTCCGGCTTGAACCGGTACAACAACGACAGGATCATGGTGTTGATGGCGACCGACTTGCCCGAGCCGGTGGTGCCGGCGACGAGCAGGTGCGGCATGCGCGCCAGATCCGCGATCACCGGCTCGCCGCCGATCGTCTTGCCAAGGCACAAGGGAAGCTTGTGCTGAGAGACCGCAAAGTTTTCGCTCGCGAGAAGTTCGCGCAGGAAAACCGTCTCGCGTTTGTGGTTCGGCAATTCGATGCCGATGGCGTTACGGCCGGGAATAACCGCGACGCGTGCAGAGGTTGCGCTCATGGAGCGGGCAATGTCGTCCGACAGGGCCATGACGCGCGAGGATTTGGTGCCGGGCGCCGGTTCGAGCTCGTAGAGCGTCACCACCGGGCCGGGATGAACATGAATCACCTCTCCTTTGACGCCGAAATCGCGAATGATCTTCTCAAGCCGGCCCGCCGTTTCTTCAAGAATGTCCTCGGCCATGACCGGCTCCTGGCGCTCAGGTGGCAGCGCAAGGAATTCGAGGTTGGGTAATTCATAGGCACCTCGAACCGCTACGGAGGGAGTCGGTTCAGGTGCATACGAGATAACGGAGGCGGGTGTTATGCGGCGAGCAAGATTGGTGTCTTGTTCATCTTCAGGCGCGGGCGCTTCCGCAATCTCCTTCACGACATCCTGAGCCGTATCGACACTGGAGGTCTGCGGCTCTGCCTCCTCTCCATGTGCGACTGCCTCCTCTTGCTCAATGGCACGTTGCGCAGGAGGCCAGTCGTCGTTGTAAAGCGAGAGGTAACCGACATCCATACCCGCATCAGGTAGGCTTGCAGCATGTAGACTCGCATCGGGCACAGGCACTTCTTGACTTTGCAGGGCCGGAGCCTCTTCCAGCTCTGCAACTTCGCTCTGTGCGGACTGCGCCTCCGAGGAGACTTTCTGAACACTGTAGTAGCTGAAGCTCCATGCGGAAAAAATGACCTGAGGAGCGATGGGGAACAGCACCTCTTCCGAAGAGCCCAAATCCATGCCCTGCTGGTTGTCCCCGACAGGACTCTTCTGTTCAGCCCCAGGCTGCGTTTCGTTCTTCATGCCGTCATCGGAACTGGGCTGGTCCGGGAGGGGCTCCGGATTTGGCAGCTCCATGATTGAATCCATCGTCCCGGGAGCCGCCTCTTTCGTCGTATTCGAAGGGTAAGTTGCAAGAAGAGTCGCCAACTGACGGCGGATCGCAGGTTCCGTCTCCGAAGGAACCCGCCCAACATCCGACATGCCCGCTTCATGAAGCGATGGAGCCGGCAGCTCCTTCACGGGTACGTCCGACGCAACGCGGGGCAGATTTGGCTGTACCTTTGCCGCTCCAGCCGGCTGCCCCCTGCTCCCTACGCGTCCGGTTCTCTCCGGACGAAACTTGTCCGGGGTGCGCGTGCAGGTCGTTCCGGCAACGACAAAGGCCTGCCACCAGGCCGGATGATTGATCGACGTGGGCGACGCGCCGACCGGGGAAGTTCCCGCTGCAGACGCGGCGGTCCTTGGCTGCTTTGCCACTTGCATATCGGCCGACGGTTGCCCTTGGCTGACCCCTGAACGGGCAGGAAGGACAACGCTCCGATTTTGAAGGACTTCAGCCTCCTGGTTCTGGTGGAGTTCAGACTTTGCAAAGGGGGAAGGTCGGGTGGAACGCATCTGATCTCAGAGTTGGAAGGGCCTTTGGCCCGATGGCGGACTTGATGCGCAATGTGGATCGGACTGGTAAAAAGACGGTTAGGCCGGAGCGATCGAGCTGTCCGCCGATGGCCTTGGTGCGGCAGCCCATCACTTGAAAGCAAGGTAACGCCTAGGCTTCAGGCTAATTTCTAAATTTTTTCGTCTCGAACCATGCCGCTGGGGAAGTTGCTAGGGAACGAGCGACAGAACCCTGCCGGTGGAGCAAAGAGGTCCCGCAGCGATTCGCCGCTCCATCCGCTTTCACGTCTACTTGATGGCTATGCGCTCGGTCTCCGGGATCGATCGGCTCGGCATAGCTTCTAGGTCCGATCCATCAACAGAGCCGGCTTTGGAAATCCAAAGTACGGCGGCGTGGAGATGGAGCGCACCTCTCTCATGTGAACCCAGCCAGATGAACGACCGCTGGCGCGCTCAGGGAGACGCCGGAGAGAAACAAGAGAGCAAACACGATACGCCGCATCGTGACAGCGGCGAGAGGCGGAGGCCAACGGCGCGCTGCATAGGTGGCTGCCATCACGACGGGAATTGCCAAGAGGCCGAACCACGCAGAACCGGTCGGCAAATCGCCGGATAGACCGACGAGTCCAATACGAAAGACCGCGTTCAAGGCAAACACCGTCACGAGCGTCTCTCGAATTTTCAAGAGCGGCATAGGCTGACGGTAAAAGTGATACACGAGGGGCGGTCCCGCCGTTGAGAACATTCCGCCCATGAGGCCGGCAATGCCTCCAAAAAACAGAAACGATACATTGCGTGACGGACGGGCCAATGGCTCCGGCTTCTTGGCGAGCTGAAGGCTCGAGATGATGATGACGCCACCAAGAATAGCCCGAAGCCAATCGGCCTGCGTACCCGCCAGCGTTTCTAAGAGCGCGTAGCCCACGAACAGCATCGGAATGCTTGCAATCATCACGAGGCGGAACTCTCGCCACGCGACATCCCGCCATCCTTTCAGAAGCATCTGCGTCGCATTCACAAGCGTCAGAACACTCACGATCATGGCGGCCTCTGGCAGCGATAGGAGGCCGGTGAGTCCGATCCCACCCATCGTAATCAGACCGAAGGCAAAACCTGTCAGGGTTTGCGCATAGGCGGCTGCACCGGTCAGTACTAAGAAACCAATAAGTGTGAGGAGAGACATGTTCTCGGATGACTTTGGGGCCCAGGGCGTCAGGAGGTGACATTCCTACGTGGAGAGGCGGGCCGATCCAGACATAGATCCAGCGGGCCCCTTTCGACAAGCGGGTCACTTGAGATGAATGGTCCGCCGTCAATCTGCCCGGTAAGAAGGATGTCCTTTGTCGGATAGGTGCCCACGACTTCCACGACGTGCAAAGGCAGAGGCTCGGTTTGTTGCGATAGGCGTGGGCGCCGCATCGTCCATTCATTATATCGTTTCGCGTGACGATCCGGGTCATTGTTGCCGAATTTTTGGATTCGACATCGAACACAATTCGCGTAGAAGTGATTAAACGGTTAATCAAGACAGCAGCCCCTGTGTCCACCTTTCGCCCACGCCCCAATTTGAGCGACATTGCCGCTTCGCTGGGCGTTTCCGTCGCCACGGTCTCCAATGCTCTGTCGGGAAAGGGGCGGGTGTCGGCGGAACTCATCGAGCAGATCAGAAAGAAAGCTGCCGACGTCGGTTATATTCCTAGCATGACGAGCAAGGCGCTTCGTACGGGCCGGAGCGGCGTTCTCGGCCTCGTCCTCGCCAACATCGCGCATCCCCTCTTCCCTCAATTGGCTCAGGCTATTGAATATGCGGCCGCAAAGTCCGGATATGGCGTGCTCATCGGGGATTCCCGCGGCGATGTCAGCGCCCAGACCCAGGCCATCAATCGCCTCATCGAGCGGGGAGCGGACGGTCTCATCGTCGTGCCTCGGCGCGGAACACGGATCGGCGACATCGGACGGCCCGTCGCCGTCATCGACAGCCCTTCGACGCCCGGCAATACAGTCGCGGCGGACCACTGGGACGGGGGCCAGCAGATTGCTCAGTACCTCCTGTCCCAAGGGCACCGACATTTCGTTCTGATTGGTGGCAACCCGAACTCCAACGTGCAGAACGATCGGATCGGAGGCATTCGATCCTCGCTCTCTTCTGCGGCGGTCCATGACACCATCTGGATCGAGGACATGGAACGCATGAACGGCTCAGGCTGCGATCTGGGGATCACGAAGAAGTTTCAGCAAGGCTTCACGGCGTTCTGCGCCGTTTCAGACCTTCACGCCCTACGGGTCTTGATGGAACTCCAGCGCGCGGGGATTTCAGTCCCAAAAGATGCCAGCGTCACGGGCTTCGACGATCTGATCTGGTCATCAGTTGTCACGCCGTCCCTGACGACCATGCGCATGGACATGGCGACGATCGCCGAGATCGCCGTCGCAAGCCTGTTGAATGATATCGAAATCGCAGCTCGCGATACACCTCCGAAGAAGATCGGCCTCTCGATGGCCAAAGGGCCTGCCAAATCGCTGACGCCGAGCGTCCCGATGCACCTCATCATTCGTCAGTCGAGCGGCCCAGCGCCGCTCGACGAATCTCACCCCCCGGAAGGATTAGACCTGCCATGAGAAAGATACTTCTCGCGTCAAGCACAGCGTTCCTGCTCTGCCTGTCCTCGGCCCAAGCACAAGAGCGCAAGCTCGTCATCTCGGTTTACGGATTTGCACAGGATGCGTTCAAGACCATCCTGTACGATCCCTTCGAGGCAAAGTGCGGCTGCAAGGTCGTGGTCGAAACCGGAAACAGCGTCGAGCGTCTGGCTAAGCTCGAAGCGAACAAGAACGCTCCGGTGATCGACATGGCCGTGGTTGCGACGCCGGATGCGCTCGCGGCCTCGCGCGCCAATCTGATCGAGCCGATCGATGTGTCGAAGCTGACCAACTACGACAAGCTTTACGATGTCGCCAAGGATCCGATCGGCGGCCATCTGAGCGTCGGCTACACCTTTTATGCAACGTCTATCGTCTATCGATCGGACAAGGTCACGATCAATTCCTGGAACGATCTCTTCTCCAAGGAGCTTGCGGGCCGTGTGGCGTTTCCGAACGTGACCACCAACCAGGGCCCTCCCACGCTCTACATGATCGGCAAGGCCATGGGTCAGAACACACCAGATCTGAAGGCGCCGATCGAGAAGGTCGCGGAGCACAAGGATGATTTCGTGACGTTCTACGTCCGCTCCTCGCAGCTCACACAGCTGATGCAGCAGGATGAGATCTGGGCAGCTCCGATCGGCCGGTTCGCATGGGAAGGCTTTGCGAAGATGAACCTTCCGATCAAATGGGCAACCCCGAAGGAAGGCCAGACGGGCGGTATGAATGTGATGATCCTGACCAAGGGTGCCAAGAACAAGGAGCTTGCCTACCAGTTCATGGATTTTTGGCTCTCGACGGAAATCCAGACCAAGCTCGCGGAAAAACTGATCGACAGCCCGGCCAATAAGGAAGTGAAGCTCGATCCCAAGATCGCCGACAACCTCACCTATGGCGAGGAGACAGCGAAGTCGCTCGACCTCCAGCCGGCGGACGCGATTCTCGACAATCGCGAGAGCTGGATTTCACAGTGGAACGCCAAGGTCGGCCAGTAAGCTATCGAGCGTTTCAATCCTGCGATCCCAGCATCCTTCGCCGGGATCGCACTCTCTCCTTCACGATCGCGCCGCCTCTCATCGACGGACCAACACATTATGTTTCAAAGTCGAGCCGAATCCCTGGCTCTCGTATTGCCGGCGATGCTTTTTGCGGCGGTGATCTTCATCGCGCCTGTCCTGATCCTTCTGTCGGAGGGTCTCCGACCGGCCGGCAGCTGGTCGCTTACGTATTATATTTCTTTCTTTACGACACCGCTCAACCTGACCGTCTTTCTCCGCACGCTGAAACTCGGAGCGCTGGTCACCGTCTCCGCCGCCGTGATCGGCTATGCGGCAGCCCTTTGCATCGTGAACCTGTCGCCCAAAGGACGAGGTCAGATGGTCGGGCTGATCGTCCTTCCACTGATGATTTCTCCGGTCGCCCGGACCTATGCATGGATCGTCATCCTCGGCCGCACGGGAATCGTGAACCAGGCCCTCGGCGCGCTCGGCCTGACGGATGCTCCGTTGCGCATTCTGTTCTCGGAAACGGCGATCTTCATCGGGCTTCTTCAGCTCTTCCTGCCGTTGATGATCATCTCGCTCGTCAGCGCCCTGGAAAACATGCCCCGCGATGCCATTTCGGCCGCGCGCGTTCTCGGTGCGAACTGGCTTCAGGTGTTCTGGAAGGTGATCCTCCCCTTGACGAAGGAAGGCCTCGTCATCGGAGGAACGCTGGTCTTCACCGGCTCCCTCACGGCCTACATCACTCCCGCCATCCTCGGCGGCTCCAAGGTGCTCATGCTGGAAACCTTGCTCTATCAGCGCGTCACGATCGCGAACGATTTCGCATCGGCGAGCGTCATCGCCATGATCCTCATCGTTATGAGCTTTTCCGCCAATCTTCTCCTGAAGCGTCTGGCAACGGCGAGGGCCAAGCGATGACGTCCCGCATTCTCTCGACAGCCATCCTCGGAGCCGTCATGATCTTCTTGATCGGCCCCTTCTTCATCATCGTCGCGGCATCGCTCTCTGCCGGCGAGACCCTTGCCTTCCCACCGCAGGGCCTCTCGTTCAGATGGGTTCTTAAAGTTTTCGAGATCGAAAGCTTCCGGTCGAGCTTCGCCATGTCGATGATGTTGGCCGTATTCGGCACGCTGGCCGCGCTGTTGATCGGAACGCCCGTGTCATATGCACTCGCCCGCTACAAGCTCCCTCTGGGAGAAACGATCCGGACGATCGTCTCAGCCCCTATCATCGTGCCGGGCATCGTCGTCGGCCTCGCTTTGCTTCGCTATCTGGTCATTCCCTTCGGATTCAACCTGACACTCGCCTTGTTCATGGCGCATACGGCTCTCGTGCTGCCATATGCTGTGCGCGTCGTTTCCGCAAGCATGACCAATCTCCGGAGCGATATCGAGGAAGCGGCGGTTCTTCTCGGCTGCTCGCGTCTTGGCGCGTTTCTCCGCGTCGTGCTCCCGAATATTCGAGGCGGAATTCTCGCCGCCTTCATTCTCGGGTTCGTGACGAGCTTCAATCAGGTTCCGGTTTCGCTTTTCTTGTCGGGTCCCGGCATTCGTACCCTGCCGATCGATATGCTGGCCTATCTTGAGACCACCTACGATCCTTCGGTAGCGGCGCTCTCCGCTCTCCTCGCTTTCATGTCCATCGGCATTGTCTTTCTCGCCGAACGTTTCCTTGGATTCTCCCGCTATGTCTGATGCGTCCTTCCTCGACCTCGAACGGCTGACCCTGGCCTATGGCGACACGCCTGCCGTCAAGGATCTCGATCTCTCCATAGGCCGCGGCGAACTCGTTGCCCTTCTCGGCCCCTCCGGCTGCGGAAAGACCACGACGATGCGGTCCATCGCCGGCCTTCTGAAACCCCGGTCGGGAAAGATCCGGCTGGATGGCGTCGACATCACTCGCGTTCCTGCGAACAAGCGTGCCGTCGGCCTCGTGTTCCAATCCTATGCCTTGTTTCCTCATCTCTCGGTATTCGAGAACGTGGCCTTCGGCCTTCGTCTTAAGAAAATTCCCAAGCCGGAGCTGGAGAAGCGCGTCGAGACCGGGTTGAAGTCAGTAGGCCTAAGCAAGTTTGCGAGCCGCAAGCCCGCAGAGCTTTCCGGCGGACAGCAGCAACGCGTCGCCTTGGCCCGGTCGATGGTGATGGAACCCAAGGTCCTTCTGCTCGACGAGCCGCTGTCCAACCTCGACGCCCGTCTTCGCCTTGAGATGCGCACCGAGCTGCAGCGCGTTCAGAAGGAGAGCGGCATCACGATGATATTCGTCACTCACGATCAGGGTGAGGCGCTCGCTCTGGCGGATCGCATTGTCGTGATGCTCGACGGACGCATCGAGCAAATCGGAACACCTGAGGAGATCTACAACGCTCCGATCTCCGCTTTCGTGGCAGACTTCGTTGGATTTGAGAACGTCTTTCCGGTGGAGGCCGGAAAGTTGCGGACGCCGCAGGGACTGTTTGCTCCGCAATCCCCCGTCCCCAACGGTGTCGCCGGACTGGCTTGGCGTCCTACGGGGGTTCATCTCGGGACAGGGAATTTCCAGGGCACAGTTCGCGGAACGTCCTTCGCCGGGCGCACACGGGAGTATCTGCTCGATTCCCCTCTAGGGACCATCAAGGCCGAAGCTGATGCAGGAGCAGCATCTTACGAGATCGGGGCGGCTGTACCGTTCAGCCTTCCGGTCGAGAATGCCGCGCTTCTGTCGCGGTTCGGGTGATCGCCATGGGTGTGTGGATCGATACCGATATGGGGTTTGATGACATCCTAGCGATTCTGATCGTCAGCCAGTCGCCTCTTGTCATCGATGGCATCTCGCTCGTCTTCGGCAATGCCCCGCTGGAAACGGTGAAGAACAATGCTGCCCGCGCAGCAAAGGCTCTCAGATGGACCTATCCAATTCATAGTGGGCGCGCCAAGTCCGTCCTTGGAACATCAGAGACCGCGCAGAACGTTCTTGGAGCGAGCGGCATTCCGACGTCCGGACAAAGCCTTCCGCCTGCAGCCCCTCTGGCAGAAAGCAACGCGTTCCTTGCCTTAACCCGATGGCTCGAGACGACGGCCGACGACGCACCCAAGCGCATTCTGGCGCTCGGTCCTTTGACCAATATCGCCGCCCTGGCTCTCGCCCGCCCCGATCTTGCATCGCGGATCGGCGATCTCGTCTGGATGGGCGGCGGCGTGACCGGCGGCAATCATACGCCCTCGGCCGAATTCAATGCCTATGCCGATCCTGAGGCTCTCGCCATCGTCGTTGCGAGCGGGATCCCGCTGCGCATGGTCGATCTCGACGTATGCCGAAAGGTGCTTGTCGCTCCCTCTGCCGTTGTTCCGATCCGTGAAGCCGGCGGCCGGTATGCGGCCGTTCTGGCGGATCTGCTCGAAGGCTTTATCAACATCGCGATCCAGCGCCGGCGTCCTGCCATGGCGCTCTATGATCCGATCGCCGCCATCGCTTTCACGAGGCCCGACATCGTTCACTTCAAACCGGCCCGGATCGAAGTCGAACTCGGCGGGTTCCATACCCGTGGCCGGACGATCGTCGACAGCCGTTATAGCGCTGCCTTCAATGCGCAGATTGCGGATGACATCGATATCGAGACGGCACGAAACCTAGTCCTTGAGGCTCTGCGCCAGGAGGCCATGCAATGAATGCCGACAAGCGCGAGCCTGACGATCTCAACGACCGTGCCCTGCGTGACCGCGCTGTCGCGGCAGCCCGCGGCGATGCGCCCTTCGATCTTCTGATTGCGGGAGGAATCCTCCTCGACATGGTGACGGGCGAGCAGCGTCCTGCCGATATCGGTATCGTCGGACCGCTCATTGCCAGCGTCCATGTGCAGGGCAGCGCCTCCCGCGCCACTGAGATCTTGGATGCGAGAGGCAGCTTCGTCACTCCTGGCCTCATCGATATCCATATGCATATCGAGAGCTCGATGGTGACGCCGCGAACTTATGCGGAAACAATCCTTCCGCGCGGTGTAACGACGATTGTCTGGGACCCTCACGAGTTCGGCAATGTCAGCGGTCTCGATGGCGTACGGTGGGCGGTCGAAGCCGCGTGTCGCCTGCCTTTGCGCGTTATCACGCTGGCGCCTTCCTGCGTCCCTTCCGCACCGGGCCTCGAAATGGCCGGAGCCGATTTCGGTCCGGAAGAACTGAGGGAAATGCTCTCCTGGCCCGGAATCGGAGGTGTCGCCGAGGTCATGAACATGCGCGGCGTCATCGATCGCGATCCGCGTATGACGGGCATCGTCCAAGCAGGACTTACCTCCGGCAAGCTGGTTTGCGGCCATGCCCGCGGACTTGCGGGTTCCGATCTTAACGCCTTCATGGCCGCCGGCGTAAGCTCCGATCACGAGCTGATTTCAGCCGATGATCTGATGGCCAAACTCCGCGCGGGCCTCACGATCGAACTGCGCGGTTCGCATGACCATTTGCTGCCGGAATTCGTGGCTGCCCTGAACCAGCTTGGTCATCTCCCACAGACCGTGACGCTGTGCACCGACGATGTCTTTCCCGACGACCTTTTTGACAAAGGCGGCTTGGACGATGTGGTTCGGCGGCTCGTTCGGTACGGCCTGCGTCCTGAATGGGCGCTGCAGGCCGCGACCTTGAATGCTGCGCGACGGCTTGGCCGGGACGATCTTGGGCTCGTGGCGGCCGGGCGCAGGGCCGATATCGTCGTGTTCGAAGATTTGCAGGACTTCAAAGCACGTCATGTTCTGGTGAGTGGTCGTCCCGTTGCGGCCAATGGCGCGATGACGGAAGAAATGCCAGCCTATCCGGGAGAGCGCCTCCTCGGCACGATGAAGCTCTCGCCGCTGCGCGAGCAGGATTTCTCGATCCCCGCGAAAGGCACAAAAGCCAGGATCGCGACGATCGATCGGCCACGCTTCACGCAATGGGACGAGAGGGTGGTCGAGGTTAGCGACGGCTATGTTGTTGCCCCGAACGACACGGCCTTCATTGCCGTGGTCCACCGCCATGGTCGGTCGCAGGCCCTCCCTCGCGTCGGATTGCTGACAGGTTGGGGGACGTGGACCGGAGCCTTCTGTACGACCGTGTCTCACGACAGTCACAACCTGACCGTCTTCGGAGGTAACGCGCGTGACATGTGCATCGCGGCGAATGCCGTAATCGCCGCCGGGGGCGGAATGGCTGTCGCATCGAATGGAAAGCTTGATGCCTTGCTCGCTTTGTCTCTGGCCGGTCTGGTATCGGATGCAGACATGAAGCGTGTCGCGGAAGGCTTCAAAGCCATTCGAACGGCGGTCGATCGCATTGCGCCCTGGCAACCACCCTATCTCGTCTTCAAGGCTTGCTTCGGTGCGACACTGGCATGCAATGCGGGCCCGCACCAGACCGACCTCGGGATTGCCGATATTGCCAATGGCAGCATTCTCGAAACCCCTGTTCTCGAGATCTTGGCGTAATGGCCTAGACGGCCAACTCCTGCTCGACGAGCGTGACCCAGAAGGACACGCCCGTCGGAATGGCGTCATCGTTGAAGTCATAAGCTGTATTGTGATGTAGAGCGCCGTCGACGGCAGGCCCGTTCCCGAGCCACACATAGGCGCCCGGCGCGGCATTGGCGAAGAATGCGAAGTCGTCGCCCGCAGTTGACGGCGGAAAGTCGGTGACGACCTTTTCTCGGCATACCGCCTGCGCTGCCTTGCGGGCCCGCGCCGCGATCTCTGCATTGTTCACGACGGGCGGGATGCGGCGGCGAAACTCGTAAGAAACCTCGATCCCGAACATGGCGGCGACGCCTTTCGCGAGGCGTCCGATCTCCGTCTCAAGCTGGTCACGCACATGGGCCGAATAAGCGCGCGCCGTCCCGCCGATCTGGACATGATCGGGAATGACGTTCAGAGCATTCGGATCACCGGCCTGGATGGAGCAGGCGCTGACGACCGCCGGCTGCAAGGGATCGATGACGCGGCCGACGATGGTCTGAAGCGATGAGAGGAAATGACCGCTGGCGGTGATCGGGTCCTTGCCGAGATGCGGCTTGGCCCCGTGTGTCCCGACGCCCTTGAAGGTCACGAGCCAGCTGTCGGACGACGCGAGTTGCGGCCCGGCGACGACGGCCATCTCGTCCGTGGCGAGGCCAGGCATGTTGTGAAGACCGTAGACGGCGTCGCAGGGAAATAGATCGAACAGGCCGTCTTCGACCATCTTTCTGGCACCTCCGCGCCCCTCCTCCGCCGGTTGGAAGATGAAGTGAGCGGTTCCGGAAAAGTTTCGTGTGCGCGCCAGATGACGCGCCGCGCCGAGCAGGAGCGTCGTGTGGCCATCGTGCCCGCAGGCGTGCATTTTCCCAGGAAAGCGTGACTTGTATGGACGTTCCGCTACCTCCGGCATGGCAAGAGCGTCCATGTCTGCACGAAGTCCAATGGTGCGAGGATCATTGCCCACACGGAGCGTGCCGACGATGCCGGTCCGGCCCAAACCTCGATGAACCTCCAGTCCTACCTCGGACAGGAGCGACGCGACGATATCGCTTGTGCGAACCTCTTCGAAGCCGAGTTCGGGATGTGCATGAAGGTCATGGCGGAGATTCTGAAGAAACTTGAGCTCGTCGAGGTCCAAGCCGGCCAAAGGCATCGCATAACATCCTTTCGAAGCCTGTCATTTAGTATAGCCAGACCTTCAGCGGCAAGCGGAGATGAGCGAATCTGCGCTGGTGGCGAAATTACCGAACCTGTATAGCCTCACCAAAAGCGAACACCTCTGCATGGAGCCCTCATGCGCCCTTACGAATTCTGGCAGGAAATCCACCCTCCATCGACCTTCGAGCGCAAGCCTTTGGAGGGACACCGTGCATTCTTTCCGGCGGATTTCGAGGATGGACGCCAGCTGCGCCTGCCGATCCGTGAGTTGTCCGATGGGAAGCACGCGCTCGCCTCACTCATCATCAACCAGGCAAGCTTCGACGTTGAGGAGGCACTGTGCAACACGCTTGCTGAGAAAGCTGCGAACTTTGCTCCGGACGTTGTGGTCGGACTACCTACCCTCGGTCTTACGTTGGCACGTGGCACGGCGAAATGCCTGGGGCATTCTCGCTATGTGCCTCTCGGGACATCACGCAAATTTTGGTATCAGGAAGAGTTGTCCGTTCCACTCAGTTCGATCACCAGTCCAGGACAGAACAAGAGCCTTTATATCGACCCAAGGATGCTGCCTTTGATCGAAAACAGGCGCGTCCTTCTGGTCGATGATGTGATCAGCACCGGCACGTCGATCGTGGCAGCGCTCCAACTGCTGGCACAATGCGGCATTATGCCTGTGGCGATCGGTACCGCCATGCTTCAGACGGACCGGTGGCGGATGAAGCTTTCGGAGATCGACCCGATCTGGCCGGATCGCACCGTCAGCGTTCTGAAAACGCCGCTCCTCGAGCGCACCGATCAAGGTGGGTGGAAGCCAGTCTCGTAGCGATCGGTGTTGCGCGCACAAAGTATCGCCTGCGTCCATCCTCCGGACTGCATTCCTAAGAAATCCAGTTCTCGCAAGCATCCGTCGAGATATCGAAACTTTCAGATCACATTCATCAAGAAACCGTTAGAATAAGACACTTTTCTGAAGCCGAGCTTCAATGAAGAGGAACTGAATTCGGCCGAGTTGCATATCTAGATGCCTTTTAAGCCTGCCGGCGGAGAGACAGCCTCCGCTCTTGGCGGATGTGGAGACTGGCGATGATGAAAGCGGCTCTTCTCACAGGTACTGCGTTTCTCGCTTTTGCCTTTAGTACGGTTCAGGAAGCCCAAGCCCAGCGATTCCATGGCGGCGGTTTTTATCACGGTGGAGGTGGTTTCTATCGTGGTGGCGGCGGCTTCTATCGCGGCGGCTGGGGTGGCTGGAGAGGTGGTTGGGGTGGCTGGAGAGGAGGATATTATGGCGGTTGGGGCAATGGCTGGAACAATGGCGGCGCAGTCGCGGCCGGCTTGATCGGCGGTGCGATTCTCGGGGGCCTCGCAACGGCCGCAGCGACTCCCGCTTATTCGTACCCCTATTATGGATATCCCTACGGCGGCTATCCGTATTATGGCGTCGGCTATTCCTATCCGTCCTATGGATACTATCCTTACGCCTACAACTACCCAGTCTACGCTTATCCCAGGGTGAGATATTACCGGCGCGCCTATTATCGACCCTATCCTGTCTACGGCGTTCGCACTGTCTATCGAGCCCGCCCGTATTATCGGGTCGCGCGTCCCTACGCCGTCCGGACGGTTGGATCGATTCATACAGGGCGGGGGCACGTCGTCTATCGCGGAGCGCGTGTCCGTTAGGCTTCTCTTCTAGAGCGTTCTGACATGCTTAGGATGACAGAGCGCTCTCGACGCTTTTGGCGATACTGAGCAGACGTCTGTCGTCCCCGTGGCGGGCGACGAGCATCAGACCTACGGGTCTTGTCACCTCAGGCAGGGGCAATGAGATGGCCGTCAAGTCGAATTGGTTGACGGGGGTCGTGTTGCGCAGGATGAGTGTGTCCGTCTTGTTGTAGAGCTTTTCGTCGGCAACGAGAGGAGCGGTCAAAGGCGCGGGAATGGCCGTGGTCGGCAAAGCAAGTATGTCGAAGGCCGATAACTGCTTGTCCATCTGTGCGATTAACTGCGTACGCTTGCGCATCATGCGAATATAGGCATGCGCAGGAACGTTCCGTCTCAGAGCAATCCATTTCTGCACCCGCGGGTCGATCATCTCGGCCCTGGTCTCGATCCAATCCGCATGGATCTCGGACGCCTCGACCGATGCGATCGAGGCGGTCGCAGTCGCTTCTGCCATCTGCTCCAGCAAATCCTCCAGATCGCAATCGATGATCCGGGCACCAAGACGGGACAACCGCTGGAGGCTTTCCTCAAACGCATCGCTCACCAGAGCTTCAGTCTGGGCGAAGAGACGCCCTCGGGGCACGCCAATCCGAAGCGCGTCAAGCGGAATGGGGGAGAGCGGCGCGATCGGCTCGCCGGCCATGACCGAATCGGCCCAGGCACAGTCGGTTACGTTCCGCCCCAGGGGACCGACCGAGTCGAGACTGTATGAGAGCGGAAAAGCGCCTTGCAGCGGAATCCGCCGGGCTGTCGGCTTGAAACCGACGACACCGTTGAAGGCCGCCGGAATGCGGACCGAGCCACCGGTATCGCTGCCGATGGAAATGTCGCTCGTGCCTTCTGCCACGGCAACGCCCGCTCCGGAGGAAGAGCCGCCCGGAATCCGTTCGGAATCAATCGCATTGCCGGGCGTTCCGAAATGAGGGTTGAGACCGATCCCGGAGAAAGCGAACTCGACCATGTTGGTCTTGCCGAGAATGACGGCGCCCGCCTGCCGCAGGCGCTGAACCGCCATGGCATCTTTTTGTGCGGGCGGATGGTCGCGAAGGGCGATCGATCCTGCCGTCGTCGTTTCTCCCGCGACGTCGAAGAGGTCCTTGATAGAGACGATGAGGCCGTCGAGAGGCCCGAGGCTGATACCGCATCGCCGGCGCGCATCCGCTGCATCCGCTGCCGCCCGCGCACTCTCGGGATAAAGCGTCAGATAAACCCGTTCCTCGCTCGCGCGCGCCTTCAGCCTTTGAAGGATGTCCTCAAGCCGGTTCCGGACGTTCGTCATACCATGAGGCCTTTGCTGGGCGATCATCTCGCCAGAGGAGATAGCCCGATTACGCACCGGGCTTTCCCTCCTGTATGCGACAGCTCGAACGTACTGTCACGCATTGGCCCTGACCGATCGCGGCTTAGTTCGGCCACCGCATCTGCGCTTCCGCACGACGGTTGCGACGGCGCTCGAGCGAGGTCGCGATTACCTCGTTGGACTGACGGGCCTTCTCCAGCTCTTCGACAAGCCGGCGGGCTACGATGGTCTCCTGACCTGGATGCAGATTGCACGGGTCCATGTAGAAGAAGCCATGCTCGACCTCGTGATCACGCACGATGATCGGAGACGGGCCAGACGCGAGGGCATCCGCAAGATCCCAGGCAGTGATATGGGCCTCCTGCGGCGAGACGAAAACCTTCAGGCGGTCGAGGGGATTGTTTGTCGGATCGGGCTCGATCAAGGCCGTTACGCCGGGGCGCCCGTTCAGAGTCTCGTGCCAAAGCTTCAGGTATCCCGTCTCTCGCTCGCGAATGCCGGCATGGTCGCGCTTCTCCCAGGCCTCGAGTGCCGCGATGGTGCCGATCATGCCCTCCTTGCCGATCTTCATGCCGCGTCCGATGCCTGAATTCTGCAGATACGTGGCCCGCACGAGTTCCGTCTTTCCCGCAACGATGCCGCCGGTCGGGCCACCCAGGAACTTGTGCGACGAATAGAGGGCAATGTCCGCGCCCGTCGCGAGGAAACCCTTGAGGTCGTATTCCGACGCCGCATCGACGATCACCGGAACACCACGAGCGTGGCAGACGGCGACAAACTCATCGAGCGGGATAAGCCCGTACTGCACCGTGTGGTGCGACACGACATAAACGGCGGCCGCCGTCTTTTCCGTGATGGCCCCATCAAGCTGATAGGCGCGTGCCGATGTCGCTTGCCCGACCGGAACAACCTTCGCGCCGGAAAGACGAATCCCCTGTTCGACCGGCGCGCCATAGCTCACCATATGGCCGGACAGAATGAGCACCTCGTCCTTGAGCCCAGTCGTGTCAGGCAGACGCTCGATCGCGGCAAGATTGGACCCCGTCATCGCTCCCGCAACGGCCAAGGTGATGCCGGCAGAGCAGGATGCGGTGACGAAGCCCGCCTCCGTCCCACAGAGACGTGCGATGACTTGGCTCGCCTTCTTTTGCACATCGTCGATCTCCACGAATTGCGGAAGAACTGCCGCTACGGCAGAAACCGCTTCCGGCACCACGATCGACGCACCGAGCGACGTCATGGTTCCAGAAACATTGATGATGGGGCGCAGACCGAAGTCGTGGCGGATATCCTGCTGATCCATGGGAGGTCCTTTAAGAAAGAGGGAGATCACTATTCCATTATTCAGGAAGCTATTTTATCGTACTGTCATCGTCGGCGCGTGAATCAGGCCAGGAGACATGAGAGTGGACGCTAAGACACCGACCGGTCTCGGACCTTCGCTTGCTCCGAAGCAGACCAGGGGAGCGCGCGTCAGCGGCATCGATCGAGCGATTCAGATCCTCGACTATCTTCGCGACAACGAATCTCCTGCCAGCGCCTATGCGGTTGCCAAGGCGATCGGCGCCCCGCTGTCCACCATCTACACCATCATCGACGACCTGGCGGAAAAGCAACTGCTGCAACGTAGGAGCGACGGAAGCATCTGGCTGGGTCCCCGCCTCTACCACTACGGCCTCGCCTATGCCCGCTCCCTGGACTTCCTGGATGTCGCGACTCACGAGATGCAGGAACTCTGCCGGGACGTCGAAGAAACGATCCAGATCTGCGGCCGTGACGACGATCATATGGTGGTGATGGCCATGGCGGACGGACCAGGACATTTTCGCGTCATCTCCCGCGTCGGGACACGTGTCCCGTTGAACTGGACAGCATCCGGGCGGCTCTTGGCCGGCCATCTGCCGGATGCCGAGCGTCTCGTTCTGTTTCAACGGGCCGCGCGCGTGTCGCCGACGGGACATGCGGAGATCAACCCCAAAGCGCTTTCGGATGCCTCCGCGGCATCCCTGAAAGAGCGACTTTCGATCCAGATCAGCGAATCCGACTTTTCCGTCGCCTGCGTTGCTTCGCCGATCTGTGATGCGTCGGGCGCCTGCGTCGCGACCATGTCCATCGTACTGCCGGAGCACAAGGTCGTGCAGGCCCGTGACCGCTATGCGGATGCTGTCCGCTCGGCTGCGGCGCGCGTCGAGACAGTGCTGGGCTGGCGCTGACATCGGATCTCAATCTCTGATCGCAACGACCGCTTCGATCTCGACGGTGATATTGTTGGGCAGCGATCCGAAGCCGACGGCGGAGCGCGCATGCCGGCCCTCTTCCCCGAAGACGGCGACCATGAGATCGGAGCAGCCGTTGATGACTTTCGGATGTTCCGCGAAATCGGCTGCGGCATTGACCATTCCGAGAAGCTTCACCACTCGCTTCACGCGCCGCAGGTCTCCCAGCGCCTGATGCATCACGGCGATCAGATTGATGCCAGTGAGGCGCGCGTGCTGGTAGGCGGTTTCGATGCTCACATCAGCGCCGACCTTGCCGCTGTGAAGAAACCCGTCCACCTCCTGCGGTCCCTGCCCCGAGAGAAACAGCAGGTCGCCTTCCCGTACATGAGTGACGAAATTGGCAATGGGAGACGGCGCCTCCGGCAGCGTGATGCCGAGGCGTTTCAGGCGCGCATAAGGGGTGTCGTGGCCGATTTCTTGAACGTGGCTCACAGTCTTTTTCCTTGAGAGAGAACGACAGGATCATCACGGCGGATGCAGGCGACGTGGTGATCCGGCGCAATGGGGTCGAGAGGCGGAACGACCTCCGCGCAGGCGTCGATCGCGTAGGGGCATCGCGTTCGGAATACACAGCCCGATGGCGGATTCATGGGACTCGGGATGTCGCCCTGGAGGATGACCCGCTGCCGATGCGCCTTCGGATTCGGCACTGGGGCGGCCGACAGGAGAGCTTGGGTGTAGGGATGGCGCGGCATCGCGTAGACGCTGCGGCTCGGACCACGCTCCATCACGCGTCCGAGATACATGACCACGACCTCATCGCAGAGATATTCCACGACCGAGAGATCGTGGGCGATGAACAGCATGGTGAGCCCATAGCTCTGCTGCAGGTCCTGGATGAGATTGAGAACCTGGGCCTGGACCGAGACGTCCAGAGCCGAAACGGGCTCGTCGGCAACGATGAACTCAGGCTCCACAGCGAGAGCGCGTGCGATACCGATGCGCTGGCGCTGGCCGCCCGAGAACTCGTGCGGATAGCGCCTGCCGTGTTCCGGATCCAGACCGACTCGGGTCAAAAGCTCCGCGATACGCTCACGTTTCGCTGCACCTCGGGCGAGATTATGCGTATCGATCGCTTCTCCAATGATGTCCTCGACACGCATGCGGGGATTGAGGCTCGAATAAGGATCCTGAAAAACGATCTGCATGCGCCGCCGGTAGGAGCGCATTTCGCGCTCCGAGAGCGACAAGAGATCCTTGCCATCGAAGATGAGACGGCCGCCGCTCGGCTCGATCAAACGAAGCGTGCAGCGGCCAGCTGTCGTCTTTCCAGAACCGGACTCACCGACGAGGCCGACGATGGTGCCCCGCTTGATGTCGAACGTGACCCCGTCGACGGCCTTCACGGAGCCCGTCTTCGTGGGGAAATGTTTGCTGAGATTCTCGACGCGGAGAAGAATGTCGGACGCCGTCATAGGTCGTCATGCCTCCAGCAGCGGCTGAGATGATGAGGCTCGGCGACGAGCAAAGGGGGATCCTCTTCGCAGCGGGCAATTCGCAAGGGGCAGCGCGGAGCGAAACTGCAGCCTTTCGGAAGGGCCATGACGCTGGGAACGTTTCCCGGGATCGGGTTGAGGCGAAGCCGCTCGCCGGACGGCCCCCTGTCGCGGGAGGCGTCCGGAATGCAGGCGAGCAAGCCACGGGAATAAGGATGTTTCTGATGCTCGAACAGGCGCTCGGACGAGGTCTGCTCGACGACGCGGCCGGCATACATCACCACCACGTCATGGGCGATGTCGGCGACGACTCCGAGATTGTGAGTGATGAACAGGATGCTCATGCCGATCTCAGCCTGCAACCGCCGCAGCAGGTCGAGGATCTGAGCCTGGATCGTCACGTCCAGAGCCGTGGTTGGCTCGTCCGCGATCAGCAGCTTCGGGTTGCAGGACAAAGCCAGCGCGATCATCGCTCGCTGCCGCATGCCGCCCGACATCTGATGGGGATATTCGTCCAAACGTCTCTCGGCTGCAGGAATCTCGACGAGCTCCAGCATCTGGCGGGCTCGCTTGCGTGCCTCCAATTTCGACAAGGGCTCATGGAGCCTGATCATTTCGATGATCTGGTCCCCGACCGTGTAGAGCGGGTTGAGGCTCGTCATCGGCTCCTGGAAGATCATGGCGATCTCCCGGCCCCGGATCCGGCGCATATCCTTCTGCGACAGTGTCGCGATGTCGAGAATGCGCCCATCGCTCGTACGATAGAGAATTTCACCCTCGACGATGCGGCCTGGCGGGGCCAGGAGCCGCATGATCGAGAGGCTGGTGACCGACTTGCCCGACCCCGACTCGCCAACGACAGCGACTGTCTCTCCGCGTCTCACGTCGAAGCTGACATCGTCGACCGACTTCGCCACGCGACTTCCAAGTTCGAAGTGCGTACGCAGACGGTCAACGCGCAGGACGATATCGGCCGGCAGCTCGCTCATTGTGCCCCAACCCATCCGCAATGCGGACAACCGGAGCTCTTGAGCGCATACTTGCTCTTCGGCTCATAGCGGCTGGCCTTGGTGGGCTGCGCGCCCATGATGGCCCAACGGGGCGTGATCATCCGGTTGATATGCGCTTCGTCGCCCATGGAGTCACGGATGCGCAGATCGCTATCCTCGATCTCGAAGACCGTCAGCTCCGCTCTCGTACCGGGCGAGAGAAGATCCTTCGTCGAAAGGCCGATGACCGACATGGGTGCCAATGTCGAGGCTTCGATGACGGCCTCGAACGGCATGCCGACGGCCAGGAGCTTCGACATGGTCGTGCCCATGTCCCAGACCGGATTGTCGAGAGAGCGATTGTGCAGATCCGTGGAAATGGAGAAAGGCAGCAAGCCGCGCTCGATGGCTGCCTGTGCAACCCGGAAGGAGAACGAAGCGCCGCCATGCCCGACGTCGAGACGAATGCCCTCGCCGGCGCATCGTTCAGCGAGCTGGAAGAGGTCTTCGTCTTCCATGATGCTGCCGCCGGCCTTGCCGTTGAAGCAGTGGGTGATCACGTCGCCTGGGCCGAGTATTTCTAGAACCTCATCGTAGAGCGGAGGCGGCTCGCCCACATGGACCATCAACGGCAGCTTCAGGATCTTGGCGAGCTTCTTTGCGATCTTGACCGGCGTGATGCCCCAGGATCCGAGAATGACGTGGCTCGCGCGACACTTGATGCCGACGATCACATCGCGGTTCGCCTCCACGCAAGCAATCGTGCGGTCGAGATCGATGGAACGGATATCGATCAGCTCGCTGACGCGATTGCAGGCGACGAGGCCGATGGAGCCGATATTAAGGAAAGCTTTGATGCGCTCGCGTGCGGGCTCGATGATGAATTCGCGGAAGCCATGGAAATTGGCTTCGCCGGCCGACCCCGCATCGACGATCGTGGTCACGCCCCGCTCGAGGCCGCAGAGCTCGGGGCGAATGGAAATGTCCGTGCCGCCGTGCCAGACGTGGACGTGCAGGTCGACCCAGCCAGGCGACACAAAGGCACCGCCCGCATCGATCCGCCGATAGCCCTCCGGTGCCTGGAGATCGGATCCGACGGTCTGGATCTTGCCGTCGCCACCGATCAGAATATCCACGACACCCTGCGGCGTTCCCGGTCCGAACCCCACCGGCTTCGCCCGAGACAGCAGCAAGCCGCTCGCGTGTTCTGCACAAGCAGTCATTGACTCAAAGATCCTTTCTGAAACGTGGGTCGAGCAGATCCCTCAAGCCGTCTCCCACCATCTGCAGCGACAGAACGGACAGGATGATGGCAATTCCGGGAAACAGGGTCATCCAATCGGCGCGGCCGACATATTGGCGGCCGGCCGCGATCATCGTCCCCCAGGTCGGCACCTCTGGACTCACGCCGAGACCGAGGAACGACAACCCGGCTTCCGCGAGCATCGCGTAGGCGAAGATGAAAGTTGCCTGGACGAGAATGGGCGAGACGAGATTGCGAAGAACATGCCGCGTCATGATGCGCCATGTGGAGACGCCGAGCGCCCGCGCAGCTTCCACGTAAGGAAGTTCACGGATTACAAGCGTCGATGCGCGCACGATGCGGGCGAGGCGCGGCGTGTAGACGATTCCGAGGGCAACGATCACCGTTGCCAGCGAGGGACCAAGGGCGGCAACGAGCGCGATGGCGAGCAGAATATCCGGAAACGCCATCATGGCGTCGATGAAGCGTGCCACAGGCGTATCGAGCCGACGGAAAAAGCCTGCCACAAGACCAAGGGCGATTCCGAAAACGGATGCGAAACATACGACGCAGACGCCAACGAGCAGCGACAATTGCCCGGCATAGATGGTGCGGCTTAAGACATCCCGGCCGAACTCGTCCGTCCCGAACCAGAAAGTCGCGCTCGGAGGCTTCAGCCGGTTGACAACCGACAGCTTGTTCGGCGCATAGGGCGCAATCACGGGCGCGAGGATCGCCACACAGGCGATCGTCAGGAGGACCATTAGGCCGACGAGGACCGTGCGACGACGGATGAGGAGGGTGAGGAAACGCACCTGCTCCGGATTGGACGCGACGGCAGCCATCAGTACCGTACCCTCGGATCGACTGCGAGGTAGAGCATGTCGATCAGGAAGTTGATGAGGACATAGAGCGCGGCAATGACCAGCAGCGCTCCCTGTATGATCGGATAATCCCGCCGGAGAACGGCCGATACGACGAGGCTTCCGACGCCCGGGAGCCCGAAGACGGTCTCGGTCACGACGGCGCCGGAGACCAGAAGGGCCGCCGTCAGACCGATCACGGTCAGGACGGGAATGAGCGCATTCTTGAAGGCATGCTTCATCACGACGCGGAACTCGCTCATCCCTTTCGAACGCGCCGTGCGGACGTAATCGTCATTGAGGACATCGAGCATGCTGGCGCGCGTGAAGCGCAGGATGAGCGCGGAGGAGACGATGCCGAGTGCGAAGGCGGGAAGGACGAGGTGAGACAAGCGCGTCATGAAGCTTGCACCTGGACCACCATAGCCGGAAACGGGGAACAGACCGAACCGCACGGCAAAGAACTGAATGAGCAGTAGTCCGAGCCAGAAGCTGGGAACCGAAGCTGCCAGCATGGCGAGGGTGGTGGCACTCTGGTCGAAAAGCGAACCCCGCTTGTAGGCGGAGAGGACTCCGATCGGAATGGCGATGACTGCCGCGATCAGGATGGAGAACAGGGTCAGAAAGAAGGTCGGCTCGGCCCGATCCGCGATGGCGGACAGCACCGGCTGATTGAGGAAGATGGATTCACCCAGATCGCCACGGACCAATTGAGCCAGGAAGAATGCATATTGCACCAGAAGAGGCCGATCGAGGCCAAGGCGTCCGCGCAGGGCCGCGACATCCTGGGGCGTTGCATCTGGACCCAGCATCACGGCGGCAGGATCGCCGGGCGCAATCCGCACGATCACGAAGACGATCGTCACCACGACGAACATCACGGCGAGCATTCCGAGCAGGCGCTGGAGAACGTAACGACCCATTCTGATTCTTTTCGATCCGAGGAGCCGGGAGGCGCAGGAACCGCGCCTCCCCTAAGAGCGGATGGTTTTTGCTATTTCTTGATGGAAACGTTCCAGAAATACGGCCACGGAGCCGGAACGACGCCCTCGACTTTCGGCGCCTGAGCGGCGAGAGCGTTGAAGTCACCGATCTTGATGCTCGGGGTCTCGTCGTACATGACCTTCTGAACGTTGGCCCACAGCTCGACGCGCTTCTGCGGATCGCTTTCCGCATTGAAGGCATCAACGGCCTGCTTCCGTGCAGGAGTCGACCACCAGCCGGGCGAACTCTCGGAGAGCTGGCCGATCAGCGCGGGCTCCGGCAGGAAGGGGCTGTGCGTGATGTAGATGTCCCACACGGCCGGATCGGCCCGGCGCTGCGTCAGCGTCGCCCAGTCCACCACCTGCATGTCCACCTTGAAGCCGGCCTGCTTCAGATACTCGGCGGCAACCTGCGCCATCTTGTAATGGAACTCGTATTGCCGGCTGGTGAGGATTCGGACGGGCGAGCCGTCGTAATTAGCCTTCTTGAGAAGGGCCTTGGCCTTTTCGGCATCGGCGACGTTGTACTTGCCCTCGGTCCCGGCATTGGTGTGCCAGACATAGCCTTGCGGATACATGGCAGCATCCAGGCTATAGAAGTCCGTCGAGCCGAAAGCGGCGGCAAGCATGTCTTCCATGCTGAGCGACAGCCGTGCCGCCATACGCGTATCGACATTCGCCATGACGCCCTGCTTCGTGTTCATGACGAAGACGGGCCAGCCGAAAGGCTTGAGAACGACGGGCTGCGTGGCCTTCTGACCCTTGAGGCGATCATAGGCCTCGACGGGAAGCGCATCGACATAGTCGAACTGGCCGGAGATCGCACCCTCGATCCGGGTGTTGGGATCCGGCACCGGCACGAAGCGGATTTCGTCGAGCAGCGGCTTGCGCGCACCACCATACCCGTCGGGCGCTCCCTCGCGCGGCTTGTAGCCGTCGTAGCGCACGAGCTGGATGTATTGGTCGGCCTTGCGGTCCTTCAGCATGTATGGGCCCGTGCCGACCGGTTCCTTGAGCGGGTTCTCCATCTTCTTGGCCGGCATGATCACGGCCGCGGAGTTGTTGAACGCGAGAAGCGCCAGAAGGGGCGCATAAGGCGCCTTGAGCGTGATGCGCACCGTTGCCGGATCGACCACCTCGACCTTGTCGATATTGCTGGCCGTCTGCTTGCCGCGGGAGGCGAGATCCATCCAGCGCTTCAGGGACGCCACGACATCGTCGGCCGTCATCGGCGAGCCGTCGTGGAAGGTCACATCACGCCGGAGCTTGATGGTGTAGACCTTTCCACCCTCCGTGATCTCGGGCATCGTCGCTGCCAGGAGGGGCGTCACCTTCCAGTCCTTATCGAAGGTGAAGAGGGTCTCGTAGAAGTGCTGGGTCACGATGCCGACGAGATCGGCCGTGGATACCATGGGATCCATCGTCGGCGGCTCGCCGACGGTTGCGACGTTGATGACACCACCCGGCGTCTGGGCAGCAACTGGACTTATTCCAAGAGCCACGAGGCCCGTCAGCAGAGCACGACCGATGAATTTCATGACTTCCCCTCATTATTCCATATTTACGCAATATGGATCTTAATTATGTCATACTGCGGCAGATCGAGAAGACCGTCAATCCGGCCTGCGCCGAAAAGCAGCGAGGCTATTCGGAGGTACCGGATGGGATCGGCGTGTGAGGAAGAGCGGTCTTAGCCGCGTCCGTCGCGGGATGGTCGGGGTTCCGCGACACTGTCCCTGATGACGAGTTCGGTTTCCAAACGGATGAGACGGGGCGTTTCCTGCTTCTGCAGCAAGGCGATCAAGGCCGAAGCGGCGGCCCGTCCCAACTCCTGGCGAGGCTGACGGATCGTCGTCAGGGCGGGCTCGGCTACGACGGCGAATTCGATGTCGTCGAAACCCGCTACGGAGATATCCTGCGGCACTCGAATGCCGGCGGAGAGGAGCACGCGGATGAGGCCGATGGCCATCTCGTCGCTGGTGCAGAACACGGCCGAGGGGCGACGGCGCTGCTCCACGATGAACCGACCGGCCTGCATTCCCGACTCGATGGTGTAGTCGCCCGGAACGACCAGCTCCGGCTCGAACGACAGGCCCGCCCGGCGCAACCCGTCCCGATAGCCCCGATAGCGTTCCCGTTCGAGAACGTTTCCGGTCGGACCGCTGACATAGAGGATGCGGCGGTGCCCCCGCGAGGCAAGATACTGCGTCATCTTGCGAGCCGCGGCCCGATTGTCGATTTCGATCTGAGGGATATCGGCATTCGGGATCGACTCGCAGAGCGCAACGATGGGCATGTCGATCTCAGCCGCTCGCCCCTGCCCGTCCCGGCTCTGCCCGAACAGATGTCCGTTCAGGAGGATGGCCCCGTCGACCCTGCCAGCGGCAGTGAAGGCCGCGAAATGCGCCTCCTTTTCGGGCGAGCCGTCGAGATCGCTGATGATCATCCCATAGCCCGCCTCGAAGAGAGTCTCCTCGATGCCGCGCAGGATCCGCGAGAAAAAGGTGTTCGCCAGATCGGGCAGGACCACCAGGATCATACCGGTCTTCTGCGAGCGCAGGGACCGGGCCGACAGATTGGGGGTGTAGCCCGTCTTGGCGATCGCCTCGAGGACACGGGCCCGCTTTTCAGGAGACACCCTCTGCGGGCTCGCAAGCGCACGACTGACCGTCGCCGTCGATACCTCGGCGAGCTTTGCCACCTCCTGGATACGAACACCGCGATGAGGGGTACTCCGGCGCCCCAGGCGGCGCTTTTGCCCGATGTCGTCCATAGCGAACCTTATCTTTGCGCCCCTGTTTGACAGATGCGGCCATTGCGGTAAAGTTCATGTAATCGATTACATCGAGCCCCATGCACAACGTTGCAAGAGGTCTCGTTCGCCAAGCATCCCAAAAGAGGATGCGGAGCGACCAGGAGGAATGCCCTATGTTCTCGCCGCCCCTGCCCTGCTGACTTCAGGCGCTCAAGCGCCTCAAACCGCCCCGGATCCCGGCGGCGGCTCGACACCGTCGATCACGGTCCGGAGCAGTTCATGGCTTCCCTTCTTCACGCAGAGAACATCTCGAAGTCCTTCGGCCCAATCGAGGTTCTCCACGACGTGTCGCTCGACCTGAGAGCGGGAGAAGTCCATGCCGTCATCGGTGAGAATGGCGCCGGGAAATCCACCCTCATGCGCATCCTGTCGGGCCATCTCTCGCCGACCGAAGGGACCCTCACCCTGGACGGGAGGCCTGTCCGCTTCGCGGGCCCCGTGGATGCGGAAGCGCAAGGAATCGTCCTCGTTCACCAGGAGATCCTCCTCGCGGAAGACCTGACAGTTGCCGAAAACGTCTATCTCGGACGGGAAATGAAGCGGTTCGGCTTCGTCGACGACCGCGCCATGCGCGAGGCGACACGAGCCGTTCTGGCGGAACTCGGCACCGGCATCGATCCCGACATCCATGTCCGTGACCTTTCCATCGCGGATCGGCAACTCGTGCAGATCGCCCGGGCGCTTCTCGTGCCGCATCGGGTTGTCGCATTCGACGAACCGACGGCGGTGTTGACGCCGATCGAGGCAGAGAGCCTTTTCACCATCATTCGGAAGCTGCGCGCCCAGGGCGTCGCGGTCCTCTACATTTCCCACCGGCTCAACGAGGTAAAGGCGATCGCGGATCGCGTGACGGTCCTGCGCGACGGCCGCCTCGTGGCAAACCGCGACATCGAGGGTTTGGAGCCCTTGGAAATGGCCCGCCTGATGGTCGGGCGTGACATGTCGAAGCTCTACCCCGAGAAGCCGGCGACGAGTTCGGACGAGATCGTTCTAACCGTTCGGCATTTTTCGGTGCCCGGTCACGTCGAAGACGCATCCTTCGCGCTGCGGCGAGGCGAAATCCTCGGTTTCGGCGGCCTGATCGGCGCGGGGCGGACGGAATTGTTCGAGGGCCTTCTCGGCTTACGCCCAGGACAAGGATCGATCGCGCTCCGCGGCTCTTCCGTCCGGTTTAAGGACGCGCGGGAGGCCATGGCTGCCGGGATCGTCTACCTGTCCGAGGATCGAAAGGGGAAGGGCCTTCTGCTGCAGCAGAACCTGCGCGTGAACCTGACGCTCGCGGCCCTGGAGAAATTCGTCCGCGGGGCAGTCGTAAACAAAGCAGCGGAGGAAGCGGCGCTCGACAGCGCCATCCGTGATTTCGACATTCGTGCCCGGCGGAAGGACATGCTCGCTGGACAGCTCTCGGGCGGCAATCAGCAGAAGCTTCTTCTCGCCAAGATGATGCTGGCCGATCCCCAGATTGTCATCATCGACGAGCCGACGCGCGGCGTCGATATCGGCACGAAGCAACAGATCTACACCTTCATCGCCACGCTCGCCGAACAGGGCCGTTCGGTCATCGTCATCTCGTCGGAAATGCAGGAACTGATCGGCCTCTGCCATCGCGTCCTGGTGATGCGCAACGGAACAATCGCCGGTGAGGTCGCCGATTCAAATCTCTCCGAAGACGCTATCGTATTCCTCGCGACCGGCGTTCACGAAGAAAGGGCGGCAAAAATCGCCGCAGGCCATGCATGACCGAAACCGCTCTCCGCAGCACGTCTCAGCCACGCCGCTTTTCCCTGGACATGCGGGCGCTGTCTCCCTTCATTGCACTCATCGTCCTGATGATTGCCGGGGCGCTCATCAATCCCGACTTCCTGACCGCATCCAATCTTCTCAATGTCGTCACGCGCTCGGCCTTCATCGCCATCATTGCCGTCGGCGCCACCTTCGTCATCTCCGGCGGAGGCCTGGACCTGTCGGTCGGTTCCATGGCGGCGCTCATCGCCGGCGCGATGATTCTCATTCTCAACCGCGCAGGGGGCGCCGATGCGAGCACGCTTCTGCTCGGCATGGGCGCGGCCCTCGTACTGGGGGCTCTGTGCGGACTCGCCAATGGGCTGATCGTCACGTTCGGACGGATCGAGCCATTCATCGTGACGCTCGGTACGATGGGGATCTTCCGCTCGCTGGTGATCTGGCTTGCGGCCGGCGGAACGATCACCCTGCGCAATGCCGACCTGAGAGAGCTTTATCGACCGGCCTATTTCGGCACCGTGGCCGGGATACCGGTCCCGATCCTAGTGTTTCTCGCCGCCGCCGCCATCGGGGCCATTCTCCTCTACAAGACCTCGTTCGGGCGCCACGTCATTGCCATCGGGTCGAACGAGGACGTCGCGCGCTATTCCGGCGTACCAATCTGGCGGGTGCGGACCCTCACCTACGTCATTCAAGGGATCTGCGTCGCCATCGCCGTGCTCGTCTACGTGCCGCGACTGGGCTCGGCAACGCCGACCACCGGCCTCCTATGGGAACTCCAGGCAATCACTGCAGTGGTGGTCGGCGGAACCGCCCTGAGAGGCGGAATCGGCCGGATCTGGGGGACGGTGGCAGGTGCCGTCATTCTCGAACTCGTCGCCAACATCATGGTGCTGTCCAACTTCGTGTCGGAGTTTCTGGTCGGCGCCGTCCAGGGAGCCATCATCATCATCGCCATGCTCGTCCAGCGCTCGCTCCAGCGCGGACGATGAAACCGGTCGGGTTCACCGGTCGCACTAGGAGCTCGAAGCAATCCAGAGGGAGGAAAAGATGAAACGTACGACACTGAGACTGGCGGCTGCAGCGGGCCTGCTCGCCGGCCTTGCAACAGGCGCCATGGCACAGGACAAGAAGAATGTGACCATTGGCGTTTCCATTCCGGCGGCGACCCACGGATGGACGGGCGGCGTCGTCTATCACGCACAGGAAGCGGCCAAGCAGCTGGAGAAGACCTATCCGGGCCTGAAGGTCGTCGTGAAGACATCGCCGGACGGCGCCTCTCAGGCCAACGCCCTTGATGACCTCACCGCGCAGAAGATCGACGCCCTGGTCGTCCTCCCCTTCAACTCGGACGAACTGACGGATCCGGTCCGGGCGGTGAAGAAACGCGGCACCTTCATCACGGTCGTGGATCGCGGCCTGAAAGATGCGTCGATCCAGGACATCTACGTCGCCGGCAACAATCCCGAATTCGGAAGGGTTGCGGGAAAGTACATGGCCGACAACCTGAAATCCGGCAACGTGGTGGTCTTCCGCGGCATTCCGACCGTCATCGACGAGGAGCGGGTCGTTAACTTCGAGAAGGCTCTCGAAGGTTCCGGCGTGAAAGTCATCGACAAGCAGTATGCCAACTGGAACCGCGACGACGCCTTCCGGGTCATGCAGGACTATCTCTCCAAGCATCCGAAGATCGATGCGGTGTGGGCGTCCGACGACGATATGGCCCTGGGCGTGTTGGAGGCCATTCGCCAGGGCAAGCGCGAGGACATCAAGTTCGTCCTCGGCGGCGCGGGCATGAAGGATATGGTCAAGCGGGTCATGGACGGCGACAAGATGATTCCCGCCGACGTCTCCTATCCTCCGGCGATGATTGCAACGGCGATGAACGTCACGGCAGCGCAGTTCTTCACCGATGCTCCGATGCGTGGCACCTACGTGCTCAATGCCCAGCTCATCACGAAGGACAACGCGAAGGAGCACTACTTCCCCAACTCGCCCTTCTAATACGGCGCCAGTCCCTCCCGGTCCCGGGAGGGACAAACCTTTCAATGCAGATCACAGGTCGGCCATTCCTTTGCCTGGAACAGAGGAAACCGGGAGGCATTCCATGAAAACCATGAAAGGGCCGGGTCTTTTCCTCGCCCAGTTCGCAGGCGACGAAGCCCCGTTCAACTCGCTCGACTCCATCTGCCGCTGGGCGGCGTCTCTCGGCTACAAGGGCGTCCAGATCCCGACATGGGACGGCCGACTTTTCGATCTCGCGAAGGCCGCGGAATCGGAGGCCTATTGCGATGAGATCCAGGGAATCGTGCGCTCCCACGGGCTTTCGATCACGGAATTGTCGACCCATCTCCAGGGCCAGCTCGTCGCGGTTCATCCCGCCTATGACGAAGCCTTCGACGGCTTCGCGGTGCCAGCGGTTCGCGGCAATCCGCGCGCGCGACAGGAATGGGCCGTGGACCAGATGCTGATGGCCGCCAAGGCGTCCCGGCGCCTGGGCCTGAAAGCGAGCGTCACGTTTTCCGGCGCCCTGGCCTGGCCGTTCGTCTATCCCTGGCCGCAACGGCCATCCGGCCTGATCGAGACGGCCTTCGAGGAGCTCGGCCGGCGCTGGCGCCCTATCCTCGACGCCTATGACGAGGCCGGCTGCGACGTGGCTTATGAGATTCACCCAGGCGAAGATATTCACGACGGCGCCACGTTCGAACGGTTCGTCGATGCGGTCGGCGGTCATGCACGGGCCAGCATCAACTACGACCCGAGCCATTTCCTGCTGCAGCAGCTCGATTACGTCGCCTTCATCGATCTCTATCACGAGCGCATCAAGGCCTTTCACGCCAAGGATGCCGAGTTCAATCCGACCGGCCGCGTCGGCGTCTATGGCGGCTACGAGAGCTGGATCAATCGGGCCGGTCGGTTCCGTTCCCTGGGCGACGGACAGGTCGATTTCAATGCCATCTTCTCCAAGCTCGCTCAGTACGACTACGATTCCTGGGCTGTGCTGGAATGGGAATGCTGCCTGAAGCATCCTGAGGACGGCGCTCGCGAAGGGGCCGAGTTCATCGCGGGCCACATCATCCGCGTCACCGAAAAGGCCTTCGACGATTTCGCGGCGGGTGGAACGGACGAGGCGGCCAATCGTCGGCTGCTCGGCCTCGATACCTTGCCCAAGGCGGCGGAGTGAGTGCCATGACGATCAAGGGGTCCGACACGAAGAAACTCAATCGTCGCCTTCGGCTCGGCATGGTCGGCGGCGGCCGCGGCGCGTTCATCGGGGCCGTCCACCGCATCGCGGCGCGGCTCGACGATCGCTGGGAGCTGGCCGCCGGGGCCTTGTCGTCCAATCCGGAACGGGCCCGCCTCTCGGGGCGGGACCTGCTGCTGCGGGAAGACAGGATCTATGGCGACTTCAACGAGATGGCACGGCGAGAACGCCGCCTGAAGGATGGAATCGATGCGGTGGCGATCGTGACGCCGAACCACGCCCACGCCGCGGCAGCACGTGCTTTTCTCAAGGCAGGCATCCATGTGATTTGCGACAAGCCCCTGACCACGACGCGTCGGGAAGCTGACCAACTGGCGCGGCTTGCCCACGAATCCGGCCTCATCTTCGCAGTCACGCACAACTACACGGGCTACCCACTGGTGCGGCAGGCACGGGCGATGGTGAAGGCGGGAGACCTCGGCGAGATTCGTGTCGTCCAGGTCGAATATGCCCAGGACTGGCTCGCGACCAAGCTTGAAGAGACCGGCAGCAAGCAGGCGGAATGGCGCACGGATCCTGCCCGCTCCGGGCCGGCAGGAGCGGTCGGCGATATCGGCACGCATGCCTTCAACCTGGCCGAGTTCATCACCGGCATCGAAGTTATCTCGCTGGCGGCCGATCTTCATACCTTCGTGGCGGGGCGCCGTCTCGACGACAACGCCCACATGATGCTGCGCTTCGCCTCGGGGGCGCAGGGCATGCTGTGGTGCAGCCAAGTGGCCGCAGGCCAGGAGAACGGGCTGAGAATTAGGGTGTATGGCGAGAAGGGTGGTCTCGAATGGCACCAGGAAAACCCAAATGTGCTGATCCATTCGCCGCTCGGCGAGCCGCCTCGCCTCATCCGCCGCAATGGCGCGGGTGCCAGCGAAGTGGCGCAGGCGGCCTCGCGCATTCCTGCCGGACATCCGGAAGGATATCTGGAGGGCTTTGCCCAGATCTACACGGACGTCGCCGAGCAGATCGCCGCCCGGCTGGAAGAGCGGGAGCCGAATCCCTATGCGCTCCAGGTGCCGACGGTCGACCACGGCGTCCGCGGCGTCCGATTCATCGAGGCGGCCGTGCGCTCTTCTCAGAGAAAGGCGGCCTGGGTGCCCCTCTGATTCACAATCGAACTACCGGCAGGCGCTCGCACCCCGCGGGTGCCTCTTCCACCGGTGTCTCTCCACTTTGTCACAGCGCGGGGAGACGGACTGGCAACTGGTCACCGTCGTGCCTATAAATGATCCTTGAGGGCTGGCCGCTCGGTTTCTGACGGCTGATCCTCAGGCTTGGCGCTCTTTCCTGTCCGGATCGGCGTTTTGTTCGAGACACGGAGCACTTGTCCATTCATGGCCTCGCCCCATCACCATGATCACACCGTCGAGGGGCTGAACGACACCCAGAAGCGTGTCCACAAGATCTTGATCGCAGCGCAAAATCCCCTCTCGGCGTACGAAGTTCTGGACAAGATGCGGGGCAAAGGGGCGGTGACCCCTCCCACTGTCTACCGGTCGCTCGAAAAGCTGATCCAACGGGGACTGGTGCATCGGCTGGAAAGTCTCAATGCCTATGTAGCCTGCAAGCACCCCCATCACCATGACATGGCTGCCTTTGCAATCTGCGAATCCTGCGGACTCGTGACTGAATTTACCGATTCACAGATCGACGAGCGCTTGTCTGGCTGGAGCGAGGCTCACGCGTTCCGGCCCAAGAAGGTCACGGTCGAGGTGAGAGGCCTCTGTGGGGGTTGCTGCTCGGAGGCTCTGCCCTAACTTATTGTCCTGGTGCAGGAATTTAGGAAGACCGCCAAGGAAAACCAAAAGAGGTACCTCGCGTGAAAGCATAGGCCGCTATGCAACATTGCAAGCAGAAATTGCAACGATACCACATTGTGCGGGCGAAGCTTTACCTATATGAACATGTAGGTTTTGAAATTACAGGAGCCAGGTATGAACGCCCGAGCCCATCGGAAAGAAGAGGAGGACATGCTCCTCCAGCGTGCAGACGATCTGTGCCGCGCCAACAACCTCCGCCTGACGCCGATCCGCGAGCGGGTTTATCGCGAACTCGTCCAGAGCGGCGGCCCCGTTGGCGCCTATGATCTCGTCGACCGCCTGAGCAGCGACAAGAAGCGTCTTGCTCCGGTCACGATTTACAGGGCTCTGGACTTCCTGCGCGATGCCGGACTCGTTCATCGCCTGGCGACCCAGAACTCCTACATCGTGTCCCACGGGCAGCCGGAGATAAACGCGATGAAGATCATGTTCGTCTGCACCAAGACCGGCCAGACCGTCGAGGTCCATTCGAAAGAAGTGGCCGAGGCGGTCAAGAAGGCTGCGGAAGAAGCCGGCTTCAAGTCGCTGTCGCCCTTCATCGAAGTCGAAGGCGAGATGGTTCGCTGACATTTTAAGGACAAGGGCGGACCCCGCCCGTCCCATCGAGGCAACAAAACAGAAAGGCCGGGCATTGCCCGGCCTTTCTTGTTATTCGGCAGCCAACGCCCGGCGAGGCATCGATGCTCGTTTCTCCTCGACGGCCACCTTCGTCCGCTCGTGCGAGATGAAGGTGTAGAACATCGGCACGACGAAGAGGGTGAAGATCGTGCCGATCGACATGCCGGATGCGATGACGAGGCCCATGGAGAAGCGCGCTGCCGCACCCGCCCCGCTGGCATAGAGCAGCGGCGCCACGCCGAGCACCATGGCCGCAGTGGTCATCAGGATCGGGCGCAGACGCACGCGCGCCGCTTCCTGAATCGCCTCGCGTCGATCAAGGCCTTTCTTCTCCTTCAGCTCGTTGGCGAACTCGACCATCAGGATGCCGTGCTTCGTGATCAGTCCCACGAGCGTGATCAGGCCGACTTCCGTATAGATGTTGAGGGTCGCCAGACCGAGATTGAGGAAGATCATGGCACCGAACATCGACAGCGGAACCGACATCATGATGATGAACGGATCGCGGAAGCTTTCGAACTGAGCCGCCAGCACGAGATAGATCACAATGATCGCAAGGCCGAAGGCCAGCGCGATCGAGCTTCCCTCCTGCACCTCGAGACGAGACTGGCCAGCATAGTCCTCATAGAAGCCCTGCGGCATGATCTCTTGTGCGATCGACCGAAGAGTCTGAAGCCCCTCCGAGGTCGTCACGCCCGGCATCGGAAGCGCGGAGAGCGTCGCCGCGTTCAGCTGATTGAACTGCTCGATCGATGCCGGTGACGCGTCCGTCTTGATGTGAACCAAGGCGGAGAGCGGCACCATCGAACCGTCCGACGCGCGCACATAGTACTCGCCGAGACGCTCCGGATTCAGACGATCTTCCTGCTTCACCTGGCTGATGACGTCATAGCTCCGGTTGTCGCGATCGAACTTGGAGATCGGCGCGCCACCCACGAGCGCCCCGAGCGTGTTGCCGATCTCGCTGACCGGCACGCCCATGGCCGCCGCACGGTCACGATCGACGACGATCCGCGCCCGCGGCGTCTGGTAGGAAACGGAGTTCTGGACGACGATGAACTTACCGCTCGCCATCGCCTTCTGCTTCACCTGCTCGCCCACCTCATAGGCTTGGGCGGGGTCGCCGATCGTACGCAGGACATATTGAATCGGCAGACCACCGCCTGCACCGGGCAGCGAGGGTGGCGCGAAGACGAACGCCTGGACACCCGCATTCTCGTTCAGAAGGTTCTGAATTTCCTGCTTGGTGACGGCGCCCTTCTTGTGCCGTTCGCTCCATTCCTTGAGCTTGAAGCCGACGAATCCGCCGCCGCCGCCGTCGATGCCGACGATCAGGAAGGAGTCATCGATCTCAGGAATCTTCTCGGCTGCGTTCGTGAACTGCGTCGAGAAGGCCTGCGTATAGTCGGCGGTCGCGTATTGCGGCGCATTGACCAGACCCAGATACGCGCCCTGATCCTCCTCCGGCGCGAGCTCGGACGGCGTCTTCAGGAACAAGAAGACCGTGGTCCCGAGAAGCGCCGCCACGATCAGCAGCGTGACATACCGGTAGTCGAGCGACCCCTTCAGCCGCCGGGCGTACCAGTTCTCCACCTTCGTGAAGGTACGGTCGACAAGGCCTGCGAAACCTTTCTGTCCACCAGGGCCATGCGGCTTCAGCAGCTTCGACGACATCATCGGAGACAGGGTTATCGCGATGATGCCCGAGATCACGACCGATCCGGCCAGCGTGAACGCAAACTCGCGGAACAAGGTGCCGGTGAGGCCCTGCGTGAAGCCGATTGGCGCATAAACCGCTGCGAGCGTGATCGTCATGGACACGATCGGCACGAAGATTTCCTTCATGCCAACGATGGCGGCATCGATCGGTTTCAGTCCCTCCTCGATGTGCCGATGGATGTTCTCCAGCACGACGATGGCGTCATCGACCACGAGACCGATGGCGAGCACCATCGCCAGCAGCGTCAAGAGGTTGATCGAATAGCCCAGTGCGAACAGCACGAAACAGACGCCGACCAGCGAGAGCGGAATCGTCACGATCGGGATCAACACCGAGCGGAAGGAGCCCAGGAACAAGAGGATGACGATGATAACGATCAAGGCCGCTTCACCGATCGTCTTGAACACTTCCTCGATCGACGCCGAGATGAAGTTCGAGGCGTCGTAGACGATCTGAACCGTCATCCCCTTCGGGAGCGTCGGCCGGATCGAATCGATTGCCTTCGTCACCGCCGCCGCCACCGTCAGCGGATTCGCCGATGGCGTGGGCGTGATGCCGATGAAGGTGCCTTCCTTGCCGTTGAAGCTCACCTTGGTGTCGGTGCTCTTCGGGCCCAGGGCGACATCCGCAACGTCACGCAGACGCACGACCTGATCGCCATTGGAGCGGATCGGGAGCGTTCCGAACGATTCCGGCGTCTGGAAGGTGGTCTGCATCTCGAGTGCGTAAGCGACGAACTCGTTCTGGGTCTTGCCGGGAGCCGCAAGGAAGTTGCTCGACCGCACGGCGGACACGACATCGCCGGCAGTCACGCCGCGTGCCGCGAGGCGCACAGGATCGATCCAGACACGCATGGAGAAGTCGCGTCCACCGAGAATCTCGGCGGAGCCGACGCCCTCAAGCGTCGCGAAGCGTGGCTGCACCACACGCGTGAGGAACTCCGAAACCTGTTCTGCATTCATCTCGGAGCTTGCGAAGGTCAGATACATGAGGGCGAAGGTCTGGCCCGTGCCCTTTACGATGACCGGATCCTCCGCATCCGTCGGCAGCTGCGCGCGCACGGTCTGCACCTTTGCGGTCACTTCCGTGAGGGCCGCGTTGGGATCCGTGTTGAGACGCATGCGCACGGAGACCGTGCTCAAGCCGAGCCGGCTCTGCGACGTCACGTAGTCGACGCCTTCCGCGCTCGACACCGCCTTGGCAATCGGCGTGCTGATGAAGCCCTGCATCAGGTCGGCACTGGCGCCCGTATAGGTCGTCGTGATGGTGATGGTGGTTTCCTCGACCTCCGGATACTGACGCACCTGGAGACTCATCAGACCCTGCGCACCAAGCAGCAGGATCAGGAGGCTCACCACCATGGACAAGACCGGGCGGCGAATGAAGAGTTCTGTGAAACTCATAGGAATACTGCCTATTCTCCGGTCGCGAGCTTCGTCGTGTCGACTTTGGTCAGATCGATCGTGTTGTTGATCTTGACGGCGGATCCCGCCTGCAGCTTGTTCTGGCCCGAGGCGACGACCTGCTGACCTGCTTCCACGCCCGACAGGATCTCCACCGCGCCGCCGCGACGGCGGCCGGTCTTGACGAAGACTTGCTTCGCCACGTCGACCTTCTGTCCGCCCTTGTCTTCCGGCTCGATGGTATAGACGTAGTCACCGTAAAGACTGGTGATCACGGCTGTCTGAGGAATCGTCAGCACATTGGGTTCTGCCGGCAGAATCGCTTCCACATGGAGGAACTGACCGGGAAGGATCGCCCCATCCTCTCCAGCCTCTACGACTGCCTGGACGGAAACCAGCCGTGTCTTGGGGTCCACGCGCGGGTCTTTGCCGGTCACGCGGGCCGCAAATCGCAAGTCATTGTCCGCAACGCCGATGCGAACCTCCTGCCCCAGCTTGATCTTGCTCGCCTGCTGCTCCGGAACAGTAAAGTCCACTTTCATGGACGAGAGATCCTGGAAGCTCGCAATCACCGTTCCCGGCTGGAGATATTGTCCGACATCAATGCGGGGAATACCGATCACGCCGGAGAAGGGAGCCTTCAGCGCCTTCTGCTCGATCGTCGCCTCCAGGCGCGCGAGCCTTGAGCGGGCTGCGGCAAGCGCAGCGCTGGCCTGATCGAAATTGGCCTCTGTGCCATAACCGCGGGACGACAGGGTCTTCGCCCGTTCGAAATTGCTCTCACCGACCTTCACGGCAGCCTGGACGTCGGTGAGATCGGCGCGCTCCACCGTATCGTCGAGCTGAACGAGAACCTCACCCTTGCGGATTTCCTGGTTCGCCTTGAACTTGATTTCCTTGACGATGCCGGGCGTCTCGAACGACAGCTCGACGCCGTTCGCGGCGCGCGCCGTACCGATGGCGCTCACAGCCGGATTCCAAGTCTTGGCTTCCACCTTCGCCGAAGAGATCACCTGAGGCGGTGCCTTCATATTGGCGAAGAAATCCTTGATCATCTTGTCTTTGAAGAAATTGAACCAGACCAGACCGGCGCAGAGTCCAATCGCAAGAATGAACACAAGAGACACTACAATGCGCCGTTTCATGGAGCTTGTTCCGAATTTTTGCAGGTCCGAAGAATCGGATCCTATCTGCCTAAGGAGGGGGGCGGCTTGTAGCGCAACTTCCCCTTGACGCCAATGCCGCAGCACCATTTATATACCGTCTGGACGGTTTAGTTGCAAGAGATGTGAATGTTCGCTTGTATCCGGGGCCGGAAGAGCTCCCGAGAAAAGATTCTTGATGCAGCCGCCGAACTGGTCGGCGAAATCGGAGCCGGGCGTCTGACCCTGGATGCCGTCGCCGAAAGAGCAGGGCTCAGCAAAGGCGGGCTTCTTTACAACTTTCCGAGCAAAGAATCACTCCTCCAAGCGATGATTCAGCGGCTGGTCGATGAAGTGACGTCCGAAAAGGAAGCGCTGCGGGCCCAGCTGACGCCGAGCCGCAACCTCGAAGCGAAGCTCTGTACGGCCGCGCTGATCAAGATGTGCGGCGGCGGTGAGATGAAGGAAATCGCCACCGGGATGCTCGCGGCATCCTCGGAAAATCCACGCCTCCTCGAGCCTGTCCGCAACGTTGTAAGGGAAACGCTCGAGAAGCTGAAATCCAATTCGGACGATGTCGATGCCAGCCTTCTCGCCTGGCTCGCGGCCGAAGGCCTCCGCAGCATGGAAATGCATGACATCAGCCCCTTTTCGGACAGCGACCGGGAGCGGGTCGTCACGGCCATCAACCGGCTGCTCGACAGAGGCATCGCCGAGCAGGGGGCCTGATCGTCTCCGTATCAGGCGATCCAGGACGGATCGTTCAAGACCTCGTCCGTATGTTCTCCCAAACGCGGCGACGGCCGCGTCGCAGCTTGAGGCTCGCCATCCATCACGATGGGCGAGCGAACCGAAGGAATCGCCCCCTCTTTCGCAGCCGGCGCCGGGAGATCGATCTTCATGCCGCGCGCGATGACCTGAGGATCAGCGAAGACATCCGCCACCGTGTTGATCGGGCCGGCTGGAACGCCCCGAGCCTCCAAAGCCGACAGAAGACCCTCGCGGGTCATCCGGAGCGTCAGCTCCGTCAATACCGGAACCAGGTCCGGCCGGTGCCGCACCCGTCCGGCATTGGTCTTGAAGCGCTCGTCTGCCGCCAGCTCAGGACGCCCGAGCACAGCCACGAAGCGCGCAAACTGCCCGTCGTTGCCGACCGCGACGATCACGTGACCATCCGCAACTGGGAAGACTTGGTAGGGCACGATGTTGGGATGGGCATTGCCCATCCGCCGTGGCGCCTTGCCGGACGCCAGATAATTCATGGCCTGGTTCGCCAGAACGCTCGTCTGGACATCAAGGAGAGCCATGTCGAGATGCGCGCCCTCCCCGGTCGCGTCTCTGCGCCGGAGAGCCGCCAATACGCCCACGACCGAATAGACCCCGGTAAAAATATCCGCGAAGGCGACACCGATCTTCTGAGGTTCCCCCTCAGGATCGCCCGTCAGATCCATGATCCCGCCCATGCCCTGGATCATGAAATCGTATCCGGCCCGGGAGGCGTAAGGCCCGTTCTGGCCAAAACCGGTAATCGAGCAATAGACGAGGCGCGGATTGACCTTTTTGAGGCTCTCGTAGTCGAGGCCATATTTCTTCAGCCCCCCGACCTTGAAGTTCTCGACCACCACGTCCGCGTGAGCTGCCAGCTTCCGGACAAGCTCCTGCCCCTCGCTGGTCTCGAAGTCGACGGCAATAGACCGCTTGCCGCGATTGCATGCGTGAAAATAGGCGGCCGAAAGATCGCCTCCGTCGGCGGCCTCGATGAAAGGGGGGCCCCACCCACGAGTGTCGTCGCCGGCCCCTGGCCGCTCGACCTTGACCACGTCCGCGCCGAGATCGGCCAGAAGCTGGCCGACCCAGGGACCTGCGAGGATGCGGGCGAGTTCAAGGACCTTGAGGCCCTCTAGAGGGCGCTGGATTGAAGCGGTCAAGGTCTCACACCTCCTCGATAAATCACTGAATCATGCATACTCCGCTCAAGAACGAGCAAATGATTGTGCGGAATACATTGCATCGCTTGCACCCATCGCGCGGCGAGCACTAATCGCCCGTCTACTTTCTCTGGGGCACCGAGAGTGTCGACGTCACAGAAAACGTCATCCGAGTTCGAACAGACCTTCATCTCTGGCCAGCAAACTGCGTGGTGAGATGGATAAGGCAGGTAGTAGATCGGTGGTTCGTAATGGAACGCCCCGTCCAGCAATTCTGTAGGAGTGACCGGAGTGATTCGGAATTCAACGCCGGAGCTTCCATAGGCTTTCCAAGGCAAAGCATCAAAGATCCTCAGCCTTTCCTTGATGGTATCCATTCTTGAGGGCAGTTCCGCCGACAGAGCCATGGAAACGGTGGCGCTCCCGGCGAAACCACAAACGAACAGAACAGCACCCAGCCTTGGAAGCAATCCAGCATTCATCCGATACGATGTATCTTGCTAGAAGAACGCCTGCAATCCAGTCTGCGCGCGGCCTAGGATCAGGGCATGCACATCGTGCGTGCCCTCATAGGTGTTCACGGTCTCTAGGTTCTGCGCGTGGCGCATCACGTGATATTCTTCCTGGATGCCGTTGCCGCCGTGCATGTCGCGCGCCGCGCGCGCGATGTCGAGCGCCTTGCCGCAATTGTTGCGTTTCACCAGCGAAATCATCTCCGGTGCCATGCGGCCTTCATCGAAGAGCCTGCCGACGCGCAAGGAGGCATGAAGGCCAAGGGTGATCTCGGTCATCATATCCGCGAGCTTCTTCTGCACGAGCTGGGTTGCCGCGAGCGGCCTGTCGAACTGCTTGCGATCGAGAGTGTACTGACGGGCACGGTGCCAACAGTCTTCCGCAGCTCCCATAGAGCCCCAGGAGATGCCGTAGCGGGCCCGGTTGAGGCATCCGAACGGCCCTTTGAGGCCTGATACGTTCGGCAGCAGCGCCTCTTCCGGCACCTCGACGCCATCCATCACGATCTCACCAGTGATCGATGCACGCAGCGAGAGCTTGCCGCCGATCTTCGGTGCCGAGAGGCCCTTCATTCCCTTGTCGAGCACGAAACCGCGAATCTGATTGTCATGAGCGGCCGACTTCGCCCAGACCACGAACACGTCCGCGATGGGGGAGTTGGAGATCCACATCTTGGAGCCGGTCAGGCGATAGCCGCCGTCGATCTTCTCGGCGCGGGTCTTCATGCCGGCCGGATCGGAGCCGGCGTCGGGCTCGGTCAATCCGAAGCAGCCGACGAACTCGCCCGAGGCCAGCTTCGGCAGGTACTTCCGGCGCTGCTCCTCGCTCCCATAGGCATAGATCGGGTACATCACGAGGGAGGATTGCACGCTCATCATGGAGCGGTAGCCGGAATCGACCCGCTCCACCTCCCGGGCCACCAGCCCATAGGCGACGTAGGACGCGCCGGCGCAGCCATATTCCTCAGGCAGCGTCACGCCGAGAAGGCCGAGCTCTCCCATCTCGTTGAAGATGGCGCGATCCGTGCGCTCCTCGCGATAGGCCTCGATGACCCGCGGCAGGAGCTTTTCCTGGGCATAGGCCCGAGCCGTATCCCGGATCATGCGTTCGTCGTCGGTGAGAAGATCGTCGAGCAGGAGGGGATCGTCCCACTTGAGCTTTGCAAGTTCGTGAGCACCGGCCATGGCTCTGGTCCTTCTTCTGAGCGCCGAAAACAGCTGATGAATTTGGGCCGGAAAATCTCCCTGGACAGCGCGGAAGTAAAGCGACATCTTCGAAGCAGGTTATTCTAAAATGGAATGAACTTGTGCTCAGACGTGGCTTTCTCCCGAGCGTCGGCAATCTTTTGGCTTTCGAGGCGACGGCCCGGCACGGGAGCGTCTCGCGGGCTGCGGAAGAGCTGAACCTGACCCAGAGCGCCGTCTCGCGGCAGATTCAGCAGCTCGAAGATTCACTTGGCGTCTCCCTGTTCAGCCGGACGCGGCAACGCGTGGTGCTGACTGATGTAGGACGAATGTACGCGACCCACGTGCGCAACACCCTTGGAGAGCTCTCGGATGCCACCCGCCAAGCCATCGCCCTCTCCGGCGCGAGAGGTGTCCTCAATCTCGCCGTCCTGCCCACCTTCGGCACCCGCTGGCTCATTCCGCAGATGCCCGAGTTCTTCGAAAGGCATCCGGATGTTACCGTCAATTTCGGGGTCCGGCTCGTTCCTTTCGATTTTACGGCCGATCCCTTCGATGCCGCCATTCATTTCGGCCAGCCCCATTGGCCTGGCGCTCTGTGCGATCATCTCATGGACGAGGAATGCGTTCCCGTCTGCAGCCCGGAATACAGGCGACGGGAGCGAATCGAGGTCCCGGAGGACCTGACCCGCGCCATTCTCCTGCAGCAGAGCACCCGCTCCACCGCGTGGGCTGAGTGGTTCGCCAGCGTCGGCGTGCCGATCGGTAACGCCCTCCGAGGTCCTCGTTTCGAGCAGTTCGCCATGGTCGCGCAAGCCGCCGTCGCGGGCATCGGCGTCGGCCTCATTCCGCACTTCCTGATCGCCGACGAATTGGCCTCGGGCCGCCTGACGGCCCTGTTCCCACAGAGTCTGATCAGCAGCGGCGCCTATTACCTCGTCTACCCGGAGCCGAAGGCCGAGGCGCCGCTGGTGCGCTCCTTCCGCGACTGGATCAAGACGAGAGCCCAGCAGGATCCATCGTCTAAGGGTATGTCTGTGGACGCCTCAGCACGGTCCAGCTCAGGGTGAAGGCTGCCCAGCCGCACGCTGCGATCGCAGCCACCATAGACCGCTGCGTCCCATCGAAGAACGTGCTCACCAGCATGATCATGACAGCGCCGGTGCAGAGCTGCAGCGTCCCCATGAGGGCCGAGGCCGTCCCGGCAATCGGCCCGTGGGATTCGAGCGCCAGCACCGCCGTGGAGGGAATCACAAGACCAAGGCAACCGAAGGAGGCGAAGAGGAGGCCCCACAGGACATAAGGATTGTCCACCCCGGACAGCGTCAGCCCGAGCAATATGCTCGTCAGCACCATGAAGACGCTGATCGCCGTGCGGACCACGCGCTCCGCTCCGAAACGGCGCATGAGTGTGCTGTTGAACTGCGCGCCACCGATGAACGCGACCGCATTCGACGCGAAGACGAGGCTGTAGCGGGATGGCGTCAGGCCGAAATGCTCGATGAACACGACCGAGGATCCCGCCAGATAGGCGAAGAAGCTCGACTGCCCCAAGCCGCCGATGAAGACGAGCCCCAGGAAGCGCCAATCCTTGAGCAGGCTCCCATAGGTCCGTACGACTTGGCCGACGCTCCGTCGCCCCGTATCCGCCTTTCGCGTCTCTGGCAGGAGCGTGGCGACGATCACGAGGCCGACGAGCCCGATCCCGGCGATGGCCCAAAAGATGACGCGCCAGCTGTAGAACTCCGTGAGCGTGCTGCCCGCCAGCGGCGCCAGGATTGGCGAGACGCTGAAGACCAGCATCGTCGTCGCCATCAGCCGGGCAGCTTCCGCGCCAGTGTGAAGATCCCGGACGATGGCGCGGGTGATGACCATGCTGGCGCAGGCGCCGACCCCTTGGAGGAATCGGAAGGCGATCAGTGTTTCGGCGTTGCGCGCGAAGCTGCACCCGATCGCACCCAGGATGAAGAGTGCCAGACCGAAATAGATCGGAGGCTTGCGCCCGACCTGATCGGACACGGGGCCATAGATGACCTGGCAGAGGGCGACCGCCAGGAAGAAGCTCATGAGGCTCATCTGAACGGCGCTGACATCGACCTGCAATTCGCGTGCGATCGCCGGAAAGGCCGGCAAATACATATCGATGGCAAACGGCCCAACCGCCGACAACATGCCGAGAACAAGGGCATTGCGGAGAAACGTGGATTTCATGGAAGGAAGCTTTCCTTGGCCCGACAAACATGCCGGAAAGGACAAATGGCCCGCGCTCATGCGAACGCAGGAAACAATAGGGATGGGGAGAAGCGCCGGGGCCGGGACAGAGCAGATGATAGGCCTGCTCGCTGCACGGAGGTGTTTTATGACGCTCCGCGATACTGCGCAAGACAAGAATCCGTCCAGCTCGCGTCGACACTGTAGCCGTAACGGCCTCGCGGATCCACGCCTCTAGGAGCAACGCGGCTCGCCGAAAGTGTTGCTCAAATGTGTCGAGCACAGTTGGAAATGGCTGACCTTACGGCAAAGCTTCACATTTCATTAACCATATTTGCCCATGTCTGGTTAGGCATTTCATCCACGGCAGCGGCCAACATGAGGAGGGACCATCATGCAGACTTTCCCGTGTTGCGAGCACCTCGGCTGAGATGTGGCGAACTTTGTCCCGAAGCATGCTGTCCGTATCGTTCTCGCCTTCTCCGGATTCTGACGTACGGTCCATCCGCCGGAGACCGTGGCTCCTGGTCCAATCTCCCCTTAGGGTGTTGAAGACCGTCCCCATCATGGCCGCGGCGCTTCTGGCTGGGTGCTCGACCCAGTCCGAGTTGCGCTTTGCCACCCTCATGTCGGAGGTTCCCGCCACCAAGGCCCTGATCCTGCCTCCGCCCGGAGGCCCCGCCGTCGTCGCCGTGCTCCAGCGGACCTACAAAAACGGGATTACCCAGGAGATCGCCCTCTCCACTGCCTCGACTACGAGCGGGCAGAACGCCTTTTTCGTCAGCTTCGTCAATGACCTGGAAGTTCCCTCCGAGATCGATGACGTTCTTAAGGTCCGCCGAATCACACCGGACCGGCTACAGAGCGAAATGGAGAGCCGGCTATCGGGCCTCGATATGCGGACCTCGCTCTACTACGTGCAGAACAAATACGGGCCCTTCGGCTTCGCGACGGGCCGCTCGGGAACCGGCGATACATGCCTTTATGCATGGCAGGAGATCGAGCCGAACAAGCCGGCCATCCTCACTCCGGCTGGCATTATTTCGGTGAGGCTACGGCTCTGCGATGCCGACGCGACGGAGGAACAGCTCCTCCGAACCATGTATGCCTTCACCATCTCGGCCTATTTCTCGTCCATGGACTGGAATCCCTTTGGGGAACCCCCTCCTGTGCCCTCGCAGCTGGGCGCCATCGATGCGCCTTCGTTTCCCGTCGGCATGGGAACCGGCGCTAATCCCCCTGCCCCTTCACCACCTGCCCGAGCCATCGTTCGTCCTGCCCCGCACCGGGCACCCGCTCGCCCCTTGGAGGCCCCGGTCGTCCCCGCAGCCCCAGTCGAACCGCGGCGGCCTCTTGAAGGCTACCCGGTCGTTCCACCCCCATCCTAGCCCCGGAAAACGCATGGTTAATCGTCGCATCTTGACCGTTGAGATAACGATAGACCCCTTGGTCTGCATAGATTATGCGTTGCCTGTGACGTAAAAAACTCAGACGAGATTGTTCATCCATGAAGAAGGGTCTTTTCGTAGCCTTCTGGGCTGTAGCGGCTACTTTGATCCTCTTGCTGGTTGCCCTTCCCATCAATCTTCAGACGCATCTCATCGCAGGACTTGTTGTCGTTGCCTGCATGATCGTCCTGAAATTCTTTCGTTTGCAAGGAATCTGGCGGCTGATCGCCCTGGCTCTCGGGACAGCGATCGTACTGCGCTATGTCTTCTGGCGAACCACGAGCACCCTGCCGCCCATCACCGACCTGGTCAATTACATCCCGGCCATCCTGCTCTACGTGGCCGAGATGTACTCGGTCCTGATGCTCTTTCTCAGTCTCTTCGTCGTGTCGAGCCCTCTGCCCTCGCGCCGCCCTCCCAAGATCGGCGAGGCAGAACTGCCGTCCGTCGACGTCTTCGTGCCTTCGTACAATGAAAGCGCGAGCCTCCTTGCATCGACCCTCGCCGCCGCAAAGGCCATGAACTATCCGGCCGATAAGCTGACGGTCTGGCTTCTCGATGACGGTGGCACCGACCAGAAATGCCAGTCTACCGACAAGCTGCAGGCTGAGGAGGCGAAGGCGCGGCGCGCTGAGCTCCAGGCGCTTTGCGCAGCCCTCGACGTAACGTACCTTACCCGTGCAAAGAACCTGCACGCCAAAGCCGGCAACCTCAACAATGGGCTCGAACATTCGACGGGGGATCTCGTCGCGGTCTTCGATGCGGACCATGCTCCCGCGCGCAGCTTTCTTGAGGAAACGGTCGGCTATTTCAGCACCGAGAAGAATCTCTTTCTCGTGCAGACGCCACACTTCTTCATCAACCCCGACCCTCTTGAGCGCAACCTCGGAACCTTCGACACGATGCCCTCCGAGAACGAGATGTTCTACGGCATCATCCAGCGCGGGCTCGATCGTTGGAACGCAGCATTCTTTTGTGGATCCGCCGCCCTGCTGCGACGGGAGGCGTTGCAGGAGACGAACGGTTTCAGCGGTATCAGCATCACCGAGGATTGCGAAACCGCGCTTGAGCTGCATTCCCGCGGCTGGAAGAGCATCTACGTCGACAAGCCCCTGATCGCCGGCTTGCAGCCGGACACATTCGCGAGCTTCATCGGTCAGCGGTCACGCTGGGCACAAGGCATGATGCAGATCATGCGCTATCGCTTCCCACCGCTGAAGCGCGGCCTCACCCTGGCCCAGCGCCTGTGCTACATGTCGAGCACGCTGTTCTGGTTCTTCCCGTTCACGCGTTTCTGCTTTCTGATCTCTCCGCTCTGCTATCTGTTTTTTTCGCTCGAGATCTTCACCGCGTCGGGAGGCGAGTTCCTCGCCTACACATCGACCTACATGATGGTGAACTTCATGATGCAGAACTATCTCTACGGCCGCTATCGTTGGCCGTGGATCTCGGATCTGTACGAGTTCATCCAGACGGTCTATTTGCTGCCCGCGATCCTCTCGGTCATCGCGAACCCCAGCAAGCCCACCTTCAAAGTCACGGCCAAGAACGAGGCCATGAACCTGAGCCGGGTCTCGGAACTCGGCGCCCCGTTCTACATCATCTTCGGCCTGCTCTTACTCGGTGTCATCGCCACGGCCGTGCGTGTCTGGGCCGAACCTTACAAGGCTGACGTCACGCTCGTGACGGGCGCCTGGAACTTTCTCAATCTGATCATTGCGGGCTGCGCCCTCGGCGTCGTATCGGAGCGCGGTACGCGTCGGCAGAGCCACCGTGTGCGGACTATGCGGCAGGGCCGTTTCATCATGGGTGACAAGGTTGTCGACGCCGTGATTCTGGATGTTTCGGTCGGCGGAGCAAATCTCCGTCTGACTCAGTCCGCCCTTCCCGGACTCAAGAAAGGCGCCCTCGGCACCCTCGAGTTCTCGCCCTATTCCAAGCTCCCCATCAATCAACTGCCGATGGAAGTGCGGAAGATGAGCATGGATGAAAAAGGCGTCCTGATGGGCTGCCGCTTCCTGACCGACACGCCCGAGCATTACAGGCTGATTGCCGATCTGGTCTTCGCCAATGCGGATCAGTGGAGCGAGTTCCAGAAGCGGCGCCATCAGGATATCGGAATCCTGCGGGGTACGCTCTGGTTCTTCAGTGTCGCTGTCTACCAGACCGGACGCGGATTGGCATACCTTCTTGGCCTTCACAAATTCGGCGCCCCGGCACCGGTATCGCCCAGCACGGCGGCCGGCGAGTCGGCTCCCCTAGCGAAATAGAGGCTGAGTTGCGCGCGCTTCCTCTTACTCTGCTCCTTGGGCTCAGCGTCTTCGTCGCGGATTCCGCGTCGGCTCAGACAGCTCCCTTCAGCATGACGCCGGAAAAGCCGGGCTCGACATCCCCGTCTAATCCCAGCAATAGTCCTCAACGAGGCGGGGGAGTACAAACCACCTCGCCACCTGTTTCTCCTTCTCCTGTGCCCTTCGACATGGGGACGCAGCCGATGGGACCGGCCACTCCTTCGGTGGCGCGCCCTATCCCGTCTGGACCGGCGTCCGGTCCTGCGCCCTCAGCCCCCTTCAACATGGCACCGCAAGCGACACGGCCAGCAGCGCCAAATGTCGCTCCCGTCCCTTCTGTCGGCACAAACGGCCCTGCCCGCGGTACGGACCCTCGGGCGCAGAGCGCAGCGGCAGCGACATTGCGCGGAACAGCCCGGCCTCTTCTGCCGTTTGAGACGATCCGATTCGAGGGAGAGACCGACGCGCGGAGCTGGGCATTCTTCCTGACCCAGGACGAGGCTGCGAGTGGATCGAGCCTATCGGTGGGATATCAGAACGCCGTCGTCGTCATGCCCGAGGCGTCCAACCTCAGGGTCGTGATCAATGGCGAAACGGTGACCGAAATCCCGATCGTTTCATCACAAGGGGTCAAGCGGGTCGTCGTTCCCGTCCGTGCCGGCCTTCTGAGGACCGGACAAAACATCATCCACATGGAGGCGATACAGAGGCACCGCACGGATTGTACGGTCAAAGCGACATACGAGCTTTGGACGGAAGTCGATGCGGCCTCGACAAGTCTCATGTTCACTGAAGGCGCGCCACGCACGCTCCGCAGCTTGGAAGATCTCCCTGCCATCGGATTCGACAATGCCGGCGTCACGACCATCCGTGTCGTCGCTCCGCGCATCTACCGCCCGGAGATTCGCGACCGCCTGCTCCGCCTGGTGCAGCTCGTTGCCCTGCGGGGTCGCTATGCGCATCCGGTCATCCAAGTACTGGAGACGGATCCCGGCCCCTCCCCAGTCGGAACGCTGAAGGTGGTCATGGGGATCGCCAGTGAATTGCGCGGCTTCACGCCGGCAGTTCCGGATGCGGCCTCGATCCAGCCGCTCGCCCTGATGATGCAGGATCCCGGCTCGACTGCACCTTATCTTCTTGTATCGGGACCGACCTGGAACGATCTCGACAATGCGATCAACATCGTCGGCGGCCAAGGCCTCAACGGCGCGGCAAGCCGCGGGACGGTCGACACGGCTTCATGGCTATGGCCCGAGACGCCGACAGTTCTCGGCGGACGCGCAATCCGCTTTTCCGATCTCGGAATTCCGACACAGGAATTTTCGGGTCGGCGCCTTCGGGCTCGCTTCGCGATCAATCTCCCCTCCGACTTCTACGCGACCGACTATGGGGAAGCGACCCTTTATCTCGACGCTGCCCATACCTCCGCAGTCCAGCCGGGAAGCCACGTCGACATCTATGTGAACGACCGGATCAGCGCGACGATGACGATCACGTCGCGTGGCAACATCTTCCGGCGCCATCCCATCCGCATCCCGATGCGGAACTTCAAGCCCGGCATCAATCACATCTCTTTCGAGACGATTCTCCTCACTGCCGCAGACGATCGCTGCGTTCCGGGCGAGACGCTGTCGGACACGAGCCGTTTCGCGCTGTTCGACACGACATCCTTCTATATTCCAACTTATGGACGCATCGGCCGGACGCCCGATCTTTCGACCTTAAGCACCGGCAGCTTTCCATATGGCGATGCGCCGGTTGCCGTTGTTCTCTCGCGACAGGATGCGCCAAACTATTCAGCCGCCGGGACCTTGCTCGCGCGAATGGCGCGCGATGGGAATGCGCCCGTCCGAGGCTATTTCGTCAATGCCGCGAGCGCCGCGGACATCTCCGTGCTCCATGTCGGTGCTGTCGATCAACTGCCCTCAGGCCTCCTCGGGCGAGTCAACCTCTCGGACAATCTGCGCTCTGTTTGGCAATCGAGTCCCTCTCCCAATTGGTCCTACCCGGCGGGATCACGCTCCGAAACCACGGCGAGGCCATCGACGAAGGCGCCCACCGCCATGCCGATCGGGCGGGCTGCCGCCGAGACGGCGGAGCAACCGTCGACGGACGAGATTCGCCGCCGCTGGTCGGAGACGCTGCAAAAGCGCGGCGTTCTGCAGCAAAGCCTCGAATCCTTTACGACCTGGATAGAGAACACTTTCAATCTCTCCGTTGCGAAACTCACCTACGAAGACAAGAAGGACCGGCCCTACGAGCCTCCGCAGCGCTCCTCGCTCCTTCTGGCACAGAGTTTGTCCGAAGGCTCTGGCACACGCACCCTGGTGACGGCGCGGACGGAGGAGGCACTTGCGGAGGAAATGGCCCGCCTGACGGCGCCCATGATCTGGTCGCAGATGTCAGGTCGGGCCGCTTCCCTCGATTCCATCGAGAACAAGCTCGAGATCGAGCCCGTCGACAGCTTCACCTTCGTTCAGACTCAGCCTCTCTCGTTCACCAACGTCCGGCTCGTGGCCGCCAACTGGATGTCGATCAACATCCTGCAATATGCCGTTCTTCTTGTTGCCTGCTGCATACTTCTCGGGATCTCGACCTATCTGTTGCTAGGGCGATTGGGCCGCAACTGATGAGGATGGCATGAAGATCATTTCGAGATATCTGTCCCGTTCCGCGATCTTCATGCTGTTCATGGTTGGGTTGATGGCGCCGGCCGGGAGCGCGCCCTTGGAACAGCTCAAGATTACCGGTTTCGTTTCGGCAGCGGACTGGGAGGCTTATCGTACGCGCTTCATCGACGACAGCGGACGCGTGATCGACAACGCGAACGGCAATATCAGCCACAGCGAGGGACAGGGCTACGGTCTCCTGCTCGCTTTCGCGGCGAGCGACCGCCTGACATTCGAGAAGATCTGGACCTTCACCTACACCGAGTTTCTGATTCGCGACGACGGGCTCGCCGTCTGGAAATGGGATCCCAGCGCGACGCCCCATGTCACCGATCGCAACAATGCGACGGACGGAGACATCCTGATCGCCTACGCTCTGGCGAAAGCCGGGGTGGGCTGGCAGGATCAGCGTTACACACAGGCCGCTCAGAAGCTCGCGAAGGCCATCGGCAAGGCCGCCATCGTCAAGAATTCCGGGTTTCCCTTCCTGTTACCTGGTGTGAAGGGCTTCACGCAGACCGATCGCCCCGATGGCCCGGTCGTCAACCTTTCCTACTGGATTTTCGAAGCATTCCCGGTGCTTGCCACCTTGGCTCCAGAATATGATTGGAGCGCTGTATGGCGCGAAGGCATCGTGCTGCTTCAGCAGGCCACGGCAAGCCGGACCCATCTCCCAGCCGACTGGATGTCCATCCGCAATCGTACGCAGCCACGCACGGCCGAGGGATTTGACCCTGAGTTTGGTTACAACTCGTTAAGGATACCTCTTTACTTGTTGAGGGCGGGGATGGCCGATATGGAGTGGCTGAAGACGCTCAAGCAGCGATGGATCACGGACCAGGAAGGCGTTGCCGTCGTCAATGTCGTGACCGGGGAAATTCGGGAGCGTCTGACGGATCAGGGCTATATGGCTCTGCCTGCCGCGCTCGCGTGTGCGCTCGATGGAACCAAGGTTCCGGAGAGCCTGAAGGTGTTCGAGCCGCAATTCTATTATCCGGCCAGTCTCTATCTGCTGTCCCTGTCGTTGATCGGTGAAAAGTATCCGCAATGCCTTTGACTCGCGGCATGATGGCATTCTTGATTGTCGGCCTTGGCTTCGCGGCCTTGGCCCAGCAATCAGGCTCGCCTCCGTCGCCGAAATCAGATCAGACCGGCCCGTCGCCCTCACCCCCTCCGTCTCCCGCCCCGGCGCGCCCGCAGGTCGACGAATCGGCTCTGCGCTATTTCGCGTCCCAAGGAGACACGCGCCGGGTAGATGCGGAAATCGCCCGCCTGCGAGCACTCTATCCCGATTGGACGCCCCCGGCTGACCTCTCCCAGCTGGTCGGTGGCGGCGCTGGCGGCCCGGTCAGCGACCCGGAGGCCGATCGGCTCTGGGGCCTCTATACCGAGAATCGTTTCAGCGAAGCGAGAGCCGCTATCGCGGCCCGCCAGTCCGCCGATCCGCAATGGAAGCCACCACCGGATCTCGTTGCGGCTCTCGACGTGTCGGAAGCGCGCCGAAGGCTCGTGAATGCGTCCGACAACAATCAGTGGCGCACGGTCCTGTCGATTGCGACCGAGACCCCGGCGCTTCTCACCTGCGCGAACGTCGATTCCCTATGGCGTGTCGCCGAAGCCTTCGCCAAGACGAACCAAACGAACAGGGCACGGGACGTTTATACCTATCTGCTGACGAACTGCGCCAATCCTGCCGAGCGTCTCGGCACCCTTCAGAAAGCGCTGACGCTCCTCGACGGGCAGCAAGTGACGGATCTCCTGCGTTTCGAGCGAAAGGGAGGAGACAATCCGGACGATTTCAGCGCGATCAGGGATGAACTTGCGAGGAGACGCGTAGAAAAGGCCTCGACCGACGCCAAGCTGACCGTTTCGGCCGACGATCTTGCGGTCGTCGAGCGCTTAGCCGAGGGGGAAACGGAGCCCGGCAATGCCCTTCTGCTGGGCTACTACAACTATCACCGCAAGAATCCAGAAAAGGCGCTGACGTGGTTTAAGACGGCCCTGGATCGCAATGGCGGCCCCAAGGCCGCCGAAGGCTATGCGCTCGCATTGCGCGAGCTCAACCGCTTCGTGGATGCTGAGGCTTTCGCCTATGAATGGCGCGACAAGGCCCCCGAGAATATGCAGGTCTATCTCGATGTCGCTACGGCGCTGTTGAGCCAGGATCCACCGCTCAAGCTCAGTCCAAACGTCGTTGCCCGCATCATCCCGGCGGTTACCAAAGCCCGTTTCGTTAATGGTGCACAGGCGCTCGGCTGGTACTCCTACAACACGGACCAATTCCGGACGGCGCGCGAATGGTTCGAGGTCGCCCTCAGCTGGAAGGCCGATGACGAACCATCCGCTTATGGCATTGCTCTGGCCAGCCAGCGCTTGAATGATCGGTCGCGTTTCAATGCCATCACGGCTCAATGGCGATCGCGCTCTCAGCGCATCGCGGACCTTGCCGATGGCATCAGTCGCGATCGCGGGACCCCTGTGACAACGCAGCCGATACCGCAACCGAACCCGGTTCCTGCGGCTCCCGCCCGCCCTGCCCTGACCGCGACCGAGCCGCCGGCGGTCCCCGAGTCTTCTCCGGAGCGCTCACGGCGTGTCGAAGAATTCCGGGTCGCAGCTTATGATAGGGCTGTCCTCACCCAGGAGCGTCAGCTACAGGGCAGCCGACGGGTCGTGCGGAGCGGAGGCAGCGCGCGCCGCGCCTGCACGGCGACCCGCGATCCCAGCGGTCTTGCTCCCAATGCTGCCCTCACCCTTGGCTGGTGCCTGATGGAATTGAACCGGCCCATGGAGGCGGTCGCCGCCTTCGATCAAGCAATGCGGCTCGGCAGCCCGACCGTTCGCGAGGAAGCGGCCTACGGCAAATCGCTGGCCTATCTCCGCAAGGATCTGACAGGAGAGGCCGCCGTTGCCGCTGCCCAGGCGCCACAGACGGCAACGCGCAGGACGGAGCTCAGCGCTGCCATCCTGGCACAGCGGGCTTTGGCTGCGTATCGGGATGGCCGCTGGGTCGATGTCATCCTGGCTCTCGGCGAGCGGGCGCGCATCGTTCCCGAGCAGAACGACCTCATGCTTCTGCGAGGCTGGTCCTATTTCAAGCTCGGCCGTTTGAATGATGCGGAAAAGATCTTCACCGCCGTTCATCGCACCGGCTTCTCGGAAGAAGCGAGTGTCGGTCTCAACGCAATCAGGGAGATCACCGGCCAGCTTCATCAATACTGAGGGCGGTCCCAGATGCGCAGGGCTTTGCAGAAGGTCGAGTCCAGCCCATATACGGGTTCCAGCTCTTGCTTTTCCCGTAGTTCCTCAAGTCCCAATTGATGGCAGGCTTTCAGATCATCCTCTTTGACGTCAGCGGCACGGAATGTGCGTTGCGGCGAGATTCAGTGCGGGAACTCCTGCCTCTGCCCCGCCTCTGGCGTCCACCCAGCCTTCCTCGGCCCGTTGCCGGTTTCTTCAACCTGAGCGGAACGGCGGTTCCTGTCATCCAGCTGGATATCCTGTTCAGCTTGGATCGGCTCCAAGCCGATGCCGAGGATGGCCTCTATCACCATCTCATCCTGCTTGATGGTCTTGCTCAGGATCAGCCGGTCGCCCTGCTGGTCGATCGGGTCCAGGATATCGTCGAGATTGACGCCTCCAAGCTCTGCCCGGTCCGGGACCAGGGCAGCTTGAATGGCTGCGTCGAAGCCGAGCTCGACTTTGGGCCCAGGCTTGTCCACCTGCTCTCCCCTTCCCGCATCTTGCTCGTCGAGGAGCAGCAGGCCCTTGCCGCGTTGAACCGCCAGGCTCAGGACCGCCTTGGCGCTTGGTCGGTTACGGCCTGATGGCCGAGAAATTCGCCTCTCGCTTCGAATTCGACGCAGACTTTTCCCGTCTCAAGGCGCTTGTCATCGAGCGGACTGGGCATTTCTATTATCAGGATAAGGACGATCTGCTTTGGGAGCGGGTTCGCAAGCGTTTGCACGCGACCGGCCATTCCGATACCGCCCGCTATCTAGAGCGCCTCAACGATCCCGTCGCCGGACCGGAGGAATGGGCCCGCCTCGAGGCGGACATTACAATCGGCGAGACCTTTTTCTTCCGCTATGCCGAGCAGTTCACGGCCCTGCGAGAAAGGATCCTGCCCGACATCATCGCACGCCGATCGGCGGATCGCCGCCTGCGTGTTTGGAGTGCCGGCTGCGCCACAGGTGCAGAGCCCTACTCGGTCGCCATTCTTCTCAAACAGCTCCTTGGTGATGAATTGGAAAGCTGGCGCATCAGCATCGTCGGCACCGACATCAACGAGACGTTCCTGAAAACGGCCCGCCACGCTGTCTTCGGCCGCTGGGCCTTGCGCGCTCTCTCCGTCGAGGACAGATCTGCCTTCTTTGACCCCTTGGAAGGCAAGGACCAATGGCGGTTGAAAAAGGAATACCGCGCGCCGGTGCGCTTCGAGCGGCACAATCTGCTGACCCTCCTCGAAGGGACCTCGCCACTGCAATTTACTGAGTTCGACTTGGTCCTGTGCCGGAATGTCCTGATCTATTTTCATCCCGCTACGATGATCCGCATTGTCGAAGCGCTTGGAGAAACCCTGCGCCAGGAGGGCTGGCTGCTCCTAGGACATGCGGAACCCAACCCAGCCTTCGCCAGCTTCCTGCGCGTGATTAATCTGCCGGGGACTGTTGCCTATCGCCGCGCCTCTACGGAGGATACAGGACCTGCAGCACAAACCGAGGTTCCTCCGCAACGAATTCCGTTGCTGCTCCCCCCTCCGCAACGCACGAGGGAGCGCCCTTTTCCGGAATCGCGCGCCAGAAAGCCTGTCTCACGCGCCCTTGCGCCAACTTCTCTGCCCGTTGTTCTCCCTCACGAGCCAGATTCCCTGCTAGCGGAAGTCCGGGCCCTGGCCGATGCAGGGCAATTCAGCGCAGCCGAAGATCTTTGCCGAAGAGCGCTTCTGGCTCAGCCGCTGAATGCGGTTCTCCATTACTACGAGGGCCTGATCTCCCACGCGATCGATAATCCCATCCGCGCCGAGAGGGCCTTTCGCCGAAGCATCTATCTCGATAAGAGCTTTGCCATGGCTCATTACCATCTCGGACTTCTGCTTATCGCGAACGGGCGGCTCGGAGCTGGACGGCGCTCCCTCGCCAATGCGGCACGCATTGCAGCCGCCGTGCCGGCGAGCACCGTGCTCGACGAGGCCGACGGACTCACGGCAAAGGAGCTTCGGGGCCTCGTGCGCCTTCACCTCCAGGCCATAACTCCGGCCCTTCTGGAGCAGTGACATGGCAAAGACCTTACGACGCAAGTTGAGACAGATCAGTCGCGCCGGCTCGCTTTCTGCCGAGGAGAGAACCCAGCGCATTCTGGACGAGAGAACGCAGCGCCTGGCATCGCGCCATGCGATGCAATCTCCTCTCGCGGGAGAGACCACAAGCGTTCTTATCTGCGACACGGGTCGGGAAAGCTATGGAATTCCCGTTCATGCCATAGCCGAAGTGCTTTCATTCCGCGAATGCCTCCCATTGCCTGAAGGGCCCCCGGCGCTGATCGGGCTGCTCGGCTGGAATGGTCAGCTCATCAGCGTCATCGACCTGGCATCGGCCCTGGGAACTGCGCCGGCCACGGAAAAAAGCGACGGACACCTCGTGCTCCTGCGCCGATCCGCTCCGAAGATTGCTTTGAGAGTCGATCGCGCCAAGGGCGTTGAAACAGTCACTCCTATCGCTCCCGAGGAAACGAACAGCTTCCGAAAGGAGGCTATTCTCGGCTATGCCGAAATATCATCGGACGTTGCCGATCAGGAAAAAATCTTGTCTCTTCTGGATCTAAACCGCCTTCTCCATCCTTTCCTGCCCTCTCTTCCCGCTTCCGGAGCATAACGTGACGATCTCGATTGCGAATCGCATCCTTCTCGGCTTCGCCTTCATTGTCGCGCTGATGGTCGGCCTTGGAATCTATACGATCAACCAGCTCGACGATGTCCGGACTTCCACGGAGACGATCGTTGCGCGTGACCTCGCCCTTATGCGGCAGGTCGAGGCGATCGGCGCCCAGCAGAACGACATGCGAGCCCTGCGGGAAGACGTCCTGTCGCGCTTCCTCTTACGCTCCTTGGGCCAGCAGCAGAGTTCGTATGAGAGCCTGATCGCAGAATGGGCTCAACGTGCCAGCGCGACGGAGAATTCTCTCTCGCAAGCGATTGCAACCGTAAACGGTTTCCAGGCCCAGTCCGTGACCTCTCAACGATCGGACGCTTGGCGCCGCATCTCTCAGCTGCTCACGTCAGCCAGCGCGTCCTTGCGTCAGCTACGAACCGATTCGGAACGGCAGTTCTCCGCCATTCAGAACAATGACCTCGCAGCCGTCATGGCGACCCAGACCTCTCTCAACGCCAATCGCGGCGAGTGGATCCGCACTCTGGACGAGGTGCGCGGCATCTTCGGCGAGGCAGTTGCACTCGGCCAGCGGCGTGTTGCAGACGTCTACGAGCAAAGCAGAACCTCCATCGTACTCGCCCTGGCAGGCGTCGCACTCCTGAGCATCCTCATCACCTACGCCCTCCGTGCATCGATCGCCAATCCGCTGAACACCTTCATGCAGTTCGTCGAGCGTGTCGGGCGAGGAGAACTCGCGGGGCAGACCGCAGTCACCGGCAAAGACGAGATCGGGCGCCTTGGCGCGACGCTCAACGAGATGGTCGGTGGCCTGCGTCAGCTGGCCAAACAAAGCCGGGAGGCAACCGAGAACCTCAATGCCGCTGCTGCCGAAATTCGTGCCTCGACCCAGGAGCAGGCCGCCAGCGTCGAGGAACAGCTCGCGGCCGTGCAGGAAACTGCGGCAACAGTCGATGAGATCACTCATGCCGGCGCCCAAATCGGCAAGCGAGCGCAGGAGGTCATCGCTTCCGCCCAGGCAACGGCACAGACCAGCGTCGCCGGATTGCAGGCTGTCGACGATACTGCGCTGGCCATGGATGCCATCCGTGAACAAGCGGAGGCTGTCGCCGAGAATATCGTCGCACTCAGCGAAAAAACCCAGGCGGTGGGTGAGATCATCTCCTCCGTCAATGACATTTCCGAACGAACCCATCTCTTGGCTCTCAACGCCGCCATCGAGGCGGCGGCTGCTGGCGAGAATGGGCGCAGCTTCGCAGTCGTGGCTTCCGAAATGAAGGTCTTGGCCGATCAGGCCAAGGAAGCGACGAACCAAGTGCGCTCCATCCTCGGCGACATTCAGCGCGGCATCAACTCGTCGGTAATGTTGACGGAAGAAGCCGTAAAGCGCGTGACATCCGGGAAGGAGCGCACCGACACGACACAGGAGACGATCACGGAGATTTCCAACCGCGTTCAGGAAAGCGTGCAAACCTTCCAGCAGATCGTGGCCTCCACCAATCAGCAGCAGCTCGGCATTGAGCAGGTGATGGGTGCGCTTCAGAACATCCGACAGGCAAGTCAGCAGACGGCGGCCGGTACGCGCCAGCTCGATATGGCGGCGGCGAACCTGTCCGATCTGTCGCTGCAGCTTCTCACGCTTGTCGAACGATATCGGCTATAAGCATCGAGGATCTTGGAAGCGCACCCTGTGACGGATATCCGCAAACAATTGCTTGCCGCGTTCGACGTCGAACACCGAGAGCATCTGCAGGCGATCCGGAAGGCACTCGACAGCGCCGATCGTGGCGCTCCGTTCGAGATGGCCGATATTTTTCGTCGTGCGCACTCGCTGAAGGGAGCAGCCAGGGCAGTCGACCTTCCCGCAGTCGAGGAGATTGCGCATCAGCTCGAGACTCTGTTCTCTCACATTCTTGAGGGCAGCCAAGCGCTTGATCGAAATATTGCCGCATCAGTGCGTGCGAGTCTCGACGCCATCGAAGATCTTGTCACCGAGGCCTCGCATTCCTCCGACTCTGCGCCCTCCCGGGTCGTCACGCGTGATCCGGCACGAGGAGGGGAGCAAGAAGGAAAAACACCCCGGTCGAGCGAAACTCCGGCGACCGGAAGGGCGATTGCGACGGAGAAAGCGGGGCAGACGTCCGATACGGCTGGAACCTATCTTCGTGTCGCCGCCGAGCAGATCGAAGAACTCTCCAGCTCTATGCATCAGCTCCTGTCCGAATTGCAGACAGACGAAGCGATGGCGGAAGCGCTCCGCCAGATCGAGCTCGATGCGCGTGGTCTCAGACGCAGCTGGGACGTTCTCCACTCTCAAATGATATTGACCATGGCCGGAGCCTCAAGACCTTCGGGGAGCGGTGTAGAGCGACCCCGCAATCTCTCGTCGCGTCTGAGGGATTTCGACCAGGATTTGGGACGTCTGTTCCGCAAACTGTCAGCCCTGTCCCGTAGCCATAAACTGTCGACCTGGACGACCGACCAGGCTGCTCGGCAGGTTCGGGAAAGCATTGAGCGCGTATCCCTCGTTTCAGCTGAAACTGTCTTCGGCACATTCGGTCATATGGTCCGTGAGATTGCGCGTGAAACGGGCCGGGACGTTCATGTGCGAATCTCTGGGCTCGATATTCAGGCCGACCGCCGCGTGCTCCAAGCGCTCAAGGATCCGGTCATGCATCTTCTCCGCAATGCGGTCAGCCACGGAGCGGAAGATGCGGCCGAGCGCATCGGCAAGGGCAAGTCTGAACGGGCTGAAGTCATTTTGGAGCTGGCATCGCATGGAGGACGCCTCGCTGTCAGCGTCCGTGATGACGGACGGGGACCAGATCTTGCCCGGATCGAGCAGGTCGCCATCGAGCGAGGATTGCTGCAGCCTCGCCGCGCCGGCGATCCGGCCCCGTTGATGGATCAGTTGCTGTCGCTGGTTTTTTCGCCCGGCTTCTCGACGGCCGATTCTGTCGATCGTCTCTCCGGGCGCGGCATGGGGCTGTCGGTCGTGGCTGAAGCCGTCCGGAAGCTGCAAGGCTCGGTCCTCCTGCGGCCGCGCTTTCCCTGGGGCACGGAAGCGATCCTATCGGTTCCTTTTACTGCCGCCCGCCAGCCGCTGCTGCTCGTCGAGGCGGAGGGGCGAATCTTCGGATTGCCGACCTACGGGGTGGAGCGCTTGTTCCGTCTGAACGTTCAGTCGCTGGAAAGCGTTCAGGGACGTCCTACCGTGCGGATCGATGTGCGGGGTCAGGACGTTATTGTTCCTGTTATCGCCTTTGCTGCCCTCGCAGGATCCTCCAATGCACCTCTTCCGATCGAAGCCGGCTACGCGAAAGCGGTACTCATTCGACACGGCTCTCGCTATTGCGCGCTCGCCGTCAATGCCTTTCACGACGTCCGCACGATGCTGGTAAACGATGTGCAGGCCGTCGGCCTCGGCGATACGGTCTCCGGTACCGTACTTCTCGAAGATGAAATGCCGGCCCTGGTTCTCAGCCCTGAACTCCTCATCGAACACTGGATTCGCAATGAAAGCCGTTTGGCGGCCGGCGGCCTTGGTCTGGCCGGATGGACATCGGCAGCAACTTCGGAACCCGGCGCCACAGTTCTCGTCGTCGACGACTCCATCACGACCCGGACCCTCGAGAAAAGCATCCTCGAGGCACAGGGCTATCGCGTTCTGCTCAGCGTCGATGGAATCGATGCACTCAATGCGTTGAGATCGGGCGATGCCATGGTCGATCTCGTCGTCGCGGACGTGGAGATGCCGCGCATGGATGGGTTCGGTCTTCTCCAGGCCATCAAGACCGATCCACGCCTGTCGGCGATACCCGTCATTCTGATGACCTCACGAGCAGACCCTGCCGATGTTCGTCGAGGCTTGGACCTTGGGGCGAGCGCTTACATCACCAAGCAGAAATTCGACCAGCGCGAGCTTCTGGCAACCATAGGGCAACTCTTATGACGTCCTCTCCGCAATCGCGCGTCCGCGTGATGGTCGTCGAGGACTCATTGGTCATCCGCCAACTCCTCGCTCACATCATTGCGCGGGACCCGCGCCTGATCCTCGCCGCTGCCGTCGGATCAGCCGAGGAGGCTCTGCAGGAAATCGGACGTGTCCAGCCCGACGTGATCTCCATGGACATTCGCCTTCCCGGCATGGATGGCCTTGAAGCGACGCGCCGGATCATGTCCGAGCATCCCACACCCATCGTCGTCATTGCCGGCAGCGTCGAAGACTCCGCTCTTCAAATTTCCATGAATGCCCTGCGGGCGGGTGCCTTGTCAGTGGTCGAAAAACCCGTCGGCGTCACAAGCGCAGGATATGATGGTATTGCGGAGACGATCTGCACCCAGCTCTATATCATGAGTCAGGTGCCTGTGGTGCGGCGGCGCTCCTTCGCCTGGAGACCGGCGTTTGCCGCGCGCCCGTCTTGGACGGAAGAGGCCCGAGACAACAATGTTCGGCCTACGGTTCTCGGCATAGCGGCCTCGACAGGAGGCCCCCCTGCCCTTGCTAAGATCTTGGGCGCCTTTCCAGAAGATTTTCCTCTTCCCATTCTCCTGGTCCAGCACATGGGCGCGCCGTTCATGGAAGGGTTCGCATCCTGGTTGGACGGGTTGATCGCCCTTGAAGCTCGCCTGGCCCGAGATCAGGAGATTCCTCTCGCCGGAAAAGTTTACGTAGCGCCCGGCGATCGTCACCTGCTCCTGTCGCCGGCAGGCACCCTGCGCCTCAGCGCCGCGCCCCCTGTCGGCGGACAACGGCCCTCTGCCACTTCGATGTTCGAATCCATCGCCGAAACCGTTGGAGCGCGAGGCATGGGTATTTTACTGACTGGCATGGGCGAGGATGGAGCAAAGGGTTTGACGGATCTTCGCAAGGCTGGAGGCTATACTGTTGCCGAAGATGAAAGCACGGCCGTCGTTTATGGTATGCCTGCGGCGGCGGTCCGCATGGGCGGCGCGCGAGTCAGCCTCCCCCTCGACCTGATCGCCCCCCGTGTCTTGCGACTCGCCAAGGGAGAAAGCGAATGAGCGACGGCCCCGCATCTCCCACCGCCCGCATCCTTCTTGTCGAAGACTCCGAAACGCAGGCACTCCAGTTGCGGCACATGCTGCAGACCAACGGTTTTGCGGTCGATTGGCAAGCAACCGCGGAGGCTGCTCTCGACACCCTGAATACGGGCCTCCCCGATCTTGTCATCGCCGATTACCATCTTCCCGGCATGAACGGCGACGAGCTGTCGCGCCAGATGCGACTGAATGTCCGGACCCGCGCGATTCCCGTGATCATGCTGACGGAGGAGCGTGCCGTCGAGCGGCAAGGCCTGGAAAGCGGCGCCGATGCCTATATCTCCAAGGCGGCGGAGCAGGATCTGATCATCCTCCGAATCAGGGCACTCCTGCGTCGACGCGCGGCCCCCGACATCAAGGAAGGTCGGGAGGGGCCCAGCTTCAGTACGTTTCGGCGGGCACGCCTCATGGTCGTGGATGACAGTGCGACCCGACGGGCTCATCTCCAGGACCTCCTGAACCGGGAGGGCTATGAAGTCACGCTCGCGAGCGCCTCAGCGGAAGCGCTGCGGCTTGTATCCAGGCCTGGTGCCTCGTGGGACTGCATCCTTGTCAACATCCTCAGCTCGAGCTTCGACGGGATCGAGCTTTGTCGTCAATTGAATACCTATCGTGGCCTTGCTCCCTTGCCGGGCATGGAACTCCCGAGCTTTTCCATCGTCGGTCTCGGCAATGAGGATGGAGGCGATACGTTGGCTCGCGCCTTTGCCGTAGGCGCTGACGATGTGGTCCCGGCGACTGCGGAGCCAGATGCCATGCGGGTGCGTATCCGGGCCCTAGTCCGCCGAAAGCTTCTGCAGGATGAGAACTGGCGCATAGAAGCCGAGCTGCGCGAGCGGGAGCTTGCAGTCGAACGGGCAAAAGCCGAAGCTGCCTCGGCCGAAGCACGGGCCTCCCTCGCAGGGGCTCTGGCAAAGGCCAATTTCGAGCTCGAACAGGCCAACCATCGCCTCCGGGACACCCAGGCCAAGCTCGTCCAGGCCGCAAAGATGGCGTCTCTCGGCGAGCTCGTGGCGGGCATCGCACACGAGATCAACAATCCTCTTGCCTTCATCATGGCCCATCAGGGCACCGTCCAGCGTCTGCTCAACGATATCGCGGCGAAAGTCCCGTCCGAACTCGGGCTGGAACGCTCTCTCGCCAAGACGCTCGAGCGGGTCGGCGCCATGAAGTTGGGACTTGGACGCATTCAGGAACTCGTCCTCAATCTGCGACGTTTTTCGCGCCTGGATGAGGGCGGCTTCCAAACCGTCAACGTCCGCGAATCCATCGAAACAGTTCTGGCGCTTCTCGGCCACAGGCTCGGGACCCGGATCGATATTCGACGTCATTACGGGGGCGCGCCGGATCTGTATTGTTCTCCCGCCCTCCTCAACCAGGTCGTGATGAACATCATCGGCAATGCCGCAGACGCCATCAGTGGGACCGGCGCCATTGCTATTGAAACGTCGAGCGACGAGACAACCTATACCATTCAAATTAGCGATACGGGGCCGGGAATCCCGCCCGAGATGCGGGAACGCATCTTCGAACCCTTTTTCACGACCAAACCGGTAGGTTCTGGAACTGGACTTGGACTTGCCATCGCCTATAGCGTTGTCGAGGCTCACAGGGGAACAATTGCAGTGGACGAAGGCCCGCTGGGCGGCGCTCGCTTCACGGTCAAAATCCCAAGGCAGAACGTTGAATGACCGCGCCGAACAAGAACGCTTCTAAGCTTGGCACGATTCTGGTCGTCGACGACGAGCCGGACATTATCGTCGCGCTCGAGGATCTGTTTGAAAACGATTATCGGGTGCTCACGTCGTCCTCGCCCATGAAGGCTCTGGACATTCTTCGCGATGAGCCGGATATCGCAGTGATCGTCTCCGATCAGCGCATGGCGGAGATGCAAGGAGACGAGTTTCTCGCCAGAGCGCGCGTACACAGCGACGCGGAAACCATTCTCCTGACCGGCTACGCAGATCTGAAAGCTGTCATCGGCGCAGTGAACAAGGGCCGGATTACGGCCTATGCGCCCAAACCCTGGGAACCGGCGGCGCTCTCGGCCATGGTGGCATCCGCCTTTGAGCGTCACCGCCTGACGCGTGAACTGAATACGGAGCGCGCGCTGCTTCGCGGCCTCATGGAGAGCATCGGCGACCTCATATCCTTCAAGGATCGCGAAGGTCGCTTCGTCCGCCTGAACACCAGCAAAGCGTCTAGCCTGAAGTTGAGTGTCGAGGCCTGCCTGGGCCGCAGAGAGCAAGACCTCGTTCCAAAAGAGCAGGTTGCCACCATCGTGCAGGCGGAACGCCGCGCCATCGAAGCGCGCGGTCCCATCGAAGAGATCGAGGAACGGCACGGACCGGATGGAAACCTGCAGTGGTTCTTCGTCACTCAAATTCCCATTCTCGATCCCACCGGCAATGTGACGGCCATCGCGACTATCGAGCGTGACATCACGGAACGCAAGCTGATGGAAATGCGCCTGCGTCAAGCGGACAAGATGCAGGCTCTCGGAACGCTGGCAGGCGGCGTCGCTCACGATTTCAACAATCTCTTGATGGCGGTCCTTGGCAGCCTCGATCTCGCTTCACGAAGAGCGCCGGACGATCCGCGTCTGAACAAGCTTCTGAAGAATGCCACGTACGCGGCGGAGCGCGGCGCTTCGTTGACGCAGCGGCTGCTGAGCTTCAGCCGACAACGGGACCTTCGGCTGCAAACTGTGAACGTCAATCGCGTTATTGCAGATATGAACGACCTGCTTCTGCGCACACTCGGTGGGGTGATCCGTGTCGAGAAGAAGCTCGCCGACGATCTCTGGATGGCAATGGTCGATCCGGATCAGCTCGAGCTGGCGGTGCTGAACCTCTGCATCAATGCTCGCGATGCGATGTCCGAGAACGGCATTCTGACGCTGTCGACGCGCAACCAAACCGTTGCAGCGGGACAGGTCTCCGACCTTGACGCCGGCGAATATGTCGTAGTCTCCGTTACAGACACCGGTGCCGGTATCCCTCCCGACATCCTGAGCAGGGTGCTTGAGCCCTTCTTCACGACCAAGGAAGTCGGCAAAGGCACCGGGCTCGGCCTTCCGATGGCCTATGGCCTTGCCCGTCAATCCGGAGGGACCGTCACGATCGACAGTACGATCGGAAGGGGAACGATCGTTGAACTTTACCTGTCCCGTACGGCCTCGGACCAACACAATGCAGATCCGAAAGAGGCGACGATCACTCCTCTAACTCAGCGCGTTCGCATCCTGCTTGTCGATGACGATCCAGATGTCAGGGCTGTCACTGCCGCTTACCTGAACGAAATGGGCCATCGCGTTGTTGAGGCGTCAGACGGAGCTGCCGGCCTCAACATCCTCCGTGCGGACGAGCAGATCGACCTCCTGATTGCCGACTTCGCAATGCCAGGCATGACGGGACTTGAACTTGCTGACGAGGCCCGCAAACAGAGGTCGAATCTCGCGGTTCTTCTCGTCACGGGCTATGCGGATCCGGAAAGAGTGCCTGAAGGTTATCCTATGCTGCACAAGCCTTTTGGGCGGGCCGAACTGGCCGCGAGGGTCAAGGAGGTGCTGGAGACCCGAACGCCTACCTTTGCAGCCCGGTCCTGAGAACTGGCTGAAGTTGCCTTGCGCCGGTCTTGAATACTCTAAAGGGCTGGCTCCATGACCCATTAAAGTCCCCTAAGCTCCTTTGAAACGGACGCTGTGGCCACAATTTGGTAGCGGTTGCGAACGGAATCGCGCGAATTTGACAGCATTAACGACGTTTTCGTGCGTTGTTGGGACTGAAATGGTATATTTTTTCCAAAACCTTTGAATCCAGGGAGGGACCGATTGACATTGAACGATCTTCCCACCTTAACTCTGTCGCAGAACGGCCATAATCCAGAGCCGTCTCAGAGGACTTTCATAATGAAGAAATCAGCTCTTCTTGCAGCTGTCTGCGTTCCGGCTTTCCTGGCGGCGGCTCCGCTGTCGGCCAAAACGCTGGTCTATTGCTCCGAAGGCAGCCCGGAGAACTTCTACCCCGGCGTCAACACCACCGGCACCTCGTTCGATGCCAGCACCCAGGTTTACAGCCGCATCGTCGAGTTCGAGCGCGGCGGCACGAAGGTCCAGCCCGGCCTCGCAGAAAAGTGGGACATTTCGCCGGATGGTCTCGTCTATACGTTCCACCTCCGCAAGGGCGTGAAGTGGCACAACACCAATAAGAACTTCAAGCCGACCCGGGACATGAACGCCGACGATATCGTGTTCATGTTCGAGCGGCAGTGGAAGCAGGATAACCCCTACTTCAAGGTCACGAGCCCGAACCACTCCTACTTTGACGATATGGGCATGCCCAAGCTGCTCAAGTCCGTGGAGAAGGTGGACGACTATACGGTCAAGGTGACCCTCAACCAGCCTGAGGCGCCCTTCCTGGCTGACCTGGCGATGGAGTTCGCGGCGGTCCAGTCCAAGGAATACGCCGACGCCATGCTGAAGGCCGGCACCCCTGAGAAGATCGACCAGGAGCCGATCGGCACCGGTCCGTTCTATCTGGTTCAGTATCAGAAGGACGCGATCATCCGTTACAAGGCCTTCCCCGAGTACTATGCCGGCAAGGCCAAGATCGACGATCTCGTCTTCTCGATCACCCCGGACGCTTCGGTCCGCTGGGCGAAGCTCCAGAAGGGCGAGTGCCATGTCATGCCGTATCCTAATCCGGCTGACCTCCAAGCCATGGAGAAGGATCCGAACGTCTCGATCCTTTCCCAGGCCGGCCTGAACATCGGCTATCTCGCCTACAATACCCAGAAGAAGCCCTTCGACGACCTCAAGGTCCGCAAGGCGATCAACATGGCCATGAACAAGAAGGCCATCGTCGAGGCGGTCTTCCTTGGCAGCGGCATCCCGGCCAAGAACCCGATTCCGCCGTCCATGTGGTCCTACAACGACACCATCAAGGACGACCCTTACGATCCGGAAGCGGCCAAGAAGCTCCTGGCCGAGGCCGGCTATCCGAACGGCTTCGAGACCGACCTCTGGGCCATGCCGGTCCAGCGTCCTTACAATCCGAATGCCAAGCGCATCGCCGAGCTGATGCAGGCCGATCTCGCCAAGGTTGGCGTGAAGGCCGAGATCAAGAGCTTCGAGTGGGGCGAGTATCGCAAGCGTATGCAGTCGGGCGAGCACCAGATGGGCATGCTGGGATGGACGGGCGACAACGGCGACCCGGACAACTTCCTGCATACACTTCTCGGCTGCGCCTCCGCACAGGGCAACGGATCGAACGTCGCGAAGTTCTGCTACAAGCCGTTTGATGATCTGGTGACCAAGGCGAAAGTGACGACGGACGTTGCCGAGCGCACCAAGCTCTATGAGCAGGCTCAGGTGATCTTCAAGGAACAGGCTCCTTGGTTCACGATCGCTCATGCCGTGCAGTTGAAGCCGGTGCGTAAGGAAGTCGTCGACTTCAAGCTTTCACCCTTTGGCCGTCACACGTTCTATGGCGTGGACATCAAGGGCAAGTAAGCTTTCACCATTCACCTCTGGCGGAGCGGCTGAAACGCCGCTCCGCCTTTTTACATTCAGACGATGCTGCGCTTCATCCTCACCCGCGTCAGCCTGATCATCCCGACCTTTATCGGGATCACGCTGCTCGCATTTTTCCTGATCCGCCTCGTACCAGGCGATCCGATTGAGACAATGGCTGGCGAGCGCGGCATCGATGCTGCGCGCCACGAACAACTGCGCAAAGAGTTCGGCTTCGACAAGCCGGTCATCGTGCAGTACGGCATTTACATTTCGCGCGTCCTCCAGGGTGATCTTGGCAAGTCCCTGATCACGCAAGCCCCCGTATGGGAAGAGTTCAAGTCACTCTTTCCGGCAACGGTGGAGTTGGCGCTCTGCGCGATTCTGTTTGCTCTGGTGATTGGACTACCTGCCGGCATGCTGGCGGCGATCCGACGAAATTCGATCTTCGATCATGGTGTCATGGGCATCTCGCTGGCCGGCTATTCCATGCCGATCTTCTGGTGGGGCCTGATCCTGATCCTTGTCTTCTCGGTGCAGCTCGACCTGACACCCGTCTCAGGCCGCATCGATGTTCTCTACTATATCGAGCCAGTCACGGGTCTGCTGCTGATCGACAGTCTCCTTTCCGGAGAAGAAGGGGCATTCGCTTCCGCTGTCGAGCACTTGATCCTTCCGACCATCGTGCTCGGAACGGTGCCTCTCGCTGTGATCGCCCGCATGACACGCTCGGCGATGCTTGAAGTACTGGGCGAGGACTATATCCGCACCGCCAAGGCTAAGGGCCTATCCCGCTTCCGGGTCGTTGCGCTGCATGCTCTGCGTAACGCGCTTATCCCGGTCGTGACCGTGATCGGTCTGCAGGTAGGCGTTCTTTTCACGGGCGCGATCCTGACAGAGACGATCTTCTCCTGGCCGGGCGTCGGCAAGTGGCTCATCGACGCCATCTTCCGCCGCGACTATCCCGTCCTGCAGGGCGGCGCCCTGCTCCTGGGCATCGTCGTGATGAGCGTGAACCTCATCGTCGACCTCGCCTATGGCCTCATCAATCCGCGCATCAGGCATCACCGATGACCGCAGAAACCATGGAAGCTCCGGCCGTCGCCGCACCGACGGCCACCCCGCCTCATCCCCTGCGCGAGTTCTGGGGATATTTCAGCGCCAACAAGGGTGCCGTCGCAGGTCTCATCGTCATCGTGCTGGTGGTGACCGTGGCACTTCTCGCCGACGTGCTGGCGCCGCACTCACCCTATGCGACCGATACATCGATCGCCCTCAAGCCTCCCTTCTGGCAGGAGGGGGGAAGCCTGTCCTATCCGCTCGGGACCGACCCTATTGGCCGTGATATCCTGTCACGGCTGATCTACGGATCACGCCTGTCGCTTTTGATCGGCATCGTGATCATCTCGATCTCGATTGTGCTCGGAACCGTGCTCGGCCTTGTCGCGGGCTTCACGCGGGGCTTGACCGAGATCTTCATCATGCGCCTGATGGATATCATCCTGACGCTGCCGAGCCTCTTGCTCGCCATCGTCATCGTGGCGGTTCTCGGCCCTGGCCTGATCAACTCGATGCTCGCCGTCGCGCTGGTGATCCTGCCGCATTACGTCCGCCTTGCGCGCGCGGCGGTCATCACCGAAACCTCCAAGGACTATGTGACTGCGGCCCGCGTCAGCGGCGCCGGCACGCTGCGCCTGATGTTCAAGGAAGTTCTGCCGAACTGTACTGCACCCCTGATCGTGCAGGCCTCGCTCGGCATATCGACTGCCATTCTCGATGCAGCAGCCCTCGGCTTCCTGGGCCTCGGAGCACAGCCCCCGGCCCCCGAATGGGGAACGATGCTGGCCGATGCCCGCGAGTTCGTGCTGCGCGCCTGGTGGGTCGTCACGTTCCCAGGTCTTGCGATCCTCATCACGGTGTTGGCCTTCAACCTCCTCGGCGACGGCCTTCGCGATGCCCTCGACCCCAAATTGAAGCGCTGATCATGGCTCTGCTCGAAATCGAAAATCTCTCGGTCGAATTTCCGACGCAAGGCGGCGTCATGCGCGCCGTGGACGGTGTCAGCCTCAAGCTGGAAGAAGGCGAGGTCCTGGGGGTCGTCGGCGAATCCGGCTCCGGAAAGAGTGTCACGATGCTGGCGCTCATGGGCCTCGTGCCATTTCCGGGTCGCGTGCGCGCGGACAAGCTGTCGTTCAACGGGCGCAACCTCCTGACGATCTCCGATCGTGAACGACGCAAGCTTACGGGCAAGGACGTCGCCATGATCTTTCAGGAGCCGACGACCAGCCTCAATCCATGCTTCACGATTGGATTCCAGCTGACTGAAACGTTGCGGCTTCATGAAGGAATGGACCGGAAGGCTGCCCGTCGTCGCGCAATCGAGCTGCTAGAGCAGGTCGGTATCCCATCACCGGAAAGCCGCCTCTCAGCGTTTCCGCATCAGCTCTCGGGCGGCATGAATCAACGCGTGATGATCGCCATGGCGATTGCCTGCAATCCCAAGCTTCTGATTGCCGACGAACCGACCACGGCTCTCGACGTCACCATCCAGGCTCAGATTCTCGATCTGCTGATCAACCTGCAGAAAGAGCGCAACATGGCGCTGGTAATGATCACGCACGATATGGGCGTCATTGCCGAGACGGCCAAGCGCATCATGGTCATGTATGCCGGGCAGATCATGGAGGAGCGCGCGGCTCAGGAACTTTTCGCAGCCCCGCAGCATCCCTACACCGCTGCCCTGCTCGCTGCCCTGCCGGAGAACAGCACGGGTGGCCGCCTATCGACGATTCCGGGTGTCGTGCCCGGCCTCTACGACAGGCCGAGAGGCTGCCTGTTCAGCCCACGTTGCGCCTATGCGACCGAACATTCGCGCAATGTTCGCCCCGAATTGCGACCCTGGGCCGGTGGACAGATTCGCTGCCACTATCCTCTCGGCGACGCGAGCCGTACGGCTCGCATCAACGCCGACCATCCTCTTGGTACGGAGGTCGCATCGTGAATACTCCCGTCGTTGAAGCCCGTGATCTGAAACGTGTTTACGAGGTCCGTCGCGGACTGTTCAAGGAACCGGGGCGTTTACAAGCCGTTGGTGGCGTTTCGTTCTCCATTGCATCTGGCAAGACTCTGGCCGTTGTCGGCGAATCCGGCTGCGGCAAATCTACGCTCGCGCGAATGGTGACGCTCATCGAGAAGCCGACGGAAGGGGCACTAACCCTCGACGGCATGGATGCAATTCATCCCCCAGCCGGGCGTGCAAAGGACCTGCGCCGCACGGTCCAGCTCGTATTCCAGAACCCTTACGGATCGCTCAATCCGCGCAAGAAGGTCGGAACCATTCTGGAAGAGCCGCTTGCGATCAACACCAGCCTGTCCGGTGCCGAGCGCACGGAGCGTGCACGTGCCATGATGGCGAAGGTCGGTCTTCGACCTGAGCATTATAGCCGTTATCCGCACATGTTCTCAGGCGGCCAACGCCAGCGCATTGCGATTGCGCGCGCACTCATGCTCTCCCCGAAGCTGGTCGTGGCGGACGAGCCGGTATCGGCGCTGGACGTTTCGATCCAGGCGCAAGTGCTCAATCTTCTCGCCGACCTGCAGCGGGAGATGGGCCTTGCCTACCTGTTCATTTCGCACGATCTGAGCGTCGTTCGCCACATCGCAGACGACGTGTTGGTGATGTATCTCGGCCACGCGGTCGAACAAGGGCCTAAGGAACGTATCTACGAGCGTCCCCTTCATCCTTATACCCAGGCTCTTCTGTCCTCGACTCCCGGCACGTCGGGTCAGAAGCGCAAGCGCATCGTTCTGAAGGGCGAACTGCCCTCGCCGCTCAATCCTCCAAAGGGTTGCGTGTTCTCGACACGCTGTCCTTATGTGACGGACCGGTGCAAGGTCGAGCGCCCGGCGCTGCGGCCTCTCGATGGACGCCTCGTGGCATGCCACTACGCAGAGAATTTTCTCCAAGACACTCAAGGCGCTGCGGCCTAAAAGTATCATCAAGCAGGAAGCGGCAGGCGATCCGGGCCTGTCGCCTCCTGCGATCTCGACTGAAGAGCAGCCGTCGTTTGGGGCTGCGTGCCCTTCTCTTCTCCCGCAGCATTCTTCACGCACAGAATAACGGCTTCTCGCAGGGACGACACGTAATAGTCGGCTCCCAGCGACGCCTGTCGAGATTGATTGGTCAGCACCGCATCGTCGACCGGCCATAGACCCACCAAAATAGGCACATCAGGCATTCGATTGCGGAGACGGCGCAGAAGATAGCGCAAATGCGCGGGAGTGCCCCCAATCTCCAGGTAGGACAGACAGATCATTTTCGCATTGGCCGTGTCGAGAGTGACGATTCCGGAGCGAGAAACAGCCTCGTATGGAACGTTGCGGGTACCTAACTTATGTTTGTTGAGCAATTGCGTGAGCATCGCGGTGGCAGCGTCATCGAGAGGACCGCGGCCAGCAATGCAGAGGATCGCGCCTTCCGCTTGCCATTCATCAGGAATCGGTAACACGGTCGATGGCACGCCTGTCACTGCCGGTTCCTTGTTCGTCGGCTTTTCACTCGCAGGAGATGCAATCGGCTCACCATCCGTTTCCTTTCGTTCCGGCTCTGTATCGTCATGCCCATCCAGGTCCTGAATGAGAGAGCGGATGACGTCCTTGACCTGATCGAGCTGGTGACCGGTGAGAACTCCTCGGCTCGCATCCCCGGCCGCGAGCTGTAGCCCCTTGAGAGCGACCTCGTCGTAATACGACGTCAGGGAGCGCTCCCTCAGCAATATCTCTGCCGATTCAAGCGACTCGTCCGGATCGCCCGCCAGCATGCGCTGATAGAGGTTCTCGGCGGGTGTCAGAGCAGGCCTGTCACCGAGAAGAACATCCAAAAATTCGAGTCGCTCGACGTGCCGACCGAGAACAACGAGACAAAGGGTGAGGGGGGTCGCGATCAGCAGCCCGATTGGGCCCCAGATCCAGGTCCAGAAGATCGCGGAAAGGACCACTGCAAATGGGGAAAGTCCCGTACTCTGTCCGTATACGACCGGCTCAATGGCATGCCCCATGAGAGGCTCGCCGATGAGGAACAGAGCGGCCGTCATCAGCGCCATGCTCCAGCCGGGATCGACAGCTGCCGCCAACATGATGGGAAAAGCCGCAGCGATGAAGGACCCAATATAGGGGACGAACCGCATCAACGCTGCAAAAACGCCCCAGAGCAGAGGACTGGGCACGCCGATCGCCCACAGGCCGAGAGCGACATAAACACCAAAAGATGTATTGAGCCCGAGTTGAATCAAGAAGTAGCGGCTGAGCCGCCGTGCTGCATCGTCCATGGCGACGGTCGTGCGATGCAGGTCGCTCGAACCGAAAAGGCGGATCATGCGGTCCCGTAGGTCCTCCCGCTGGAGGAGAATGAAAATCAGGACAACGAAGACGATGCCGGTCGTGGCCAGAGGCTGCAGCATAGGCACGAGGATGTTGCGCGCAAGTTCGACTGGCGTAGGCTCCGGCTGATGCACCTCAACCGGGAGCGGACCTGAACTGTCAGCCTCCTGGGGCGGAACGGGAGACGGTGGAGCGGCGGGTTTCTCTTCTGGCTTCTCCTGGACAGCGCGGTCGAACTCGCGCCCGACATTCTTGAGGATCGCCGGTATTCGGCCGAAAGAGCCTTCCCTTAGCGTTCCGAGTTTCTCTTTGATGGTGGACTGGTATCGAGGGAGGTCTGTCGCAAGACCCGCGAGCTGGAAGCCGATGATACCGCCCAAAGACAGGATGATGCCCAGCGCGACAAGAACCGCAATAATGACGGACGGAACCCGGCCGAGATGCCACCGCCGCATGATATCTACGAAGGGAGCGAGAACAAACGCTAGAAGAATCGCCAGCACGATCGGCAGGAAGACCTCCTGACCGATGTAAAGTGCAGCCAGGACGACGACGCCGACGATGAGTGTCATCAAGCCCGAAACCCCTGGAACGCCCGGAGGAGGCACCTCGGCTTGCGATGGCGGGGATGACGGGGCAGCTGCCATAGGATTTCGTTCTCCAGGCTGCGGGGAAGTTCCCGGCCTGTCCTACAACGCTCGGAACACCGGAACGATCCTTGGCCGTTTCAAGAGAGTTCCCTCGGTCCTTTGGGACCTTTTGCCATCTGCCGATGGGGTGGCCGCAGCACCATCTTTGACAAGTCAGGTCTTAGGAACTGCCTCCATCATAATCGGCGATGATCAGCAATTGTCCGCTTCACCTTCACCGTCTTTTGCCAAAGAGATGACGCAGCATGCTCCCTGGCCGGGAATGGAGAAATGAGCCTATGACCGTGACAAAGGCACGCCGCAGTTTTTCGAGTGGGGAAAAGGACATCGCGGTTGATGTGTTCGAACCGACGCGAAATATGCCGCGGCCCGCCATTGTCATGTTGCATGGAGCGGATGGGCTTGGCAGCAATGCCCGATACCACGAGGGCGCCATGGCCATCGCCGCGTCAGGGTATCAGGTTCATCTCGTCCATTACCTGGACAGGACCGGCGAGCGGCGCGCTTCCTTCTCGACTCTTTTTCAGAACTTTACGCCCTGGACGGAGACTGTGCAAGATGCGCTTGCCTGGGTCTCTGAGAGGGCCGAGATCGACCCGGGAAAGGTTGGCCTCATCGGCATTTCGCTCGGAGCGGCATTGGGGCTTTCGGTTGCGAGCGCCGACCCCCGTATTAAAGCGCTCGTCAGCTTCTTCGGGCCCCTACCGCAGGGCGCCATTAGTCACGATGCCCACCTTCCGCCGACTCTGATTTTGCATGGAGCGATGGATCCCATCGTACCTGTTGCCAACGCCTATGCCATCGAGGCCCTGCTGAGGCGGAAGGATGTTCCTCATGAAATCCAGATTTACGCGCGCGAGGGACACGGATTCCGAGGCAGAACGCAGCAGGATGCGGTCCGACGCGTTCTCACCTTCCTCCGTCAATATCTCGATCCGGCACCCATTACGTCAGGATCGCCCCTCTTTCCGCCGGCGACCGACATCGATAAAACTGAACTCTCATAACCGGGGAACCGACAAACGCCATGGCCTCATTGGAAGCGCTCCAGTCCGACAATCCGCTCCTCAAATCCTGGACGACACCCTTCGAACTTCCATCATTCGAAAGCATCGCCACCGGGCATTATCGTCCCGCCTTCGATATCGCTCTGGCCGAGCAGCAAGCCGAGATCACAGCAATTGCAGGGAGCGACGATGCTCCCACATTCGAGAACACGGTAGCCGCGCTCGAGCGCAGCGGAGCCGCGCTGAAACGCGTCGGCGGTGTTTTCTTTAATCTTACGGGCGCGCATACCAACGATGCCCTACAGGCCATCGAACGCGAAATGGCGCCCCTTCTCGCCAAGCATCGCAACAGCATCTTCATGAATGAGGCGTTGTTCCGTCGTGTAGATATGCTTCACCAGAGCAAGGACCATCTCGGCCTTTCCGCAGAGCAGTTACGTGTCCTCGATCGCTATCACACGATCTTCGTCCGCGCAGGAGCGCGCCTTGAAGAGGGCGACAAGAAGCGTCTCTCCGAGATCGTGGAGCGCTTGGCTACCCTCGGCACGCAGTTCTCCCAGAACGTGCTGGCTGATGAGAAGGCCTATCAACTCGTTCTTGAGACCGAGGAAGACCTTGCCGGGCTGCCGTCCTTCCTGCGCGAAGCCGCAGCACAGGCTGCCGAGGATAGAGGTCTGTCGGGAAAATACGTCATCACCCTGTCCCGCTCGAGCATCGAACCGTTTCTGCAATTCTCGAGCCGCCGCGATCTACGGGAACAGGCCTTCAAGGCCTGGGCGCGACGCGGAGAAGGTGGCGGAACAACCGACAACAAAGCGATCATCGCCGAGATGGTACGATTGCGCGTCGCGCGCGCGTCGCTCCTGGGCTACGAAACCTTTGCCGATTTCAAGCTCGCCGACACCATGGCGAAAACACCGCAAGCCGTTCTCTCTCTCCTTCAAGAGGTTTGGACACCGGCCCGGCGGCGCGCAATGGAGGAGCGCGACGATCTGCAGTCGCAAGCACAATCACGCGGCGACAATATCGTCATCGAGCCCTGGGACTGGCGCTATTACGCTGAACAAGTCCGCATCGCGAAACACAATCTCGATGAAGCTGCGATCAAACCGTATTTCCAGCTCGACCGAATCATAGAAGCGGCCTTCGAGACGGCACGGCGCCTCTTCGATCTATACTTCGAAGAGATCAGGGATTTCCCTCGCTATCATCCAGATATACGCGCCTGGAAAGTCACGAATTCGACCGGAGATTTCGTCGGCGTCTTTATTGGTGACTATTTCGCTCGATCATCGAAGCGCAGCGGTGCTTGGATGAGCGCTTTCCGGTCCCAGGAAAAGCTGATTGGAGATGTACGGCCCATTATCGTCAACGTCATGAACTTCTCGAAGGGCGGACGCGGAGAACCGTCTCTGCTGAGCTTCGACGATGCCAGGACTTTGTTCCACGAGTTCGGCCATGCGCTGCACGGCCTTCTCTCCAACGTCACGTATCCGCTGCTGGCCGGCACGAGCGTTTCAACCGATTTCGTAGAGCTTCCGTCGCAGCTCTACGAACATTGGCTGTCGCAACCGGATATTCTGCGTCGCTACGCGACGCATTACAAAACGGGAGAGCCGCTTCCTGAAGATCTCTTGGCGCGCCTCATGGAGGCGCGTAATTTCAACCAGGGTTTCGCAACGGTAGAATACCTCGCCTCCGCCTTCGTCGATATCGATCTGCATCGCCTCACGGATGTGGATAATTTCGATGCGGAAGCCTTCGAGCGAACATCGCTCGACAGGATCGAGATGCCGCGAGAGATCATCATGCGACACAGGACACCTCACTTCACGCATGTCTTCTCCGGCGATGGCTATTCGTCGGGCTATTACAGCTATCTGTGGTCGGAAGTTCTGGATGCGGATGCGTTCAATGCCTTCGAGGAAACCGGCGACGCTTTTAACGCCGATACGGCGGCGCGCTTAAAGCGCTACATTTATTCCGCCGGCAATTTGCGCGATCCGGCAGAGGCCTACAAGGCATTCCGTGGGCGTTTGCCGTCTCCGGACGCACTCCTGGTCAAGCGCGGCCTTGCTGCTCCTGTCACGAGCGAGACCTGAGACTCAGACAGCTGAAAGAATGCGGAGCCGTCTCTCTGGCGGCTTCGACTCAGGCATAGCGCGACGGCTTGCCGCAAGCGCCTTTTCAAGGGAAGCCTTGGCCGGATCGCGCGGACGCAGAACGCTCAGCAGGAAGGCAGCTCCCTCTGGATCCGTCTTCAAGGCGTTCGCGTCGAGCACCGGCATATCGGCTTTCCCCTTCTTTGCACTCGCTTACGAGTGCTTGATGGAACAACGGCCCGTTGAACGGCAAAGTTCCCTTAGAGAGAAGCAAACCGGAGTTCGCTGACCTGCCTGGAAACCAAACCGGGGGACAGAATACAGGCAGGAAAATGGGCGTTATTAGGGCCGTCCGGAAAACGTTGTGGCTCGAGACAAAGACCGGAGTGGCGTCCATAACGGGCGCCATTGAGGCCTTGGACTGGGATATCGATCATATGACCATCATAGAACTGCACGCCAGGCTCGGTGGTCCAGAGCTCCATTGAAAGACCTGCATTGAGGGATTGCAGCGTGGCTGCATGGGAAAGCTTCCCATCATTGCCTTTCAACACATAGTTGATGTCATAGGAAATGCGTCCCTGCTGAGGTTCAGCACCACCGATCGGACGCCGGGATCGAAAGTCGTAAGCTGATTCCGTCACGCTCTTGATCTCGCCGGTAGGAATGAGATCGGGCAATGTCGGCGTAACATAATCGGCTGCGATCATCAGGTAATGGGAGCGGATATCGGAACTACCGTCGAGATTAAAATAGCTGTGCGTCGTCAGGTTGACAGGCGTTGGATGATCGCAGGTGGCCTCAAGAGAAATCCTCACCGTAGCGCCGGCAAGAAGCGTGTAGGTGCAGGTCGCGACGAGGCGCCCTGGATATCCCATGTCACCACCTTCGGACACGAGCGCAAGCGTGACGCTCGCCGGCTGGCGATCGATCACTGTCCAAAGACGCGTCCCGAAGCCGCGCGATCCACCATGAAGCTGATTTCGGCCCTCGTTGGCATCAAGCTTGTAGGTCGTTCCATCCAGCGTGAACTGCGCCCCTCCGATCCGATTGGCATAGCGCCCGACGACCGCTCCGAAATACGGCGAATGGGCTTCATAATCCTCGATGGAATTAAGGCCGAGAACGACATGCTGTCGCCCTCGCGCCGTGGGGACGACGAGGTCCCGAATAACTGCACCCCACGTCAGGACCCGCATTTCGACGTCATCGGGCCCCGTCAGCACGATTTCCCAGACGTCTCCTTCGTCGACCGATCCAAAGCGACTGATCGTCATGCCCTATCCTTCAAAGACGTGCGCTTCGACGCCGTACGTTCCGGTCTCGACCATGTAGAGATGCCCGGCCATGGGATCTGTATGAGGATCGTGGCCGACGCTTGCCGTCGAAATGTAGAGCGCTTTAAGGTCTGGTCCGCCGAAGACGCAATTCGTCACCTGAGCGGTAGGAACCGGAATGACGAGTTCGGCACGCCCCTCGGGTGTAAAGCGCGTGATGCGCGACCCGCCCCAGTGACACACCCAGACGTGACCACGGTGATCAACCGTCATGCCATCGGGATGACCCCAGCCCTGCTCAAACTGGACGAAGATGCGGGGCGCACCAAGACGCCCCTGATCGAAGTCGAACGCATAAATCGTCCCCTTCGTGGTGTCCGTTGCATAAAGCGTCCGCCCGTCCGAACTGGAGGCCGGACCATTGGTGACGACGATGCCGTCGAGTAGGCGCGTAAGGTCCTTGCCATCCCAGCGCCAGAATGACCCGGAGGCTGCCTTCTCCTTGTCATCCATCGTGCCGAAGTAGATGGCGCCGTCTGGGCCGACATGGCCATCATTGATGCGATTATCGGGAAGATCCGGCTCCGGCGAAACAAGCAGAGTCGCCCGACCGCTCCTTAGGTCGAAACGGGCCAGACCCGACTTGAGGCCGACGACCGGAATCTCTGGATCACCGGTCAGAGCGATAAATCCGACGGCCTCCGGCGCCTGAACTCGCTCATGCTCTCCGGTTGCAGGCTGGTATCGCCAGATGCCTGGGTTCTTGATATCGACCCAGAGGACCGTGCTCGTCCGGTGATCCCAGATCACTCCCTCCCCGAGGGTGCAAGCACTCGGAATGGCCACATGGGGCACCTTCGGATAGACGATCGGATGGCTCATTCGCCCCCTCCTTCTGCATGATCGCGCGGCCCTTTCCCAAGGCCGTAACTCGGCCCGAGAGACCACGATTCAAGCCCCGGCCATCAACCTTCGGCGATCCGTGCGGCCAGTGCCACGAGGCTCGAATCAGATCCTGCCGGACCCAGAAGAGACAGCCCAAGGGGCGCCCCGTCCTTCCTGGCGAGAGGTAGCGAAACTTGAGGCAGTCCGGAGAGCACCGAAAGGCATTGAAGATTGAGCGCCTTGTTGCGGTAATCGTTCAGCGCCTCATCGCTGTCCGTCAAAAGAGGTGCAATGTCCGGCATGGTCGGCAGGACCAGGATCCCATCCGAGCCGAGCAAAGCCTTGAAGCGCTCGCGGAACACGCTGCGAATTCCCTGGGCCTCTGCCACCTGCCGATCGGTCACCGCGCGGGCAAATTCGAAGCGATCGGCAACGCCTGGTCCCAGCGGCGGCTTCAGGCGCTCGATCATAGGTCCATCGACGATCCAGGCCTCACGGGCCTGGATATACCGCATGGCCCAATAGAGAGCCGTGAAGCCCTCCGTCGCTACCTCGACCTCCTGAGATTCACCCAGGACAGTCTCTATCCTGCGGATAGCAGGCGCTAACGCGGACTGGACAGTGCTTTCCACGAGGCCGAATGCGTCCCGCGCCAGGAGAACCCGAGGCTGGCTCGGAAGGGGACCCGGATCGGCTCCAAGCAACACCTCGCCAACTCTTCGGAAAACCGCACCCTCGCGGGCGAAATAACCGCACGTATCGAAGGACGGCGCCAGATCGTGGCAATTCTCCAGGCTGACACGGCCATGGGTCGGACGGATGCCGAATAAGCCACAATGACTGGCGGGAGCGCGCACAGACCCACCCGTATCGGTGCCGAGGGCAAAATCGCAAAGCCCGTTCGAAACCGCGGCCGCCGAGCCGGATGAGGAGCCGCCAGGAATGCGATCTGGGGCACCTCCGTTCACCGGTGTCCCGAAATGGGCATTCTTGCCGCTCATGGAAAAGGCGAGCTCGTCGGTAATGGTCTTGCCAACGAACCGCGCCCCTGAATCGAGCAATCGGCGCACGATCGGGGCGGTTCGGGTCTTCACTCCAGACATGGCCAGCATCTGTGGAGAACCGGCACTGGTGGGATAGCCCGCAACATCGAACAGGTCCTTAACGGCAAAGCTGAGGCCGGCAAGCGGCCCCGTCACAGCGCTGGGCACGTCGACGGGCGGATAGGGCATGAAGGCCCGGGCAGGATCGTGATCGAGAAGCATGATGGCCTGAAGGAAGAGGACGGGGCAAAAGATTGGCATCGGCCCGAAGCTGGTGGCAAGGCATGAATCGCGTCCCGATATGCGATTGAGGCTTTCTTCCGAAACAGATTGGCCCTACACCCACGCTGGCCCTTCATTTGCAGGTGATGACAAATGGCGAAGACGTCGATGACCCGCTGGCTGGTTCTGGGATTGGGGCTGGCGCTTGCAGGCCCCGCCGCTCAGGCTCAGCCCGCCCCGATCAAGATCGGAGAGCTGAACTCCTACAGCAAATGGGCGGCATTTACCGTGCCCTATCGCCAGGGCTGGCAACTCGCACTCGACGAAATCAATGCCAAGGGCGGGGTGCTGGGACGGAAGATCGAGATCATTTCTCGCGATGACGGCGCCACGACCGGCGACACGACCCGCGTCGCTGATGAGTTGGTGACGCGCGAGGGCGTATCGTTCCTGTTCGGTTCGTTCCTGTCGAACGTGGGCGTTGCGATGGCGGACTACGCCAACCAGAAGAAGATCCTCTACATCGCTGCCGAGCCACTGACCGATGCCATCACCATGGCGCAGGGAAATCACTATACGTTCCGCGTTCGGCCAAGCAATTTCATGCAGGTCGGCATGCTGGTGGATCAGGCGAAGGCATCCGGTGCGAAGCGCTGGGCTATCGTGGCCCCCAACTATGAATACGGCCAGTCCGCGGCGGAAGTCTTCAAGCGGCTGATCAAGGAACGCGTCCCCGGCGCAGAGATCGTCGCCGAGCAATACCCGGCCCTTGGCAAGATCGAGGCGGGGGCAACCGTCTCCGCTATCGAGCAGGCAAAGCCGGACGGCATCTTCAACGTGACCTTCGGTCCCGACCTCACGCAGTTCGTCCGCGAAGGCAACGCCCGCGGCCTGTTCGAGGGCAAGTTCATCCTGTCTCTGCTGACCGGGGAGCCCGAGTGGCTTCTCCCGCTCAAGGACGAAATCCCGGAAGGGTGGACCGTCACGGGATATCCCTGGGACGAGATCAAGGACCCAAAACACAAGGCGTTCGTGGACGCCTACCAGACCAAATACAAGGACACGCCACGGCTCGGCTCTCTCCTCGGCTATATGGTCGTCAACATGATCCGTGACACGATCGAGCGCGCGGGCTCCGTGGAAACGGAGGCACTGATCAAGGCCTTCAAAGACGCCAAATTCGACACGGTCATCGGACCTGTGACCATGCGCGGCCTCGATCATCAATCCACCATGGGCGCCTGGGTCGGCAAGCTGGTCCTCAAAGGGACGCATGGCGGCATGACGGACTGGAAATACAACGATGGAGCATCGTTCATGCCGTCCGAAGCCGAGGCAAAGGCGGCCAGGAAGGACTGACGCATCCATGGCTTCGCGCGAGCTCTCCCTTCCGATATCGGGAGGGTAGCCCTCGATGGATCCGTCTTTTCTCGTCATTCAGGCGCTGAACGGGCTCGCCAGCGCCTCATCGCTGTTTATTACCGCCTGCGGCCTCACACTCGTCTTCGGCGTGACCCGGATCGTCAACTTCGCCCATGGCTCCCTTTATATGGTCGGAGCCTATACGGCGGCGACGCTCGTACCGAAGCTCCTCGATCTCTCCTATGGGCCAGTAGCATTCTGGGCGGGCCTCCTCATCGCGGCCATCGCAGTCGGCCTTATCGGCATTCTGCTGGAGGTCCTTCTGCTGCGACGCATCTATCGCGCGCCGGAACTCTTGCAGCTCCTTGCCACCTTCGGTGTCGTTCTGGTGTTCCAGGATCTCGTGGTGCAGATTTTCGGTCCTCAGGATATCTTGGGGCCGCGGGCCCCCGGTCTGCGTCAGCCGATCGAAATCCTCGGTCGGCGTTTCCCTTCCTATGAGCTTGTGCTGATCGCGGCGGGTCCGGTGGTTCTCGGGTCCATGTGGCTTTTGCTACGCAAGACGCGATTTGGCATCCTGATCCGAGCTGCGACGCAGGACCGGGACATGGTCGCCGCACTCGGCGTCAACCAAGCTCTTCTGTTTACGGCAACGCTGTTTCTCGGCGCTTTTTTAGCCGGCCTTGGCGGGGCGCTGCAGATCCCGCGCGTCGCGGCGAATACAGGCATGGACCTGTCGATCATCGCCGAATGCTTCGTCGTGACGGTCGTCGGAGGCATGGGAAGCATTCCAGGGGCATTTCTTGCAGCCCTCATCATCGGAGAGCTGCAAGCTTTCGGCATCCTGATCTTTCCCAAAAGCACCCTGGTCATCGTCTTCCTGCTCATGGCCTTCGTGCTCGCGGTGAAACCGAACGGCCTCTTCGGCCGCCCTGAGGCAGTTGGCGCATCACACGCCGTGGGAATTGCAAGTCGCGCCCCTTCCCGCTGGTCTGCGGTGATCGCCATCGTAGTTTTCGCTCTCTTTGCAGCCCTTCCGCTTATTGCCGATCCCTATCTCCTCAAAGTCGCGACCGAGATCCTGATCCTCGGCCTTTTCGCCTTCAGTCTCCAACTCCTGATCGGCGTCGGCGGCCTCGTGAGCTTTGGCCACGCCGCCTTTTTTGGATTGGGAGCATACGGAGCCGCTCTTGCCGTCAAATGGTTCGGAGCCTCCATGGAGGCTGCGATTCCACTTGGAGTCCTGCTTGCCGCCGCCGGCGGAGCGCTCATCGGCGCCTTCGTCGTGCGGTTGTCGGGAATCTACCTTGCCATGATGACGCTGGCAGCGGCTCAGATTCTGTACGCCGTCGCATTCCAATGGGTCGATGTCACGGGCGGAGACAATGGAATCGTCGGTGTCTGGCCCCCCGCATGGGCCGGGGCGCGGGAGGTTTACTATCTCGTCACCCTCACGATCACGGCGGGAGTTCTGGTTCTTCTGGCGCGTGCCGTCCACGCACCTTTCGGTTATTCCCTGCGGGCAGCCCGAGACTCCGAATCCCGTGCCGAGGCCATCGGCCTGCGCATTCGCTACCACCGCTGGACGGCATTCATCGTAGCCGGAGCCAGCGCGGGTCTTGCAGGTGGATTGTATGCCTTTTCCCGCGGTTCGGTCGATCCGAGCCTGCTTGGGATTCCGACCTCCGTCGATGCACTCACGATGCTGCTTCTCGGAGGAATCCAGACCCTGGCGGGACCGCTCCTCGGTGCGGCAGTGCTGCATGCCCTACGGGACTGGATCATGCCGCTGACGCACTTCTGGCGCTTGCTCCTGGGCCTGAGCATCATCACCATGGTGCTGGTATTTCCGCGCGGCCTTGTCGGCACACTTGCCCGCCGACGCGAGGAACGTGCATGACGCTGCTCAAGGTGGAGAGACTGACGAAGTCGTTTGGCGGCGTCGTCGCCGCGAGCGATGTTTCCTTGACGGTGCGGCGCGGCGAAATGGTTGCGCTCATAGGCCCCAACGGCGCCGGCAAATCGACTGTCTTCAACATGATCGGCGGGCAGTTGCAGCCAGACAGCGGCCATGTCTTGCTTGATGATGCCCCCATTACGCAGGCGACGGCGTCGGAGCGTTTTCGGAAGGGGATCGGCCGAACGTTCCAAGTCGCGCAAGCCTTCCTGTCGATGACAGTGCTGGAAAACGTGCAGATGGCTCTTCTCAGCCGCTACGGAGAAACCCGCGGTCTCTGGTCGCCGGTGAGGCCGTGTCACCGGGAGGAGGCTTTGGGACTTCTGACGCAGGTGGGCATGGAAGGAGTTGCCGACCGGCCAAGCGCAGAGCTGGCCTATGGCGATGTGAAACGAATGGAACTCGCCATCGCCTTGGCAGGCGATCCGAAGCTCATTCTCATGGATGAACCCACCGCAGGCATGGCTCCCGCCGAGCGCTCCGCTCTCATGGAGCTGACCGACTCCCTGGCTCGATCGCGCCACATGGGCGTGCTGTTCACCGAACACGACATGGATGTCGTCTTCGGTCACGCCGATCGGGTGCTCGTCCTCCTGCGCGGTCAGATTATCGCGACGGGAACGCCGGATGAAATCCGACGGGATCCGCGGGTCCGTGAGGCCTATCTCGGGGATACGCATGGACTGGCCCCCCTTACGGCGAGGCCTGCATGACCGGATTGCTTCTGGATGTGGAGAACCTGAAGGCCTCCTATGGTCGGGCCCAGGTTCTTTTCGGGCTCTCATTCCGGCTTCAGGCGGGTGAAATAACGGCGCTGATCGGCCGCAATGGCGCCGGCAAAACGACCACCCTGAAGGCCGTTCTCGGACTGGTGCCGGCAACTGCCGATCGCCTCCTGTTCAAGGATCGGTCCATTTTGGGCGTTCCCACCTACAAGATCGCCCGGCTGGGTCTCGGCTATGTCCCTGAGGACCGAAGAATTTTTACGGATTTGACGGTGGAGGAGAACCTCGAGGCTGGCCGGCGCTCCGGTGGCAGCGAGCGCGCTCCCTGGACTCCGGAGCGACTTTTCCGGCTTTTTCCCAATCTCGCTGCCATGAAGGGGCGGCGCGGCAACCAAATGTCCGGAGGCGAACAGCAGATGCTGTCCATCGCCCGGACTCTCATGGGCAATCCGGACGCCATTCTTCTCGACGAGCCGTCCGAGGGTATCGCACCGGTTCTTGTCCAGGCCATGGCCGAGGCCGTGCTTGCCATGAAGGCGGAGGGCGTGGCCATTCTCCTATCCGAGCAGAATTGGGCCTTTGCGGCCGCGGTCGCAGACAAGGCCTGCGTGATCGAGCGCGGGGAAATGCGCTTCGAAGGCGCCATGACCGACTTTCTCGGCAATGAGGCCTTGAGACTCCAGACACTCGGAGTGTGAGGGACCGGGGCGCTTCACAGGATCGATAAGAGCACTGCGGCGCTCAAAACGTTGACGGACGAGGCCAAAGGCCCGATATCCAGCCCATCCGGCGCAGACTGTGCCAATCTCCTTGTCCGTTATCTGAGGAATTTCCCGTTCATGGGCGTCATCCATGTGACCGATCGCTCCGGCCAGCGCCACACCCTTGAGGCCATCGAAGGCTGGCGGGTGATGGAGATCATCCGGGACTGGGGCCTGCCGATCGAGGGCCTGTGCGGCGGCGCATGCGAGTGCGCCACCTGCCATGTTTTCGTGGCAGAAGAATGGATTCCCAGAATCTATCCTCCGACGGAAGAGGAGGAGGACCAATTGGACACCGTCGTCACGCAGCCAACCTCCCGCCTTTCCTGCCAAATCCTCTGGACCTCCGAACTCGACGGCTTGGAAGTGACCTTGGCACCCACTGGGAGCTGACCCTCGCCACCCCGAACCCGCCTGCCGCATTGCCAAAAACGGGAGACCGTGCTTTTCGAAGGTCTCTCGAAGGAGCCTGTTCATGACCGACAATATCGAAACCGACGTCGTCATCATCGGTGCGGGGCCTGTGGGCCTCTTCGCCGTTTTCGAACTCGGGCTCCTCGACATCAAATGTCATCTCATCGACATCCTGCCGAAGGTAGGCGGCCAATGCGCCGAGCTCTATCCTGAAAAGCCGATCTACGACATTCCCGGCTTCCCGATGGTGACCGGGCAGGGCTTGGTCGATAACCTGATGGCCCAGATCGAGCCGTTTCATCCGACGTTCCATCTGAACGAGATGGTGGAAAGCATCGAGTCCCTGGGGACGGCCGAAGCTCCCCGATTCCGCGTGAGGACTTCGGAGAACAACACAACCTTCCTATGCAAGGCGATCGTGATCGCCGCAGGTGGCGGATCGTTTCAGCCGAAGAAGCCGCCGATCGACAATATCGAGGCCTATGAAGGCACCGGGGTCTTCTATGCCGTGCGTCACATGGAGATGTTCCGCGACAAGCGCATCTTAATCGTCGGCGGCGGAGACTCGGCTTTGGACTGGACGGTGAATCTTCAGCCGCGAGCCAAACGCCTCACGCTCCTGCATCGCCGCGACGCTTTCCGCGCTGCTCCCCATACTGTCGAGAAAATGCGCACTCTGGTGGCCGCCGGAGACATGGATCTTCACCTTGGCCAAGTGGTCGCCTTGAAGGGCGAGGCGCCTGTTCTCGAAGGCGTCATCATCAAGAAGGACGACGGATCGACAATCGATGTCGCTTGCGACGTGATGCTCCCCTTCTTTGGGCTCACCATGAAGCTCGGGCCTATCGCCGAGTGGGGCCTGAACCTTCACGAAAACCTTATTCCCGTGGATACCGAGAAGTTCGAAACCAGCGTGCCGGGCATCTTCGCCATCGGCGACATCAATACCTATCCGGGCAAACTGAAGCTCATCCTTTCCGGCTTCCATGAGGGTGCCCTCGCGGCCCAGAAAGTGCATCGCTACGTTTATCCTGAGAAGAAGTTGCTCTTCCAATACACCACCTCGTCGACGAGCCTGCAGAAGAAACTGGGTGTTGCAGCCTGATCAGAGCGATACCGGCGCAGCTTTCGCTTGCGCGGCGCGCCGGTTCCTGAAACTCTTTCCGCATCATGACGGACTCATCTGAACCAGCCCTTGGCCGTCGCGCCATGGCTATGCTCGACGAACTCGCTCGCTACAGCGACGATGCCGGGCGCCTGACGCGTCTCTACCTGTCGAAGGCTCACCGCGCAGCTGCAGAAGCCACACTAGAGCTGATGCAACGCGCGGGGCTTGATGCCCATATTGATCCGCTCGGATCCGTGATTGGCCGTATCGAGGGGACGGATCGAAACGCACCGGCACTCATGATCGGTTCGCATATCGATACCGTGATCGATGCCGGCCGCTACGACGGAACGCTCGGTGTCGTCTTAGGGATCGTTGCTGTCGAAGCGTTGCTGGAGGAAGGGATCGCTCCCGCATGTCCGATCGAAATCGTGGCGTTCGGCGATGAGGAGAATGCGCGCTTTCCGACGAATCTCTCCACATCCTACGCCTTGTCCGGCAAGTACAATCCGGACTGGCTCGACGGCGCCGATGAGCAGGGCACGACATTGCGAGATGCGTTGGCGCAGTTCGGAGGAGATCCATCGAACATCGCAAGCATCGCGCGTGATCCGAAGCGTTACCGGGGCTATCTCGAGGTCCATATCGAACAGGGACCGCAACTCGAAGCGGCAGGACTTCCGGTCGGCCTCGTCTCGGCCATCAACGGCGTCACGCGTGCCCGCGCGACAGTGATCGGCGAAGCGGGCCATGCGGGAACGGTGCCCATGTCCATGCGCCGCGATGCGCTCGCTGCAGCTGCGGAGATGATCGTTGCGGTAGAGCGAACGGGAGCCGTTCGAGCAGACACTGTCGCTACCGTCGGTGTCACGAAGGTCCAACCCGGCGCGATCAACGTCATTCCCGCTCGTGTCGACTTCACGATAGACGCCCGCGCACCGAACGATGCTGTGCGTCACGACATGGTAGCGGATATCCTCAACGAGTGCGAAGCCATCGCCGAGAAACGCGGCACGGCCTTCACCGTTGAGCCTTTCATGGACTCTCCTGCAACCCCGATGAACAAGGCGTTGCTGAGCCGCCTGGAAGAAGCCATCCTAGATGCCGGGATTGTCCCGCATGAGCTTGCCTCCGGTGCGGGTCACGATGCGGTTGCGATGGCAGAGCTTTGTCCGGTGGCGATGCTGTTCGTTCGCTGCAAGGGCGGGATCAGTCACAATCCCGCGGAATCGATTACCGTCGAGGACGCGGATGTGGCAGCGCGTGTTCTCCTCGCGACTGTGAGGAAGATCGCCTCTTGACCTACGAGCTCGAGCTCCTGTCCTCGCCGGATGAGTCCATTCACGATCTGATCCGCAGACACCTGCGTGAATTCAACCGCACGACCCTAGCTCCCGGTCTGCCGACGGAAGACCTTGCCATCGTGATCCGCGAGCCGGAGCATGGGGCAGTCCTAGGTGGGTTATGGGGGCGCACCGGTCGAGGATGGTTGTCCATCGAGCTGATCTTCGTGCCCGAAGATCTCCGCGGCAACGGCATCGGACCGCGATTGCTCATGATGGCCGAAGCAGAAGGGCTTCGGCGTGACTGTCATTCCGCGTGGCTCGACACGTTCAATCCCGACGCGGCCGTTCTGTACGAACGCCTGGGCTATGTGCGCTTCGGTGAGTTGAAGGATTTCCCTCCAGGGAACAGTCGCATCTTCCTTCAGAAGAAACTGAAGTAGGATCATCCAGGCGGGCCCGTCCAATCCTCGGAGAGGATGGCCCAGCGCTCGTGATCGCGCCATTCTCCGCCAATCTTGAGATAGCGCGGTGAATAGCCTTCCTGTCGAAAGCCGAGGCGCTTCACTAGTTCGCGGGAGGGTGCATTGCCAGGCTGTATATTGGCCTCTAGGCGGTGAAGCCCCTGTTGCTCGAAACCATGAGCTACGGCAAGACCGACGGCCTCGCGCATGAGCCCGTGTCCTTGCCAACCGATCATGCCGTAATAGCCGAGATACGCGCTCTGAAAGAGACCGCGAACGATCTCGTTGAGATTGACGACGCCGACAATCCGTCCACTGTCACGCTCGCGGGCGATGAAGCCGATCGAGCGCTCGCCATCGCTGCGTGAGAGATAAGCCTGAAAGCCTGCACTGTCTCGGCAGGGATAAACCCACGGTTCGTGCACAGCGATACTTGCGAGATTCGCTGCAATGAGTTCCGCACTATCCGCGGCAGAGACAGGCCTGATAACGACACGTGATTGCATTCTCAAACTGTCACCTTTCTGGAACCTTGGCCTGTTCATGCCGTTGTCGTCCGTCATCTTAACATATCGAAGGAACGGATTATGCGAGCCATTCTTCTCTCGGCTTTCGCTGCAACGCTTGGTATGGGATTCCTCGCTGCTCCCGAAGCACAGGCCCGTTTCAACGGCGTTCAGGTGCAAGCTCCTTCACTTGTGGAGGACGTCGCTTGCGTAACACGTCGGGTGCGGACAGTGCTTCCCAATGGGCGCGTCGTGTTTCGCACCGTTCGTGACTGCGGTGTGCGGCCAGGGTGGGGACGTCCGGGCCCGTGCCGCATGGTTCGTGAGCGGGTCGTTCGTCCGAACGGCAGAGTCGTTTTCCGTGAGGTCCGTCGCTGCTTCTGATGCCGCGGCTTCCAAGGGCCCGCTACGGCGGGCCCTTCTTTTCGTCATCTTCTATTCCAGAGCTCCAACGGCAGCTTCCACTGCTTCGACCACGGCGCCGGAGCGCACGAGATCAAGAGCCTGAACCATCTCTGCGGCATACCATCGGTCACCATCGAGTGCAGGTGGAATGACGGCGCGGATAGCATCCAAAGCGGCCTTCGAACCTTTTCCAAGCGAATAGTCTTTGGCTACGGGCTCGACGAGCGTCAGGGCCTGTGCCGCCATCAGCAACTCGACGGCGACGATCTGTTCGACGTTCTCGACGATGGTGCGTGCCTTTCGACCGCACCAAGTGGAGTTCGAGACATGATCCTCTGCGTTGGATTTGCCTGGGATCGAATCGACCGAGCCAGGCGTGGCCAAGCCCCGGTTCTCCATGACCAGCGCCGACATGGAGCATTGCACGGTGGCATAGCCTGTGTTCAGGCCACGCTTTCCAGCGAGCAGGTTGCGTGGCAATCCGTAGGACATCGTCGGATCGATCAACCGCGCAAGGCGGCGCTCGGAGATTGCGCCAAGATCGGCCATAGCGATAGCCAACACATCCATTGCCTGCGCTACGTACTGGCCATGGAAGTGCCCGCCCGAGATGGACACATAGCCCCCCTCCCCGTCATCGAAGATCAACGGATTATCGGTCGCCGAGTTGATCTCCGTGCCGATGATACGCTCCACATACGCCACGGCCTCAACGGCCGGCCCATGAACCTGCGGTGTGCAACGCAGCGAATACACGTCCTGAACGCGCGGCGACGCTGGCGCTCCGGGCTGGCGTGCCTCGTCCGGAAAGACGACATCTCGCGCGGCTTGAGAGCAACGCTTCGTATCCTCCAGGATCCGTAACAGGTTCCGCGCGACTCTGGCTTGGCCAGGATGAGGGCGAGCCTTGTGGACTCTCGGATCGAATGCTGCCAGCTCCCCCCGCATCGCTTCGAGCGATAGGCACATTGCGATATCGGCCTGTTTCAGAAGGCGTCTCGCGTCGTGCGTAGCAAGCGCGCCGAGCGCCAGCGACGTCGTTGAGCCGTTGATAAGTGCCGAAGCATCCTTGGCTCCCAAATCAAAGTCAGGATCAAAGCCCGCCTTCGCAATGGCGTCGCGCGCCGGCACCCGCCGATCCTTGTAGACCATCTCGGCTTCGGCAAAGCCACATACCGCACCCGCCATGTGAGCAAGCGGCGCCAAGTCGCCCGAGGCACCCACCGAACCCTTCTGCGGTATGACCGGATGCAGGCCGGCATTGAGGAAATCGAGCAGCCGCTCCACCAGCTCCACACGCGGGCCGGAATAGTTGGATGCGAACGCATTGGCGCGCAGAAGCATCATGGCCCGCGTCACGTCTTCCGGGAACGGCTCGCCGACTCCCGTGGCATGGGCGTAAACGGTCTTGCGTTGATAGGCCGCCATGTCGGCGATCAGGACACGCTGGTCCTTGAACAGTCCTACGCCCGTGTTGAAAGCGTACATCAGCGGAGCGTCGTCACGCATCCAATGGCGGTCGATATAGTTCCGTGTGGCGGCGATCCGCTCCCGTGCCTGGGGATGGAGAACCGCCTTCTCGAAGCGCCCCTTCCCGTTGCGGCGCGCCACGTGCACCACATCGCTGATCTTGAGCTTAGCTCCGTCGACCTTGACCGTCATGCCAATTCCTCGCGTTTCTACGAGGCATAGCGGTGCCATCCGTCAGGCGCAACAGCAAGGGCCCGCCCGAATCGAGCGGGTAGGTGGTGGGGGCGAGCGTCCTTGGACGGGACGGAGGTCCTCGCTATCCAAGGGCGGCTGGGAGGGACAATGCGTTCAGATGCGCCCGAGGCGTTTCGTCGTCTGCGGGTCGAAGAGGTGGACATTCGCGGGATCGATCGACAGCGCCAGATGACTTGCATCGGCGGGAATCTGGCCGGTGGAGGCCTGCACGACGAAAGCGGCTCCGGCCACTTTGCCATGGAAGAGCTGCGTGGCGCCGAGCTCCTCGACAAAGTCGACATCCATCGTGAGTGTGCTGGCGCCGGCAGTGCCGGCCTGTACGTCTTCTGGGCGCAAGCCAACCTCAATGGCCGAACCGGGCGTCAGGCCATCCTTCATGTCCGTGACGGTGATCATTTGGTCGCCGATCGAAACGCGGCCGGGCCCTTCGACCTTTCCGGGCAGGATATTCATCGGGGGAGAACCGATGAAGGTCGCGACGAAGCGGGTCTCAGGGCGGCGATAGACTTCTGCCGGCGTGCCGACCTGTTCGATCTGGCCGCCGCTCATCACCACGAGCTTGTCGGAAAGCGTCATCGCTTCGACCTGATCGTGCGTCACATAGATCGACGTGACGCCCAGGGCCCGCTGCAGACGCTTGATCTCGACGCGCATCTGTACACGCAGCTTGGCATCGAGGTTAGAGAGCGGCTCGTCGAACAGGAAGACCTGCGGCTTGCGCACGATGGCCCGGCCCATGGCGACGCGCTGCCGCTGACCACCCGAGAGCTGGCGCGGCTTGCGATCGAGGAAGGGTTCGATGGCGAGAATCCGCGCCGCTTCCTTAACGCGCTTCTCGATCTCCGGCTTCGGTGTCCCACGATTCTTCAGGCCATATGCCATGTTGTCGTAGACGCTCATATGCGGATAGAGCGCGTAGTTCTGAAACACCATGGCGATGTCGCGGTCCGAAGGCTCGACTTCGTTGACGACGCGGTTGCCGATCTTGACGGCACCGCCGGAAATCGTCTCGAGGCCGGCGATCATGCGCAGCAGCGTCGACTTACCGCAGCCGGAAGGACCAACGAGCACGCAGAACGAGCCGTCATCGATACCGAGCGACACGCCCTTTACGGCCTCTACATTGCCCGCATAGACCTTCTTCACCGTGTCGAGCGTTACGCCTGCCATCGTCTCAATCCTTCCATTCGGCCAGTGCAATACGACGTGGCACGAGGTGTCATTCCGTTACAATTTTTGAGCCTCTCCGGAACCGGAGAGGCCGCGCCCAAACGGCGCATTACTTTTCCGTTTCGACCAAGCCCTTCACGAACAGGCGCTGCATGAACACCACCACGAGAACCGGTGGCAGCATGGCCAGCACGGCTGTCGTCATCGCGATCTGCCATTCGGTCAGGGCATCCTGGGTCGTGATCATCTTCTTGATGCCGATTACGATGGTCTGCATCGAGCTCTTCGTCGTGATCAGCAGCGGCCAGAGATACTGGTTCCAGCCATAGATGAACTGAATCACGAACAGAGCGGCAATCGTCGTAATCGACAGGGGGATGAGTGTGTCCTTGAAGAAACGAAACGGCCCGGCGCCGTCGATCTTTGAGGCCTCCAGCAGCTCGTCCGGAATCGTCATGAAGAATTGGCGGAACAGCAGTGTACCGGTCGCGGACGCAATCAGCGGCAGGATCAGGCCGGTGTATGTATCGAGGAGGCCGAGATCGGCCACGATCTTATACGTCGGATAGATGCGCACTTCCACCGGCAGCATGAGGGTGATGAAGATCACCCAGAAGGCCGTCTTGCGGAACGGGAAGCGGAAATACACGACTGCATAGGCGGACAGGACCGAGATGAAGATCTTTCCTACCGCGATGCCCATGGCCATGATGAACGAGTTCATCATCATCAGGCCGACCGGCTCGCGCGATGTGCGGGAAGCGCCGACGAACAAAGTCCGCGAATAGTTGATCGCGGCCTGATCGCCCGGGACGAGGGGCATATTGCCGTTGATGATCGTCGCCGCGTCGAACGTCGAGGCGAGGATCGCCAGATAGACCGGGAAGGCCACGATGACGACACCCACGGCCAATACGAGATAGGCTAGGATGTTTCTATAGCGTCTGTTCTCGACCATCAGTACTGCACCCTACGCTCGACATAACGGAATTGGATGGCCGTCAGCGCGATGACGATGATCATGAGGATGACCGACTGCGCCGCGGAGCCGCCAAGATCGCCACCCAGACGTCCGTCCGCATAGACCTTGTAGACGAGAGTTGTCGTCCGACCGGCGGGGCCACCACCCGTCACCGCATCGATGATGCCGAACGTGTCAAAGAACACGTACACGATGTTGACGACGATGAGGAAGAATGTCGTCGGCGACAGAAGCGGGAAGATGATGGTCCAGAAGCGCCGGAGCGGGCCGGAACCGTCGATGGCGGCCGCCTCGATGACGCTCTTCGGAATGGCCTGCAACCCTGCCAGGAAGAACAAGAAGTTATAGCTGATCTGCTTCCAGGTTGCGGAGAGCACGAGCAGGATCATGGCATGCGTGGCATTGAGCATCGGGTTCCAGTCGATTCCCAGCGCCTTGATGGGATGCGACAGGGTTCCGAGCGTCGGATGGAACATGAAGATCCACAGAACGCCCGCGATGACCGGAGCAACGGCATAGGGCCAGATCAGAAGGGTCTTGAGACCTTCGCCGCCGCGCAGTTGCTTGTCGGCTTGCGTTGCCAGCAACAGGGAGCATGCCAGGGACAAGATGGCGACGGAGGATGAGAAAATCACCGTCGTCATCATCGCCCGATAATACTCAGGTTGCGCGAAGAGGTGACGATAGTTCTCGAAGCCTACGAACTCGCTCGACAGACCAAAGGCGTCCTCGAGCAGGAAGGACTGCCATACCGCCTGGCTGGCGGGTAGATAAAAGAATATCACCGTGATCGCGAGCTGCGGGAGGAGCAGCGCATAAGGCAGTATCTTGTTGGAGAAGAAGGCTCGTTTTTCCATTGCGCTTCGAGATCCGGTGCGGCGACATGGGGGCGCCCCCATGTCGCGGACGCGCTTCATAAGATCATCCCGGGAAACCGGCAGGCCTCCCGGGATGAGTGAATTCTAGGCAGGTAACTTAGCGGCTGACGGTCCGCTCGAACTGGCGCAGGAGCTGGTTGCCGCGAGACACAGCAGCGTCCAGGGCATCCTTAGCGGACTTCTGGCCCGCCAGCGCCGCTTCGATTTCCTCGGACCAGACATCGCGCATCTGGACCATGTTGCCGAGGCGCAGACCGCGGGAATTCTCGGTCGGCTCCTTGTTGGTCAGCTCGATCAGGGGCGTCTGCAGAACCGGGTTCTTCTCGTAGAAGCCGGAGGCCTTGGTCTTCTCATAGGCGGCCTTCGTGATCGGGAGATAGCCCGATTCCTGGTGCAGCTTGGCCTGACGGTCGGTGTCGGACAGGAAGGCGAGGAACTTGGCAACGCCCTTGTACTCTTCAGGGGTCTTGCCGCCCATTACCCAAAGCGAAGCGCCGCCGATGATGGAGTTCTGCGGAGCGCCCTGCACATCCGGATAGTACGGCATCGGCACGGACGTGAAGTCGAACTTCGCGTTAGCCTTCACGTTGCCGTAGAAGCCCGAGGAGGTGAGCATGATGGCGCATTCGCCCGAGGTGAAGCGGCCCTCGGAGCGGCTGTCACGGCCGGAATAGTCGTAGGTCTTGTCCTTCTGGAGCTCGACCAGCTTCTCGAGATGCTTCACGTGGAGCGGCGAGTTGAACTTCAGCTCGGTGTCGAAGCCGTCCAGGCCGTTGGCCTTTGTCGACAGCGGGACGTTGTGCCAAGCGGAGAACTGCTCGATCATGGCCCAGGTCGTCCATGCGGAGGTGAAGCCGCAGGTGCTGTGGCCGGCGGCCTTCAGCTTCTTGCCCGCCTCGAACACGTCCGGCCAGGTCTTCGGAATTTCGGTGACGCCGGCCTTCTTCAGCTCATCCTTGTTGATCCACATGACCATCGAGGACGAGTTGAACGGGAACGAGAGCATCTCGCCCTTTGCGGTCGAATAATAACCCGTGATGGTCGGCAGATAGGCCTGCGGGTCGAACTTCTCGCCCGCATCGGCCATCAGCTGGTAGACCGGCTTGATGGCGCCCTTCGCGCCCATCATGGTCGCGGTACCGACTTCGAAGACCTGCAGGATGTGGGGAGCATTGCCAGCGCGGAAGGCGGCGATGCCGGCATTCATCGTGTCGGCATACTGTCCCTTGTAGCTGACGACGACCTTGTAGTCCTTCTGCGAATTGTTGAATTCCTCGGCGAGGCGGTTCACCACGTCGTTGTTGGCGCCCGTCATGGCATGCCACCACTGGATCTCCGTCTGCGCGAAGGCCGAGGTGCTCGTCGCAAGGCCAAGGGCCAGCGCGGCGAGGAACGATTTATGCTTCATCACTGATCTCTCCCATATCATCCCGTCGGGGGATATTCTTGTCGTTCATCACCCCGACGCGAAGGTGGGATGACGGCTTTATGACAAAAACATGACAAGCATAGCCGGCTCCAAAATGGAAGCCCTTTCTTTTGTCAGGCTTAATGATGGAATCGGGAACAGCCGGACAGGGTATTCGTTGGAAAAACTCTCTCCCTACGGAACCTGTTTTCATGCCTCATCTGGTCGCAGCCCTGTTCAAAGATGCTGGCCAAGCGGACAAAGCTCTGCAAGCGGTCCTGGAACTGGGCATCCTGCCCTCCCGGATCGCCATCGCCGGGCGCCGTGAAGGCCGGGAGATCTCCTCCATCTCAGGATTCCGCACCCTCTCGATCGAGGAGGACATCGCAGAAGAGCTCAGGCGCCTTTCTCTTCCGCCTGAGGAGCTTCACGCCTTCGCGAGCAGCATTCGGAAAGGCCACACCCTCGTGGCCGTACAGGTCAGTGACGCCGAGTACAAAGAAGTCATTCGTGTCCTGCAGATGTTCGCGCCTGTCGACCTTGAAGAAGCCGGCGGTAAGAGTGCCTCGGGAAGCGCCCCTGAGGGCACAGCCCCTCTCGCAGCGGGCGTAACTGGCGGCGTGGGCGAGGGACTGACCAATACCGCCTCTCTGCCAGGTATGGGGGAGCTGGCGGGCGGAGATGACCTGGGCACGGCAGATCTCCGGACGAGTAATCCCCGTGGGGGCAGTACGCTTCCTACCGGTCGATCGGCGGAGGCCCGAGAAACGCGGCCGGGCATCGGCGCGTTGCGCCGGGATCTGAGCCAGTCCGGGCCAGTCCGGTCCTACCGGAGCAGCTGAGCCATCAGATCACGTTCCGCTCCAGAAGCGGACGATTCGCAAGGACCCGCTCATAGCCGAGTTCGGATAGATCGAGCGTCCTATAGCCGCCATGAACGATCAGTTCCGCGAGACCTCTACCGATCGCCGGGGACTGCTGCAGACCATGTCCAGAAAAGCCGTTGCAGAGATAGAAATTCTCCATCTCTCCAGCCTGCCCGACGATCGCATTGTGATCGAGAAGCGACATGTCGTAGGGGCCGGACCAGGCGCGGCCGGGCTTGATCGCCTCGAAGGCCGGGACGCGGTGGGCAATCGCGGGCCAGATGAACTCCTCGAAGAACGAGAAATCGATCTCCTGGGAAGATGGATCCTCATCGTGCCAGTCGGGATCGAGGTCCGCCTCCGGCGACGCGCCGCAAATGAAACCTTCCCCTTCAGGGCGAACATAGGCACCCGACGTATCGATCATGAGGGGGCAGTTCTCCACCTTGTCGCGGCAGGTAAAAGTGAAGACATAGCGGCGCTTTGCCTGAACCGGGATCTCCAGCCCGGCCAATGCAGCCAGGGCCCTACCTCCAGAACCCGCGCAGTTGATGAGGTTTCCACAGGCAATTCGAGTGCCGTCGGTCAGGCGAACGGCAACGATCCGTTGCCCCTGCCGCTCCACTTCCGCGACCTCACCCTTGACGTACTCCGCCCCGAGAGAACGCGCCTTCTTCCGGAAAGCCTGAAGCAGCCCCCAGCCGTCGAACCAACCCTCGCCCGTTCGACCCCAGGTTCCCGCCGCGAGATCCTCCACGTTGAGCCAAGGGAAGCGCACGCTCAGGGCTGCCGGATCCATCAGCAGGATATCCGCTCCCTCAGCAATCTGCAGGGCGTGATTCTCCTTCAGAATGGAGGCGCCCGCGTCCGTGGCGCAATAAAGGTAGCCGCCCTCCTTCAGGTCGATTTCCGGCCGCTCGCCATCCACCGCGAGACGCTCGCCGATGTTGCGCAGGAATTTGATCCCATAAAGGGAGATGCGGATGTTCACCGCGCTCGAATATTGCTGGCGGATGGAGGCCGCCGATAGGGCCGAAGCAGATAGCCGATACGTCGGATCCTTCTCGACGACGACGACACGCCCCTTGAAACCGGGATCGGACAGAAGGTGAAAGGCTGTGGAGGAGCCCATGACAGCGCCTCCAACGATCACGACATCGGCAGAATTTTCGGCGGTGGAGGTCATCGTTCGAATTTCGTTGAAAGAATGATGGAAGATTGGGTGCGCTCGACTCCCTCGATCGCACCGATCCTGTCAATAGCGGTATCGAGCGACGGAACGTCCTCCGCCTCTACCACCGCCAGGAGATCGAAGACACCGGCGACGGAGTGCAGAGCGCGCAATTCCTCCATGCGCTGCAAGGCAGCGACGACGCCGGCCGATGCTTTCGGCGCGACCACGATGGTGACATGGGCCCGCACCATGCGGCGGCTCACCTCCTCTGCCAGCCGCACCGTATAGCCGACGATGATGCCCCGCCGTTCGAGGCTCTCCACGCGTGCCTGGACCGTAGTCCGCGACAGATTGAGACGTCTCGCCACCTCGGCGTGACCCATGCGGGCATTCTCGCGCAGGAGGACAATCAAGGCACGATCCGTGGGATCAAGCATCATTCTGACCAATCGATACGTCGTTTTGCCGAAAACTAGTCGGCTTTCCGTCGGCTTGTCTATGGCATTCTGCAACCATATGCCGTTTTCTGCCTCGTGAAATTCTAGGAGGTCAGGCATGCATTCCATTCTCGTCATCGGCGCCGGCAAGATCGGTTCCACCATTGCCGATATGCTTCATGAAACGGGCGATTATGCCGTCACGGTTGTGGATGCTTCGGCGCAGGCTCTCGCGACGGTGGCCAGAGACGGAATCAAGACCGTCCAGCTTGACTTCAACGATGCGGTCGCGCTGCAGACGGCTCTGAAAGGACATTATGCCGTCCTCAGCGCTGCCCCCTATCACCTTACCGGTCATGTGGCTCAGGCCGCGCGGCTCGCCGGCGTCAACTATTTCGATCTGACCGAGGACGTGGCCACGACGCGGATGGTGAAGGAACTGGCGGAGGGCGCGACGACGGCTTTCATTCCGCAGTGCGGACTTGCCCCCGGCTTCATCTCCATCGTCGCCCACGACATTGCCAGCCGCTTTGACAAGCTCGACACGGTCCGTCTCCGGGTCGGAGCCTTGCCGCAATATCCGTCGAACGCCCTCTCCTACAACCTGACCTGGAGCACGGACGGCGTCATCAACGAATATATCGAGCGCTGCGAAGCCGTTGTCGATGGCAAGCTCCGGGAGGTCCCGGCCATGGAGGAGCTGGAGGAATTCTCCCTCGACGGCACGCGCTATGAGGCCTTCAACACGTCCGGTGGCCTCGGCACTCTCTGCGAGACCTTGGAGGGTAAGGTCCGGGCGCTCAACTACAAGACGATCCGCTATCCGGGCCACTGCGCCCTGATGCGGGTTCTCCTCAACGACCTCCAGCTGCGCAATCGCCGAGAGGTCCTGAAGGACATTCTCGAACAGGCGGTTCCTTCCACGATGCAGGACATGGTGATCGTGTTCGTGACCGTGACCGGAGAGCGCAATGGTCGCCACGTCCAGGAAACTTATGCGCGCAGCCTCTACGGCCAGACGATTGCCGGCAAGACGCGCACGGCCATTCAGGTGACCACGGCGGCCGGGATCTGCGCCATGCTGGACCTTCTGGTGGCCGGCAAGATCGAGAAGAAGGGCTTCCGCCGACAGGAGGAAATCGATCTCGATACCTTCCTGGCCAACCGCTTCGGCAAAGTCTATGCGGGCGAGCGCTTCGACGAGAAGGCACGCCTCGCCGTTGCCTAAAGTTGTCTTACTGCGCCGCAGTTTTGACGACGAACCGGATCCAATTCCTCGAAAACGGCTCCGGCAGATCGCTTCACAAGACTGGGATCATGCCTGGAGTCTTTCCGAAATGGCATGATCTTATTCGGGAAAAGCGGTTCTCGCTTTTCCCGATCATGCTTTAAAGACGGTGGCACATATGCCGCCGGTTTGTTCAAGGACAAGCGGAGGTGGTGAGCTCAGCCGAGCCCGAGCACCCGTTTCATGGGAGATTGAAGATGTCCGCCCGCGACCAAGCTGCCCTTAAGGCCGTCCACGCCGCTCCAACCAGCGTTGCTGAGGAAGCGCGTTCTATCCTCACCCGCCTCGGCGTCCCCGCCAGCGTCTTCGCACCCTCGGGCCGCCCGGCCCTCTCGCCGATCTCAGGCGAGACGATCGTTCACGTCCGCGAGACCACTCCGGACGAGGCAAAAGCCGCCATTGCCCGCGCCGATGCAGCCTTCAAGGCCTGGCGCAAGATTCCCGCTCCGAAGCGGGGTGAGTTCGTGCGCCTGATCGGCGAAGAGCTGCGGGCTGCAAAGAACGATCTCGGCCGTCTCGTGACGCTCGAAGCCGGGAAGGTCACATCCGAAGGCCTCGGCGAGGTCCAGGAGATGATCGACATCTGCGATTTCGCCGTCGGTCTCTCGCGTCAGCTCTACGGCCTGACCATCGCAACCGAGCGTGCCGACCATCGCATGATGGAAACCTGGCATCCGCTTGGCGTCTGCGGCGTCATTTCCGCCTTCAACTTCCCGGTCGCAGTGTGGTCGTGGAACGCGGCGCTCGCTTTCGTCTGCGGCGATTCCGTCGTGTGGAAGCCGTCAGAAAAGTCGCTCCTGACGGCGCTCGCCACCCAGGCCATCGTCGAGCGCGCCGCCAAGCGGTTCGGCGGCGTGCCGGAAGGCCTCTCGGAAGTCCTCCTCGGCGGTCGTGAGATCGGGGAGATCCTCGTCGACGACCACCGCGTTCCGGTGCTGTCCGCCACGGGTTCGACAGCCATGGGCCGTCAGGTCGGCCCCAAGCTCGCCGCCCGCTTTGCCCGCGCCATTCTTGAGCTCGGTGGCAACAACGCTGCCATCGTCGCGCCGAGCGCCGATCTCGATCTCGCCCTGCGCGGCATCGCCTTCGCGGCCATGGGCACGGCAGGGCAGCGCTGCACGACCCTGCGTCGCCTCTTCGTTCACGACAGCGTCTACGACAAGCTCGTGCCGCGTCTGAAGAAGGTCTATTCTGGCGTAAAGATCGGTGATCCGCGCGCCGAGGGCGTCCTCGTCGGCCCGCTGATCGACAAGGCGGCCTTCGACGGCATGGAGCGCGCGCTCGACGAGGCCCGCGCCGCCGGCGGCACCGTTCATGGCGGCGGCCGTTTCACGGAAGGCGAATGCGCCAATGGCTTCTATGCCAAGCCCGCATTGGTGGAAATGCCCGAGCAGAAGGGTCCTGTGCTGCGGGAGACCTTCGCGCCGATCCTCTACGTGATGCGCTATACGGATTTCGACGCCGTGCTCGAGCAGCACAATGCGGTCGGCGCCGGCCTGTCGTCGTCCATCTTCACCCTCGACATGCGCGAGGCCGAGACCTTCATCTCCGCCGCGGGCTCCGATTGCGGTATCGCCAACGTCAACATTGGCCCTTCAGGTGCCGAGATCGGCGGCGCGTTCGGTGGCGAGAAAGAGACGGGCGGCGGCCGCGAGGCCGGTTCGGATGCCTGGAAGGCCTATATGCGCCGAGCCACCAACACCATCAATTACGGCAAGACCCTTCCGCTCGCCCAGGGCGTGAAGTTCGACGTCGACGCTTAAAGTCACATCACATCCCGATGCGGAGGGCGGCATGCCGCCCTCCGTCTCTTTCCTGTCTTTTCCCTTTCATCGCGAGCCTCCCATGACAGCGCCCTCCCGCACCGGCGGTCAGATCCTTGTCGATCAGCTTCTCGTTCACGGAGTCGATCACATCTTCTGCGTTCCGGGGGAGAGCTATCTGGCGGCGCTCGACGCCTTGCACGATGCCGACATCAAGGTCACGGTCTGCCGCCAGGAGGGCGGCGCGGCGATGATGGCGGAGGCGCATGGCAAGCTGACCGGACGTCCCGGCATCTGCTTCGTGACCCGTGGTCCCGGTGCCACCAATGCCTCGCCCGGCCTGCACATCGCCAAGCAGGATTCGACGCCGATGATCCTGTTCGTCGGTCAGATTGAGCGCGGCATGCGCGAACGCGAGGCATTCCAGGAACTCGATTACCGCGCCGTCTTCGGCCCTATGGTCAAATGGGCGACCGAGGTGGACGATCCGGCCCGCTTTCCGGAACTCGTCTCCCGCGCCTTCCACATTGCTACCTCCGGGCGGCCCGGCCCCGTCGTCATCGCCCTGCCCGAGGACGTCCTGACCGAGACGGCCATCGTCGCCGACGCGCCGCCCTACAAGGTCATCGAGAGCCATCCCGCCCCCGAGCAGATGGCCGAGCTGCAGGATCTGCTTCACAAGGCCGAGCGCCCCATGGTGCTTCTCGGCGGCAGCCGCTGGTCGAAGGAGGCGGTGGCGGACTTCGCGCGCTTCGCCGGCGATTTCAAGCTGCCGATCGCCTGCACCTTCCGTCGGCAGATGCTGTTTTCGGCCGACCATCCGTCCTATGCGGGCGATCTCGGCCTCGGCGTCAATCCGAAGCTTCTGGAGCGGATCAAGAGCGCGGATCTCGTCCTGCTCGTCGGCGGACGCCTCTCCGAAATTCCGAGCCAGGCCTATACACTGCTGAACATTCCGGCGCCGCGGCAGAAGCTCGTTCATATTCATCCGGATTCGAGCGAGCTCGGCCGCGTCTATAGCCCCCATCTTGCGATCAACGCTTCACCAACCGCTTTTGCGTCTGCCCTCAAGACTCTGAAGGCTCCCGGGACAATCCACTGGGGCGCGGAGACGGAGACTGCCCATGCGAGCTATCTCGCCTGGAGCGATCCATCGAAGATCCACCATCCGGGCCAGTTGCAGATGGGCGAGGTGATGGCGCATCTGCGCAAGATGCTCCCCACCGACACGATCTTCTGCAACGGTGCCGGCAACTTCGCCACCTGGATCCACCGCTTCTGGCCGTTCCGCCATTACGGCACGCAGCTGGCGCCGACCTCCGGCTCCATGGGGTACGGCGTGCCCGCCGCCGTCGGCGCGAAGCGCGTGCAGCCGAACAGTCCGGTGGTGGTGTTCGCCGGCGACGGCGACTTCCTCATGAACGGGCAGGAGTTCGCCACCGCCGTTCAATACGATCTGCCGATTCTCATCATCCTCATCGATAACGGGATGTACGGGACGATCCGCATGCACCAGGAGCGGGAATATCCGGGCCGCGTGTCGGCGACGATGCTGAAGAATCCCGATTTTGCGGCTTACGCCAAGGCCTTCGGCGGCTACGGCGAACGGGTGGAGACGACGGAGGAGTTCGCTCCGGCCCTTGAGCGCGCGCTCACTTCGAGCAAGCCAGCGATCCTCCATTGCATCCTTGATCCGGAAGCGATCACACCCGCCATGTCGCTCTCCGCCATTCGCGAAAAAGCACTGGCCAGCCGCACTTAGGGCCAGCGCCGACGCGCCATTGACGACCTGACGAAACCGTTTCTATAAGAGCACCGGCATTTTGCCTGGAGTTTTTATGCGCAGAGAGACCGAGTCCCGGTAAGGCCCGCCACAGGATTGGCGGGCGACGGCTTTTCCCAAGCCGAACGCGCATACGCGCGCATTCTCTGACACTTCCAAGAACTCTCAGGTTTTCCCGTGAACGTTTCACGCAATGGACAGCGCGTGCTCCACGCGCTCGCTCAGGGCGGCGTCATCCGTCACTACAAGGACGAGAACGGCCGACTCTCCGAAATCGAATGTCTCACTCGCGAAGGATGGCTCCTTTCGCTCTGTACGATGGAGCTGTTCAAGACGCTTCGCAGAAAGGGTTTGATCGCTTCCTCGAACAATGGCCCTTATCGCATCACGCGACAGGGGCTAGCGGCGGTGAGAAGCCGACCAGACAATCGCTGACATACGACCGGCGGGGAGGCTTACGCAGCCTCCCTGTTCGCTCCGAACCGGATATCGCCCGCGGGAACCACCGTAATGGCAGCGGCGCCGGCATCGAAGCCGTCGAGCAAGGCATTGTGGTGGCTCACGATCTGCTCGACGGTGAAGGGATCGGAATCCGCCGTCGTATGAGCATCAGCAACAAGCGTGACGTCATAGCCGAGAGTGACGGCGCGTCGGCATGTCGTGTCGACACAATACTGCGTCATCAGGCCGGCGATCACGAGATGTTCAATCCCATGCTTTGCCAGCACGGATTGAAGATCCGTCTCGTAGAATGAATCGCAAGCGGTCTTGCGAACGACGATGTCCTCGGGAACGCGATGAAGGTCGCGGCAGATCTCCCATCCCGGCGTGCCGGTTTCGAGACGATGTCCTGGAGCGCCGTCATGCTGGATGAAAACGATCGGCGCACCATGGCGTCTCGCCTCGTCGACGAGGCCGGCGATGCGGGCACGCACCTCGTCGAACCGTTGCAGGACGGCCGGACGCTTTGCGCCCAGCACGGCCAGGATGTTCGCCTGCACGTCGATGATGACGAGAGCCTTTGCCATGAGGATCAGGCGGCCTTCGCTTCTTCGAGATGCTTCGCCACGAGGGTGCGCAGGGAACGCAGATCCTTGACGAAGGAGCGGATGCCCTCGGCCAGCTTCTCGGTCGCCATGGCATCCTCGTTGAGGGCGAAGCGGAAGCTCTTCTCGTCGAGACGCTGCACCGGTGCAATCTTGGCGACGTTCTCGGGCGAGAGCTTACGCGGCAGGTTGCCTTCGGCCTTTGCCAACTCATCGAGCAGCGCCGGCGAAATGGTGAGCCGGTCGCATCCGGCAAGCGCCTCGATCTCTCCGATATTGCGGAAGGACGCGCCCATGACGACGGTCTTGATGCCCTGCGCCTTGTAGGATTCGTAAATGCTGCGGACCGAGAGCACGCCCGGATCCGTCTCGCCCGTATAGGGCCCGCCACCGGCCTTCACATGCCAGTCGAGGATGCGGCCGACGAAGGGGGAGATGAGAAATACGCCCGCCTCCGCGCAGGCCTGGGCCTGAACCTGGCTGAAGAGCAGGGTCAGGTTGCAGTCGATCCCTTCTTTCTGGAGAATCTCCGCCGCGCGGATACCCTCCCAGGTCGAGGCGATCTTGATCAGGATGCGGTCGCGGCCGATGCCACGCTCCTCGTAGGCCTTGATGACGGCGCGAGCCTTCGCCACGGTCGCCGCCGTGTCGAAGGAAAGGTCGGCATCGACCTCCGTCGAGACGCGGCCCGGCACGATGCCGGCGAGTTCCGCTCCGAAAGCGACGGCGAGGCGATCGCAGATGGCGGCAATCACACTTTCGCGCGAGCCGCCCTGGCTACGGCCCCAGCGCAGGGCCTCATCCACGATGGATGCATAGGCGGGATTTTCGACCGCCTTGAGGAGGAGCGTCGGGTTGGTGGTGCAATCTTGAGGCTTCAGGCGCCGGACGGCATCGAGATCGCCCGTATCGGCGACCACGACCGTCATGGCGCGCAATTGGTCAAGCTTGGAGGGCATCGAGAACTCCGTGGGTTTTGTTGAAAAAGCCTTAGACCGTCTCCGGGCCTGCGTGAAGCCTTATGCCTTAAGCATCGGACCCAAAAGTGGAATCCACTTTTGGGGTCTATCCGATGCTCTCTCCCTTAAGCTGCGCATCGTTCACGGCGGACCCAGAGGGCCGCGTCAGCGAAAACCGGGGCCACTTTTCCGCACGATGCGCTATGCAAAGAGGCCGCGGTTGGCCTTCACCCGGGCCAGAATGAAGGACTGGACTTCCTCCACCCGGCGCAGATTGCGGACTTCCGCATGAGTGACAAGCCAATAGGTCCGCAAATGAGAGATGCCGGGCAGGATCACGCGCAGTTCGGGGAATTGCCGGATCGCATAATCGTGCAGCACACCAATGCCGGCGCCGGCCCGCACGGCCTCGACCTGCGCGACCACGCTTGCGCATTCGTAGCGGCGTGAGGTGTATTTCTCGAGTCCCGAGAAATAGTCGAGCACAGGGCTGTAGAGCAGGTCCGGCACATAGGTGACGAGGGTCTTGCCTGCGAGATCCGACGGATCCGCAATCGGGCCGTGACGGTCCAGATAGCGCTCCGAGGCATAAAGCCTCAGCCGGTAATTGGTCAGCTTTCGCGAGACGAGGCGACCTTCCGTCGGCTGCTCAAGGGTGATCGCGATATCGGCCTCGCGCTTCGAAAGAGAAAAGATGCGCGGCAGGGCAACGATCTGCAGGGTGAGATCCGGGTGACGCTCGGCCAAAGCGCCGAGCTCTGGAGCCAGGAAATAGGTCCCGAACCCGTCCGGCGCGCCGATGCGGACCGTGCCGGAGAGCGCCAGATCCGACCCGCCGACCTCGCTCGCCACGGCAAGCGCCTGACTCTCCATGCTCTCCGCCTTGGCGAGTAGCCGTTCGCCCTGCTCGGTCAGGGCATAGCCCTGCGGGCTGCGTTCGAAGAGCTTCGCCCTGAGCGCTCCTTCCAAGGCCGCGATGCGGCGGGAAACCGTGGTATGATCCGCTTCCAGTTGGCGGGCCGCGACGGTGAGGCGGCCTGCCCGGGCCACGGCCAAGAAAAAGCGTAAGTCGTCCCAATCGAAAGCGTTCATCCTGCCGGCCCGGTTCGTATTGGCATTTTCGCACAACATAGCTTCGATTTCACCCATAGTCGTGCGATTTTGACAATGATAAACAAGGCCGGAACAAACACCCTTCAGGAGGAAGAGACGCCATGCGCGAGATTGGACATTTCATCGGCGGCAAGCACGTCCCGGGCAAATCCGGCCGTACGGCTGAGGTCTTCCAGCCGATGACCGGCGAGGTCATCGCCAGGGTGGCGCTCGCCTCCAAGGATGAGCTGCGCCAAGCAGTGGAGAACGCCAAGGCCGCACAGCCCGCCTGGGGCGCCACCAACCCGCAGCGCCGCGCCCGCGTCCTGATGAAGTTCCTGGAGCTGATCGCCAAGGAGACCGACTCCCTCGCCGAACTGCTCGCTCGCGAGCACGGCAAGACGATCTCCGACGCCAAGGGCGACATCCAGCGTGGCGTCGAAGTGGCCGAATTCTGCGTCGGCATCCCGCATCAGATGAAGGGCGAGTACACGGAAGGCGCCGGCCCCGGCATCGACATGTACTCGATCCGTCAGCCGCTCGGCGTCGTGGCCGGCATCACGCCGTTCAACTTCCCGGCGATGATCCCGCTCTGGAAACTCGCGCCTGCCATTGCCTGCGGCAACGCCTTCATCCTCAAGCCGTCCGAGCGCGATCCGGGCGTCCCGATGCGCCTCGCCGAACTGATGATCGAAGCGGGCCTGCCCGCCGGTATCCTCAATGTCGTCAATGGCGACAAGGAGTCGGTCGACGGCATTCTCGACGATCCGGACATCAAGGCGGTCGGCTTCGTCGGCTCCTCGGCCATCGCCGAATACGTCTATGCCCGCGCCGCGGCGAACGGGAAGCGTGCCCAATGCTTCGGCGGCGCGAAGAACCACATGATCATCATGCCCGACGCCAACATGGACCAGGCGGTGGATGCGCTGATCGGCGCTGGCTACGGCTCGGCGGGCGAGCGCTGCATGGCGGTCTCCGTCGCGGTTCCGGTCGGCAAGGCGACCGCCGACGCACTCATGGACAAGCTGATCCCGCGGGTGGAAAGCCTGAGAGTCGGCCCCTCAACCGATCCATCTGCCGATTTCGGCCCGCTGGTCACGAAAGCTCATCTCGACAAGGTCCGTTCCTATGTGGATCTCGGCATCAAGGAAGGTGCGAAGCTCGTGGTCGATGGCCGGAACTTCAAGATGCAGGGCTATGAGAACGGCTTCTACATGGGCGGCTGCCTCTTCGACGACGTGAAGCCTGAGATGCGCATCTACAAGGAAGAGATCTTCGGGCCCGTGCTTTCCGTGGTGCGCGCCAAGAACTACGACGAGGCACTGCGTCTGCCGACCGAGCATGAATACGGCAACGGCGTCGCGATCTATACCCGCGACGGCGATGCCGCCCGCGACTTCGCCGCCAGGGTGAATGTCGGCATGGTCGGCATCAACGTGCCGATCCCGGTGCCGCTGGCCTATTATACCTTCGGTGGCTGGAAGCGCTCCGGTTTCGGCGATCTCAACCAGCACGGCCCGGATGCGATTCGCTTCTACACCAAGACGAAGACGGTGACCTCCCGCTGGCCGTCGGGCACGAAGGAAGGTGCTGAATTCGCCATTCCGACGATGCAGTGAGGCGAATACCGCCCTGGACTTGCAAGGGCTTTGATCCATTATCCCTTATGGCCGGGCTCCACCCGGCCATTATCGCTTGGACACTTTCGTAAGACTCGCCTGGACGTCACCGGAGAGAATGCGAAAAGTGGGGTATCATCCCGGATCATGAACCAGTTTTCTCTCACCGACGACCAAATCGCCGTCCGCGACATGGCCCTGGCCTTCGCAGCGGAGAACCTCGCTCCCCACGCCCTCGAATGGGATGAAAAGAAGCATTTTCCCGTCGACGTGATGCGCGAAGCCGCGGCACTCGGCATGGCGGCGATCTACACCCGCGATGATGTGGGTGGGTCCGGCATGACCCGTCTCGACGCGGCACTGATTTTCGAGGCGCTCGCCACCGGCTGCCCGGCGATCTCGGCCTATCTGTCGATCCACAACATGGCGACCTGGATGATCGACCGGTATGGATCGGAGGAACAGCGCCAGCGCTTCATTCCCCGCCTCGTCACCATGGAGCTGATCGCCAGCTATTGCCTGACCGAACCGGGCTCCGGATCCGATGCAGCGGCGCTCAAGACCAAGGCCGTGCGCGACGGCGACCATTATGTGGTCAACGGCGTCAAGCAGTTCATCTCAGGCGCCGGCGTCTCCGACATCTACGTGACCATGGTCCGCACCGGCGAGGAAGGGCCGTCCGGCATCTCGACGCTCGTGATCGAAAAGGACATGCCCGGCGTCTCCTTCGGAGCCCAGGAAAAGAAGATGGGCTGGAATGCCCAGCCGACCGCCGCCGTGATCTTCGAGGACGTGCGCGTACCGGTGGACAACCGCCTCTCCGATGAAGGCATGGGCTTCAAGATCGCCATGTCGGGCCTTGACGGCGGACGCCTCAACATCGGTGCCTGTTCGCTCGGCGGCGCGCAATCCGCGCTCGACAAAGCGCTCGCCTACGCAAATGATCGCAAGGCCTTCGGCAAGCGCATCGCGGATTTCCAGGCGCTCCAGTTCAAGCTTGCGGACATGGCGACCGATCTCGAAGCGGCACGCACCTTGCTGTGGCGCGCGGCCTCCGCCCTCGACGCCAAAGCGCTCGACGCCACGAAGCTCTGCGCCATGGCGAAACGCATGGCCACCGATGTGGGCTTCCAGGTGGCGAACGATGCGCTGCAGCTCCATGGCGGCTACGGCTATCTTGCCGATTACGGAATCGAGAAGATCGTTCGCGATCTTCGCGTCCATCAGATCCTCGAAGGGACCAACGAGATCATGCGCCTAATCGTAGCGCGGGATCTCGTCGGCCGCGGCAATCGGCCTTGAAGTGAGGCCCGGTCATGCAGGCCTGCAAGAGGATCGCTCCAACGACGTAACCGACATAACAAGGGGGAGGACTCCATTGACCGACATCGCCTTCATTGGACTCGGCAACATGGGTGGCCCCATGGCCGCCAATCTCGTCAAAGCTGGACACGAAGTCGTCGGCTTCGACCTCGTGCCCGCCTCCTGCGATCAAGCGCGTGCGGATGGGATCGCCGTTGCCGGCTCGGCACAGGACAGCGTCCGGGATGCTGCCATCGTCATCACCATGCTGCCGGCGGGCAAGCATGTGCTTTCCGTCTGGTCCGATATTCTGTCGGCTGTGAAGCCCGGCACCCTGGTCATCGATTGTTCGACGATCGACGTGGAGAGTGCCCGCAAGGCCCATGCCATGGCGAAGGAGCATGATCTCGCCTCCCTCGATGCGCCTGTCTCCGGCGGGGTCGGCGGCGCCAAGGGCGCGACACTGACCTTCATGGCCGGCGGCTCAGCGGCAGCGTTTGCGAAGGCCGAGCCGATCCTGTCGCAGATGGGCAAAAAGGTCGTTCATTGCGGCGAGGCAGGTGCCGGACAGGCAGCGAAGATTTGCAACAATATGATCCTCGGCATTTCCATGATCGGCGTGGCCGAGGCCTTTGTTCTGGCAGAGAAGCTTGGACTGTCCCATCAGGCGCTGTTCGACGTCGCCTCGACATCTTCGGGGCAGTGTTGGTCGCTGACCACCTATTGCCCGGTCCCTGGCCCAGTCCCCACCTCGCCGGCCAACAACGATTACAAGCCCGGTTTCGCCGCCGCCCTGATGCTCAAGGATCTGAAGCTCGCCCAGGAGGCGGCGCTCGCGTCAGGGGCAACGACCCCTCTGGGAGCCGAAGCTGCTCAGCTCTATTCACTTTTCAACAATGCAGGGCACGAAGGCGAAGACTTTTCCGGCATCATCAACTTCATTCGTGGCCGGAAAAGTTGATAAAGTCCCGCTTTGGGACGGTATTCCCCTGGCGGTAGGCAGGTACGGCGGCGCCCAACAATCATGACGCATGGGAAACTTCAGATGCGATGAAAGCTTAGGGAGGTGTTGCATCGGCTCTACAGCTTTCGGCTCTCAGGTTGGTTACGGTCAAGCTGAGAAGTTCAACTCCCGATTGTCGACCCAATATGGCCCGCTCGCCCGCCCTCACGGCTGATCCCTCCACCGACGCTGCTGCCTTTCTGCGCCGTGTGGGTTTCGCGCTCCTCCTCTTCGCGATCCCGATTGCGGCCCTCCTCACCCGGCGCGCTGTCGTGGTCCTGGCCCCTCTGGCGGTCGCCCTTCTGGTGCTTGCGACCTTTCTCGACAGCGGCGCGCGGGCGCCGCGCGACAAGCTCATCCGTGTGTTGACATCGTCAGCAGGGCTTGCCGGTATCGTGCTGCTGGCGTGGAGCGCGTTGTCCCTGCTCTGGACCCCATTCGTCCCAGAAGCCTCCGAACGGCTGCTCAATATTGCGGCTATGGCTCTGCTCGGCCTCGCCGGCTATCTGGCGCTTCCAGATCGCATGCGGTCGGCTAATCTCTACATCCTACCGGTCGGGGTCGGTCTCACGGCATTCCTGGGCCTGCTCATTGCATATGAAGGCGACTTCAGCCTGGACCAGGATGGCGGGAGCTTGGAGCGCGGGATGATCGTGCTGGCGCTCCTGGTGTGGCCTGCCGTGACGTGGTTGCATTCTCGGAGTCGTAGCCTGGAGGCTTTGCTTCTGGCCGTTCTCGTCGCCCTGGGAGCGCTTCTGACCGGAGAATCGCTGGCCCTTGAAGGATTGGCCATCGGTGCGGCTGCCTTTGCCTTGACCGCCATCGCCCCCCGTGCCGGACCACGGCTGATCGCCCTGACAATGGCGGGGCTGCTCCTGCTCGCCCCCATTCTGCCCTTTGTCCTCGAACCGGCCGCCGTGATGATTGCGGGGCCGAATTCTCCCCTCGTCGCCAGCCTCGATGTATGGCGTCATGTGGTGACGAGCGAACCGCTTCGCCTCATCACGGGTCACGGACTTGAAACCGCCCTGCGCGGCCGATTCTTCAGTCTGCTATCGGTGGATGCACCCTACACGGTGCTGTTCGAGATCTGGTACGAGCTCGGCCTTGTCGGAGCAGTGGCGGGGGCCGTCCTCCTCTATTCTGTCGTGCGGAAATCCAGCGAGCAGCGTCCGATCCTGGAGCCTGGAATCATAGCTGCCTTCGCAACCGCCTATGCATTCGGATGCCTCGGCATCGGCACGGCGCAGGTCTGGTGGTTCACGGCTCTCGTTGTGGTGGTGCTGATCTTCGTCGCTATCGAGCGCGGGCAATTCCGGACAACCCGCCCGAAGGCCATCCTTCACCGGACTCGCTGACAAAAGCCGCCTTTTGATCCTCTGTAGCAATTGACGGGGGAGCCTATCCTCTGCTTCGCTTGGCGCTTGCCCCACCATGCAAGGGTCTTCCATGCCGATCATCAATCGTATTGCCGATCTCACCGACGAAATTGCCACTTGGCGCAGAGACTTCCACGAAAATCCGGAGCTTCTCTTCGACGTCCACCGCACGGCCGGCATCGTCGCCGACAAGCTCAAGGCATTCGGCTGCGACGAGGTGGTGACTGGGATCGCGCAGACGGGTGTCGTCGGCGTGATCAAGGGTCGCACCAATGCATCCGGGAAGGTCATCGGACTGCGCGCCGACATGGATGCACTTCCGATCGAGGAAGCCACCGATCTTCCCTATAAGTCCAAGACTCCCGGTAAGATGCACGCCTGCGGCCACGACGGTCACACCGCCATGCTGCTCGGCGCCGCGAAGTATCTGGCGGAGACCCGCAACTTCGACGGCACCGCGATCATGATCTTCCAGCCTGCGGAGGAAGGCGGCGGCGGCGGTGACGCCATGATCAAGGACGGGCTCATGGAGCGCTTCGGCGTGCAGGAAGTCTACGGCATGCACAATATGCCAGGCCTCCCGGTCGGCCATTTCGCTATCAAGCCGGGGCCAATCATGGCTGCGGCCGATCGCTTCAGCATTACCATCGAAGGCAAGGGCGCTCATGCCGCGCGTCCGCACGACGGAATCGATACGATCCTCGTGGCAAGCCATGTAATCACAGCTCTGCAATCCGTTGCGTCGCGCAATGTCGATCCGCTGGAATCAGTGGTGGTGTCGGTCTGCTCGATCAAGTCGGGCGAAACCTTCAACGTCATTCCGCAGACGGCGGAGCTGCTCGGTACGGTGCGTACCTTGTCTCCAGCCGTCCAGGATCTGGCGGAAGACCGGATCCGGGGCATTGTCGACGGCGTCTGCGCAGCCTTCGGCGCCAAGGCTAGCATCACCTACTGGCGCGGATATCCAGTGACCGTCAACGATACGGAAAAGACCTCCTTCATCGTCGATGTCGCCAAGCAGATTGCCGGCGAGAACGCTGTCGATACAGGTGTTCAGCCCATGATGGGGTCGGAGGATTTCTCGTTCATGCTGAACGAGCGACCCGGCGCCTATATCTTCGTCGGCAATGGAGACACGGCCGGACTTCACCATCCAGCTTATAATTTCGACGACGAAGCGGCGCCTTATGGCGTGTCTCTTTGGGCGAAAGTCGTCGAAGCGGGCATGCCGGCGCGCTGATCCAACCTGTGGTTAAAAAGACAATCGCCGCCGGTTTATACCGGCGGCGATGTCATGTCGGGCAGGCGCCAACCGTCAGTGAACCACCATGGCCGTAAACGGATGGACATAGGCCTGCAGCATCACGAGGACACCCACGAGCGACGCGAGTGCGATCGAGTGCCAGAACACGAAGCGCAGGATGGTGCCCTCGTGGCCGAACCAGTTGGTTGCGGTTGACGCCACCACGATGGATTGTGCGTCGATCATCTTGCCCATGACGCCGCCGCTCGAGTTGGATGCGGCCATGAGGATCTCCGACAGGCCGAGCTGACCCGCCGTGATCTTCTGCAGATTGCCGAAGAGAACGTTCGAGGCCGTATCGGAGCCTGTCAGAGCCACGCCCAACCAGCCGAGAAGCGCCGCAAAGAACGGATACAGCCAGCCCGTTTGGGCGAAGGCGAGGCCCAGCGTCGCATCAACGCCGGCATAACGGGTCAGCGTTCCCAGAGCGAGCATGGCTGCGATGGTGATGAGAGAGTAGCGAACCACCCAAAGCGTCTCGCCATAGGCCTGGATCAGCCGCAGAGGCGAATATTTCATCACAAACCCGGATATGATCGCCGCCAGCAGGATGCCGGTGCCCGTCATGGTGAGGATGTTGAACCCGAAGATCGCAGCCTCCGGCGTCGCCTTCGGCACGACCGGGGGGACCTTCTGCACCATGTTGTGTAGGCCCTCGAACGTCCATTTCGGGAAATAGAGCGGGTTGACGACGTCCTTGAAGGTCTGCGTTCCCCAGATGAAGACGACAACGCAGAGGATGATCCATGGAAGCCACGCCTTGAACACGTCGCTGGAGCTGTGGCGCGGGGTTCCGGAGAGCTCCGCCGTCGCGGCAGCGCCGAGCGAGGCCGGGCGGCTTGCCAGCGTCGCCTCCGTTTCGCCGCTGCGCAGGGCGGGACTCGCCCAGATCTCGACAGGTTGCCAAATCTTGAGGAAACCGAACAAGCAGGCCATCGACACGAGGGACGCGACCACGTCCACCAGCCAGGGACCGTGGTAATTCGACACCAGGAATTGTGGAACCGCGAAGGCGACGCCGCAGACCAGCACAGCCGGCCAGATCTGCAGCATTCCGCGGAAACCGGCGAAGGTCCAGATCAGCCAGAACGGCACGATAAGGGAGAAGAAAGGCAGCTGCCGTCCGGCCATAGCGCCAAGGGCGAAGGGATCAAGCCCCGTGACGGCTCCGAGGGTCACGATCGGCGTTCCGAGGGCGCCATAGGCCACCGGAGCGGTGTTGGCGATCAGCGACAGGCCCGATGCCGCGAGGGGGGAGAACCCGAGCCCGATGAGGATGGCACCGGTGACCGCGACCGGCGTACCGAACCCCGCCGCCCCCTCGAAGAAGGCGCCGAACGAAAAGGCGACCAGGAGAAGCTGCAGACGGCGGTCCGCCGTGATACCGGCAATCGAGTCCTGCAGGGTCTTGAACGAACCGTTCTCGACCGTCAGCCGGTAGAGAAAGATGACGTTGAGAATGATCCATCCGATGGGGAAGAGCCCGGTCAAGGCTCCAAGCCCAGCGGCTTCAAGAGCCATGCCGCTCGGCATGCCGAAGCCGGCAATGGCGATGAGCAGCGTAAGGATAAGAGCGATGATGGCCGCAAAATGCGCCTGCATTCTCGCGAAAGCGATGAGCCCCAGCAGGCATACGACCGGTAAGGCGGCAACGATGGTCGAGAGAACGGCGCTCCCGAACGGATTGTAGACCTGGCTCCACATGACCATTTCCCCTGAACCTGCCAGCTGATGCCGGCATTTGGTTGAGGCGGTCAGGCCACAGCGGTCGTCCCGCCCGTAACAAAGTTAGGGCGATGCGCCTTTGCGACAATATGAACTAAAGGTGCAGGTTTTCAGGATAGCCGGCGTGCTCAATCCTTGGCGGATGCGGCCAGCAGACCTTCGATATCGATGTAATGCCCGGCCCGATCCCGCTTCGAGGCCAGGTAGCTCACATTCTCCGCCGTGGGACGCCCGAGGACGCGGTGATCGGACACCACGTCGAGACCCGCTTTCTTCAAAGTCTCGATCTTCTCCGGGTTGTTGGTCAGGAGCCTGACCGACGAGACACCCAGCTTCTGGAGCATGACGGCGGCGAATTCGAACCGGCGCTGATCGGCATCGAACCCGAGCACCTCGTCGGCGTCATAGGTGTCATAGCCCTGCGATTGCAGCTTGTAGGCACGGATCTTGTTGGCGATTCCGTTCCCTCGGCCCTCCTGGTCCAAGTAGAGAAGAATGCCACCTTGGTTCTGCGCCATGAAGCGGACCGTCTCACGCAACTGATCGCCGCAATCGCATTTCAGGCTGCCGAACAGGTCGCCTGTCAGGCAAGCCGAATGCAGGCGGACCGTTACGGGTTTCGAAAAATCAGGTGAGCCGACGATGATGGCGACCTGGTCGCGCATGCCCTCACCGCCGCGAAACACCACGAACTCACTGCTCGGAGCGCCCTCCAAAGGCACGGGTGCTCGGCTGACGATCCTGAGATCGAGCGTCTTCGCCTGGCGATGATTCCGGATCGCCGCGCCGGAGACGCGGACCAGCGAAGGATCGACTTCGATTCCGGCCGTCAGTGGCACGACGATTACTGCCGGCAAGACCAAGGACAGGCGCGCGAGCTCAAGCGCCTCTTCATCGATGGATGTAGCAGGCCGAACAGGCGCATCGATGCGCCCATCCATCTTGAGCGCGAGGGCTTCGATACGCTGCTTGTCGACGGTGGGAAGCGCCACGCTTCCGGCTGCGTCGCGGACCAGTCCGAGGCGGCGCAGACGGGCTGGCGGCAGAACGAGGTGAGCATGACCACCGGCGATCGCCTCGATCTGCTCGGCCATAGCATCATCGAGGTCTTCAATGCCGAGAGCCAGAGCGCTGCCGTTTGTCCCATCAATCACGACGGGACGAGCGCTGCGAAACTCCATGACGGCCCGCTCCACGGCGGTGACGGCGGGATCCTCTGATAGACTTAAGACAAGACGCATCATCGATTGAGCTCAAACGACCGAACAGCCTCGGCCAAGAGCCATCCTTCTCTGGCGAACCATGGACGCCGACCGAACACGGTCGCGCTTTCAGAATGGCGTAACCTTAGCATAGCCCCTTTGAAGTCCCTAATGAGGCAGATGGGATGGCTGCCATGCAGGTTCAACAATCGGCCTGTTTTCTCAAGGCAGGTTCTGGTGGAGACAGCCGCCGGCGAAGACCCGAAATCAGCCGACCGTCGATCAGGATCAGACCCGCACCGATGAGGCTCATGCCGGCGATTTGCCGGGTTTCGAGCCTTTCTCCAAGGAGCAAGACACCGAACAGAATTGCGCTGATGGGGATCAGGAAGGTGACGAGGCCCACATTCGTAGCCCCAGCCCGCGCGAGCAGGCGGAAGAACAAAATATATGCGAATGCCGTAGAGATGATGGCGAGCCCCGCCAGGGAAAGGAGGGCGGCGGTGCCGGGAAGCGGCAGGGTCCACGGCCGGTCGACAGCCAAAGCCAGGGGAACCAGGAGAATGCTCGAGGCCGTTACTTGGCCCGCGGCAGTGACCAGAGGCGGGACGCCCATGCTCTTGAAGCGTCGTCCGAAGACGCCGGCAAAGCCATAGGACAGGGCTGCTCCCAGAATTGCGACCTGCGCCAGGATGCTTGCATCGCGAGCCGAGAAGGCAGCCGCTCCGATCATGATCGCAACACCCACGAAGCCGGTCACGACGCCGGCCAACCGCGCCCCGGTCAGTTTCTCGTCGGCAGTCAGATAGTGAGCGACGACGACCGTGAAGAGTGGCGTCGTCGCGTTCAGGATGGACGCCAGGCCGCTGGCGATATGGCCCTGACCCCAGACGATCAGCGTGAAAGGAATGGCATTGTTCAGGACGCCCATGCCCAGAAAGGCAGCCCAAACCCGCCTCTCTCGCGGCAGCGATATTCCCATGAGCCGTAGCACACTTTGCAAGGCAAGGGCTGCCAGGAGGACACGACAGGCCACGATGGTGAAGGGCGGCAACTCCTTCACGACCACGCCGATAAACAGGAATGAGCCGCCCCAGACGACGGAGAGGACGATCAACAGCGCCCAGTCGGAGGCGGTCATGGTTTTTCGAATCGAGGATTCTGTCATTGCGAGGTCCGTAAACGAGACCTTGTCATGGCATGTCGGCATCTGCCGTTCGACCCGTTTCCTGTGCCGTCAGGAGAGATCGTACCACTCGCCGTCCTGCTTGCAGGCCACCATGGACCCTTTACGCGTTCCCTCGCTTCCCTTCCATTCCTGATGAACGAGGCGGCATACGAGACCCATCGACATGTCGCTCTTCGGGAAGACCTGGACCGTCACTTTTCCCGAAGCGCCGGTCTCGGGATTACGCCATGTGGTACTCCGCCCATTCGCTCCATCGATGACGGACAGGATTGCCCTGGCCTCTGTCGGGCGATCCGCCTCAGGAACAATCCGGGCAGCCGCCCGCTCTGCCTCGGCCTGGACCATGGCTGACTGCACTTGGCTCCGCGCCGCAGATATCTGTGCATTCGCCATACCGGTCGTTGCCGCCTGCATGGCGATTCCCGGCGCAGAGGCGAGGAGACCCACGCCGCCTGACATGGCGCCACCAATGGCAGCCTGGGCGATGCTATTCGCCAGAGCCATGTTCTGCATCATCATGACTTGGCTCATCTGGCCGTCGACGGCGCTCATCAGGTTGGGACGATCGGTCCGCCCGTCAGCCACGTCCCGGAGCCTTGCCGCCATTCTGCTGAGCTTCACTCCATCCGACGAAGCTTCTTCGGCCGGCGCAACGCTCTGCGCAAGGCCGACTGCCGTGCCTGCTATCCCGGTCGGGTCGAGACCAGCCGCCGTGCTGGCAAGGCGCGCACCGCCCGTCTGATTACAGGCGGACAGCAAAACGGCCAGCCCCACCAATAAAATGAATGGTCTCGACATTGAAAGCCCCCAAAAAATTGAGGACATGTCCTATCATAACGTTATAGGCTTCGAGAAGACCATAGATGCCGATGGGTAAGCCAACCAGCTATCAGATCACCGTCATTTTTGAGGTTTCGACAGGTCCGATGAGGTGGACACGGCAACCATTGATTTACGACGATTGTGGGTTCGGCGCCGGCTTTACCCGACGTTCACTCCTCAGGGGCGAGGGTGGCAAATGACCTGTTCCCTGGACGCCGCGGCTGTCATGCATTCGGATTCTACTCCCGACCGATCGTTCTCGACCTCCGGCGTCGCCGTCGGGCAGCGTCCCGTCCTGGGGTCGTCGAGCCTCCACTCGGCCCCTGCTCGGCATCATAGCTTCATCCTCGGTCGCTCTGACGCGAGACTACGTTCCCTGCTCAATCAGGAGGAGCGGGATCGTCTCCATTGCTGGTCGCTGATCGTCGCGCTTGTTTCGTCGGTGACGGGCCTCACGCTGCTTCTGACGGCAGCCTTTCCCTGAATTCGGCACACGATGGCGAAAGCCCGGAGCGAGCTCCGGGCTTTCGCGTCATTCAGGCCACTGGGCCGGGATTGGGCGGATTTCCCGGATCGGGAACACCAGGCTCCGATGGGGGAAGATCCGGATCGGTTGCCGGAACCTCCGTCGGCTCTCCGGCGGGGATTTCGGTCGGGGTATGACCCGGAAGAACCGGATTGGGCGGAGGAGTCGGTGGCTGCGGCTGCGGATCGTAAGGACCGGGTCCTCTGGTCATGACACATACTCCATGGCTTGTCTGCGACGCTAACGGACGGCCCTACGGTCCGTTCCTTACCGAAGCGGCCAGAACACCATGATGAGCGGAACGCCAACCGCGACGACGATGATCGACAGCGGCAGGCCGAGGCGCCAGTAATCGCCGAATCGATAACCGCCGGGTCCCATGACCAGCGTGTTGCACTGATGCCCGATCGGCGTCAGGAAATCGCATGCAGCACCGATGGCGACAGCCATCAGAAAGGCATCGGGCCGGAATCCGAGTTGGGTCGCAAAGCTCGCCGCAATCGGTGCCATGACGAGCACGGTCGCGGCATTGTTGAGGAATGGCGTCACCGCCATGGCGGTGACCATGATGAGTACAAGCGCTCCCGTGGGCGGAAGCATGTGGGCGATGGAAGAGAGCCACGTGGCGATGAGGTCCGTCCCACCCGTCGTCCGGATTGCCTCGCTGACCGGTATCAGGGCCCCAAGCATGACGATGATCGGCCACTCGATGTTCTCGTAAGCTTCCCGCAGAGTGATGGAACCGAAGAGGACCAAGAGAACAGCGGCACCGAAGAACGCGATCGCGACGGGAAGCAGATTGAAGGCCACGAGCACCATGGCTCCTGCCAGGATGGCGATCGGCAACAGGCTGCGGCGAGCATTTCCAAGCCGGATCTCCCGCGCCGCGAGCGGCAGGCAGCCGAGTTCCTTCAGCGTCTCCGGCAACCGCTTCAGGTTGCCCTGCAGAACGACGACGTCCCCTGGCTGCAGCGCGATGGAGCGCAACCGCTCCTTGAAGCGCATCCCGCTTCGGCTCACCGCAAGCAGATTGACCTGAAACCTCTCGTAAAGTGCGATCTGCTCCGCGGACGTGCCGGTCAGAATCGAGTTCGGCCCGATGACTGCCTCGATGACGCCGATCTCGTCGGTGGCCTCGTCGGTTTCCGGCCGCCGATGCTCATGACTGAGCTTCAATCCGGCACGGGCGACGACACTTTCCAGAGCGTCCGGCTCTCCTTCCAGAATCAGCACGTCATGCTCGCGGATCGCAGCATCGGGCAACGGGCTCGAAACACGGGTCTCGTTGCGGATGATGGCTGAGACCTTCACCGCACCATTGGCCATCCGTCTCAGATCGGCCACCGTCTGCCCGGCGATATCCGACTCCGGCGGGACCCTCGCCTCCGTCATGTAATCGGTGATGTTGAGGGCGGCGTCGAGGGAGACAGCCCCTTTGCGCCCCTTGGGGAGCAGACGGTATCCGAAGGCAAGGAAGATCACTCCGGCGATCGCAATTCCCGCGCCGACCGGCGTGAAATCGAACATATGGAACGGCTCGCCGAGCAGCTCTCCCCTGACGCGGGAAACGATGATGTTCGGCGACGTGCCCACGAGCGTGACGATGCCACCAAGCAGAGACCCGAACGCCATGGGCATCAGGAAACTGGAGGGGGGCGTATTGGTGCGCCGCGCGATCTGGAACGCTACGGGAATCATCATGGCGAGGGCGCCGATATTCTTCACGAAGGCCGACAGAAGCGTCACGACGCCGACGAGCACCACGACCTGGATCTGCGTGGTGCGAAGGTAAGGCGCGATGCGGTTCAATCCCGCCTCGAGCACCCCGGACTTCGCGACGGCGGCACTCACCAGAAGCGCGCTCGCCACGATGATCACGATGTCGTCGCTGAAGCCCGTGAAGGCCTTGTCGGCCGGGACGATACCCACGAGCACCGAGATCAGGAGGGATGCGGCAGCGACCACGTCGTAGCGGAAGCGCCCCCAGACGAAGAGGGCCATCATCCCGGCGACAATGGCGAAGGCGAGAATTTGCGGATATGTCATGAAGGGCGCAGGGTAAGGACCGAGACCTTAACGCGCAACGCCCCTCATTGTGCCCGGCCCTACTGGCCGAGAACGAGAGCCCAATAGCGCCCGTAGCGGCTGTTCGAATCGGCGCGGGCCAGCCCGATGTAACGCGCTTGCGGCATCAGCAAATTCACGTTGTGCCCTGCGGAAGCCTGCCAACGCTTGATCGCCCCTTCGACCGAGGAGCTGCCGGCGGAAAGATTTTCAGCTGAGTAACCGCGAATGCCGAACTGATCCATGCGGCTGCCGAAATTGCCATGGCTCAAGGCCCCGGCCGCGGCGACGGCCCGAGCTTGGTATTCCGCTGCCTCGTTCAGACGCGGGTCCACTGCTACCGGGCTCAGGCCCTTGGAGACCCGATAGGCAGAGATCAGGGATGCGGCCGCCGCAGCATCCCTGGTAGAGCTCGAGAGCACTTCGCTCGTCCGCGGCAGATCGGTAGCGCAGCCGGCCAGCGTCAGCGCCGTCAGAACGCAAAGGAAAAAGGCCCGCATGAGAATCGCCCCTTGGCGGCGTTGAATGCCGCTCCCCTTGAAAAAACCGTCCAGGCCGGTCATGTGGAACGCGACCGGACCGAGCCGTTGCATGCCACGTCATCGGTCGAGGGTCCAGAATGCCTCCCGCGTCAGCTCACCGCATGCCCCCGCACTCCCCCTTTCGCGTCGCCGTGATTGGGGGTGGCCCAGCCGGCCTGATCGCCGCCGAGACTCTTGGGCGGGCTGGAATATCGGTCACCGTCTACGATCGCATGCCCTCGCCCGGCCGCAAGCTCCTCATGGCCGGGCGCGGTGGCCTGAACCTGACCCACAATGAGGATTTTGCCCAGTTCATGAGCCGCTATGGGGCGGCTGAGCCCAGTCTGCGCCCCCTGATCGAGGCCTTCACCCCCGATGACCTCAGAGTCTGGGCTCATGGCCTGGGGCAAGAGACGTTCGTGGGCTCCAGCGGCCGGGTCTTCCCGAAGGCCTTCAAGGCCTCTCCTCTTCTGAGGGCCTGGCTGGGGCGTCTCGAAACGCTTGGTGTGCGCTTTGCCTTCCGCCACCGCTGGGATGGGTGGGATGGGGGGGGACGACTGCGATTCGGGAGCCCTGACGGTGAGATCATTGAGGCCCCCGATGCCGTGCTCCTGACCCTTGGAGGGGCAAGCTGGCCGCGCCTCGGATCCGACGGCGGCTGGGTTCCGCTTCTGATCGAGCGGGGCGTGACCCTCACACCGCTTCGCCCGTCCAATATGGGCTTCAAGGTCGCGTGGTCCGAGGCGATTCGCAGTCGGTTTGAAGGCGAACCTCTGAAGCGAATCGCCTTGGAATTCGAGGGCCGCCGCGTTCGGGGAGAGGCCATCGTCACGGCAACCGGGATCGAGGGCGGAGCGATCTACGCCCTCTCAGCCCCCTTGCGCGATGCCATCCTCCGCGAGGGCCAGGCAGCCCTGCGAATCGATCTGCGCCCTGATCTCACGCATGAGAGCCTCGCCAAGCGGCTCCAGGCCCCACGGCGTGGGCAGTCGCTGTCCACCTTCCTGCGCAAAGCGGCGGGCCTGTCACCCTTAGGCGCCACGCTCCTGCGCGAGGGAAGTCCGGCGCCGCCGACGGATCCTGAAAATCTTGCCGCACTCATCAAGGCGGCTCCGCTGACCTTGACCGGCATACAGCCCCTCGATCGCGCCATCTCCACGGCCGGCGGCGTGCCTTTCACGGAACTCGATGAGAACTTGATGCTGCGCCGCCTGCCGGGGAATTTCCTGGCCGGCGAGATGCTCGACTGGGAGGCTCCGACGGGCGGCTATCTGCTTCAGGCGACCTTCGCCACCGGCATCGCGGCTGCCAAGGGCATCCTCCGATTCCTGGGGATTCCCGATGCCGCATTGACCGAATCCGGTCCGTCAGTCACACGGCACCCGTGACCGACCCGCGACAGATTCTCCACGACGTCTTCGGATTTTCCTCCTTCCGCGAAGGACAGGAGGAGATCGTCCGTGCCGTGCTGGCGGGCGAGGACGTTCTGGCCGTCATGCCGACGGGGGCCGGGAAGTCCCTCTGCTATCAGCTGCCGACCCTGGCACGGCAGGGATTGACCCTAGTGGTCTCGCCTCTCATCGCCCTCATGCGCGACCAGGTGGCGGCGCTGCGCCATTTCGGCATCGAGGCCGGCAGCCTGAACTCGGCCAACGATGCGGACGAGAACCGCCGGGTCGGCGATGCCATCCGCGATGGACGCATGCGCCTGCTCTATGCCTCGCCGGAGCGGCTCGCCAATACCAATGCGACGGAATGGCTGGCGCGGGCCGGCGTCAATCTCCTGGCGATCGACGAGGCCCACTGCGTCTCGCAATGGGGACACGATTTCCGGCCCGAATATGCCATGCTCGGTGAGGTCCGCCGCCGGCTCGGCGGTGTCCAGACGATCGCGCTCACGGCAACGGCCGATGTGGCGACGCGTGGCGATATCGTTGATCGCCTGTTCGAGGCGGAGCCGCGTCTGTTCATCCACGGCTTCGACCGGCCGAATCTGCGCCTTGCCATGCAGGCGAAGGAGAACTCGAAGCGCCAACTCTTCACTTTTCTGGACAAGCATCGCCACGAGAGCGGCATCGTCTATTGCTCATCGCGCGATTCCACCGAAAGACTTGCCGACTCGCTGTCCCAGGCCGGCTATCGCGCCCTGCCCTATCATGCAGGCATGGCGCAGGGAGACCGCGCCAAGAACCAGGACATCTTCCTGCAGGAAGATGGCATCGTCATGGTGGCGACGGTGGCCTTCGGGATGGGAATCGACAAGCCGGATGTGCGGTTCGTGGCGCATGCGGCATTGCCCAAATCCATCGAGGCCTATTACCAGGAGATCGGTCGTGCCGGGCGCGATGGTGCCGCAGCGGACACGCTTACTCTCTACGGCCTCGACGACATGCGCCTACGCCGTTCGCAGATCGAGGACAGCGAATCCTCCGATGAGCAGAAGCGCATCGAGCGGCAGCGTCTCAATGCGCTCGTCGCCCTCTGCGAGGCGCCACGCTGCCGGCGCCAGACACTGCTGGCCTATTTCGGCGAAAGTACGGAGCCATGCGGCAACTGCGATCTGTGCATCGATGGCGTGATGTCCTTCGACGGAACCGTCGAGGCGCAAAAGCTGCTCTCGGCAATCGTGCGCACCGGCGAACGGTTCGGCACCGAGCATCTGATCAGTATCCTTGTCGGCGAGGAAACCGATGCGGTCCGTCGCTTCGGCCATGCGCAACTCAAGACCTTCGGCGTGGGAGCCGATCGTTCGAAGACCGAATGGCGCTCCCTGTTGCGTCAGATCTATGCGGCAGGGCTCGTCAGTCTCGAGCTTGCGGAATATGGACGCTGGACACTGACCGACAGGGGCGTCGCTGTTCTCAAGGGTCAGGAGGGAATCGAGCTGCGCTCGGACGTCCTGATGAAGCCGCGAGAGCGCCGCCGTCGGCGTGCCGGTTTCGAGGCTCATGCTGCGGTCTCAGGCGACGATCCGCTGCTGATGGAGCTCAAGGCCCTACGTACGCGCCTCGCCAAGGAAGAAGGCGTGCCCGCCTATGTGATCTTCTCAGATCGCAGTCTCATCGACATGGCCGCCAAGAAGCCGCGCTCTGCACGGGACTTCGGCGAGATCCACGGTGTGGGCCAAGCCAAGCTCGACCGCTATGCAGATGCTTTTCTGTCTGTCGTCCGGGAACACGCAGACTAGGATTTGTCCTCGCGGGATTGCCAGACGACAGGCCAACTCCTCATCAGGCGGCCGCGCGACGCTCGCTACCGGCGACGTCGACCCAATGTCCCTCATGCGCGCTGCGGGCGATGGCGTCCACGGTCCGTTCGATACGAATGCCGGTTTCGAAATCGATGATGTGGGCAGGCTCTCCGGCTATGCGCCGCATAAGCTCGCGGCATTCGATGATCTTGAGTTCGTTAAAGCCGAGCCCATGCCCTGGAGCAGGAATGAACTTGTCATAGGGCGGATGCTGCGGTGCCGCCAGAATGGCGCTGAATCCCTGCACATGCGGAGCCGCCTCCGTCGTGTAGAGCTGGACCTCGTTCATCCGCTCCTGATCGTACATGATCGTGCCTTTCGACCCGAAGATCTGGACGAAGATGCGTCCCTTCCGCCCCCAGGCGGAGCGGTTGAGCGCAATCAATCCCGAAGCGCCGTTCTGCAGTTCGAGCAGAATCGTCGCAATGTCGTAAGTTTCGACCGCGCGTCGTCCGCCGCTCTTCAGTGGGCGATCCGCAAAGGGCTTCGCCATGTGGCCGCAGACGCGTCGGACACCGCCGAACAGGATTGTGATAAGGCTCAGGGCATGGACACCGAAATCGTCGAGCGCACCGTGCCCCGAGGTGGCTTCGCTCTTCCAGTAAAAGAAGGCCTCCGGATCGGCCATGAAATCCTCATCCATCTCGATGCGGACATGGTTCACCTCGCCGATCCGGTCCTCGGAGACCAGCCGTTGGATCAGGCGCATCATCGGATTCTGGATATAATTATAGCCGAGCACTGCCACTTTTCCTGAGCTGCGTGCCACGTCATGCATCCGTTCCGCATCGGCCAATGCGGTTGCCATCGGCTTTTCGCACCACACGTGCTTGCCAGCCTCCAGCGCAGCAATGGCCATGTCCGGATGAAAAGCATTCGGCGTGGTGATCGACACCACATCGACATCAGGATCGGTCACAAGCGCTCGCCAGTCGCCGGTGGCCTTTTCGAACCCGAGTTCCTGCGCTTTTTGCAGAGCCAGATCCGCCGATGCTTCCGCAAGGGCGGCAAGACGCGGCCGCGACACATCGCCGAAAACCGGCGCCACCGCATTCCAGGCCAGTGCGTGACACTTGCCCATATAGCCTGTGCCGATCAGTCCGATTCCAAGTGGTTTCATATCATACCATGCCGCCGAGTTCGACCGAGAGGGATTGCAGTTCCTTGCCACCGGCCATCAGGTTCTGCAATTCGTCGATCTGAATCTCGGACTTCGTGAAGGTCCCGAGCGTGCGGCCGCGATTGAGCACGGTGAAGCGATCACCCACGGCATAAGCATGGCGCACGTTGTGAGTAATGAAGATGACGCCAAGACCTTTCTGACGCACCTGATGAATGTATTTCAGAACCATGGAGGTCTGCGCGACACCGAGCGCCGAAGTCGGCTCGTCGAGGATCAGCACTTTCGCGCCGAAATACACCGCGCGCGCGATCGCGACGCACTGGCGCTCGCCGCCGGAGAGCGTTCCCACCGCCTGGTTTGGGTCGCGGACATCGATGCCGATCCGATGCATTTCCTCCCGCGTCACCTCGTTGCAATGGTCGAAATCGATGAAACGGAGCGGCCAGACGCCTTTCCTCGGCTCGCGTCCCATGAAGAAGTTTCGCGTAACTGACATGAGGGGGATCATGGCGAGATCCTGATAGACGGTTGCGATGCCTGCATCGAGCGCATCGCGCGGGCTCGTAAACGCAACGTGTTGACCATCGACCAGGAACTCGCCGCTCGTCGGACGATGCACGCCGGCGAGGGTCTTGATGAGGGTGGATTTGCCGGCGCCGTTGTCGCCGAGAAGGCACATCACCTCCCCACGACCAACGGTGAGCGAAACGCCCGAGAGGGCGATCACGGAGCCGAAATGCTTGACCACGTTGCGGATGTCGATGAGGGGAGCCGTAGAGGTCATATCAGCGCTCTCCCGTCACTTTGCGGCGGATGAAGTTATTGAACAGCACGGCGAGCAGCAGCATGGCGCCCAGGAAGACCTGGAACCAGTCCGAATCGAAGCGGGTATACGTCAGACCGATCGACACCATGCCGAAGATGATGGCGCCGAAGAACGCACCGATGGCCGAGCCATAGCCTCCCGTGAGCAGACAGCCTCCGATCACTGCGGCGATGATCGCCTCGAATTCCTTTTGGAAGCCGCGGCGGGAATCCGTCGAGCCGGCGTCAAGAACGGTCAGAATCGCCACAAGTGCGGCTGCACAGGCCGTCAGCATGAAGAGCCCGGTTTTCACCCGGTCGACCGGAACACCGGAATTGCGTGCCGCATTCGGATCGCCGCCAGACGCGAAGATCCAATTGCCTGCACGCGTGCGCAGCAAGATCCAAGTGGCCAGGATGGCGAAGAGCACGAACCATATGATGGAGACCGGAACCCCCGTGACGGTCGGCGTCCCGTTGGGAAACTTGCCGATGACATCATGGGCGGCGAGCCATCGGAAAGGGCCCTCAAGGGCATTCCCGGAAAAGATCCCACGGATGATTCCTTCGCCCGCACTGTCACCGATGCCGCGCATCTGGGTCGATCCGCCGGTAGCCCATTTCAATCCGACGAGAGAGAGGCCACGCAGGATGAACAAGAATGCCAGCGTGACGATGAACGAAGGCAACCGCGTCCGAATGACGAGTTGTCCATTGAGGCAGCCGAGCAGAGCGGCGACCACGAAGGTCGCGGCGATGGCAAGCAGGAGAGGCCAGCCGGTCAGCGTCAGGAAGGAACCGAAGACCAAGCCGGCGAAAGCGACCATCGATCCGATGGACAGGTCGAACTCGCCACCGATCATCAAGAGCGCTGCAGCAATCGCCAGAATGCCGAGCTGGGATGCCGGCGTGAGGATGTTCATGATGCCCGCCAGCGTGAACATCGAGGAATCGGCGGTCCAGAGAAAGAAGATCGTGACCAGCACGAGACCGGCGAGCGCACCGAGCTCAGGCCGACGCATGATCTTGGTGAGGAGCGAGACGTCTTTCAGACGCTCGTCCCGAGTAGGCGTAGCAGTGGGACCGGGAGGGACTGGCGCCACGGGCGCAGTCGAATGGCTGACATCCGTCATGAAGACCTCCCTTGAAAACAACCGGTAAAAGTGAGGCTCGCGGTCACGCGACCGCGAGCCTCATAGGATGGCTCAGCGGATGCCCTTGGCCGACAGATCGACCACCTGGCCGGCTTTATCCTTCGTGATCAGGTTCGGGCCGGACGGCACATTGCCGCCGGGGATCAGGCCGTACTTCGCATCAAGTGCCAGGAAGACTACCGGCAGGTAACCTTGCAGATATTGCTGCTGATCGATGGCGAAGGCTGCTTCGCCCGCCGACACAGCTTTCAGGAAGTTGGCGGAAAGATCGAAGGACGCGACTTTCACGGATCCGGTCTTGCCGGCCTCCTTCACTGCCGCAACCGTGGGCTCACCGGAGAGCGGAGCGCCGAGCGCCATGATCGTGTCGATGGAACTGTCGGCCGCCAGCGCCGCCTTTACCTTTGCTCGAATGTCGGACGGATCGTTCGACACAGGCAGAACCGTTACCTTGCCGCCGAACCCTTCCGCAAAGCCCTTGCAACGCAGATCGAGCGACACGTTACCGACCTCGTGGTTGACGCACAGGCCGACCTTGCCTCCCATTTCCTTCAGCTTCGCGCCCGCCGCCTTGCCGGCATCGAGTTCGTCCTGGCCCACATGCAGGAGAGCGCCGAGCTTCTTGGACACGTCGGAGCCCGAGTTCATGGAGATGACCGGAATGCCTGCGGCAACGGCCTTTTGGATCGACGGTCCGAGCGCGGAGGCGTCCGGAATCGACACGATGAGGCCCGCCGGCTTCTGGTTGACCGCGGCGTCGATGAGCTGCGCCATGGCGACCATGTCGAAGGTCTCAGGCGCGCGATAATCGACCTGCACCTTCATGTCCTGGCCTGCGGCGGTCACGCCATTCTTCACCACCGACCAGAACGGATCGTTGGCTTGGCCATGGCTGACCACGATAATGCGGCTGTTCTGCTGCGCCGCAACCGGGGCTGCGGCGGCAAAGGTCAAGGCTGCTGCTGCAGCAAGACCGGTGATGAATGACTTCATAGGCTTCCTCCCAAAAGGTCTCATTGCACATCGCGACCCTCAAGCCGGTCTGGCGATGTCGATACGGCGTCAGCGCCGCGCAATAGAGTTCCGCAGAAGGTTCAGCAGGCGATTCGACGGGCCGAATCGGCTGCAAGCGCGGCGCTTCCTCTGCCAGTCGGACCGTTCGAAACGGAACGATCAAACCTTTTGTCGTTTCTTGTGGAATTTTTATTCCATTTTTAGTTGTTCGGTGTCAAGGTCTTCTCCATCTTGGACAACTAGGGCGCCCTGCACGAAAGTGGATCCGGACTTGCAGCCGCACGGTGTTCTCATTCAGGAAAGGGATCGATTCCGAGGAGTCTTCTCCTTTCGGTATCGGAGACCAGAGCAGAAGGATCGAAGGAAGCCATGGAGGCCCCATCGCAGGCAGCGCAGGACGCCGCCCCGGAAGACTTCGAGAGCCTCAAGCTCGTCCTGCTGCAGCGGCGCGAAAGCCTTCCCAAGCGTCTCAAGCAGCTGGCGGCCTTCGCCCTGGAGCATCCGGAGGAAATGGCGTTCGGGACCGTGGCCGGGATCGCCGAACATGCCGGCGTGCAACCCTCGACGCTAATCCGCTTTGCGAAGGGACTTGGCTACGATGGATTCTCCCATCTCCAGCAAATCTTCCGTGATCGTCTGAGAGAGCGTTTCCCCGATTATCGGGAGCGACTTCAGAGCCTGCGTTCGTCGGAAGGGCGCCATGTCCAGGCCACCGCTCTTCTTGACGGCTTCACGGAAGCGGCCGCAATTTCGCTCGATCGGATGCGCGACTCTGTGAGCCCAGCGGAATTCTCCCGAGCCATCGCGACCCTGGCCAAAGCCGACACGATCTACCTGCTCGGTGCACGCCGGGTTTTTCCGATCTCCGTCTACTGTGCCTATGCGTTCGGGAAGTTAGCGGTCCGGTCCATCCTGATCGACCACATCGCGCAGCTGGGACCTGAACAGCTGGCCACTGCAAGCCCCAGCGACGCGGTTCTGGCGATCAGTTTCACGCCCTATGCACCTGTCACGGTCGACCTTGCGGCGACGGCGGCACGGCGCGGCATCCCGGTGGTGGCGATCACCGATTCGGCCTTTTCGCCCCTCGTCAGCAGCGCCGATGTGTGGATCGAGATCGCAGAAGCAGATTTCGGGGCCTTCCGCTCCCTTTCTGCCTCCTTCGCGCTGGCCATGGCGCTTGTCGTGGGCGTCGCGGAAAAACGAGCGGAGTCGTAGGCCGGAAAGCAAACCGGCCAGGCTCGCCTGGCCGGTTTCTCCAAAGTTTTCAAAGATTCAGCGCGTCAGAGCCGTACGGGTTTGCCCGTCTGGGCCGACTCGGTCGCCGCATCCGCGAGACGCTGAGCCTTCAGGCCATCGTGCCCGGTTGGATCGCAGGCGGTGCCCTTCTTGATTGCCGCGAGGAAGGTGTCGAGTTCCGCCCGATACGCATCCGCATAGCGTTCCAGGAAGAAATCCTGCACCGGATCGGCGGTGATCCCGGCGGCATTCGCGACTTCGACCGTGGTGCGGTGAATGTTGCCCGCGCGGAGCATGCCCTTCGAACCGTGCACCTCGATGCGCTGGTCATAGCCATAGGTGGCGCGCCGGGAGTTGGAAATCTGGACAATTCGGCCTGTGGCGGTCTTCAGGAGCACTGCGGCCGTGTCCACATCGCCGGCCTTCCCGATCGCCGGATCGACCAGAGATGAACCCACGGCATGGACCTCGACCGGCTCATCACCGAGCAGCAGGAAGCGGGCCATGTCGAGATCGTGGATCATCATGTCCCGGAACAGGCCGCCCGATGTCGCGATGTAGCTGACGGGCGGTGGGCCCGGATCGCGGGACAGGATCGTCACAAGTTCCACGTCGCCGATCTCGCCGTCGGCGAGGCGACGGCGCAGGCTGGCGAAATTCGGATCGAACCGGCGGTTGAAACCGATCATCAGTGGTGTGCCGGCCTTCTCGACGGTGGCGAGGCAGGTTTCGATGCGGGGGCTCGAAAGATCGACCGGCTTCTCGCAGAATACGGCCTTGCCGGCGCGGGCGCCGCGCTCGATCAAATCGGCATGTGTCGTGGTCGGCGTGCAGATCAAAATCGCATCCACATCCGAGCGCTCGACAATCGAATCGAGGGAGGCGACTTCCGCGCCCGTGGCGGCAGCAAGTTCTTGCGCCGACGGCGCGTGTGGATCCGCCACTGCCACAAGACGGGCGTCCGGATTGTTGGCGGCGTTGCGGCCGTGAATGCGGCCGATGCGGCCCGCGCCCAAAACGGCGATCCTGATCATGATGTCCCCGAGATGTTTTGCCAGCTTATCAGCAAGTTTAGAATTGATGTTCCAGACCAAGCTGCTAATAGAATAAACATTCCATTGCCGCAAGGGTCCCGAGAGGCCTTCGCCCGGCCCGTTTGGCCGGCACGGGAGGATTATCATGAAGCCGATTCTGGATGTCATCACCATCGGCCGCTCGTCCGTCGATCTTTACGGCCAGCAGGTTGGCGGCCGGCTCGAGGACATGGCCTCCTTTTCCAAGGCAGTGGGCGGATGTCCGGCCAACATTGCCATCGGAACAGCACGGCTCGGGCTGAAATCAGGCCTGATCACCCGCGTCGGCGACGAGGCGATGGGCCGTTTCATCCGGGAGCAGATGGAGCGCGAAGGTGTGGCGACGCAAGGGATCGCCACGGACAGGGACCGTCTTACTGCGCTCGTACTTCTCGGCGTGCGGGACGAAGATTCCTTCCCGCTGATTTTCTATCGGGACAACTGCGCCGACATGGCGCTTACCGAGGATGACATCGATCCGGACTTCGTCGCCTCGGCGGCAGCCATCGTGGTGACTGGCACGCACTTCTCCCGCGCGAACACGGCCGCAGCGCAGAAAAAGGCGATCCAGGCTGCGAAGGCGAACGGCCGCAAGGTGGTGTTCGATGTCGACTACCGGCCGAATCTCTGGGGATTGCTCGGCCATGGCGCCGGCGAGGCGCGCTATGTGCGATCCGATGCAGTGACGGAGCATCTCGGACCCATTCTATCCGATTGCGATCTGATTGTCGGCACGGAGGAAGAGCTGCATATCGCCGGCGGATCGGAGGATACGCTTCAGGCGATTCGCAATATCCGCGCCCGGTCGACTGCCACCATCGTCTGCAAGCGCGGCCCCATGGGCTGCGTCGTGTTTCCCGGTGAAATTCCGAACTCCCTGGATGCCGGCGTGAAAGGTCCTGGCTTTCCGGTCGAGGTGTACAACGTGCTCGGCGCCGGCGATGCTTTCCTGTCCGGCTTCCTGCGCGGCTGGCTGCGAGACGAGGCGATCGAGACCTGCTGTGCCTACGCCAATGCGAGCGGCGCCTTCGCGGTCTCGCGGCTTCTGTGCTCACCGGAAATCCCGAGCTTCCCGGAGCTGCAGCACTTCCTCAAGACCGGGAGCCGTCACAGAGCCCTGCGGTTCGATGAGGGGCTCAATCACATCCATTGGGCGACGACCCGGCGACCCGGCCCCGAGACTCTCATGGCGCTCGCCATCGACCATCGCATGCAACTTGAAACAATGGCGAAAGAAGTAGGCGCCCCGGTCGAGAAGATTCCGGATTTCAAGGTGTTGGCCGTCCAGGCTGCCGCGCAGGTCGCCGGCGGCCGCCCCGGCTTCGGCATGCTGCTTGATGGGACTTATGGCCGGGAGGCGCTGTTTCGCGCGGCCGATCATCCCTTCTGGGTCGGTCGCCCGGTAGAGCGCCCTGGCTCACGTCCTCTCGACTTCGAGAATGGAGGCAGCCTCGGCGCCCAGCTCGTCGAATGGCCCGTCGGCCACACCATCAAGTGTCTATGCTTCTACCATCCCGACGATCCGCCGGAGCTGAAGGCGGAGCAGGAACGCGAACTCCTGCGCCTCCACGACGCCGCGCGCCGCATCGGCCGGGAACTGCTGGTGGAAATCATCGCCGGCAAGAACGGTCCTCTGCGCACCGACACCGTCGCCTCGGTCGTGCAACGCCTCTATGATCTCGGAATCAAGCCGGATTGGTGGAAACTTGAACCGCAAGCGGATTCGGCCGCCTGGCATGTGATCGGTGCAACCATCTCAAAAAACGACCCTTATTGCCGCGGCATCGTGCTGCTCGGCCTGGAAGCACCCGAGGACGAGCTGGAGGCGGCTTTCGCCGCTGCCGCCAAAGAGCCCTGGGTCAAGGGCTTCGCCGTCGGACGCACCATCTTCAACGATGCCGCGCGCCGTTGGCTGGCCGGAGACATCACGGACGAGGCTGCCATCGCAGATATGGCCGGACGCTTCCAGCGGCTGGTTGATGCTTGGCAGCGTGTCGCCCGTCGGGCACAGGCAGCCTGACGGGATTGACGATTGCGCGGAGCCTGCGAGGCTTCGCACTCAAACCTTTGCCGAAACAGGCAGATCTGAACAGGAGCCCGTATGAGCACGATCCGCCTCACCATGGCGCAAGCCATCGTCCGTTTCCTGACGGCACAGAAGGCCGACATCGACGGGGAGATTCTACCGCTCTTCGCGGGCGTCTGGGCCATTTTCGGACACGGAAACGTTGCCGGCATGGGCGAGGCCCTGCACGGGGTACGCGAGCAGCTGCCGACTTATCGTGCCCATAACGAGCAGGGCATGGCTCACGCGGCGATCGCCTTCGCCAAGGCCTCCCGTCGGCGACGCATGATGGCCTGCACCACCTCCATTGGCCCTGGCGCGACGAACATGGTGACGGCCGCCGCCGTTGCGCATGTGAACCGCCTTCCGGTTCTGCTTCTGCCTGGCGACGTCTTCGCCAACCGCCGGCCCGATCCGGTGTTGCAGCAGATCGAGAGCTTTTCAGATGGAACGGTCTCCGCGAACGACTGCTTCCGGCCCGTCTCCCGCTACTTCGATCGTATCACACGGCCCGAACAGATCATTCCGGCCCTGCAGCGGGCCATGACGGTCCTGACGGATCCGGCGGAGTGCGGGCCTGTGACGCTGGCCCTGTGTCAGGATACGCAGGCGGAAGCCTACGATTATCCCGAGACGTTCTTTGCAGAGAAAATCTGGACGCCGCGCCGTATTCGTCCCGATCGCAAGGAACTTGCGGAGGCTGCCGACATCATTCGTCACGCAAAGAAGCCCTTCATCGTTGCCGGCGGCGGAGTGCTCTATTCCGGCGCCGACAAGACACTGGCCTCATTTGCATCGAAACACGGCATTCCGGTCGGGGAAACGCAGGCTGGTAAGTCGAGCCTTGCCCATGTCGAGCCTGCCAATCTCGGAGCGATCGGCGTGACCGGAACGGGAGCGGCGAACGCGCTTGCCGAAGACGCGGACGTGGTGATCGCGGTGGGAACGCGCCTGCAGGATTTCACGACCGGCTCCTGGGCATTGTTCAAGAATCCGGACCGGAGGATCGTATCTCTCAACGTCCAGCCTTTCGACGCGTCCAAGCACAACGCAAAGTGCCTCGTGGCAGACGCGAAAGCGGGCCTTGAAGAGCTGAGCGAGGCTCTCGCTTCCTGGAAGGCGCCTGAGGCCTGGACCCAAAAGGGACAGAGCGAGAAAACACGCTGGTTCAAGGAAGCGGCACGCTTCACTGACCCGACCAATGCGGAACTGCCCTCCGATGCACAGGTGATCGGCGCCGTCCAGCGCAATACGGTCCCAAGTGATGTTGTCGTCTGCGCGGCAGGAGGCCTGCCCGGCGAATTGCACAAGCACTGGCAGGCGGCACAGGCTGGCGGCTATCATATGGAATACGGCTATTCCTGCATGGGCTACGAGATTGCCGGCGGCCTCGGCGTGAAGATGGCGGATCCCAGCCGCGACGTCACCGTCATGGTCGGCGACGGTTCTTATCTGATGATGAATTCCGAGCTTGCTACATCGGTGATGCTCGGCCTCAAGCTCACGGTCGTTCTTCTCGACAACAGAGGATATGGCTGCATCAACCGCCTGCAGCGTGCGACCGGCGGCGAGAGTTTCAACAATCTCCTGCAGCACACCCGTCACGTGACGCTGCCTGACATCGACTTCGCGGCACATGCTGCAAGCCTCGGCGCGAAGGCGATCAAGGTGCAGGGCATCGGCGAATTGGAGAGTGCGCTGAAGGAGGCTCGCAAGGCGGAGCGCAGCACAGTCATCGTCATCGACACCGATCCGCTGGCCTCGACCGATGCGGGCGGGCATTGGTGGGATGTCGCCGTGCCTGAGGTCTCCATTCGACCTCAGGTCAAAGAGGCACGCAAAGCTTATGAGAACGCACTTGCCATGCAGCGGCTGGGCGATTGATCACGACAACGAGAGAGACTTAAAAACATGACGATCCGTATCGGGGCAAATCCCATTGGCTGGTCGAATGACGACATGCAGGAACTCGGCGGCGAGACTCCCCTTGAGGTCTGCTTGGCCGAAGCCAAGGAGGCTGGGTTCGAAGGCATGGAGCTCGGGAACAAGTTTCCGCGCCAGCCGGAAGCGCTGAAGAAGGCGCTGGCCCCGTTCGGCCTCGCCTGCGTATCGGGCTGGTATTCCGCCGAGCTTCTCGAGCGCGATGCGGATGCGGAGATGAAGGCGCTTCGCCCGCATCTCGATCTCCTGAAAGCCATGGGATCCAATGTTCTGGTCTTCGCGGAAACGTCCAACGCGATCCACGGCGACCGGTCGAAGCCGCTGGCGCAGCGCCCCATCATGAAGTCCGGCGACTGGGCCGAATTCGGGCGCCGAGTGACACAGGTCGCGGAGCAGACCCTGAAAGAGGGCGTCCGTCTCGTCTATCATCACCACATGGGCACCATCGTGGAGTCGGAAGCCGATATCGACGCATTCATGAATGCGACCGGCGATGCCGCCCACCTTCTGCTCGATACTGGCCATGCCACGTGGGGCGGCGCGAATCCGGCCGCACTGGCACGTCGTTACCGCAACCGCATCAGCCATGTGCATACGAAAGACGTGCGCAAGGCCGTGATGGAGAAGTCGAAAGCTCAAAATTGGAGCTTCCTCGATTCGGTCATCGAGGGCGTCTATACGGTTCCGGGCGATGGAATGGTGGACTTCGTGTCCGTGTTCAAGGAGCTGCCGGGCTATAGCGGCTGGGTCGTGATCGAAGCCGAGCAGGATCCCAAGAAGGCGCATCCGCTGACCTATGCCAAGATGGGCTATGCCAACCTTACGCGCTTCCTGAAGGAAGCGGGGCTCCGCTAAAGGAGAAAACCAAATGTCGAAACTCCTGGTCAAACCGTCGAAGCCCAATTCGAACGGCCGGATTCACGCCATCACGCCGGCTTCTGCCGGATGGACTTATGTGGGCTTCGAAGTGTTCCGCCTCAAGGCGGGGCAAAGCCTCAGGCAGGATACCGGCAGTCGGGAAGCATGTGTCGTCATGCTCGCCGGACGCGCTCGGGCTACGGCCGCAAGCCAGGATTTCGGCATCATCGGCGGACGCACGTCCCCGTTCGAGCCCGATCCGTGGTCGCTCTATGTTCCTGCGCGTTCGGAATGGTCGCTGACGGCGGAGGGCGATTGTGAAATCGCCGTCTGCACGGCGCCGGCAGAGGGCAAGCTGCCGGCCCGCGTCATTCGCCCCGAGCAAGTCGGCCAGGAGACGCGCGGCAAGGGCACGAATATCCGGCACGTCCGCAACATCCTGCCGGAGACAGAGCCGGCCGAAAGCCTTCTGGTGGTCGAGGTCATCACGCCGTCGGGGCACTGGTCGAGCTATCCGCCCCACAAGCACGACCGCGATGCGCTGCCGAACGAATCGCTACTGGAAGAAACCTATTATCATCGGCTGAATCCGCCGACCGGCTTTGCCCTCCAGCGGGTCTATACGGATGATCGCTCCCTCGACGAAACCCTCGCGGCGAGCGACGGCGACGTGGTACTCGTGCCGAAAGGCTACCACCCGGTCGGCGCACCGCATGGTTATGAACTCTACTATCTGAACGTGATGGCGGGACCGAAGCGGATCTGGAAGTTCCACAACGATCCGGCGCATGAATGGATGCTGGCCCAGGCCTGAACGCTGACGGCGAAAAGCGGTCCATTTCCAAATTGTGCCCACATTCCCATGTGAGGGTTTTCGGACATAGCTGAGATCTCACATGGGAGAGTATCTTCATGATCCGTCTTGGATGGTTTGTTGTCGGCGCCATCGCGCTCCTGTTGGGAGGCTGCGCCGTGTATGGCGCCGCCGAGACAACGACCGTTCATATCCAAGGCGATCAGACGCGCGTCACTGCCGACCGTTGGGAGGGCGCCGTCGCGTGCGGTCCTGGTACAGGACAGTCCCCATGCTCTGCCAGCTCCGTGCGCGAGGGCATTCGTTGACGCCCAGCGCGAACTGATTGATCCGGCGCTCCGCATCGGGCTATATGCCCGAGAGAGCCTCGTTACCAATGACTGGGCTTCCTTGACGACCGACGCGCTCTAGCTTTGCATCATGCGCCGTTCCGACAGCATCCGTAACGGATATTCGGACGAGGAGAACCGGCATGACGCTCGTATCAACATCCGCACGCTCTCAATGGCCCGCCTTGGAGTACGCCCAGTGGCGTGACACAGCCACCACGCTTCAGCTCTGGATGCAGATCGTCGGCAAGACCCGCCTGTCCCGGACGCCATGGCTCAATCATTCCTGGCACGTGGTCCTCTATGTGACGGCAAGAGGTTTGAGCACATCTCCCTTCGACGTGGGTGGCGAATTGATGGAGATCGAATTCGATTTCATCGACCATGCCCTGAGGATCCGCACCAGCCAAGGCCAGGAACGAGCCCTTCCATTGGTTGGCCAACCCGTCAGTGCGTTCTATCGCTCCTACCTCGCCGCGGTTTCCGAATTAGGCTTCACGGTCCGGATCAACCCGGTTCCGAACGAGATCGATCCGGCAATTCCCTTCGGTGACGACAACGAACACCGGATATACGATCCCGAAGCTGCCCATCGTTTCTGGCGCGTCCTGATTCAGGCCGACCGGGTCTTCAAACTCTTCCGTACCGCTTTTCTCGGGAAATGCAGCCCGGTTCACTTCTTCTGGGGCAGCTTCGACCTTGCCGTGACCCGCTTCTCCGGGCGTAGAGCCCCGCCGCACCCCGGCGGCGTTCCGTCCCTGCCGGACACCGTGGTGCGCGAGGCTTACTCTCATGAGGTGAGCAGCGCTGGTTTCTGGCCTGGGAACGATACTTTCCCCCAGGCGGCGTTCTATTCCTATGCCTATCCTGAACCTGCGGGATTCCGCGAGCAGCCGGTTAGGCCCGCCTCTGCAACCTTCAACACAGTTCTCGGCGAGTTTATCCTGCCTTACGATTCCCTGCGCGCAGCGGATTCACCGGACGAAGCGCTGCTGTCGTTCCTGCAATCGACCTATGAGGCCGCAGCCGAGACAGCCCATTGGGATCGACCGGCACTCGAATGTTCCCTAGGAGTAATCGGTCACCCGCGACCGGTCCCAGCTTAGGTTGTACCAACTGGTTTATCGGGAAAGATTCGGTCGCCCTGCTCGTCGATGATCTGTCTGGCCTTGGTGACCGAAAATGTGACGGCATCATCCCTGCTGGCGTGAGTTTCCGCCCGTACGAAGCGATGTTCCTTCATTCCATCAGGAAAGTCTTTTTCGATGGTCCCGGCCGTCTGGAACTGACCCTTGGACGAATAGGGAGCAGGCCGGATTCGATAGCCCTTATACTCGACCGCCTCGCCCGCCACCTCCTCCGGCCCCGAAGGGCGCTCTTTACCAGAAAGACGGGACAAGAGATCGGAAAAGAAAGAAGCCATGGGCCACGTGCACCTTTGTGATAATCCGCCTTTCATACCACGAATGGAGGGCGTCGCGCCAACACCTCGTCAGGCGAGCAGTTCCACATAACGTTTGACCGAGCAGGTCACGACAGCTTTCGCATCGCGCTTTATGTCCTTGCCGACGAAGGCGCCATACATACGGTCGTAGTCCCGGGCCTCCATCATGGCGCCGATCCGGACGACCTCCCGGGCTGGTAGGGGCATCATGTTGGGATAGCTCCACAGGAAACTGACCCGCCGCACATCCGCGGCCACCTGGATGATATCTCCCGACAGAACAACGCCAGCTCCGTCATGAGCCTGGCGCCAATGCAGGACCGTTCCGCCCGAGAAATGACCGCCGAGCCGGATCAGCGTGATGCCAGGTAGGATCTCGCGCGTATCTCCCTCCCACAGCACGATGCTTTCAGATGGTCGCATGATCCACTGGCGGTCGGCCGTATGCAGATAAATCGGGATATTTCCGAAGGCGGCGCTCCAATCCTGCATGGTGGTGTAATAGTGCGGATGAGAGATAGCGATAGCGGACAACCCGCCTAACGCCCGCACAATGCTGATCGTGGCATCGTCGAGATGAGCGACACAGTCCCATAGAATGTTTCCGGCAGGCGTGCGGAGCAGAAAGGCCCGCTGATTGATGGCAAAGGCCGGAACCGTATGCAGGCTGTACAGATCAGGTTCGTGCTGTCGCCACGTATTGGTATGGAGAACCGCCAGTTTCTCACGGGTCGTCCAGGCTTGACCGGAGATGGGGACGTACTGCCGCTCGTCGTCGCAGATCGGACAGGCTGTGGGCGGCGCCTCTGCGGGAGGATAGGATGTCCCGCAGGTGGAGCAGAGGAAGGTCGGCATCGTGAATCCTGCACATACAGAGGGAGCTGCGCACCCTACCCTCTTGCCGTCGAGGATCAAAGATGGCCCGCAGCCGAATTGGACGGGCTGAGATTTTACATCGTCTGATCGATTGCATAGGATCAAAGTTGGGACCGAATGGAGACCGGGATGGGAGCGAAACGAGAAGCGCAAAACCCGGATGCAGCCTCTCAGGCGACAGAGGGTGTCCATACCGATTTCGCTGAAGGCATGAGCTACGGCGATTATCTGCATCTTGATACATTGCTCGCGGCGCAGGTGCCAATGACGGGCGAGCATGACGAGTTGCTCTTCATCGTCATTCATCAGGTCATGGAGCTTTGGCTCAAGCTTCTCAATCGGGAGCTCGACACTGCTCTCGACTATGTCCGCGCCGACGAATTGCAGCCCGCCTTCAAATGCACGGCGCGCATCAACCGTATTCAGGAGCAGTTGATCCAGGCGTGGACGGTGCTCTCGACAATGACACCTTCCGATTATCTTCGATTCCGGCCATCCCTCGGACGATCCTCCGGCTTCCAGTCCTGGCAGTATCGCTTGGTGGAGTTCAAGCTCGGCGCCAAAGATGCCGTGAAGATCGCTCCTCATCGGCACCGGTCGGACCTTGCTGCCAAGCTCGATGCTGCGTATCGGGCACCGAGTCTCTACGACGAAGCCTTGCGCCTTCTGGCGCGACGGGGCTATCCCGTCCCAATCGAAGTCATTGAGCGTGACGTGACGGAGCCTTATGTGGCCCATCCCGGCGTCGAGGCAGTCTGGGAAGAGATCTATCGCCACTCCGATCAGCATTTCGACCTCTACGAGCTTGCCGAAGAGCTCGTCGATCTCGAGGATGCCTTCCAGCAATGGCGCTTCCGTCACATGAAGACGGTCGAGCGCATCATCGGGATGCGTCGCGGCACCGGCGGAAGCGCCGGCGTCGCTTATCTCCGGCACGCGCTTGAGAAATCGTTCTTCCCGGAGCTCTGGTCCGTTCGGACTAGGCTGTGACGTCAGGATAATGCCATGCGCGATCTTCGCAGTCACTTCTCACGCTTTCTACGCGCGGAACCGGCGCGCCTCCATTTCGCGGCGCATAGTCACCACCCCTGGCCGGATGTCACGCGAGACGCACAGCTCCAGGCCTGGGATGATGCGGCCCGTCTCATGGACGACAAATGGGAACATGTCCTTGGCCCGATTCTGGAGGAGTTTCGCGGCCACGTCGCCCGCGTTCTCGAGCTTCAGGATCTTTCTGCAATTGCAGTCGCGCCGAACACCCACGAATTTCTGAAACGGATCCTGTCCTGTTTTTCCTTCGACAAGCCTGTTCGGATCCTGACGTCGGACGGGGAGTTCCACTCGTTCAGCCGGCAGATCGCGCGCCTTGAGGAGGACCGTCTCGTGACGGTGACGCGCATTCCGACTGCGCCCTTCGCCACATTCGAGGATCGCTTTCTCTCTGCATCACAGCAGGGCTACGATCTTGCCTTCGTCAGCCAGGTCTTCTTCAATTCAGGCTTCGCCATCGACGTCGATCAGATTGCAACCGGACTTATCGACGACGCCATGCTCGTGATCGACGGTTATCACGGCTTCATGGCCCGACCGACCGATCTTGTGCGAATTGCATCACGAGCATTCTATGTGGCGGGCGGATACAAATACGCCATGGCTGGTGAGGGCGCGTGCTTCATGCATTGCCCCCCGGGCTGGGGAATGCGTCCCCGCGATACAGGCTGGTACGCCGCATTCGGACATCTGACGAAAGCCCAAGATGGTCAGGTTGCGTTTAGCGAAGACGGATGGCGCTTCATGGGATCGACCTTCGATCCTTCTGGCCTTTATCGATTCAATGCGGTCATGCGCTGGCTTGCCGATGAAGGAGTTTCGGTTGCGGCTATCCATGATCACGCGTTGGCCCTCCAGGCTCATCTGTTGCAGCAGGTGGATGCTCGTAGCGGACTCGACCCCAATACCCTCGTCGTGCCTGCCCGCGAGCCACACCGGGGCAATTTCCTCACCTTCGAAACGCCTGACGCGCGGTGCCTCTACGAAAAGCTGAAGGATCTCCACATCGTGACGGACGTGCGCGGCAACCGCCTGCGGCTAGGGTTTGGTCTCTATCAGACGACAGAAGAGGTCGACGAGCTTCTTCATCGCCTCAACGGAACCCTGCCTCTCTCTTCCGTTTCTGGTACGGCGTCGGCAGGTTCCTGACTTTCGGCCTGCTCATTCTTTCACGGCGCCGGTCATCGACGACACATAGTAATCGACGAAGAATGAATAGAGCAGCACGACAGGGAGAGACCCGAGAAGCGCCCCGGCCATAAGCGCCCCCCATTCATAAACGTCGCCTCGCACCAGTTCCGTCAGAACGCCCACTGGAACAGTCTTATTCTCGGACGATTGGATGAACGTAAGGGCGTAGATGAATTCGTTCCAGGACAGAGTGAATGCGAAGATGCCGGCCGAGATCAGTCCGGGAACCGACAACGGCAGCATGATCCGCGTCAGGATTTGCCAGCGCGATGCACCGTCGACCAGCGCACATTCCTCCAGCTCGTAGGGGATGGATCTGAAATAGCCCATCAATAGCCAAGTGCAGAAGGGAATCAGGAAGGTCGGATAGGTAAAGATCAATGCGAGCTTGGTATCGTAGATGCCGAATTTGAAAATCATCACCGCGAGCGGGATGAAGAGAATCGAAGGCGGCACCAGATAAGCCAGGAAGACGGCAAGTCCTGTCCAGCGAGAGCCGGGAAAACGGACCCTCTCAATGGCGTAAGCGGCCAGGACTGCAGCGGCAAGGGAAAGGATCGTCGATCCGACGGCGACGATCATCGTGTTGAGAAGCCATGACGGATAGGACGTCTCGAACAGAAGATAGCGAACATGCTGCAGCGTTGGGCTCGATGGCCAAAACGGGCTGTACTCGCGAAAATTCGTGAGCTCCGCATTGGGCTTCAAAGCCGTGATCGCCATCCAATAGAACGGGAACAGAAGCACGAACACGAAGATGGCGAGCGGCAAATAGACCATCACCATCCGGCGGGGCAGCCGCTCCAGATAGCTCATGCCGACGCTCTCATCGGCAAGCGTCGGATCTATCGGCCTGGCTGAGTATGTCATCAGTCTTTGCCCCCCTGCTGCCAGCGGCGGCGCTGCAAACCGAAATAGCTGAACAGGATCGCACCCAGCAGGAACGGCACCATGGCAACCGCGATAGCTGCGCCCTCTCCGAGCTGACCGCCGGGAATCGCACGCTGGAAACTCAAGGTCGCCATCAGATGTGTCGCGTTCAAGGGGCCGCCACGGGTGAGGACGTAGATCAGCTGGAAATCGGTAAAGGTGAACAGCACCGAAAAGGTCATCACCACGGCAATCAGCGGTGACAGCACAGGCAGCGTGATGAATCGAAAGCGCTGCCAGGAGGTGGCCCCATCGAGGGTCGCAGCCTCATGAAGCGACGGCGAGATTGTCTGAAGTCCAGCCAGAAGCGTGATGGCGACGAATGGGATACCTCGCCAGACATTGGTGAGAATGACCGTAATCCGTGCATTGGTCGTGTCGCCCAGGAAATTGATCGGCGATTGGATGAGGCCGATCTTCATCAACGACCAGGAAATGACCGAGAATTGCGCATCGTAGATCCACCAGAAGGCGATTGCCGACAGAACCGTCGGCACGACCCAAGGCAAGAGCACGACCGCTCGGATCAGCGCCTTGAACAGCAGATGTTCGTTAAGCAGGAGCGCGAGCCAAAGTCCTAAGGCGAATTTCAAGATAGAGGCCGCGACCGTATAAAGGATCGTGTTGAATACAGCGAGCCAGAAGAGACTGTCTTCCCACAGGAGCTGATAGTTCTCCAGGCCGATGAAGACACCGGGCCGCCCAACGCGCGTATCGGTGAATCCGAGCCAGACACCGAGGCCGAGCGGATAAGTCAGGAAGATCAGAAGGAACGCCGCTGCTGGCAGCATGAAGAGGAGGCCAAGAAAGCCTCTGCGCTGCAGCAGGGGTTCGCGCACGGGCATAGTGGATGCGTCCGTGCGCGTGAGAGCGGCTCCGGCCATCAGCACCTCCGGTCTTAAGGAAGGTTTGGACGGCGCCGGTGCAGCGCCGCCCGGTTCGCATTGTCAGACGCGATAGTAGCGATTGGCGCGCTGCTCCGCGCGCTTGGCAGCTTCTTCCGGAGTTCTTTGGCCGGTAGCAGCCTCCGCCACCATGTCGACCATGACATAGTCGGCCATCGTCGCCGCGGACGCATAGCCGAGCGGGCCGGCATAGCCATTCGGCCGCAACGTCGAGGATGCCCGCTTGTACGGCTCGTTAACTGGGTCCGCCGTCCAGACGGGATTGTCGATCATTCCCTTCAGCGGCGGGCAGCAATAGGCGCTTGATGCCGTAATCCACTCATCCATCTGCGGCTTGTCGAGCATGTACTGCAGATAGGCGCGAGCCGCATTCGGATACTTCGTGTACTGGAAGATCACCGCAGATGTAGTCTGATGCAGCTCCACCGGCTGCCCGACGGGCCCGGTGGGCGTGACCGTGGATCGGATATCCTTTGCGATTTCGGCGAGCTTTGGATCATTCTTGGCAGAATAGTAGAGCGATACGCCATTCGCGGTGACAGAGATATCGCCCGACAGGAAGACGCGGTTATTGTTGATGTCTAGCCAGCTTTCCGTGCCAGGAATGAAAGTTTGATAGAGCTCACGCGCATATTGCAGGGCCTTGATCGTCTCCGGCGAATTGATGACAACCTTGCCGCTTTCGTCGACCATCTTGCCGCCATGGCTCCAGACGATCCAATGCGCGAAGTTGTTGCCGTCACCAACCGCCTTGCCAAGCGCGAAACCCGCGGGCTTGCTTTTGGCCTTGAGGGCTTTGCACATCTCGAGAAATTCATCGGTCTTCTCTGGAAACTTTGACCAGCCTGCCTGCTGGAGCATGCTCTCACGATACAGTATGCCGTTGCCGATCGCCGCGAGCGGGAGCGCAATGAAGTTATCCCCCTTCTTGGCGTAACCTTCGAGACCGGGATAGTAGCCGCCGTATCGGCTCGCAAAGCTGTTGGCAATATCCGTTACGTCCAGAAGCTTGTCCGGATACTGGAACGGATCATCGAACCATACGAGCATGATATCGGGACCCGACCCAACATTGGCTGCGACCGCTGCTTTCGGTCGGATGTCTTCCCAGCTTTCCTTGTCGACCCGAACCTGCACGCCGGTCGCTTCAGTGAACTTCTTCGTGTTTGCTAGCCAGGAATCTTCGTCTCCCTTGACGAATGGCGTCCAACGCAGGACACGCAGAGACGCCCCCTGCTCCGGCTTGTAGCTCGGTGCCGCAGCTTGTGCGAAAGCCGGCGAGGCACTTAGCAACTGGCTACCCACAGCGCCAGCTGCCACGCCCGCAGTCCCGAGAAGCAGATCACGTCTAGACAAAGCCATCGTCGTTTTCCTCCGCAGCCCGGGATTTTGAAAAGTGCCGCAGCCTTCCCGGCGGGACTGCGGACTTGCAGTCAGTTCAAGCGCCGAGTTGTTTCCTTATCGAAGAGATGAACGAGGGCGGGATCCGGTTGGATGCGGATCGTCTCGCCCGGTTGAGCACTGATGCGCTCGCGGAACACACAGGTCATGTCCCGGCCCTGCACACGGGCGAAGACCTGGGTTT
>NZ_JAIRBM010000013.1 GCF_020089865.1 Microvirga puerhi
TATCGCCGCTGTGGTTGACGGTGTAGGTGTCGTTGCCGGCGAGGCCCTTCATGACATCACCGCCGGTGGTGCCCTTGAGGGTGTCGTTGCCGCTGGTGCCGACGATGTCGCCCGGCGTCGGGGTTGGGGTTGGCGTGGGTGTCGGATCCGGGGTCGGGGTGGGCGTTGAGCCGCCGGCATAGCTGTCGGGGGCCTTGTCGGGAGAGAGGCCGGTGGCGATTTCCGTGTTGTTGATCATGGTCGGCATATGACCCTGGCTGTCGGCGCGGATATACTCGTAGCCGTAGTAGCCTTTGGGAACGTAGTTGTTCGCCCAAGTCACGTTGGTGATCGGCGAGTTGGTGTAGGTGCCGAGGTTGTAGATCGGGTAATTTCCGGGCGACGACAGGTAGTTGTCGTGGATGTTGACCTTGTCGACGGCGCCGAAGGTATTGGCGACGAACACGGCGGAGACGCCGTTCGGCGAACCGTCGTTGATGATGGTGTTGTGCACGACCTCGACATTGGAATTGCCGCCGAAGATCTGAATGCCGTCGAAGTGACCCCCCTCGCTGTTGAGGAAGTTATGAATGTAGTTGCCTTCGATCTTGGTGGCGACGTTGCCCTCGACGTTGATGCCGTTCTCGCAGCCGTGGATGTTGTTGTTGAGGAAAGTGCCGGCGCCGCCGATGCCGTTGAGCACCTGGCCCGTACCATCGATGTCGCAATTCTTGACCGTCACGCCCTTGAGGCCCTGGTCGATGCGCACGCCATAATAGTCGCTCGAGGTGATCTTGCAGTTCTGGATGGTGACGTTCTCGGCCCGGACCCAGATCTGACCATGAACATCAAGGTTGCTGAGAACCGTGCCGGCCTTGGTGACGACGATATCGCCGGACGCCGTCAGCGTCACGCCAGCTGGAAGTCCTGTCGTCGATGCAGTTGGAAAAGTCATGATGAATACCTGCCCTAGTGAGTTCAAAAAAACCGATTGAAGGTGAAACGGCTCGGGTGAGAGAAGCCGCCAGACGAGCCATGGCTGTCGGCCTTACGCGGAGCCCGATCGGGAAATGGACCTGCCTGCAGCATTCGATGAAGCAAACGAAGCCGAGGCTCCGGAGCCGTGCATCACGCAACAGCCGGTTCTCCAAGGCCTTCTCAGCACCTTGGATGTCCATTCCAAGAGTTGGACTTACTGAAACTTTGTCGATGAGTGTGCGGATGACGGCTGAGTGCTTCGCAAAACCAAAGTCTTGGCGATAGCCGATCCGTTAGGTGAAGGCCGCAGGTCGATAGTCTAACGATAAGGAACTAAGGATCGTTGGCCATGACGACTGTCAATGAATGATATCGTGCTCCTTAATGAATATCGTGAGTATGAACTTTGGCGCCCCCGTTCGCATGAGTGATGCGCTCGAGAATATCAACGCCACTTAAATATTTGCTTTAGTAAAGCCCCGTGTGAGTAGTTTATATTGCCTATATAAACGTATAGTTCTATTGAAGCTGATTGGTATCAAGTACACTTGACTCGATTACACATTGCTGGCGGCGACAGTCTTGTGAAATCCGGACACATGCTTGGTATGGGGCGCCATTTTGCGGCCCTTGCCCTAATGCCAAGCTCTCACGGCAGTGGCTTTGAGAGGATAGTTGAGCAAATGCTATATGAATAAATAGTATAGATTTTCAGCCCGTTATCGGTGTCTGGCTGCGTAACGCGCACTCACCGATTGATCGGGAGAACAAGCCACCGGAACTGATCCGGGATCGCGAGAGGGTGAACGTTCAAGCAGCTTGGATATTGCCAATAGCCGTGAGGGATGAAACTTTAATGCCTCCCAGAGCGCATGAGAAACAGGCCGGCAGAGACCATGACCGCATTGACGGCGACATTCCCTCTTGTAGAGTTTGCTGCTCGCAACAACGCTCTATGGTGTGATGCCGTTTGCAAGGCTCATGGTCGCCCTGGGGAGTTCCAGGGCGGGCTCTGGCTGAATCGCCTTGGCACCCCACGTTTCTATCCCGATGCGGTAACGACGGCAGGTCCTGACGCATCCCAACAGCAATTGGCAGCGATATCTGCCCTGATTGAAGCTCCACACACTGGGCCTTGGGCCGTGAAGGACAGCTTCTCATGCCTTGGCCTCGGTTCGTTCGGATTTCAATCGCTGTTCGAAGCAGAGTGGATCGGCCTTAACCCATCGACGCTGGAGATCGGTGCTCTTCCGGCAGATTGTTCTTTGTTCGAAATCCGTAAGGTATCGGAGTTGGCGACTTGGGAAAGCGCCTGGAGAGGGGATGACGATCAGACGGCGACGGGGCCTGACGAGCGGACCTTTCCGGAATCCCTCTTGGCGCATCACGAAATCCATTTCATCGCCATCAGGCGCGATGATCGGATTATCGGTGGTGGCATCTTGAGTTTGGGGGGAGAGGTGGTCGGGCTCTCCAATGTCTTTGCCTCGGGCGTCGATCCCGAGATCATTTGGAAGGGCCTCGTGAAGCGAGCCGTTGACACTTTTCCGGGGATGACATTGGTCGGTTATGAAAGTGAGCGCAATCTTGCCCCTGCTCTCCGATCGGGCTTCCAAACGCTTGGGCCGCTCAGAGTGTGGCTATCCGCATGTTGAGGCTCGCTGCCCTTCCGGGGGCTAAGGCAATACACTCCTCGAAGATCTCTCAGTGGGGTGAATTCAGTTCGCCGTCAAAATGGGGGGCGCGAAGATAGGAGGTTGTTCCACGTCACTCTGCCTGCAGGAATTCCTGCGGCGAGCCCGTGCCATCCTCAAAAATACCTGCCGTCAGGACGCCGCCGAAAACAGCAGCCGTATCGAGATTGGTGCGATGGGGCCATGTTTCGGGCGTCGTTGTCGCCAACGGCGTGTGACCATGCACCACATGCTTTCCGAAGTCGTAAGGAACGTCGAGAAAAGGCTCACGGATCCAGAGCTTGTCCATGTCTGTCTGCCTGTCCATTGCGCGCCCCGGTATCAGGCCCGCATGGACGAAATATCGCCATTCGTCTTCATAGAAAGTCGGAAGGGATCGCAGCCACGCCAGCACATCGGGCGGGAGATCGCGCGGGTGGCCAAGACCGTACGAGGCAAGGGTCGCGTTGCCGCCGTTCATCAGCCATTGAAGCAGGAACGAAGGATCCTCGACGGCATCGAGCAGCATCGCTTCGTGATTGCCCATCAGACAGACGGTTCTGTCCGGTGCCTTCGCCGCTTCGGCACGAACCGTAGCGACAACTGCAGCGCTGTCGGGACCACGATCGATGTAATCGCCAAGGAAGACTATTCGATGTGGGCGATCGCCCGCATGTTTCCGAATCTTTTCCAGCAGTTGCTCGAGAAGATCGTGCCGTCCGTGGATGTCGCCGATGGCATAGGTCAGCATAAGTCTGATGTAGGGGAGTGTCCACATTCCTGAAAGGAGGCGGACACTCTCAGGTCGCATCAGGCCGATGCGTTCAGAAGCTCTCGATCTCGATCGGGTTGCCGGAGACCCGCATTCCGTCTTCCGGTTCGCTCGGCCGTCCGCGGTTGATGACCACGACGGGCGTGCCGGTCGGCACACGGCTGAAGAGATCGATGATATCCTGGTTGAACATGCGGATGCATCCGCTGGAAACGGATTCTCCGATCGACCAGGGTTCCGACGTGCCGTGAATCCGGTACAAGGTGTCCTGGCCGTTCTTATAGAGATACAGCGCGCGAGCGCCGAGCGGATTGCCGAGACCGGCAGGCATGCCACCGGCCCAGGGGCGGTTGCGCTCTGGTTCGCGCCGGATCATGTCCGCCGTCGGCGTCCAGCGCGGCCAGGAAGCCTTGCGGCCCACCTGCGCGCGACCGGCCCAGGCCCGTCCCTCCTTGCCGACGCCGATGCCGTAGCGCATGGCGCGGCCATTCTCCCGAACGAGATAGAGATAACGGTTGTCGGTATCCACCACGATGGTGCCCGGCTGCTCGGCACCGTTATAGGCCACCTCGCGCCTCAGGAAGCGGGGATCGACCTCGGAGATGTCCGTTGCGGGGATGGAGAACTGCTCGTCCGGCATCGGTCCGTACATCGCCATGTAAGCCGGATCGATTGCGCGGGCGACAGGTTGCTGAGGCTGCTGGGTAGACACGCATCCGGCCATCACGAGCGGCAGGAGGAGGATGCTAAGACGCGGTAGAAGACGCCGAAGAGATCGGCTTGAGATCAGGTCTGCGACAAACATCAGTAGAGACTCGTCGTTTCTTGGTTTTGAACTTGCACTTGCTCAACGGCACATAGAGCGAGAGCGCTGAAGAAAAGGTTCAATTCCCGCGCATGGCCGGAAGGTGGATGCCATGCGGCCAAAATGTGGCGACGACGACGTGTGATACTAAGGACACAGATGCGATGGGTGAGAGGCTTGTTTTTCCTTTAGCGACAAGGCTTTGCGATGGGCAGGGGATCCGTCGCGATCATGCCCCGGATTTCGTTCTGCCCCGCTGCGGCGTCAGAGGCAGGCCGAATTTTGTCTCGCGCTTCGCGCAATTGTGAAGATCGTCCTCGCTCGCGAGCTCGTCGAGGATCGGGCATTCGGGACGTCCGTCGCCGTGACAATGCTGGGCGAGATGTTTCAGAGTCTCGGTCATGGAGCGCAATTCCGTAATCTTGCGCTCCAGCGCCTCGATGTGGCCGAGGGCGATGTGCTTCACATCGGTGCTGGCACGGCTGCGGTCCTGCCACAGGGATACGAGCTCTCCGATCTGCTCGACGGAGAAGCCGAGGTCGCGCGCTCGGCGGATGAAACGCAACGTATGCACGTCGGTCTCCGAATAGACGCGATAGCCCGCTTCCGTCCGCACCGTCTTCGGGATCAATCCGATGGATTCGTAGTAGCGGATCATTTTTGCGGAAACGCCCGAGCGTTCTGCGGCCTGTCCGATATTCATGCGGCTTCTCCTGCGATTGACTGGGCCTGCGCACTCTGTCCATTGTCGTCGAAGGCCGGTCGAACCCAGCGCAGCCGCAGAGCATTGCCGACGACGAAGACGCTCGATAGCGCCATCGCAGCGGCGGCGATCATGGGCGACAACGATAACCCGTTGACGGGATAGAGAGCCCCGGCAGCGACGGGAATGAGAATCGCGTTGTAGGCGAAGGCCCAGAACAAGTTCTCTCTGATGTTGCGGATCGTCGCCTGCGACAGGGCCACCGCATTCACGATGCCGCGCAGGTCGCCGGACATGAGCACCACGTCGGCGCTTTCGATGGCGATATCCGTGCCGGTTCCGATGGCCAGACCCACATCCGCATCTGCGAGGGCGAGAGCGTCGTTGATGCCGTCACCCACGAAGGCGACCTTGCCATGCTGCGCGCGAAGGCGCCGGATGGATTCCACCTTCTGGCCGGGAAGAACTTCCGAGACGACCTCGTCAATGCCGACCTGACGCGCGATGGCCTCGGCGGTGTGACGGTTGTCACCGGTGATCATAGCGACCTTCAGGTTCAACCGATGCAGCGCCGCGATGGCCGAGCGCGTCGTCGGCTTGATCGGGTCCGCCACGGCGATGATCGCCGCAAGTTGGCCGTCGACTGCCGCGTAGAGCGGGGACTTGCCTTCGCTTCCGAGGCGCCCAGCGACGTCCGCGAAATGCTCGACGGTCAATCCGAGTTTGCCCATGAAGCGATCAGCGCCGATCTCGACCTTCCTGCCGTCAACAAAAGCTGCCACGCCGAAGCCGGGTATTGCTTCGAACTGCCGAGGCTCCGGCCATGCCAAGTCGCGATGGCGCGCGGTTTCGACGATGGCCCCCGCAATCGGATGCTCCGACCGGCCTTCGACCGATGCGACGAGGCGCAGGACCTCGCCCTTGGAAAAGCCCGGAGCGACCATGAAGTCGGTCAGGGTGGGTTTGCCGAGCGTCAGCGTTCCGGTCTTGTCGAAGGCAACGACCTTGATGTCCTTCAGGCCTTGGAGCGCCTCGCCCTGGCGGAAGAGCACGCCGAGCTCGGCGGCGCGGCCGGTTCCGACCATGATCGAGGTCGGGGTCGCAAGTCCCATGGCACAGGGGCAGGCGATGATCAGCACGGCGACGGCATTCACCAGCGCAAAGGAGAGAGCCGGATCGGGGCCCGCCCAAAGCCAGACGGCGAATGTGATGAGGGCCGCCGCCATCACAGCCGGGACGAACCAGCCGGTGACACGATCCACGATCTGCTGGATCGGCAGCTTGGACCCTTGCGCCTCCTCGACCATGCGGATGATCTGGGCGAGCACCGTATCGGCGCCGATCCTGGTGGCGAGGAACGTGAAGCTTCCCGTCTTGTTGATCGTGCCGCCCACGACCGTTGCGCCTTTGGCCTTCTGCACCGGGAGAGGTTCGCCGGTGATCATGGACTCGTCCACATAGGACGATCCTTCCGTGACTTCCCCGTCGACCGGGATCCGCTCGCCCGGGCGGACCTGGACCACATCGCCGGCCCGGACCTCCGCCAGAGGCACCTCCATGGCCGTGCCGTCGCGAACGACGCGCGCCGTCTTGGCCTGAAGACCCATCAGCCGCCTGATCGCATCCGATGTCCGACCCTTCGCGCGGGCCTCCAGAAAACGCCCCAGGAGGATCAATGTCACGATGACGGCCGCGGCTTCATAATAGACGTTCCAGGCATCGTCCGGTAGGAGATCGGGCAGGAAGGTCGCGACCAGGGAGTAGCCGTAGGCGGCACTCGTGCCGAGCACCACGAGGGAATCCATGTTTGGCGCGAGGCGGAGAAGGGCAGGGATCCCCTTTCTGAAGAAGCGAAGGCCAGACCCGAAGAGAACGACGGTCGTCAGGACGAATTCGAGATACAGGGTCTCCTGATGGCCGATCGTCTCGAAGATCCATTCGTGGACGCCGGGAATGAAATGCGACCCCATTTCGATCAGGAAAACCGGCAGAGTCAGGATGAGCGCGAGAAGCAGCGATCGGTGGAGGGCGGCATTCTCGGCCGCCCTGGCGGCCGCATCCCGGTCGGTATCCCGCTCTGCGTTGTCGATGGGCCGCGCCTCGTAGCCCGTGGCGGCAACCGCCGAGGCAAGACGGTCTGACATGCTTGCGTCGCCAAGATAGCGGATGGTGGCACGGCCCGTCGCGAGATTGACGTTTGCTTCCAGGACGCCCGGAACGCGCCGGAGCGCTTTTTCCACGCGCCCGACGCAGGAAGCACAGGTCATGCCTTCGATCGCCAGCTCGACCTTGCCCGTGCGGGCCTCGTACCCGGCATTCCTGATCGCCTCTATGACGCGCTCGGGAGCGGCATGGGCCGGATCGAGGGAGACCCGGGCCCGTTCCGTCGCCAGATTAACGCTCGCCGAGGTCACGCCCCCGATGGCCCGGATGGCCTTCTCGACACGGCTCACGCAGGAGGCACAGGACATCCCCTCAATGGGGATATCGATGCTCGTGTCAGAAGGGGAGAGAGCGTTAGCCACGGCGGAACTCCTGATTCAACGTCCTGGCCTATCTTATGGTCCTTCCCATGATGGGAAGGTCAAGGGCAGCGGTGAAAGGTTCCCAGCTGGGCGGTCGACATGGGTCGTTCAAGGGGAGTTATGTCGAAGCGTGAAGCTATTTCCGGACGCGCAGGATCGATCAGCGAACCTGGATCGTCACGGTCGCGATGATGAGCAACACGCTGAGGCCGAATGACAATCCGGCCCAATCCAGAATGCGCGCTAATACATCTTCGCCAGGGCGTTTGGCATAACGATGCGACATGCGAATCAAGCTTTTGACACGAAGCATCATGCTTCGCTTTAGGATATTGTTAAGGTAAACGAGCCGGAACCAAAACTCTCATTTTGGCTAAGGAATGGTATTACCTATCGTTGCATGGGGTGAGAGGACCTGATGTCGCGGGCATCCTAGCCGAACGTTGGGGGCGAACGGGGCTCCGGAAATTGCCATAATTGGAGGCCGATGCGGAACCTTGGCCTCTGTCCGGTCATTGATCCGACACGGTCACACACTAGCCGATGCCGGACTTCCCATAGCAGACGCTTCCATTCCGCCTGCCCCTAACGATCGAGACTGAGCTTTGAAGCACGTTGACCAGCCAGGGCGGAACGTCCGAGTTCTCACCTACAACGTCCACCGTTGGCTTGGAACAGACAGGCAGATTTCGCCAGGGCGGATTGCCGAGGTGATTGCCTCCTGCGAGGCAGACATCGTGGCGCTTCAGGAGGTGCGGGTCGGGAGGGTGCACAAGGGGCATCCGGATCAGGCCGAGATTCTGGCAAAACATCTCGGAATGGATCTGCATTTCCAGCCGACGATCCGAATGCTCGGAGAGCAATATGGGATTGCCGTGCTGACGCGCCATCCGTCGGACATTGTTCGAGCAGGACGCCTACCGAGCCTGGTTTCAGGCCCGTCGTTCGAGAAGCGATGCGCTCTCTGGGTGGCCGTCGAGATCGACGGGCGTCGCCTCAACGTGGTCAACGCGCATCTGTCCCTTCGTTCCCGCGAGAGGCGAGCGCAGGCCGCTGCGCTGCTGGGGGAAGAGTGGATGGGGCATCCGGATTGCGCGGATCCGGCTGTGCTGCTTGGCGATTTCAATGCGCCGCCCTATTCGCGATCCTATCGCTTCATCGCGGGACACCTGAGGGATGCGCAGCTGGCGAACCAGACAGGGGATCCGCAACCCACCTTCCACACACGGGCACCGGTGCTGCGCCTGGATCATGTCTTCGTCACGCCCTCAATCGAGGTCATCACCGCTGCTCCCGTCCGCAATGCGCTGACCCGCGTCGCGTCCGATCACTTTCCGCTGCTGACCGAGATGCGGGTCGGGCATCGACTTCAGGCCGTCTCAGACGCACAGACTCTGGCTTCCGAACAGGAACTCTTGTGAGAACTTGCAAAGTTGCAAGGTTTTATTGCGGAATGCGTCAAGAGAATATTGCTACGTTTCATTTGTCATATTAGCTTCCGCCGGTCTCGCTGCATTGGCGAAGATCAATCGCCCGGACGGGAGAATATGATGAAGCTTTATTATTCGTCCGGATCTTGCGCTCTTGCCCCACACATCGTGGCCCTTGAAGCTGGTCTCGAACTTGAGTTGGACAGGGTCAACTTAAGGACAAAAACGACTGAGTCAGGCTGCGACTTCCTCACCGTAAATCCGAAAGGCTACGTTCCGGCATTGATATTGGACAACGGGGAGGTCCTGACAGAGGCGCCCGTCGTCTTGCAGTTCCTGGCAGATCTTGCGCCGGCATCCGGCCTATTGCCGCAATCCGGCTCGCCGGAGCGAATCCGGGTTCTCGAATGGCTCTCCTTCATCGCCACCGAGCTGCACAAGGGGTTCGGGCCTCTCTGGAAACCCGTCTCAGAAGATATTAGGGCGGCGACCCTCTCTCACCTTCACAAGCGCTTTCGCGTCGTGGATATGGCGCTGGAAGGCCGATCCTACCTGATGGGGGAGAGCTTCACGGTTGCGGATGCCTACGCCTTCACGATCCTGAACTGGTCCCATTTCCATAAGGTGGACCTTTCGGCACATGCCCATTTGAAAGCCTATATGGCGCGAATTGAGATGCGCCCGCGGGTGAGAAGGGCCATGCACGAAGAGGGCCTTCTCCGAGCCGCGTGACGGGCGAGCGACGATCCGTGTAGCCGTGAGATGGTCAAAGCCCTTGCAAGCGCGGACATCTGCGGCTAGGCAGCCCGATCATTCGGCGCCTGTTATCATGCTTCCTGTTTCCGTTTTCATCATTGCCAAGAACGAAGCCGACCGGATCGGTGACACCATCCGCGCCGTTCGTGATCTCACGGACGACCTGATCGTGGTCGATTCCGGATCCACGGACGGCACACAGGCCGTGGCCGAGGAGCTCGGGGCACGGGTTATCTTCAATCCCTGGCCGGGCTATGGCCCGCAGAAGAGGTTCGCCGAGGAGCAATGCCGCTACGATTGGCTCCTGAACGTGGATGCCGATGAAGTCGTGCCTCCGAAGCTGGCAGAGGAGATCCGGAAGCTCTTCGCCAAGGGAGAGCCGTCGCGGCAGGCCTATCGCATCGGAATTGCCGAGATCTTCCCCGGAGAGAAGGCGCCGCATCCGCTCGCGTATACCCTCTATCCGGTCAGGCTTTATCGCAAGGATTGGGGCCGCTATTCGCCCTCCCTGGTCCATGACCGGGTGGATCTCAAGCCCGGCACGAAGGTGGGGCGGCTGCGGAGCGTCATCCATCACTGGTCAGTGCGTTCCCTCGGCGACCAGCTGGACAAGCTCAACCGTTACTCTGATCAGCAAGCGGTGGATCTCGAAATCCGCGGAATATCGATTCCCACCTGGCGCGTGTTCTTCGAGCTGCCGGCGAATTTCATCAAAGCCTATATCGGCCGCCGCCATGCCCTGCGCGGCACATACGGCTTCCTGACGGCCATGAACTACGCGATTTCCCGCCACCTTCGCCTGGCGAAGCATTATGAGAAGCGACGGCTGAACGCCCTGAAGGGCCCGGGGGCAGGGCGCGACCAAGCCTGACGCCGCAGCTGATGCCTCATCGACCTCCTGCCAGGGATGGGGGCTTCGCGGCGTCCTGGCTCGTCCAACGCTCGGAAACTTCGAAGGCATAGGAGCCGAGCCAGGAGAACAGGCCGATCCAGAGGCCGGCGAGCATCAGCAGCGCTGCCACGAGAAGGCGCCCGGGTGGCGCTCGTGGTGTCTCCTGCAGGAACTGCTCCCTGATCTCGAACAAGGCCTTGCCGGCTTGCTCCCGCCGCGCTCGATCTCGAACGTTGCAATCCGAATCCACTCACGAATCCCTTTTCGCCCTTCGAGGATCGAAGCTAGACGGGGCGGATTGCGGGCGGCGTGCAAATGCACACAGGCCGAGGGGAGGGTTGGACTGGAATCGGGCAAGCCGGCGTCACCATCCGCTGGAGCGTTCAGGCTATCTGGATTCCCCTCAGATCGTCCTTGACGAAGGGGGCATTATCGCGCCATATGCGCCGCCGGTGGGGCGATCTGGAGTAGATTCCATCCCCTGTCGCTGGAGACGTGGCCGAGAGGCTGAAGGCACTCGTTTGCTAAATGAGCATACCCCAAAAGGGTATCGAGGGTTCGAATCCCTCCGTCTCCGCCATATTCCTGAAATCATCGAAATTTTTATGCCGAGGCTAGCGCTGGGATAACCCGGCTCTAAATCGAACTCCGGTTTCGCTTCCCCATATTGGGCGAGCTATCAGAGCCGAAGGAGCCGCAGCATGGATCGATTCACAGGCGGTTGCCTGTGCGGCAATGTTCGAATTGTAGCGTCGGGACTCCCATACCGGGTCGGCCTCTGTCACTGCCTCGACTGCCGCAAGCATCATGGTGCTCTTTTTCACGCGTCTGCGGTGTTCCCTCGGGATGCGGTGACGATCGACGGCGAAACCCGCGATTATGCCGGGCGATTTTTCTGTCCCCGCTGCGGTTCGTCCGTTTTCTCATGCAGTGCGGATGAAATCGAAGTGAGCCTGGGATCCTTCGATGCCCCTGATCAGCTGATGCCGACTTACGAACTCTGGACGGTCCGTCGCGAATCCTGGTTGCCGCCGTTTCCGATTACGAGACGATATGACCGTGATCGTGACGCGACGAGTCGCTTTGAGGTGTAAATCGCGCGAACGGTGCAAAGAGGCACCGCTCCAGGATCTTACGTACAGCAGGAAAACAGCGAGCGGAACGAAGCGGCCATGCGCATGCCAGCTCGTCGGACATGATGCACATCCGCGAAGCAAACGATGTTGAAAGAGATGCCGCTTGAGATGTTGCACTTCTCGTCTAGGGGTGCTCATGCATTCCTAGCGTGAATGTATTCTGGGGGCATGAAATGCTAAAACAAATCATCGTAGGCGTGGCAGTTGTGATCGTTCTTGTCGGCTGCAAGACAACGGAGGAGGCTGCTCAGTCCGTTCGCGCGAAATGGATCGGCCAGCCCGTCGATCAATTCTTCATCGAGAATGGACCTCCCGTCTCGAGCTTCCCACTCGAGTCCGGTGGGACTATCTACACGTGGCGCGGCGGCGAGGTGAATTATGTGCGTCCTGCCCAATACGAGACACGTCCCGCCTTTGGTGCATCTCCCCTGAAAGTGTCGGAGAGAACCACGACTGTGACCACGCAGCCCTCACCGGGTGTCACTGTCACGCAAACGAGGACGACGAATTCGTCCTTCGGATATTCCGGGCCTCAGGTCACGACTTTGGTGCGCCCGGCGCAGAATGTTCATCTCGCCTGCGAAGCACAGATTACGGCTGATCAGGACGGAACGATCATCTCTGCCAGGATCAATAAAGATTCTGAGGGCGCTGGATTTTCGTTTTCGCGTTGCGCCGAGGTCTTCGGCGAGTAAGTCAATCTGGTACACCTGCAGCGCGATTGAATGACCGGCTGGAAGAGGGTTTCGCGGAATGAAAATTGAACACAGGCCATCCGCGAAACTCCAATGAAGACGGTTATCGAAGCCGGAAGCGGCACAGTGGCTGAACAGCCACAGTGACGTGTTCCTGTATAGCTTGCAGGTTGCTTCGGCTTTTCTTCCTGAAGATATTAGGTTACGCTTCGCCTATGATCACACGTATCACCATGCGCGGTTCCAATCTTTACGTGCTCCCGAGAGGGTTGCGCTGGATCGGTGCTGCGCTGATGCGTATGTGATCATTCAGAGGCCCCTCCCGAGGCGGGTGGGGTCTTCTGCTTCTGCTCTCCTCGGCTTTTGTTTGGAGAGCAGTTATGAAAATCGATCTTCCCTTTAATGACAGAGACCATCGCCTTGATCATGCCCGTCGCCTTCCGGCACGGCCAGGCTCCTGGGTGGAGTGCGCGCATCGATGGTTCCTCGTGCGCGTACATTGGTGGCAACTGGGATCGCTGGAACGCCTCAACGATCATCTGTTGCGCGACATCGGCATGGATCGTCCGCCGCCGAGCCGAATAGAAGCCTGGTGGCAGAAACCTCCGCCTCTTTAGTGCGGCCTCTCCGGTCGCGAGCTCGTAGCCGGAGAAGCCAGAGGCAAGCAACCTGGAGCGCCCACGGGCGCTCCTTTCATCCGGATCATCGCTCACCTGCTTCTAGGCGGGCAGGGTGTTCTTATAGATTTTTCCGTCCTTCATGATGACCGCGAGGTTCTTGTCCGGATTGGCGATGAGCCCTATGTCGTCGATGGGGTTGCCATCGATCACCAGCAAATCCGCGAGAGCATTGTCTTCGAGGACGCCCAATTTTCCCTGGTAGGGATTGCGCGGGCCGGACATCGCCAGGAGTTCGCCGTTCACGGACGTCGCCATCGCCAGGATGTCGGCATTGTCGTACCAGCGTTTCAGATGAGTCAGCATGAAACCCTGCCGCGTGGCAATCGCACTGGAAAACAACAGGTCGGTACCAAAGGCGGTCTTTATCTTGTGTTCCTTCGCGAGTGTGTAGACGGTGTCTGTCCCGGCGATGACCTGAAGCAGGTTGATGCGGCTCTGGCCTGTCAGCGGAGTTGTATCCTCGTCACTGACGAAGGGTTGTGTACTGAGCCATATGCCCTTGTCTGCCATAAGGCTGGCAGTTGCCTCGTCCATGAGGTGTCCATGCTCGATACATTGAGCCCCCGCGCTAATTGCTCGTTGGATCGCTGCAGGCGGATAGGCGTGTACCGCCGCATAGGTGTTCCGGTCGGCGGCGGCTTGGACTCCCGCACGCAGCTCAGACTCGCTGAACGTCAACATGTCCAGAGTCGTGCGCGGTGAGGAGACGCCTCCGCCTCCCACGAGTTTGATCTGCGACGCTCCCTGAAGCAGCTGTTCGCGGGCGCGCAATCGGATTTCATCTGCGCTGTCGGCGATATTTGCGCCACCTGTCTTCTCCAAAGCGCTCAGCGGGCCGCCCGGCCTCCTCGGCAGATCGGACAGGGGACGAATATCCCCGTGGCCGCCCGTGGTCGTGATCATGGCGCCCGACGGATAGATGCGAGGCCCGGTGGCGAGCCCATCATCGATGGCCTGCTTCAGCGGGAAGGATGGGCCGCCGAGGTCCCGGACTGTCGTGAAGCCGCGCATCAGCGTCCGCTCAGCCTCGGCGCTCGCCGCAAGAAAGATGAATCCGATATCCGCCGAAACGAGAGCGGATATGGGAAGCGCTGCGAAGATCGTATGCCAGTGCGCGTCGATCAGCCCCGGCATGATGACCCGCCCGCCGCAATCGATCATGCGTGCGCCATCCGGCGGAGACGGGTTGCCGCTGGCGATCTGTTTGATCCGATTGCCCTCGACAAGAAGGCGAAGCCCGCCTCGCAGGCCTTTGGACCGTCCGTCGAACAGCAGGAAATTCGAGAAGACGACCGGGGGAATAGATCGAGGCGGAGCCGGTTGCGCTGCAGCCGATCGTGCAAGTCCGAGCGAAGCGAGGGAGACGCCTGCTCCGGCGATGAAGCCGCGTCGGGACAATTCTCCGTCGATCCGGCGAGCGGCCGCCCGAAGCTGCGGCTGGCAACATGAACAACTTGGAGATTCCGAAGAGCCGATTTGATCGGCGGAGACGCACGAAAACATGGACAACCTCCCGCTCGTTACGAGCAACCTCTGTCGTTCGTGAAAGCATGGTCCGAGGAGCCGGTCGATCAGGAGGTTCCTCTTCCCACGCTTGACGTCTGGTGCGCTATTCGGCCGGGATCTCTCCCGGGCGATAATTCGGAAGTCGGCCAGCGGGGAAAATGCTCAGGAGCGCCAGGCCCGCCATGACCAGAAGCCCGAACTTGAGGGCCTGGAGCCTCGCTTCCGTATTCACCCTGACAGCCTCGGCCTTCTGCTCCGGCGTTGCGGTCGTGCGGGCGATCACACTCGCGAGTTGCTCATTGCTGATGAACGTAATGCTGTCGAGATTGACCTGGGACTGGATCTCCGGCGGCAGCATGGGGTTCTCGGCAATCTTGCGTATGACGGCCGAACTGAGGAGACCGACAAGCAGGGCGCCGGCGACCGCCGTTCCGACCGCTGATGCGAGATTGTTCGTCGTGCCGCGCACCGAGCCGACATCTCCGGCAAGCTCCTTGGGTGAAGCTGTCACCAGCACGTTGAACAGGAGCGTGACGAGCGAGCCCTGGCCGATGCCGAAAATCACGAGACCGATGAGGACTGGAACGGCGCTCCAATCGTTGCGGACCACGAAAGCGAGCCACAGCAGGGCCAGAGTGCATAGGATGAATCCATATCGCCCGATCTGTCGCGGCGTAAACCGGTCGTAGAACCTGACGATGAGCATTGCTGCAATGAAGACCGTCAGGTTGAAGGGCAGCATCGCCACGGCCGTGGCAAGCGGTGAGCGTCCTTGCACGATCTGGATGTAGAGCGGCACCGAGAAATTCAGAGCCGCTTCGAGGGCCACGACGGAGAACATGGCATAGACGGCTGCACGCTCCTGGGGCGAGTCGAGCACTTCGAGCGCCACCAGGGGTGTCTGTCCGGCGGCCTCGCGACGTCGGGTCCAGGCGAGAAAGGTCTGCCCAAGGGCCGCGCCCACGACGATCATGACCGGAGCCGGCGAGAAGCCCAGAAGGCTGAAGGGCGCACCGGGTTGAGCAAGCCCGAGCCCCCACCGGTTGAGGTTGTTGAAGCCGAAGCTGATGAGGATGATGGCTGCCGCCGCGAGGATGACGCCGACCATGTCAATTCGGACATCCGGGCGCCCATGATCCGGCTTGAGACGGAAGCTGAGTACGAAAACGAGAGCGGATACGGCGATCAGAATTCCGAAGACCGGTCGCCAACCGATATAGGTGCCGAGCACGCCGCCGATGAGGAAGGCCGCGACACCTGCGCCGGCCCGCGCAGATCCAAGGGCGCCCAGTGCCGTTGCCTGCTGGTTGCCGTGGTAGTTCTCCGCGATCAGGGCAACGAGAGAGGGGACGATGACAGCAGCGGCAGCCCCGCAAAGGGACTGTGCCGTAATCATGAGCGTCGCGTTGGGGCTGAACGTCATCAGCACCTGCGCGATGCCGAATACCACGACGGCGGCGCGGAATACGTACAGAGCGCCGTATCTCTGTGTCAGCTTCGCACCGAGCATGACGAAGCCTGCCACGAGCATGGAATAGGCGACGATGCCGGTGGCTATCGTCGTCGGTGGAACCTGGAAGCTGTTCACCATGCCGCTCAACGCGACCGGCAAGGAGGCGACATTGAACGACATGATCGCCTGGCCGAGGGCGATGGCGATCATCGGGACCCAGGATTCCTTCGCTTCGGCTTGAGCCTGGTTGAAGGTCGTCGCTCCAGTCATGAATGCCTCCGTTGTTGGCAGGCGGTGAGGTGATGTTCGATGAGTCCCCGAAATGTCGGCTAGCGCCTCGCCATCGAGACCAGCAGGTCCATGCCTAGGCGCTGCGACAGGAACTGGGCGACCAGCTGTCCCTTGATGCTGTTTCCGGCTGAATCGAGCGGGGGCGCAAACGTGCCGAGGCCGCCCTTGCCGGGCGAGACCGTGACGATGCCGCCCCCGATACCGCTCTTGCCGGGCAGGCCGATCTCATAGAGCCAGTCGCCGGATGTTTCGTACAATCCCGCGGTCAGCATGACGGCGAGCGCGTAGTGGCAGGCATCGGGACTGACGACCTGCTCTCTCGTGACAGGATTGAACCCGCCGTCGGCCAGCGTCGCGCCCATGACGGCAAGGTCCTTCGCGCTCACGTTGAGCGAGCATTGCCGGGTGTAGAGATCCGTGGCCTCGGCCGGATCACAGTAGATGCGGCCTACGCTCTGAAGCATCCAGGCAATGCTTCTGTTGCGGAAATTCGTCTTGGACGCCGAGGCGTAAACTTCGTCGTTTAGCGGCAATTCGCGGCCGGCGAAGCGAGATAGCCCCTCGTGGATGAAGCGCCATTTCGCGTCCGTAGTTTCGCCCGGAACCAGGCTGGTGGTCGCGATCGCGCCCGCATTCACCATGGGATTGGTCCGACCGTCCGGGCTCCGCTCGATGGCCGCGAGCGAGTTGAAGGCAAGGCCCGTTCCGTTGACGCCCAGCTTCTCGCGGGCCTCCGTCGCCCCGATCCGATCGCAGACGAGCGCGAACAGAAACGGCTTCGAGACACTCATGATCGAGAAGTCATGCTCGGCATCACCGACGGAGAAGATGCCGCCATCGGTTCCCACGACACAGATTCCGAAAAGTTCGTGCGGAACCCTAGCGAGTGCCGGATAGACCTGCGAGTTTTGCCCGTCGGTGACGGATCGAAAACGCGTGTGAGCCTCGAGAATGAGCCGTCTGACATCCTCATCCGAGGGCAAATGACCGGTGGAGACATAAGTTGTTTCAGGACTGACAAAGGGATTCAGCAGGTCCATGTCCCAATTCCCTTGAATGTATCTCCCCCGAGATGCGACGATGCCGAGGATCGTAGGCTCTTTCCTTCTCAGCCCCGGCGCAGTTTCTGCGCACAGATCGGACTTGAAAATCGGGTGAAACCCTGAAGTGGGTTCTAGTAACCCCCCGGAAATCTAAGGGAGGTCGAGCGACGACCCTGCTGTATTGCACACTTGGGGTAATGCCATGGTTCAAATAGCCCAGCTCACCATGCTTGAGAGGCATGGCCCATCAGCCCGCATGCGAATTGACGAATTTGTGCTTAGGTCTACAGTCTTACCGTAGAGTTGGTTGTACTTGCAGTTTGCCTGCCATAACGGGCCGTCGCCCGCCGGAGATATCCAGTGATGCTGCAAAATCAACGAATCCTGGTCGTCGAGGACGAAGCGGCTATCAGTATCCTGCTCGAGGACATGGTGACGGATTTGGGCGCCGTGACGGTGGGGCCGGCGGGCCGTCTCGACCAGGCGCTCACTCTGGCGCTTCAGGCCGATATCGATGTGGGCCTGCTCGATATCAATGTTGATGGCCGCGTCGTCTATCCTGTTGCGGATGTGCTCGCTTTTCGGGGAATTCCCTTCGTTTTCTCAACCGGCTATGGCCGCGACATGCTGCCGGAGCGCTTTTCTTCAAGTCTCGTCTTGAACAAGCCGTTTTCGTACGCGGAATTCGCCGAGGCTCTACAGAAGGCGTTGTGCGCTCGGGCGGACATCCGACCTCCCGCAATGACTGAGATTGAGCAGCTGGGATCCCGGGCCGGCTCGTCTCAAGCCGTTCCGAAGATCATGTAAAGAAACAAAGCCTTCTGAAAAACTGTCGTCGTGAGGGACAAGCCCTCACGCTTTCAGCCGATAACCCGTCCTGAACATCATCCAGATGATCACCAGGCAAAGGGCCATGAACACGAAGGTCATGCTGAGGCTGAGGTCGACGGCGACGTCGGAGATGTCGAAGAAGCTCCAGCGGAAACCGCTCACCAGATAGACCACCGGATTGAACAGCGTGACCTTCTGCCAGAAGGGCGGCAACATATTGATGGAATAGAAGCTGCCGCCGAGGAACGTGAGGGGCGTGACGATCATCATCGGCACGAGCTGCAACTTCTCGAACCCGTCGGCCCAGATGCCGATGATGAAACCGAAGAGGCTGAAGGTCACCGACGTCAGAACGAGGAAGCCGAGCATCGTGAGGGGATGGGTGACGGAAAACGACACGAAGAACCGTGCCGTCACGAGGATGACCAGCCCGAGGATGATCGATTTCGTCGCCGCTGCTCCGACATAGCCGATGACGATTTCGAGGGCTGAGATCGGGGCCGAGAGAACTTCGTAAATGGTCCCCGTGAATTTCGGCATATAGATCCCGAACGATGCATTCGAGATGCTGGTCGTCAGGATCGTCAGCATGATCAGCCCCGGCACGATGAAGGCGCCATAGCTGACCCCGTCGATTTCCGCCATATGGCCGCCGATCGCCGAGCCGAAGACGATGAAGTAGAGCGAGGTCGAGATGACGGGCGATGCGATGCTCTGCAGCAGCGTGCGAAACATGCGCGCCATCTCGAAGACGTAAATAGCCTTGATGGCATGGATGTTCATGCGCGTGCTCCCACGAGGCTGACGAAGATCTCCTCGAGCGAGCTCTGCGTCGTGTTGAGATCCTTGAAGTCGATGCCGTGTTCGGTCAGGTGCCGTAGGAGCTCGGTGATCCCCGTCTGATCGCTTTGTGCATCGAAGGTGTAGACCAGCTCCGTGCCGTCGGCCGAGAGTTCGAGCTGCGGATTGCGCAGATCGGGCGGAAGGACCTGAAGCGGCGCCTGCAGATGCAGGGTCAGCTGCTTCTTGCCGAGCTTTCGCATCAGCGCCGTCTTATCTTCGACGAGAATGATTTCGCCCTTGCTGATCACGCCCACACGATCGGCCATTTCCTCGGCCTCTTCGATATAGTGGGTGGTCAGGATGATGGTCACGCCATTCTCGCGCAGGCGACGGACCATCTCCCACATGTCGCGCCGCAACTCGACGTCGACGCCGGCCGTCGGCTCGTCGAGGAACAGGATTTCGGGTTCGTGGGACAGTGCCTTGGCGATCATCACCCGGCGCTTCATGCCCCCGGAGAGCGCGCGGATCTTTGTGTCGCGCTTGTCCCAGAGCGAGAGATCCTTGAGGATTTTCTCGATATAGGCCGGATTGGGAGCCTTGCCGAAGAGTCCGCGGCTGAACTTCACCGTGTCCCATACGCTCTCGAACGCATCGGTGGAGAGTTCCTGCGGGACAAGGCCGATTTTGGTTCGCGCGGCCCGGTAGTCGCGGATGATGTCGTGCCCGTCGACGTTGACCTGTCCCGTGGTCGGGTTGACGATGCCGCAGATGGTGCTGATCAGCGTCGTCTTGCCGGCGCCGTTCGGGCCGAGAAGGGCGAAGATCTCCTGACGGCGGATGGTCAGGTTGACATCCCGCAGAGCCTGGAAACCGGAGGCGTAGGTCTTGCTGAGCCCGGAGACCGCGATCACCGCGTCCGGGCCGCTGGCGGAATGCGGCGCCAGCCTGTCATCGAGCGGCTTCATCGGCCCCCTCCCTTGCGCACAGAATAACGTGACTGCAAAAGTTCCGCCGAATCTGTTGTGCGGCGGGGCAAGGGGTTTACGACTGCGGCGGCCTTTCAGCAACCCTTCCGGCGAGGGGGCAAGGCCCGATCAGCGCCGGCGCTCCGGCACCACCAGCGGAACCTCAGCCAGAACATCGACGGGGGCGGGTTTGGGGGGCGGCGCTGGCGTCACGACGGGCGGAACATTCGTATTCGCAGGCGCAAGGCGTCTCTCCAGCGCGGCGATCTGCTTGGTCAGGGCATCGATGCTGGCCTTGAGTGCTAGGATATCGGCCGCATCCGGGACGGTGGGGGCGGGTGCGGTGGGGGTCAGGGCCGGCTCGCGGCGCTGGGAAGTCGGCTCCGGCCTGTCCGCGAATGCCGGCTCCCGGCGCTCGACGCGGGGCGCTCCTGCCAGCCGGCGAAAGACGCGCCAGAGCAACCAGATCAGGCAAAGGCCCAAGAATAGGGCCGCGGCCATCGGTGCGAGTTCAGTCAATCCGCCCATAGGCAATCTCCTCTTTGTCGAGGGGCTAGTCGGCGAGTGTGGTGACTTTCGGGCATGCGAGCGTGTCTGTCGAGAAGACTTGTCCCGCGTTCACGCTCACGCGAGCGTTCCGCTTCTTTAATCTTTCGGTAAGTTTCGGCTGAAAGATTTGCGCGCATTCTAAGACTAAAAAGTGAGTATTTTTTGAATGAAACAATCTTTCGCTTCAGCAATGCTGCTCGTCATTCTGGGATCATCGAGCGTTTTAGCCCAGGACATCAAGCCGCTAGGGACCTTTCAAAACTGGAGCGCCTGGTCCTCTTATGAAGGAAAAACGAAGGTCTGTTATATCTATTCAGACGCGGACACCATGAAACCTGAAAATCTCGACCATGGACGCGTCAGTTTTGCTGTCCGCCATCACAGGCAAGGCGCGAGCGAGACCGAGGCGAGCCTTCGCGCCGGATATGAATTCGCGCCCGAGGCGATCCGCGTCTCGGTGGACGAAACGAATTTCAGCATGCTGCCGAGGGGACAATATGCATGGCTGCGCCGAGAGGAGCGGGAGGGAGAGTTCATGGAGGCGCTGCGGAAGGGTCGGACCATGACGGTGGAGGCACGTTCGCAACGCGGGAACCAGACGACCTACACCTTCTCTCTCAAGGGCGTGACGGCCGCCATCAAACGGGCTGCTCAGGCATGCCGCTGACGGGGAGGTTCATTCTTCTCGCCGTGCTCTTGGCCCTGGCGGCTCCCGCGCAGGCGAAGCCCGATCCCGGACGTCCCCTTGCGGTTCCCTATTTTGCGTCCCTCAAGCGATCCGAGGCGAATGTACGGGTTGGGCCGGGCCGCGGCTATCCGATCCGGTGGGTCTACAAGCAGCGTGGGTTGCCGGTCGAGGTGCTCGCGGTCTTCGGCAATTGGCGGCATATCCGCACCAGCGACGGCGGCGAGGGTTGGATCAGTGGCGTGCTCCTGTCGCCGCGTCGGACGGCTCTCGTCGATCCCTGGAGCGAAGAGCCGATCCTGCTGCGGTCGTCGGCGCGGGAGGAGGGCAGCATCGCCGCGCGCCTGCAGCCTAGGGTGCTCGTCGGATTGCGATGGTGCGACCGCGTCTGGTGCGCCGTGCGCCTATCCGGCTCGGATAGGAGCGGTTATGTGAAGCAGACGCGCCTCTGGGGCGTCTATCCCGACGAGGAGATCCGGGATCAGAGCGTCTGGAGCGTCATCCGCAAGCTGCTATAGGCGGACTTCTTTCGACCGAGGGCGTCGGCCAAGCGCGGGCAGGGCGCTGTCGTATAGGCGACCTCGCGTCCTTTGTCGGCGATGAGATCGCCGCCCATCGCCTTGCGGGCGAGCCGCGCTGCACCCAGTGCCGGGCCGACCACTGCGCTCAGCGGAGCGGTCATGGGTCGGTCGATGACGCTGGCGATCAATTGCGACCAGTAGCGGCTGCGCGACCCGCCGCCGACGAGCGCCACCTGCTCGATCGAGACGCCGCTGGAGAGTAGCGCTTCGTGACAGCCGCCCAAGGCCAGCGCCACGCCTTCCATGACGCTCTGCACGAGGTGCCGCCGAGTCGTCGCGAAGGTCATTCCGGCAAAGGAAGCTGTGAGGGTCGGATCGTTGTGTGGCGTGCGTTCGCCGGCGAGATAGGGCGTAAAGACAGGCGTCTCGTCGGGAGAGAGAGGATTCGCCTCGACCGAGCTAACAAGCGCGCCGACATCCTCGCCGCCGGTGACCTCGGCGATCCAGGACAAGGCTGCCGTGGCACTGAGCACGACGCCGTGCTGTGCGAAGAGGCCGTCGATCGCATGACGGTGGGTATGCATGCCGCGATCGAGCGCCGGCAGAAAGTCGTGGTTGGCGACGAAATAGACGCCGGATGTTCCAAGGCTGATGAAGGCCTGCCCGGTTGCGGCGATGCCCGCGCCGACCGCTCCGGCCATGTTGTCGCCCGCGCCACCGACGACAGGGATGTTCGGCTTCAGCCCCCAGCGGGATGCGAGAGACGATCTGAGCCGGCCGCCGACGCCATCGCTTGCAATGATCGGCGGCAGGCGGGAAGCGTCCAGGCCGCAATGATCGATGATCGGTGCATGATAGGTGCCGCGTCGCGCATCGACGAGCAGGGTCGCGGAGCCGTCCGCCAGATCTGTGACGATGTCGCCTGTGAGCTGGAGCCGGACATAATCCTTGGGAAGCAGCACCCAGCGCGCCGCAGCGAGCGTGTCCGGTTCGTGCTTTGAAAGCCAGCGCAATTTCGGCGCTGAGAAGCCTGGCATCGGCTGGCTACCGGTGATGCGCGCGAAGTCCGGGATCAGGTCGCGCAGTTCCTCGCATTCCGCGCCGGCCCGCCCATCGTTCCACAGAAGGGCGGGGCGCAGCGGCCTGCCGTCCTCGTCGAGCAGGGCAACTCCGAGCATCTGACCGGAGAGGCCGATGGCTTCGACGGCGGCCATGGCGGCTCCATCTTGCGTCGCCAAGTCGTCGAGGGTCTGGACCACCGCTTGCCACCAGGCGTCCGGCTGCTGCTCCGACCAGAGAGGCCGCGGGCGCTGAACATTCAGCGGTGCGCGGGCCTCCGCCATCACCCTGTCGTCGACATCGACGAGCACCGACTTGACGCCGGACGTCCCGATGTCGATGCCAAGGAACAGGCTCATGCGATGGCCTCTCCACGCACCAGTTCACATGCCTTACGCGCCGTATCCTCGTCGCAGACCAGAACGGTCGCGCGCTTGGCGCGCAGGGCGCCTGCGACGGCAAGCGTCTTGTTGGCCCCGCCTGATGCCAGGACGACGGTGGGAATCCGCGACAGATCGTCGAGCGGGAGCGCAATGGCGCGGCGGTTGAGCGGATGATCGATCAGGCGGCCGTTCTCGTCGTAGAACTGGCCCATAATGTCGCCCACGGCGCCCTTGGCACGCAGGTCTTCGGTGGAGACATCCCGTGGCAGGCCGTAGCGCACGAGAAGCGACCGTTCAGACAGGTCGCCGATGCTCAGCACGGCGATGTCGTTGGCGGCGATACGCTCGAACGTCTCGCGGAAGACGTCCTGCGCCAGGATGATGTCGCGGGATTTCGGGCTGCCGGCATAGATCGGCGCGGCCAGATACTGGCATTCCGCGTTCAACCGATTGGCAAGATCGCTCGCGGTTTCGAACGTGTTGAGTTCCGACCCGTGCGTCAGGCCGCCCATCATCGAATTCACGCACAGATCCGGGTAGCGCCCGGCGCGCATGTTGCGGATGGTTTCGCGCAGCGTCGCTCCCCAGCCGAGGCCAAGGCCCTGGATCGTGTTCTCGGCGAGATAGCTAGAGAGATATTCGCCCGTCGCCTGTCCGAGCAGCACCGGAATGAGACCCGGATCCTGCGGCGTCGGGACGATGATGGCGGCCTTGAGGCCGAATTCCTTGACGAGCCTCTGTTCGAGCGCCGCGCAGCTCGCGAAGCGCGAATTGAGCGTGATGCTGACGAGGCCACTGGTGCGGGCTTCCACCAGCATGCGGTTCACCCGCAGACGCGTCATTCCGAGTTTCTCGGCGATGTCCGCCTGCGTCAGGCCTTCCATGAAATAGAGCCACGCGACGCGGGCTTCGATCTGCTCGTCGGATTGGGTCATGGCCGAGGCTTTCGAGAAACGCTGTTGCCGTCCGCCATTGTCACAGGTGTCCTCAATGCACAAGCCGCTCGCGCCTTGCAGACGTCCTTCCCAGGTCCGCCGATCTCGATCCTTCTCCGACAGTGGGAAGGCGTCCGTTGCCTTCGTCATACAATTGTAATAGAAGTTATTCAAATGTATTTTTCAGCGAGGAATTAATGGCCGATCAGGCGCGCGCACTCAACCGGGCAGTCCAGAAAGCCGCGGTCACCCGCAGTGTCTTCGTAGCACCGGGCGCCCTGGGCGCGCTGCCTGAGAGCGTCAAGGATTTCGAAGGAAAACAATTGGTCGTCATTGCGGACGATAACACGATGGAAGCGGCCGGCCGTCAGGCCATCACCGTTCTCGAGGGGGCAGGGCATCGGGTCGCTGCGCCGATCGTGCTGGAGGATAAGCCGCGCGCGAAACCTCATGCGCGGACGGCGCGTGAGATAGCAGCCGCGATTCGCGACAGCGGCGCGGTTCCCATCTCGGTGGGGTCCGGCGTCATCAACGATCTGACGAAGTACGCGGCCGAGGTCGCCGGCGTACCTTATGTCTGCGTCGCCACGGCCGCTTCGATGGATGGATACGCCGCCTCCGGCGCGGCGCTTCTCGACGATGGCTTCAAGCGCACGCTCGATTGTGCGCCGCCGGTCTCCGTCGTGGCGGATCTCGACATCGTCGCGAAAGCGCCGCGCCGCATGGCCGGCTGGGGTTATGGCGATCTCGCCGGCAAGATCGTCGCCGGCCTCGACTGGAAACTTGCCGATGCACTCGGCGAAGAGGCGATCAATCCCGAGCCCTTCGCGATGGTGCAGGACAATGTCCGCGAATGGCTGTCGCAGCCGAAAATGGTCGGGGCAGGGGACGCGGCCGCGACGGGCGACCTCGTCAACGGTCTCCTCGTTTCCGGTTTCGCCATGCAGGCCCACGGCAATTCGCGCCCGGCGAGCGGGGCGGAACATCTCATCTCTCATGTGTGGGAAATGGAGCGGCTGACTTTCCAGGGCGAACCGGCGGCGCACGGCGCCTGCGTTGGCATTGGTACTGTCGGCCTGCTGGCGCTCTACGAATGGCTCCTCGCGCAGGACATCACTGAGGACACGATCCGTAACGCGGAGGGGGCTGCATCGTCTCCGGAACGCATCGAAGCGGAAATCGCTGCGGGTTTTCCGGAAGGGCACCTGGCGGACAGCGCGCGAACCGAAATGGCCGTTAAGGGCAAGGGCGCAAGCCGCCGTGCCGGACGCCTGTCGGTGCTGGCCAGGACCTGGCGGGACCTACGCAACGAATTGCAGCGGACCTGTGTGCCTGCAGAAACGATGGAAACGTGGCTGCGCGAGGCGGGGGCGCCTGCGCACCCGAACGATCTCGGCATGCCGCTGAAGAAACTTGCGGCGGATTACCGCCGCGCGCGCCTGATCCGTCGGCGCTACACCATTCTCGATCTCCTCGACGATCTGGGATGGCTCGACAAGGGAATTGCCGCCCTCTTTGCCGCAGATGGCTTTTGGGGACGGCGCTCGGCGGCAGAGATGCAGAAAATGGCATCGGCCTAATCAAACGAAACGATATCGAAAGGGAGAACCACCCGTGAAGACATTTTCTCTGAAAGCCTGCGTCGGCGCCGCTGCCGTCATCGTCGGGCTGTCGAGCGCCGCAATGGCGGCGCCGGTCGAAGTCCAATGGTGGCATGCCATGACGGGCGTCAACGGTGAGCGCGTCGATGAGCTGGTCAAGAAATTCAACGAGTCCAACGACCAGTACAAGGTCGTCGCGGTTGCCAAGGGCAATTACGACGAGGTGATCAACAGCACCATCGCGGCCTATCGCGCCAAGCGTCCGCCCCACATCGTTCAGATCTACGAGCGCGGCTTCATGACGATGCTGCTCTCCGATGCCATCGTTCCGGTTCAGGACCTGATGGACAAGACCGGTCACAAGGTCGACTGGAACGATCTGATCAAGCCGGTTGCGGGATTCTATTCATACAAGGGCAAGCTCGCAGCCATGCCCTTCAACTCGTCCTCGCCGATCCTGTACTACAACCAGGAACAGTTCCAGAAAGCAGGCTTCGACAAGCCGGCCGAGACCTGGGGCGAGTTCGAGAAGCAGCTCTACGCGATCAAGAAGTCCGGCGCGGCCGAGTGCGGCACTGCCCTCGCAACGGATTATCACTGGAGCATGATCGAGAACTACAGCGCCATCAACGATCAGCCCTATGCGACCAAGGCCAACGGGTATGACGGGCTCGATACCGAGTTCGTCTACAACAAGACGCTGGTGGTCCCGCAGGTCGCGCGCATGAAGCGTTGGCTCGATGACGGTATTCTGCAGATCGCGGGTCAGGGCTTCAGCCCGGAGCAGCTTTTCACCTCCGGCACCTGCGCGACCTATTTCGCATCGACGGCGGCGCATAGCGGCATCGAGAAGAACTCCAAGATCAAGTGGAGTGCGACCTACCTGCCGTGGGAGGAGGGCCGCCAGCCGAAGAACAGCACCATCGGCGGTGCCGCGCTCTGGGTCATCAAGGGCCATAAGCCGGAAGAGGAAAAGGCCATTGCCGCCTTCTTCGACTTCCTGGCGAAGCCCGAGACGCAGCTCTGGTGGCACAAGGCGACAGGTTACGTTCCGCTGACCAACAAGGCCTACGAGCTCGCCAAGTCGCAAGGCTACTACAAGGAAAGCCCGACCCGCGAGATCGCCATTCTCCAGCTCAACCGCGGCACGCCGACGGATAACTCCCTCGGCTTCCATTTCGGCAACTTCACGCAGTCGATGTTCGCGCAGCGTGAGGAAGTCGAGGCTCTGTTCGCCGGCAAGAAGGACGCGCAGCAGGCCATGGACGATGCGGTCAAGCGCGGGAATGAGATTCTCCGCCAGTACGAGCGCCTGAACAAGGGCAAGTACTGATCGGCGAAGCGGCACGGGCTCTCCTCCCTCCCGTGCCGCTTCCACATTTGTCGCGCGGAGTATCGACGTGGTTGCACGGACTCACGAACCCGGCCTGAAGCAGGCGCATTTCCGGACGGCTGGCTTGCCGGCCCTGCTTCTTTTGCCGCAGCTTTTGATCCTTCTGTTCTTTTTCTTCATTCCGTCCATCCGGGCACTGATGCAGGCCTTCCTGCTCGCGGACCCTTTCGGAGCGACTGTTCATTTCGTCGGGTTTGACAATTTCAAGGCTCTCTTCGAAAGCGAGAGCTATCGCAACTCCATCTGGATCACGGTCCAGTTCACCCTCGCCCAGAACATCCTGACGATCGTGGTCGCCCTCATTCTCGCCTTCGCGACGGACAGGGTGGTGCGCTTTCAATCCGCCTATAAGGGCGTGATCCTTCTGCCTTACGCTATTGCGCCCGTCATCGCCGGCGTCATGTGGGCCTTTCTGTTCAATCCCGCCGTCGGGCCGGTCGCGTTCCTCATCAAGTCGTTCGGCATCGCCTGGGATCCGAACCGCAATGGCGGTGACGCCATGCTGCTGGTGGTTCTCGCCGCGTCGTGGAAGCATATCTGCTACGACTACATTTTCCTTGTCGCCGGTCTCCTTGCCGTGCCGAGATCTCTCATGGAAGCTGCTGCCGTCGATGGAGCGGGGCCGATCAAGCGGTTCTTCCAGATCGCCCTGCCTCTCCTCGGCCCGACGCTTTTCTTCCTGACCACGATGAATTTCGTCTACGGGTTCTTCGAGACCTTTGCGATCATCGATGCCGTGACACACGGCGGACCTGCCGGCGCCACCAACATCCTCGTGTACAAAGTCTACCAGGATGGATTCATCAATCTTGATCTCGGCTCCTCCGCGGCACAATCGGTGCTGCTCATGAGCTTTGCGCTGCTGCTCACGCTGCTGCAGTTCAAATATGTCGAGCGCAAGGTGAACTACAGCATCTGATCATGGTCGAACGTTCTCCCATTCTCACGGCAATCTGCCACCTCATCCTGATCGGCGGCATCGTTCTGGTCTGCCTGCCGCTGTATTTCGCATTCATCGCGGGCTCGCTCACCATGCAGGAGGTGCAGCAGGTTCCCATGCCCTGGCTTCCTGGCACTCATTTCCTGGAGAATGTGGCGACGGCCTGGAGCAAGGTGAATTTCGGCCAGCTTCTCGTGAATTCCTTCATCGTGTCGATCGGTATCACGGTGGGAAAGGTCGCGATCTCGCTCCTGTCGGCCTTCGCGATCACCTATTTCCGGTTTCGCTTCCGGCTCCTGGCCTTCTGGCTGATCTTCATGTCCCTAATGCTTCCGGTGGAAGTTCGCATCGTGCCGACCTACGAGTCGGTGGCGAACGCGGCCCTGCCGATCCAGTGGATCATCGACGGGCTTAATCTCTCCGGCCTATGGGAGACGCTGACCGGATACCATGTCGAGATCGCCCTCGAATGGAACATGCTGAACACCTATCAGGGCCTGATCCTGCCGCTCATCGCCTCCGCCTCCGCAACCTTCCTTTTCCGGCAGTTCTTCCTCACGGTTCCCGAGGAGCTTCTGGAGGCGGCGCGCCTCGATGGGGCCTCCGCGATGCGCTTCTTCTGGACGATCCTGCTGCCGCTCTCGCGCTCCAATATCGTCGCTTTGTCGATCATCCTTTTCCTTTACGGGTGGAACCAGTATCTCTGGCCGCTCCTGTTCACCACCGACAAGGACATGGCGACGGCGGTGATCGGCGTCAAAAATCTCATCCCGCGCTCCGATACGGAGCCGGCCTGGAACGTTGCCATGAGCGGTGCGCTCCTGACCATGCTGCCTCCGGTTCTGGTGGTGCTCGTCATGCAGCGCTGGTTCGTTCGCGGTCTCGTCGACAGCAGCAAGTAAGGTTCGTTTCTCATGGTCATGATCATCGGTCATCGCGGCGCCAGAAATCTCTGGCCCGAGAACAGCCTCGAAGGCTTCCGCAACCTGATCGCGCTCGGTGTCGAGGGCGTGGAGTTCGACGTGCACCAGACCCGTGACGGCAAGCTCGCCGTGATCCACGATCCGACCCTGGAGCGCACCACGCTCGGCTCCGGTCCGGTGGGCGAAAAGACCCTCGCCGAATTGCAGGCGATCATCCTGCGCGACAGTAGCGAGACAATCCCCAGTCTCGACGAAGTGCTCGGCGTATTGGGGCAGAGCAAGCTCGAGCTGCATATCGAGATCAAGACCGATATTGTCGGAAATCCCTATGCCGGGCTGGAGGCACGTGCTCTCGAAGCCGTGCGCCGGCATGGCCTTCAGGATCGCTCGATCCTCACCTGCTTCGCGCCGGAGGTGCTGGACCAGGTGAGGAAACTCGACCGGGATATCGGGGTTCTTGCCTCCCTTGACCGTCGTTCTGCCGAGATGATGGGTGGCCTCGATCGTGTGATCGGACGCTTCGCCGCCATTCCGGGCTGCTATCTCGCGGTCGAGAAGGCCCTGCTCATCCACACGATGGATCACTTCCTCGGCGCTGTCGGATCCGAGCGGCTCGGTGCATGGGTTCCGAACGACGAGGTTGACCTGGCCTATTGGCTCGCGCAACCCATTCGGCAGATTACGACGGACAGGCCCGATCTGGGCCTCGAGGCAAGGCGCCGTCTTACGGGAGCTGCCGCCTGACGGCGACGGCCTGCGTCAGTCACGGAAGACGACCGTCTTGCTGCCGTTCGCCAGAACCCGGCCGTCGAGATGCCATGCGATGGCACGGGCGAGAACCTGACGCTCGATGTCGCGGCCTTTTCTGACCAGATCGTCAGGCGTGTCGTAGTGGCTGATCCGTTCGACATCCTGCTCGATAATCGGCCCTTCATCGAGGGCGGCGGTCACGTAGTGAGCGGTTGCGCCTATGAGTTTCACCCCGCGCTCATGTGCCTGATGATAGGGCTTTGCACCTTTGAAGCCGGGCAGAAACGAGTGATGGATGTTGATGCAGCGGCCTGAGAGCTTCGCCGCAAGGTCGTCCGAAAGCACCTGCATGTAGCGCGCCAGGACGACGAGATCCGTCCCGGTCGACTGAACGAGGCTCCAGAGCTGCGCCTCCTGCTCCTGCTTCGTCTCGTGACTGATCTTCAGGAAGTGGAAGTTCAGGCCCGAGAAGTCGTGGTGCGCAAAGGTCTCTCGCGGGTGATTGGAGACGATTCCGGCAATGTCCATCGGCAGCTCGCCCGTCCGCCAGCGATAGAGAAGATCGGCGAGGCAGTGATCGAACCGGGAGACCAGGATCAGGACGCGTTGCCGCTCGCTCCGGTTCCTGATCGAGAAGTCCATACCGTATGTCGAGGCCACCGGCACAAACTCACTCCGCTGCGTCTCCAGGGAGCGCGCACTCTCCACGAAATTGTAGACGACCCGCATGAAGAAGAGATCGCTCTGCCGATCGTCGAATTGTTGCGCCTCCAGGATATTGCAGCCAGCCCTGAACAAATGGGTGGAGACGGCCGCCACGATACCGGGACGGTTCTGGCAGGATAGGGTCAGGATGAACTGTTCGGCGTACATGAGCTGTTCCCGATGCGAGGCACACCTCCTTAGAGAAGTTTCCCGTGCCAGGAAATCTGCTGCTACAGGATTCCGTGCAGGGTCTCGGTCGCTTCCAGCAGGGGCGGGAGGAAGCGTGTCTTCATTTCTGCCAGTGGCACCCGAGCAGCCTGCGTTCCGATGTTCAGGGCGATCCGGACGGGGCCATTCGCTTGGACGAGGGGCACTGCGATCGAACGCAGCCCTAGCTCCAGCTCCTCGTCGATCAAGGCGCAGCCCTCCTGCCGCACAGTCTCAAGAGCGGCGCGCAGGTCCGGTTTCCTTGTAATCGTTTTCAACGTGCGCGGCTCAAGCCGGACGCGCTTGAGATAGGCCTCGAGCACGTCCTCCGGTTGAAAGGCCAGGATCGCCCGACCGAGGGAAGTGCAATAGGCGGGGAGGCGGGTTCCGACCCCGAGGCTTACCGACATGATGCGCTGGGTTGCCGAGCGGGCGATGTAAACGATTTCATCGCCGTCCAGGATCGCCGCCGAGCTCGACTCGCCCGTTTGCGCGGAGATCTTCTCCAAGAAGGGCTGAACGCGCGTCGAAAGCGACGACGAGGCGAGATAGGCGTAGCCGAGGCGAAGGATCCGGGGGCTCAGGCTGAAATAACGCCCATCGAAATCGGCATAGCTGAGCTTGGTGAGGGTCTTCAGATAGCGGCGGGCTGCAGCACGGGTGATGCCGGTCCGCTTCGCCACGTCCGTCAGCGTCAGGCGGGGAGATTCCGCATCGAAGGCTTCGATCACGGCGAGGCCCTTCTCCAGGCTGGCGACGAAATCCCGATCCTCTGTCGCTCCCAATTCCTGTTCAAACTTTTGCATCGAAACCCTGACGGCATGCGGTGGACTTTGGTAGCCTTGACACCGTTCGGGAAGTTGTAGTTCATGTTCGGTATGGTTTTCAATGTTCGTAATGCGAACAATTTATGAGACCATAGGCTAACGAAACCGCGGGTCCTGCGAAAATGAGACCGAGGCGGCTCCTGGGAGGAGATAGGAATGTCTGGAAGGAAGCTTCTCTGCGCCGCCATCGGCGCGCTGCTCGCTGGCTCGGTCGCGGCGTCGGCGGATACCATCAAGGTGGGCATCATCGGACCGTTCTCCGGGCCATTCGCCCTGCAGGGCAAGAATTTCCAGGCCGGCGTCGAGGCCTACATGGCCCTCAACGGCAAGTCGGTGAAAGGTCACGATATCGAGGTGATCTATCGCGACCTGCCGGCGGCCAATCCGCAGCAGTCGCGCGCCCTCGCGCAGGAGCTGGTCGTCAAGGACAAGGTGCAGTATCTCGGCGGCGTCTATTTCACGCCCGACGCCATGGCGATCACGCCGCTCCTGACGCAGGCCAATACGCCGCTCGTCATCTTCAACGCGGCGACCTCTGCCATCATGACCCAGTCGCCGCTGGTGGTGCGTACCTCGTTCACGACTGCACAGACCACGACGCCTCTCGGCAAGATCGCGGTCGAGCGCGGAATCAAGAAGGTGATCACCGCGGTGAGCGATTACGGCCCCGGCATCGATGCGGAGGTGGCATTCAAGAAAGCCTTCGAGGCCGCGGGCGGGCAGGTGGTCGAGTCTGTCCGGATGCCGCTCAACACCAACGATTTCAGCCCGATCATGCAGCGCGTACGGGATTCGAAGGCCGATGCGGTCTTTGCCTTCCTGCCGTCCGGTCCGACGACGCTCGGCTTCGTGAAGGCCTATAACGAGACCGGCCTCAAGCAGGCTGGCATCAAGTTCCTGGCTCCCGGCGATCTGACGCAGGAATCCGACCTGCCAGCGCTGGGCGACGGCGCCTTGGGCCTCCTCACCACCTTCCACTACGCGGTGTCGCACGACTCGCCCGAGAACAAGAAGTTCGTCGAAGCGGCCGCGAAGGCCGTGGGCGGCATCGATCAGCTCTCCTTCCCGGCGGTCGGTGCGTTCGACGGCATGCATGTCATCTACAAGATGATCGAAGCGACCGACGGCAAGCAGGACGCGCAGAAGGCGGTGAATGCCGTGAAGGGCCTCGCCTGGACGAGCCCGCGCGGGCCGGTGAGCATCGATTCCGAGACACGCCACATCACGGAGAACATCTATCTCCGCGAGGTCGCTAAGGGCGCGGACGGCAAGACCTACAACAAGGAAATCCAGACCTTCCCGAACCAAAAGGATCCGGGCCTCCCGACGCCGTAACGGTGTCCGCTTCAGGCCGGGGGCGCATTGTTTGCGCCTTCGCCAACTGCTTGATGATCATCGCTGATCGGACGACTTTATGCAGACGGTTTTCAGCATCGCGATCGATGCCTTCGCCTATGGCATGGCGCTGTTCATCATCTGCATCGGCCTCTCGCTGACGATGGGGCTGATGCGGGTGATCAACCTGGCGCACGGCGCCTTCGCGATGATCGCGGGCTATATCGCCTCCTACGCCCAGCGCGAGCTCGGCACCGGCTATGCGATTGCGCTCCTTCTCTCCATCCTCGGAACGATCGTGATCTCGATTCCCGTCGAGCGCTTTCTCTATCGCCGGATCTACGGCAGCCCGCAGCTGACCCAGGTGCTCATGACCATCGGGATCACCTTCTGCGTGATCGGCATCACCAATTTCTTCTTCGGCCCGACCCTGAAGACGATCCCCCTGCCTGCGAGCCTCGCGGCGCCCGTGGATATCGGCTTCAGGACCGTGGCGGGACACCGGCTCTTCGTCATGGCCTGCGGTCTCGTGGTCGCGGCAGGGCTGTGGTTCCTCATCGAGAAGACCGCTTTCGGCATCAAGCTGCGGGCGACCGTCGACAATGCCGGCATGGCGGATGCGCTGGGCATCAAGACCCAGGTGGTCTACGCGATCAGCTTCGCCATCGCGCTGGGGCTTGCGGCGTTCGGCGGTGTCGTGGGAGCCGAGTTCCTTCCCATCGAGCCCTATTATGCCCTGCGCTACATGGTGACCTTCCTGGTGGTGGTCTCCGTGGGCGGGGCCGGATCGATTCCGGGTGCGTTGCTTGCATGCCTCGTGCTCGGAGCCATCGACACGACAGCCCGCTACCTCATGCCCGATTTCGGCAATTTCTTCTTCTATGCCGCCGTGATCGCCATCGTCTGCGTCTTCCCGCGCGGTTTTCTCGGAAGGGCCCAGTAGCGTGCAGGCGATCGCGAAATCCCGTCAGGCTGCGACCGTTTCCGGCGGCAACACGCATCTGTTACGAGACGGATTGGGCCTGCTCCTCATCATCGCGGCGGGCGCCGCCGGCTACTGGCTGTTCCCCGACAACCTTGCCTTGCTCACCCGCGTGATCGCCGTGGCCCTGCTGGTCCTGTCGATCGACCTGATCGTCGGATATTGCGGCGTCGCGACCCTCGGCCAGGCGACGCTCTATGGCGCCGGCGCATATGCGGCCGGCATGGCCTGCCTGCGGGGCGTCACGGAACCCATGACGCTGATCGTCATCGGCGCGGCGGCCGGCGCGATGGCGGGGCTCGTCATGGGAACGATCATGCTCCGGGCCCATGGCCTCGCACAGCTCGTCCTCTCCATCGCCATCGTGCAGCTCGCCCATGAAGCAGCCAACAAGGCTTCGGCCTATACCGGAGGCAGCGACGGATTGGCGGGCTTCAGTCCGAGCCCGCTTTTCGGGACCTTCGAATTCGATCTCTGGGGACGGACCGCGTATCTGTTCGGCCTCGCGCTCCTGGTGCTCGTGTTCATCCTCCTGAAGTTCGTCGTCGCATCGCCCTTCGGCATGCTCTGCCGCGGCATCAAGGAGGACCCGGTCCGCATCCGTTCCATGGGAGCCTTCGTGTTTCCGGTGCTGCTCAAGATGTTCATCATTTCCGGTGCCGTCGCCGGAATGGGCGGCGCGCTTGCGGCGATCTCCACCCAGGTGGTCGGCCTCGACAGCGTGAGCTTCGAGCTTTCCGCCAATTCCCTCGTGATGCTGGTGCTCGGCGGCCTCGGCAGCCTCTATGGGGCACTGATCGGAACCGTGATCTTCATGGGCTTCGAGCACTTCGTCTCCGCCATCAATCCGTTCCATTGGATGACCATGGTCGGCGCGCTGCTGATCGCGGTGGTGCTCGTCGCGCCCGGCGGTCTTAGCGGCCTCATCGACAGAGCGCTTCCCGGCATGCGCGACAAGGGAGGGCAGCGGCCATGAGCGATCTCTTTCGCGTCGAGGGTCTCTCGAAATCCTTCGGCGGCCTGGCCGTGAGCCGCAATATCGATCTCGCCATGGCGGCGGGTGATCGTCTGGCCCTGATCGGTCCCAACGGCGCAGGCAAGACCACCTTCGTCAATCTGGTGACGGGGCAGATCCGGCCGAGTGCAGGGCGTGTCCTGCTGAACGGCGAGGATGTCACTGGGCTCGGGGCGGTCCGCCGGGTCCGCAGGGGGCTCGTGCGCACGTTCCAGGTAACGCGCCTGTTCTCCGACATGACGCCCGAGGAACATGTGACCCTCACGGTGCTCCAGCGGGAGGGGAAGGCATCCCGTATTCTCGGGCGCTTCCGCGGTAGCGCCGAGGTTGCGGGTGAGGTGGAAACGCTCCTCCGCACTCTCGGTCTCCTTGATGTCGCTCGACGGAAGGTCGGGGAGATCGCCTATGGCCAGCAGCGGCTGCTGGAGATCGCCATCGCCTTGGCCTTGAAGCCGAAGGTCCTGCTCCTCGACGAGCCAGCGGCGGGCGTGCCGTCCAGCGAGACGCCGCGCATCGAGCAGGCGCTCGAACATCTGCCTTCCAGCCTCGCGGTGTTGATGATCGAGCACGACATGGATCTGGTTTTCCGCTTCGCCCGGCGTGTCGTCGTGCTGGCCGCCGGCGAAATCATCTTCGAAGGTCTTCCGTCGCAGGTGGCTGCGAACGAGAAGGTCCGTGAAGCCTATCTTGGAAACTACGCCCATGCCCGCAGAGTCGCTTGAAGTCCGCAATCTGAGTGCGGGCTACGGCCCGACGGTAGTGCTCGAGGACATGTCGTTCTCGGTCTCGGCAGGCTCGCGCCTGTCGATCCTCGGTCGCAACGGCATGGGCAAGACGACGCTTCTGGCGAGCCTCATGGGGCTGACGAAGCGCTATGGCGGTGAGATCCGGCTCGACGGCAAGGACGTGGCGAACCTGAAAAGCTGCGACAGGGCGAGGCAAGGTCTTGGACTGGTTCCGCAGACCCGCGACATCTTCCGCTCCCTGACGGTGGAAGAGAACCTGCTCGCCGGCCTGAAGGGCCGGCCGCGCAGCGCCCTTCAGGAGGCCTACGAGATGTTTCCGCGCCTGCGTGAGCGCAGGCGCAATCTCGGGTGGCAGCTGTCCGGCGGCGAACAGCAGATGCTCTCCACCGCCCGCACGATTCTGGGACGCCCGTCGGTGCTGCTGCTCGACGAACCTCTGGAAGGCTTGGCGCCGGTGATCTGCGACGAACTGATGGCGGCGTTCGCACGCCTTGCCGCGACGGGCGAGATGACGATCCTTCTGGTCGAGCAGCGCATCGAGAGCGCTCTCGATTTCGCGGATTCCGTCATGATCCTCGAACGCGGTCACATCGTCTGGCAGGGAACGAGCGAGGCTCTGCGGGCGGATCAGAATCTCGTCGAGCAATACATCGGCGTCGGCTCTCTGCACTGAGGGAAACCCATGGCCTTCATACGCGCAAACGGCATCGTCCTGCATTATCAGGTTCTCGGTCGCTCCGATGGGCCGGCCCTCGTCTTCTCCAATTCGCTGGGCAGCGATTTCCGCATCTGGCAGGAGGTGGCGCCGGCCTTCCTCGACCGTTTCAGGGTCGTTGTCTACGACAAGCGCGGGCACGGCCTCTCCGATGCTCCGCCCGCGCCCTATTCGGTCGACGACCATGTCGATGATCTTCTGGCGCTCCTCGACACTCTGGGCATTCGCAAGGCGGCCGTCGTCGGCCTGTCGGTCGGCGGCATGATCGGGCAGCGGATCGCCGTGCGCGAACCCTCCCGCGTGTCCGCGCTCGTGCTGTGCTGCACGGCGACGAAAATCGGTACGGCGGAGACGTGGGCCGAGCGGATCGCGGCCGTCGAGAAGCATGGCATCGAGGCGGTCGTCGAGGGCGTCCTGACGCGCTGGTTCACCTCTGCCTTCCGCAGCGAGCGGGCCGACGAATGCGCGGGGTGGCGCAACATGCTCGTCCGCACGCCGCGCGACGGCTATGCTGGAACCTGCGCGGCCGTTCGCGATGCGGACCTCACGGCCGATGCGGGCAGGATCAGCGTGCCGACCCTCTGTGTGGCGGGCGACCAGGACGGATCGACGCCGCCGGAACTGGTGAGCCAGACGGCGGCGCTCATCCCTGGGGCTGCGTTCCGTGTCATCGCAGGCGCCGGGCATATTCCTTGCGTCGAGCAGCCACGGGCGCTGACGGCGCTCATCGAGACTCATCTCAAGGAGGCCGGACTTGTCTGAGAGCGAACGTTACAAGGCCGGCATGGTGGTGCGCCGCGAGGTTCTCGGCGATGCCCATGTGGATCGCGCCACGGCCCAGATGACGGAATTCGACGCCGATTTCCAGACCTTCATTACGGAGGGAGCATGGGGTTCGGTGTGGGCAAGGTCGCAATTCACCAAGCGGGAACGCTCCATCGTGACCCTCGCGCTCCTTGCGGCGCTCGGTCAGGACGAGGAGATCGCCATGCACGTGCGCGCCACCCGCAATACAGGCGCGACGAAGGAGGACATCCGCGAAGCGCTGCTGCACGTGGCGGTCTATGCCGGCGTTCCCGCGGCCAACCACGCCTTCAAGATCGTCAAGAAGACTTTCGCCGAGATGGATCAGGCTTCCCAGGCGGCACAGTGAAACGGGAGCCGTGTCGCCCGGCGGCACGGTTCGAAGGAGGACGAGCGATGTCTGAGGACGGAACGTATTATCAGCGGGACCGGAGCTGGCACCCGCCGGCGTACACGCCGCAATACAAGACTTCGGTGCTCCGCGCGCCGCAATATCCGCTTCTTTCCCTCGAGAACACGATCTCCGAAATGACCGGGCCCGTCTTCGGGCACGATAAGCTCGGGCCGCTCGACAACGACCTCATCCGGAATTACGCCAAGACCGGTGATCCGATCGGCCAGCGCATCATCGTCTATGGCCGCGTGCTCGATGAGAACGCGCGCCCCGTGCCGGGCGCCTTGCTGGAGTTCTGGCAGGCCAATGCCGGCGGGCGCTATCGCCACAGGAAGGAAAGCTATCTTGCCGCCCTCGACCCGAATTTTGGCGGTTGCGGACGCACGATCACAGATCAGGAAGGCCATTACCGGTTCAGGACCATCAAGCCGGGCGCCTATCCCTGGCCGAACGGCGTCAACGACTGGCGACCGGCGCACATTCACTTCTCGGTCTTCGGCCATGCCTTCGCGCAGCGCCTGATCACGCAGATGTATTTCGAAGGCGATCCGATGATCTGGCAATGCCCGATCGTCTCGACCATTCCGGACAAGGAAGCCATTCGGCAGCTGATCGCAGCGCTCGACCGCAACAACACCATTCACATGGACGCGCTGGCCTACAAGTTCGACATCGTGCTGCGAGGCCGCCGCTCGACCCTGTTCGAGAACCGCATGGAGGGCAACTGATGGTCCAGAGGCTCGGTCACCTGAAGGAGTCGCCCTCGCAGACGGCGGGACCTTACGTCCATATCGGCGCGACGCCGAATTGGGTCGAGATCACCGGCGTGTGGCAGGAGGATCTGGGCCTCGTCCTCGTCGGCCCCGAGGCGAAGGGCGAGCGCATCATCGTCAAGGGCCGGATCTTCGACGGCAGCGGAACCCCGCTCAAGGATGCGCTGATCGAGATCTGGCAGGCCGACGCGGCCGGCCTCTACAACGCACCGCAGGAGCGGCGCGGGCGGGCCGACCCCCATTTCGTCGGCTGGGGACGCCAGTCAACGGACGGTGTGACCGGCGAATTCAGTTTCGAGACGATCAAGCCGGGCCGCGTTCCGTTCAGCGACGGGCGGATGATGGCGCCGCACATCACGTTCTGGATCGTGGCGCGCGGCATCAATATCGGCCTGCATACCCGGATGTATTTCGGCGACGAGGAAGCCGCGAATGCGGAATGCCCGGTCCTCGCGCGCATCGAGCATAAGGTGCGGGTGCCGACGCTGATCGCGCCGCGCACGGAAGAGAACGGTCTGGCGACCTACACCTTCGACATCCGCCTGCAGGGCGACAACGAAACCGTCTTCTTCGATATCTGACAGACTTTCGAAAGCGTATCATGGCCAAGTTTCAAAGCCTCAAGGAGGCCGTTGCCGACAATTTGCGCGACGGAGACACCGTTGCCTTCGAGGGCTTCACGCATCTCATTCCCCATGCGGCCGCGCACGAGGTTATCCGCCAGGGCATCAAGGACCTGACGCTGATCCGCATGACGCCGGACATCATCTACGACCAGCTCATCGGCATGGGACTCGCGAAGAAGGTCGTTTTCTCCTACGCGGGCAACCCCGGCGTCGGACTCCTGCGCCGCATGCGGGATGCGATCGAGAACAAATGGCCCCGCGCCATCGAGACCGTCGAGCACAGCCACGCGGCGATGGCCAACGCCTATGAAGCGGGAGCGGCGGGACTGCCATGCGCGGTTTTCCGGGGCTATCGCGGCGCTGGGTTGAAGGAGGTCAATCCGGCGATCAAGAGCGTCGTCTGTCCCTTCACGGGCGAGGAGCTGGCCGCGGTGCCCGCACACCGGCCCGACGTGACCTTCATCCACGCTCAGAAGGCGAGCCGGCGCGGAGACGTGCTCATCGAAGGCATCATCGGCGTGCAGAAGGAGGCGGTTCTCGCCGCCAAGCGGGCCGTCGTGACCGTGGAGGAGATCGTCGACGATTTCAATGACCTGCACCCCAATCTCTGCGTCCTGCCGCATTGGACCGTGACGTCTTTGGTGCATGTGCCGGGCGGCGCGCACCCCTCCTATACCCATGGCTATTACAGCCGCGACAACGCTTCCTATCTCGAATGGGACAAGATCTCCGCCGACCGCGATCTCTTCACCCAGTGGATGAAGGCGAACGTGCTCGACGTGGGGCCCGACGTGTTTGCATCCCGTGTGAAGGGGCTTTGAGGAAATGACCGTGTCCGCTTTCACCCCCAACGAGATGATGACCATCGCGGCCTCGCGCGCGCTTTCCAACGACGATGTCTGCTTCGTCGGCATCGGCGCTCCTTCCGCCGCTTGCAACGTCGCGCGTCTCACGCATGCTCCCGACATCACCCTGATCTATGAGAGCGGCACCATCGGCACCGCGCCGGACGTGCTGCCGCTCTCCATCGGCGACGGCGAGTTGTGCGAAACCGCGCTCACCACCGTCTCGGTCCCGGAAATGTTCCGGTACTGGCTGCAGGGCGGGCGCATCTCCATCGGCTTCCTGGGAGCCGCGCAGCTCGACCGCTTCGGCAACATCAATACCACGGTCATCGGCGACTATCATCATCCCAAGGTGCGCCTGCCGGGAGGCGGCGGCGCGCCGGAAATCGCGACCTCCTGTAAGGAGGTGTTTATCACCATGAAGCAGGCGACCCGCGGCATGGTGGAGAAGATCGATTTTTACACGTCCTTCGGGCACGGAGACGGCGGCGATCATCGCAAGCGCCTCGGCATCGACACCAAGGGGCCGACCTTGCTCATCACCGATCTCGCGCTCTGGAAGCCGGACCCGGAGAGCAAGGAATTCACCGTGGTTTCCATGCATCCTGGCGTCACGCGCGAGCAGGTGCAGGAGACTTGTGGCTGGAGGGTGCGCTTTGCGGAGCGCGTCGAGGAAACACCGCCGCCCACCGCGCTGGAGCTGACGACGCTTCGCGATCTGCAGGCCCGCACCGAGGGGGCCCATAGCGGCAAGAAGGGAGCCTGAACATGCCTGAGGCGTATATCTGCGCATACGTGCGCACGCCAATCGGCCGCTACGGCGGCAGCCTGTCCTCGGTGCGCGCGGACGATCTCGGTGCCGTTCCGCTGAAGGCATTGATGGAGCGCCATCCGACTGTCGATTTCGAAGCCGTCGACGACGTCATCTTCGGTTGCGCCAATCAGGCCGGCGAGGACAACCGCAACGTCGCGCGCATGGCGCTGCTACTGTCAGGTCTGCCCACGACAGTTCCAGGCACCACCATCAATCGCCTCTGTGGCTCGGGCATGGACGCGGTGATCGCCGCCTCCCGCGCCATCCGGGCGGGCGAGGCCGAGCTGATGATCGCCGGCGGCGTGGAAAGCATGTCCCGCGCGCCCTTCGTCATGCCGAAGGCGGACACCGCTTTCTCGCGAGCCAACGAGATCCACGACACCACCATCGGCTGGCGCTTCGTCAATCCTGTCATGAAGGCGCAATACGGCATCGATTCCATGCCCGAGACCGGCGAGAACGTGGCCGAGGATTTCCGCGTGTCCCGCGAGGATCAGGACGCCTTCGCCGTGCGCTCGCAGAAGAAGGCTGCCGCCGCGCAAGGCAATGGCCGTCTGGCGCAGGAGATCGTCCCGGTCACGATTCCGCAGCGCAAGGGCGATCCGCGCATCGTCGACAAGGACGAGCATCCCCGCGGCGACACGACCCTGGAGGCGCTGGCCAAGTTGTCCACGCCGTTCCGCAAGAATGGCACGGTGACGGCGGGCAATGCCTCCGGCGTCAATGACGGCGCTGCTGCGCTGATCGTCGCCTCCGAGGCTGCCATGCGAAAGTATGGTCTTGAGCCGATCGCGCGCGTTCTCGGCGGGGCGACGGCGGGTGTTCCGCCGCGCATCATGGGGATGGGGCCGGCGCCGGCGACGAAGAAGCTTTGTGCACGCCTCGGCTTGAAGCCCGCCGACTTCGATGTCATCGAGCTCAACGAAGCGTTTGCCAGCCAGGGCATCGCCGTCCTACGCGAACTCGGCATTCCTGAGGATGCCGGGCATGTGAACCCGAATGGTGGCGCGATCGCACTCGGCCATCCGCTCGGCATGTCAGGGGCGCGGATCACCGGGACGGCGGCTCTGGAGCTGAAACTGAGCGGGAGGAAGCGGGCGCTCGCCACCATGTGCATCGGCGTCGGTCAGGGCATTTCCATCGCCCTCGAGGCCGTCTAGGCTCTGGATCATGACCGGCAGCGGACTTCCATTTCCGATCCTGCAAGCCCTCGTCGGGGACGAGGAGGTCGGTGCCTTCTTCTCCAACGAGGCCGAGCTTGCCGCCATGCTCAGGGTGGAGGTCGCGCTTGCCGAGGCGGAGGCGGAACTCGGGCTGATCGGCGAAGATGCGGCCGACCGGATCGCGAGCGCATGCAAAGGATTCGTGCCGGATTGGAACGCCTTGGCGAAAGGGCTCGCGCAGGACGGGGTGGCGGTGCCTGAATTCGTCAGGCAATTGCGCCGGGCCGTCGGCGAGCCGCACGACAAGGCCGTTCATCTCGGAGCCACCAGCCAGGATATCGTCGATACGGCGCTGATCCTGCGGTTGAAGGATCTGGCGGCCGTGTTCAGCCGGCGCATCGAGACGCTGATCGATGCCTTGCAACGCCTGGGGGAGAGGGACGGCTCAATCGCGCTCATGGCGCATACGCGCATGCAGCGGGCCCTGCCTTTCACGGCGGCGGACAAGATCAAGACGTGGATTCAACCTCTGGAGCGCCACGCGGAAACCCTGCGCGAACTGCTCCCGCGTCTCCTGGTGATCCAGCTCGGCGGTCCCGTGGGGACGCGGGCCGAGCTGCGCGACCATGGCGATGCCGTGGCCGATTCCATGGCCGAGAGGCTTGGTCTCGGCTTTGCGCCGGCCTGGCACGCGCAGCGGGACAGGATCGGTGAGTTCGGCGCGTGGCTGTCACTTCTCTCGGGAACGCTCGGCAAGTTCGGGCAAGACCTCGCTCTGATGGCGCAGAACGAGGTCGGTGAAGTCGCGCTCCCTGGTGGAGGTGGCTCCTCCGCCATGGCGCACAAGTCGAATCCGGTTCAGGCCGAGGTGCTCGTGGCACTGGCTCGCTTCAACGTGGGATTGGTGGGCATCCTGCACCAGGGATTGGTTCACGAGAACGAACGTTCGGGTACGGCCTGGACTTTGGAGTGGCTCGTTCTGCCGCAGATGGCCGTTGCGGCCGGGGCTGGCCTCGCCAAGGCCCATGCGCTGGCGGAGGGCATGCGATTTGTAGCGTCTGCCCCACCGGAGCGGAAAGCCTAGACGCTTCCACTGTCATTCCGGGACAGCTCGGAGAGCTGGGCCCGACCCGTAGGGCCACGCGAAGCGGGGAAACCCATGACCATCAATGTATGACAAAAGAGCGCAGCGATTGCCGCCGCGTGCTCCTGCACCGCCAGTGTTTGTAGGTTCCGGGCTCCGCTACGCGGCCCCGGAATGACAGTGGATTACTCAGGTTTCATCCCTTGCGCATGGCACGAAACGCCATGGGAGTCTGGCCGGTCTGACGCTTGAAGAAGCGGTTGAAATACGACGGGTCCTCGAAGGCGAGCGCCAGGGCGATCTCCTTGGCACTCAAGGATGTGAAGGTGAGATAACGCCGGGCCTCGAGAGCGAGGCGCTGCTGAATGATGCCGAGCGCCGTCTCGCCCAACTGGTCGCGGCAAATCCGGTTAAGATGCGTCGCCGTCAGGCCGAGGCGACGGGCGTAGTCCGCGACGGGCTTGTGCGTGCGGAAATCCTGATCGACCATTTGGCGAAAGCGGCCGAGATGCTGCAGCGCTCTGTCCCTCGGGCCCGAAAGAGCCTCACGGCCATGCCCCTGCAGGCGATACAAGGCGACCAGCGCGAGTGCCAGATGCGCTTCGACGGCGGCGAGCCGGCCGGGGGCTTGGCTACCGAGCTCGTCGGCAATGGCAGCGACATGATTTTCGAGGGCTGATGCGGCTTCCGGTTTCTGTGCGAGCGAAACGACCCGCACGGAATCGAAAGCTTCGAGAAGATTCTTCGCAGCATCGAGGACGGACGGCAATCTGTTCTCGAACAGCGTCAGCACCACGCCTTCCACATCCGGCGTGAACCTGTAGCCATGCACCACCATGGCGGGCAGGGTGACGATGCAGGGCGCATGAAGGACGCGATGCTGTTCGTCGTGAATGAAATCAGCCTGTCCATTCGCCAAATACAGGATCTGAAACAGGTGCTCATGCCGGTGTGGCTCGATCACGTAATTGTGCAAGCGGCTGCGAAATTGAATCGTTTCGCAATGAATCCAGTCGACGCTCGGATCGTCTTTGTATTCGCCATAAAGGGCATAGGTCGGAATCGTCGTCATCGAGCACGCAGGTTTGTTCCGGATGTTCGAATTGTCCTATGCAATGCCTGCTTTGTCCATTGGCCCATAGGGCGCCGCTGAGCCATTTATCGTCCAATAGATGCAGCGCAAAGCTGCCGTTGGAGGAAGCGACCATGCGTACCCAGGTAGCCATCGTCGGCGCCGGTCCGGCCGGTCTTCTTCTTGGGCAACTCCTGGAGCAGCACGGAATCGACACCGTGATCCTGGAACGGCGCAGCCAGGATTATGTTCTGAGCCGCATTCGCGCAGGCGTGTTGGAGCAGGGCAGCGTCGATCTCCTCGACAAGGCCGGCGTCGGCACGCGCATGCATGGAGAGGGCCTCGTCCACGACGGCGTGGAATTCTGCTTCGACGGCGACAAGTATCGCTTCAATTTCCGGGAACTGATCGGGCGCACCGTCATGGTCTACGGGCAGACCGAGGTGACGCGCGATCTGATGCATGCCCGCGAAGCTTCCGGCGCCAAGACGATTTATGAAGCCGAGGATGTGTCGCTCCATGCCTTCGATGGCGACCATCCGAAAGTCCGCTACGTCAAGGACGGCGTCGAGCACGACATCAGCTGCGACTTCATCGCTGGCTGCGACGGCTATCACGGGATTTCCCGCGCGAGCGTACCGGAAGAGGCGTTGCGGACCTTCGAGCGCGTCTATCCGTTCGGCTGGCTGGGCGTCCTCGTCGACCGTCCACCCGTCGCCGACGAGCTGATCTATGCTCATCACGCGCGTGGCTTCGCGCTGTGTTCCATGCGGTCCCCGACGCGCAGCCGCTACTACGTTCAGGTGCCGGCCAATGAGGCCATCGACTCCTGGTCCGACGACCGCTTCTGGGACGAACTGCGCCGACGTGTGGATCCAGAGACGGCAGACAACTTAGTGACCGGACCGTCCATCGAGAAATCCATCGCGCCCTTGCGCAGCTTCGTGGCCGAGCCGCTTCGGTTCGGCCGTCTGTTCCTGGCGGGCGATGCTGCGCATATCGTGCCGCCGACCGGCGCAAAAGGGCTCAATCTGGCGCTCAATGATGTCGGGTGTCTCGCGGAATCCTTCACCGAATTCTACCGCGACAAGTCGTCGGCAGGCATCGACCATTATTCGGAGCGGGTCCTGAAACGCGTCTGGAAGGCCGAGCGCTTCTCCTGGTGGATGACCTCGATCCTTCACACGTTCCCTGACACCGACACGTTCGGCAGACGGATCCAGCGCGCGGAGTTCGACTATCTCGTCGGCTCCAAGGCTGCGCAATGCGCGCTGGCCGAAAACTACACCGGGCTCCCGGTGTAGTTCGTGTGTCAGGCCGCCTTGTGGCGCTCCTGTTCGAGGGCGTAGAGAGCGCCTTCCTCCGCCAGCGCGCGTGCGATGCTCGGCCGCTTCTTCAGGCGGACATAATAGTCGTGAACCGCCGGCCATTTCTCGAGGTCGACCGGGGTAGCGATCTTCCAGTTCAGGACGGTCACGAGATAGGCATCGGCGACGCTGAACCGGTCGAGCAGGAATTCCCGGTCTGTCAGATGGGCGTTGAGATAGGCGAGGCGGCTGTCGCCCTTCGCGAGCGTCCGCGTTTTCATCTCCTCCGGCATCGTCGGATCGAAGAGCGGAATGAACAGCGCCTTGTGCAGCTCCGTGCCAATGAAGCACAGCCATTGATGCAGGCGCGAGCGGGCCATGCCGTCGGAGGGGGCGAGACCAGCGTCAGGGAAGCGGTCCGCGATGTATTGTAGGATCGCGGCATTCTCGGTGAGGACCTCTCCGTCATCGGTCCTGATCGCCGGCACCAGGCCAAGCGGGTTGACGGTCATGAAGTCCTCCCCGTCGAGGGTGAACTTGCTCAAAGGGTCGACTTCCCGGAAACGCGCAGACGCATCAGCCTCGTAGAGCGCGATGCGGGAGGCCATCGAGCAGGCGAGGGGGGAGAAGTAGAGATCCATGACAGGGCTCGCAGGTTGAATTTTTGTACCGACCCGCATAAATTATTCCCCGGGAAAGGCGCGTCAAGGAATTTCTTTCGAAATGGTACAAAAAAGAGAAGAAGCGGCGCCCAAGCGGCGCGGCCGGCCTCGAGCCTACGATCCCGACGCTGCTCTCCAGAGCGCCCTCGAAGCGTTCTGGAGTGCGGGCTATTCGGGGACTTCCCTGGATGACATCGCTGGGGCAACGGGCATGAACCGTCCGAGCCTCTATGCCGCCTTCGGGGACAAGCACGATCTCTATGTGAAGGCTCTCAACCGCTATTGGACATTGGGTTTCGAGGCGATGCGCGACGCGCTCGCCAACGCGCGTCCGGTCTCCGAGGAGATCATGGACGTCTATGAGCGGGCTCTGTCGATCTACTTCTCCGGCGACGGCCCACCGCGCGGCTGTTTCGCGATCGGCACCGCCACCACGGAGGCCGTGTTGCATCCCGAGATCCGGTTCGCTTTCGCGGCGGGTTTGGAGACGCTCGACAAGGCATTCGAGGAGCGTATTCGCCTTGCGCAGGAGAAGGGTGAGGTGCGTCAGGATGCCGATCCCGAGGCGCTGGCGATGCTGGCCTCCTCGACCTTGCATACGATCGCCATCCGGGCCCGCCTGGGAACGCCGCGCGCGGCGCTGCGGAGGCTGGCGCAAAAGGCGGTCGGCATAATCTGCGAAGGTCCTACGAAAGGAGCCAAACGCTGATCGATCGCGGCCCTGCGGCCAGGGCTCCGCAGGTCTTCGCGGAAAGCGGTTTACGCTGGAAGGGCGATGACGCAGCATGGGCTCCGACGAATCCGAAAACGGACCGAGGAGAACGGACACTTGAGCGCGCCATCCCTTTCACATTCTGCGTCGACGGGCCGTTTGACAGATCCGGCGGACTGGACGGCAGCGGAGATGCTTGAGGCCTTCGCCAGCAGACAGGTCTCTCCCGTGGAGGTCGCAAGGTCTGTCATCGCGCGTATCGAGGCATACGAACCCAAGCTCCAGGCGCTGTATGCCTTCGATCCCGATGGGGTGATGGCGGATGCGAAGGCCTCCGAGGCGCGCTGGATTCACGGGGAGGCGAAGCCGCTCGACGGCATCCCGGCGACGATCAAGGAGAACATCGCCACGCGCGGCACGCCGGTGCCGCTCGGAACCGCCGCGCGCGATCTGGTGCCGGCAGCTGAGGACGCACCTCCGGCAGCCCGGCTGCGCGAGGACGGCGTCGTCATTCTCGCCAAGACGACGATGCCGGATTACGGAATGCTGTCGTCAGGCCTTTCAAGCTTCCATCCGCTGGCCCGCAATCCATGGAATCTGTCCAAGAATCCTGGCGGCAGTTCCGCCGGTGCGGGCGCTGCGGCGGCGGCGGGCTATGGGCCATTCCATATCGGCACCGATATTGGCGGCTCGATCCGCCTGCCGGCCGGGTGGTGCGGCGTATTCGGGTTGAAGCCGAGCTTCGGCCGCATTCCGATCGATCCGGCCTATTACGGTCGCGTCGCAGGACCGATGACGCGCACGGTGCACGATGCGGCGCTCATGATGAGAAGCCTCGTGCGTCCGGATGTGCGTGACACGATGAGCTTGCCTTTCCAGGAACTGCCCTGGCTCGACCTCGAAATCGACGTCGCGGGGCTGAAGATCGGCGTGATGATGGAAGCGGGCATCGGCATTTCACTCGACGCGGAGGTTCGCACCTGCATCGAGAAAGCCGTGAAGAAGTTTGCGGCCGCCGGCGCCGTGATCGAAGAGATCCCGCCTTTCGTGACGCGGGAGATGTTGGATGGCTTGGACGATTTCTGGCGGCAGCGAGCCTGGATGGACATCGGCGCTCTCGACGAGGAGCAGCGCTCACGGGTTCTTCCCTATATCCTCGCCTGGGCCGAAGGCGGAAAATCGCTGACCGGCAGCGAGGTCTATTCCGGCATGAACCAGATGATGGTGATGCGCCATGCAGCGGTTGCCGCAACGAAGGACTTCGATTTTGTCCTGTCGCCCGTTGCGCCCGTCGTCGCCTATCAGGCGGAACTCGCTTCCCCGGTCCACGATCCGGAGGAGCCGTTCGAGCATATCGGCTATACGGTGGCCTTCAACATGTCGGACCAGCCGGCCGCGTCGGTCAATGCCGGGTTTACCGCGGCAGGGCTGCCCATCGGGCTGCAGATTATCGGCCGGCGCTTCGACGATATCGGCGTGATGCGCGTCAGCCGGGCCTGGGAGCGCATGCGGGACGCCCAGAGGCCCTGGCCGACGCCATGAACCTCAATGTTGCGTGGGGGCGATGCTGGCAGCGTCGGCCCGCGTCGTCGATCCGGTCGTCTCCTCCGGAGCGGCTTTGCGGATCTGCTTCACGAAATCCGTGAGGCTTCCCGAGCTGTCCTGTTCGAAGGCGAGCTTCTCCACCATCCCGGTATCGAACGGCTCCTCCTGGATCGAGCCGTCGGACATGATGATGGTCTTGATGCCCGATCCAACATCGAAGGAGACCGACTTCACCATCGGCTTGGCGACAACCTGCGTCTCGGGTTCCGGTGTCGTCGTCATGGACAGCGACTTCGCCGTCGCCGGCTGCTTGTCGTCCTGCGCTTGTGTGGCAGTTTGGCTCTGCTCTGGCCCCTCCTGATCAGCATCCGGTGCGCGTGCCTGCTCATCGGAAGACTTCTGAGGCTGCGCCTCTTTCCGGGAGGCCGAACGTTCCTGCTTCCTTGCGGCATCCGCGGCGTCCTGCTCGGCGAGCACCTGCTCGAGATGAGCCTTGGTATTCGCGGCTTCCATCTGCGCCTCCGATCCGAAGACCGACACGAGCGGCGTCGCGGTCTTTTCCGCTTCGGCCTTCGTGCGGGCTGCATCCGCCGCATTGGCGGCTTCGATGCGTTTTCTGGCTGATTCGACCTGTTGCGGATCGTTCGTTTCGTAGGTGTAGCGCTTGCCGTTGATCTCGTAAGATGCTTTTCGGGCCTCTGCGCTCCCGCACAATAGCGGCAGGGCCAGTACGGTGGCTCCTAGGCTCGTCCATATGTTTTTGTTCATGCCATCGGTCCTCGCGATGGTTAAAACTCAGTTAATGATTATGGCCTCCATATGACGTAGCGGTAGCTGCGGCTGATACGTTGCAACACTCGCATTGGAGCGAATGCGACAAAAGAAACGTTATCCAGATCCATTGGTCGCCCGCTGACTGAAGGAAGTGGTAGCGCCGGGCTTGCATCCGCCGTGCACCAACCTGATCTGATAGAACGCCCGTGTCGCCGATCCTCGGCCCCCTGACGTCCGTCACCAAGGTTGTCCGCCATGCCCCCGATTTCCGTTCTCGATCTTGCGCCGGTTCCCGAAGGTTCCGTCCCCGCGGATGCCTTGCGCAATACCTTGGACCTGGCGCAACACGCGGAGAAATGGGGATACCAACGCTATTGGCTGGCCGAGCACCACAACATGGTGGGGATTGCCAGCGCTGCGACGAGCATCGTCATCGCGCATGTGGCAGGAGGAACGAAGACCATCCGCGTCGGGGCAGGGGGCATCATGCTTCCAAATCACGCGCCGCTGATCATCGCCGAGCAGTTCGGTACCCTGGAAGCGCTGTTTCCCGGCCGCATCGATCTCGGTGTCGGACGGGCGCCGGGAACGGATCAAATGACCCTCCGTGCCCTGCGGCGGGATCCGATGAGCGCCGATACCTTTCCGCAGGATGTGGTGGAGCTCCAGGCTTTGCTCGGAGCGCTTCAGCCCGGGCAGGCGGTGCAGGCCGTGCCGGGGACGGATTCGCACGTGCCGATCTGGATCCTGGGATCGAGCCTCTTCGGCGCGCAACTCGCGGCCATGCTCGGGTTGCCATACGCCTTCGCGTCGCACTTCGCGCCGAATGCGCTGCTGCAGGCGCTCCAGGTCTATCGCGAGCGTTTCCAGCCTTCGAAACAGCTCGACCGTCCTTATGCGATGGTGGGGCTGAACGTGATCGCCGCGGAAACGGACGAGGAGGCGCGCCATCTCTTCACGTCGCCGCAGCAGCAATTCACCAACCTGTTCCGCGGCGCGCGCGGGAAGCTGCGGCCGCCGATCGACGATATCGAGAGCTACTGGACGCCCGCCGAAAAGGCTCAGGCGATGAACATGCTGGCCTGCTCCGTCGTGGGTTCCGATGCAACGATCCGGAAGGGCCTGGAAGACTTCATCGCGCAGACGCAGGCCGATGAACTGATCGTCGCCTCCGCCATCTTCGATCACGCGAAGCGTCTGCGCTCCTATGAAATCCTCGCGGATGTTCACAAGGCCATGGGCCGGGAGCCGGCGCTCGCCTGAGCGCCGCAGCTCTCAAGCCGAAGCGCTGCGGCTGCGCAGGGTCGGGTCGATGGCGTCACGCAATCCGTCTCCCAGAAGATTGAGGCCAAGCACCGACAGAGCGATGGCAAGACCGGGAGCGATGGCAAGGTGCGGAGCCTGGGACAGATAGGTCTGCGCATCGCTGAGCATGCGCCCCCAGCTCGGATTGGGCGGGCGCACGCCGAGGCCGAGATAGCTCAAGCCCGCCTCCGTGAGGATGGCCAGCGCCAGTTGGATCGTGACCTGCACGATGAGCGCGCCCGCGATGTTGGGGATCACGTCCTCCAGCGTGATGCGCAGGGGCGGCTTGCCCAGCGCCCGGGCAGCGGCGATGTAGTCGAGGGTCCAGACCTGCAGGGCGACGCCTCTCGTCACGCGGGCGAAGACCGGAATGTTGAAGACCGCAATGGCGAGAATTGCAGCCAGCGGACCGGAGCCGAGAAGCGCTCCGATCATGATGGCCGACAGAACCGCCGGAAAGGCGAACACCACGTCCGAGACGCGCATTGCGATTTCGTCGGCAAGGCCCTTCCATGCCGCAGCCGCGCAGCCGATGGCTGTGCCGATCGCGGCTCCGAGGAGAACGGCGGGCCATGCGATGGCAAGAGAGTTCCACGCGCCGGCCATCAGCATCGAAGCGACATCGCGTCCGAAATGATCCGTTCCGAGAAGGCCGACATCCAATGGCGCCTTGAGGCGCATGGCGATGCGAACGCGGGTCGGTGGTTCCGGCGTCCAGACGAGGGACAGAAGCGCGGTGCCGATGAGCAGGGCGGTCAGAATGCCGCCGATGACGAGAGCCGCGTTCGGACGCAGTCGGGATCTCATGCGCGGCTCCTCAGGCGTGGGTCGAGGATCGCGTAGCCGATATCGACGAGAAAGTTGATGACGATAACAAGGCCGGAGAAGATCAGCACGATGTCCTTGATCACCACGAGGTCGCGTTGGTTGAGCGCCTGATAGGCGAGGCGGCCGAGCCCCGGCAGATTGAACACGTTCTCGACCAGGATTGCACCGCCGAAGAAGAACGACAGCTGCAGTCCCAGGATCGTGGTGACGGGGATCAAGGCGTTAGGCACGACGTGCCGACGAAGGGTTGCGCCCCTGTCGACACCTTTCGCGCGGGCGGTGCGCACGAAATCCGCGCCGATGACTTCGAGCGTCGCGGAGCGCGTGACGCGGGTCAGAACAGCGGCTTGCGGCAGCGCGAGCGCGACGGCAGGCAACAGGAGTGCCTTGAGGCCGATCCAGAAGCCCGCATGCCATCCGGGGAAGCCTCCGGCCGGAAACCAGCCGAGCCATGTGGCGAAGAACAGGATGAACAGAATGCCGATCCAGAAATTCGGCACCGCGACACCGAGCGAGCTGAAGACCAGCACGGCCCGGTCCGTCGCCCGATCTTGGCGCGCGGCTGCCATGACGCCGAGCGGAAGCGCCAAGGCCGTGGAAATCAGAATGGCCAGCAGGCTCAAGGGGAGCGTCACGGCCATTCGTTCCGAGACCAGCGTCGATACCGGCATCTTGTAGGTGATGGATTGACCGAGATCGCCGTGGAGAAGCCCGCCGATCCAGATCATGTATCGCACGAGCGCCGGCTGATCGAGGCCAAGCTCCTGCCGCAGCGCCGCAAGCGTATCCTCCCGCGCAGAGGTGCCAAGCATGATCGCCGCGGGGTCACCCGGAAGGACCTCGAGGATCAGGAAGATCGCAAGGGACACCGCGATCAGCGTCACGATCAGCGAGACGAGGCGGGAGAGAACGAGACGCAGCATGAAATCAAGTCATCCAGCGGTGGGCAAGCGATTGCCTCCAACGTCATTCCGGGGCGAGCGGTAGCGAGAGCCCGGAACCCATAAACTCCAGTGTTGAAGGGGAGAGTTCCGGTGGCCACCGTGTCTTATCCTCGGTTGCTCGCGGTTATGGGTTCCGGGCCCAGCGCTTCGCACTGTCCCGGAATGACGGAGAAATGGTCCCGAGATGGATTGCCATTCCTGTAAGGCGCTTTGAATCCCGATCCCTCAATCCGACCACGACACCTCCGTCACGTCGTTCGCCGGAACCGGGGAGTTTTCCCAGAGGCCGCTCAGCTTCGCGTTCCACACTCCGAGCTTCGGCAGCTGGAACAGGAAGAGGGCCGGCACGTCCTCGGCAAGGATCTTCTGGGCTTCTGCATATTTGGCGAAGCGCGCGTTCTCGCTAGTCGTCCTGCCGGCATCCGCGATCAGTGCCTTGAAGCGGTCGTTCTTGTAGTTGAAGTAGTAGTTGTCGCGGGCGAAGATGTCGATGTCGAGCGGCTCCGTATGGGCCACGATGGTGACGTCGTAATCCTTGTTCTTGAAGACCTCCTCGATCCACTTGGCCGGGAATTCGGTCGGGATGATCTTCATGTCGATGCCCACTTCCGCGAACATCGCCGCGAGAAGTTCCGCCGAGCGACTGGCATAGGCCATCTGCGGGGTCTTGATGGTGATCGAGAGGCCGTTGCCGTAGCCCGCCTCGGCGAGCAGCGCCTTCGCCTTCTCCTGATCGTAGGGGATGACGCCGGTCATATCGACGAAGGCCGGATGATTGGGCGAGAAGAAGCTCCCGATCGGCTGGCCATAGCCCGAATAAGCACCTTCGACGAGAGCCTTGCGGTCGACGGCGTGCATGAGCGCACGGCGAACGCGCACATCGTTAAAGGGCTTCTTCGCATTGTTCATCCCGGCGACGACTTCGCCTTCGGTGTTGCCGGCAACCGCCGTGAAGCGCGGATCCTTCTTCAATTCGCTGAAGAGCTCGGGCGCACCGATATTCGGGAACGCATCCACGTCGCCGGCGCGCAATGCCGCGACCTGCGCTTGCGGATCGTTGATGAACCGGAAGGTGACGGTTTCGAGCTTCGTCTTGTCTGGCTGCCAGTAATCCGGGTTGCGCACGAGCTCGACGCGATCGCCGCGTGTCCACGATTTGAACTTGAACGGACCTGTGCCGACCGGATTGGCCTTGTTGTTCTCGGCCGTCTCCGGCGCGATGATGACGGCATCGCCCCAGCCGAGATAGTAGAGGAAGTTGCCCGACGTCTCCTTCAGCTTGATGACGACCGTCGCGGGGTCCGGCGTCTCGATGGAGTCGATCGGTGCGAAGATCTGTTTCTGCGCATTGGTCGAGTTCGGTGCCCGTGCCCGGTCGAATGCGAATTTCACGTCGGCCGAATCGAACGCAGAGCCGTCGTGGAACTTCACTCCGGTCTGGAGATGGAACGTATAGGTGAGCCCGTCCGGCGAAATGTCCCAGCGTTTGGCGAGAAGTGGCTGAACTTTGCCGTTCCGGTCGATCCGCACGAGACCTTCATAGAGATTGGCCCAGGTCACTTCCCGGATGGCGACGGGCGCCGCGATCGTCGGATCGAGGCCGGGCGGCTCGATGGGCATGCCGACGACGAGGGAGGTTTTCGCGGCAAGGGCCGGCCCGAAACTCGCGGAGACGATGAGGGCGGCGGCCAGTAAACGCTTCGACATGTGACGATGTCCCATCCGGTATATGACGAGCAGGGCTCGGATGGGGCAGCTTAGACGCAGTCGATTGCAGGATGGAAGATGTCTTGTGGCCGATAAGTGGGGAAGGCGAAGCCTGCCTCTCGGATGTCTCCGGGATCCATTCCTTGATGCGTAAGTCGGGGAGACCCGACTTACGTCCGAGAAGTGAAAAGAAATAAGGGACGGAGCCCCCGTCAGATACAGCGGCCGCCGTCGACCTCAAGGACGACGCCGGTGATCATGCTGGCTTCGTCCGATGCCAGATAGAGCGCGGCATTGGCGATATCCTCCGGCTTGGAGAAGCGTCCGAGCGGGATCGAATTGACGAACTGCTCCCGCTTCTGCGGGGTATCCTCGCCCATGAACGTCGCAAGGAGGGGCGTCTCGCCCGCCACGGGGGCGAGGGCGCAGACCCGGATGCGGTCGGGCGCGAGCTCAACCGCCATGGACTTGCTGATGAGATGAACCGCGCCCTTGGTGCCGTTGTACCAGGTCAGGCCCGGACGGGGGCGAATCCCGGCCGTGGAACCGACATTGATGAACACGCCGCCACCCTGGCCGCGCATCACCGGCACCGCCGCCTGGGCAAAGAGGTAGATCGACTTGACGTTGACCGCGAAGACCCGGTCAAATTCCGCTTCGTCGACCTCCAACATCGGCCGGTTCCGATGGCTGATACCGGCGTTGTTGACGACGATGTCGAGCCTTCCGAAGGTCTCGACGGTCTTTTGCACGGCAGCCTTCACGTCCGCGGCCTTCGACACGTCCGCCGCGAGCGCGAGGGCTGCTGCCCCGATCTGGCCGGCCGCAGCTTTCGCCGCTTCTTCCTTGATATCGACGACGGCGACTTTCGCGCCTTCGGCTGCGAACTTCTCGGCAATTCCCAAGCCGAAACCGGAGCCGGCGCCCGTGACGAGCGCCACCTTGCCTTCGAGGCGTTTCATGGTTCTTCCCCTGATGTGCTGATGCCGGATTTATCCGTGCGCGATGACGAGGGTCCTGGTCGTCGTGAATTCCACCAGTCCCTCGAAACCCTTTTCCCGGCCGTGGCCGGAGCGCCCGAAACCGCCGAACGGCAATTCGATGCCTCCGCCTGCGCCGTAGCAATTGACGAAAACCTGGCCGGCCCGCATGGCGCGGCCTACACGGGTCGAGCGCATGGCATCGCGGGTCCAAACACCGGCGACGAGACCATAGGCCGTGCCGTTGGCGAGGCGAACGGCCTCCGCCTCATCCTCGAACGGCGTGGCGACGAGAACGGGACCGAAGACCTCCTCCTGCGACAGAACGCTCTCGTGCGGGACCGGTGCGAAGAAGGCCGGCGCCACGTAGTAGCCTCCGGCTGGTGCATCCTCTGCAACACCGCCTGATGCCGCGACGGTCAGGCCTTCGCCCCTTCCACGCTCGAGATAGGCCTGGACGCGGCGCTGCTGCGCCTGGTTGATCATCGGGCCGAGATCCGGATTCGCTTCGGGACGCCCGGCCTTCAGAGCGCGGAAACGCTCAGAGACTGAATCGACCACCTTGTCGAAGATCCCGCGCTGGATCAGCAGGCGGCTTCCGGCCGAGCAGGTCTGGCCGCCGTTCTGGATGATGGCATTCACGAGGGTGGGAAGCGCGCGTTCGAGATCCGCGTCGTCGAACACGACCTGCGCGGACTTTCCGCCGAGTTCCAGGGTCACGCCCACATGGTTCTGTGCGGCGGCGGTCTGAACCGCCGTCCCGGTCTCGGGGCTGCCGGTGAACGACAGGAAGTCGATGCCCGGATGGGCCGCGAGGGCCGCGCCCGCCGTACGGCCGAGCCCGGTGACGACGTTGAGGGCGCCGTCCGGGAAACCGACCTCTCGCGCCAGCGATGCTACGCGGAGAATGGTGAGGGAAGCATCCTCGGCCGGCTTCACGACCGTCGCGTTGCCGGCGGCCAGGGCCGCGCCGACCGAGCGGCCGAAGATCTGCATGGGGTAGTTCCACGGCACGATGTGCCCGGTCACGCCATGGGGGACGCGCTCGACACCGATGAAATGTGTCGTGAGATAGGGGATCACGTCGCCATGCAGCTTGTCCGCAGCGCTGCCGTAGAATTCGAGATAGCGGGCGAGGGCCACCGCATCGGCGCGCGCTTGGCGAAGCGGCTTGCCGTTGTCGCAACTCTCCAGGGCCGCAAGCGCATCCGCGTCCGCTTCGACCGCCGCGGCGAGCCTGATGAGAAGGCGTCCGCGTTCGGTCGCAGTCAGGCGCGACCAGGCACCCTCGAAAGCGCCTCGCGCGGCCCGAACGGCCGCGTCGATATCCTGTTTCGTGCCGGACGCGATACGCGCGAAAACCTTGCCGTCGACGGGCGAGAGAACGTCCAGCATCTCGCCGTTCGAGGCCGGGACCGAGCGGCCGCCGATGAGATGGTGATGCACCATGTTCGGTGCGACGTTGGCGCTGACCTGATCGTTCACGTCGGCATTCCTCCTCAAGTCATTCTCTGCAGACCCGGCACGGCGGCCAGGAGCTGGCGTGTATAGGGATTCTGGGGGGCGGCAAACAGTTGCGCAGTTTCCGCCAATTCGACAATCCGGCCTTTTTGCATGACTGCCACGCGATCGCAGATCTGCGCGGCCACCCGCAGATCGTGCGTGATGAACAGGATCGCGAGACCCAGTTCTTTTTGCAGGCCGCGGATCAGCTTGAGAATGTCGGCCTGAACCGAAACGTCGAGAGCGGAGACCGCCTCGTCGGCCACCAGTACGTCCGGTCGCATGGCAAGGGCCCGGGCGATTCCGATGCGTTGGCGCTGGCCGCCGGAGAATTCATGCGGATACCGCTCGGCGGCCTGCTCGGGCAGTCCCACCGTCGCGAGAAGCGCCCGGGTCCGGGCCAGCGCGTCCTCCGGCTTTTCTCCCTGCATGATCGGTCCCTCTGAGACGATATGACCGACCGTGCGACGGGGATTGAGAGAGGTGAACGGGTCCTGGAAGACGATCTGGATCTTGCGGCGGTGAGGCCGCAGCGCTCTTTGGGACAGATCGCTGAAAGGCAGGTCGCCGATGGTAATGCGACCGCCGTCCGGTTCGATCAGCCGCAGGACACATCGCCCAACGGTCGATTTGCCGGAGCCGGATTCGCCGACGAGGCCCAGGGTCTCGCCGCGCCGGATGTCGAAGCTGACCGCGTCCGCCGCCTGAACCTCGCGGCTGTTCCTGAACCAGCCGCGCCCGCCATATGTCTTCGTCAGGGCGTCGACCTTGAGCAGGATCGGCTCGCCGGCGAGGGGCTTCGGCGGGGGAGGGATGAGAGAAGGAACCGCGGCGAGGAGGCGCTTTGTATAGGGGTGCTGCGGTCGCGTCAGGACATCCTGCACGGGCCCTTGCTCCACGAGTCTTCCCTGCTGGAGCACAGCGACCCGATCCGCGATCTCGGCGACGACGCCGAAATCATGAGTGATGAACAGAACGGCTGTGCCCTTCTTCCGGCGCAGGTTGTCCATGAGCTTGAGAACCTGTGCCTGCGTCGTCACGTCGAGGGCCGTCGTCGGTTCGTCCGCGATCAGGAGCTTGGGTTCCAGCGCCAGAGCCATGGCGATCATGACCCGCTGGCGCTGGCCGCCGGACAATTCGTGCGGATAGGCGCGGGCGATCAGCTCGGGATGGGGAAGATTGACTTCGGAAAGAAGCTCCAACGTGCGCTTTTCGCGCTCGGCCTGAGTGAGAACCCCATGCGCGCGGAATGTCTCGGCAATCTGATCCGCGATCCGCATGACGGGGTTCAGGGAGGTCATGGGTTCCTGGAACACGGTTCCCACATCCCGGCCCCTCACGTCGCACCAACCGGCTTCGGTCAGCGACAGAAGGTCGGTTCCAGCCAGCTTGATCGATCCGGACAGGATCTCGACTCCGTTCGGCAGGAGACCGATCGTTGCCATCGCGGTCATCGACTTGCCCGATCCGGATTCCCCGACGACGCAGAGCGTTTCGCCCGGCGCGATGGAAAGCGAGAGATCCTGGATCGCGTATTGACGGTCGGCGAGCCGTGGCAATCCGATGGAGAGGTTCTCGATCGACAGCACGGGGAGGCCGTCCGTTGTCATGCATCATCCTTCCTGAATGGGCCGTCGGGTTTTGGTGCGATCAATGGGATGCCCATCCTCGCCATATGGGCGCTCTCGTCAATCCGTTCTCGCTGATGCGCTCCGGTCTTCACGCGTTGCAGAGATCACTCGAGCGGAATGAGAAAATCATAGACCACCCCTGACGGTTCGAAGGCGACGACCATCCGACCGGCCATCTCTCCCTCGATGCTGCGCTGGATGAGACGTGAACCGAACCCTTTACGCTTTGGCGTCTCTGCCGGAGGACCGCCCCGTTCCCTCCAGTGAAAACTGAGAAGGGGCCGCTGCAGGTCGTCCATGATGATCGTCCATTTCAGTTCGACGATTCCCGTCGGGCTGGAGAGCGACCCGTATTTCACCGCGTTCGTCACGAGTTCGTGCAGCACCAGGCCGAAATTGATGGCATAGCGCGCCGAAAGCTTCACGCTGGGGCCTTCAATCAAGACCCGCTCGTCGCCTTTTCGGCGATAGGGCTCCAGTTCCTGCTCGACAATGTCGCGAAGATCCGCTTCGCGCCAGGAACTAAGCGTCAGCAGATCATGGGTTTTCGAGAGTGCCAGGAGTCGCCCCTCGAATGCCTCCTTGAAGGCAGGCAGATTGGGAGACGAACGCACAGTCTGGCTGGCGATGGATTGCACTGTCGCCAGCGTGTTCTTCACTCTGTGATTCAATTCGCCGAGGAGGAATCTCTGCTGGCTCTCCGCACGCTTGCGCCCCGTTACGTCGTGGAAGATTCCGACAAAGGTGATGGGGCGTCTCTCCTTGTCGAAGAAGACACGGCCTCTCGCGTTGAACCAGCGTGTCTCTCCGGCGGGCGTTATGATCCGATACTCGTCCTCGTAATTGCCATCCCCCCTGACGGCGTCCCGCATTTTCTTGAGGACCCGCTCCGCATTCTCGGGATGCATGGCGTCCTGCCATTCTGCGAGGGTGATAGCCGTCTTATGGGCCGGCAGGCCAAGCAGCAAGGCGGCCTGGGCGGATAGGCCGCCGATGCCCGTCGCATGATCGTACCACCATGTTCCCATATGGCCTGCCTCGAGAGCCAGACGGGCTTGTTCCTCGCTGGCTTGCAGGGCTCGCTGACGCTCGGCGACATCATCCATCAGGTCGTTGAAAGCCTCGGCAAGAATGCGCAGTTCGGCCGGTGCGCCTTGAGGATTGATCCGCGCTTGATAATTTCCACGCCGCCAGGAGCGGACAGCGCCGGTCATCGCCTCGAAGGGCTTGGTGATGAAGGCCCGGCTGGTCAGGGCAGAGAGAGACAGCGCCAGAACAAGGGCTGCGGCGATCAGCAGGAAGCCGCGCTTGGCCGCTTGATTGATGGCGTTGAAGGCGGGTTTCCAGGGCAAGCCGAGGGCGATGTACATATCTCGCGGCGGTGCTTCTACAGTCGCATATCCGACGATTTGCTTGATCTCGTCCCGTGTCGCCGTCTCCACCGCCTCCGTTCCGCCGCGACGCACATGAGCAAGGAAGTTTTCCGAGATCTTCTTGCCGACATACTGGGCATGCGACGGTTCCCGGGCGAGGATCGTTCCGTTGGAGTCCGCGATGGTCAGGGATCCCCCTGGGGGGAGGGCGCGGACCTTCAGGTTTTGATCGAGCCAATCGAGATCAAGGGCTGTGGCAAGTACCCCGATGACCTGCCCATCATCATCTATGATCGGAAGGGCAAAGGGGAGAACCGGATGCGTATGGACGTCCCCTTCCGGAAAGTTCGGTGCATGATGCCCGACGACGAATTGTCGCGTCGCCAACGCGTCCTGAAAATAATCGCGATGGGTAAAGGTCCGGCTCGTCGGGATCTCCGAATCCTGGCAGCGAACGGCGCCGTTGAGATCGAGGGCCACGATAGCGAGGAGATGGGGCACCTTCAGCTGCAGGGACTGCAGGTAACTGTTGCAGATCGGTTGCTGGAAGCGTCGCAACGAAGGTGTCTCATCGACGGCGATCAGGAGACTGTGAATTCCATCGAAGACCCGTTCGAGTTCGGACCCTGCCAGCTTTGCCTGGCGAACGACCAGTTCGCTGATCTCGGCTTCGCGGGCGCGGCGAAGGGATACTTCCGTGTAGGTCCAAATTACGATCGCCGGCAAAACAGAAATCAACGCCAGAAGGAGCAATCGCCTCGTCAGAGTCATGCACAGGTCCAGCCAATCAACGGCAGGGGATCATAAAGATCCCGAAGCGTCCACCCTGCGTTCCCCTTCTTCTGATCTTGCATCCGTCGTTCGGAGGTGTCACGGAGCGGAAATGGCTCCTCCCCTTCTTACCCTTCAGGACATTGCTCTCACGTTCGGCGGCACGCCCCTCATCGAGAGCGCGGACCTTTCGGTCGCCCCCGGCGAACGGACCTGCCTCGTCGGCCGCAACGGGTCCGGCAAGTCGACCCTTCTCAGGATCGCCGCCGGTTTGATCGAGCCGGACCGCGGCAAGCGCTTCGTGCAGCCCGGCGCCACGATCCGCTATCTGGCCCAGGAACCGGATCTGACCGCCTATGCCACGACCCTGGCCTATGTCGAGGCAGGACTGAGCGCGAGCGATGACCCCTATCGGGCCCGCTATCTGCTTGAACAATTGGGGCTTTCCGGCGAAGAGCGGCCTTCCGAACTATCCGGCGGCGAGGCGCGGCGCGCGGCGCTGGCGCATGTCCTCGCTCCGTCTCCGGATATCCTGCTGCTCGACGAGCCGACAAACCACCTCGACCTTCCGATCATCGAATGGCTCGAAGGCGAGCTGAAGGGCATCAGATCGGCGCTGATCCTCATCAGCCACGATCGCAGGTTCCTGGAAAACCTGTCCCAGGCGACGATTTGGCTCGATCGCGGCATCACGCGGCGCATGGACAGGAGCTTCGCCTTCTTCGAGGCATGGCGCGACGAGGTCTTGGAGCAGGAGGAGCAGGAGCGTCACAAGCTCGACCGGAAGCTGGCAGCTGAGGCGGACTGGCTGCGCTACGGAGTCACAGCCCGACGCAAGCGCAACGTCCGGCGGCTCGGCAATCTCTATGCGCTCCGTCAGCAGCGTCGCGACCAGACGCGGGCTGTCGGCACCGTATCCATGACGCTCGCGGAGGCCGAGCAGTCCGGAACGCTGGTCGTGGAGGCGGAGAAGATCTCCAAATCCTTCGGGGATCGGCCGATCGTCACGGATCTGTCGCTGCGAATCCTCCGTGGCGACCGCCTCGGCATCGTCGGGCCGAATGGCGCCGGCAAGACGACGCTGATCAATCTTCTCACCGGAATCCTGCCGCCGGACGAGGGGAGGGTGCGTCTCGGGTCCAATCTGCAGATGGTCACGCTCGATCAGCGCCGCATGAGCCTCGATCCCAATTCCACCGTCGCCGAAACCCTGACGGGCGGCCGCGGCGATACGGTGACGATCGGCGGGCAGACCAAGCATGTGATCGGCTACATGAAGGATTTCCTCTTCTCACCGGAACAGGCCCGGACATCGGTCGGCGTGCTCTCCGGCGGTGAGCGCAACAGGCTCATGTTGGCGCGGGCTCTGGCACAGCCCTCGAACCTGCTGGTGCTCGACGAGCCGACCAACGATCTCGATCTCGAAACGCTGGATCTTCTCCAGGAGATGATCACCGATTATTCCGGCACCGTGATCCTGGTCAGCCACGATCGTGACTTCCTCGACCGGACGGTCAGCTCTGTCCTCATGTCGGAGGGGAATGGCCGCTGGGTGGAATATGCCGGTGGCTATGCGGACATGGTGGCGCAGCGCGGGGAGGGCGTGCAGGCACGCGCTGTCGAGAGGGAGGCGAAGCCCAAGGCGGAGAAGGTTGCCGCCACACCGCAAGCCGCTCCGGCGTCCAAGCGAAAGCTGAGCTTCAATGAACAGCACGATCTGAAGACCTTGCCGCGTCGCCTTGAGGAGCTGGAGGCCAAGATTGCCAAGGTGCAGGAGATTCTGGCCGATCCGGATCTCTATGCCCGCGACCCCGCCCGATTCCAGAAGGCCATGGAGACGCTTGCGGCCCTGCAGAGCGACCTCGGTACTGCAGAGGAGCGCTGGCTCGAACTGGAAATGCTGCGGGAAGAGCTGGAAGGATAGCGGGTACTGACCGCTCATCCGGCCTTGCGGGCAGCCGAGAAGGATCGCCGGTCCCTGGAGCAGGACCGGCGGAAGCGATGTTCCGCTACGCGAGCGCTCAGGCCGTCCCCTGCAGGGCGCCCTGGCGCAGGGCTCCGGCCTGCGCGTCGATATGCGCGACGAGATCCGGCGGCAGCTGCATGTTGGCCGCAAGCTGCTGGAGATAGGTTCTTTCCTCAGGCGTGTCCGCGTCTCCGATAGCCATGATGGAGGCGACGTAGAGCTGTGTGGCCTGAGTCTGGGTTCCGGCGAGACGTGCAATGGCCACCGCGTCGGCCGGCTTGCCCATGGCGTCCATCAGGAAGCCTTTCTCCTCGGCGCCGAGTCCTAGCTTCTGGATCTGATCCTGAATGCGGGAACTCTCCTGGCCGTCGAGATGTCCATCGGATTTCGCGGCCGAGATCATGGCCTGAACGACGGCGACGCCGAATTCGCGACCGCTGCTGTCCGTCTCCTCGCCGAGATGGAAGCCGCTGCCAGGCGGAATCTGCGTCGGCAGATTGGCCGGGCCCGCATTGACGCCGGGAGCCTGGCGGTTCTGCCAGTCCTGGTAGGCTTTCATCGCGACTGCCGAGAGAACCGCGAGCCCGCCAGCCTTGAGCAGCGATCCGCCTGCGGAACGCCCGGCATTCGAACCCAGGATCATCGAAAGAAGGGCACCGCCGGCTAGGCCGCCCAGGCCGCCGGGAATCCGGGAGGCAAGATCGCCGGGAAGGTTGCCGAAGTTTCCCTGCTGTTGTTGCTCGATATCGGGAGGCAACTGACCCTGCGCTCCGCCCTGGCTGTTCATAAGACCGTCGAGAATGCTGCCCAAATTCATGTTCGTCCTCCCCTCCGTGCGCTGACATTCGATGCGTCAAGCCAACACGCCCGAAACCGTTCCACGAGGAGATCCCGGCGGGTGCCATTCGGATCAGGGAATGCCCTCGCTCATGAATTCGAGCCTGTTGCCGCATGGGTCTGCCACGTAGAAGCGGCGAATTCCGGGCAGGGCATCGTCCCATTCCGGATGATGTCCGGCATCGGCAAGAACGCTCGCCAGCCGATCGACGTCTTCGGCAACGAATCCGGGATGCGCCTTTCGTGCCGGATGGAAATCTGCCTCGACGCCGAGATGAATCTGCACGTCGCCGCGGCGGAGCCAGAGTCCGCCGCGTGAAGCGAGAGATTCCGGCTTGGGCACCTCGTCCATGCCGAGGAGGCCGATGTAGAAATGCCGGCAGGCATCCTCCGCGCCTGCCGGAATGGCCAGCTGAACGTGATCGAGCCGACGAATCACGGCGCCTCGCCCGGCGCCGTCACGATCTGCTCGATGGCTCCGAAGAGCGAGTGGCCATCCCGATTCTTCATCTCGATGCGGATTTTGTCGCCAACGCGGAGGAATGGAGTCCTGGGCGCGCCGGTGAGGATCGTCTCGACGGTGCGCTGCTCCGCGATGCAGGAATAGCCGACGCCCCCTTTTTCGATCGGGCGTCCCGGGCTGCCGTCAGCGTCTCTGTTCGACACCGTACCCGAGCCGACGATCGTACCGGCCCCCAGCGGCCTCGTCTTCGCCGCATGGGCGATCAGCGTCGGGAAGTCGAAGGTCATATCGATTCCCGCATTGGGCTTTCCGAATGGTTGCTCGTTCAGACTCGAGAGCAGGGGCAGGTGAATCTTCCCGTCCTTCCAGGCATCGCCCAGTTCGTCCGGCGTCACGGCGATGGGCGAAAAGGCGGAGGATGGCTTGGACTGGAAGAAGCCGAAGCCCTTGGCGAGTTCCGCTGGGATGAGGTTTCGTAAGGATACGTCGTTCACCAGCATGACGAGGCGGATCGCTTCGGCAGCCTCCTCGTGTGAGGCGCCCATGGGCACATCGCCCGTCACGACGGCCACCTCCGCCTCGAAGTCGATTCCCTGAGCCTCGTCCATGGCGGGAATCGGATCGCGAGGGCCGAGAAACGCATCCGATCCGCCCTGATACATGAGCGGATCAGTCCAGAACGAGGCCGGCATCTCCGCCCCGCGGGCCTTTCGAACCAGTTCGACGTGGTTCACATAGGCCGAGCCGTCCGCCCATTGATAGGCGCGGGGCAGGGGCGAGGCGCAATCGTGCTCGTGAAAGCGGATCGATGGAACCGAGCCGTGCTCCAGCTGCTCGGCCAGATCCTGCAACCGGGGCGCATACCTCTCCCACTCGTCGAGGGCTTGCTGCAATGTCGGAACGATGAAAAAAGCGTCCGTTGCACGAGTGAGATCTCTGGAGACCACGACGAGACGGCCGTCACGGCCTTGCTTTAGGGAAGAGAGCTTCATAGTCACCGACCAGGTTGTTATGGTTCACTTAAGTTGCAACGAAATGACTTGCGGGGAAACGCTTATGACGACGACCACGATGAAAAGAAGAACCTTCCTGGCCGGAGCCGGCCTCGCGGCCGCGGCCGGAACGGTGGCGGCGCCTGCGATCGCGCAGTCCTCGCCCGAGATCCGCTGGCGTCTGACATCGAGCTTCCCCAAGTCGCTGGATACGATCTTTGGGACGGCTCAGACTTTCGCCAAGTACATGGCCGAGGCGACAGACAACAAGTTTCAGATCCAGGTCTTCGGGCCGGGCGAAATCGTCGGAGGGCTGCAGGCTCTGGACGCGGTCCAGAACGGCTCCGTCGAATGTGCCCACACACCGATCTATTACTATATCGGCAAGGAGCCGGCCCTCGGGATCGGTACGGGATTGCCCTTCAGCCTGAACGCGCGGCAACAGCAGGCCTGGTGGCATTTCGCCGGTGGCAAGGAAATCATCAACGACGTGCTTGCGCGCTACGACGTCACGTCCCTGGTCTGCGGCAATTCCGGCGCGCAGATGGGTGGCTTCTTCCGCAAGGAGATCAACACGGTCGACGACCTGAAGGGTCTCAAGTTCCGTATCGGCGGCCTCGGCGGCATGGTACTCGCGAAACTCGGCGTGGTGCCGCAGCAGATCGCGCCCGGCGACGTTTATCCGGCGCTCGAGCGCGGCACGCTGGACGCGGCCGAATTCGTCGGCCCCTACGATGACGAGAAGCTCGGATTCCTGAAGGTCGCGAAGTACTATTATGCACCCGGCTGGTGGGAAGGCGGCGCGATGCTGCACCTCGTCATCAACCAGCAGAAATGGAACGAGCTGCCCAAGACCTATCAGGCCATCATGGCCCAGGCGTCGGAGGCCGCCAACAACTGGATGCTTGGCAAGTACGATGCCGTGAACGGTCCGGCCCTGCGGCGGATGGTGGCCAACGGTGCCGAATTGCGGACATTCTCGCAGCCTATCATGGAGGCTTCCCTGAAGGCGTCGAACGAGCTCTACGCGGAACTGTCCGCCAAGAGCCCCGACTTCAAGAAGGGTTACGATTCGATGGTGGCCTATCGTAACGACGTCCTGCCCTGGTGGCAGCTCAACGAATACGCCTTCGACACCTTCATGATCCGCACCCGCGGCCGGTCGTGATGCATCACCGTCATTCCGGGATGGTCCGAAGGACCAAGCCCGGAATCCATAGCCGCTGACGCCGCAGGATAAAGCGCAACGATAGTTGCAGCATTTTGTCTTGAAGCCTTGGCGTTTATGGGTTCCGGGCTCCGCTATGCGGCCCGGGAATGACGGCGAGCAACTATCTTTGAGCAGTTGACGTTGGGTTGTCGGCCGCCTCACTTCGGCTCCCGCCGGTTCGGATCGAAGTGTTTCTTCAGATCGCGCCAGCAGGCAATGTAGTCTTTCTGCAGAGCGGCCGACTCCGCCGCAAATTTCGTCACACGCTGCGGGAAGCGCGTCTCGAACATGAAGGCGAGGGTGCCTTCGAGCTTCACGGGTTTCAGTTCGACATTGCTCGCGTGTTCGAATGCCATGGCGTCGGGGCCATGCGGCAGCATCTGGTTGTGCAGCGACATGCCGCCCGGCACGAAACCTTCCGGCTTGGCATCGTACACGCCGTAGACCAGCCCCATGAATTCCGACATCAGGTTGCGGTGATACCAGGGCGGGCGGAAGGTGTTCTCCGCCACCGCCCAGCGTTCAGGAAAGATCACGAAATCGACATTGGCCGTGCCAGGCGTTTCGGACGGTGCGGTGAGAACCGTGAAGATCGACGGGTCCGGGTGATCGAACAGGACCGCGTTCACGGGGGAAAAATGCCGGAGGTCGTATTTGTACGGCGCGTAATTTCCGTGCCATGCCACGACGTCGAGCGGCGATTGGCCTATCTCCGTGCGATATAATTCGCCGCCCCATTTCGCGAAGAGCGATGAGGGCTCTTCCTTGTCCTCGTATGCCGCAACGGGCGTATGGAAATCGCGGGGATTGGCGAGGCAATTGGCACCGATGGGGCCGCGATCGGGAAGGGTGAAGGCGCCGCCATAATTCTCGCACACATAGGCGCGCGCAGGTCCGGCCGGCAGTTCGAGTTTGAAGATGACGCCGCGCGGGATCACGGCGATCTCGCCGGGCTCGATGTCGATGATGCCGAACTCCGTCCGGAAGCGCAGGGAGTTCTCCTGCGCGACGATCAGATACTCACCGTCCGCGTTGAAGAAGTACGCGTTGTCCATCGATCGCGTGGCGAGCAGGACATGGGCCGCCATGCCGACCTGCGTGTCCGAGTCGCCCGCCGTCGTGATGGTGAAAAGTCCGGTGACGAAAGTGGTGTCGTGCGTGGGAAACGGCATCGGATCCCAGCGCAGCTGGCCGATAGGCAGATCGCTTTCATCTTTCGCGGCAGGTGCCGTTCGCATCAGCGCCTTGTCGACCTTCACGAAGCGGCCGGAATGTTTCACCGACGGGCGGATGCGGTAGAGCCAGGTCCGCTGGTTGGTGGCCTGCGGCGCCGTGAACGGCGAGCCTGAAAGCTGCTCGGCATAGAGGCCGTAATTGATCTTCTGCGGAGAGTTGCGCCCGATCGGCAGGGCGCCTTCCAGGGCCTCGGTTTCGAAGGAATTGCCGAAGCCGGACATATAGCCCGGCAGGATCGCGCTCCTGCGCCTGTCGGGGGAGTGAAAACCGGAGACGCTCTGAACGTTCATCGCTTCCTCCTCGATGCTGTCCGCCGTCCCGCTCCGGGCCCAGTAGACCGAGCCCGAGGGTGGTTGCGTTTGCAACCAATATGGCTTATTAGTTGCATGAGCAACGGATTGTGTCAATGACGGCATCAGGTTCCACCGCCCGCGAAGAGGCCTTCGAGCCGCAATTGGTGCTGGAGCGATTTCTGCCTTACCGGCTCAACGTTCTCGCCAGCCTGACCTCCAATGCTTTGGCCCAGATCTATGCTGAGCGGTTCGGCCTCTCGATTCCCGCTTGGCGGGTCGTTGCCACCCTCGGCCAGTACGATGTGCGGACCGCCCGTGATATCGCCGCACATGGGGTGATGCATAAATCTACCGTCTCGCGGGCCGTCTCGGCGCTGGAACAGCGCGGCCTGATCCAACGGCGCCCCAACGACGAGGACCGACGGGAAGCGTGGCTGGCGCTGACGGAAGAAGGACGGCGGATCTATGAATCCATCGTGCCGGAAGCGCTTGGCTTCGAGAGCAGGGTGATTTCCGTTCTGACGCCACAGGAACAGATCCTCTTCGGCAACCTTGTCGACCGCTTGACCGCCAGCGCCAGGTCCCTGGCGCCGGAGGGGGAGGTAGAAGCGTGAAGCTCTATACCTATTTCCGCTCCTCGGCCGCCTATCGGGTGCGCATTGCGCTGAAGCTGAAGGGAGTCCGGTACGAGTCGATCCCGATCAATCTTCTCAAGGGCGAGCAGCTGGAGGCGCCCTATCGGGAGGTCAATCCGCAGGGGCGGGTGCCGGCTCTTGATCTTGGCGAAGACGTTTTGATCCAGTCTCCGGCTCTCTTGGAATATCTCGACGAGGTCTATCCGGAGCCGCCGCTGCTGCCTTTCGGAGCCGTGCCGCGGGCGAAGGTGCGCGCGGTCGCCAGCATCATCGCGTGTGATATCCATCCGCTCAACAATTCGGGAACGCTCGCCTATCTCAAGACGCAACTTGGTCACGGGAAGGCCGAGCTGGATGCCTGGTACGGGCATTGGGTCCGCGAAGGCTTCGACGCCATCGAGAAGCTGATCGCGCCAGAACCTTATGCGTTCGGCAACCGGATCACACTCGCGGATCTCTATCTCGTGCCGCAGGTCTTCAACGCGCGGCGCTTCAACATTCCGCTCGACGACTACCCGAAGATCCGGGCCGTGGACGAGGCCTGCTCCCGCCACGACGCCTTTCGCGATGCCGCTCCGGGCAACCAGCCCGACGCGGTCTGAGACCCCGTGCCCTGTCCACGGACAGGGCGTTCTTGCAACAGCCGGTCTTTCATCGGCCGGGAGATCGAAGGAGGAAAGCCATGGGACCGTTCCCGCACGACGCACCGCCCCCCGCCATCTCGGACGAGAACCCGATGGGCACCGACGGCTTCGAATTCGTGGAGTTCTGCCATCCGAAACCGGAAGAACTCGATCGCCTCTTCAAGATGATGGGCTTTTCCCTCGTGGCGAAGCATCGCTCGAAGAACGTGCTGCTCTATCGCCAGGGCGATATCAACTTCGTCGTCAATGCCCATCCCGGCTCGTTCGCCGAGCGCTTCGCCAGCCAGCATGGCCCCAGCGCTCCCGCCATGGCCTTCCGGGTCGTCGATGCGAAATATGCCTATGACCGCGCCCTGTCTCTCGGGGCGAAGCCAGTGCAGACGCAGACAGGTCCGAACGAACTCGAGATCCCCGCCATCGAGGGAATCGGCGGATTGCAGATCTATCTGGTCGACCGCTACGGCGCGAAGGGCTCGATCTACGATGTCGACTTCGAATGGATCGGCGAGAAGGATCCGAAGCCCGAAGGCGTCGGTCTCTATTATGTCGATCATCTGACGCACAACGTTTATCGCGGCCGTCTCAGCGAATGGGCCGGATTCTACGAAAAACTCTTCAACTTCCGGCAGATCCGCTATTTCGACATTGAGGGAAAGCTTACGGGGCTGCATTCCCGCGCCATGACGAGCCCGGACGGCAAGATCCGCATTCCGATCAACGAGGATGCGGGCGAGAGCGGCCAGATCGAGGAGTATCTGCAGGAGTACAAGGGCGAAGGCATCCAGCACGTCGCCCTCGGCTCCCTCGATCTCTATGATTCCATCGAGAAGCTGCTGGCGAACGGCGTCGACTTCATGCCCGCGCCGAACGAGATCTACTATTCCCGCGTCGACAAGCGCCTGCCGAGCCATGAGGAGCCCATCGAGCGGCTCAGGAAGAACGGCATTCTCATCGACGGCGAGGGAGTCGTAGAAGGCGGCTTCACCAAGGTCCTGCTCCAGCGCTTCGGCAAGACCGCTATCGGGCCGATCTTTTTCGAGTTCATCCAGCGCAAGGGCGATGAAGGCTTCGGGGAGGGCAACTTCAAGGCTCTCTTCGAATCCATCGAGGAGGATCAGATCCGTCGAGGCGTGCTCAAGCCGAAAGTAGCCTGATCGTCGCAAAGATCGGCCGTAACGAATCGAGGGGGCCGGGATTCACCCGGCCTCTTTCACGTCCGGTAAGAGGACGATGTCCACAGGCCTGCGCCGGATTTCCCACACATTGTTCCCTGGCGTCATAGATTAGAATCCACCTGCTCGGGGCGAGATACGTTATATTTCTTGCAAGAAAGTCCTTTATTATTAAGGATTTGTTAGGAAATGGCCGCAAACCTTTCCGATCCGTAAACGGCACCCCGCCAGATCGTTGCCTTTGTGCAACATGCCTATGAAAAGCCCCCACTTCGGCCCGTTTTGCGCCTTCATTCGGTTGCTTGGCCGACCGGTCTCGGTAATGTGACCACAGCGACGGGGGCACCCCAGTCGTGATTTGTCGGCCCCAACACAAGGGTGGGGTTGCCAGGTCTCTAGGGGAAAAGGGACGTGTTTTAGGCTTCGTAGAAGCTGTCGAGGCACAAAACCGGCCCCCCAGGGTCTCGAAAACTTTGGAGGTCAACCAATGAAGCTCGTTAAGAGCCTTATGCTCGGATCGGTCGCGGGTCTCGCTGCCGTTGCCGGCGCTCAAGCTGCCGATCTTCCCGCGAAGAAGGCCGCTCCTGTTGAGTACGTTCGCGTCTGCTCCACCTACGGCGCAGGCTTCTTCTACATCCCCGGCACGGAAACCTGCCTTCGCGTTGGTGGCCGCGTTCGCGCTGACTACCTGTACGGCGAGCCGCTGACCCGCGCTCAGGATGCCATCGGCTTCCGCGCTCGTGGTCGTATCCAGCTCGATGCTCGTACGGCGACCGCTTACGGCCTGCTCCGTACGTTCGTCCGCTTCGAGATCACCCGCTCGTCCGGTACGCCGTTCGGCCTCGCCAACACGGGCAACATCAGCACGTCTCCGAACGTTGCTGAAGCCTTCGTGCAGTTCGGTGGCCTGACCGCCGGTCGCGTCGTTTCGTTCTTCTCGAACGGCGACCTGCCCACCGGTCACATGGGTACGCTGCGCTTCGACGACGCTCCCGACGTCGACCTGTTGGCCTACACCTTCACGTTCGGCAACGGCTTCTCGGCCACGATCTCGGTGGAAGATGGCCTCGAGCGTCGTGAAGGCCTCCGCTTCGGCGACACCTGGGCTGTTGCTCAGTACGGTGGCCAGCGCGCTCCGGACCTCGTCGGTAACATCAAGTACACCGGCACCTGGGGTACCGCTCAGCTCTCCGGCGCGATCCACCAGGTTCGCAGCAACAACCTGATCACGGTTGGCACGCCGTTCGGCCCGGTCTCCGACTATCCGGATACCGAGTACGGCTTCGCAGTGGCTGCTTACGTCGGCGTGAACCTGCCGCAGCTCGCCCCCGGCGATGCTCTGTGGTTGGCCGCGACCTTCGCTGACGGCGCTCCGGCTTACCTCGACGGCGGCAACGCCGGCACGGTCATCACTCCGTTCGCGGCTTTCGAGAATGGCACCCCGACCCTGGTCGACGCTGCTATCGATCCGTTCACGGGTGACCTGAAGAAGACCCGCGCTTGGTCGATCGCCGGTGGTCTGCGTCACTACTGGACCCCGACCATCCGTTCGAACTTCTTCGGTTCGTACCTGAGCTCTGACAGCCGTCAGACGTTCAACACCCCGGCTGACTTCCGCGAGTACCGCCTCGGCGCCAACATCTTCTGGCAGCCGGTGTCGGGCCTCGACCTCGGTGTGGAAGTGATCTACGCCAACACGGATCTGCGTGGCGTCAACCCGACGACGGGCCTTGGCTTCCGCAACTCCAATGGCTGGGAAGGCCGCTTCCGCGTTCAGCGCGACTTCTAATCGGTTCAATCCGATTGGTGAGAAGAACCCCGGTGGCAACACCGGGGTTTTTCTTTGGTCCGAACCATTGCATGCTGTCTCGGCACGCAAACAGTGCCGACATCTTGGAATCGGGAGTTTGCGTTCCTTGCGCAGTCTTCTCGAAATGAGGTGCTGCCTGGGTGTCGGGTCCTTGAGCCCGCTCCGAGAGGCTCATGGAGGCCTTCCACATTCGCTTTCGGGAGATGATCGACGCCGATCTTGCCAAGCGGTGCTAGGCAGGAACGGAGAGGGCTGCCTCCGCGTCCGTCACGAATCCTTCGATGGCGTCAATGAGGTCTCCTTCCAGAGCCGGGGCGTGGCCCTGATCGGGTACCGTGATGGCTTTCAGGCGCGGGTGTCTTTCCTGCATGGCCTGCAGGGTCTTGGCGCTCAGCAGATCGGAATTTGCACCGCGAATCGCCAGGATGGGGATCGATTTCAGCCCGTCGAACAGAGGCCACAGATCCGGCAGAGGCATCTCGAGATCGAGCGCCTCGAGCGATTTCATGAGCTGGGGATCGTAGCGGAGCACGAGGCGTCCATTGTCCTCGCGCCAGGTCCCGCTTGCCTGCTTGAGCCATTGCTCTGCGGTTAGACGCGGAAAATGGGAATCTGCCATCCGCTTCAGAAGATCCGCACCTTCGGCGAGGGTGCGCGGCACCGGCAGCTTGCCCACATAGCCGCGGATCCGTATCAGGCCCTTGCCTTCGATCTGTGGACCGACGTCGTTGAGGACGGCAGCGGCCAGCACGGTCGGATGGAGGGCGCCGAGAGCCATGGTGATCAAGCCGCCGCGCGACGTTCCGACGAAAGCCGCCTTGCGGATTCCTGCGGCGGTCAGAACCTGGAGAACGTCATTGGCTTCGATCCTGACGTCGTAATTGTGCCAGTCCTTGTCCCATTCCGACCGACCGCGTCCGCGATAATCGAGGGCAAGGACACGCCGGGGCCGGGATGGGTTCTGGCTGAGGTGGAGGGCAAGGTCGTGAAAGTCTTCCGATGTGCGGGCGAGCCCGGGCAGGCACACGACGGGCAGCGCCTCGCCGAGGTCAGGGCCGTAGTCCCGCGTATAAAGGCGCAGACCGTCCGACGCCGACACGAAGAGGTCCCGATAATGGTCGTTCATCCAAGGCTCCGAATCCACGCGTGAAAGGCCGCCATCCTGCTTCAATCCACCGGCCGTGTCGCTTCCGCCGTCCGGTCGCTGGGAGGTCGGGCGGGGTCGACGGGTTCCGGAGGCTTCATGCGCAGGCGATAGACGTTGAGGTTTTCGAGCACGCGCTGAACGTAGTTCCGGGTCTCGGTGAAGGGAATCCGTTCCACCCAGTCAATGGCATCGACATCGCGGTCGCGCGGATCGCCATAGGCCTTGATCCATTTCTGCACGTTTCCGCCGCCGGCATTGTAGGAGGCGAAAGCGAGGATGTGGGACCCTCGCCAATTGTCCATGAGTTCGCCCAAGTGGGCGGAGCCGAGCTTCGCGTTATAGGAGGGATCGGCCAGCAGTTTGTTGAGATCGAAGCCGAGGCCGAAGCGCCGCGCCGTCTCCTTGGCGGTTGCCGGCATCAGCTGCATCAGACCTCGGGCTCCGGCGCTTGAAACGGCGCGCGGATTGAAGGCGCTTTCCTGGCGGGCAATTGCGTAGACCATCGCCGGCTCCACATCCTCACCGACCGGCTCGAAATCGGGAACGGCTGCCAGCGGATAGGCATGCATGTCGAGCGGGAAGCCGCGCTGCGAGGCCAATTTTCCAACGAGCAGGACGGCGCGCGGATTCTTCCTTTCAGCTGCGAGGGATGCCAGCGCATCGAGCTTCCCGGAATCGGCAAAGGACTGGGCAAGGTCGGTATAGAGCCCGAGAGTGAGTTCAGGCTCGTCGAGCTTCTGCACCGCTTCCAGGGCCTGAACGGGAAGGAGGTTCTGAAAGGCTTGCCGCTCGTCTGCCGAAAGCGGCTCGACCATCCGCAGAGCAATCGGCTGTCCGAGCCGGGACCGTGCAAGCTGACCGTAATAGGTGGTCGAGCGTTCCGCGGCCCGTTCGTAATAGAGTTGCGCATCCTGCTCGGATCCTGCCGCCTCGGCCGTGCGGGCGCGCCAATAGGCGACCCGCGCCTGAGAGATCGGTGTCGTCGCCGCCTTCTCGGCCGCCGCGAAATGGGGAGCCGCGAGCGCCGGATCCTTCAGGAACCGTAAGGCGATCCACCCGGCATGGAACGACGCCTCGATCTGCTGGGCGGGCGATTTCGGAGTGGCCTGGCTTGTCAGCTGGTAGGCGGTCTTGGCATCTCCCTTGTCCAGGAACGCCCTCGCCATGAGCCGGCGCTCGGACCACCACTCGTCTCCATCGACCAGAAGGGCCGGATCTCGCGGCGCCGCGGCCATGGCAGCGGCTGCTTCCGGCAATTTGTTGGCGCGGCGCAGGTACAGGGCGCGGGAGAAGAGATAGGAGGCATCCTTCCGAAGCGCGGCAGGAACCGCCGCGAAGGCTTTCTCGGCTTTCTTCTTGCCCTGATAGATCCCCATCCTTGCCTTGACGAGGCTCTCATAATCCTTGCCCGCTTGGTTTGCTGCCCGAAGGGCCGCGCCCCAGCTTTCCTTGAACAGCAGCCGCTCCATGCGGAAGCGATGATCTGCCTGCTCCAGGGTGCCTGAGAATCGGTCGAGAATCCGGCTCTCCCATTCCGGCCCGAAGGAATCTTCCCGCCAGACGTCGCGGATCAGTGCATTGGCCTCGCTATCGAGCCCATCCGCCTTCAAGGCGAAGGCGAGGGTGATCCTGCCGCCGGCGGTGATGGGCTTCTGCTCTGCGAAAAAGGAGCGCACCTGGGCGGTCGGTCGACGTTCCGCAACGAGAGCTTCTTCTGCCCGCCGGCGGAACTGCGCGGTCTGCGGCCATTCGGGATAGGTCTTCCGGAACCCCACGATCCGGTCGAAGTCCATGGAAACGCCGCTGCGGATCGCGAACCATTCCGCAAGCGCGGCGGAGGCGGGCTCGGTCAGCTTCGTCTGGAGAATGACCGCCTCGGTCCAGTCGCCGCTACGGTATGCCTTGAAGATGAGGGGGAGATAATCCGGGTCGCGGAGGGGAGGAATCGGCGGAACGTAACCATAGCCGTCCACCGAGCCGGTGGTTTCAGGCTCGAGAAGGGGTGATGCAGAAGGCTGAGGAGAGGGGAGCTGCGGTTCCTTGGGCAGAATTGAAGCTATGGCGGCATAGGACAGCGGGATGAGAACAGCCGACGCCAGAAGACGCCGCAGGAGATGGAACTTGAGGCTCATAACGATCCCCTTGTTGTCGCCCCATGCCCTGATTTGGCGACGTTAGGCTTGAGGAAACACCAAGTGGCAGTCTAGGACAACTCTCGGAACGGGCGTTTGCGCGGATGCGCCGCAGGCCCTATGTAGGGCCTTAACCCTGAATTCCCCACCGAACGCTGCTCTGAGCGAGGAAGAACATGAAGCAATTCAAAGGCTCCATCACGGCTCTCGTGACCCCCTTCAAAGACGGGGCCGTGGATGAGGCGGCGTTCCGTGGCTTCATCAACTGGCAGATCGAGAACGGCACGCACGGCCTCGTCCCGGTGGGAACCACGGGCGAGAGCCCCACGCTCAGCCACAAGGAACACGACCGGGTCATCCAGGTCTGCGTCGAGGAGGTGAAGGGCCGGGTTCCGGTCATCGCCGGGGCCGGATCCAACAGCACCGAGGAAGCCATTGGCTTCTCCAAGCATGCCGAAAAGGTCGGTGCGGATGCCGTGCTGATCGTGACGCCCTATTACAACAAGCCGACCCAGGAAGGGCTTTATCAGCACTTCAAGGCCATCAACGATGCGATCGGCATCCCGATCATCATCTATAACATCCCCGCCCGATCGGTGATCGACATGTCCGTGGACACGATGGCCCGGCTCTTCGAGCTGAAGAACATCGTCGGCGTGAAGGATGCGACCGCGAACATCGCCCGCGTCAGCCAGCAGCGCCAGGCAATGGGGCCGGACTTCATCCAGCTTTCCGGCGAGGATGCGACTGCCCTGGGCTTCATGGCCCATGGTGGGCACGGCTGCATCTCCGTCACGGCCAATGTGGCCCCGCGGCTCTGCGCCGAGCTTCAGACGGCCTGCCTGAAGGGCGATTATGCGGCGGCCCTCAAGGTCCAGGACCGGCTGATGCCTCTGCACGAATCCATGTTCATCGAAACCAACCCGTCGCCTGTGAAGTACGCCGCCTCCGTGCTCGGCCTCATGGGTGACGACGTGCGCCTGCCCATGCTCCCAGTCTCCGACGGCACCAAGAAGCGTGTGCGTGAGGCCATGGTGCATGCGGGCCTGATCAACGCGTGAGACAATGAAAAGCGACCCGAAGACCGCGCATCGCATCGTCGCCGACAATCGCAAGGCGCGGTTCAACTACGAGATCATCGACACTTACGAGGCCGGCATCGCTTTGACCGGCACGGAGGTGAAATCGTTGCGCCAGGGAAAAGCGACCATCGGCGAGGCCTATGCCGGTCCGTCGGGCGAAGAGTTCTTTCTCTTTAACGCTTATATTCCCGAGTACCTGCAGGCCAACCGGTTCAACCATGAAACGCGCCGTCCGCGGCGGCTGCTCCTGCACAAGCGGCAGATCAACAAACTGATCGGCGCCACGCAGCGGGAAGGCTTCACGGTCATCCCGCTCAAGGTCTATTTCAACGACCGGGGCAGGGCGAAGGTCGAGCTCGGTCTCGGGCGCGGCAAGAAGCTGCACGACAAGCGCGAGACGGAGAAGGAGCGGACCTGGAATCGCGAGAAGGCGCGCCTCATGCGCGAGAAAGGCTGAACGTAGGCCGCGCGCTCAGCGCGCCGTCAAGGCGCTCTCGATAAGGGTCACGGCGGCCTCGCCCGCCGTCTCCATGTAGGATGGGTCCCGATGCAGCAGGACCACTGCGAAGGACCCGTCCAGCAAGAGGATGATCTGCCTTGCGAGCGACAGGCTGTTCGCGATGCCCTCGACCTCGAACGTGTCGCGCAGCCACGCCTCAAACTTCTTCTTGTGCGCGGCGCCGATCTTCATCGCGGGATGGCCGGGCATGTTGGCGAGTTCCGCCGACGTCCGTAAGAATCCGCAGCCCTTCCATTTCGGGTGCCTCGCCGAGCGGGCGAGGTTCTGGAAGATGCTCTGAACTTTTCGCGCCAGCCCACCGTCGGTCTCCGCAAACCAGCGTTGGAACAGAGCGAGATTGGGTTGGTCGCGTGCTGTCAGATAGGCCGCGATCAGCTCGTCCTTGCTCTCGAAATGGTAGTACAGCGTGCGCTTGGTGACGCCCGCCTTCTCGGCAACCGCGTCCATGCTCACGCTCCTGATCCCCTCGCCATAGAACAGCTTGATGGCCGCCGAGATGATGCGCTCGCGGGTTGGGTTCTCTGTCATCGCGGCCTCACGTATACCGACCAGTGAGTATACATAGATCGCGTTTTCGCCATAGCCTCTTCCAACATCCACATGTCGGGAGAAAACGAAGATGTCCGAGACCGTGCTTCTGAAGATCGAGGACCGGGTCGCCTGGCTCACCTTGAACCGGCCCCACAAGCTCAACGCCCTGAACTACGAGACCATTGATCGGTTGTTGGAGCTCTTGGGCGATATGGAGGCGATGGAGGATTTGCGTGTCGTGGTCCTCACGGGAGCGGGACGGGCCTTCTCAGCCGGCGGCGACATTCCTGAATTCGCCCGGAGCGTCGGAAGGGGAACGGCCACGGCCCTGCGCGACTTCGTGCGTCACGGACAGGCATTGACGGCGCGTCTGGAGACGTTCCCCAAGCCGGTCATCGCCGCCGTCAACGGGCTCGCCTATGGCGGCGGGTGCGAGATCACGGAGGCGGTGCATCTCGCCATCGCCAGCGAACGGGCCTCGTTTGCCAAGCCGGAGATTGCGCTCGGCATGCCACCGACCTTCGGTGGGACTCAGCGCCTTCCTCGGCTTGCAGGGCGCAAGCGTGCCCTCGAATTGCTGCTGACGGGGGATCCGTTCTCACCCGAACGGGCGCTGGAACTCGGATTGATCAACGGGGTCGTGCCGCATGAGGCGCTTCTTTCCACCGCCCGGAACCTGGCCGAGCGGATCATGCGCCATTCGCCCCAGGCGACCCGCAGCGTCGTCACTGCCGTGACGCGGGGCCTGAATATGGGGATTGGTGAGGGGCTTCAGGTGGAAAGCGAGCAATTCGCCAGCCTGATTCCGACGCACGATCTGCCGGAAGGGCTCACGGCCTGGATCGAGCGTCGCATGCCCAATTACGCTGGGCGATAAGGATTTGGAACGGCGGACCTTTCAAAGAAGTCCGCCGTATCGATTGCTTGAGATGGCGACACGCTGAGGAGATGTGCGCCGGTCAGACCTCGAAATCGTCTTCCTGATTCTGGCGAATGCCGTAGCGCCGCTCGAGTCCGCCGTTTTGTGGCGGCGAATGGCGGGCAGGGCGCTCCGGACGCTCTCCTCCTTCGCCCATGACGCGCGGAGCACGTTCCGTCGGGTCGCGGCCGATCTTGGAAGCGAGCTGGGCCAAATCCAGGAATTCGTCGGCCTGGCGGCGCAACTCGTCCGCGACCATCGGCGGCTGGGTCGTCACCGTCGAGGCGACGGAAACCCGTACACCGCGGCGCTGCATGGCTTCCACGAGCGAGCGGAAGTCGCCGTCGCCGGAGAACAGAACCATCTGGTCGATGTAAGGGGCGAGTTCGAGCGCGTCGATGGCGAGCTCGATGTCCATGTTGCCCTTGACCTTCCGGCGCCCGGCCGAATCGACGAATTCCTTCGTCGGCTTCGTCACGACCCGGTAACCGTTATAGTCAAGCCAGTCGATCAGCGGGCGGATGGAAGAATACTCTTGGTCTTCGACAAGCGCTGTATAATAAAACGCGCGAAGAAGGGTTCCCCTGCTCTGAAATTCTTTCAGCAGGCGCTTGTAATCGATGTCAAAGCCAAGTGTTTTTGTCGTAGCGTAAAGATTGGCGCCATCGATGAAGAGGGCGATCCGTTGCTGGCCTGCCATTCGTAATCTCTTGCTTGATCCGGCTGGGCCGTCAAAACAACTTGCTTAGCAAAGCGACATCAAATTTTCCGCGCTTCAAATACAATCACGCGACCATTTGCGACTTGCCTGGAAACAGGCTGTTTTAAAAACCCATCAGATGAGTAAAAATCTTAATCTATAATATTAAAGCGTTATGGCTTCTTCGTGTCAAGGTAATGCTGCAAAAATGCCTTAATTCCCCCTTTGGAATCAAGGGCCTGCTACGTTGTGATATTTCTGCTGCCGGGTTTCGTAGCCGGCAACGCGGCGAGTGAAGGCGGCAGCTGATCGGCCGGGTAGGCCGGGATGTCGAGCTGGATCAGGGAAACGAGCGGAACGCCGAGATCGGCCTTCCCGCCTGAACGGTCGATGAGGCACGCAGCCCCGAGAAGCTGGCCGGGATGTTCGCGCAAGGCGGCCAGGCATTCCCGCGAGGACAGTCCGGTGGTCACGATGTCTTCGACCATGACGATCCGCGCGCCCTCCGGAATCGCGAAGCCGCGGCGCAGGGCGAAGGTGCCGTTCTCACGCTCGACGAAGATCGCCTTGCAGCCCAGGTGCCGAGCCGTCTCGTAACCCGGAACGATGCCGCCGATGGCCGGCGACACGACGTAATCGACCGGCCCATAGGCGTCCCTGATTCGGTTGGCGAGGGCGCGGCAGACTCGTTCCGTGCGCGCCGGATCCTGGAAGACGAACATCTTCTGCAGGAAGACAGGGCTGTGCAGGCCCGAGGACAGGATGAAGTGACCTTCCAGAAGCGCGCCGGCGGAACGGAATTCTTCGAGGACGTCGTCTGGGGTCATGCCTGTATCTCCTGAACAGGCGCTCTTTGGCAGGCGTCGTAACGAGAGGCAAGGGGGAACCGCGCAGATCCGCACTCAGAGGGGGCCGCGTCAGTCGGTCGTGACGGCGGTCTGGATGTCGGAAGGATCGACCTGCCGGCTCAAGGCGGCATTGAGCTTGGCACGGTCGAGCTCACCCTCCCAGGCGGAGACCACGACGGTCGCGACACCGTTGCCGATGATGTTCGTCAGGGCGCGGACCTCGCTCATGAACTTGTCGATTCCGAGGAGGATCGCCATGCCGGGAACAAGCGCCGGATTGACGACCGCCAGCGTGGCCGCGAGCGTGATGAAGCCGGCGCCCGTGACGCCGCTCGCCCCCTTGGACGTGAGCAGGGCGACCAGGAGGATCGTGGCCTGCTGGCCCCAGGTGAGATCGTATCCGAGCGCCTGGGCGACGAAGAGCGTCGCCAGGGTCATGTAGATGTTGGTCCCGTCGAGGTTGAAGGAATAGCCCGTGGGAACCACGAGACCGACGACGGATTTGGAGCAGCCGAGGCGTTCCAGTTTCTCCATCAGCTGCGGCAGCGCGCTCTCGGACGAGCTGGTGCCGAGAACGATCAGAAGCTCGTCCTTGATGTAGGCAAGGAAGCGGAAAATGCTGAAGCCGACGGCCCGTGCGATGACACCGAGAACGATGACGACGAAAAGCGCCGCCGTCGCGTAGAAGGTCGCGATGAGACCGAGCAGGTTGCCGAGCGCCTGTGGCCCGAAGCGGCCGATCGTATAGGCCATAGCTCCGAAGGCGCCGACGGGGGCTGCGCGCATGACGATGGCGATTACGCCGAACATGCCGTGGGTTGCCTCGTCGATGACCCGGCGCAGCGTCGGAGCGCGATCGCCGAGCACGAGCAGAGAGAAGCCGAACAAAATGGCAAACAGCAGCACCTGGAGAATATCGCCTTGTGCGAAGGCGCCGACGGCGCTGTCGGGGATGATGTGCAGGATGAAATCGACAGGCTTCTGCTCGCTCGCCTGCTTGACGTAGGTCGCAACCGCAGTGGGATCGGGTGTTCCGGCAAAGCCGGCCCCCGGCTTCACGATGTTGCCGATCAGAAGTCCGATGATGAGCGCAAAGCTCGAGACGACCTCGAAATAGACCAGCGTCTTCACGCCGACCCGCCCGACCTTCTTGGCGTCATGGATATGCGCAATGCCGGATACGACCGTGCAGAAGATGATTGGTGCGATCACCATGCGGATCAGCTTGATGAAGCCGTCGCCCAGCGCCTTGACCCAGTCGCTCCTGGCGAGGTCCGGGAACAGCCAGCCAACGAGGGCGCCCAGCACGATGGCGATGAGAACTTGGATGTAGAGCACGCGGTACCAGGGCTTGCGGGCGCGGATGACGCCTGTGCCGTTCATGGTCGCGCTTGTCATGGCGCTCTCCCTCGCCTTACGTTCCAGATCGAGGGCGTTCCGATCTGTTACGTCCGCCGGGGCGGCATCGTGGTTTTCCTCGGTACAGGAACGATCGCGGGTCCGAGCGGAGAGAGGCTCCTCAGGCTCCCGGAGGGTCGTCTCCCGGCTGCACCGGGGAGATCTCCAATGTTCGTGCTTTTGCTGCGCGATAGACACTAAAGCGGCTTTGCGGCGAAGGTTCCATGCCGCGCGATCAGAACCTGAGCGGGAGCAGGCCGCAAAGGCAAAGGAGGATGAAGGCGGCCCCGGCAAAGACAAGATCGTTTTGCCCGAAGCCAGGTGCGTTCATGATCGTTCGGGGCGTTGTCGGCGAGAGGCCGCGCGCCTCCATGGCGATGGCCGTGCGTCCCGCGCGCCGGATGGCAAAGGCCAAGAGCGGAATGACCAGGCTGAAGAGTTCGGCAGGGCCGGGGATCCGCCGCGGCGGGCGGCCGGCCCGCATGGCGCGGGCGATGCGCATCTGCTGCGCCTCCGCTGCCAGATCCGGCGCGAGTTGCATCGCGGCAAAGAGGGAGTAACCGACACGCGCCGGAAGGTTCAGCGACACCATGAGCGAGCGCACCGCCCTGTTGGGATCGGTGGTCAGCGCGAAGAACACCGAGATCATTCCGCAGGCGACGGCGCGCAGAAACAGGACGATGCCGGCCGAGAAGGCCGGCGTGGCGATGAGAGATTCACCCGCCATCTGCAAGGCAAACTCGCTCTCCTTCCGGAACAGGACGGACGTGGTCAGGAATCCGAAGCCGAACAGACAGAACGGAATCATCAGGGCGAGCAGAAGCAGGGGCGATGTCCGGTTGAGGAGCACGAGCGCAAGAGCGGGCACCAGGATGCAGGCCGCTTGAAACCGCGGATCGAAAACGAGCATGGCGGCGCCAAGCCACAGAAAACAAACCGCGAGCTTGGTGATCGGGTTGATGGACCTCAGCATGATGCGACCCGCTCCAGCCAGCGTCGCGCCGGTGCACAGGACGGTTCGGCCAATCTTGCGCGCTTCATGAGTTCGCGGTCGAACAGCACGGCATCGGGAGCCCCTTCGGCGAGGATGCGTCCCTCGCCGACGATGATGCAGCGCGTGCAGAGGCGTAAGGCGAAATCCATCTCGTGGGTGATGAGCGCAATGGCGCGATCCTTTCGTCGAAGCGCCGCGATTTCCTCCGTCAGTCGCGACACGCCATGCGCATCCAGGCCCGCTGTCGGCTCATCGAGCACGAGAAGGGGCCATGTCTCGCCGGCCGTCAGCGTCGCAAGAGCAAGGCGTCGCTTCTGGCCTTGCGACAGCGTGAAGGGATGCTGGCTCTCAAGCCCCGCAAGTTGCCACGTTGCAATGGCGTCCGACGCCCGGCGCAGCTTCTCCGGCGCCGGCATGGGCTTCGGAAGCGCGGTCAGGATTTCCTCTCTGACGCTACCGGTGAGGAACTGGTTTTCCGGGCGCTGGAAGGCCAATCCTCCGGTGGGGCCGCTCCTCGAGCCGCCTTTGAGTGGGAGCAGGCCTGCGAGGCAGGCGCCGAGGGTCGATTTGCCCGCGCCGTTGGCGCCGAGAATTCCCAAGACTTCGCCCTCACGGATCGCAACGTCGATGCCATGCAGAACGACAGGTCCGAGAAACGGCGCGCAATCCGCCTGTTTCAGTTCGGCCAGCGGTCGACTGCCGCCCTCTGGAGGCGCCGGTTCGGCCTGGCGCTTCGCAACGAAGGCCTCGATCGCGGGCTTGGCCTTGGCGATGGCATCCGGAGGCGCCGTTGCGGGATCGAGATGCGCGAGCGCTTCCGTCACCGAAAGCGGTGCGCGCGGAGGTACGACCCCTGCATCGCCAAGCGCCCTGTCGAGTTCGCTGCTGACCGGACGCCAGATCCCGTGCGCGGCGAGAAGATCCCGCTTCTCCCGGAACACGGATCGAGGCTCGCCTTCGGCAATCACGGTTCCGTCCGGTCCGAGAACCGCCACACGATCGACGGAGCCGACGAGGCCGTCGAGCCGGTGGTCGACGATCAGGATGCTGTGATCGGGCCTCTTTTCCATGAGCAGGCGATGGAGACGCTCCGCCGCTTCCGGCGAAAGGTGCGCGGTCGGCTCGTCGGCGACGAAGAGCGGCGCGTCCTGCACGAGCGTCGCGGCCAGGGCGACGAGTTGGCGCTCGCCGCCCGACAAGGTCGTCGACCGACGTGCGCGCCATTCATCCGGCAGCCCGACACGTGCCATGACAGCGGCGACGCTGTCCGCAATGAGATGCGGAGGAAGAGCGCGATTTTCGAGGGCGAAGGCGATCTCGTCCTCGACGCGCATTCCGCACAGGGTCTGATCCGCATCCTGGAAATACTGCGCGACATCCTTCGCCCAAGCCCAGGGCTCACGCTTCGCGGCGTCGGTTCCGTAGAGCCTGACGTTACCGCCGACCTCCGCCGGGATGCTGCGTGGGATCAGCCCGGTCAGCGTCAGGAGCAGCGTCGACTTGCCGGATCCTGATGGGCCGAGGAGCAGAAGGCGCTCGCCCGGCCGAATGTGAAGGGTGACCGGTCCGACCGCATCCCGCTGCTCATAGGGATACCGGACGCGAGCGTCCTGCCATTCCGCGACCGGCGTCACATCAGGCGAGCGCGGATCGCTTGTCATGATCGATGGCGAGGCCCGCGAGAGCGCCGGTCTTGTACAGAGCCTCGACGATCACATGGCCGAGCCATCCTCCGAGCACGGCGCCGCTCAGGCAGCGAAGCGCGAACATGGCGATGAGCACGGTGGGCTCCAGGGCGCCGTAGTTGAACCGGACCCAGGTATAGGCGAAGGAGAAGATCGCCGCGCCGACGCCAGCGGCCATAAGAACCGGAAGCGAATAGTTCCGCCACCGCGTCGCCGCGAAGACCACTTCCGCACCCGCGCCCTGGATCGCGCCGGAGAGAATGAGAATCAGCCCGCCCGGGCTGCCGAGGAGAATTTCGACGCCCGCGGCCAGGACTTCGGATGCGATGGCGACGCCCGGCTTGCGGACGATGGCTGCTGCGACGATCGACACGACGAACCAGAAGCCCATGACCACGTCCATGGTCACCGATCCAAATACGGCCTGGGCAATCAGCCAGACCTGCACCCAGCCCATGTAAAGCACGGCGAAAACTGCGCCGAGAACGGTGACGATGAGGGTTTCCTTGAGAGTCCAGCCTCGGGATTGAGACATGTGCGTGGCTCCGGATTCTAATTTTTAAAAGAAGGAAGAATGCGCGCTCAGGCCTTGGTCGGGCTGTTCGCCGAAACCTTGACATCGAGTGCCACATGGCCCTCTGGCGCGCCGAAGCGCAGGAAGGCTTCGCTCAACGTCGCGAAGACCTGTCCCGCATCGCCGCGCAGCTTGGTGCAGAAATTCTTCGATCGGTCGAAGACGCCGGACTGCTTGAGAAAATCGATGCAGCCGTAGATCTCGTCCATGTGATGGCCGCTGCCGAGCGGATAGAGCGAGAATTGCGCCGCCACGTTCTGCCCGGTCTTCGGCGCGCTCTGCACTTTCTCCAAGGCCGCCGCGATCCGCTCGGCGAGTGGGCGGTCATGTCGGCTTCCTGCAATGGGTGTGCAGATCGGATCGTCAGGCTCGCCAGGGCACCCCCGCGACGCCGTCGCGGCGAGGACGCAATGGATGCCGCCGCCTGCCGCCGAGACGAAGAGATCGCGCATGGCCGGAAAGAGCTGCTCCGGCGGGCCGACGATGAGGGTGGAGATATCGTCCGTCTCGATCCGGAAGTGTGGACGATAGGGTTCCAGGGCGCCGATCGCGCCGAGGATCACGCGGACGAAATCGTCCGTCATGGGGTAAAGGGAAATCTGTGCGCCGGAAAACATGCTCGCCTCGCTCCGCTGGTATTATCCAGATCAGCTTGAGGGTCCGTCGGCATCGCGCCGTCATCTCAGCCCCGGCAATACGGAGCACCCCTGTCGAATGGGTGAGCTTTAGCACCTTTCCTTTGGGAAATGCAATCGCAACTGCGCGATGAGCTGGATCGGCTGGCAAAGCAATGGCGCGGTTGACATTGGATGGGAAAATGTCCTCCCGTGCGGCGGCCGGAAGAGGGGCGGGGGATGCGGATTCTCGTATTGGGCGGCTATGGTCTGATTGGATTTCCGGTGGTCCAGCGGCTTTTGGCTGCCGGGCATCGGGTGACCGGTCTGGGACGGTCCGTTGCGGCGGCTCGAAGATCGTGCCCGGAGGCAAGCTGGCTCGAGCATGACATCGCACAGCTGGTGCGGGCGTCCGATTGGCTTCCCATCCTCTCCGGCTTCGATGCGGTCCTGAACTGCTCGGGAGCCCTTCAGGACAGCCCGCGCGACAACCTTCAGGCGCTTCAGGCCGACGCCATGAAGGCTCTCTTCGAAGCTTGCCGGATGGCCGGAGTCACGCGCGTCGTCCAAGTGTCGGCCGTCGGCGTGTCACCCGGTTCGAATACGGCCTTCTTCCGAACCAAAGCCGAGGCCGATGCTGCATTGTTACGGTCGGATCTCTCCTGGATTATTCTCAGGCCGGGTCTCGTGCTCGCACCGGCGGCATACGGAGGAACCGCGCTGCTTCGTGGACTTGCGTCATTCCCAGTCTTCGTTCCGATCATTGGCGGCAGCCAAGCCATCCAGACAGTAAGCATCGACGATGTCGCCGATACAGTCCGCGATGCGCTGGGAGGGCGGCTGCCGGCCAATCGCATTTACGACCTGGTGGAAGAGCGCGCCCATACCCTCCGACAAGTCGTATCGGCATATCGGGAATGGCTTGGCCTCCCGCCCGCTCGAATCCTGTCCATTCCCCCTTGGATCGGCTCGCTCGCAGCTTGTGTCGGCGATGGGTTGGCCCATCTCGGATGGCGCTCGCCGCTGCGCACGACAGCTCTCCTGCAACTCGACCATGGGGTGGTCGGCGATCCGAAGCCATGGATCGCCGCTTGCGGCCGAACGCCTCAAGATCTCAAGACGACGTTGCGAAGCCGCCCCGCCACGATTCAGGAGCGCTGGTTCGCGCGACTGTGGCTGTTGAAATCTCTCGTGTCGGCAATCCTGGCATTGTTCTGGATCATGTCGGGGGTCGTTGGACTGGCGAAATTGGACGCGGCCGTCGCGATCCTGACGCAACATGGGATGTCCTTCGTTGTCGCGGAAGCGTCCATCGTCGGAGGAAGCGTACTCGACATTTTGCTTGGGGTGCTGCTGCTCATCCGCCGGTTTCATCGTGTCGCGGCACTCGGCATGATTGCGACGTCCCTGATGTATTTGGCTCTTGCTACCATTGTGACGCCGGATCTCTGGCTTGACCCATTGGGACCCCTTGTGAAGTCCATTCCAGCCGCCGTGCTGGCCCTCGTGGCTTTGGCCATCGCGGATGAACGCTGATGGAACTTGTCGATCTCCTTCGCTGGCTTCACGTGATCGGCGCGACAGTGCTTCTTGGCACCGGCGCCTGTATCGCCTTCTTCATGATGATGGCGCACCGCACCCGCGATCCTGCCTTGATTGCCCATGTGGCGGGAACAGTCGTCGTGGCCGATCTGGTTTTTACAGCGACGGCGGTGGTGATGCAGCCGCTGACGGGGGCTGCTCTTGCTTCCGCGATCGGCTGGCCGCTGACCGAGGGATGGATCGTGCTGTCCCTCGGCCTCTACGTCTTCACGGGCCTGTTCTGGCTGCCGGTGGTCTGGATTCAACTGCGGCTGCGTGATCTCGCTCGCGTCGCGGAGAAAAGCGGGGAGCCGTTGCCTATGGCGTACCGTAGGTTGTTTCGGATCTGGTTCCTGTGCGGAATTCCCGCATTCCTGGCAGTGTTGAGCATTATTTGGCTGATGCTTGCCAAGCCTGCGGTGGCGCTTTTCTGAGACTATTTCTGATCAGCGCTGAGACCCACGCGCCGCATCGACAAACGCCTCGAAGACCCGATGGCCGCGGTGATCGGTCGACATGGCTTCGGGGTGCCATTGCAGGCCGATGGCGAAGCGGTAGGCGGGAATTTCGATGGCTTCCACGACGCCGTCCGGCGCATGGGCGCCGACGATGGCCCGGTCCGAGACTTCGACGACGGCTTCCCGGTGGAAAGTGTTTACGTCGATGCGATCGGCTCCGATGATGCGTGCAAGTGCTGTGCCGGGAACGAGGGCAGCTTCGTGCACCATGTCGTCGTCGCCGTCATGCTGCAGGATGTCCGGTCGCGTGGCGCGGATCTCGGAAACCATGCGGCAGCCATGGAGGCAGGCGAGCATCTGCATGCCGTTGCAGATCCCGAGCACCGGCTTGTCCCGTTCGAGGAAGGCCTCCATCAGCGCCTGATCGACGGCAAGACGGTCCGAAAGGGGAAACTTCGACGCGTCGCCATCCACGTACCAGCTCTGCGGAAAATTGATCCGTCCTCCGACGCTGATGAAGCCGTCGAACTCGTCCGCCACGGGTTTCACGAGATCGGCTACATAGGGAATGCCGAAGGGCAGGCCGCCCGCGCGGGCGACGGCATTGAAATAGCCCTTCGTCGTGTCGTAGCGGGTGCCGCCGGCGCTGGTGTTCTCGCTGAGGATGATGGCGATGCGAGGCTGAGATGTCATGGCTGCTTTCTTATCCGTTCACTCTGTCGACGCGGCTCACCACCGGTTTGGTGCGCAGTTCCGCGATGATGGCGTTGAGATGCTTCAGGTCCCATACGGCGAGATCGATGGTGACATCCGTGAAGTCCTGCGTCCGGCGCTTCATGGCCACGTTGTCGATGTTTCCGTCATGGTCGGCGATGACCTGCGTAATCTGGGCCAGCGAGCCGGGCTCGTTGATCGATTGCAGCTTGATGCGCGCCGGGAAACGCTGTGGGTCGTCGGGTTCCACATCCCAGCGCACGTCGATCCAGCGGTCCGGCTCGTTGTCGAAGGCAGCGAGCGACGGTGACTGGATCGGATAGATGGTCACGCCTTCGCCAGGAGTCAGAATGCCGACGATACGGTCGCCGGGCACCGCTCCACCCTCCGGTGCGAAGCGCACCGGCATGTCGGCATTGAGACCGCGGATCGGAATCGCATTGGCGCCCTGCTCGCCGAATTCCTTCGCCGGTGTGCTGCTCTTTTTCTCGCTCTGGACGGCGCCATCGCCTCCGACACCACGGCGCTCCTCCTTGTAGTCGGGATAGACGGCGCGGACCACGTCCCCGGAGAACATCTCGCCGCGCCCGACCGCCGCCAGCACATCCTCGATGGAGATGCGGGCCAGACGGGGCAGGGCGCCCTTGAGCTTCTCGTCGGAAAACGTCCGATGGGCGCGCTCGAAGGCACGCTCGAGGATCTGGCGACCGAGACCGGTATATTGCTGGCGCACGGCCGCCCGCGTGGCGCGGCGGATCGAGGCCCGGGCCTTGCCGGTCACCACCAGGGATTCCCACGCAGCCGGGGGAGTCTGGCCCGCAGCGCGGACGATCTCGACCTCGTCGCCGTTCTGAAGCTCCGTGAGAAGCGGCGCCATCCGGCCATTGATCTTGCAGCCGACGGCGGTATTGCCGACATCCGTGTGGACCGCATAGGCGAAATCGATCGGCGTGGCGCCGCGGGGCAGGGCGATCAGGCGGCCCTTCGGCGTGAAGCAGAACACCTGATCGTGGAAGAGCTCGAGCTTGGTGTGCTCCAGGAATTCCTCGGGCGTGTCGCCCTCGGCCAGCAGGTCGATCGTGCGGCGCAGCCACTGATAGGCGCGGCTCTCCGTGGCAAGGCGGGAATTGTCGTTGACGCCTTCCTTGTAGAGGGCATGGGCGGCGATGCCGTATTCCGCCACCTCGTCCATGGCAATGGTCCGGATCTGCAACTCGACGCGCTGGCTGCCCGGTCCGATCACCGTGGTGTGGATCGACTTGTAGTCGTTCTGCTTCGGCGTCGAGATGTAATCCTTGTAGCGGCCGGGCACCATCGGCCAGCTCGTGTGAACCACCCCGAGCGCGCGATAGCATTCGTCGACAGTGCCGACGATGACCCGGAAACCGAAGATGTCGGAGAGCTGCTCGAAGGAGACCGATTTACGCTCCATCTTGCGCCAGATCGAATAGGGCCGCTTCTGGCGGCCCGTGACCATCGCCTGGATGCCCTGGGCCTTGAGCTTGGCGGTCAGATCCCGCTCGATCTCCTCGACCAGCTTCTCGCTCTTGGCGGTGACTTCCCGTAAGTGACGGCTGATCGCCTCGTAGGCCTCCGCGTCGAGATTCTGAAAGGCCAGCTCCTCCAGCTCCTCGCGCATCTCCTGGATACCCATGCGTCCGGCGAGCGGCGCATAGATGTCGAGGGTCTCCTCGGCGATGCGCTTGCGCTTCTCCGGCGGCATGAACTGGAGCGTGCGCATGTTGTGCAGCCGGTCCGCCAGCTTGACCAGCAGCACCCGCACGTCGTCGGCGATGGCCAGGAGAAGCTTGCGGAAATTCTCGCCCTGGGCTGCCTGCTTCGACACCAGGTCGAGGCGCTTGATCTTGGTCAGGCCGTCGACCAGCGCGCCGATCTGCGGCCCGAAGGCCTTGTTGATCTCTTCCAACGTCGCCTGGGTGTCTTCCACCGTATCGTGGAGTACGGCGGCGGCGATGGTGGCGTCGTCGAGCTTGAGGTCCGTCAGGATCGCAGCGACCTCGAGCGGATGGCCGAAGAACAGGTCGCCGGAAGCCCGCTTCTGGTTGCCATGGGCCATCATGGCATACACGTAAGCGCGGTTGAGAAGCGCCTCATCGGTCGAGGGGTTGTAGCGCTTGACCCGCTCGACAAGTTCGTATTGGCGCATCATCCGGTGGCCATCTCCTTTACGCATCCGGTGTAGCTGGCTGAAGTTAAAAGGATATTGTGGAAGGGCCGGCAACCGCAAGGCTCGCTGTCGCCAAATGTACTGGACATGAAAAAGCCCGGCTCGGGGCCGGGCTTTTGTAAATTTTAGGGTCGGAGCGCAACTTACTCGCGCTCGTCGTCGTCCGCGCTGTTGTTGCTCGGGGGAACGAGGCCTTCCAGGCCGCGGAGCAGATCTTCTTCGCTCATCCGGTCGAACTGGACGTCCGTATCGTTGTCGCTGCGGGCGGTTGCGGCAGCGGCGGTGTTGCCGAGCAGCGGAACGGCCTCGGCCTCCGGCTCGTCCACCTCGACGTATTTCTGCATCGAGTGGATAAGCTGTTCCTTCAGATCGTCCGGAGCGATGGTCTCGTCGGCGATCTCGCGGAGAGCCACGACGGGGTTTTTGTCACGGTCGCGGTCGATCGTGAGCGGCGAACCCGAGGAAATCAGGCGGGCGCGATGGCTGGCCAGCAGCACGAGCTCAAACCGGTTGTCGACCTTGTCGATGCAGTCTTCGACGGTCACACGAGCCATGAAGAGGCTCCTTCTCAAGGTTTGGGAATATCGGAAGGAGCACCCGTTACACCGGATAGGGGTGAAAAACAAGATATCTGTCCACCGCTCAGCCTGTGCGGGGCCGCACGCCGGGACGGAACGTAAATGTTACGTTACGGTATCCTCGGAGGGCTCGCAGGTGATGGCACAGCCGATTGGTCTCGTCTTACTCACATTTCTGATGCTAGGAGCCCTGTTGTGGGCCTGGGCCACATTCACCGAATCCGGCCAGATCGCCGTCTGTCTGGATGATGGCGGACACTGGAGCTTTGAACAGCGCAAGTGTGAGGGCGTCCGCTCCACACCTTGACTTGGCCGCGTCACAGTGCGAGTCCCGCCCGGATTTTCTTGAATAAGGGCGGTTTCTCATGAAGCGCGCGTTCATCTTTCCCGGACAGGGAAGCCAGGCGGTCGGGATGGGCAAGGCCCTGGCCGACGCTTTTCCGCAGGCAAAGGCCGTCTTCGACGAGGTGGACGACGCGCTGTCCCAGAAGCTCTCCACCCTGATATGGGAAGGTCCTGCGGATGAGCTGACCCTCACCGCCAATACGCAGCCGGCTCTCATGGCGGTGAGTTTGGCGGCGATCCGGGTTCTCGAAGCCGAGGCCGGCCTCGATCTGAAGTCCCGTGCGGCCTTCGTGGCCGGGCATTCCCTCGGCGAATATTCAGCTCTCGCAGCGGCCGGGAGCCTCTCCATTGCCGATACGGCGCGCCTCCTGCGGATTCGCGGCAATGCCATGCAGAGCGCCGTCCCGGTGGGGCAGGGCGCCATGGCGGCGCTTCTCGGCCTGGAATATGACGCTGCCCTAGAGGTCGCCCGCGAGGCAGCTCAGGGCGAGGTCTGCGATGCCGCCAACGACAACGGCGGAGCCCAGGTGGTGGTCTCGGGACATAAGGCGGCGGTCGAGCGCGCGGTTGCCATCGCCCAGGGCAAGGGCGCCAAGCGGGCCGTGATGCTCAATGTCTCCGCTCCCTTCCATAGCGCCCTCATGGCTCCGGCGGCCGATGCCATGCGCGAGGCCCTGGCTCAGGTAGCGGTGCAGGCTCCCGCGATTCCCCTCGTCGCCAACGTGACGGCGGCGCCTGTGACCGACCCCGCGGCCATTCGCGATGGGCTCGTCCGTCAGGTGACGGGCACGGTCCGCTGGCGCGAGTCCGTCGCCTTCATGGCGGCACAAGGCGTCGAGGCCTTCGTGGAGGTCGGTTCCGGCAAGGTCCTGACCGGTCTCGTGAAGCGTATCGCTTCCGGCGCAACGGGCACCGCCATCGGCACGCCCGAGGACGTCGCCGCCTTCAAAGCAACCCTGCAAGGATAAGGAGAGCCCCATGTTCGATCTCACCGGCCGCAAGGCTCTCATCACCGGCGCCACAGGCGGTATCGGCGGGGCCATTGCCCGCGCCCTTCATGCCCAGGGCGCGACCGTCGCGTTGTCCGGCACCCGGCGCTCGGCCTTGGACGAACTGGCTGCGGCCCTGGGCAGCCGTGTTCACGTGGTCGAAGCGAACCTCTCCGACAAGGATTCCGTCGAAGCCCTTGTTCCCGCTGCCGAAACGGCCATGGATGGGCTCGATATCCTGGTCAATAACGCGGGCGTCACCCGCGACAATCTCTTCCTGCGCATGAAGGACGAGGAATGGGAGACGGTGATCGCCGTCAACCTGACCGCCTCCTTCCGCCTGTCCCGCGCGGCGGTCAAAGGCATGATGCGCCGCCGCTACGGCCGGATCGTCAATATCGGCTCGGTCGTCGGATCCACCGGTAATCCGGGTCAGGGCAACTACGCCGCCTCGAAGGCCGGCCTCGTCGGCATGACCAAGGCGCTGGCCGCGGAAGTCGCAAGCCGCAACATCACGGTCAACTGCGTGGCTCCCGGCTTCATCGAATCTCCCATGACGGACGCCCTGAACGAGAAGCAGAAGGAAGCGATCCTCGGCACGATTCCTATGGGTCGACTCGGCCAGGGTGATGAAATTGCCTCTTCGGTGGTGTATCTCGCCTCTTCGGAAGCGGCTTACGTCACAGGCCAAACCTTGCATGTGAACGGCGGAATGGCGATGTTCTAGAGCCTTTTAGGGCTTGCGCCGGAATCTGTTTGTGAGCAAAGACCAACCCCTCGCCAGACCCGATAAGCTTGTGTTAAGCATGAAATCGTTCGGGTCGGAGGGGTTGACCGACGCTGAAAAATGCGGCTTTCCACCACACAAGGCAGTCGTTTCGGCGTTGCAGCTGAACAGCTGATCTGAGTTTCAATTTCAATCCGCCCAGTACCTGAGGCGGCAGCCACTGAGGAAAAAACGATGAGTGACGTCGCTGATCGCGTGAAGAAGATCGTTGTCGAGCACCTGGGCGTCGACGCCGAGAAGGTGACCGACAATGCCAACTTCATCGACGACCTGGGCGCCGACAGCCTTGATACCGTCGAGCTCGTCATGGCCTTCGAGGAAGAGTTCAATGTCGAGATCCCGGACGATGCGGCCGAGACCATCGTGACGGTGGGCGACGCGATCCGCTTCCTCGAGAAGAATGCGGCCTAAGAAGGCTTTCGGGCGTCGGACGATTTCATCCGACGCCCAATTTTTGTTTGAAGGGCAGGAAACGGCATGAGGCGCGTCGTCATCACGGGACTTGGCATGGTCACTCCGCTTGGATGCGGGGTCGAGACCACATGGGCACGGATCCTGAAGGGCGAGAGCGGTGCCGGACGGATCGAAGGGTTCGAGATCGATGATCTCGCCTGTCAGATCGCCTGCCAGCTTCCCACCGGCGACGGCTCCGACGGCACCTTCAATCCGGATCAATGGATGGAGCCGAAGGAGCAGCGCAAGGTCGATCCCTTCATCATCTATGCCATGGCGGCTGCGACCCAGGCTCTCGACGATGCCGGCTGGAAGCCGACGTCTTACGAGGATCAATGCGCCTCCGGCGTTCTGATCGGATCGGGCATCGGCGGCATCGGCGGCATCTACGAGGCCTCTCAGACCCTGATCGAGCGGGGCCCGCGCCGCATCTCTCCATTCTTCATTCCCGGCCGCCTCATCAATCTGGCGGGCGGCTACGTCTCCATCGCCCATGGGCTGAAGGGGCCGAACAACGCGGTCGTCACGGCCTGCTCCACCGGCTCCCATGCCATCGGCGACGCGGCGCGCCTGATCGCCTTGGGCGATGCGGAAGTCATGGTGGCTGGTGGCACGGAATCACCGATCAACCGCCTGTCGATCGCTGGCTTCGCCGCCTGCCGGGCGCTGTCGACGAATTTCAACAACGATCCGACGCGGGCGTCGCGTCCCTACGACAAGGACCGTGACGGCTTCGTCATGGGCGAGGGGGCAGGTGTGGTGGTGCTCGAGGAATACGAGCATGCCAAGGCGCGCGGCGCCAAGATCTACGGTGAGGTGATCGGCTACGGCCTCTCGGGCGATGCCTACCACATCACCTCTCCCTCCGAGGACGGAGACGGCGCCTATCGCTGCATGGCGGCCGCGATCAAGCGCGCGGGCATCTCGGCCTCCGAGATCGATTACATCAACGCCCATGGCACCTCGACCCCGCTCGGCGACGAACTGGAACTGAAGGCGGTGGAACGGATTGTCGGTAATGCGGCCGGCAAACTCGCCATGTCCTCGACCAAGTCGGCCATCGGCCATCTCCTCGGAGCGGCCGGCGCTGTCGAAGCGATCTTCTCCATTCTGGCTATGCGGGATGGAATCGTGCCGCCGACCCTCAACCTCGACAATCCCTCCGTCGAGACGGCCATCGACCTCGTGCCCCATAAGGCGAAGAAGAAGGAGATCAACGTGGCTCTTTCGAATTCCTTCGGCTTTGGCGGCACCAACGCTTCTCTGGTCTTCCGTCGCGCAGCCTAAGCCGCGCGACGGCGTTACGGCTTTTCGCCATAATCCCCACTAGGGTGTTCTGTGGGCCGGAAATGCCGGCAGGCACCAGAAAAGCGACGTGATGTTCGGCAGAAAAAAGCACAATCTTCCCCCGGCTGACGCGGCACCCCAGGACGCCCAGCAGCCCCGCGTCGCGCCCCGCTCTCCGAGCGAAGCCATCAAGCCGATGGCGGCGCCTCCGCCTCCGCCACGGATCCGCCGCCGGCGTGGCGGCATGCTGTCCGTGTTCAGCGGTCTGCTGACGCTGTTCATTGCCGTTGCGCTTGCTGCCATCGTCGGCTTCGGCGCCATCGAGCGTGAGGTTACGGCCAAGGGTCCGCTCCAGAGCGACAAGATCGTCCTGATTCCGAAGAATACCGGCACCAACGAGATTGCAGACATCCTGAAGCAGGAAGGCGTGATCACCCAGCCGCTCCTGTTCGAGATCTATGCCCTGGTCAACCGGCAGCGCGGACAGCTCAAGGCAGGCGAGTTTCAGTTCAAGGCAGGAACCAGCATCGAGGACGCCATCGATACCCTCGTCCAAGGCAAGGCGATCCTCCATTCGGTGACGCTTCCCGAGGGCCTGACGAGCCAGCAGATCGTTGGCCGCCTATATGAGAACGACATCCTGAGCGGTGACATTCTCGAAACGCCGCGCGAGGGGACGCTGCTTCCGGACACCTACAAGTTCGAGCGCGGCACCACACGCCAGCAGATCATCAATTCGATGCAGACGGCGCATCGACAGGCTCTCACCCAGATCTGGCAGCGCCGCTCCTCCGACCTGCCTGTCAAGACGCCTCAGGAACTCGTCATCCTCGCGTCCATCGTCGAGAAGGAGACGGGCCGCGCCGACGAACGTCCGCGTGTCGCCGGCGTTTTCATCAACCGCCTCATGAAGCGGATGAAGCTGCAGTCGGATCCGACCATCGTGTACGGCCTCGTCGGCGGCAAGGGCACTCTTGGCCGTGGCATCATGAAGAACGAGATCGAGACCGCGACGCCCTACAATACTTACGTCATCGAGGGTCTGCCTCCGGGTCCCATCGCCAACCCCGGCAAGGCGGCCCTCGAGGCGGTCGCCAATCCCTCGCGGACCAAGGAACTCTACTTCGTGGCCGACGGTTCGGGTGGCCACGCCTTCGCCGATAGCTATGACCAGCATCAGCGCAACGTGACGCGCTGGCGCCAGCTCGAGAAGGCCCGTGCTGCGGAGCCCGATGTCGACCGTGTCGATCCGGATGCGGATATGCGCGGCTCGATCACGCCACCCGCAACCGGCGCTCCTGACGGGAAACGCAGCAAGGCGTTCGATGCCAGCGAAGGCACGGACAAGGATCCGCTCAAGAACAAGACCTTCGATCTGAACAGCTCCAAGACGGTTCCGGTTCTGAGCCAGCCCTGACGGCTTCGCCGCTTGTGGCGCGCCGCGGCGGCGATTATGGTCGCGCCAATTTTCAAGACGCGCCTGAGGTTCACTGCATGTCCATTGCGAGCATGACCGGCTTCGCCCGCGAAGCCGGCATTACCGGTCCTTATCAATGGGTCTGGGAGATCAAGACCGTCAACGGCCGGGGGCTCGAGGTGCGCGTGCGGACACCGGCCGGCCTCGACGCCATCGGGGAGGAGGCGCGGAGCCAGATCCTCAAGGCGCTGACTCGTGGCCAGGGACAGCTGAACCTGAGCCTCTCCCGCGCTTCGACGACGCCGAAGTTGCGGGTCAATCAGGAGGCGCTGCAATCCCTCGTGAACGCCATAGGCCAGCTCTCCCTGCCGGAGACGGTGAAGCCGGCATCCCTCGACGGTCTTTTGGCCATACGGGGTGTGGTCGAGGTCGATGAGGGTGCGACCGAACCGGGGCAGGATGAGACACTCCTTCCCGCGCTTAAGAGCGCCGTGGCGGGTCTGATCGAATCCTTGAAGACGGCGCGGCTCCAGGAGGGGCAGGCGCTCGCCGGCATTCTGCAGCAGCAGCTCGATCTGATTTCGGGCCTTGTGGACCAGGCGGAGGCGGCTCCGGCGCGTCGGCCCGAGGCGATCAGGGCGCGACTGGAGACTCAGATCGCGCAGATCCTGGAGACCGCCTCCGCGCTCGACGCGGCGCGTCTGCATCAGGAGGCCGTGCTCATCGCGGCGCGCGCCGATATCCGGGAGGAGCTCGACCGGCTGCGCGCCCATGTGGACGCCGCGCGTAGCCTAATCTCCGAAGGCGGCGCGGTCGGCCGGAGACTCGATTTTCTTGCCCAGGAATTCGGCCGCGAGGCGAACACGCTCTGTGCCAAGGCCAATGATGTGTCGCTGTCGCGGATCGGCCTTGAATTGAAGGCCGTGATCGAGCAGTTCCGCGAGCAGGTTCAGAACGTGGAATGACGGAGTTGAAAGTGATTGACCTCAAGCGACGCGGCCTGTTGCTGATCCTGTCCTCTCCATCCGGCGCCGGGAAATCGACACTGACGCGCAACCTCGTGCGTGAGGATCGGGGCATCCGTCTCTCGATCTCCGTGACGACCCGCGCCAAGCGTCCCTCCGAGATCAACGGCGTGCATTACCATTTCATCGACAGCATTCCCGATTTCGAGGAAATGCGCGATCGGAGCGATCTGCTCGAATGGGCGCAGGTGCACGGCAATTACTACGGCACGCCGCGCAAGCCGGTGGAGCAGGCTCTCGCCCGCGGCGAGGACGTGATGTTCGACATCGACTGGCAGGGCACCAAGCAGATCGTCGAGAAGATGCGCTCCGACGTGGTCAGCGTCTTCATCCTGCCGCCCTCCATGGCCGAACTGAAGGCGCGGCTGGAGCGCCGCGCGGAGGACACGCCGGAAGTGATCGCCCGGCGCTTGCGTAACGCGCGCGAAGAGATCGCTCAGTGGGGGGCCTACGATTATGTGCTCGTCAACGACGATCTCGATCGCACCTTCGGCGATCTGAAGGCGATCCTGGCAGCTGAACGTCTGCGCCGCGAGCGTCAAGTGGAACTCGGCGGCTTCATCGACGATCTGCTCGCCGCGCCTGTCGAGTAAGCGACAGCTCGCTGCTCTTTCTCGGCCCTCGCGAAGGATCGCGCCTGCGAGCGTTGATCATGCAGAACAGAATCGTTGCCAAGGAAGCGACGACGTTCTTTACTCCGTGGGCTCGCACATGATGCGAGTGATGATCTCAGGGCGGGGTGAAAGTCCCCACCGGCGGTAAATGGGGGAAGCTCCACAAGCCCGCGAGCGCTCTTCATCGATGATGAGGAGGTCAGCAGATTCGGTGCGATTCCGAAGCCGACGGTCATAGTCCGGATGAAAGAGATCGGTTGTTGCGACGGCTGCCGAAAGACGCGGCCGTATCGCCGCTTCCGCATGCCCTGATTCATGTCTCAGGCCATGAAAGGAAGCCAACATGAATCAGTCTGTCCAAACCCGAACCGCAGGTGCCCGCAATTCCACCGAGGAGGGATTGCCTCTTCCGATGCGACGGGTCGCCTTCATCCAATCCTGCTGGCACAAGGATATTGTCGACCGCTGTCGGGACGCATTCCTCCTCGCCATGGAAGAGGGTGGCCTGAATCGCGATTCCATCGATCTCTACGAAGTGCCGGGCGCTTTCGAGATTCCTCTCCTGGTCAAGAAGCTGGCGGCCAGCAGGCACTACGATGCCGTCGTGGCATCAGGTTTCGTGGTGAATGGTGGCATCTATCGCCACGAATTCGTGGCTGATGCGGTCATCTCGGGTCTGATGCGTGTCCAACTCGACACGGATATCCCCGTCTTGTCCGCAGTGCTCACGCCGCATCATTTCCATGAACACGATGCGCATCAGGCATTTTTCGCGGGCCACTTCGAGGTCAAGGGGCGCGAAGCGGCGGCTGCCTGCCTTGCCGTGATGAATCCATCATATGGGGAGCCTGTGGCGCGCTAGTGAAGCTGGGATGGCTGCGGATTCTCGCGGCCATCCTCTCAGCGATCGCTACTCTTGCGGAGGCTGTGAAGAACGGCCGCCTGAGCCCCGCACGGCATCGAGAGAGTTCGCCAGCGCGACATAGCCTGCGATCGGTACGTTCTCGGCCCTGATCGTTTCATCCAGCCCGGCGGCGGCGATGAGGGCGCTCGGGTCCGGCAGCAAAGACTTCAGGCTCTGGCGAAGCATCTTCCGACGCTGACCGAAGGCGGCTCGCGTGACGGCCTCCAGGCTCTGGACGCGGCACGGCAGGGGGGCTTGGCGCGGTGTGAGGTGGACGATGCTCGACGTGATCTTGGGAGGAGGCACGAAGGCGGAGGGCGGGACGTCGAAGAGGATCCGCGCTTCGGTCCGCCAGCCACAGAGAACGCCCAGGCGACCGTAATCCTTCGGATTCTTCTCGGTGGCGACGATCCGTTCTGCGACCTCACGCTGAAACATCAGGGTCAGCGAGGTCCACCAGGGCGGCCAGGCCTCGCCCGTGAGCCATCCGATCAGAAGGGCCGTCCCGACATTGTAGGGCAGGTTGGAGATGATCCGGACGGTGCCGTCGCCAACCAGAGGCCTCGGATCGAAGGCGAGTGCATCTGCCTCGACCACATCGAGCCGGCCCGGATAATGGGCCGCAATCTCTGCCAGGGCCGGAAGGCAGCGCGCATCCCGCTCGATGGCGATGAGCTTATGGGCCCCCGCCGCCAGAATCGCACGGGTCAGGCCGCCCGGGCCGGGACCGACTTCGATCACGGTCGCGTTCTCCAAAGGCCCCGCGGAGCGCGCGATGCGGCTCGTCAGGTTGAGATCGAACAGGAAGTTCTGCCCGAGGGACTTCTTCGCCATTAATCCATGGGCATGGACCACCTCGCGAAGCGGTGGCAGATCGTCGATCCGGCTCATCGCTCGTGCGCTCCCGCGGAGAGGTGAGCCGCAAGGCCAAGGGCCGCCATGAGGCTGTCCGGCCGCGCAAGACCCTTTCCGGCGATATCGAAGGCGGTGCCGTGATCGGGCGAGGTCCGCACGAAGGGAAGCCCCAGGGTCACGTTGACGGCGTCGTCGAAGGCGATGGTCTTGATCGGGATCAGGGCCTGATCGTGATACATGGCGAGCGCCGCATCGTAGCGGCTGCGGGCCCGTGCGTGGAACATGGTGTCCGCAGGCAGGGGCCCCGTTGCTTCGATGCCCTCCGCGCGCAGGGCCGCGATAGCGGGGGCGACGATGTCGTCGTCCTCGCGTCCCATGGTGCCGTTCTCGCCGGCATGGGGATTGAGCCCGGCCAGGGCGAGCCGCGGATGGGCGATACCGAACCGGCTCCGGAGATCACGCGCAACGATCCGCCCGGTGCGGACGATCAGGTCCGTCGTCAGGGCCATCGGAACCGATGCGAGGGGAATATGGACGGTCACGGGCACCACGGCGAGGGTCTCGCTCCACAGCATCATCACCGGATGAGGCGTATCCCCACCGTCGGACGCCAATGAGGCAAGAAACTCCGTATGACCGGGATGAGTGAACCCGGCTTGGTAGAGGACGTGCTTCGCGATCGGGTTCGTGACAACGGCGGCGCCGGCTCCGTTCCTCACCAAAGTAACGGCGGTCTCGATGGATTCGATGATTGACCGGGCGTTTGACGGGTCGGGCTTTCCGGAGTTGGCCGAAACATTCGCCAGGAGGGGGATGACCGGAAGGGCCGTGTCGAAAACCGAAACCGCTTCCTCCGGTGCGACGCTCTGAATCGGCACGTCCCAGCCGAAGGTCTCGGCGACGCGGGTCAGGAAAACGGGATCGGTGAGGATTGCGAAGGGAGGCAGGCGTGCCTCCTTACGCTGGAGCCACGCCTTCAAGGTCAGTTCGGGGCCGATGCCGGCGGGATCACCTTGCGTCAGGAGAAGCGGGCGAGACGCCGTGGCGGTCACTGGGCCGCAATGCCGTCTTGCGAAGAGGAACCGCCGTTGAGGGTCTGATTGAACGACACCTCGCCTAGGGTCTTAAGCTCGAGCCGGAGCAGAACTGTGTGATTGCGGTCCTTCTCACCCGAGGTGAGCGACACATCGCGCGGCGACACGGAATAGCTTACCGAGAAGGTCGTGCATTCGTCGATATAGCCGAGACCCAGGGACATGGAGCTGACATAGACGGAATTCTGGCGGTTGTAGACGGCCGTTGCCGGATTGACCGCAAACTGCGTCGCAAAATTGTCGCGGGCCAGGAGGTAGCGATCGAGATCGAGAAGCAGCGAGCCTGTCACGTACCAGTTCGGCGTGATGTTCCATGTTCCCGAGGTCAGGATGCCTTCGCGCCGGTGATCGAAGCCGATCTCGGGCTGAGCCGCATAGCGAGCATAGGTCAGGCTTGCCGAGAATGGGATGTACGGGTTGAAGTTCGCCGTAATGCCCGCCTCGAGGCGATTGAGATCGAAGTTGTCCTTGTCAAAGCGACCGCGCGTCACGAACGTGAAGTTCTTGTTGGGCGAGAGCTGGAACCGGCCCACATAGTCGGAGACGCGGGTGTCGAGACCGGACTCGAGGCCGGTATTCACCAGGTCTGGCTTGGCGAAGGAGTTCGTGCCGGCAAGCTGATAGGACTGGCCGAACAGGATGTTGGCGTAAAAGTCGTTCGCTCCGGTGACCGTGTACTGGATGCCTACATTGGCCCGCGTTCCGCCTTCCGCACGGTCGTAGCCGGAGAACTTGTCCCAATCGAAGAGGGACGTGTCCTCGAAGACGAGGCTCTGTGCATCCTCGTTCGGCAGTGTGCCGATCCGGGTTTCGCTCGGGCGAGCGATGATCTGGGCGATCGGTTCGATCACCTGCTTGCCCGAGGTACCCAAGCTGGCGACGAACGGGAAGCGGTATTCCAGACCGATGGCCGGCATGCCGCGGAAGGCGTAATTCTCTTCACCGCTGATGAAGTTCGGCAGCTCGTTATTCTGGAAGCCGGTGATGTCCGGCGAAACCCGGAACGCATCGCCTCGCAGGTAAGTGAAGGGCGTCCAGACCTGGCCGACGGGATCGATGAACTCACGCCGCCACGACAGGTTCAGCGACGCACGGGTCGTCGTTCCGCTGATGCCGCGCACCAGGCAGGAGCTTTTGTCGAAGATCGCGCAGGTTTCATAAAGGCCGAAGAGGAATGTGGTCGCCTTCGGAATCTGCTGATATTGAGCCGCCTGCCGCGTCAGGCTCGTGACATTGGCATCGATCGTCAGCTCGCCACCGATGCCGGCGGGCGTGATGCGCTTGTTGTAGTCGACGACCGGGGCAACGACAGGCTGCTGCTTCTGCCAGTCGGTGCTCGACAGGCCCTGGAAGTAATAGCCGCGCATGTCGAAGAACGAGCGATCTCCGAGCCCCTGAAGGTAGAGCGTCGAGATCGACTCCTTTACGTAAACCGTATTGAGGCTCTCGCTGCGGACGCGATAGTTCGTGAGGAACCACTTGTCGGACAGGAGCGCGACATCCCAGCCCCACTTCCAGCGCTCGTTGATGTAGAAGAGGCCGGTGGATTCCAGCGACCCTCGCTCCGTCCGGTCGCCCGGACCGCTGGGAGAGGGCAGGAAGGCGCCAGGATCCTGCTGAGAAATCCCCGTGGCGCGGATGTTGTAGAAGCCGTTGTCGAGTCGATGGCGCCATTCCACCTGGCCGAGGAAGCCCTGCCGGCTCAGATAGGTGGGCGTGAAGGTGAGGTCGTAGTTCGGAGCGAGGTTCCAGAAGAACGGAATCGACGCACCGTATCCGAGCGCGCTCGAATAGACGTAACGGGGCGACAGGAAGCCGGTCTTGCGCTTGACCGTCGGATCCGGCGTCCAGAAATACGGCAGATAGGCGACCGGAATTCCATAAATCTCAAGCGTCGCATCCTCGTAGTAGATGGTCTGCTCGCTGTTGTTGTGAATGATCTTCGCGGCCTTCACCTGCCAGAGCGGCGGCTTTTCCGGATTCTCCTTGCAGGGCTCGCAGGCCGTATAGGTGCCGCGCTCGAAAACGGTGGTCTCGCCCTCGGCCCGTTCGGCACGGGGGGAGGAGAAGCGAGTCGTGATCGGCACGCCGTTCTGGACGGTCTTCTGCACCACACGCAGCGAATCGATGAACCCGTTCTTGAAATCGTCCGTGAGCTCGAATCGAGATCCCGTGGTGATACCGCCATGCTCATCGGTCAGGCGGGCATTGCCTTCCGCATAGACGCGGCCGGTGTTCCGATCATAGGTGACGCGATCGGCCTGAAGGGTCCGGCCCTGGTAGTTCAGCTGGACGTCGCCGGAGGCCGAGATCGTGTTCTTGTCGTTGTTGTAGATGATTTCCTTGGCATCGACCAGGAGACGGTCGTTGCCGGAGCCGGACTGGGCCGGGCTCCCGAAGCGCTCATTCAAGGTCTGGGCAACAACAGGGGTCGACACGACGGCACAGAGAAGCGCCATCGCGACCGCAGAGATTGCGATCGTTGTCTTGACCCGAGCCATCATCACTCCTTGCAAGGCCTGTCCCTCGAGGGCCGTCAACCGTCCTCTTGGTACAATAAGGCGAGCGTCCCCAACAAGCTGCCCACGACAGCAGGGAGCCAGGCGGCGACCATCGTACTGATGATTCCGGAGGCACCAAGCTCCGCCATAAGCTCCGTGGCGACATAAAGCACGAAGCCAGCGGCGACGCCACCCAGAACCATCATCGCCACACCACCAAATCGAAAGAATCTTAACGAAACGGATGCCGCTACGAAAACCATGGCGATGAAGAGCAGCGGACGGGCCAGAAGCACATCATAATGGAGCCTGTAGGCCGTGGTGTTGAGGTCGGCTTTCTGGAGCCGGTCAATGGTCTCCTTGAGCTTCCAGAAAGGCACCGCGTCCGGATCGGTAAAGCTTTGCCGGACCTGGGACGGCTGCAAATTCGAGGCGATCATATAGCGCTCGTAGACGTGGGGCTCCTCGACAGCGGAGAGAACCCGCGCGTCCTTGATCTCCCAGTAACCCTCATGGAGCGTCGCCTCGCTCGCCTCGATTCGCTGGCTGAAGGCACCCGTATTATCGAAGGTGTAGATCGTCACCCCGGTGAGTGTCGCCGAATCGGCGAGCGATCCCTCCGCCCGGAAGATCGCCTGCCCGTCGATGCTTTTCTGGCGCAGCCACAGGGCCTTTCCGTTGGGCTGGAAGGCCTTTGCGAAGACTTTCGCCTCGATATTGGTGGCCCGCTGCTTGAGGACGGCCGAAACGGGATTGTAGACCGTGATCGACAGGACGCCGATCAGAAGGGCAACGAAGAGGCCCGGCTGCAGGAACTGCCAGGCCGAGACGCCGGCCGCGCGGGCCACCACGAGCTCGAGCTTGCGGCTGAGCTGAAGAAGGCTTGCCATGCTGCCGAAAAGGATCGCGAAAGGCATGATCTGCTCGGCAATCGCCGGGGTCCGGAAGAGGGCGAGCTGCGCCATCAGGGCCGGGGTCGCCCCCTCGGTCTCGCCCGCCCGACGCATGAGTTCGACGAAATCCAGCGTATAGGCGAGGGCAAAGACCGTAGCGAAGACGAGAAAGATCATCTTCAGGAACTGCCGGGAGAAATAGCCCCCGAGCGTCGCGCCGATCAGCATGCTCAAGCCTTCTGGAGTTTGGTGAGCCGGGAGGGGAGAAGCGCCCGGAAGAGGGCGTTCGTTCTTGCCCGGACGGCCCGCAGCGCCGATCCCTGGAAAATCAGCAGCAATGAGGTGGCGATGGCGAACAGAGGGGCGCCGTAAACGCCGATCACGGCCAAGGGCGAGCGAACGACGGCGCTGGAGGCGGCAAAGCCGGCAATGCGCAGCGCAACGACCGCCAGCACCGCGGAGGCCATGGCAAGACCACGCCCCTGACGGGTCGTGCGCGCCTCTCCGAGGGCCGCGAAGGCGATGGTCATCATGGCCAGCGGATAGAGCCAGGCCGAAAGCCGATCATGAAGCTCGGCCCTGAAGCGACCTTCCTGATATTGATAGAGAAATTCGCTCGTATCGGGAAACAGCAGCTGGGTCGTGCTGCGCTCGCGCGGCTTGTAGACGATGTCGCCGTTCTCTTCGTTGAAGGCTGCGAGATCGACCGCGTAACGTTCGAACGCCACGATCGAGGAATCGCGGCTGTTCGGCTCCTTGCGCTGAACGCTGCCTTTTTCGAGCACGAGATAGGCTTGGCCGTTCGACTCGACCGTCTGCCCGCGTTCGGCCAGATAGACGACGGCTTTGTCCTTGACCCGTTGGTCCTGCATGAAGATGCCGAGAAGCGCGTCGCCCGACCGCTCGCGATAATGGAAGGTGATTCCGTTATCGAGCGTGATGAACTGCCCTTCCTTCGCCATCGTGGCCACGAAATCGGCGCGAATCTTGGTGACGAGGTTGCGCAGTTCCTGAAAGCTTGCCGGCATCAGATAGACCGTGATGATCCCGACGACGAAGCACACGAACGCGGCGAGGACCAGAAACGGCCGGAGAAGGCGCCGCGGCGGCATGCCGGCGGCGCTCATGACGATCAGCTCCGAATCGCCGTTGAGCTTGTTCAGCGCGTAGAGGGTGGCAAGGAAAAGGGCCACCGGCGAGATCACGTTGATCAGGGCCGGCAGCGACAGGCCCGTCACCGTGAAAAAGATGAACAGGGTCTGGCCCTTGCCGGTCAGAAGATCGAGCTCGCGCAGCGCCTGCGTGATCCAGATCACGCCTGTCAGGGCGATGAGGCACGCGGCGAAGGCCGAGAAAGTGATCTTGAGAATATAGCGTTCGAGGAGTGTCATGAAGCCCATCGCGGCAGGCGCCTGGATCCTGGGTACTCTGTCACATGCCCAAAAGGCAAGTCTGGCGCATTCCAACAGCTTGAGATTGCGCCGCTTTCGCGGCAAAGCTGGGTGATCCCGAAGGCGAAATGCGTTATGTCGCCAAAGGTCGCAGCCGTCCATACCGGCTGATGGTTCGCATCGGACGATTTCGAGAGGATTTCATGGCCGAAAACATCAAGATCGACTTCCAGGCGCCTTCTGCGGTCGACGGTGGCGACGTCGTCGTGTTCGTCGGCGAGGCTCTCAAGCCGTCCCCCGCCGTTGCCAAACTGCTGGGCCAGAAGGCGGTCGATCTGATCGCGAAGGTGGCCGCGGTCGAAAACTTCAAGGGCAAGGCCAAGTCCGCCATGGCCATCGTCGCGCCCTCGGCGCTCTCCGTGGATCGCCTCGTCGTTGTCGGCCTGGGCGGGGAAAAGGACCGTGCCAGCCTCGACTGGGCACAGCTCGGCGGCTTGGTGGCGAGCAAGACGTCCGCCAAAACAGCAACCGTGATGGCTGATTTTCCCGGTATCACGGCGACCCCGGAGAACATTGCCGACATGGCCTTGGGGATCCGGCTGCGGCGCTACAGCTTCGAGCGCTACAAGACCAAGAAGGACGACACCAAGACGGAAGGAACCAGCCGCTTCGTCTTTGCCGTTTCCGCCCCGGCCGAGGTCAAAAAGGCCGCCAAGACGGCCGACGGCATTGCGGCGGGTGTGACGATCGCACGCGAACTCGTGAACGAGCCGCCGAACGTGCTGGGTCCGAAGGAGTTCGCCGCCCGGGCGGAGGCGCTGACGAAGCTCGGCGTGGAGGTCGAGATTCTCGATGAAAAGGCCATGCAGAAGCTCGGCATGCGAGCCCTGCTCGGTGTCGGACAGGGCTCGACGCGGGGCAGCCGCGTCGCCGTCATGCGCTGGAACGGCGGCAAGGCGGGTGCCCAGCCCATCGCCTTCGTCGGCAAGGGCGTGGTGTTCGATTCCGGCGGCATCTCGATCAAGCCCGGCGCGGGCATGGAGGACATGAAGGGCGACATGGCTGGTGCGGCCTGCGTCGTCGGCCTCATGCATGCGCTGGCGAGCCGCAAGGCGAAGGCGAACGTAGTCGGCGCCATCGGTCTCGTCGAGAACATGCCCGACGGCAGCGCCCAGCGCCCCGGCGACATCGTCACCACCATGTCCGGCCAGACCATCGAGATCATCAATACCGACGCTGAAGGCCGGCTCGTCCTGGCCGACGTGCTCTGGTATGTCCAGGACCGCTTCAAGCCGAAATTCATGATCGATCTGGCCACCCTGACCGGCGCGATTCTCGTGGCGCTGGCGCAGGAATATGCAGGGCTGTTCTCGAACAATGACGAGCTGGCACAGCGCATCGCCGCGGCCGGGCAGGCGACGGGCGAGCGCGTGTGGCGCATGCCGGTAGGCCCCGAATTCGACAAGATGATCGAGTCGAAATTCGCCGACATGAAGAACTCCGCCGGCCGGCAGGGCGGATCGAGCACCGCGGCGGCGCTGCTCCAGAAATTCGTCAACGACGTTCCCTGGGCGCATCTCGATATCGCAGGCACGGCCATGGGTTCGCCGCAGACGGAGATCAACCGCGGATGGAGCTCCGGCTGGGGCGTGCGCCTGCTCGACCGCCTCGTACGCGATCACTACGAGGGCTAAGGCGAGTGGAGCCGGAAAAGGGTTTTGCGGTTATCGTTGGAACCTCGTGCAGGAGCACATGACCGAGATCCTTTTCTATCATCTCCAGCAGCAGCCTCTCGAAGCGGTGTTGCCGACCCTGCTCCAGAAGACCCTGGAGCGCGGTTGGCGCGCCGTGGTGCAGGCGACGACGGAGGAGCGCCTCTCGGCTCTCGACGATCACCTGTGGACGTTCACCGACGAGAGCTTCCTGCCTCATGGGACGGACCGGGAGGCCCACGCGGCCGACCAGCCCGTCCTGATTACGCTGAGCGGCGGCAATCCCAACGGATCGCAGATCCGCTTTCTCGTCGAGGGTGCGGACCTGCCGGAGGATCTGACTGCCTATCAGCGCATCGCGATCCTGTTCGACGGCAACGACGTACAGGCTCTCGCCCTGGCGCGCGATCATTGGCGGGCCGTGAAGGAGGCGGGACATGACGCTACCTATTGGCAACAGGACGAACGCGGGCGCTGGCAGCGGAAGGCCTGACCGCCGGGAACGGAGAGTGTCTTCTTCCGTTCACCGAACTCTTCGAGGATGGATCATGATGTCTCGCAATCTGCGCCTGTCCCTGCTCGCCGCTCTGTGTTTGCCACTCCTGGCCTCGGGCATGTCCTATGCTCAGGAGCGACCAGGGCAGGGGGCTCAGGCGCCACAGGAGCAGCGGCAGCGGCCGCCAGCCGATGCGCAACGGCTTCCGCCGGAATCCGTCACCCATCATACGATCGAGCTTCCGGGCCGGACGATCCGGCTGACGGCGACGGCCGGCAGCCTGACCCTGACCGATCCGCAAGGGGCCCCTCAAGCGGAGATCGGCTTCATCGCCTATACGCAGGACGACGCGGATTCCGCGACACGCCCGGTGACCTTTGCGGTGAATGGCGGGCCGGGCGCATCCTCGGCCTATCTCAACCTTCTGGCCATCGGACCCTGGCGGCTCGCGCTTGACGGTCCGTCCATCAGCCCTTCGGCGTCTCCTACTCTGGTCCCGAATGCCGAAACATGGCTCGATTTCACCGATCTGGTGTTCATCGACCCGCCGGGCACGGGCTACAGCCGCGTCCTCGGCAATGACCAGGTGCGCGAGCGCTTCAATTCCGTGCAGGGAGATATCGACGGTCTCGCCGCCTTCGTCATGCGCTGGCTGAAGGAGAAGGGTCGCTTGCGGTCTCCGAAGTTCTTCGTCGGTGAGAGCTATGGCGGTTTCCGCGGGCCTCTCCTCGCTCACAAGCTCCAGAACGATCAGGGGATCGGATTAAACGCGCTGGTGCTCGTCTCGCCGGTCCTCGATTTCGGCTGGCTCAATCAGCGCTCGGGCGCTCCCTGGGCGGAGGCTGGCCTCCTTCCATCCTTCGCGGCATCGGTGCGCGCGCAGCGGGGGCCCGTGACCCGCGAGACCATGCAGGATGTCGAGCGCTATGCATCGGGCGAGTACATGACCGATCTCATGCGCGGCCTGCAGGATCGGGAGGCAGTCGACCGGGTCAGCCGCCGCGTCGCGGAGCTGACCGGATTGAGCCCCGACCTGACCCGGCGGCTTGCCGGCCGGATCGATGCGCGGACCTTCCAGAGGGAGTTGCGGCGTCAATCGAACGAGGTGGTGAGCGCCTACGACGCCAATGTCTACACGGCGGATCCCGAGCCCAATGCGAATGGCGCCCGGTTCGAGGACCCGGTTCTGTCCGCCATGACGGCGCCCCTGACGAGCGCGATCATCGATCATCTGACCCGGACCCTCAACTACAAGGCCGAGGGTCGGTACAATCTCCTCAACGAGAGTGTCGCCCGTGGGTGGCGCTGGGGCGGGGGACGAGACGCGCCGGAGAACACGGATGAGCTGAAGAGCGCGATGGCGCTCGATGGCTCCATGCAGGTGCTCGTCGCCCATGGCTTCACGGATCTCGTCACGCCCTATTACGCGACTCAGCTCCAGTTGAGCCAGATTCCCGATCTCGGACCTGTGCGTCGCCTGTCCCTCAAGGTTTACGACGGCGGTCACATGTTCTATTCGCGCAATGCATCGCGGCGGGCGTTCCGGGACGACGTGCAGGCGCTTTTCGACAAGGCGTTGCAGGCGCAGACCGCCGTCAAAAAGGACTGAGAACAGCATGCGCATCACGCTTGTTTCCACGCTGGTCGCCACGGCCTTCTCTCTGGGCGCCTGCAACAGCAGCCGGACCGAGTCTCCCGTCGTCGCCGCTGCGCCGGCCGCTTTGGCTCCGGTGCCGGCCGCGCTGGCCTATTCGGGCCCGGTTCTCGGTCCCGACGGTCAATGCCAGGGAGGCGCGACCGGAACGGCAACGGCAATCGAGCCGGGAATCGGCGAGTGCGATCTCGTGCGCCTCAAGGGCAAGACGCCGACCGACGTCCTCGTGGGCGAAAGCGGCAAGGGCCAGCGTGAGGTGCAGGTGCTCTATTCCGAACCTGGCGGCCGTGAACTCTACTTCTTCGTCAACAACCGCCTTGATCGGGTCGTGAAATAAGGCCTGTTACTATTATTCCGTCATTCCGGATTGCCGTCAGGCAAGTCCGGAATCCATAACCGCTGGCGGAGTAGGATAGAGTGCAGCCGAAGCCGTAGCTTCTCATCCTGAAGGGGCTGTTGTTTATGGGTTCCGGGCTCTCGCTCTCGCTCGCCCCGGAATGACGGGCTATGCCGTCGCCGCTTCGATTTCACCGCTGACACTCAGCCATTCCTCTTCGACGGCGATGAGCGTCTCGGCGGCCTCGGCCCGCATCTTGGACAGTTCCGTGGCCTTGGCAGCGTCCTTCTGGAAGGCCGTGCCGTCGGCGAGCGCCGCATCGACCTTTCCGATCACGTCGGTGAGCTTGGCCATCCGGGCTTCGAGCGTCTCGAGCTTCTTTCGTAAGGGAGCCAGCGCCACCCGCAGTTCGGCTGCCGCACGGCGCTCATCGGTGCGGGAGGGCGCAGCGCTCTGCTCCCGATCGCCCCGCCGTTCCGGCTCCAGATCGCCGGAAAGCACGAGCTGCCGGTAATCGTCCATGTCGCCGTCGAAGGGTTTCACGGTGCCGTTGCCAACGACCCACAGGCGGTCGGCGCAGGCCTCGATGAGGAAGCGATCGTGGCTGACCAAGATGACGGCGCCCGTATAGTCGTTGATCGCCTCCATCAGCGCCGTCCGGCTGTCGATGTCCAGGTGGTTCGTCGGCTCGTCGAGAATGAGCAGATGTGGGCCTTGGAAGGCCGCCAATCCCATGAGAAGGCGCGCTTTCTCGCCTCCCGACAAGGCCGAGACGGGAGTGTCCGCTTTGGCGCCCGGGAAGCCGAAGCGGGCGGCCCTGGCGCGCGCCTTGGCAACCGGCACGTCGGGCATCAGGGCCGCCACGTGCTCGTAGGCGGTGGCGGAGGGGTTCAGCTCATCCACCTGATGCTGGGCGAAATAAGCCACCTCCATTTTGGTCGGCCAGCGAATGTCGCCCTTGAGAGGAGGGAGCCGTCCGCCCACGAGCTTACAGAAGGTCGACTTACCGTTGCCGTTGGCCCCGAGCAGAGCGATCCGGTCGTCCGGCTGGATGGTGAGGTTCAGGCGGTCGAGGATCGTCCGCTCCCCATAACCGACGGCGACGCTCTCGACCGCGATGAGCGGCGGAGCGACAGGCCGCTCCGGACCTGGCAGGTCGAAGGGAAGAACCTCGTCTTCGACAATCGTCGTCACCGGTTCGAGCTTGGCTAATCTCTTGACCCGGGACTGTGCCTGGCGGGCCTTGGAGGCCTTAGCCTTGAAACGGTCGATGAAGGACTGGAGATGCTTGCGCTCTGCATCCTGTTTCGCCTTCATCTTGGCGGTCAGCTCGCGCTTCTCGGCGAGCTGCTTTGCAAACGAGGTGTAGCCGCCGCGATAGATCGTGAGCTTCCCGCGGTCGAGATGAAGGATGTGGTTCACGGAGGTGTCGAGCAGCTCCCGGTCGTGGCTGATGACCAGGACCGTATGGGGATAGCGCCCCAGATAATCATAGAGCCAGAGCGTCCCTTCGAGGTCGAGATAGTTCGTTGGCTCGTCGAGGAGCAGCAGGTCCGGGGCGGCGAACAGCACGGCGGCCAGGGCGACGCGCATGCGCCAGCCGCCCGAGAAGGACGAACAGGGACGATTCTGGGCCTCCGCATCGAAGCCGAGGCCATGGAGGATTGCGGCTGCGCGGGCCGGAGCGGAATAGGCGTCGATGTCCATCAGGCGCGTTTCGATCTCGGCGCGCCTCAGCCCGTCGGCGGTCTCGGCTTCAGCCAGAAGGGTCGTCCGCTCCTTGTCGGCGGCCAGGACGACCTCGATGAGAGTCTCGGGGCCGCCCGGAGCCTCCTGGGCCACGGCGCCGATTCTCACTCCCCGCGGGAGGGAGATCTCTCCGCTCTCGGGAGCGACCTCTCCCTGCACGATGCGAAAGAGGGTGGTCTTGCCTGCGCCATTGCGTCCCACGAGGCCGACCTTGCTGCCTGAGGGGAGGGCGAAGGTGGCCTTGTCGAGAATGATCCGGTCGCCGATGCGATAGGTCAGGTCGTTGACGTGAAGCATGGGGCCTTTTGGCTCGGAGACGCTTCCGGCGCAAGGCGGGACTTTCAGACGAGCCCGTCAAACGCCGACCAAAAGCTGAAGCTGGGCCATGGCTTTCTCTTGACTTTGATGGGTAATGCCATCACAGACACCGCCAAAATAAGGACGCTGTCTTTACCCGCTCCGCGACCGGCGGATAGTTTCGATTTCGTGGGCCAGAGGCTGCGTAAGGGGTTAGTCAGGAGCCTGAAAATGCATGCAAATCGCGCGGTGAAGACCGATGCGTCGCCCGTGAATGTTGCTGAGCTGGTTGCGAGCTTCAAGGCCCGTAAGGCACGAATCGGCATCGTCGGCCTGGGTTACGTTGGTATTCCCTTGGCCCTGGCGGCCACGAAGGCGGGCTTCACCGTCCTCGGCTTCGACATCGACGCTCCCCGCGTCGATCAGCTGAATCGGGGCGAGAGCTTCATCAAACACATTCCGGCTGCCACGATCGGCGAGGCCGTGAACAGCGGCAAGTTCCAGGCAACAGCCGATTTCGACCGCCTGGCCGAGCCGGACGCCATCCTGATCGCCGTCCCCACCCCCCTGACCCGCCACCGCGAGCCTGATCTCTCCTATGTGGAGAACACCGCGCGGGCCATCGCGCCGCGTCTGCGGAAGGGGCAGCTCGTCGTTCTCGAGTCCACCACCTATCCGGGCACGACCGACGAAGTGATCAAGCCGATCTTCGAGGCGACGGGCCTGAAGAGCGGCGAGGACTTCTTCCTGGCCTTCTCGCCCGAGCGTGAGGACCCGGGCAATCCGGATTTCGGCACCTCGACGATCCCGAAGGTCGTGGGCGGCGACGGAGCGGATGCCCTGGCCCTGGCCGAGGCGCTCTACAGCCAGCTCATCGTGAAGACCGTTCCCGTCTCGTCGGCCGCGACCGCCGAGGCCGTGAAGCTGACGGAAAACATCTTCCGTGCCGTCAATATCGCCCTCGTGAACGAGCTGAAGGTGGTCTATGCCGCCATGGGCATCGACGTGTGGGAGGTGATCGACGCCGCCAAGACCAAGCCGTTCGGCTTCATGCCGTTCTATCCCGGCCCGGGTCTCGGTGGTCACTGCATCCCGATCGACCCCTTCTATCTGACCTGGAAGGCGCGCGAGTACGATATCGCGACCCGCTTCATCGAGCTCGCCGGCCAGATCAACACCCGGATGCCGTACTACGTGGTCAACAAGCTCGCCGAGGCTGTCGATCGCAGCGGCAAGGCCTTCACCGGTTCGAAAATTCTGCTCCTCGGCATCGCCTATAAGAAGAACGTCGATGACATGCGCGAGAGCCCGTCGCTGAAGCTCATCGAGCTGATCGAAGGCCGTGGCGCGCACGTCGATTACTACGACCCCTACATTCCGGTCATTCCGCCGACCCGCGAGCACGCGGAGCTGGCCGGCCGCAAGTCGACCGCCCTCGATGCGAAGACGCTTGCAGGATACGACGCGGTCCTGATCGCAACGGATCACGACAACGTCGACTACAAGCTGGTGGTCGATCACGCCAAGGTCGTCGTGGACACACGCAATGCCTGCGTCCGCGCCGGCATCCCGGAAGGTCGGGTCATCAAGGCCTGACCTCTTTCATTTTCAAGAAAAAGAACGAACAAGGCATATGACGATGGCAAGCGATATTCGCGTAGCGGTGGTCGGTTGCGGCTATTGGGGCAAGAACCTCGTCCGCAACTTCGCCGAACTCGGGGCGCTGGAGGCTCTGGTCGATGCCCATCAGCCGACCGTCGAGGCGTTGATCGCCAAACACGGCGGGCGCGCCCTCGGTTTCGAGGCCGCCCTGGCAGATCCGGGCATTCATGCGGTTGCCATCGCGGCCCCTGCGGCGCTCCACTACAAGCTGGCGAAGCAGGCTCTCGAGGCAGGCAAGCACGTCTTCGTCGAAAAGCCGCTGGCTCTCGAAGTGAACGAGGCCAAGGAGCTCTGCGCCCTGGCCGAGCGGCTCGACCGGCGCCTCATGGTCGGCCACCTGCTCCAATATCATCCGATCTTCCTCGAGCTGAAGACGCTCGTGCGCGAGGGCAAGCTCGGACGCCTGCAATATGTCTATTCGAACCGGCTCAACCTCGGGAAAATCCGGCGGGAAGAGGACATTCTCTGGTCCTTCGCTCCGCATGACCTGTCCATGATCCTGTCGCTGATCGGCAGCGAGCCGGAGAAGGTCGAAGCGGTCGGCGGCTATTACCTGCATGATGCCATCGCCGACGTGACGACCACGCATCTCGCTTTCCCGGGCGGCGAGCGCGCGCACGTCTTCGTGTCCTGGCTGCATCCTTTCAAGGAACAGAAGCTCGTCGTCGTCGGCTCCGAGGCGATGGCCGTGTTCGACGATGGCGAGGCCTGGGACCGCAAGCTGCTGCTCTACCCGCACAAGGTGGAGTGGAAGGACAACATGCCGGTGCCGGTGAAGGCCGACGCCATTCCGGTGAGCGTGCCTCAGGACGAGCCTCTGAAGCAGGAATGCCTGCACTTCATCGAATGCGTGCGCAGCGGCGCGACCCCACGCACTGACGGACGCGAAGGCCTGCGGGTTCTCTCGGTTCTCTCGCGGGCAGCGGAATCCCTGGCTCAGGCCCGTGGCAATGGTGCTTCCACAGCGGCGCCGGCGGCGAAGCCGCGGGTCGCCAAGCATTATCCCGGCGTCACCGTTCATGAATCCGCCTATGTCGATCCCGGTGTCGAGATCGGCGAGGGGACGAAGATCTGGCACTTCAGCCACATCCTCGGCAACGTCACCCTCGGCAAGAACGTGAATATCGGCCAGAACGTCGTGATCGGCCCGAAGGTCGTGGTCGGCAACAACGTCAAGATTCAGAACAACGTCTCTGTCTACGAAGGCGTGACCCTCGAGGACGGCGTGTTCTGCGGACCGTCCTGCGTGTTCACGAACGTGAACAATCCCCGCTCCGAGATCGCCCGGAAATCCGAGTACCGGCCGACCCTGGTGAAGCGCGGCGCCTCCATCGGCGCCAATGCCACCATCGTCTGCGGGCACACTCTCGGCGAGTATTCCTTCATCGCCGCCGGTGCGGTAGTGGCGAAGGACGTTCCTGCGTTCGCGCTGATGGCCGGTGTTCCGGCCAAGCGCATTGGCTGGATGAGCCATGTGGGCGCCAAGCTCGGCCCCGACCTCGTCTGCCCTGAAACTGGCCGTCGCTACCGTGAGACCGGCCCCAACACCCTTGAGGAGATTGCGTGATGTCGGAACCGATTGCCTTCATTGACCTGGCTGCCCAGCGCAACCGCATCGGCTCCGCCATGGACGAAGCCATCCTGCGCGTCGTCAATCACGGCGGCTACATCATGGGCCCCGAGGTCAAGGCGCTGGAAGCCGATCTTTCCGCCTTCTGCGGCGCCAAGCATGTGATCTCCTGCGCCAACGGCACGGATGCGCTGCTCATGGTGCTGATGGCGAAGGGCGTGAAGCAGGGCGACGCCGTCCTCTGCCCGAGCTTCACCTTCGCCGCCACGGCGGAAGTGGTCGCGCAGGTCAACGCGACACCGATCTTCGTCGACGTTCAGGAAGATACGTTCAACCTCGACATGGTCAGCCTCGAGGCGGGCCTGAAGACCGCCAAGAAGCTCGGCCTCAACCCTGTCGGCGTGATTCCCGTCGATCTCTTCGGCCTGCCGGCCGATTACGATCCGATCGAGGCTTTCTGCAAGCGCGAGGGCCTGTGGCTCATGTGCGATGCGGCGCAGAGCTTCGGCGCGAGCTACAAGGGCCGTAACGTCGGTGTGATCGGCGATTGCACCACCACCAGCTTCTTCCCGGCGAAGCCGCTGGGCTGCTACGGCGACGGCGGCGCGATCTTCACCAATGACGACGAGCTCGCCACAATCCTGCGCTCGATCCGCGTTCACGGTCAGGGCACCGAGAAGTACGACAACGTCCGCATCGGCATGAACGGCCGTCTCGACACCATGCAGGCCGCCGTGCTGATCGAGAAGCTCAAGATCTTCGCGAGCGAGATCGAGGCACGCAACCGCGTGGCGAAGTACTACAACGACAACCTGCGCCACGTCGCTGTCGTCCCGGAGATTCCGGAGGGCTATACCTCGGTCTGGGCGCAGTACACCCTGCGGATGGCGGGCTTCAACCGCGAGCAATTCCAGGCCGATCTCAAGGCCGCGGGCGTTCCGACTGCTGTCTACTATCCGAAGCCGCTCAACCAGCAGACGGCCTACAAGGGCTATCCGGTTGCCGGCAATGGCGTGCCGGTCTCCGAGCGCCTGGCGGCTGAGGTCGTGAGCCTGCCCATGCATCCCTACCTCACCACCGAGGTGCAGGATCGGATCATCGCGGCCGTTAAGGACGCCTTGGTGAAGCAGCGCAAGGTCGCTGCCGAGTAAGATTTTCGACCAGATTTTTCGACAAAGGGCCGGGTTCTCCCGGCCCTTTCCATTTGACGTTACAATATTTGACCCTAGCTTGGCCCTAACTTACTGCTATGAAGGCAGAACGGTCGGTAAGGGGGTCGAAAATGCTGCGGCTTTCTAGCGTTCAGCTCTTCAAGGATCTGGGACTCGATCTTGCGCCCTACGAGAGCCGCGCCCATTGGCACCGGTTCGATCCGGAAGAAATCCTCGTCGACTTCGACGATCTGTCGACGGACGTCTATTTTCTCCTTGCTGGTGAAGTCCGGGTGCTCATGCGCACCGCCTCCGGCAAGGAGGTCATTCTCGACGAGATGAAATCGGGGGAGCTCTTCGGAGAATTGGCAGCTCTCGACGGAATCAAGCGCTCCGCCAACGTGACGGCGCTCACGAAGGGGGAAGCCTGCGTCATGCCGGCTCCCGTTTTCCGGGAGCTGGTCTTCTCCAATACCAAGATTGCGGAGCGCCTGTTCTGCCTCATGGCGTCGCGCATCCGCGAACTCAACGCCCGCTTCGTCGAGCAGACCGTTCTCGATCTGCGGCATCGGCTCTATTCCGAGCTCCTGCGCCTTTCCATCCCCCGGTCCGACCATCAGGGGGAGCGGGTGATCACGCCGCCGCCCTTCCATCACATCATGGCCGCGCGCATCGGTTGCCGCCGGGAACAGGTGACCCGCGAATTCACGATGATGTCTCATGAAGGTCTGATCGAGCGCACCCGGGGCGCTTTGATCCTGCGTCAGCCCGAAGTGCTCAAGGCCCGGGTCGCCGAGGCCCTGCGCGAAGATGCCTGACTTTTGTTAGAACAAGGCCTGGCTAAGCTCAGGCCTTGCTTTGCTGTGAAGAAGCCGCTTTCGGCCCATAGGCGGCAAAGAAGACCCTTAATGCGTTGTCGACATGCTTCCTGATCTCGTCCTCGGTCGGGCGCGGTCCTGCGGCGAAGAGCAGGCGGCGCATCACCGAAGACTGGCAGAGGTCGAGGAAATGCTGGGCCGCGACGGTGGTGTCCTCGATGTTCAACCGTCCGGCCTGTACCTGCCGATCGAGATAATCCTTCAGGCGGGCGATTCCCCGGCAGGGACCGGCCTCGTAGAACATCCGGCCAAGCTCCGGGAGCTTGTTCGCGGCACCGATGACCATGCGGACGGATGAGATGTGCTCCGGGTCACCCATATGGCTCATGAAGCTGACGCCGAGATGGGCCAGGACGGATCTAACATCCGGATTGTCCGCGTCGATCTGGAACAGAACCTCGGCAAGGCTCTGCTTCTTCTCGATGGTCAGGGCTGCGAACAGAGCTTCCTTGCTGCTGAAATAGACGTAAAGGGTTCCTTTCGAGACCCCCGCAGCCTTGGCGATTTCTCCCATGCTGGCGCCGTCGAAGCCTTCGGCCAGGAAGACCTGGCGGGCCCCTTCTAGAATCTGGCGGCGTTTGGCGCTGTCGCCGTCCTCAAGGACAGCCGGCTCCGGCGCGACATCGAACGTACTCATGTGTGTTTTGTCACCTCCGTCCTCCGCTTTGCCATTGACCGAACCGTTCAGTCAATCCATATAGGGGTCACTAAAGAGAGTTTCCAGTGCGCGCAGCGCTGCGGCGAAGAGAGCCGCCCGCGCACTAAGGTTTGGCAGAACATGGCATATCGCGACGAAGACAACCGTTCCAAGGGCGAGGGTCCTTCTCCGCAGGTGGACAAGGCTCCGGAGGCTACACCTGCGCCGCAGAGCGCTGCCGCAGCTCCCGCGATGACGCCGAAGGGGAAGGGCAAATCCCGGGTTGGAAAGAAGCCGATCATTCTGGCGGTCCTCCTCGCGGCCTTAGGGTTCGGCGGTTACGAAGGCTACAATTGGTGGAAGACCGGTCGCTTCATAATCTCGACCGATGATGCCTATGTGCAGGCCGATATTACCATCATGTCCGCCAAGATCTCGGGTTATATCGCGTCTGTGGCGGTGACCAACAACCAGAGCGTCAAGGCCGGCGATCTGGTCGCCAAGATCGACGACGGCGATTACCGCCTGGCCCTGCAATCCGCCAAGGACAAGCTCGCGACTCAGCAGAGCGCCGTGTCCCGTATCGGTCGCCAGATCGACGCTGCCCAGGCCTCCGTCGCCCAGGCTGAAGCCCAGGTCGCGGCCGCTCAGGCCGATGCGGAGCGCGCCGCCGGAGATTTCGCCCGCCAACAGCAGCTCGCCCAGTCCAACTATGCCAGCAAGGCCACCTACGAGACCGCCAAGGCTGAGCGTGATCGCACGCTGGCGAATGTCCGTAGCGCCGAGGCCGCGTTCTCTCTGGCCAAGGCCAATGTGGACGTGCTGTCGGCGCAGCAGGTCGAAGCGCAGCGGTCCGTTGCGGAGCAGCAGACCGCCGTCGACAAGGCGGAGCGCGACCTGTCCTTCACGGAGATCCGCGCACCCGTCGATGGCGTCATCGGCAACAAGGCCGTCGAGGTCGGCACTTATGTGCAGCCGGGCGCCCGTCTTGCGGCTCTCGTGCCGCTGCACAGCGTTCACGTGGATGCCAACTTCAAGGAGACCCAGCTTGCCGCGCTGAAGCCGGGCCAGAAGGTCCACGTGGAAGTCGATGCCTTCCCGGATTCGGACATCATCGGCACCGTCGAGAGCGTTGCGCCGGCCTCCGGTGCCGTATTCAGCCTCCTGCCGCCGGAGAATGCCACCGGCAACTTCACCAAGATCGTGCAGCGCGTTCCCGTCCGCATCACGGTCAGCGACGAGGCTGCCCAGAAGGGCATGCTGCGTCCCGGCCTGTCGGTCGTCGTCAGCGTAGACACGCGCGAATCGGCGCCGAGCCAGACCGCTCAGCGCTAACCTGAACGCAAAACGAGAAACGCCCCCATGGCCGCTTCCGCAGCCGTTGCCGGCAAGCCGTCGGCGTCCATGCCTGCCGCAAAGCCGGCGTCGGTCGACCGGCGCCGGACCTTTGCATTCTTCTGCATGGTCTTCGGCATGTTCATGGCGATCCTGGACATCCAGATCGTCTCGGCATCGCTTGCCGAGATTCAGGCCGGCCTTTCCGCGTCATCGGACGAGATCTCGTGGGTTCAGACGAGCTATCTGATCGCCGAAGTGATCATGATCCCGCTCTCGGGAACGCTCTCCCGCGTGCTCTCCACACGCTGGATGTTCGTCATATCGGCCGGCGGCTTCACGCTCATGAGCCTGATGTGCGCCATGTCGTCCTCGATCAACGAGATGATCCTCTGGCGGGCCCTTCAGGGCTTCATCGGCGGCGGCATGATCCCGACCGTCTTCGCGTCGGCCTTCACGATCTTTCCGCCCGAGAAGCGTCCGGTCATCTCTCCGATCATCGGCCTCGTGGCGACGCTCGCCCCGACCGTCGGCCCCACCATCGGCGGCTATCTGACCGAGCTGTTTTCGTGGCACTGGCTGTTCCTGGTGAACATCGTGCCGGGCATCTTCGTCACGATCTCGACCTATCTCCTCGTCGATTTCGACGAGCCGAATCTCGATCTGCTCAAATCCTTCGACTGGGCGGGCCTCGGCTTCATGGCGGCCTTCCTCGGCGCGCTGGAATATGTGCTCGAGGAAGGTCCCAACAATGACTGGTTCCAGGACCACACCGTAGCGATCCTGGCCGTGGTTGGCGCTGTCGGTGCCATCGGTTTCTTCTACCGGGCGTTTACGGCCAAGCAGCCCATCGTGGACCTTCGCGCCTTCACCGACCGCAACTTCCTGGCAGGCTCGTCCTTCAGTTTCGTGATGGGCATCGGTCTCTACGGCCTAACCTACCTTTACCCGCTCTATCTGGGTCGTGTTCGCGGCTATTCCTCTCTCCAGATCGGCGAGACGATGTTCGTGTCCGGTGTCTTCATGTTTCTGACCGCCCCGATTGCGGGACGGCTGTCGCGGATCCTCGATCCGCGGGTCATGATGGCGATCGGGTTCGGCTCGTTTGCCCTCGGCACCTGGCTGATCACCGGCCTGACGAAGGACTGGGATTTCTGGGAATTGTTCGTGCCGCAGATCCTGCGCGGCGTCGGTCTGATGATCTGCATGGTGCCGATCAACAACATCGCCCTCGGGACGCTGCCGCCGGAGCGCATCAAGAACGCTTCGGGCCTCTACAACCTGACCCGCAACCTCGGCGGCGCCGTGGGGCTCGCGCTCATCAACACGATCCTCAACAACCGGCTCGACCTTCACCTGCAGCGCCTGCACGACAGCGTCAACTGGGCGCGCTCGACTGCTGTCGAAACGCTCGACGCCATGACGCGGAGCTACCAGAGCCTCGGCTCGGATGCGAGTACGGCCGCGATCAAGACCATGACCAAAATGGTCCGGCAACAGGCCATGGTCATGTCCTTCGCGGATGTGTTCTATCTCCTGACCTTCCTGTTCCTGGCCCTTATGGCCGTGCTGCCGTTCATCAAGAGGCCCAAGGCGGCCCCGTCGGGCGGCGGGGGAGGGCACTAGCAGGGTCAAAGCCCGGCCATTCTAACGATTGCAAGTGTCCAAGAATGGCTTGTCAGCGGACCTCCCCATGGCTCCGCTGTGTATTGCTCTTTGACCCTGAGCGGACATTCAGAGCATCGGTGCAAACCCATTATGTCGGTGCTGACGCCTGCTGCTCGGTTAGAAACGATCGCAGTCCAGAGGCGAAGCTTCGGTATCGGGATTGCAGAATGCGGCCAACATCGCCGGACCATACTGAGAGCGCCCGTACACAATTGGACCCTAGCCATCGGGCCAACTGATAGCTATATCCGTAGTGTCAGGTTCGCCTGACTATGATCGTAGAGGCAGAGTGGAATAGGCGTTTAGGACGCGGGTTCAATTCCCGCCGCCTCCACCACAAGCACACCGGCCGCCAAGTACCGCAGGCGGATCTCAAGAGCGACGGGCTTCGTTGGGCTAGGCGCTGTTCCGGTGTGCTTTTGATGGGGGCGACTTGGGTTCGACTAGGCGTAATAAAGACTAGGCTGCGATTAGGCTGAGCTACGGCCTTGATAGTGCAAATTCACAAATGCCAACGACAACGTTGACATGGGTGCGGTGCGCCTCGCGGCGTAACCATCCGGGGCTCGGGGAAGCCTAGCAACAGAAACGGCACCTTCGGGTGCCGTTCCCATTTTCAAGCTTTTGACCTTTTCCGCTAGCGCTGCTCATACAACAGAGAAACGAAGAACAAATGTCGGATATTCAAGTTGACGACTACGTCCGAGTTCCCAGAGGGACGATGGTCTACCCGACGGGTGATGGCGTCGCGGCTCCCTCCAGCCGGGGCCAAGTTGTCAAGGTTGCCAACATTTTCGATGTGGACGTGAAGAGCGACAACTTCTACCTACTTCTACCGGACGCTATGCGAATGCGGTACTTCGAGGCCAGCGGCAGCAAGCGCCCCGTCGATCCTGACATTCTCGAGTTCGCCGACCGCCTGACTAAGGGCGACTACCGGGCAGTGGAGTGGTCGGAGCGATGGGCGCTGATCGCCGATGTTCAGCCTGCTGACGCTCCCGCGCGGGCCAAGCCGGCAAAGGCAGCGAAGCTGGAGAAGAAGCCGCTTACGAAACAGCAGCAGATGGTAACGGGTTCCGTGTGGCGCTTCACCCAGGATGCGGAGCTTCGCTACAAGCTTCGTAATCCGGCCTATGATACCACGCGCGAGGAGATCGAGAACAGCCTGCGGCAACTGCCGTCGCATGAGCGGACGCTGACGGTCGAGGCCAAGCTGAACGAGCTCGGCGTCATGGACCATTGCGATGAGCGTTGGGGGGATGTGAAAGCAGGAGAGACCTTCACGGTACGTAGCAAGCTGACCTCCGGCTTCGCAGGTGGGCAGGATGTGCCGATGCTCTTTCGGGGCGAGAAGTTTACTTTGCCCTATACCAGCCTTGAGCCCTTCGTTGAGCTGGTGGCCGAACGGTAGAGCAACTACCAGCCCGGTCAGCCGATCGTCGCGGCTGATGACATCATGCACCCGGCGATAAATCGATCGCCGGGCTCGGAATGAAGCTGCCTGCGCCCACAAGGATCTTCTCTTCGTCTCGAGAAGTTGCTCTGCTTGGCGCGTGAATTCGCGACCTGAATAGGTTACAGGGCTCATAGGCTAAGTGCAGGCTCGTCCCGAGAACGGGGCCAAAGCAGCGCATGATACGTGTTGCTTCGCCTGTCAGCCTAAGAACGATGCCCGACTCTATCGCTCTGAGCCTGCTAGACCTTCGACGCTGTCGTCTCGGTGCGTGAGCCCGTATTGGTGGGAGCGCCTGCAGGTCGACGTGGCGTGGCGAAACGAGGTTTTGGCTTGGGGGCGGCAATCAGCCCTTCCCGAATGGCCTGCTTACGAGCAGCTTTGCGATTGCGCCGGACAGCTTCCGCCTTCTCTCGCGTCTTGCGCTCGGAGGGCTTCTCGTAGGCCTTACGCTGCCTCATCTCCCGGAAGACGCCTTCGCGCTGCATCTTCTTCTTGAGAATCCTAAGTGCTTGATCGACATTGTTATCGCGCACAAAAACCTGCAAAAGGATATCCTTTCCAATATGGCGGTGGGTTTCATTTGGCCGCCGAATTTCTTCGGCGGATCACTCAAGCGAGGGGTTTGGAGCGCAGAGGGTTACGTGCTTCGAATCTCACTCTCCCGGACGGCTCTCTCAATCGCACCTGACTTGATTCGATACGAAAGCTCCCCGGTTTGGTCCGCCGGCATCAGCCGTACAACCTCATAGACATCGGCGGCACTCGTCCGGCCGTCAGAAAAGCCGGACTGCTTCAGCCGGACCATCTGTCGGACCTTGAACTTGTGAGACATCAGTCAATCTCCTCGTTGCTACCTGAATTAGATCAGACGTAATCGTGGAAACGCGGTCGGGTCCCAAACCCTATTTTCGTGCCTTGCGAGCTGCGTAACGAGCATCGCGGGCGGCCTTGCGCTCAGCCTCCAGCTTGGCATCTCTCGCTACCTTTTCGGCGGCCGCGCGCTCTTCCTGCTCGGCTTGTTCTGTCGCAAGAGCTTCACGCTCTGCGGTAACGCGGGCATTCTCGGCAAGGCGTTGGGCTTCCCGTTCAGCTACACGAGCATCTCGCGCGGCGCTCACGGCCGCCCGAGCCGCCCGCCGTTCCACAACTGCAGGGTCATCGGGGCCGGGCCGCTGACGGAACTTGGCCGCTAGCGCCTGCTTTGCGTCTCTGGCGGCACTCAGTCGTTCGCCAAAATCGTTACGCTTCATTCCGCTCATCGATCTCAATACGTCTACCTAAACTAATTTGTGCCGCCTATCGGACACGCCTGATGCTGGTGATGGTACCTTCCGGCAGCGAGCCTTGCTGCTGCTGGGCTTGGGCAATCACGCCGATGGCCCAGGTATCGTTCGCCTTCGCAGGATCGTCGATCCACAGATAAGCCGTGCGCCCATCGTCATAGTTCACCATGAACATGACCGATTTTGAAGGAGTGGATTTTCGAAATGTGTTCATTGCTTCCTCGTCAGCTTGACCATCGGCCGATGGAGATTTGCAAAGAAGGAGGCGCCCCATCCGGGAGCGACTCCGTAGATGGCGCTTATGGGTCGCGCCCAAACATCCTTAGGCCTTCTGGATGTTGTTGACGGCGATCTTCCCAGAGCGGTGGTCCTCAGCCGTGTCGAAGGAGACCTTCTGACCTTCGACGAGGTTGCGCATGCCGGCACGCTCAAGGGCCGTCGCGTGGACGAACACGTCCTTGTCGCCGTTATCGGGCTGGATGAAGCCGAAGCCCTTCATGTCGTTGTAGAATTTCACAGTACCCGTGATCATAGGAGCAGCCTTTCGCGGTTGTTGCAGATGCACGCGAGCCAAGGCACGCGAAAGCGCGACCTCAACTTGGTTCGTCGATGTTTGGAAAGAGCGTCTGAACGTGCGCCTGGCAAAGCCAACAGCGAAACGGCCCGATTGTCCGGCCAAAGTCGATAATAGAAATATAGGGATTAGCCGGATTTTTACAAGAGGACGGGCCGGGATTGCTCGAAGAACAGGGGAACTGGAGGGTTTACTTCCCTATTTTGCTTCCCCATCACGCTTATAAAATTGGCAACGGCGGGCCTAGAATCTTCCGATCTCGCCAGGAATAACTATGGTGGCGGGAAGGGATTGCCTTACGCCAGACATCAGCCAAGGCAAGCTCAGGGCAGCTCCCCGAACGGCAGAGGATGGTTCAGGCTAGACAGGTGATCGCGTAACCTTTTTGATTGGAAGGCGGGGCCGGCCGGCTTTCTCTGCGATGGCGTTGTCCTGCTCCTCAATGGCTTTCCGGGCCGGCTCATCGCCGTCGAGCCCACCCAGAACGGAGCGTGGGACACGCCGGTTCGAGCTGCGGGAGCCATCCTCGTAGAAAACGTCGAAAAGGGCATAGCCGCTCTCGAGGGGCTTTGACTTATTGCGGGCCAATGTTCGCGTTCCTTTGCATAGTTGTACGCACCGAGATGCCTCATAGACCAAAACACAGAGGCCGCCCCAAGTCGGAGCGGCCTCTTTTGAAATTAATGACCAGAGGGTTTGATCAGACCGTCTTCAGGTTTCCTGCCGATTCCTTGCCCGTGCGGCGGTCGGATTCGACGTCATAGGAGACTTTCTGGCCCTCAGCCAGACCACGCAGACCGGCGCGCTCCAGCGCAGACGCATGGACGAAAACGTCCTTGCCGCCGTTGTCAGGCTGAATGAAACCATAGCCTTTTGTTTCGTTGTACCACTTCACTGTGCCCGTAGCCATGTGGGCTCCTTTCCCTGTCCATGATAAAGGTGAGCCAAACCGCAAAAGCGCCTTGGCCCGAAGAATATCGATGTTTGGGGAACTCGTCCGTGCAGGCGCACGGTAGGGTGCAGCAGCTCAGGCGTCGTCCAAATCTCGATCGGGTAATCGTAGAGGTGCCGAGCGCCGATGACAAGCTGGAGATGAACCTGCCGCCCATCACAAAGCTACTTTGTCGCCTACTGCGCCATAAACGGCACTCGCTCTGGCATGTTGTTCGATCTCTGCTCTCTATCTGCTCCGCGAGGGCCGGGACAGGGTGAGCAAAGGCTAATGTCTTTTCCCGGCACGTTCCGGAAATGAAACGAATCTCCCGATCTGCGGGGTGAGTGGACCTCCGCACCGTCGCGCTTAAAGACCACTCCTGGACCCATTCCAGACCTTAAAAGGATAGGTCGCAACGCAGGAGATCAACTATCGGGACGCCCCAAAGGGCAATTTAGCCCTCGCCGACGGACTGCTAGACTTGGCCGCTGACTGACCGCGGCGGTGAGCCGCGAGGAGGGCCTCCACTTCAGGTAATGGGAGGACCACCACGCCTCAGTCCCTGCGGCGTTCGCTTGGCGCATTGGCACTTCGCTCCTGCGTCGCGGCCCTGTCCGTGCCGGCGACCGCGGCCCTGGCCCAGCCGACGAAGCCCAATGTCGTCTTCATTCTTGCCGACAATCTCGGCTACGGCGATCTGGGTTGCTATGGCGGCGGCGAACTGCGCGGGGCGCCGACGCCGCGGATCGACCAGATGGCTCGCGAGCGGTTGCGGCTCACCCAGTACCTGGTCGAGCCAGCCTGCACGCCGTCACGGGCGGCGCTGATGACGGGCCAGTACTCGATCCGCAACGGCCTATCGCTGATCGCCGTCGAGGGCTCGCCCTATACGCTGTCCGCGCGCGCCTTCATCATGGGCGAGCTGTTCAAGGGTGCGGGCTATGCCACGGCAATCTATGGCAAGTGGCATCTCGGCAGCGAACCGCAGAGCCTACCGATCGCAATTGCAACGCTTGGCGTTCAATCTTTGGCAGCCTTGAACGTGAACGCCTCTGCCTGTAAGCAAAGGCGTATCTCCTCATCGAATCTAAAGTGTGAGCTTTCTCATGCGGCGCGGCCTGCGCGGGATGCCGTCTTTTCAGCCTGAACGGTCACGGTCCGAGCAGTCTCTTCAGCCACCTGACGTGTGAGCTCGGCAATGCGCCGGCTGTTCTCGATGGTCTGCTCCAAGTTGTCGTGGAACATAGATGCTTGAACCGAGAAAAAGTCCGTCATCGAGTGGCAACGCGTGAGGGCATTCAAGCCCTCGAGATTCTTTTGCCATCGCTTCTGGCTCAACTCCAAGCATTGGCGCGAGACTTCCTGAATACCGCGGGCGAGAACCGTGCCGGATTGCGCCACGGCTTGAAGATTCTGCGACGCTTGTTCGGCAAGACCCTGAGCATTGCCAGCCGACAAGCCAAGGGCCTGTGTCACCGGACCGGTCGAACGCCGAGCCAGTTCCGATGCTGCACCAAAACTGCTCTGCACAGCGTCTTGCAGAGTACGGGCAACTGTTTGGGCTCCCTCCAATCCGACCCTCATGGTGGTGTCGGCGACATCGTCCGTTACCCGCTGGAGAGTCTCAACCTGCTCTCGGCCACGCCGGACCTCAGCCTGTTTCGTCTCTTCGACAGTCGCCATGTCATCTTCCACTTTGTCGACGACAGCTTCGGCTTCCTCGTCGCTCAAGACCTTAAGCACTGCCGGAAGCAGTTCCTTCTTGTCGTCGCGGATGTGCTGTTGAAACACTCCTCTCAGCTCAGCCACTTGCGTGTGGAACTCGACACTATTCTTCGGCATGCGCTCCAGCTCGGCCAGAAGTGCATTCGTCTCCCGGTTGTCGTCGATCGCCTGCTGCACGAGGTCCCGCATCCCATGCTTCCACAGGACCGGAAAGAGGTGCTGTTCCTGGAGACTGGCCAGAAGCTCCAACTCCTCTTTCAGGTCCGAGAACAGGCGCTCACGGGTTTTGACAGCATTCTCGGACGTGGCGAGCAGCTTCTCGAAAAGCTCGTTAGCCCTATCTGGCGGCGTTTGGCTAAATCGTCTGTTCGTTATCATCTTCCCTCGCTTGCTATGATAGAGATGGTCTCAAGCTCCACAGCGTGGACCGTGCAGTGTGCGCCGGCGTGGCGATTAGACAAAAACACGACACAAAACGCGAGAACGGGCGAGGTAGTACACCGTGTTCACCGTCTGCCTACGCGTCCGATTCCGGCGTATTGCTGAACTTCTAGGGAAGTTTTCCCTAAATTCCGGCTACTCGCAGAACGACCAGCTATCGACCTCGTTGATCTGTGGTAATTCGTCGACGTCTCCTGATGTTCCGGGCAATCTCATTCCGCAAAGTGGGCAAGAGCGACTATCGATGAGAAGCGTCCTCTGATCCTGCGGCGGTCTTGGGTCGTTTGGTCGACCAAGCCGATCAACTCCTCGCCGCCAGGCCGGCACCCCTGGATCTTGCTGACCCATACCATAATCTACGCCAGCCCCATGCACAGCCTGACGTTCGCGTTTCTCGGACGGCAGATTCTGGCACATTCCGAAAATGAACCGAATGTCCTGATCCAGGGACAAGCGGCCCCCGCACTGCCGCGCTTAAAGGTCACTCCTGACGCATCTCGGACATTGGGAGCGTCGGCGCGATGGGGAGGCTAACGGCGAGGGGCGGCTGGTGCTATGACTCCAGCCAAGCGCATGACCGAAGCGCAGGCGGGGCGAGACGTGCATGTCGACAGCAATTGCCATTCTCGGTGGCGTCGGACTGTTCCTGCTCGGCATGACGGTCATGACCGACGGCCTGAAGGACCTGGCGGGGTCTGCCCTGCGCACCGTTCTTAGCAAGGCGGCTGCCACGCCGCTCTCGGGTGCCTTCTGGGGTGCGGTCGTGACGCTGCTGGTGCAGTCGTCGAGCGCGGTGACGATGACGACGATCGGCCTCGTCAGCGCCGGGCTACTCACCTTTCCACAGGGACTCGGCCTCGTGTTCGGCGCCAATGTCGGCACGACGGGCACGGGCTGGCTCGTGGCATTGATCGGCGTGCGCGTTTCGCTTTCGGCCTATGCGCTGCCGATGATTTTCGTCGGTGCCTTGGCCAAGTTGCTGGCCGGCAGGAGGATGGCTGCGGCGGGTGGCGCGCTCGCCGGCTTCGCGCTGGTGCTCTACGGGCTGACGACCCTCCAGCAGGGCATGGGAGGCCTCGCGGAGAGCCTGCATCCATCCGACCTGCCTGCGACGCTTGGCGCGCCGGGAGTTGGCTGGGTTGCCGGGTCGGTCGGCCTTATCATCCTGATCGTCGTCGGCTTGGCGATGACTGCGGTCTTGCAATCCTCGACGGCCGCCATCGCCGTCACCATTTCTGCTTTCTACGCCGGGGCCGTGAGCCTGGAGCAGGGTGCGGCGCTGATCATCGGTCAGAATATCGGGACGGCGACGAGCTCCGCATTGGCGGCCATCGGTGCCGGCGTGACGGCCAAGCGCCTCGCTCTCGCCTATGTGCTGTTCAAGGTCATCGCGGCGCTCATCGCGATCATCGCCTTTCCGTTCACGGCAGCGCTGATGAGCCGCTTCTCAGCGTCGGTCGATGGGATGACGCTCCTTGCCGCCTATCACACGGCCTATAATGTCGTGGGGGTCGCCGTGCTCCTTCCGGCGACGCAGTGGTTCACCCGTGTCGTGGAGCGCCTCCTGCCCTCTGATCAGACGGCGCTTCAGCGCGCGCTCGATCCCAGCACGCTCGCCAGTCCGGTGATCGCGGTCGAGACCGCCCGGCGCGTCGTGGCGGATGTCCTGGCGACAATTGCCACTTCGGTCTCCGCCGCGCTCTCGGGTGGGGTCGGGCCTGCGGCGAAGGCCAGTGCGGCGGCCGCCGCGGCGCTCGAGGAGGTGCGGGACTTCCTGTCCGAATTGAAGGAGCCGCCCGAGACGGAGGACGAGCGGCTGCGCATGACGAGCACGCTGCATGCCCTCGATCACGCCTCGCGCCTCGTGGAAGTCGTAGCGGAGGGCGGGCTCACGGGACAGCCAGCCGGATTCCCTCATGATTCTCGCGACGTCGAGCTGTGCGTACAGGCCCTGCGCGCGGCACAGGTGATTGGTGGCTCGATCACCTCGGAATCCGCGCTTAGTGCCCAGGCCGCCCCCATCGGCTGGAGCATTTCGTCCGAAGTCGTGGCGGCTCTCGCGGAAGCAAAGGGCGCAGCGTGGGAGCTCGATGCTCTGCAGCGGGACCATCGCGCTGCGACTCTCGCCTCCGTTGCGCCGGGAAAGCTGACCGTCGTGGATGCCTTCGCCCGGATAGACGCTTCCCGGCGGCTCGATAGGATCGCGCATCATGCCTGGCGCTCGGCGGCGCACCTCCTTGGCCGCGGCGCGGACGAAGAGCTGCGCTAGTCATACCACCGGAGAGAACCCGGATCGGAGGAGGAGGTCGAAAGGCGGTTTCGCGCCGGTCTTCGGTCCTGCAAAATCCTTGTCGCGGAAGCCTGTTGGAAGGGGCGTTATCCTGTTGTTCTTCCCAGGCTTTCATCCTAGTTTGCGCTTTCGGTCATCCCTCCGTTCAGCCGGGTTCGCCACGAATTGCCTCCTCCTCTCAAGTCCGCCTCCGTCGGCGCCGTCCGACGCTCCTTCTCGCCCTGGGCCGATCCGACCGCGACGCCGCTGATCCGGGTCGAAAACGTTACCAAGCGCTTCGGTGACGCCGTCGCCGTCGACGACCTGTCGGTGGACATTTTCGAGGGTGAGTTCTTCTGCCTTCTGGGACCGTCCGGGTGTGGCAAGACCACTCTGATGCGCATGATCGCCGGTTTCGAGGAACCGAGCGCGGGCCACCTGATGCTGGCCGGCAAGAGCCTCGCCGGCGTCCCGCCCTATCGCCGGCCCGTGAACATGATGTTCCAGTCCTATGCGCTCTTCCCGCATATGAACGTGGAGAAGAACATCGCCTTCGGGTTGAAGCAGGACGGTCTTCCGAAAGGGGAGATCGCAGCCCGCGTCGGGGAGATGCTTCGCCTCGTGCAGCTCGAGAAGCTCGCAAAGCGCTCACCGAGCCAGCTCTCGGGCGGCCAGCGCCAGCGCGTCGCCCTGGCGCGGGCGCTCGCCAAGCGTCCCAAGGTGTTGCTCCTCGACGAACCGCTGGGTGCCCTCGACAAGAAGCTGCGGGAGGAAACCCAGTTCGAACTGATGGACATCCAGCACGAGCTCGGCATGACCTTCATCGTCGTGACGCACGATCAGGAAGAGGCCATGACCATGGCCGACCGGATCGCCGTGATGGATCACGGGCGCATCGTCCAGGTAGCGACACCCGGCGAGATCTATGAACAGCCCAAGACTCGTTTCATCGCCGAGTTCGTCGGTGACGTGAACATCATCGAAGGCCATGTGCTCGGCCAGGAGAGCGGCCTCTGGCGGGTCGGTTCGAATGCGGCCGAAGCGCCGCTGACGATCGACGATCCCGACGAGGTGCTGAACGAGAACCAGGCCGTGGCCATCGCCGTCAGGCCGGAGAAGATGGTAATCCAGCGGGAGCGGCCGGAGACAGATGCCGCCAACGTCCTGTTCGGCGAGGTCTGGGACATCGGCTATCTCGGCGATTGGACGGTTTATCGCGTGAAGCTCGATTCCGGGGCGATCATTCGCGTGACGCGCGCCAATCGCTCTCGTTTCGTCGAGAATCCTATCGAGTGGGATGAGCGCGTCCACGTTTCCTTCGCGCCGGACGCGGCCGTGATCCTAGCGGAATAGCCATGATTGCGCGTCCCTTCCCGAAGAGGCTGGCCTCGGCATTGGTGCCGGCGGTGCCCTATCTGTGGCTCATCCTCCTGTTCCTCGTGCCGTTCTTGATCGTCCTCAAGATCAGCCTGTCCGATCCTGCGGTGGCGCAGCCGCCCTACAAGCCGGTCTTCGACTGGAACGACGTGCTGGGCTTCCTGAGCCAGCTCGACCTGGAGAACTTCGAGACGTTGGTGGGCGATGATCTTTATCTTCGCGCCACGCTCTCCTCCGTGCGCATCGCCGCGATCTCGACCGCGCTCCTGCTTCTCGTAGGCTTTCCCATCGCCTATGCCATGGCCCGCGCACCCGCCCGCCATCGTCCGCTTCTGGTTGCGCTGGTGATCCTGCCGTTCTGGACCAGCTTCCTGATCCGCATCTATGCCTGGGTCGCCATCCTCAAGCCTGAAGGGTTTCTGACCCAGGCCCTGATGGCACTTGGAATCATCAGCGAGCCGCTGTCCATCCTCAACACCGAGACGGCGGTCTATATCGGCATCGTCTATGCCTATCTGCCGTTCATGGTGCTGCCTCTCTACGCCACCCTCGAGAAGATGGACGACACGCTCATCGAAGCGGCCCTTGATCTCGGTTGCCCGCCATGGCGTGCCTTCTGGGCCATCACGGTGCCGCTCGCCATGCCCGGTGTCGTAGCCGGGTCGCTCCTTTGCTTCATCCCTGCCGTCGGCGAGTTCGTGATCCCGGACCTTCTCGGCGGATCGGAGACGCTCATGATCGGCCGTCAGCTCTGGAGCGAGTTCTTCTCGAACCGCGATTGGCCCCTGGCCTCCGCCGTTGCCATCCTGCTCCTGATCATTCTCGTGGTGCCCATCGTCATCTATCGCGACGTCGAGGCGCGGCGCCTGGAGACGCGGCCATGAATCGCCGCCTCAGTCTCTTCAACGTCACGTCACTGGTGCTCGGCTTCGCGTTTCTCTATCTGCCGATCCTGCTTCTCGTCGTCTTCTCCTTCAACGCGTCCCGCCTCGTGACCGTCTGGGGCGGTTTCTCGACCCAGTGGTACGTTGCGCTCTTCCGCAACGAGCCGCTGATGGAAGCGGCCTGGGTGACGTTGCGGATCGCCTTTCTCTCCGCGATCCTTGCGACGGTACTCGGCACGCTGGCGGCTCTGGCGCTGACCCGCTACGGCCGCTTTCCGGGCCGCACCCTGTTCACTGGCATGGTCTATGCGCCTATGGTGATGCCGGAAGTGATTACCGGCTTGTCGCTGCTTCTGTTCTTCGTGGCGATCGGCCTTGACCGCGGTTTCTGGACGATCACGCTCGCGCATACGACGCTGACCATGTGCTTCGTAACGGTCGTCGTTCAGGCCCGGCTCATGACCTTTGACCGCTCCCTCGAAGAAGCTGCCATGGATCTCGGTGCGCCGCCGCTCCGCACGTTCTTCTCGGTGACGTTGCCGCTGATCGCGCCATCCATCGTGGCGGGTTTCCTGCTCGCCTTCACGCTGTCGATGGATGATCTCGTGATTGCCAGTTTCAATGCCGGGCCGGGCGCGACGACCTTGCCGATCAAGATCTACAGCCAGGTTCGTCTGGGTCTATCACCGGAGGTGAACGCCGCCTCGGCCATCCTGATCGGGATCGTGGCGGTCGGTGTCGCGACAGCGACGCTGCTCAGCAAACGGTCGGCCTTGCGCACTCAGCGAAACGCTCACTGAGCGGTAGCAAGTGGGGGCGTCTCCGGCTGGAAGAGGGGGCGAGCGGCGCCCGAGCGCTCGATGAGAGACCGCGCATCCGGTGTGATGGCGATGTCGTCCCATCCGCCCGACATGTCGAACACGATGGCCTGCGCAAGGTTGGGGCTGGTGGTCACCGGCGAGACCTCTGCCTTCACCTGAAGAGCGCGGTCCGAAAGAGAGATTTTGCCGTGGAGGTTTGTCGAGAGAGTCGGCGCGCTGACGCGGCTCTCCACGAGCTCTCCAATGCCGCCGTTCACCATCATCTGCGCCTGCGCTTGATCGAACGGCGTCCGTCCGCCCTTCCAGGAGAGCGACGCCGAGAGGGGGCGCTTCTCCACGCGTTTCAAGGCGTCGTTGAGCGCGATGCCGACCAGTTCGCCCTGCCTGACCGTAATGGAAGAGCGGCCCTGGGCCTGGCGCATCACTTCCGCAGGCGTCGCTCCTGATCCTTCGAGTGTGAATTGTCCCTGGGCCGTCCCGGTGATCCAGCGCGTCTGGCCGATTTCCGTGAGGAAAGTCGCCATATTGATCCCGTCGAAGGCGCCCTGGCTCTTCACCTCCACGACGCCGTTCTGGGCGGCGAGCGAAAGCCGGCCCTTCAGGGTTCCTTCGTGAAAATCCGCCCGCCCGAGCGAGGCTTCGATCCGCCCGGGACGGACGAGGATGCTTGCGGCCATGTCGTCGAGCCGCAGACGTCCGAACTGCGCCTTGAGGGCCGACAGCCGCAGGTCGAGATCATTGCCGGTGACCTGAACGAGGTTGATGAGTTCCTCGCTCCATGCGCCCGTTCCCGTCCGGGCTTGAGCAAATGGCTGAACGAAGTTCGATAGATTCAACTCGCCCGCTGCCAGCGTTCCGGCGATGACGGGGCGGTCGGTATCCAGGCGGACCGAGAGCGTGCCTTCGAGCTTATCGGATCCCAGGATCACGGCCACGGAGGGCCAGGAAATCCGCCGCCGGTTGACCGAGAGATCACCCTCGATCGTGACGGCCTGCATGAGCGGACCGAAGGGCAGGCTCATGCCGCTCCAGCGTACGAAGTCGCGCAAGGATGTCGCGCTCACCAGGCTCTGCCCGGTAAAGCGCGGATCGTCACCGATCTGGGCTTCGCCCTGGAAGCTGAGACGCCCGAAGTTGCTGGAAAAGGTGAATGCGAGCGGGCTCAGCTGGTCCGAGGCAAGGCGGATCGGGTCGAAGGAGGCCTGATCGATCATGACCTGCTCTCCGCGCCAGATCGCGGATCCGACCGCATAGAGGAGGTCGCCGGCGCCATCCCAATTGACGAGGGCGTTCACTTCGCTGAGCCCGGCCTCGGACAGGTCCGTCCACTGGATCGAAGACGTTGCGACGACTAGGCGGCGGGCATGGGTTTCGCCCATGCGGTCCTTGAACAGACGGGCCCAATCAACACTCCGCAGCGCTTCGGCGGACGCAGTGATGCGCGCGTCGTTGAGGGCGATTTCCGAGAGCTCGACCCGGCCCAGGAAGAGCGGGAGGATCCGCAATTCACCACGTAAGGTGGCGCTGTCCGCTCGGAGGGATTGCTTGGGGAAGGCGAGCGTCACCCCCTCGAACTTCACCCGCGGCGTCGGCAGCAGGGCAAAGGTGCTCCGGCCCTCGACCCGGACGTTCAATCCATATCGCCCCTGCAGGTGTTCGGTTACCGCCGCAGCGAGGCCACCCGGCTTCAGCGTCCAGGGAGCGGATGCTGCGATCAGCAGGGCAAGCGTAACCAGAGCGATGAGGAATACGACGCGACGGGACATGAATTGTGATCGAGGCCTTTGGTCCCACCGTGAGGAAGGCCTCGGCGGCTGGGAAAGAGTTCGGCGGCAACGCAGATGCCGCCTGCAGGTATTCTTATATCCATACGAAGGGATTGTCTAAATTGAGGCTAAGTTGCAGGGTGTCGCATAACCGCCTGAGGCGGAGGCTAAACGAATAGGTCCAAAGACATTTTGGGCAAAATGAGGGTTTGATGGATAAGGTTTACAAGGATGCGAGCTTGGCGCTGGCTGGGCTTGTGAAGGATGGCATGACCATCATGGCCGGGGGATTCGGCCTGTGCGGCATTCCCGAAGCCCTGATCGAGGCCATCCGGGAAT
>NZ_JAIRBM010000014.1 GCF_020089865.1 Microvirga puerhi
CTGACACCTATATCGACCACGACAAGCCCGAACGCATGTATGCCCAGGCCGGGCTTGATGCGTCCGGCATCGTCACCAAGGTGTTCGAGGCTTTGGGACAGGAGGAGGCCCGCAAAGCGCGGGCCTGGTCGGCCGGGAAAGAGCGGCCTATCCTTACTTGGTCAGCTGATAGGCGTTAGGCTTTGGCGAATATTGCACGAGCGAGGATATCCAGCTGGCCGACAGGACATGAAATCATATGCATCCCGACGGTCACCAAGTGTCTAACAAGTCGGAAGCAGGCTAAGTTCTGCCGAAGCCGCCGCCTGATGAGGTTTGCAATGAATGTTGCGACCATTGTGAGTGCCGCTTCGCTTGCCGCCTGGCTCTACCTTCTGTTTGGCAGGGGCCATTTCTGGTGTTGCACTGAGCAGGACGGCTCTCGGGCGTTGGTCGAAGGCAGCCAGCCAATTGATCAGTGGCCGAGTGTAGCTGTCATACTTCCGGCCCGCGACGAAGCCGACCTCATTGCTGCCAGCGTGGGCTCTCTGCTCCGGCAAGACTATCCGGGTGTGCTCACCATAGTCGTTGTCGATGACCAGAGCACTGACGGGACTGCCACGCTCGCCCGGGAGACAGCCACTCGGATGGGAGCAACCCATCGTCTAGCCGTTATCCACGGAACCGATCCGCCGCTCCATTGGACGGGAAAGCTTTGGGCGATGGCGCAAGGAATAGCCTATCTGGACACACAATCTCGCTCGCCGAACTATGTGCTCTTTACCGATGCGGATATCGTCTACGGACGGGGCACCTTGCGGCAACTAGTCGAACACGCATGCGCATGTCATACCGTTCTCGCCTCTACGATGGTGAAACTGCATTGCGAGACATTCGCCGAACGGATGCTGATCCCGGCCTTCGTCTTCTTTTTTCAGAAGCTATACCCTTTTGCCTGGGTCAACGACCCACGGCGCCGGACGGCTGCTGCTGCGGGCGGTTGTATGCTCGTGCGTCCGGATGTGCTTCGGTGCGCAGGAGGCATCCAGGCAATTTGTGGAGCGCTGATCGATGATTGTGCGCTCGGCGCCTTGCTGAAGCGGGAAGGTCCCATTTGGCTTGGTTTAACGGATAAGGTCCGCAGTGTGCGTGCCGCTCCAACCTTCAGCGATGTAGGCCACATGGTGGCCCGTTCGGCCTATGCCCAGCTTCGCTATTCGCCCCTGCTCCTCTTGGGCACGCTCCTGGGGATGGGCGTGGTCTACATTGCTCCGCCTCTCACAACAATTCTCGGAGAGAGAACCTCCCGCAGCCTTGGCCTCGCCGCGTGGATGATGATGGTTCTGGCTTACGCTCCCACGCTACGCTTCTTCAGAGTGAATCGAGCATGGGGGCTGGCCCTTCCCGTAATCGCTTCCATGTACATGTGGTTTACTTTGGATTCCGCCCTTCAGCATTGGCAGGGCCGAGGGGGAGCATGGAAGGGCCGCTTTCAGGCGGCCCGATCGCAACACACGAATCAATCCCATAAACGATAGTGATGAATGCGTCGGGATTTATATCATAGAAGTCACCAGGTCCGCCGCTTCGCTGTCACGCTTCGCCTGATTGCCCTAGGGGCGAGTGCCTCGTCGTTTCTTCCGCATCTGCCATCTTCCAAGTGCAAAGACGACTTCCATGTCTCGACAGGCATCGCACGTAACCACCTCGCGTAATGTGCTTGAGAAGTGGACTCGCCTTTTCGCATCCACAATGCGCACGTCTTAGGAAATTGGGCCCATGAATCCCAAACGGCCTCCCATCATTTGGTCCGAGGCGCCGGCCATTTATCGGCGTGACAGAAGGTCGTTTGAGCGGCATAATTTCGTGGATCCGCGCACGGCTTTCAGGAGGAGCAGGCGCATGGCGGATGTAGCGCTGAACGAGAGCGGTTCCCCAGCCGTTGCTGGTAGTTCATTTTACACCGCTATGCGTATACTGCCACGTTCGAGACGCGAGGCAATGTATGCTGTATATGCATTCTGCCGGGCCGTTGATGACATTGCAGACAGCGGCGAACCCTGCGCCGACCGGGCCAGAAAACTCCAAGCATGGCGAACGGAGGTTGACGGTCTGTTCCATGAGCATCCCCCGGAGCGCCTCTCGGCGCTAGCCGCATCTGTCCGTACTTTCGCACTCCGGTCCGACGAGTTCCACGCCGTCATTGACGGAATGATGATGGACGTGAAAGGCGACATCTGGCCGCCCGATTGGGCGACGCTCGATCTCTATTGCGACCGGGTCGCAAGTGCCGTCGGTCGGATCTCGGTTCGGATTTTCGGGATCGACGATCATCATGGCGAGGCTCTCGCCTACCATCTCGGCCGGGCGCTACAACTCACCAACATCCTGCGGGATCTCGATGAGGACGCGGTCCTCGACCGGCTCTACTTGCCGCGGGAAGCACTAATCGAAGCGGGCATTTCCCAGTTCGAGCCTGGATTCGTGCTGACCCACCCGCGGATCGGACATGCCTGTAACCAAGTGGCGGGTAAGGCAGCCGTTCATTTCCATGAAGCAGATCGGGTTATGGCTGAATGTTCCCGTAGCTCCGTGCGTGCGCCACGTCTGATGGCGGCGGCATATTCGACGATTCTTGACGAGCTTCTGGCGCGTGGTTGGGATCCGCCTCGGCCGGTTGTTCATATCGGCCGCCTGAGCGTTTTAAGGGCATTGTTGCGGTATGGGCTGATCTGATGGAGAACTTGGCCCGAATACTTCCCAACAACAAGGCTGATCGATCCGCGCAATATTTGCTGTTGAGGCCCGCATTGTAGGCACCAGATGGTGTGGAACGCATCATGCGCCGACTTAGTCTAGACCGGATTGAGGCATCACCCGAACTGATCGACGCGAAGATCGATACTACGAGTCGCGCACTCATCGCACAGGCTCAAGCCGATGGGCACTGGAGATTCGAGCTTGAGGCCGATGCCACGATTTCTGCCGAATATGTACTTCTTAAGCATTATCTCGGGGAGCCAGCGAAAAGCGACCTTGAAGACAAGATCGCAGCATATCTGCGTCGCATCCAAGCCGGTGACGGCGGATGGCCCCTATTCCATGGCGGGTCTTCCGATCTGAGCGCGAGCGTCAAGGCATACTTTGCGCTGAAGATGATTGGAGACGCGCCCGACGCTTTGCACATGCGCCGGGCTCGTGATTTGATCCTCGTGCATGGCGGCGCCGCACAGAGCAATGTCTTCACCCGGACGCTGTTGGCACTCTATGGTGACATCCCTTGGCGGGCCGTACCAGTCATGCCGGTCGAGATGATGCTTCTCCCTCGCTGGTTTCCCTTCCATCTCTCAAAGATATCATACTGGGCGCGCACGGTTCTTGTTCCGCTCATGGTCCTGCAGGTCTTGAAGCCGAAGGCGCGCAGCCGGAACGGCATCGATGTCCAGGAGCTTTTCGTGACTGCGCCGAGCAGCGAGCGTAAGTGGCCGCGGGGAGCGCATCAGACGTCGACATGGGCTCACCTCTTCAGAATGATCGACGCCGTTCTGCACAAAACGGAGCGCTTCTTTCCGAAGGGCTCCCGCGAGCGTGCGATCCAGGCAGCAATTGCTTTCGTGGAAGAGCGCCTGAACGGCCAAGATGGGCTAGGCGCCATATTCCCCGCTATGGCCAATGCCATGATGATGTACAATGCTTTAGGGTATCCAGGAGACCACCCACGTATGGTTTCGGCACGGGAAGCAATAGAGCGCCTCCTGGTCGTGAAGAGCAACGAAGCTTATTGTCAGCCATGCCTCTCCCCCGTGTGGGATACAGTCCTTGCCTGCCAGGCTCTTTTCGAAGCGGAGAGTGATGATGCAAGGCGGTACGGTCTAGGTGGAATCGCTTGGCTGAAGCGGCGCCAGGTCCTTGATGTCGCGGGTGACTGGGCGGCGACATGCCCTCATGTGCGGCCCGGCGGTTGGGCGTTCCAATACGGCAATCCCTACTATCCCGATGTCGACGATACCGCTGTGGTTGTGATGACAATGCACCGTGCACAAGCGCTGCTTCCTCCGATGGCTTCATTGGCTCTTGAGGAGCCAATCGCCCGCGGGCGCGAGTGGGTCATAGGTCTTCAGAGCCGCAACGGCGGCTGGGGCGCCTTCGACACGGATAACAGTTACGCATATCTCAACCATATCCCCTTTGCCGATCATGGAGCGCTTCTCGATCCTCCAACGGTCGACGTGACGGCGCGCTGCGTGTCAATGCTCGCTCAACTGGGTGACAAGCCCGAACCGGGCTCACCGCTGGCGCGAGGCATTGAGTATCTACTCGCGGAGCAGAAAGATGATGGAAGCTGGTTCGGCCGCTGGGGTATCAATTACATTTATGGCACCTGGTCGGCTCTTTGTGCCCTGCACGCGGCGAGAGTTGACCCGCATTCGGATGCAATGCGCCAAGCGGTCGACTGGCTGATCCGAATTCAGAACCCCGATGGGGGCTGGGGCGAAGGCGGCGACAGCTATCGCCTTGATTATCGGAGTTATCAACCCGTGCAAAGCACGGCGTCTCAGAGCGCTTGGGCGCTCCTGGGTCTCATGGCCGCTGGCGAAGCCGAACACCCCGCTGTCAGCCGCGGAATCGAATATCTCTGCAACACCCAAGGGCAGGACGGATTCTGGCCCGAGGAGCATTTCACAGCGACGGGTTTCCCACGGGTCTTCTACTTGCGTTATCACGGCTATCCAAAGTTCTTCCCACTTTGGGCGCTCGCCCGCTACCGCAGCCTGAAGGCGGGCACCGTCGGGGCCCGCGACTGGGTCGGAATGTGAACTCCAGGCTCCCGCTCCTGATCGTGACCGGACTCGCCTCTGAAGCGCGCATCGTGCATCGAGCGGAACAGTGGACGCGGCTCTCCATTCCAAAAGACGCTCTCGCCAAAGAAGATGAGCATCAGGTGGATCCTAAAGGTAGACCCACTTTTGGGGTCGAGGCTCTCGCGCATTCTTCGGAAAAGCGGATCCGATTTGCCGCCGCAAAATCCAGTACGGCGAAGAAGACGGATGATTCCACGTTCGTGGAAACGGCAATAGTCACCAGGCTAGACAATGTCATCCTCTGGTCGGACGGCTCACCGGACCGGTTGCGTCATATGCTCCGCAGACTCGCTCCTGCTTACCGGGCCGTGGTCAGTTTCGGGATCGCAGGTGGGCTTGATGTCGTTCTCTCCCCCGGCGATGCAGTTCTGGCTCGCGGCATCATTGCTGGAACCACGCGGTGGGTTGCGCATCCTGGACTCACCCAGGACTGGGTTCAAAGGTTGATAGCAGGGGGCCAGAACGTCGTTGTGGCCGAGATTGTGGGCGTCGACGTCCCAGTTCTGACTGCTGCCGCGAAAGCGGCTCTCCGCGCCGCCACGGATGCTGCTGCCGTAGATATGGAATCCCATGTTGCAGCAGAGTTTGCGGCGGCCAACGGAATTCCGTTTGCGGCGCTTCGGATCGTCTGCGACTCAGCCACTCATTCACTTCCACCATTTGTCTGCGACGCACTAGGCGCCAATGGAGTACTGGGTTGGCGGCGTGTTCTTGGCATGCTCATGCGGCGTCCCCTGCAGATCCTCTCGCTGCCACGTCTGGCATGGGATACGGCGGCAGCCTTCACAGGATTACGTCGTTGCAGGGCCCTTCTTGGACCTGACCTTGGAAACCCCGGTCTCGCTCAGCCTTTCAGCGACGTTTCGTGAGAAGACGAATTGTGCTGGACGCTGTCGGTCCAGCGGAATTTCCGGCGCCATCAGGCCTTCAGTTGCCACCCCACGCAAGGCGATCCAAGCTGCCTTCCATGGCCGCCGAACCATGTCCGTCACGGCCGATGCTTCGTAGCCTGAATGAACCATGCAATCAGCGCATTTTTCGTACCGGCCAGTACCGTAGGTATCCCAATGCGTATCTTCGATCAATTCCCGGTAGGTCTTGGCGTAACCCTCTCCGAGAAGGTAGCACGGTCGCTGCCATCCGAAGATGGTTCGAGTAGGGTTGCCCCACGGCGTGCACTGATAGGTTTGGTTTCCAGCCAGGAAATCAAGATAGAGGGCCGATTGGTTGAACGCCCACCGCTTGCCACCGTCGCCGAGGCGGAAGATACGGCGAAAGAGTTCTTTGGTGGCTCTTCGGTTAAGGAAATGCTTCTGGTCTGGGGCTCTTTCATAGGCGTATCCGGGCGAAACGGTGAGGCCATCCACCTCAAGCGCCATGACCGTGTCGAAAAACCGTGCGACCCGCTCCGGGTCGGCAGCCTTGAATAAGGTGCAGTTTATTGTCACGCGGAAGCCCCTTGCCTGAGCCAACTTAAGGGCAGCAACAGCACGCTCGTAGACACCTGACCGGCCCACTGAGCAGTCGTGCGTCTCCTCGTCGCCATCCAGATGGATGGACCAAGTGAAGTACGGGCTCGGTCGGTACTGATGGATTTTCTTTTCCAGCAAGAGCGCGTTGGTGCAGACAATCACGAATTTGCGTCGCGCCAGCGCGCCCTCGATGATTTGAGGAAGTTCCTTGTGCAGGAGCGGTTCGCCGCCTGCGAGGACGACGACTGGCGTGCCGCACTCATCAATCGCCTCGAGGCATTCCTCCACGGACAGACGCCTATTCAGGATCGGTTCCGGGTAATCGATCTTGCCGCATCCTGCACAGGACAGATTGCATCGAAACAGAGGCTCGAGCATCAACACGAGCGGATAGCGCTGCCGGCCGGCAAGATGTTGGCGGACAACATAAATACCGATGAGCAGAATCTGACGGAGGGGAATGCCCACGATTAAATCCTTGCTTTGATCGTTTGATCGGACGCCGCTCTTCCGCCTGACCAGGGTCAAATGTTCGCGAGTTCTGCAGGCAGGCGGAAGTTGACGGTCTCGTCGACGCCCGGAAGCACTGAGATCTCGACAGGGCAGCTTCGGGCGAGGGCATCGAGGACCCTCTCGACGAGCACCTCAGGCGCCGAGGCGCCGGCGGTCAGCCCGATGGCCTCGATCTGGTGCAACCATTTAGGGTCGATATCCGTCTCATCCTCGATGAGGTAGCTCGGCACGCCAACCTCCTCGCCGATCTCCCGCAGACGGTTGGAATTAGAACTGTTGCGCGCTCCGACCACCAGCAGGAGATCGCACTCCCGGCAGAGCTGCCGGACCGCCGTCTGGCGGTTTTGCGTAGCGTAGCAGATATCTCTCGTCTCCGGCCCAACCACATCGTGAAAGCGCCGCCCCAGAGCCGCAATGATTGATCGGGTGTCGTCCACGCTCAGGGTCGTCTGGGTCACGTAGGCGATGCGTGCCTCAGCCGGAAGGTCAAGCGCTTCGACATCGGCCGCGTTCTGCACTAGATGAACGGCGCCTTTGATCTGTCCCAATGTACCTTCGACCTCTGGATGCCCGGCGTGGCCGATGAGTACGAGCGTCCGTCCCTGTGTCACATAGCGCTGACCTTGGTGGTGAACCTTGGTGACGAGTGGGCAGGTGGCATCCAGCACAGGCAAATGTCTTGCCTGAGCATCCGCCACGATCATGCGGGAAACGCCGTGTGCGCTAAAGATCACGATCGATCCGTCCGGCACTTCGTCGAGCTTCTCCACGAAGCGGGCGCCCTTTCTCTCGAGGCTTTCGACCACATACCGATTGTGAACGATCTGATGTCGGACGTAGATGGGAGCACCATACTTGGCGAGCGTGCGCTCCACGATTTCGATTGCACGGACAACGCCGGCACAGAAGCCGCGAGGCTGAGCGAGGATAACTTTCATATTCTATCCTCTTATGCGCACGACACGCTAAGGCCGCTCGGGTCTTCTAAAATGGAAATCTGGCCTTTTGACGTCATCCAAAAGCCGGCGCAATACGGGGCCTTGATGCCACACAGCCTATAGGATGGAATTACACAAGCCTTGCTGAAGGCTCCTATAAGCCTTTTACTGCGTTATCGAACCTGCATAAGCCAGCAGTACTGACTGGCCCGCACATCATTCAATGAGCCACGCCGAAGCATCGATGCTTGAATCCTCAATTGAACGACTCGTTTCGAAATGCATTCGTCGGCTATGGCTGGTCATCACTGTCGCCGGAACCCTCACTCTGCTCAGCTTGGCCGTTGCGTCGACGCGCTTCGCAATCAACACCGATACGGCAGGATTGTTTTCGAAAGACGTGCTCTGGCGACGAAATGAGATCGCAATGGAAGCGGCTTTTCCGCAGCGCGTGAACCTGATCGTCGCCGTCATTGACGGGGAAGCGCCTGAATTCGCAGATGAAGCAGCGGCACGGCTGACCGATGCGCTGACCCGTCACGGCAGCCCGGTCCGCAACATATGGCGGCCGGACAGCAGCCCATTCTTGGCAAGAAACGGCCTTCTTCTCCTGTCGATGGACGAGCTCACCCGGACCACCGAGGAACTCATCTCTCAGCAAGGACTCCTAGGCCCGTTGGCTGCCGATCCAAGCCTGCGTGGCGTCATGCAAACGCTCTCCCTAGGCCTGCAAGGAGTTCGCGTAGGGCAGACGACAATGGACGAACTGGCGGGCCCCATGGTTGCCCTGGTCGGCGTGATCGAGAGCATACTCGACGGAAAGGAGGCTCGTCTCTCGTGGCAGACTCTTTTGTCGGGCAAAAAGGCCGCTCCGCCGGAACTCAGACGCTTCGTCCTGATCTATCCCGAACTCAACTACAATGCGCTGCAACCGGGTGCAGAGGCAACCGATCTGATCCGAAGCACAGTTACCGGCCTCGGGCTGACACCGGACCACGGCATACGCGTGCGCCTGACGGGTCCGGTTCCCATTGCGGACGAAGAGTTCGGTACGCTGGCGGAGAACGTAACACTTAATACCACCCTGACCCTCGCAACCATCGGGCTTCTCCTGTATTTTGCTCTTCGCTCCGGACGAACCATCCTGGCCGTTCTGACGACTCTCTTCGTGGGCCTAGTCGTGACGACCGCTGTCGGTTTGCTTATGGTGGGCGAACTCAATCTGATCTCGATTGCCTTCGCAGTTCTCTTCGTGGGTCTCGGCGTTGATTTCGGGATCCAATTTGCCATGCGTTACCGTGCCGAGCGCCATGTCCGGGATGACCTTCCAAGGGCCGTCCTGGCCGCTGCTCGGAAGGTAGGCGGATCGCTGACCCTTGCCGCTGTCTCGCTCCTGGCCGGTTTCGTCTCGTTCCTGCCGACAGCGTTCCGGGGAGCATCGGAACTGGGCCTCATCGCTGGTGTCGGCATGATCATCGCTTATACTGCAAGCTTGACGCTGCTCCCGGCGCTGCTTGTCGCGCTACGACCCCCGGGCGAAGCGGAAGCTGTCGAGACGCTGTCATTGTCCGCCGTCGATCATTGGATCCTCAGGCATCGTCGCCTCGTGATCGCGGCAACGATCCTCGTTGTCACCGCTGGGCTGCCCTTCCTGATCAGTCTCCGGTTCGACACAAACCCCATGAACCTCCGCAGTAAGCACGTGGAGTCGGTTGCAACTTATCTCGATCTCGTGCGTGATCCCGCGACGAGTCCGAACTCGATCGATGTGCTGGCTCCCTCCCTGGAGGAGGCACGATCGCTGTCCGCAAAGATGGCGGCCCTCCCGGAAGTTTCGCGTACTGTGACCCTCGCGAGTTTCATTCCCGATGATCAAGACGAGAAGCTCGGCATCATCCGAGACGCGGCTTTCCTTCTGGATCCGGTGCTGCATCCGACACAACTTGCCGCTCCGCCGACGGATACGGACAATATTGCCGCCTTGACTCAAACTGCGGCGATCCTGCTTGATGCCGCCGGATCGCGGGCCGGCGCGAGCGAAGATACGGCGCGGCGCCTTGGAGCCGCACTCAAGCGCGTTGCCGCTGCTTCCCCGCGGGAGCGGGCGGCAGCCCAAACAGCCATGACCACAGATCTTGTGCGGCTCTTCGACCGCCTTCCGCTACTCATGAGCGCGGAGCTGATCACGCAGGACAAACTGCCCTCCGATCTCGTCGCGGACTGGATTGCCCCGAATGGCCACGCCCGGATCGAGATATTTCCTTCAAGCGACACGAACGACAATACGACGCTCAGCCGGTTTGCCAATGCGGTACTCGCCGTCGCTCCGATGGCGACCGGAGGCCCCATCGCGATCGTAGAATCCGGCCGAACAGTCGTCCGTGCTTTCATAGAGGCGGGCCTGTTTGCTCTTGGGGCGATCTTCCTGATCCTGGTAGTGGCACTCCGTAAGCCCGTCGACGTTGCTCTAACCCTCGGCCCGCTCGTCCTCGCCACGATCATAACCTTGGAGACGGCCAGCCTCATCGGGTTGTCACTCAATTTTGCGAACATCCTCGCTCTGCCGCTTATGCTGGCCGTCGGCGTCGCGTTTCATATCTATTACATCATTTCCTGGCGAGCGGGAGTCACGAACATGCTGGCCTCCAGCCTGACACGGGCCATCTTCTTCAGTGCTCTCACGACGGGGGCAGCCTTCGGAAGTCTCTGCTTCTCCAGCCATCCAGGCACGGCGAGCATGGGACAGCTCCTGGCGCTGTCGCTGTTCTTCACGCTGCTCGCGGCGTTCATCGTTGTGCCGGCCTTCCTCGGCCCTCCGCGCAATGTTGAGCTCCCGATGTGAGGATGGGATCCAACATCTGAAACACTTGGTACTGGATTTGGACCAGCTACTGGCCGCGCCTGAGAGCTTGGGTGCGTTCACGCAGCTCCGCCTCGAGCCTGTCTGGCCCTCCGGCCTTCAGGGCCCTCTCAAACACAGGGCGCTGCGAGGCAAGTTCGCTGACGGTGCCCTTCAGATATATGTCAACGATACGTCCTTCTCCGTTCATGAGGTAATCGACCGGCGTTACATTGCCTTGGGCGTCCGTGATCCGGGTGCGGACAAGGATCCCTCCTGCCCGACGCTCCGTGTCCGGTAAGACCTCAAAGCGCCCGCCGGCAGCCTGACCGAGCCGGCCACTGTATAATGCGATCACATACTGGCCAAATGCATCCTGAAGCGATGCCTTCTTGACCTCCGGAAGCTTAGGCCAGCTTGGGCCGACAGCGATCCGCGTCATGGTGGGAGTGTCGAACATCTCCATGAAGAGGCCAGACAGGGTGGACAGTCGCTCTTTAGGCTCTCTGTCCGGCTGATCCGCCGCCGCCTGCAGCTTCTCGTAGAACTCCTTGATGCGTGTGACGCTGGGGTTCCGCTCCTGCCCAACAACAAAGCATGGGTAAGCAACCGCCGCTCCGGCGAGCATCAGAAGTTGACGTCTCGAAAACATCGGTCCCTCCCCTATTCTCGTAGTAGCAGGTGCTCACATGGAGTGCTGGACCAATCCAGCAAGCTGTCAACTTTAGGGTGATAGGAATTGGGTCAGTGAGGCCAGAGCTGGCTTGAGACTCAGCCCACCGTCAGGCGGCAACAAGGATTTATGGAAACAATCCGCTGAAAATATGCATTCAAGGAGGCGAGGATGACTCTTGATATCGCGTCCCTTTACACGGAGCGGGAGGCTGAGCGCTATACATTACATTCATGTTATCTCAATGAGCAGATGGTTCGTGTCCTAGAGACGCTTGGTTATGATGTCGGGTTTCGCAGGGGACAGGGAGCTTACCTCTTTGATAAAAATGATGTTCGCTATCTGGACCTCCTAAGTGGATGGGGCGTCTTTGCTCTGGGCCGGAACCATCCGGCGATCCGTGACGCTCTCAAGACGGTGCTCGATGGTGATTTGCCGAACCTGGTCCAGCTAGACGTGTCTCCGCTAGCAGGAGTCCTCGCTGAGAGACTGCTCCAACCCGCCCCATATCTCCAGAAGGTCTTCTTTGCCAACTCGGGTGCAGAGGCCGTTGAAGCGGCGATCAAGTTTGCACGGGCCGCAACCGGACGCACGCGGATCGTGTCGTGCGGCCAAGCTTTCCATGGTCTCACTTACGGAGCCCTCTCGCTCACCGAAGATGACATCTTCCAAGCGGGCTTTGGCCCGCTCCTGCCAGATTGCGTCAAGCTCCCATTCAACGATCTCGACGCATTGGACCGGGCTCTCAGTTCAAAACAAGTCGCTGCGTTCTTTGTCGAACCGATCCAGGGCAAGGGCGTGAACATTCCTTCTGACGATTACCTTCCAGGCGCAGCGACCCTTTGCAAGAAGCATGGGACCCTGTTGGTCGCCGATGAGGTGCAGACGGGGCTAGGGCGCACGGGCAAATTTCTCGCCGTCGAGCACTGGCATGTCGAGCCGGACATGGTGCTTCTTGCCAAGGCGCTGTCGGGTGGGCATGTGCCTATTGGAGCGGTGCTCGCACGGGAATGGATCTTGAACAAGGTCTTCAATCGCATGGACCGGGCAGTGGTCCATGGTTCGACATTCTCCAAGAACGACTTGGCAATGGCGGCGGGTCTGGCGACCCTTGAGGTCATCAAGCGTGAGCGGCTGATTGAGAATGCTCAGCGGCTCGGCGACCGCCTACTCGGTGCCTTTCACGAGATCGCCCGGCATCACGAGTTTGTGCGGAGTGTCCGCGGTAAAGGTCTAATGATCGGGATCGAGTTCGGTCCACCCCGTTCGTTAAAACTGAGGGCGGCTTGGACGATGGTGGAAACGGTCAGAACAGGACTGTTCTGCCAGCTTATCGCAGTGCCGCTGTTCAAAGACCACAAAATCCTCGCGCAGGTTGCTGGACACGGCAGTCACACGATTAAGCTGTTGCCGCCTCTGACGCTCAATGAGGCTGACTGTAACTGGATTGAGACTGCTTTCGACACGGTGATCACGGACAGTCATCAGGTTCCGGGGGCTGTCTGGTCACTCGGCAAGACTATGATCGATCATGCTATGCGAATGCATGTAGGCCGACCTCCGTAGTTCTGCGCCGTTCTCTTATGGCGGGCAGCACAAGAATGCGCCCAATCGACGTCCTGATTGACGTTTATGGTTTGTCTGAATTGCTGAGGTTTATCGAACGAACCCTGTATGCGTCCCCGACGCGGACAGAGGCCGGCGCCAAGCCGGGCGACCGCGTGACGGTCGTCACGCGCGCTGCACTGGCGCAGTGCAGTCGCTGGCCGTCCGCTTTTGCGAGCGAACGCAAAGACCATCGCTTCTACGAGATCGTGGAGGACACGATCAACCCGGAGTTCGAGTACCGGTACTTCGTCATTCATGATGACCGGGGCGAGCCCTGTACGGTTCAGCCATTCTTCGTTCTCGATCAGGACTTGCTGGCTGGGATGGGTTCGCATACGCGAGCTGTCGCAGCTACAATCCGCCACCTGTGGCCCGGTTTCCTGAAGCTGCGAACACTCATGGTCGGGTGTGCGGCTGGCGAAGGTCATTTTGACGGCGCCGATGAACCGTCGCGCCAGGAGGGCGCGCGACGACTGGCGTCGGCGATTATGTGTCATGCGCGCGCGATGAAGATACGCCTCGTGGTGATTAAGGAGTTTCCTGCGAAATACCGGCCGACTCTCGCGTGCTTCATGCAGGCCGGTTTTGCTCGGGTGCCGAGCCTTCCAATGACTCGCCTTGAGATCAAGTATGGTAGCTTCGACGACTATATGTGTCGAGCCCTCCACTCAGCGAGACGCGCGAAGCTGCGTCGGACATTCCAGACTCTGAACCGTGCGCCGCCGGTCGAGATGAGCCTGGAAGGCGATATCACGCCAATCATTGGCGAAATCTATCCGCTGTATCTACAGGTCTATGCACGATCCAAACAGCACTTCGAGAAACTGACGCCGGAGTTTCTTTGCGCACTCGGACAGGCTATTCCGGACAAGTCCCGCTTCTTTGTTTGGCGTCAGTCGGGCAAGATCATCGCCTTCAACCTCTGTATGGTCCAAGGCGACGCTATCTACAGCGAGTATATCGGCCTCGATTACGCGGTCGCACTCGATTTGCATCTCTATTTTGTCGCCGTCCGTGATGTGATCACCTGGGCCATCGCCAATGGGTACCGATCATATTGTAGCAGCGCACTGAGCTACGAGCCGAAATTCCATCTACGCCATCGGCTCGATCCGATCGATCTCTACGTGCGACACACGTCGGCCGTAATCAATCCTATCCTTCGCTGTCTACTGCCCTGGCTCGAACCCACACGCCAGGAGCCGCTCTTGCGGAAATTTGAGAATTACGATGAGTTGTGGGATCGCTCGTGACGGCGCTGTCACGGGAGCATTTGGTCAGGGGCTTGTGAGGTAGGGGCCGCTGTGATCTGAGCCTGAGGTTCCAGAATGGCTCGACCGGTCGGGCCGCCGCGGCCGAGTTCCCGGGGCCACCTCCTCATTCCTTCTCGCCGGCCATGCAGTCGGCGTGTGCCTCCTGGGACTGGGCCGGGAGAACCAGGGCCGGAGTCCAGGGGCGCTGGACACCTCCCGCAAAATCTTCAGCTTGATCGCTGCCGAGAACTGCGTTCACTCCCGCGCCGGCACTAGGAATGCCCCTTGCCTGCCGATGACGCAGTCCCAGTAGTCGTGTTCAAGGCCCGGGGTATAGTAGGCGTAGCTGGGCGGCTTGAGCATGATCGGCGGGCCATTGACGGAAGCCGCGCAAGGTGTGTTCCGGATTGAGCGCCGGCACTATCAACCAAAGACAGCATTTCCTTTGCAGTGAAGCTTTTGCGTGAGATTCTGATCTCGTGATCGAGGCCGGATCAGGGGCAGCATGCAGCCGTCTGTTGGCGAGATACTGAGTAGGGTCACCACAGTGTCGAATATAATCCGAGCCTTCCAGGATGAGGCTCTTTGCCGACGGTTGCTCGAGGCGATGGTTTGGCCCAACGGGCGCATTTGCCCGGCCTGCTGCTACCGGCGGTCGATCGCACTGATAGGTCGGGAGAACGGGAAGCGAGCCCGACCTGGGCTCTACCAATGCTCAAGCGGCACCTGCCGGTTTCAGTTCACTTTCACGACCCGCACACCTCTGCATGCAACGAAGCTCCCGTTCCGGATTTGGCTCTCTGGCCTCTGGCTGACGCTGCAGTCGGACAAGGGGATCTCCTCTATCCGCTTGGCAGAGGCTCTCTGCGCCAGCCAGCCAACGGCGTGGCGCATGGGTCATGCCTTGCGCCTGATAGTCGGACGCGAGCACACTCTGGATAGTGTGGTTGAGATCGACGGGCTTTATCTGGGCGGCAAGCTGCGGCGGGATCGGAACTGTTCTCCACCGGGGCGGGGACGCAAAGGCCAGCAGAAAACCTTGAAAACACCGGCGCTTGTGGCGGTGCAGCGGCCGCCGGATGTGAGTGTCGGCGCATCATGAGGTGAGATTCGAGCAGCCGTAATAGAGGATCTGTCCGAGTCCGAAGCGAATCGGGTTCTCACAGAGGCCGTCGAATCCAGTGCACATCTGATGAGCGATGAATGGAAGGCGTTTGTCTCTCTGGGCAGCGCCTTTGCAGCGCATGACACTGTCCACCATAAGGCTCGCGAGTATGCCCGCGGTCCCGTGCATATCAACTCGGCGGAGGGCTTCAATGACCGGATCCGTCGAACGGTCTCGGGCGTGTTCCACCACATCAGCCCGCATCTGGCGGATCTCTACTTCAACGAGATCGGCTTTCGCTAGTCGAAGCGTGTCGTAACAGGCCAAGCGCCGCGACGGGCGCGCAAGGGACGACCAGTGACCAAGGTTCCGTCGCAAATTCGGAGAAGGGATGAGAAACTAGCAGATGCTTGTGATCAGCTCATGCGGTGAGGTGGTCGAACTGTTCAGCGAGCGATGGCTGTTGCTTACAGGCATACATCGCCTGGCCTTTTCGCATTATGTGAACCAGCTCGATGCCGCCCAGGATCACGCGGGCACTGGCCACAGACTGGAACCCGAGCATCGGTCGCACTCGCCTCTTGATGGCCCGATGGTCCTGCTCGATGCGATTGTTCAGATAGGCGCTCTGTCGGATCCGGATCGGCTTCAGTTTGCGTCGCGCCTGATGCTCAAGCCGGTCTGTCATATCACCGGACAAGATGGCTTCTCGGTTGGTCTGACGGCCGTCGATGACAATCCGTTTAGGACGGCCACGCCGCTTCAGCGCCGTGCGCAGGAACTGCTTGACAGCCCCCAGATTAGGCTCTGTCGCAAACTCGAAGTATAGGCGTTTTTCGCACCACTTTGTCGTCACGGCCGGGCTGCTAACCCGTTGATTTTGCGGGATCCCGCCTGTGTGGGCTCGTCAGTATTGATAAGTAAAAAGCGAGTTTGCGACAGAACCCGAGGTAGTCCTCCTCGTCGGCGCGGCCGGCTGGATCGCTTACGAGGCCGTCAAGCGATTGCTGGGGGAGCCGCATCAAATTGAAGCAGCGCCAATCGCAATCGCTGTCCTGGTGGTCTCTATCGTTGTCGATTTCTGGCGCGTTCGGGCTCTGCGCAAGGTGGCTAAAGCTACAGGGAGCCCAGCTCTCGCAGCCGACGGTCACGCCGAGCCTGAACTCCAAACGTAAGCCTAAAAAATCTCGACTAGGTCTGGCATATTCAGGAGCGGCACTCCAATCCTGCTGCGGCTAGGACAGGCAACGACGCGGTGACACCGGGAATTTGGCTGTCGTGGCTCTACCAGCAGGCGACTCCTGGATCGCTTTAGCTACTGGGTCGTTTGGAAAGCCCCCGACACTTGAAACAACGTGCGTGGTTTGATCCTATGCCGACGCTTACTCATCCGAAGCCGTCAGGGCTGAGGCACTAGGAAAGTAAAGTGTCACCCTTGTTCCCTGTCCGAGCGCACTGTCGATTTTCGCTGTTCCGCCGAACTCTTTCGCGAGGGCATGCACCGCTGGCAGGCCCAGCCCAGTCCCGCGTCCCTTCTCCTTCGTCGTGAAGAACGGCTCGAACGCCCTGGCTGCGATGGCCGGCGGCATACCGGTTCCGGTGTCCATGACGGTGATCGCCACGAAGTGGCCCGTCATGTCGTCGACCCCATCTGCTAGTGACAGCAGAACGTTCCTGGTCTCTACCGTCACCCTGCCCCCACTTGACAGGGCGTGTTTCGCATTCACGGCGAGGTTGAGCAGCGCGACCTCCAACCGGTTCTTGTCGAGAAGGGCTGGCCAGAGATTGTCCTGCAGGCGCATCTCGACTGTGACGGTGGGTGCGAGTGCGTGCGACAGGATCGGCAGAAAGCCCTGGATGACGCTGTTGACATCGAGCACGGTCGGGTCGAGCTGTTGTTTGTGAGCGAACGCCAGAAGCTGTCGTTGCAGCTTCGTCGCGCCTTCGCTCGCCTGTAGGCCCGCCGCCACCCTGGATTCGAGTCGCTCGTCAGCCTGTCTTCCCTTGAGTGCGTGCAGGTTGACAATGATTACCTGCAGAAAATTGCCGAAGTCGTGGGCTGTGGCACTCGTCAACGCGCCGATCGCCTCAAGCTTCTGGGCATGGACGAGGTCAGCCTGAATCCACTCCCGCTGCTGCGTCTCGGCGTTAAGCTGCAGCAACGCCTGCTGCTCGGCCTGCATTACATTGAGCGCGTAGCGAGTGATCACCAGAAGCAAACCCGCTGCGAGCAAGGTCGCCACCCCATAGAAGACGAGATTGCGGTACCATGAGGCCAGAACTGTCGGGTATCCTACGCCGTAGACTATATAAAGCGGGTATTTTTCCAGCTTCTTGTAGGCGACGATGCCGAGGCTCCCGTCGAGTGGGGAAGGTCCATGATATACTCCCTGGCGATTTTTCCGCGCAGCACTCATCAGTGGGCTGTCGAGCGGCAGCGTAATCGGCTCAGCCCCGAGCGCGGGCTGGCGGGCCAGGAATTCACCATCGTCCCGAACGAGACCGACAAAGCGATCATCGGAGGGGATGAAGCTGCGCCAAAGGTTGAAGAAATACTCCGGAGGCATCGCGACGGCGATCACGCCGCGGAAGGACAGATCAGGTTCGGACAGGCGGCGACTGGAGTGAAAGGCGAGCTCGCCGCTTAGGCGCTCCTTGACGACGCCATCAATATAGGTGGCTCCCAGCGTACTTCGCTGTGCGACGAAGTAGTCCTGGTCTGAGATGTTGGCCGCCAGCGAAGCCGAGGCTGGTGCCGCGGTGAGGCGGGGTCTGCCCCGCTCGTCGGCCAGGACGATATCGGAGACCTGCGGCAGCATCGCCTGCAACTGCAGCAAGTATTCATGGAGGCTTTTCTGGGAGGCGCTGATTTCATCCCAATCCTTGTCCGCGACGCGTTCGGCGATACTGTCAAGGATGAGTTCCTGGGCGTCAAAGACGGAGGAAGCATGTTCCTCGAGCGGGGCAACGGTTTGCAGAGCTTCGTGCTCCGCCCGTCGCATAGTCTGTTGGTAGTCATCGAACGCCGCGAGGCTGAACAGGATCAAGGGCACCAGGATCGCGGCCCCAAATAACACGTGCGCGCTCTTGGGTGGGTGACTGGCCGCTCGAACACCTGACTTCTGGACCTTGTATGATAGTGCTGGTAGCCCTCTTCCCCACGTGAAACAGCCATGAAGGAACTCGCCGATCTTCAGGCGAATTTGGCAGAATTGTAAGCGTCGCAAGCGGGGCCGATGCATTGCTGGAGCACAGACGTAAGGCGATGGCACCCTCCCTTCACAGACAGGTGCAATGTGAGCCGGCCAAGCGGTCATGCAAGGGCCCCCAACAAATCTTGCTTGTTCAACAGGAAATTACGCATTGGGCCCAACACGGGCAATCAGAATGTATCGTGGCAAACTGACGTCAGAGAAATTATGGACAAACATTGCGAAATAAAGCATTTATTCTTTGACGGGTGCACTGATCTAAGTCGGTTGGAGTAACGAACGCTCCAAGACTTAGCAGTGCTAGGTCGTACATGTTCGGCCTGAACGGGTGAATGAATAGCAATCGGTGCCCTCACAGCCCAGCAGCGTGCTCCTGGCACAACGCAGATCTTGCGCGTCAATCAGGCAGAGCCTGTCTGTGTACTACGGATCACCGGCGTGCCACGACAATGCAGGATATTCTTCCCGCCTCGGGCCTAGCTGCCGACCTACGATTGATTCCCGGCGCCGCTCGCCACATGTGGCAGGCCTTCGTGGATTGGGCGGACGAGTTTGATAGTCAATCAGCCTTAATCAATCGCCACAATGGGCTCAAACTCAGCCAGGCCATGGCTGCTTGGCTGCGCCTCTGGCGGGAGTGACTGGGAGCATATGGAACGGGGGCGACAATAGGAGAGCAAGGTGCGAATCCTAACCACCGTTACAGTACTTGGCCTTGTCGTCAGCACACCCGCCCTCGACGCCGACGGGTGGCAGCAGCAGATTGCCAGCGGTCTCGGCAAGCAGGGCACCGAGATGCCGAAAGGGGTCTACCGGGTCGGCTTGCCCCGGACGGACCTCAAGGTCGTCCTCGACGGTGTCGAAATCAAACCAGCCTTGGCCCTCGGCTCCTGGCTCGCATTCAAGCCGATGGGCAACGAGGTCATGGTGATGGGCGATCTCGTCATGACGCAGGAGGAAATCGCCCCGGTGCTGACCCGCCTCGAGCAGGGCGGCATGGAGATCACGGCGCTCCACAACCATCTCCTGCGCGCCTCACCCGCGACGATGTACATGCACGTCCACGGCCATGGTGACCCCACGACGCTCGCGGCGACCCTGCGGGAAGCGCTCACCGTTAGCAAGACGCCGTTCGGCGCCGAGACTGCCGCCGTCTCGCCGCAGGCGACGACCACCGCCTCCACCAATCAGAAACCAGACCTCGACACGGCCGCCCTCGATCAGACCCTCGGGCACAAGGGCAAGGTCAATGGCGGTGTCTATCAGATGAGCGTGGCCAGGGCCGAGGCCGTCAGGGACGATGGCATGGAGGTGCTTGCTGCGATGGGCTCGGCGATTGCCATCAACATCCAGCCGACGACAACCGGCATGGCGGCGACCTCGGGTGACTTCGTGCTCACCGCCGACGAGGTGAACCCGGTCATCAAGGCCCTACAATCGAACGGGATCGAGGTGACGGCCCTCCATAACCACATGCTCAAGGACGAGCCGCGTCTGTTCTTCATGCACTTCTGGGCCAATGATGACACCGAGAAACTCGCCAAGGGACTGCGTGCAGCTCTCGATCAGGTGAAGTCCGCGAAGGACTAGGAGGGACTTATGGGAAGGCGTTTCCTGCCAGCGGTGAGCCTCCTCGCAGGGGCTGCCCTGTCGGCGGCTGGCGCGCCAGCCTCGGTCGCAGGCGGGGCCGGGATCCTCGAACTCGAGACGAAGATCCCGCTCGGCGACGTCAAGGGCCGGATCGACCACATGGCGATCGATCTCGCCCGGCAGCGCCTGTTCGTGGCGGAGCTCAGCAACGACAGCGTCGGGATTGTCGATCTGGGCGCCTCGAAAGTATCGGGTCGGATTCGAGGCCTCAAGGAGCCGCAGGGTCTCGGTTATGTTCCTTGGACCGACACTCTCTATGTTGCCAACGCGGGGGATGGATCGATGCGGCTGTTCCATGGACAGGATCTCAAGGAGGCAGGCCGGATCGAACTCGGCGATGACGCGGACAACATCCGCGTCATCGCCTGCAACCGGGTGATTGTCGGTTACGGCGAAGGGGCCTTGGCCATCTTCGACGCCACGGAAAACCGAAAGACCACCGAGATTGGCCTGCATGGACATCCCGAGAGCTTCCGGATCGAAAGCAATGGCAGCCGGATCTTCGCGAACGTTCCCGATGCGCATGCGATCGAGGTGGCTGATCGCCAGAGCGGCAAGGTGATCGCCAAGTGGCCGACTGGGGCCTCGAGGGCGAATTTCCCGATGGCTCTCGATGAGGCCTCCGAGCAGGTCCTCGTGGTGTTCCGAAATCCGCCGACGCTGACCGCATTTTCGATGCACGACGGAGCGCTGGTTGCAAGCACTGGAACATGCAGGGATGCCGACGATGTCTTCGTGGATGCGAAGCGGCACCGGGTCTACGTGAGCTGTGGCGAAGGCTTTCTCGACGTGTTCGAACAGGATGCTGGCACGTTCCGCCGAAGGGCTCGCATCGCGACCGCTCCCGGAGCGCGAACAGCGCTGTTCGTCCCCGAACTCGACCGGCTGTTCCTCGCCGCGCGCGCGAACGGTCACGAGCAGGCGGCGATCTGGGTCTACAGGCCGGATCCCTGAGAGGTCAGGAGCGCATGACCAGCGTTGCCCAAGGCACGGAGCACCGCGACAGGGCCAATGGAGCTCACGCCGACGGGCATTTCTCCCAGGACGTCAGGCGGGTTCTCATCGCGCGGTCCCTGCGTGCCTTCGGAGACGGCTACGTGGCGATCCTGCTGCCGGTGCATCTCTCGCGCCTCGGCTACGATGCCTTCGGTGTCGGCCTCGTCTCGACCGCCTCCTTGATCGGCTCGGCCCTGCTGACGCTCGCCCTCGGGCTGGTCGCGTACCGGATTCCGCGGCGTCCGGTTCTGCTCGCTGCGGGACTCCTGATGGCAGCGACCGGGTTGGGGTTCGCCGGCGTCGACACTTTCTGGCCGTTGCTCGTGATCGCCTTCGTGGGAACCCTCAACCCGTCCGGCGGCGACGTCAGCGTGTTCCTGCCCCTTGAGCATACTGTCCTCTCCCATATCGTCGTCGACGAGGACCGAACAGCGGCATTTGCCCGCTACAGCTTCGTCGGCGCCTTCTTCGGCGCCGTTGGAGCGCTCTGCGTCGGCGCGCTCGACTGGCTGGCGCCGGTCGTCGCGCCAGGAACGACAACAGCCCTTCTGTTCGGCCTCTATGGTGCCCTGGGATTGATCACGTTCCTGCTCTACCGGCATCTGTCGCCGCGGGTGGAGGCGGGTGCGGACAGTCCACCTGCACCGCTCGGTCCGTCGCGCGGGATCGTGTATCGGCTGGCCGCCCTGTTCTCGGTCGATGCATTTGGCGGAGGGCTTGTCATCAATGCGTTGCTCACGATCTGGCTCAGCGAGCGGTTCGGCATCGGCATCGCCACCATCGGGGCGATCTTCTTCGTGACCAGCCTGTGCTCGGCGGCCTCGTATTTCGCGGCGGTGCCGCTGGCCAAGCGGTTCGGGCTGATCAACACGATGGTGTTCACCCATCTGCCGTCAAGCCTCTTCCTGATCCTGACCGCCTTCGCACCGACGGTCTGGATCGCGTTCGGGCTGCTGATCCTGCGGAGCCTGCTGTCCCAGATGGATGTGCCGACTCGCTCCTCGTATGTCATGGCGGTGGTCAGGCCGGATGAGAGACCCGCCGCAGCCAGCGTCACGGCGGTGCCTCGCAGCCTCGCTTCGGCAGTCGCGCCGCTCCTGTCGGGATGGCTGCTGACAGTGTCGCCGTTCGGCTGGCCACTCGTCCTCGCAGGTACCCTGAAGGCGGCTTACGACCTGACGCTGCTGCGGCAGTTCTCGGCCATCAAGCCGCCAGAGGAACGCTAACGTTCTACGACAGGGGCGTTGCCGGGGCGGCAAGGTCGATGAAGCCCTGCACCAGCATGACCGCGCCGAGAACGCCAACGAGACCGGCGGACGCCAGCGGCAGGCGCCGCAGCAGATTGTCCGAAAAGTTTATCCGCTTCGAGGCATGCTGTACGCCCCAGGCGGCCGCGACGCCGATGGAAACCATGGTGATCGCCAGCCCCAGGCTGAAGGCAGCAACCGTCGCCGCTCCAAGCGTGACCTGGCCGAGCTGGAGGCAGATCAATAGCACGGTGATCGAGGCCGGACAGGGGATCAACCCACCGGTGATGCCGAACAGCGCGATCTGAGCCGTGGTGACGTTGCCACCGTTGGCCGCAAGCTGGCGCGCGATCTGCTCGGCGTGCTCGCGCTCGTGCGCGTCCTCGTCATGCCCGACATGATCGTGATTGTGCCCGTGATCGTGCTCGGCGAAGGCGACCTTGTAGGTGTGGGCATGGTCGCCGTGCGCCAGACGCAGCCGGGCGGTGAACGCGTGCGGCTCCGGGATTTCCCCGGCGGATTCGAGATAGCCGTCCCGCTCGACAAACCGAAACCGCTCCCCCGAGCCGTCCTCGCGCTCGGTCGCGACCGTCACGTCCTCGGCCCTCCACGCGTTGCCGCTGATCGTGCGCAGACGCCAGCGGGGCAGTGTGTCGTCCTCGAAGATCGCCAGTTCCACGACACCGTGTCCGGTGTCGATGGTGCGAACCTCGTCGTGATGATGGTCACCATGATAATGGTGATGATGACCATGATGCCATCGGAACCAGCCGAGGCTCTGGCCGGTGCGCCAGAACATCCAGGAGGCGATGCCGAGGATAATCAGACCGGACGCGATCAGCAGCCAGGCCTCGAAATGCGTGGTCAGGATCTCGCGCCCGAGCGATAGGCCAAGCATCGCGACGATCCAGACCACGAGCGAATGCGAGAGGGCGGCGCTGACACCGAGGAGAATTGCCTGTCCGATGGTGCCGCGGATCGCCACGATGTAGGCGGCCATCATGGTCTTCGAGTGGCCAGGCTCCAGGCCATGCAGGACACCGAGCAGGACGGCAAAGGGCAGATACAGCCAGCCGTTGCCGCCGGACTGAAGGAGTTGAGCAATATCGGGCATTGGTGTTCCAGCAATGTCTCGCGGCTGCGATCATTGTCGAGCCGCCGGGGATCGGTCACTTCAGGTAGGTGCGGACTACCTCAATGAGCTCGGCCGCGCCCTTGGCGCGCTCTGGATCCGGCTCGTGCGCCGGATCAACGACGTGGTTACGGATATGGTCCTCCATCAACTCGACCGTCAGCCCGTTCACGGCCCCGCGCACGGAGGCCACCAGCATCAGCACGTCAGCGCAGCCGAGCTCGGCCTCCAACGCCCGCTCGATCGCCTCGACCTGGCCCTTGATCCGGCGGACCCGGGCCAGAAGCTTCGTCTTTTCCTTGACCGTGTGAGACATGCGGCCTCCTTGTTGATGGCTTGCATCATATAGGGGGGTATCCTATTTACGTCGAGCGCAATGTTTACCGCAGACCAAGACGAGACCGTGAAGAAAGACAATCCCTGCATTTCCATATGCGAGTTCGACGCGCGGACCGGCTGGTGCCTCAGTTGCGGACAGACGATCCCCGAGAGCCGGGAATGGCGGAAGCTGACGCCCTATCGACGCAGGGCTCTCCTGCGGGAGCTGCCCCGGCGCGTGAAACAGGTTCGGACAGAGAGCCGGCGACCGTCGCCGACGGACGGAAGGCGCCGGAACATTCTCCCGCTCCCGCCATCACCACCGGCAGCCTAAGACGCTGGCCCTGCGAACAGCGTGGATTTGGAGTAGGTCGAGCACCTCTACTCTATTGCGAGAAACCACCAACAATGTGCTGGGCAGCTTCATGTCCGCGCTCTGCGGCAGCTTCCAGCCAGCGCAATGCCGTAACGTGGTCCGAAGCGACGTCGAAGCCGCCTTTCCACATCATACCGAGCGCAAACATGGCGCCGACGTGGCCCTTCGCTGCAGCCCTTTCGAACAGATCCAGTGCAGCACTATGATCCTTGGGACCGCCGCGTCCGTTCACCATCATCTCCGCCAGTGCAGCTTCTGCGTCGGTCATGCCGGCGGCAGCCGCGCGCGCGATCCAGGCACGGCCTGCCTTGGGATCCGCCTCGATTCCGCGTCCTTCTGCAAGCGTCCGGCCATACCAATATTGCGCGATAACTATCTCACACGCCGCATGGCGCAGCCATTGGACGGCCAATCGCTCGTCGCGGTCCATGCCGATGCCTTCCAGCAGGCAGATGCCCAAATGGGAGGCCGCCACCAGATTTCCCGACGAGGCCGCCTGGTCGAGCGAGTCACGCGCCCATGCGAGTTCTTCAGGCCGGCTCGCCTCATCGTTTAACAGCAGGTTTGCAAGATCTATCTGTGCCGGCTGGTCACCTGCCTCGGCGGCAAGACGAAGCCAGTTCATCGCCTCTCTCGGATCGCGGCCCACGCCGGTTCCCAGCAGATAAAGCAGGCCGAGCATTCGGGCTGCCTCTGTATGACCGGCCTCCGCCGCACGCCGATACCAGATCGCGGCCTCCGCATGGTTCGGGGGAAGCGCACCGGCTTCGGCGTAGATGTCGCCGATCAACGCAGCCGCATCTGGATCGCCAGCCAGTGCAGCCCGGCGAAGCCATGATTCGCCCTCGATCCGGTCGGGCTCTACGCCCACACCCCACATCAGCGCGCGTCCCCAGCTCGTCTGAGCGGACCGGTTGCCCATCATGGCTGCCCGCCTGTAGAGCTGCACGGCCGCCGCTTGGTCCCGTTCGCCCCCCGCTCCTCGTTCGGTAAGTACGCCAAGCAGGTAAATTGCAGGGGAAAGGCCAGCCTGCGCTGCGAGGCGGACATATTCGGCCATCCGAGCCTGATCGCCTACACTTTCCGCTGACTGCGCGAGCGACAACGCGTAGCCGTAGGCACCCTGCGGACAGCCGGCTTCAGCGGAACGCTTGTACCAGTATCGTGCCTCACCGAGATTGCGCATGGAGTCAGGACCTGAAGTTAGAACGTAGCCCAGCAATGCCTGCCCATCAACGGATCCGTGTTCGGCCGCACGACGCGCCCATTTCTCCGCCGCCCCGAAGTCCGCTTGAGAGGACGCATCCGATAAGAAGGGGTCAGTCAGTGAGGACTTCTCGCCTTCGGGACGTGCAACGCCGTCGACATATAGTGCCGCAAGGATCCATTCGGCTTCAGCATGCCCCTGCACTGCCGCACGTTCGATCCAGCGGAAGCCATCGCTGCGGCTGACCGGAACTCCTGAGCCATTCAAGTAGCATCGCCCGACCTGGTATTCAGCCTCCGCGATACCCGCAAGCGCCGCGCGAGCGAAGAGCACGAACGCCCTGCTCGCCTGTCCCTGTACCATCAGCCTCGTCGCGCGACGAAGCGCCATCGATGGCCACAACCTGCCGACCACACGATCAAGCAGCCGTGATTGTTTGGCGCCCCTGTTATTCTCTCTCAGAGCACCGGCAGGGGTCACGGCTCGCGCATCCCCTCGGATGTCACCCGCAATATCCGGCCAAGTAAATAGGCGAGCACGGTGCGTTGACCGGCCACTATGTCCGCGGTGATAGGCATGCCGGGCGCAATATGAAAGCCGACCGGAACGCCGTGTAGCTTCACGTCGTCGAGTGTGATCCGCGAGCGATAGAACGGCTCTGAACTGCTGTTTACCGGAGCTGCGTCGGGGCCGTTCCTGACGTCGCCCGAAGCCACAAAACTGTCGGCACTGACGGTGCGAACCCTCCCATGGGCCAATCCATATTGCGAAGATGGAAAAGTGTCGAACTTGACTGCCACCGGAGCGCTGGCATGGACGAATCCATTGTCGTGTCCGGCAATGTTCACCTCCACCTCGAGGGGCGCATCGGCGGGAACCAATGTGATGAGTTGCTCGCCCGACTGCAGCACCGACCCCACCGAAACTTTGGCGACGGTGAGAACGGTTGCGTCCCGGTCGGCAGTAAGTTCGACCAGCTGGCGCCGGCGTTGCGCCTTGCTCAACTGCTCCTTAGCATCGATCAGCTTTTGCCTCTGATCCGAGAGTTTCTGCGAGGCGTCCGCGCGCCAGTTCTGATCGTAGGCATCGCGCTCCGCCCCAGCGGCTTCCAGATCGTGCCGCGCGCTTTCAGCGCTTTGCGCCGCGTTAGAAAGGCCTCGGGTAATTTCCAGCTGGTTATCCATTGCAGCCAGCGAATTGACCAGACTGCCAATCTGCTTGGCCTCCAACTCCTTTCGGATGGAGAGAACCTTGTCGGCTACCTTTTGGCGAGCCTGGAAGTTCTGTACATCTTCGGCACTGCGCGTGAGGATAGCGTTGAGGCTATCGATGCGCTGTTGATACATCACCTGCTTGAGCTTCCGCTCTGACGATCGCTGGGCAGCAATAGAGGCCTGTAGCATCAAGTTCGGATCGGATCCGGCATAGGTGAATAGGCGACCGTCGGCCTCCGCCTGGAGGCGTGCAACCTCCGCCTGCAAGGTCGAAACCTGCGAGGCCAAACCGCCTACATCCGCAGTCGTGAAGGTGGGATCTAGCTCTGCAAGGATGTCACCTGTGTGGACCTTTTGACCTTCCGTGACCTTGATGGCGCGCACAATTGAGGTTTCGAGTGGTTGCATGACCAATGTGGGCGTCCGAGAAACGACCTTTCCGCGAGCCGTCACGACCTTGTCGACCGGGATTAGCCCCATCGCCGCTATCGTGATTGCGAGCATGCTCGCAATCACCCAAACGGAGCCGCGTGCGGACCATGGGATAGGAGCCGCAACGACAGCTGCAGATGGAGATTGAAATTCTAAGAGCGCTAGGGTGGCCGCGTCATCTCGACGGATCGCCACACTACCGGCTTCTGACAATGGTAGAAGCGACATGGGTTTGCCCTTGTTGGCCCTGATGCCGGCTCTGCTGGGACCAAAGCTGGCGATAGATATCACAGCGATCGAGCAGAACGTTATGAGAAGCGATATCGACGGCTTTGCCCTTATCCAATACGAGGATCTGGTCGCAATCGACCAATGACGATAGTCGGTGCGAGACGATCACCATCGTCCGGCCGCTGGCTATACGAAGCAGATTGGCGTTGAGCAGCGCCTCGCTCTCCGGATCCAGCGCGTTCGTGGCTTCGTCAAGGATCAGAAGGCGAGGATCAGTGATCAAGGCGCGAGCGATCGCCAAACGCTGCCGCTGACCACCCGATAGGTTCGGCGAACCCTCCTCGATGATGGTCTCGTAGCCGTTTGGCATTCGCTCGATGAATTCCTCGGCACCTGCCAAGCGTGCCGCGTTCACGACATCACTCAAGACAAGTCCGGGGCGGCCGGCAATGATGTTGTCGCGAATTGAACCCCGAAACAGGAAATTCTCCTGCAGCACCACGCCGAAGCTTTGCCGGAGATGACGCAAGTTGATCTCCCGTACATCGTTTCCATCAATCTTCAGAGACCCGCTGTAGTCACGGTTGATGCCCTGCAGCAGCCGCATCAGCGTCGATTTTCCAGACCCGCTGCGCCCGACAATGCCCAGCATCGTGCCGGCCGGCATCTCGAACGTTACGTGGTCTAGGGCCGGAAGCTTAGTGCCGCCATAGGTGAAGCTTACATCCTCGAATGAAACAGCGCCCGCGAACCGGGGCCGCAACCCTCCGGAAATCGCGTCGACCTCGGGCGGACGATTCAACACCGAGGCCGCCTCGATAGCCGCGAGGGCAACTCCTTCGTAGTCCTCGATAAGACGCGCAAGTGCCACCAGCGGCTGCGCCACCCGCATGCTGAGCATCATGAAGGCAAACAGCGCGCCGACCGCATAGCCCGAGGTATCCTCCAGCGCCAGGTAGGCGCCGATCAGCACAAGCCCGATCGACATGAACCGCTCGAGCGGAGTAATGATCGTCTGTGGCCAGTTGGCTAGCTTGCCGAAGGCGAGTCGCGAGATGCCGACGTCGGCGACCCTTTCATCCCACAATGCGTTCCGCTGCGGTTCCAGCGCCAGAGATTTTATCGTCTTGATGCCGAAGACGGTCTCGCCAAGAGCCGAAGCCTTCTCGGTCTCGGCGGAAATTACTTTGGCAAAGCTGCGGCGCATTGGAGGAAGGAAGGCCAGGATGATGAGCATAATCAAGGCCGTGCAGGCCAGCACCATTCCCGCGAGGACAGGGTTGAGGAAGAAAAGGAAGGGCAGCAGAACGACCAATGTCATCAAGTCTAGGAATGTGCTCAGAAGCTTGCCGGTGAGGAACTCTCGAACTTTATAGATCTGAGCAATCTTGTGCATGGTCTCCCCAGCCGGATGACGTTCGAAATAGTCGAGCGGCAGCCGCAGCAGGCGATTGAAGACGTGCAGATTCAGCTTGGCATCGAGTCGCGTGCCTACGACCAGCACAATCAATCGGCGACAAGAACCGAGGAATGTCTCAAACACCGTTGCGGTAGCAAGAAGCGCTCCGAGCAACACAAGGGTTGAATAGCTGTGGTGGGTCAGCACCCTGTCCACCACCGTCATGACCAGCAAAGGCGGAAAGATCGTAAGGAAGCTCAACGTCAGTGATGCAACACCTATGTCTCGGAGCAATCGCCGTTCCCGAAAAACGAGAGAAATCAGCCAGCCAAGTGTGAATGGCGCCTCAGCCTGCGATCGGGCCCGTTTGCTTCGTAGGAGCAGCGCATCGCCTGACCAGACTTGCTCCAGCCGCAGTTGATCGACTGCGATACCCTCCGCACCAGCGGGCCAATCCGGGCTTTTGATGCCGACGAGATGTTGTGCTGGGTCCGCCCCGACCATGAGGGCGGCTCCGCCGTCCTTGAGAAGCAAGACAACTGGGCCGGTTTGCGGGAGAAGAACGAGGTCTCGCCAGCGCAATCGCACCGCTCTCGCCCAAAGGCCCGCATTTTGAAGCCATGCCGAAAGCATGGCGGCAGACGGGACGGTCGCCTCATCGCCGCAAGAATAGTCGCACGGATCCAGTTCGATGCCGTGGAAGCGAGCCGCTGCGATCACGGCCTGGAGGCGCTGGTGGGGCCCGGTGCCGATGGAATGGGTGTGCTCACCAGGCACAGCCGCCTTATGCTCAGGCTCAGGAGTCAGGGCCAAGCCGTCGAGATGATCAGCTTGGCCCCCCGCGCCGAAACGCGGTCTAGCGAGGAACGCCACGAGATCCTCCTTAAGTCTCTGCGTAGCGTTCAGGCAGACATATGCGAACTCGGCATCGACGCCGTCATTCCGTGGTTGTGCTCTTGGATTGGGCTCAATGTGCCGAAGAGGCCATGCGCTTCATCTTGCACGCCCGCAGTGAAGAAAATCTTCTTCGAATCACCATTCTGACCGCTGCTGCCAGGGACAATTGCCCAAAGATCGCCGATCGATATCGGCGCACCATCAGCCCCGCGCAGCTTGCCTTCAAACTTATCGGTCTTCTTGTCGAAGGCATTAATCGTGCCGTCGCCGAAATTCCCAACTAGGAGATCATGCGAGAACTTTCCAAAGCCGGATGGCGCGATCGCGAGCCCCCAGGGAGAATTGAGCGGGCCGTGGGATGCTACGCGGTCCAGAAAACGCCCTTGGAGACTGAATTCGTCGACGAAGCCGTTCCCCGGGCCAGCGACATCGTCGTGCTTTTCGGCATTCTGCAAGGCAAAGGTGACGAACAGACGATTGTCGAGAACCTGCACGTTGAAAGGCGCAAAGCCCTGTGGGAGATTTTCGTCAGTAAAGCTCTTCAACAGTTGGAAGTTCTGGTCATAGACCTCGACCTTCCCGCTCCGGAAGTTGGTGGCATAGAGCCTGGCGCCCTGCTCGGTGTCGGCAATTGCGAGACCCTTGTAGACGGCCCCGGTGCCACCTTGAGAGTTGTCAACAGCCAATACAGAGCTGCCGCTGTTCACAGTCGGATTCCAGCCCGAGATCGTCCCGTCTTCGGTTGCAAACATGAAGATCGACGATCCCGTCTTGTCTCCACTGGAAATGTTGAATCCCTCCCCTGTGCTATTAAACACCTGTCCGGTCGGACTCGCTGGTGTCGTTTGTCCTGGGGGCGTGGCAATCGTGATGGCCGTACGTCCGGCCACCGTCTGGGGTGTCCCTTTCCCATTATAGATTGTCGTTACGCCCGTACCGTTATCTGAGACCCAGAACCTATTCGCGGCGGGCATGGAAACCCCCCAGGGATTGATAAGGTTTGGATCGATCACCGGCGCTTCGACGAACCCGTCGGAGACGAGGTTCGTCTGCAGGAATTCTGTCGTATGTGGATGGTGGTGAGAATGATCATGCGTATGGAGGCGAGAATGGGCAACGGTATCCATTGAGCTTCTCCTATTGTCCTGACGGCAAGGTCGAGAGTTGGTTCTCTCTGCCGCCTTTCGAGAGGCGTCATACGGCGCACGCAGGGCGGATCCATTGGTCCTTCGTAGGCAGTTTAGTTCGATCCCTAGTTGCCTGAAGTTCGCATGTTACGGCGGCACTGGTCGCGGCCAAGGGAATGCCGCGACCCTCTAACGATGCTACGCAGATAAAGGTTTCACATCACCGCGATCAAAGTGCGAATGGCGCGATAGCCGGACCCGATTGTGGCATTATCAACCAAAGACGGCTTTTCCTTTGCAGCCGAGCTCTTGCGTGCGATTCTGACCTCGTGTTCGATGACCGGATCGGGAGGTCCGCATGCAGCTGTCTGTTGGCGAGACTTAGCAGGGTCACCGAAGATTGGACCTTCGATATCTGGTTCGTCGATGAGCCGAAACGACAACCTGATCTCAAGCACCTTCGGACCCTTCCACCAAAACTGACCACTGTTACTCGCGAAGCGATTCTGGCAATCAAGGACGCGCTAGCGAGTGGTTCTTTCACTGGTCAGGAGATCTCTAGCGTTCACGTGTATGAGGCTGTCTTCAACGGCGGCGTCACCGGCGTCGCGGAGTTTGGAGATTGGCTCAAGAGCATACATCAATCAGAGCTCTAGCTGCCTTCTCCCAGCCGCCAAGATATCGATCCGCCCTGCACAATGCCCGAGGCCTCGCGGCCCAACTGACAGTTGACGAGGGGGCGCCACAGGACAAGAGTGAACTCGTGCGTCCTCGACAGCCAAGCTGCCACACGAATAAGACCTTGCGAACTGGCGAGAAGCTTCCGGTCGAGAAGTGCCTGAGCGATTCAAGGCCGCGGTACTGGCACACTTGTTTCGGTGATATGACCAGGGGGTCTCGGGACCAAGAAAGGTGAGGCCTCGGGACTCGGTTGTATGCCCTTGCTAGCTAAGCATGGCCTATTCGAGACCGGCCGTCGGCGTTCATCGAAGCCGGACTGGCACAAACGGATACGTGATCGTTGAAACCCTTACCAACCAGTTTGCGCCGGGAGATGCTTGCGGCATCGATCCACAATATAGGAACCGGTTCTACTGACCGCAGCTCGTTGTAGAGGTCCTTCTACTCACACAGGGAACCTTTATCACCATATGCTCACTTGCACACCCCTGTTGGCGCAATAGCCTGATGAACGCGATGTCGCGTCGTCTCGCTCCAAGAAGCGTCCGATAGCGATTAGCCTCACATGCGAACGAGCTCAACTGCTTAAGGAGAACCTCGCATGACTAACGAGAGCATTTGGCAATGTTTGACGAACCGCTACAGGCATGTGCTGATGCACCCGGAGGCCAGGCGTACGCGGTCGGGCCTTGTCCTCACTGTAGCAGCCGCAGGCATCGTGATCGGGCCATGGTCCAGCATTGCGGAGGGAAGTGACGCTGGTGAGGGCTTGCCGCCGGCCGAATATGACTCAGCAGTCGCGCCGGTGACATCGCATTCGAGTGCGACGCTATCAGCGGAGCGCGTAGTAGGAGGGCCGCAAGCCGGAGATCTCCAGCCGTACTGGGTTGCCGCACTTCGGATGCCCATTACCTCGGATGGAAGAGGTGCGCTGGTCGCACGCCTCGGAACGTTGATTCGAGAGGGAAATCCAACGCGTGCGAAAGAGGTTCTCTCTTCCACCATCGAGATGGGTACCCTCGCATTCATGATACTTCTCCATTTTGACGATCCAGCGCTGCACGCTCGGCTGCAGGAGATGGCAGCCAACGGACAGAATATGTCCGTCGATTCTGCGGACGGAGCTCTAAAGGCCAGAAGTACCGGTGCCGACGTGATGCTTCCAGGGCGCGAAGAAAATTCCCCGCAGCTGACTGCCGCCGATGAGCATTCGACTGCGCCGGAGACAAGCAGGGCCAGAGCGGCCGAACTTGAAGCGGCACTTGAGCAGGAAAAGAGTCGAACTGCTTCGGCCATGCACGATCTGGAGATGGTCAAGAAGCAGCTCGCCGACATGACCGAAAGCCTGACAGATGTTGCCGCGCTCAAAGATGAGGCTGCGCGTGAGAAAAGCCGGGCTGAAGCTGCTCTTGTGGAGTTGCTTGACGCACGTCAGCAGCTTTCAGCTTTGAAGAGAAGTGCCCTTGAACTCGAGACCGTGCTGGCGCTGGAAAAGGAGCGATACGATTTCGTCACTCAGGAACGAAAGGCGCTGGAACAGAAACTGACAGCTATGCAGACGGACAGAGTCAAGACAGTTGAAATCGAGAATGCACTCGTTCAAGAGAAACAGCGCGCCGACGCCGCACTTCAGCAGCTGAATTCTCTTCAGGACAAGCTCTCCGGTCTCAGCGAGGCTGTTGCTAAGAAGCAAGAAGAAATTGAACGCGAGAAGGAGCGAAGTGCATTAGGGGCTCAGCAGCTGGAATCCGCTCGAGGCGAGATTGCTAATCTTGGAACACACTTGAACGAGTTAGGTGAGGTCAATGTCACGCTGCGACAGGAAAAGGAGGATGCCACTGCCACACTCCGCGAACTACAGATGGTGAATGGACAGCTGGCAGCCTTAGTCCATATGGCAAAACCGAAGCCTCTTCAGAAAGGGCTTCGTCCTCGTCAGCTGACGGCATCTCCGGTTCGGGGGAAGGCAATGTCGAGATCACAATACGCTAGAATCTACGGTCGGGTCAGACAGGGCGGAAGCTGGACCGGCTTGATGGGCGGATACGGCAATGCCAAAGGGTCGCGCACCAACAATGGACCGGGGGTCTGGTGAAGCAGACCAGAATTACCTCGCGATTGGTTTGGCTGCCGTCGATGACGATCCGTTCGGGCCGACCATGCCGTCTCAGAGCCTTGCGCAGGAATCGCTTCGCCGTAATCAGATCGTGACGTTCGCTGAACCAAAACTCGATGGTGTCGCCATGGCTGTCGATGGCACGGTACAGGGGTCGGAACAAGATCTGATGGGGTGGACGCCCCCCAACGGCCTGGGTGTGCCACAGTGGAGGTGTTGAAACACCACTTGAGGGAGGCGTCCATGGGAGAGGTTAGCACAATCGGCTTGGATCTGGCGAAGAGTGTCTTTCAGGTGCACGGAGCCGATGCATCGGGAGCAGTGCTGTTCCGCAAGAAGCTGCGGCGGCACCAGGTTCTCACGTTCTTCGCCAGCCAACCGTCCTGCACGGTGGCCATGGAGGGGCGTTGTCACATTAACTCACACTGGCCGCACTGAGGCAAACTCGATCACCTAACGGGCTCATGCCACAACACCGGCTGCAGACTTCCACCCCACCATGGCATTGAGGCGGTGAAGGTGAGTAGCAAGAGCAGAGCGGCGAGAGCGGGGTGGAACGAAGAGATTGCGGACGGCGGAGAACACTGAGGTGAACCTCTGTAGCCCTCCCGGCGATCGAAAGCTCTGCATCATCTGCTCCCGTCGACGCAACGGGAGATGAGAATTCTCTGCTCGGTTATTCAGCCCTTTGTGCGAGCGGTGGTCGACTGATGGTATGGTCTGGCGCCGAGCAGCGGCATAAGAGCCGAGCTTGTCGGTGATCATCCGACGCGGTAGACAGCCTTGCTTCTTTAATAGGCGTTTCAGCAAGCGTTTGGCTGCCTTGGTGTCTCGCCGGCTCTGAACAATCTCGTCGAGTACATAGCCATCCTGGTCGACGGCCCGCCACAGCCAGTACTTCTGGCCTGCAATCGTCACCAAGACCTCGTCGAGATACCAGATGTCATGGCGGCTTGGCGTCTTGCGCCTGAGGCGACGGGCGTAGTCCAGCCCAAACTTCAAGGCCCACCGCCGTACGGTCTCATAGGACACAACGATGCCGCGCTCGAGCAGCATCTCCTCGACCAAGCGCAGGCTCAGAGGAAACCGGAAGTACAACCAAACCGCATGAGCGATGATCTGTGGTGGAAAGCGATGGCGCTTGTAGCTGACAGACTTGATCATGCCAGCTCCCCAACACGTCTCGCTCTCATGCCCGACTTAATGTGACATCGCCCATGGGCCTTCTGGGTTCCATCGCGGTGTCTCCCGGCGATTGCGTCTGCCCATCGCTACCAGCGGGCCGCGGGTGCCACCAGGAGGTTGAGCGGCCGGCGGCCGGGTGTCCCTAGCCACCTACGAGGGAGCCGTTCGACTGCGACCATCCAACAACAACCGCTGACGGATCCACAGGCATTCTCGACGGAAACACAATCGGACCACATTGGCGATACAAGCGCGGCCTTGCCGTTCGACCGAGCGGCACGCGATTCGGCCAAGCAAGGGCAACTTTATGATGGCTACACCTTCCGACTCAGAGTCCTACTTCCTCCGCCTCGTTAATCAGATCCGCGCGAATGTCGGGATCGGGGCACTAACGATGGACGGCAAACTTCTGGATCGCCCGGACGTGCAGAGCGCGTTGATGGAACTGACCGACACCTTCCCACATACGGGTGGCAATGGCTCGATACTGGGCGACCTCATGGCTCCTGCCCGGCACGCTCGGCAGAACTGGAGCGAGAGCGAGGCAAGCGCGACCGACGGCTACCATGCCGCTTCCGAGACACCGTACTCTGCTTCGGCGAACACCGCCGAGATGGCTGTAACTGCCGCCGCCGTATCCACTCCCGGAAGGACTATCAACGGCACCAGCGGCAACGACAGGCTCAACGGCACGGAAGGCGACGACACCCTCTACGGGTTCGGGGGATCTGACGTACTCGACGGCAAGGGCGGCGCGAATGCCATGTATGGCGGCCCGGGTGAGGACGTCTACTACGTCGACCATCCCGGCGATAGGGCGTACGAGAAGGCCGGGGAAGGCCACGATTTGGTTTACAGCTCCGTCACCTATTCACTGGCCGGCGAGATGATCGAGGATCTCACGCTGACGGGAACAGATAGCATCAACGGCATCGGCAACTCCCTTCACAACCGGCTGACGGGGAACTCGGCAAGCAATATTCTTGATGGCGGCGCGTTGAACGACATCATCAACGGCAAGGGCGGCAAGGACGTGCTGATCGGCGGCCCCGGCAACGACAAGTTCGTGTTCGAGACGGCGGAGGAAGCCCGCGGCGACACGATCGTGGATTTCGAGCACGGGGTCGACAAGGTCGTATTTCTCCCCATGGACGCCAATACCCTCGTCGAGGGAGACCAGGCTTTCAAGTTCATCGGAAGGGAACGCTTCCATAATGTTGCGGGCGAGCTCCACACCTACCGCCCCGGGGACGGCAACACCTACATCTCTGGCGACACCAACGGAGACGGCGTTGCCGACTTCGCCATCAAGGTGCTGGGCGACCACACCTTCGCCGACACCGATTTCCTGCTCTGACGGACAGCATCCCGTCCTTCCCGTGATGCCCCATCATTGAGCGTCCGGCGGTCCGCCTATCCCCCCGTCTGGCCGCCGGACTGCCCTTCCGACCGGAGGCACGCTATCGTGGGAAAAAGGAGGGGTCGACAAATCAGTGACCAACATGACCGCAGGTGGTGACAGCCCAACCTTCCGTCACTTGGGCGGTCCCCGCCTCCCCATTCCTGGCGTAGTTCACCGAGAATTTGACTTCGACGATATCACCGTAAAGGCCAAGGATGCGGCGAATAAAACTGGGCTCTGGAATAGCGTTGCCGCTGGTCACACCTACACGATAACACGAAGGGTTCCGGTGCAGTAAATCCTGGACACTGGAGTACCGCTCAGCAGGTACTGTCAGGTTGGCGAACGTTCGGGACCTGTGGCAGGGACTGGGCATGAGCACCACGTCCAACCCGTACCGCGGCTACCGCTTCCCGGCCGAGATCATCAACCAGGCCGTCTGGTTGTATCACTGCTTCAGCCTGAGCCTGCGTGAGGTCGAGCTGATCCTGGCCGCGCGAGGCATTGTGGTCAGCTATGAGACCATCCGCGAGTGGAAAAGTCTGCGCTTCGGACGCACCTACGCCAAAAGCCTCAGACGGAGCCGCCCACGGCCGGGAGACAAGTGGTTCCTGGACGAGGTGTTCGTCCGGATCCGCGGCAAACTGCACTACCTCTGGCGGGCTGTTGACCAGCATGGAAACGTGCTCGACGTATTGGTCCAGAGCCGCCGGAATAAGAAGGCCGCCAAGCGTTTCTTCTGCAAGCTGCTGAAGGGCTTGTGCTACGTGCCGAGGGTGATCGTCACGGACAAACTCGCCTCCTATGCTGCGGCCAAACGCGAGATCCTTCCGTCTGTCGAACATCGGCAGAGTCGATACCTGAATAATCGCTGCGAAGTCTCGCACCAACCCAGCCGACGACGTGAGCGCCACATGCGGCGGTTCAAATCAGCCCGGCAAACGCAGCAATTTCTCGCCACTCATTCTCCGATCCACAACCCCTTCCAACTCCACCGTCATCGCCTTTCCGCCAGTGAGTACCGAGCCGCCCGCGATCGCGCCTTCCTCACGTGGCGCGATGCGACCGGTGTTGCCCTCGTGGGCTGATTTGAACTGGCTTGGAGGATACGCAGCGACCACTTTGGTGATCCGGCATCAAGTTGACAGTACCCCATCGAGACGAAGGAGACGCCCGCTCCCTTATCGGCGTGCAAACCGATATTTCGCTTCGCCTGCCGCAATCAGCCGGTCATAGAGAGTATCCAGACAATCTATTTCGCGGCCTCAATTCGGTGCCAGTCCGAGTCTGAAGCGGAGCAGGTTCATGCTACCATTGACCTTGAAGGCTATCACCTGCGAAAAAGCCAGTAGGGGCGTCAACGTTGGACGAGATTGCGGACGGCCGAGATCATGCTGACGAACCGCTGCAGGCCTCCCGGTGATCGGAAGTCCTGCATTGCCCGTTCTCGCCGGCGCACCGGCAGGCGCGGGTTCTCTGCTCGACTATTGAGCCCCTTATGCGATCGATGCTCGGTCATCGGCATCACCTGATTGCGAGCGGCTGCGTAGGACTTCACCTCGAAGTCCGGGATTCGCAGTGTCGGCGCGAAACCATAGTCCGGCGCAAAGGTCTCCGTCAGGGCATCCAGGAACGCTGGTTGGCGGTGCAGGCTGCCCTCCCCTCTTGTTCCCACCCCACGCGCCGCCCGTTGCTCCTCTGGAAGACCCAGAAATGCCTCGCGCACCTGCTGGAGCCGGATGCGGCCTTCCTGCTCGGGCGGGGCCGCCGTAAGGAAATCGGGATCATCCTCAGATGGACGCGGAAACAACTCTGTGACCTGCCCTCCCCCGCTGCGGCCGCAATCAACGCTGTCACCTGAGGGCCCTTAGACGATTCCCCACGCTCTGTATTGAGTTCGGCCGGTGAGTTCCCGTGGCCTTGCGCCGCCGCGCTGCGCCAGCATCAGGTCGACCGCCTTCGGCGTGACCTGCAAAAGCTTGGCGGCAAGCGGCACGGTGACCAGAGGGCGTGAGAGAAACAGGTTCACCAGCTCCGGCAGCCTGAAGTTGGAGCGGGTCTTGGCCGTCACCCGGTCCATCAGCTCACGCGCCAGGAGCAGGCGGTCAAGGTCCTTCTCACCGAGCGCAGTGGCCTCTTCGACCACGGTGCAGAAGCCCTGCAGCCTCTCCAGTACCCCTTCCCTCCCCTGCGGCCGGAACTTGGCTTGCTTGAACCCTGCGGCCAGCGGCAGCAGATGATGCGTAAGTCCCCTCGCCCGCAGGATGGCCGCGGCCAGGATCAGCCCGAGCCACGGCAGACGCGGATAGAGATTGAGATCGAGCCAGGCCTGCCAGGGGTGGGAACAAGAACTGTTCCCAAACGATGGGGTGGATGGCTCCCGCTCCCGACGGTGCCAAGATGAGCCCGTTTAAGGTGGACGAGAGGGAGCAGAGATCGTGGGAGAGATCACAACAGTCGGCCTGGACCTCGCCAAGTCGGTGTTTCAGGTCCATGCCGTTGATGCCGAGGGCCGGGTTGTCATTCGCCGGCAGGTCCGGCGCCCCCAGCTTGTGAAGTTCTTTGCAGGCCTGCCGCCCTGCCTGATCAGCATGGAAGCCTGCGCGACCGCCCACTACTGGGCCCGCGAGCTCACTGCCCTCGGCCATGAGGTGAGGCTTATGCCGCCGGCCTATGTGAAACCGTATGTCAAGCGCCAGAAGAACGACGCGGCCGATGCGGAAGCGATCTGCGAGGCTGTCACCCGTCCGACCATGCGGTTCGTGCCGGTAAAATCACCCGAGCAGCAGTCTGCCGCCATGCTGCACCGGTCCCGGGCTCTCCTGGTCAAACAACGGACCATGCTGCTGCATGCGATCCGTGCTCACTTGGCCGAACTCGGGATCGCGACCGGGGCTGGCGTCTCTTCAGTCACGAAGATGGTTGGCGCTCTGGTTCGGGGCGAACCGCTCGACCTGCCCGATCTTGCCCGCGTGGTGCTGGAGACCTTGGCCCGGCTCGTGTTCGACCTTCAGGAGCGGCTGCGGACGATCGACAAGCAGCTGGCGCACTGGCACTACAGCAATGATCTCTCCAACCAGCTTGAGACAATTCCGGGTATTGGTCTTGTGACCGCCTCGGCCCTGGCGTCGAGTATCCTCGACCCAAGCACGTTTCGATCAGGGCGTCACTTTGCTGCCTGGCTCGGACTGGTGCCGAAGCAAAACTCGTCCGGCGGCAAGACCCGGCTCGGACGGATCAGCAAGCAGGGCAACAAGTACCTACGCCAGCTGCTGATCCTGGGCGCGACATCGGTGCTGCGCTATCTGAGGCGGGAGGGCAGCAATCCGCCGCCCTGGATCGCAGGGCTGCTCCGGCGGCCGCCGAAGGTGGTGGCGGTAGCCTTGGCCAACAAGATGGCGCGGATTGCCTGCGTGACAGCCCGCTTAAACGATAGGGGGCTTGGTCCGGCGAAACCCTTCAAGGCCAGCAGTCACAAAGGACTGCATGAACAGGCCGGACACACGACTGCACTCGACAACTGCTGCAGGAGCGATACCGACCAGACCCAACGCGGGAGCCATCCACACACACGGTAACTTAGTACGTAGCAAGAACGCGGGGCGTAAACCGAGCGGGAGCCCCCTGCATTGGCCGAACAGAGCTTAGATTTTGGTGTTTGGCCTACCATTCAGGGCCGAACAACGGATGGAGAAGGATACTGCTCCAAAGGCGTCGTCCGTGAGACAGCGTCGTTGTCCAGACACGTTCGAGAAAGCGGGTTAAAGCAATTGTTTCAGACGGGTACCCAACCTACGTGAGTATCACCTTGCGCTGCGTCGAGTGCTCAGTCCGTAAGCCGTCTCGGAAAAGTTGCTGATCCGTTCTATCTAGTCGTGTCAAAGGGAACAACTCTTGTTCTGACCCCTACTTCGCCTACTGTTTGCGCATCAAGTGTACCATCGCGATGCCACGAAGGATCACGCGAGTGATGGGAATGGACCTGAACCCGAGCATCGGCAGGATGCTGTCCCGCTTCGCGACCGAGGATTTCGGCATAGGCGATGAAATCGCGGTGGAGCGACGCCGGAAGCTCGACCCTGACCTTGACGAGCTTGTCATCGGCGATCGGCCCTAGACAAAAGAATTATGGTGATACGTTACTATTGAACACATTCGGTGCGAGCGTGAGCGCTCGATCGAAGAATGCCGGGATTTCTTCGTCGAGTTGCTTCAGAAATTCCGTGCGATCGAAGCCGGGCGGGTTGGCGCTGATGTCGCCATCCAATGTCTGGATCGGGGCGCTGGCGGGGTTCATGAAGGCGAAGTGCCCGGCATTGGCGATGACACGATAAGCCGCTTCGGGAATGTTCTGCCCGATCCATAAAGCATGAAAGCGTGGTGGTAGCCAGCGGTCCTTTTCCGCGGCGTAGATCAGGGCCGGCACGGTGATGGCCTTCAAGGATTGCTCCGTGAATATGACGCCAACAGGCGCCATGGCGACGATCGCACGGATACGCGGATCGGTGGTCGACTCGAGCACAAGTGGCGCCTGCATTTGACGAATGTCGCGGAGCATGCTGCAAGAGATCGGGTCTTCCGCAGCGTCCCTCGCGCAATGCGCGCCGATCCGGGATAGATCTACCCGCCCTCCCGCCAAGGCAACCACGGTGTAGCCGCCGGCCGAGTGCCCGGCGGCGCCGATCCGTGGACCTTTCGCATCCGTCGCGATGCGGTCCTTCCATTCGGGATCCGTAAGCAGCGCGTCGATCAGGCGTGAAACCTGACGGGGACGTTCCGTGAAGTAGGCGCCGAGCGGCTTTTGCCACAGCGAACCGTCTTGGTAATTGTCGCCCGGGTGACGCAGTGCCGCCACCAGATAGCCGTCCCGCGCGAGGGCCTCGGCCAAGCTGCTTTGGCCAAATTCCGAACCGCCGGTCCCATGGCTGACCACGATGAGGCCTTTGGTCTTTGCCTCCGGTACGGCCATGGGGGTCGCGTGGACCGTGAACGACCCCACCATGATCGAGCGCGTGTGCGCCTGCGTTGGGTAGTACAGAGCGACCGGGATCTTCTCAGGATTCGTGATGGAGGGCGGGACCTCGTAGGGCCGCCACCCTGCCTCGGCCGCTCTCGCCGCGCCGGAGAGCAGGCCCATCGCCATCGGTGTGCTGCAGAACAGGAAGGCGGCCGAGCGGAGCCGCTTGTGAATCGCGAATATCATGGATGCGCCTCTTGTAAGCCGCTATCCTGCTAGGTGAGGGCGGCCGAACAGGTCGAGCCCGATTTCGCGAACGGTAGGGTTTATTCGCCAGTGACCATTCCCGGCATGCTTTCGGCGACCACATCGCTTCAGTGGCGCAGGCCCGCCGCCATCTTGCTCCCGCTCGTCGTCGCGGCGGCGCTTGCCGTAACGGGTGCGTTCGGCACCTATGTCAGCATGACGCTTCCGCTTCGCCTGTTGCATTTCGTCGGAGTCGCCATTGCCATCTACGCGGTTGTGTTTGCGCTCTCCGAAATCGTTCAGCGATTTTGGTTCGGCGGCGCATTGCCGTTTTGGGCGATGCTCGCGATTGGCGTCATCACGGCTCCGGCCGGCGGCTGGATCGTTCTCGAGGCCTTGGGCTTGGCGGTGCCTCGAGCGCTTTCGCAGGTCACCTATCCCGAGCTGACCACCCAGGTGCTGCTGTCCAACCTCGCGATCGGAGGTCTAGGCTGGAACTTGCTCCGGCAATCCCGTACACAGATCGCCGCATGCGAGGCGCCGCCGCAGCCGCGTTCGAATTCCGACCACGCGTTGCGCGCGAAGCTTCCGGTCGGGATCCGCAACGCCGCCATCCTCGCCCTGAGCGCCGAGGACCATTACGTGAGGGTACGGACCGACCGTGGCGAGGCCTTGATCCTGATGAATCTCGCGGCCGCGATTGCGGCGCTCGGCGAGGAGGCTGGCGTGCGTGTCCATCGCTCGCATTGGGTATCGCACCAGCTCACCGAAAAGGCGTCGATGCGTGGCTGCCGGGGCGGCGTCCGCATCAATGACGACACGGTGTTGCCGGTCAGCCGTTCGGGCCGAAAGCTGCTGAACGAGGTCTGGACGGGCTAATGGAGTCCGGCTGGGCATCCTGGCACAACCCGGCACGACAGGTGAAATCCGTCTGGTGAACCAGCTCTTCAGTATTGCGGCCTGAGTGTTCCGTTCGACTGGGTTCGTTATGCCCACTTCAGGTTAATGCAACAGTGCCCTCGGACGGCCCACCGCATGGTGACTGAATTGAATGCGTCGTCACCATAGCTCGCCACGAAACGTATGGTCGGGCGCTGAGCTGCCTCGCAGATCGCTTCGGCATCGGCTGCGTCGTTCTTCTGGCGCTTGACGAAGGGCTTCACATAAGCGGGCGGGATCAGACGGATGGCATGCCCGAGCCGTGGGAGCATGAGGTTCTGTGGGGCAACCGGTGCGGGAGGCCCTTCAGAAGGTTGCGGCAAGCCTGATCGGTGGCGGTACACTATCGCAAGAGACATCGCTGCCCCACATTTCCTTATGCTCTCCTTCCGGGCGCGTCTGCGAGTTGCTCTGCCTGGAACAAGTTGCTGTCACTTTGCCTTTAACTTTGAGATTCGTCGCGGTGGGTGTCGAAAGGCGACAGTCTTTGCCCTTAATGGCGAGATACCGATCAAGTTTGTTCGCTGCTCTTTGATCCCTGCCCGGGACCGCGGTGCCGGATCCGGCGCGATCCGATCGACGGTGCCAAGCAAACGGGCTTGCTGGTGAGAGGTCGGGAGCAAGGCGACCTTGGCGACCTCTGTCAGGTCCCGTTCCATCCCCATCGCAGCCAGCCGCACACCTCTGTCAACGCTGTCTCACTTTTAGAGGAAAAAATCTCGCTTTTAGAGGCAAAATCTCACATTGAGCGGCAAAGGATTGCCAGTGATGGTGTTGAGGTCCTCATCTCGCCTGTAGGGGTAAGGCGACAGCCGCAAACGGCACCAGCCCCGCAACTGTCCTCTCGTCGGCCACCTATAGCTCCGGAGGAGCAGGCGCAACGGCAGCAGATCACGGTCATGTTCGTCAACCCGTTTGGCTCGACTGCACTGGCGTCCCGGCTCGATCCCGCGGAACTGGGAACCTTGGAGGAAGTCCGCAAATGCTCAGCCATTGTCCTTATCTGTCAAGCAAACCTTGGTGCCATATGCAAGGTTAGCACTCTCGAAAACGCGATGAGACAGCTTTCGCTTCCGTGCCGGGGCTGCCCCGCATGGCAATCTCAGGCGCTGACTGCCGGCATCCGGAACCATCATTGCGACGCCGAGTGAAACGGCAATCGATCTTCGAGGTCAGTAGACGGAACCGGCAAGTGCTATGGCGATACACCTGGGATTCAGGGATGACCGCGTCCGAAAGAGAACGATGACACTCAGTGCGTCCATGCAGCGTTTTGCGCCAAAGGTCGGGTGCCTTGAGGGCGCGCTCCTGAAACGGAAACGAGTGGCGTCATGGCAGCAAGCGAGGTGAGGCATCTTGGAAACTCACTCGGCAACGGATGGTCGGAGTTCCCGCTGGATGGAGTTCCTGGTCCTCGGAGTCCTGCTTGTCGTGTGCGGGGTCGCGGCGATGCTTGCGCCACACTACTCGACCGTGGCCGCGAGCACGATCCTGGGCTCGACCCTGACCTTCGCCGGCGCCGCCACGATGCTCCAGGCGATGCGCGTCAGGCACTGGGCGGGATTTAGCTGGCAGATGGTGCTGGGCGCCGTTGAGGTCGTCGGCGGGATTTTCATTGTCTTGACCCCGATGAAGGGCGCCGCCGCGATTGCGCTCCTGATCGCAATCGTCCTTTTCGTGCAGGGCGTCACTCAGATGGGGGTCGCCGTTCGCACGAGGCCAGCCGCAGGCTGGAGCTGGCTTCTCGGCGCCAGCCTGGCCACGATCCTCATCGGGGCCGCGTTGGTCGTTCGTTTTCCCTATGCGGCAGTCGAGGCTCCCGGCGCGATGGCCGGGGTCGCCCTCGCGCTTGGCGGCCTCGGCTACATCATGATCGCGGTCGGACTCTTGAAGGCCAAGGTGAAGGGGCCGTCATGACGGCGCGCCGCGGCACGGCTTGGACCGCCATGACCCTGGTGCTCCTCTGCGCCGGCTGCGGCGCCGAGGCCCCGGAAGAGGCAGAACCTATCCGTCCGGTGCGCACGATCTCCGTCCAGCCGGGCGTGAAAGCCACGCCGCAGACCTTCTCCGGGCGCATCGCCGCGCAGGACCATCCGACCTTGGCCTTCCGTATCGGCGGCCGTGTGGCCGAGCGGCCGGTGGATGTGGGCATGGATGTGAAACAGGGCCAGGTCATCGCCCGGCTTGACCCCGAGAACGAGTTGAACGCCCTACGCTCGGCCCGCGCGGCGCTCGCCGATGCCGAAGGTGCGTTGCGCCGCGCGGACGGTCAGCTCCAGCGTCAGTCCCACCTTCGTGATCGCGGCGTCGCCACCCGGGCGGATTTCGAGACTGCCGAGCAGGCGCGTCGGGCCGCCGCCGCGCGGGTCGAGGCCGCACTCGCGCAGCTACGGATCGCCGAGGATCTCGTCGGCTTCACCATTCTCGAGGCGGACGCCCCGGGAAACGTGACGGCGGTCTCCGCGGAGCCCGGCGAGGTGGTTGCCCCCGGTCAGCCGGTGGTTCGCCTGGCGCGGCGCGAGGGCCGCGATGCGGTTTTCGAAGTACCGGCGGAGCAGCTCGCCGCCTTGGATCCCGATGCGGACATCCTCGTGACGGGCGGCAGCGACAACACGCACCGGGCCGTCGGACGGGTCCGCGAGGTGTCGCCCGAGGCCGATCCCGTGACCCGCACCTTCACGATCAGCGTCGGGCTGGCTGATCCCCCGCCGACCTTCCTGATCGGAACGTCGGTCACGCTCAGCGTCGCAGGTGCCGCGGACGACAGTCTGGCCATCCCGGCCACCGCGCTCACCGACCGCAACGGCACGACCGGCGCGTGGGTCGCCGATCCGGAGAAGGGCACGGTGTCCTTCCGGCCCCTCCAAATTCTCCGGCGCAATGCTGCGACGGCTGCGGTCGGGCGCGGATTGGTGGTCGGCGACATCGTGGTGACCGCTGGCGCGGGACAACTGCGCGAGGGCCAGAAGGTCCGGTTGATCGGGAGGGAATCATAATGCGGTTCAACCTCTCCTATTGGGCGCTGAGGCAGCGTTCGGTGGTGGTCTACCTGATGATCGTCGCGGTGGTCGCCGGCGTGCTCTCCTATCAGCGGCTTGGGCGTGCGGAGGATCCTGCCTTCGTGATCAAGACGATGGTGGTTTCCGCCGCTTGGCCGGGCGCGACCCTGGACGACACCGTCAAGCAGGTCACCGAGCGGCTGGAGCGGCAGCTCGAGGAGGTGCCGGATCTCGATTTCGTGCGCAGCTACACCGTGCCCGACCAGACCACGATTTTCGTGAACCTGAAGGATGCGACGCCGGCCCGCAACGTCCAGGAGCGCTGGTTCCAGGTCCGCAACCTGGTGTCCGACATGGTCCGGACCCTGCCGACCGGCGTGGTCGGGCCCTTCTTCAACGACCGCTTCGGCGATACCTTCGGCATCATTTACGGCTTCACCGCGGACGGTTTCACGCACCGCGAACTGCGCGACCGCGTCGAGGCCATCCGGTCCCGCCTGCTCCTCGTTCCCGACGTGTCGAAGATCGAGATCATCGGCGCGCAGGACGAGCGGATCTTCGTCGAGTTCTCGGTCAAGGAGCTGGCCAACCTCGGGATCGACCGCTCCGCCCTCATCGAGGCCATCCGGGCGCAGAACGCCATTCGCCCGGCCGGAACGATCCGGACCGACGAGGAGAACGTGTCGCTGCGGGTCTCGGGCGCGTTCGGCTCGGAGGCGGATCTGGCGCGGATCAACTTCCCGGTCGGCGACCGCATGCTGCGGCTCGCCGACATCGCCACCATCCGCCGCGGCTACGCGGATCCCCCGCAACCCATGTTCCGGGTGAACGGCCAGGAGGCGATCGGCCTCGGCATTGCCATGCGGGATGGCGGCGACATTCTCGCGCTCGGCCGGAATCTCAAGGCCACCATGGCGGCGATCACGGCCGACCTGCCGGTGGGCATCGAGCCGTGGCTCGTGGCCGACCAGGCAGTCACGGTCGATCTTGCCATCGCGGACTTCATGTCCTCGCTCTGGCAGTCGGTGGCGATCATCCTGGCCGTGAGCTTCATCAGCCTCGGCGTCCGCGCAGGTCTGGTCGTCGCGCTGTCGATCCCGCTCACGCTCGCGGTCGTCTTCGCCCTCATGATGGTGGCCCATATCGACATGCAGCGCGTGTCCCTGGGGGCGCTGATCATCGCGCTCGCCCTGCTGGTCGACGATGCCATGACCACCACGGACGCGATGGTCACGCGGCTGGCGGCCGGCGACGACAAGCGGAGCGCGGCCACCTATGCCTTTCGGCATTATTCCATGGCGATGCTGGCCGGCACGTTCGTGACGATCGCCGGATTCGTCCCCATCGGCTTTGCGGCGAGTTCCGCCGGAGAATACACGTTCTCGCTCTTTGCCGTCGTGAGCATCGCGCTCGTCGTGTCCTGGTTCGTCGCGGTCGTGTTCTCGCCGGTCCTCGGCGTCGCGATCCTGAAGTCGCCGGCCGGGCACGCGGATGCCGCCCCGCCCGGCAGGATGGCCAGGACCTTCCGGTGGATGCTGTCGAAGGGCATCGCGGCACGCTGGATCACCATCGCGGCGACCCTGGGCCTGTTCGTGCTGTCCCTGCTGGCACTTCCCTTGGTGCCGCGCCAGTTCTTTCCCGCGTCCGACCGGCCGGAACTACTTGTCGACCTGAAGCTGCCGCAGAACGCCTCGATCCATGCCAGCGAGGCCGTCGTCAGCCAACTCGACGCCGTCCTCGCCAAGGATCCCGACGTGGCGCGCTGGAGCATCTATGTCGGGCGCGGTGCAATCCGCTTCTATCTCCCGCTCAACGCCCAACTGCCGAACGACTTCTTCAGCCAGGGCGTGATCGTCGCGAAGGACCTGACCGCCCGCGAGCGCCTCCAGGCGAGACTCGAGACCCTGCTGGCGCGCGACTTTCCGGGCGTCGTCTCGCGCGTTTCCCCGCTCGAACTGGGGCCACCAGTCGGTTGGCCGATCCAGTACCGCGTGAGCGGGCCGGATCTCGTGCCGCTGCGCACCATCGCCCTCCAGGTAGCCCGCGCCGTCTCGGCGAGCCCGAAAACCGGACAGGTCGGCTTCGACTGGATCGAGCCATCGCGTCAGGTTCATCTGCAAGTGGATCAGGACGAGGCCCGGAGGCTCGGGCTCAGTTCGCAGCAGATCGCGGCCGTGCTCGGCACCGTGGTGTCCGGCGCGAGGGTCACCCAGGTCCGCGACGACATCTACCTGATCGACGTCGTGCTCCGCGCCCGCGACGAGGAGCGTCTTTCTCTCGACGCCTTGCGCAGCATGCAGGTCGCGCTCCCCAGCGGCCGCTCCGTTCCGCTCTCGCAGTTCGTCACCTTCGCGTATGAGCAATCGGCTCCGCTGGTCTGGCGGCGCGACCGCGTGCCGACCCTGACCGTGGAGGCCGACGTTGCGCCCGGGGTTCTCGCCGAATCGGCGGTCTCGGACCTCGCCGCCTCGATCGAGGGGATCCGCAAGACGCTACCGCCCGGATACACCATCGACGTCGGCGGCACCGTGGAGGAAAGCGCCAAGTCGCAGGGCTCGGTCCTGGCCGTCGTCCCGGTGATGATCCTCATCATGCTCACCGTCCTGATGGCGCAGCTAAGGAGTTTCGGGCGATTGGCCATCGTGCTCAGCGTCGCGCCGCTCGGCCTCATCGGGGTGGTCGGCGCATTGCTCCTCAGCGCCAAGCCCCTGGGCTTCGTGGCCCTGTTAGGCATCCTCGCCCTGATTGGCATTATCACGAAGAACGCCCTGATCCTCGTGGGGCAAATCGAATACGAGCGCGCCAGCGGCAAGTCCGTGCGGAATGCGGCCATCGATGCCAGCACGGTCCGCTTCCGCCCCATCATGCTGACGGCCATGTCGACCGTACTCGGCATGATCCCGATTGCCTGGACGGTGTTCTGGGGTCCCATGGCCTTTGCCATCATGGGCGGATTGCTCGTCGGCACGGTTCTCACCCTGGTCTTCCTGCCGGCCCTCTACGTGGCGGCGTACGACCGCGGCCCGCAGGAAACGCCCACGGCGACGCCACCGGTCCTGGCAGCAGTGGAGGGACGTCAGCCATGACGTTTCTGCACCCTACCCTGCTCGCCCTCCTGATCCTCACGCTCGGCGCCTGCGGCAGCGAGAAGCCGCCCGCCGTGGCACGGCCCGTGAGGGTCACGACGGTCGAGCCTGGGCTCCGCAGCGAGACGGTGCGGCTCACCGGAGACATCCAGGCCGAGAAGGACATCGATCTCGCGTTCCGGATCGGCGGCCGGGTCGTCGAGCGGAGCGTCAATGTGGGCGATCGGGTCGAACCGGGCCAAGTGCTTGCACGGCTCGATCCGGCCGCCGAGGAGAGTGCCCTCACGGCGGCCAAGGCCGCGCTCGATGCCGCCCGAGGGGAACTGGCGCGGGCCGCCAACGCCTTCGAGCGGCAGGAAAGCCTTCTCGCTCAAGGGTTCACGACGCGGCCCCTGTTCGATAAGGCCAAGGCGTCCTACGAAACCGCCCAGGCCGGTGTCGAGGACGCGGAGGCGCGACTGGAGATCGCTCGCGACCGGATGGGCTTCACCGAGCTGCGTGCACGGACCTCGGGCGTCGTTACGTCGCGCGCGGTTGAGCCGGGAGAGGTCGTGCAGGCCGGCCAGTCCGTGCTTCGGCTGGCCGGAGGCGAAGGGCGCGACGCGGTGTTCGATGTCCCCGCGCGCCTGCTCGAGCGCGGCCGCTCCGACCTGCCGGTCCGGATCGCTCTCGCGGACGATCCCGCCGTCACGGCGCAAGGCCGGATTCGCGAGGTCGCCTCGCAGGCGGACGCCGTGACCCGCACGTTTCGCGTCCGCGTCGGGCTCGAAGCGCCGCCCGAGGCGCTCCGCCTCGGCTCGACCGTGAATGGGCTGGTCGAGTTGGCGCAGAAATCGGTCATGTCGATTCCGGCCAGCGCCCTCACCATGGATGGAGACCTGCCGGCGGTTTGGATCGTCGATTTGACCGGGAAGACGGTCTCCCAGCGGCCCGTGGAGATTCTCCGCTACGACCCGCACCGGGTCGTTCTCGCCGGCGGTCTCGATCCGGGCGACACGATCGTTGCGGCCGGCATCCAGGCCCTTTATCCCGGCCAGAGAGTGGACCCACTCGCGTTCGATCCGGCGCTGCCCGGAGGGCCATCATCGGCGGAGCGCCCGTTGCCGCGGCACCGCGGCCGGACGAGGTCGTGGAGTTCGCTCGGAAAGCGGCCCTATCAATCCCGAGAGAAACACCATGCCTAATGTCACATTGCCTTTAATTTTGAGATTCGTCGCGTTGGGTGTCGAAAAGCGACAGTCTTTGCCCTTAAAGGCGAGATGCCGATCAAGTTTGTTCGCTGCTCTTTGATCCCTGCCCGGGACCGCGGTGCTGGATCCGGCACGCGATCCAATCGACGGTGGCGCGCAACCGGGCTTGCTTGTGACAGCTCCGGAGCAAGGCGGCCTTGGCGAATTCTGTCAGGTCCCGTTCCATCGCCATCGCAGCCAGCCGCACGCCCCTGTCAACGCTGTCTCAACATTAAGGGGAAAGAGCCTCGAGTTTAGAGGCACAATCTCACATCGAGCGGCAAAGGATTGCCATTGATGGTGTTGAGTTCCTGATCTCGCCTTGAGGGGCAAAGCGACACCGTTGCTGTCGAAGCACGAAGTCGCCGAAGAAACTCCGGCGGCTCGTGGGCCTGTCTTTGATGCTTCACTTTCGATACGGCTTAGGAAGCACCTGGTGACGTTGACGGCTTGAAACGCACGACGAACCGATGGCGGTCGCCCGGATAAATGAGCCGAACAAACGTAATGAGTTCCCCGTCCAACCATGTCCTTCGCGCGATGGAGATACATGCAGTGCGCTCGACCACTTGTAGCCTCCTGGCAAGGATCGCGTCCGCGGACACTGCTCGTATCGAATGTTCTCCCTCTGTGAATGGAATATTGTGGAGCAGCCAACTGCCCGGAGGCTCGTCCTTGAACTGAAGCCTCTCCACTTGCGGGACTGCGTCAAGGTTGATCTGGCGGGACTCGATCGTGAACGGGAGATTGTCGGCGTAATGCATGACCTCAAGAGTCAAGAGACGGGTTCCCACAGGAACGCCGACATGACGTGCATCGAGAGCGTCAGTCGCTTTCCGAATGCTGCGGTCAGTGATCTCGAACGAATACGTCCGATCGATCGCCAATACCTCTGCGCGAATGTCCTGAATGTGCATCAACGGTTCTTCGATCCGCGGCGGTGCCACAAAGGAGCCAGATCGGCGCTTTCGAGAAATCATTCCCGAGGCGGCTAAGCTCGACAAAGCCTTATTTACCGTCATCCGCGAACAGTTATAGATATCGACCAATTCGCGTTCCGGAGGAATGCGAGTGCCTGGCCCCCATTCGCCGGTCGTTATCTTGCTCTCGATGTCGCGCTGGATCTCCGCGTAACGAGACGAAGGATGCTTTTCCGTCGCAATATCATCCATGAGCTGACGACGCTGCCTCTGAAATATGGGAACCACTCATAATCGCACCTCTCATCATATGAAAAACTTCTGATTGGTATATATCATATCGCGAATTGCCCGTACATCAAAGGGGCGCCTGGTTATCACCAAGGGTATGTGGATGCATCGTCTGATAAGATCTCGGAAGTGGGCGGCGGCAATGAATGTCGTTACCGCCGCCGAACCGATCAGAGCGCCGGGAGGGTACCCTCGGTCAACGGGGCGATCAAACGACCGCTGGCAACAAGCCCGGTCGCGCGCTTGAGGTCGCCAGCCATATAACGGTCGTCGTCGAGCTTCGGTATTTCGTTGCGCACAGCCTTGCGAACGGCATCAAGCGCCGGACTGGAGGTAAGCGGAGCGCGCAAATCGATGCCCTGGGCTGCACTGATGGCTTCGATACCGACGATGGAGAACAGGTTCTCTGTCATCTGAAGGAGACGACGGGCACCATGGCACGCCATGGAGACGTGGTCCTCCTGGTTTGCCGAAGTCGGCGTGGAGTCGACCGAGGCAGGGTGGGACATCTGCTTGTTTTCCGACATTAGCGCAGCCGATGTGACCTCAGCAATCATGAAACCGGAATTCAGGCCAGGCTTGGGGGTCAGAAACGCGGGTAGGCCGTAGCTCAGAACCGGATCGACCAAGAGGGCGATGCGCCGTTGGGCGATCGCACCGATCTCGCAGATGGCGATAGCGATCTGGTCTGCCGCGAACGCGACAGGCTCCGCATGGAAGTTGCCGCCAGAGACGATCGTGCCATCGGAGAGCACGAGCGGATTGTCCGTGGCCGCATTTGCTTCGACGATCAACGTATGGGCGGCCTGGCGCAAGAGATCGAGGCACGCGCCGACGACCTGAGGCTGGCAGCGAAGGCAGTAGGGGTCCTGGACACGCTCATCAGCTTCTTCGTGGCTCGCCCGAATCTGGGAGCCGTCCATCAGTGCGCGCAACGCATGCGCGGCATCGATCTGGCCCTGATGACCACGAAGGGAATGAACCTCTGGGTGGAAGGGCGAAGTTGACCCCATCGCGGCGTCGGTCGAGAGCGCACCGGAGACCAGTGACGAAACCAGTGCGCGGTGGGCGCGGAAGAGTCCGGCTAATGCAAGCGCTGTTGACGCCTGCGTACCGTTAATCATTGCCAGGCCTTCCTTGGCCTTCAGGGTAATCGGAGTGATTCCAGCCTTCGCCAACGCATCTTTGGCCGGCAAGACCTTGTCGTCGAATTTCGCCTCGCCCTCGCCGATCAAGGCCGCGGTCATATGGGCAAGCGGAGCAAGGTCGCCCGACGCCCCAACGGATCCCTTTTCGGGAATAATTGGGAGCACGTTCTTCTCCAGCATGGCAGCAAGAACATCGATGACCTGCGGCCTGACGCCCGAAGCACCCCGTCCAAGTGAGATCAGCTTAAGCGTCATGATGAGCCGAACGATACCATCGGCAAGGGGAGCACCAACACCGCAGCAGTGGGAAAGGATCAGATTCCGCTGCAAGGTCTCGACGTCGGCAGCCGGGATGCGCACGCTCGCGAGCTTCCCGAAACCGGTGTTGATCCCATAGTGCGCCTTCTCGCCGCCTGCGATCGCAGCGACCTTGTCGGCCGAAGCTTGCACCCTCTTCAACGCCTTCTCGTCCAACTTCGGGATCAACGAACCTTCGTAGACGGCTGCCAATGTTTCGAGCGAGACTTTTCCGGGAACAAGCATGTTGGACATATCGATACCTTAGAAGCGTGAGAGTTTGGCAGACATATTCGCGATATGTCCTATATTTGTATATACCATATGAAATCCAGCAGATGTAAAGTGCTCTCTGTGCAAACATCATGGGCGGCCCTCACGAGGAAGGCCGCCCATGACACGAGGCCACACGTTATAGGATTGATTATGCGGGCTTAACCGGATTGAAGCGGCCGGGAAATTCCTGACCGTTCACCGCCCGGCCGTAGAACATTCCCAGATACCAGGGGAAGTAGTGGTATGACCAGGCGCACAGGCGGTTGCCATACATAATGAAGGTTCGCAGAATCGTGCGGAGCTCTTCCTTGTCATCCGTCTCGCGGATGGCGGACCGCAGCTTGTTCGAAAAATCGAGAAGCGTGTTCAGGCCGGAATAGCCAAGATACTCGGAATAGGCGGGATCGAACGCCTCGACCGACGCCACGAAATCGTCGTGGGAGAGCGTATCGATCAGTTTCAGGAGGGGATAGGCTGTGTACATGATGTAGTCGCGAAGCATGCCGTTGGCGAAGTCCCAGGCCGTAAAATACTGCCCATAGGTACCCGTGTCGCCGATCGCGCCGGTCCGTATACGGCGCAAATCCTCGGGCTCGACCGTCTGAATTCTTTTCGCTTCGGCGTAGAACTCCGCGGCGACGCCCGTGAGATTTGAAAAACGGCCCTCGCCTTTGAAGGCTTGCGTCGGATCGTGCGGCTTCACCTCAACGAAAATCTGCTCCTTCGCGAAGAACAGATTTGTCCAGATCGCCTTCCCGACACCCTGCAGCAAATGGTGGTATTCCGGAAGGACTTTTCCCAGGACCGGCTGGGCGAGCGGCTCGAGTCCCGGGCCATATTGGATCGAGAACTTGTTGCCGGTAGCCTGGGAATATCGAAGGTCGCCGACCGCGCAATCGACGATGCGGCGGCGCAAGCGAACCGGCGCCGTGCTAATCGTTGGCGTCCACGCGTAAAGCGACTCTCCTGACACCACCGGATGCGCCTGCATCACCTTGAAGGGAAGATCCCGCCAGAACTCCTCGCAAAGTTCCGGATTCTCCTCGTCCGCGAGTTCGGCCACGACGACGACGTCGAGTTCTGGCCATGTGATATCAACCAACCTGCCCATTTATGTCCCCATACTTGGCAATTGTTCAGGCCAAACAAGACCATTAGCCCGAATAGGTATATACCATCCGGGAACATATTGCTCTCCGCAAGCTGGAATCTCCAAGAAAATACATCAAACCTCAGGTTTTTTACCAGACAAAATGGTCATTTTGTCTGGTTTTTCACTCAATCTCAGCTTTTCCCGCAAACCGATTCTTTGAGCGCCCCAGAGGATCCGACCCTGTTCGGCCCAATTTCAGTCGGCCAATGTGCCACTTTAACGGGAACAGTTCGCGCTATGCTCTCGCGATGGCGCGAGCCGAGGGCAATTTCTCAAACAAAAGCCAGCTATGGTCTATACAAATTACTCTTGTTGAATATGCTGTTCCTCGCGCGGCCCATCGCCGCACGGTCAAAGATTGGAATCTGTCAAATGTCGTATGAGAGCTTGAGTGACGTCGTTAAGGCGGTGAAGGAGAAAACGGCTGCTTATGAAAGCACGGAGCCGAAGGAACTTTACGATATCCGCACCGGGACCTTTGCGGTCGGCACGAACAACCAGTATTTCACTAACCTGGATTTCGTGAACGGCATGCTTCGCGACCAATCTATGTATACGTGGTATCCGCTTCTGCTGACGTTCCAGGACATGCGGTTCACCCTTGAGCAGGCCTGCGCACTCGTACATCGCTTCGACTACGCCTACAGCAACTACCTGCGTTACAGCGGTCTGCAGGAGATGGGCGCCTTTGCGGAAGCTATCACCAAGTTTCTTCCGACGGCCTCCAGCCGCGAAGAGGCGGTCGAAGCCGTGAAGGCGTTTCTCGGTTATCTCAACCGGCTTGCCGCATGGTCCTTCCACTACTTCCCCTGGAGCATCGGCAAGCATCTCACCTATGAGACACCCGAGGGCTCCATCGCGGCTCTCGCAGACCCGTCGCGCCGCGTGAAAATCGCGGACGGCCAGAAGGTTCGCCTTACGTGGGAGCCGCTGGATATCAGCGTCATCGCCTATCTCGCAAGTAAGGAAAACCCGGAGCTCTGCGATGACGTCATCGCGGCACTGCCATTTACCGTCGTTCAGGACCATGCGGTCGTCAGCGGTGAATCCATGTACGCCTGGGCGCCTGTCGTCAGCACCGCGAAGGTAAACGTCAAGGAACGCCAGTGCGATGCGCCGGTCGGCCGCATTCGCTATTCGCAGGGCACAGGCAACAAGATCATCGTCCAGTATGGCGAGGTCACCGAAGACATCGCGACGCCAGTTCTCGGTGAAATCCTGCCTGAATATGCCGACGACATCTACAAGGTCGGCCGCGCAGTCCTCGAAAGCAACTTCGGCGACAAAACGCCCATCATGCTGAAAGTCGAGCTCGCGTAAGCTGGACGAAATCAGGCGGCCCGCGAGTCGGGTCGCCTCATGCAAAGTAGCGAAAAATGTGACTTGATTGATTATGCCTTTTTAATAATATGTATATACAAACCGCAGCAAAATGCGGGTAGAGGAGAACGGCGCAATGGCTTTCTGGTTTGAATTCAGATCTATCAGTGACGCTCCGGACAGTGCGAAGCGTGATGGGAAAGTGCCTGCCAATTCGCCAGCCTTCGGGCTGTGTCCCCGGTTGACTGTCCGCTGGGTTAGCGATGCCGCTGGAAGGTTTTGGGGCCGGGGCCTCAAGGGGCTTTGGCGCGGGTAACTAGGCCCACGGCCGCGGACGATGGCCCCCGAAAACAAGGGGGCCGTTCCTGAAGTTGGAAATCAATTGTGTGCCCGCGTTCTGGCGTAGTGCCGGACGCGAAACGGTTAGTTTCGTCCTGACAGAACAAACTCGAACCAGAGGGAAGCATATCCATGAAACGGCAATTTCGGAAAGCCATCACCGGTAGCGTGATAATGATAGCAGCCTGCGCGCTTAGCTCAGTCGCCCTGGCCCAACAAAAGGAGCTTATCCTCAGCGGCTTTGGTGGCGCCTATGACGAGGCGATGGCTGCAAGCGTCAAATCATTCGAGCGCGAAAACGGCGTCAAGGTCACGATCGTTGCCGGATCGGGTGCGAACAACATCGCCCGTGTTCGCAACAAGGAAATTGACGTGATCGTGTCCGATCCGGTCTTCGCCCTGCGGATGGAAGCGGAGAAGGCATTCGCCCCGCTGGATCCTAATCTGGCCTCCAACCTGAAGAACCTCTATCCAAAGGCGATCTACTCTGACGCGGTTGTCGCGGCAAACTTTGGGGCATATGTGATCGCCTACAATCCTGCCGAGGTGAAGGCACCGCAATCCTGGCACGATCTCGCAAAACCGGAGTATAGGGGACGCATTGCCCTGCGCGGGTTCCGGCCGGAAAATATCGATCTTATCACCCTCTTTGCGAAAGAGGCGGGCGGGGATGAACGTCATCCTGATGCCGGCTTTGCCGAGATGGCGAAGATCGCTCGGAACGTCGACGTCTGGGTCGAGTCCCACGCCAACCATCTCGAACTCTATCGAAACGGCCAGATCTCCATGAGCATGTGGACCGATGGTCGAATTGCCTGGGCGCGAGACGCGGAAGGCACCAAAATACAGGGCGCCATTCCCAAGGAGGGCTTCTTCGCGCTGTCATCGACGCTCAGCGTCGTTGCAGGTCGCCCGAACGCAGATCTCGCGCAGAAGCTGGTGAACACACTGCTGAGCCCGGAAGCCGGCCTCATCATGGCGCAGAAGCTAGGCTATTTTCCAACCAACAAGGAAACCAAACTGCCACCGGAAGTGCAGGCGAAAATGATGATCACACCTGAGAATGTGAACAATCTTCAAAGCGCCGATTGGAAGTACATCGTTTCCGTCTACGATAAGTGGCAGCAGCGCTGGGAACGGGAAATTCAACGATAATGGCTGAGCAATTTGATATTGAGCTGTCGCATTGCCGCAAGCGGTATGGCGCGATCAACGTCCTCGATGACGTCTCGCTTCGTGTGAAGAGCGGTGAGTTCATCACCGTTCTTGGCCCGAGCGGCTGTGGCAAGACAACGACGCTGCGCGCTATCGGGGGGTTTATTACCCCCGATAGCGGTCACATATCGATCCGGGGGAGGGACGTGACCCACCTCCCTCCCTACAAGCGCAACATCGGCGTTGTTTTCCAGAACTATGCTCTCTGGCCTCATATGACCGTGGCCGAGATCCTCGGCTTCGGTCTGCGTATTCGCAAGCTACCCCGTGAAGAGATCGCCCGCCGTGTGGACCGGGCGCTTGGCATGGTGCAACTGACGGGCTTGAAGGATCGCTATCCCCGGGAACTGAGTGGCGGGCAACAGCAACGAGTCGCCATGGCGCGCGCGCTGGCGATCGATCCCGAGGTGATCATTCTCGACGAGCCTCTATCCAATCTCGATCGCCGATTGCGCGAAGAACTTCGTATCGAGTTGAAGCGGCTCCAGCGGTCTCTCGGTGTGACGATGCTGTTCGTTACCCACGATCAGGAAGAGGCGCTGTCCATGTCGGACCAGGTTGTCGTCATGCAATCGGGACGGATACAGCAGATCGCCGATCCGCGGACGGTCTACGAGCGTCCCGCGAACCGCTTTGTCGCCGGCTTCCTCGGAAGCGCCAATTTCATGGCAGGTGAGCTCGTGCAGAACGCTCAGGACGGCAAGGCCCAGGTGAAGCTCGGCAATGGCGCCGTCGTCGGCGCATATGCCCCATCGGCGAAAACTGCCGGCGAGAAGGTCACCGTCATCGTTCGACCCGAATGGCTCGTGCTTGAGCGGCCGGGCAATCAACTGGCTGCAAACCAGCTCGAAGGCACGGTTGGAGACGTAATCTATGAGGGATCCGCGATCCGGTACGGGATTACGCTCGATCATGATCCAGAAGCGCCGATCTTTCTGCAGGAACGATCGAACGCCGATGTTTTGAATCCGGGGGACAAGGTGAGGATCAATGTCATCAACGCCATCATTGCCACAGACTGACGATTCTGGCGGGCTCCGGAAGCGGTTTGTGACCTGGGCTACCCAGGCACCGATGTTCGTGCCGTTCGTCTTCGTCATCCTTTTCTTCTTCGTGCCCATGGCTTGGCTCGTTGCGACGAGCATGTCTACACACGAGGTCGGCAGCCCTCCCGTGTTTACCGGCACGCTCGAGCACTATGCTCGCTTCTGGACGGATCCTTTCTACCTGGAGACGGCGCTTTGGACGACTGTCAAGCTCTCGGTTGTCTCCACAGTGCTCGCTTTGATTATTGGCTACGTACTCGCCTATTATATTGCTGAACTTCCTGCGCATCGCAGAGGCTTGCTCACCAGCATGGTGGTGGTCTCCCTTTCTGTGAATATTGTCATCCGGATTTTCGGCTTGAATGTCCTTCTTATGAGTGGAGGGGCTGTCGACAGTGCGCTGACCTTTCTTGGAATGCCCAAGGTTCGGATCATGTATACCGAACTTGGCGTCCTGATCGGACTGGTCCAGATTGCCATACCCTACGTCGTTTTGCCCCTCATCGGCGTGCTTGCTGCCGTCGATCCGGCTCTGAAAGAGGCGGCCGAAAGCGTCGGCGCGAACAAGTATAAAACGTTCTGGGCCGTGACTTTTCCGCTGTCCTTGCCGGGAGTGGTCGCCGGCACGCTGATTGCCTTTACGCTAAACGCTGCAGCGTTTGCAATTCCGTCCCTTATGGGCGGCGGCCGGGTCAAGATGATGGGCATGATGGCCTATGTGCAGGCAACGGTACAAGGCAACTTTCCGTTTGCCGCGGCGGTCGGGATCAGCCTGACGCTCCTAAGCATCGTGATTACGGCTATTTACCTGTTTGTGATCAATCGAACATTCCGAACAGCGAGGAAAGCAGCATGACCGCCACCACAGCAGTATCGAGTGGGAAAGCGCGCTGGCCAGTCCCCACAGGATTGGGAATCGCGGCGTCTTGCGCATTTGCCTTCGTCGTCGCTCCACTTATCGTGGTCGCCGGCGCTGCATTGAATGCGGAAGCAATGTTCTTCCCGCCTCGGCAATTGACCTTGCGCTGGATGATGGCGGCTTTGACAGAGGGCAGCTTCGTCAACGGCGCCCTGATCAGCTTCGTCGTCGCAGTAGTGGCGGCCGCTTTCTCGACGCTTTTCGCGCTACCAGTCGCACTCCAATTGAGGAAAGCGCCACCCGCAGTAGCGAGGATACTGACCCTGTCATTCATGGGGCCGCTGCTCGTGCCATCGATAATCTTCGCCTTGGCCCTTTATTCAGTGATGATCTATGCGTTCGGTGTAACCAATCTGTCCATCCTAATGATTGGCCACGTAATAATCACGATGCCGTATCCGGTGCGAACCATCACGGCCGTTACCGAGCATCTCGATCCCGCTCTGGAGGATGCTGCCGGCAGCGTCGGCGCATCTCCCTGGCGAACGTTCGTGTCGGTCACATTGCCGCTGATCAAACCCGGTGTTATCGCCGGCTTCCTGTTCGCCTTCATAACGTCGTGGAACGACTTTTCCATCTCGGTCTTTCTCACGCCGCGCGAGTTGCAACCCCTTCCGATCAAAATCTACGAATACCTTCTGTACCAATACAGACCGATCATTGCGGCGGTCTCAACCTGGTCGGTCATCGGCTCGGCAATCATCGTTCTTATTATCGATCGTCTTGTTGGTCTGAACGTGTTTACCGGCCGTCGTAGCTAAGTGACAGCGTGCGACTAGAACTGCGGTATTGTCAATTTGGCGCCGAAGAGGCAAAGCTGCGATGGGCGCAGCCCTCGGGTCAGTCCACATCAGCCTAGTAGGGCCGCACCGGTGGCGTCGCGCCACGTAGCAAAGGCGCGATCCCGCGCAGCCCGGTACTCACTGGCGGACAGACGATGACGGCGGCGTTGGAAGTGGTTGAGGATCTGGGCGTGGGTGGCAAGAAATTGCTGGGCATGCCGGACTGACTTGAACCGCCGCATGCGACGCTTACGCCTTCGGGTGGGTTGGTGCGACATCTCACAGCGATTATCGAGATACCGGCTCTGCCGATGCTATACGCTCCGCAGAATCTCGCGTTCAGCGGCGCCGTAGGATCCGAGTTTGTCCGTCACGGTAACCCTCGGCGTGTAGCACAAACCTTTCCGCAGCTTGCGAAAGAAAAGCTTTGCTGCCTTTTTGTTGCTGCGGCTCTGCACCAGAACATCGAGTACGTTTCCCTGCTGATCAACCGCTCGCCAGAGATCGTGCAGTTTGCCTCGGATACGGATAAACACCTCACCTAAAACCCACTTATCACCCAGCTGCGGCCGACGCCGTTTGAGACGATTGGCGAAGTTCCGACCGAAGCGCCGGCTCCATTCTCGGATGGTCTCGTAGCTGACCACGACGCCGCGAGCCGCCAAGATCAGCTCGACTTCGCGTATGCTCAGGCTGAAGCAGTGATACAACCAGACCGCCTGGTTGATGATCTCGGCTTGAAAGCGGAATCCGCGATAGAGGTTGGACGTCGTGCTCATGCGCGGGGGCCCGCCATAGACCCTGGACTCTTGCCAACTTGACAGTACCACTGGGAGGTCTCCCGCACCGTAATTCGTTCCGCCACCAAATCCTTGAGGGTTCCGTTGCAACTCCTGACATAGGTCGCGCGAAGGTCCGCCTAGGACCCCCGTCAGGCGGCTGCGCCGAACAGGCTGGCAATAAAGGCGCGCTGAGCGACCATGTCATTCCCTGGAGCATCGATAACCTGTCCCTTGCGGATCATCGCCATGGCCTCGTAGCCGGCAATCGTCTGCGTGGCCGTCGCGAAGCTCTTGAAGCCCAATCCTGGGAGAACCAGCCGTTTGATACGCCGGTGATCCTGCTCGACGATGTTATTCAAAATCTTCACTTGCCGGAGTTTGGCAAACCGCCAGACCTCGCCGGCACGTTTCATAGCCTTCGTCGCGACGGGATAGGCCGCATTCTTGTCGACCGTGATGGTTCACGGATTGACCGTATTCGGCTGCCCTAAGGCCTTGCGGAAGAAGCGCCGGGCGGCAGACGTATCCCGCTTGGGGATAGCAGAAAGTCGATGGTCTGCCCCGTCGCATCAACGGCGCGGTAGAGATAAACCCATTCACCCTTCACTCGAATGTAGATCTCGTCCACCCGTCAGGAACCGTTCGTCATGCGCAGATGCAGACGCACGCGCTTATCCAACTCCGGAGCGTAAGCCTGGATCCATCGAAACAGGGTCGTGTGGTCGACCTGAATGCCTCGATCAGCCAGCATGCGTTCCAGGTCACGATAGCTGATTGGAAATTGCAGGTACCAGCGGACCGCCCACAGGATGATCTCCGCCGTGAACTGCCAACCCTTGAATGGGTTCTTGTTCTTCTGCTTCACCGTCAGCCCCTCTCACCCCCTCGGGTCGTAGCTCAGGCGGCGCAAGCTTCAAAGCTACGACAGAACCCCAGGATGTGCCATAAACCGCCATTCGCAGAGCCCCGTGGTCGAGCAGCTAGAGTCGACCCGTTGCGGACGTTGGCGGACCAAAGCTGCGTAGGATCTCTCCTAAAGCACGCCACCTCGGGCAAGGTCCGCCATGACGCTGCCGAGATCGGTTAGGGCACGTGCACCATCGCCCCTAAATGCGGCGCCATGCATGACCGCAAGCGTCCGCGGATTAAGTCGAGCAAGCCTCTGAAAGACTGCATCAGTTCGCGTGGTATATGGGAGGCTATGCGCAAAAGGCCCGGCAGAAGAGCAAACGATCTGATCGCGAGCAGGTTCGACGATGTCGCACTCTACGATCGGTGATTGCCGTCCATTGTGGAGGAAGAGATCGGAGCAAAACAGCGTTCCTTCCGTCTCCTCGAAGAGAAGACTTGCATCCCAGCCATGAGGAACGTGAGGCGTGCAAAGGAACTTGAAGCGCCTACGTCCGGTCGACAGTGTTTCATTATCCTCAAGAATTGTGGCGGGCCTATCTGCGAAGTCGTCCAGCACCACACCCCCGCCTACCGGACCCGCGATGACCGAACTCTCGGGCGCTGCCGTGAGCCACTCGTTCAAAGCACCGCATTCGTCCGGTTCGAAGTGGGAATAGGCAATCCAGCGTACCTTCGCCGGATCGATCAAGCGAGCGATTGCGTCTCTGGTCTTACGGAACGTTCTCCTGAAGCCAGTATGGTAAAGCAAGGGCTCGTCATCGCGAACAAGGTATTGATTGAAGGTGAAGTCCAACTCCGGGGCATAGTAGGATACGCGGAATACATCGGCTGCGATTTCATCTGCCGTGATATCCATTGTAGTTAACCACGATCCTTCTGAAGCTGTGGTGCATGCATTCTATCACGCGGTTCGATCAAAAGCTGTCAGGACTTGGCCGGGCACTGTCACGGGAACTTGGATAAGGGTGAGCAGAGCTCAGAGCAGAACTTGGCTTAGGCGGCTGCTGTCGCCAGATGCCCCTGGGCAGCGGCCTTTGCCCTAATGAAGCGGAGAGTGCGGCGGGAAATGAGGTGGCGCTGAAGATTGACGATGTTGTGGACCGCAGAGGGTATCGACAGGAAGCGCTGGGCCGATCCGGGCGACTTGACGCCCCGCATCTTGCGTTCGCGTCGTCGCACCACCTGATGCGAATTCTCGGCCCGATTGTTCCTGCGCAAACCTTGCTCATGACGCGCGGAAAGCCCCAACTCGCGTTTGGCTGCTCCAGATGACGGCAGCTTGTCGGTCACGAGTACGCTGGGAGCATTCCCCTGTTTCTTCAGCAACTTGCGCATGAGCTTCACCGCAGCTGCTTTGTCTAGCCTCGCTTGCATGAGGATGTCGAGGATCTCGCCTTCGCTGTCGACCGCTCGCCAGAGATACATGCGCCTCCCTTGGACCGAGACGACCACCTCGTCCAACTGCCAAGTGGCCGTCGGCTTCGGCGTTAGCCGGCGCAGGTTGCGGGCGTATGCAGGTCCGATTTTCAGCACCCACCGCCGGATCGCCTCGTCGGAAACATCAAGGCCCCGCTCAGCCAGCAGTTCCTCCACATCGCGATAGCTCAAGGTGAAACGCAAGTAGAGCCAGACTGGCTGCCGGATAATCTCAGGTGGGAACTGGTGTCGAGCAGAGGAGATGGGCTGCATCCCCCAAATCTACTGGGCATTAGCCGCCCGCGTCAGCCGTTCCCATGACAATACCGAAAGACGATGCTCTTGAATGTTGCCGGCCGTGGAACCTGCGTGGTTGCGGCGCTTTCCTCACCCATGCAGGCGTTCTTTGCCTATAGCTTTGAAACGCGACAATGGCCGCTCTGGGCGCGCTATCTCACCGCCACCGTGATTATCTTCATGGTGTATGGACTGCAGGTGAGCTTGACCGAGCCCCTTGCAGCTTATCCGCTGGTTCTGTTCTTTGTCACCATTGTCATTAACGCGGCGCTCTTCGATCATGGCAGCGGCACCTATTCGACACTTCTGAGCGCCGCCCTAATTGCCTATAATCTCATGGAGCCGGCAGGCAGCTTTCGGATCAGCGATCCGCACCAGAGTGTCGGCCTGGCCCTGTTCGTGGTGGCTGGCATCGTGACGGCCGCGGTGATTGGGAACCTGCACACTTTGGCCTTTGAGCTGAGCCAGGCCAATATCCACTTGGCCGCGGCGGAGCAGGACAAAGATCTCCTGTTGCAGGAGGCCGGCCATCGCATGAAGAACGATCTCGCTCTGCTTACCGCTCTCGTTCGCTTGCAGGCGAAGACAGTGCTGGATCCGAGTGCGCAGGCCGCCCTGGTTTCGACCGCCGAGCGCCTGCACGTCATGAGCCGCTTACAGGATCGCCTCAAACGGGAGAACACGACAGCAGTCGTCGATATCCGATCCTATGTCATCGATCTATGCGACGATCTCAAAACGGCACTGATCGGCCTACGGCCGATCGGGTTCAAAGTGGCAGTTGAGCAGCACTTTCTGACAGAGGAGCGAGCCGTGGCAACCGGTCTGATTGTCAACGAGCTGGTCACCAACAGCCTGAAATATGCCTTTCCGGCCGAGCAGCCCGGGATGGTCATGGTTGCGTTCCACCGCGAGAACGATGAGTTCACCCTGATCGTGTCTGATGACGGCATCGGCTTGCCGTTCGGACCGTTGGCAGACCGGGAGTCCACTGGCCTGGGCCGACGCTTGATCCACGCGATGGCGGCACAGCTAGGCGGCACGGCGGTGGTTAAGCCTCGCGCCGGCTCCTCCGGCACCACTGCCACCATCAGGTTTCCGGTCAACCCGTAACGGCCACTGCCTCAGCGAGTTACTGCAACGGAGCCGTCCGGAGGTCCATCTCGTCGATAATCTCGGCTCGCTGGGCGTCAAGCGCCCTGATCCTTCCCGAGGTTTCGTCCAGGGTGCCTTTGCTGGATCCGTAAAAGCCGATCCCGGCCAGTGTAGTGGCGATCCCAACGATGAGGACGATTGGATCGGGCCGGACAAGCCCAAGCAGGACTGCTCCGACCGTCAGCCCCCCTGCTACAAGCGCGCCCCTCGCGACGATCATGCTCTTCCGGCAGCGCTCCACCACGTCAGTCAGCGCGTCGATCTCGTCTTCAAGGTCTGCAATCTGCCGGTGGAAGTCGGTCATAGGGTGGCTTCGAACGATATTGGGGTACCATGCAGCCGAACTTGGAGGACGCAAGCAGTTTCGACGCCACCACAGAAATCGACCAGGGAAAGGGTGTTCGCCATGGTCACGCTGGATGAGCGCCAAACTCGTACGCGGCGGCAGCAAAGAGACGCTCCCTCCTAAATTTGGCCGGGCAACGAGACCTTGGTCGACATTCACGCCTGATCATTGGCAAGGAGCCGGTCGCCTCTCGTTTTGGCAATGCGCTACCTCCTCCTTCTTCCCCAGCCGGAACGAACAGTCGTATGGGCTCCGACGCCCGCCCCTTGACGCCAGCGCGGAAGCTCGGGTGAGGGCCAGGCAGCGAAGTTCGCCCTCGTTATGGAATGTCTGGTACTTCCTGCATGAGCAGACATTTGGTGTACTTCCGCCTCGTGCCATGAGCAGACCCCAGTGGGTTATGATTTTGCTGCCACTCTCAGCTGCGACGCCTTTCTCAATCTGATTCGGATCACGGCTCCCAGGGACTCTATAAACCCTGGCCTTTGTTACGAGAGAGACCCTGTCGTTGTTACAGCCCGCGTCCAGAACACCGATGGAGAACAAGGTTTTTCGTTCTATCGCTACTGAGTGCAATACCACCTTCGAAGCAGCGGACCGTATAAAGCCATGGCAAGACCCAAGGCGCAATCCGCCAAGCATCGTGAATGTCCGTATCTCCTTGGCGTGCAACAAAAAGGTCCGTATCAATCCTCTCAAGTTCGAGCATACAGGCACCGATATCCGACGATAGGCGCAGCCATTTGCAACCATTCGCTTCACGAATTTCTGCAGCTAACCCGGAATCATCGTCATAATATTTACCGACGCAGTTAGAGACATCGCTTTCTGTCCCGTATATCGACACTCGATCAAAGCGAAGCTTGCATCCAAATCGGTCCGTCGTAATCGAACCGTTCTCCTCAAGTCGGAAGGTAAAGGCTGGAATGGACGATCGTGGAGCGAAAATACTAGGCGCAATTTCCGCGATGGAAGCAATTCCCATGCTCGTCACGAGTGCCGGTCCTGATGACCGCTGTACGATTTTGAAGATATCGTTGTCCGTCCTGTGACGGTATACACCTGAAGCTGCGTTGAGCTGATCTCTCGTGCCTATCGACAGGCTTATTGAAGTGTCCCTGCTAAGGGCCAAGTCTGCGATTTGTCTAGCCAATTCGAAGGGGACGATCTCGTCGGTGTTCGCGAGGACAACGATCCCAAGGTCTACGTCTGGAAAGAAAACGGCTTCGGATTTCGACCCTGCAATCCATCCACCATGGCCTATCCCTTTCAGGCCATGATGAACGGTATTAACCAGACCAAGTCCATAGGGCACGGTTTCTCCGTTTGCGAGCCGAGTCGACGTACGCATCCGCGCAAACATCTCCGGCGTTCCGACGATCGGCCGCCGGAGGTTTTGTTGCCACCGCAACATATCATCCAGTGTGGAAACTATGGCTCCTTCGCCACCGATGGCGATACCCCACGCTGCCTTGAGCCAATCACCGTCAGGGCCGACACGATGGTGAGTTGCAAGGCGTGGCACGATCACGTCGTCACGCGGCATCAACTGCGTGTCGTTCATTCCAAGCGGACCGGTAATCCTCTCGGTGAGAAGCTCGTCGAAGGACTTACCTGAGACCTGTTCGAGAATCTCCGAGAGTAACAGAAAGTTGGTGTTGCTGTATAACAGGTCTTCTCCGGATCGGAAGTTCAGCTTCCGTTGCCGAGCCACGAAGGCGCGTGCTAACCGTCGCGAAGATGGCGCGAGAATTGGCACTCCGCTTAAGATCATGAGTTCGAGAATGTCACGAAGACCGCTGGTGTTGGATGCGAGATGCCACAGCTTAATGGGATCATTATAGGCGGGAAGCCATGGACAATGTAGGTGGACATCGTCGTCAAGGGACAGTTTTCCTTCCGCTTCCAACATTAGAGTCAAAAGTACGGTGAACTGTTTGCTCTGCGATGCGATACGGATCACCGTACGCGGCTCGAGTGGGACCGCATGCGCCAGGTCGGCCATACCGTAGCAGGTGCGGTGAACGATTTCTCCGCGGTAGATTACACCAACGGCAACACCTGGAGTGTCAGGTCGATTCCAGGATTTGAAGAGGTTGTCGATGCTGGCAGAAAAACCAGGCGGAAGGGTAGTGAGGGAAAGCGTGTCCATGTTTTCAACGCCTGATCATGATACGGGCGCCCGCTGACCAACTCGATCAGCGGACGTCACTCAAATAGCTTTAAGGTTTTGTTGTCCTATGGCTTCAAAGAAACATTCCAGAAAGCGGGCCATGGCGAAGGCGTGAACCCCTGCAGTTTCGGAGACTTCGCGGAGAGTGAGTTGAAATCACCAATCTTCACCAAAGGTGCTTCAGCAAAGATTAGGCTCTGTACTTTCTCCCAAAGCTGGATGCGTTCGCCCTCCGTAGTCGCCTTGTTGAGGGCGGCCACCGCTTCGGTCTTCGCCGGCGTATCCCACCATCCGCTTGCCGTTGGAGACAGAATACTGATCAACGCAGGGTCGGCGAGAAACGGGCTATGAGTGATGAAGATATCCCAAAGAGCAGGATTCCGAATTCGCTGCACAAGCGTAGCCCAGTCGACAACCTCCATCGCGACATTGAAGCCCGCTAGCTTGAGATATTCGGCTGCAACCTGTGCCATTTTATAGTGAAATTCATACTGCCGACTCGTGACGATGCGTAGTGGCTTCTGCCCGCCATACCCAGCGTCCTTGAGGAGAGCTTTCGCTTTGTCTGGATCGCCAACATTGTAGGGCTCGGCCCCAGCTTTTGTATGCCAGATAAAGTTCTTCGGATACATTGGCGCATTAACGGCGTAAAATGCCTGGTCGCCAAATGCGGCGGCCAGCATATCCTCCTGTTTGAGAGAAATTTGCACCGCTTTCCTTAATCGCAGGTCACTCAGGAGCCCCTCCTTGTTGTTCATGACGAACATCGGCCATCCGAAAGGGGCAAGGACGACTGCTTCAGACGCGCTACCCTTCAAGCGTGGGTAAGATTCGATCGGAAGTGAGTCGGTATAAGTGAATTGGCCTGCCAATGCGCCTTCGACACGAGTGTTGGCATCCGGCACCGGAATGAACCGGATCTCATCGACATATTGGTGCCGAGCGCCTCCGTACCCGCTCACTTCGCCAGGCGGTGACTGATAAGCATCGAAACGCACCAGCTGCAGATACTGATCAGGCTTGCGTTCTTTGACCTTATAAGGCCCGGTGCCGATCGCATCCTTGATTGGATTGTCGAGTTTGTCCGCTGGCATGATGACGGCGGCGGAATTGTTGAACGCCAGCAAAGCCAGCAACGGTGCATATGGCTCTTTCAGGCTGATCTGCACAGTTGTGGGGTCAAGGGCCTCAATGGAAGCGATGTTGTCTACGATTTGCTTGCCGCGGCTTGCCAAGTCCGTCCAGCGCTTCAGTGAAGCCACCACGTCCTTCGAGGTCATCATTTGCCCATCATGGAACGTCACGCCTTGCCGCAGCTTGATCGTATAGATCCGGCCATCAGGTGAGATCGAGGGCATCCCAGCGGCTAGCAGGGGAGACGTTTTCCAATCCTTGTCGAAGGTGAAAAGCGTTTCATAAATATGTTGACCGATCATGCCGACGATGTCGGTGGAGCTTACCATCGGATCGAGAGTTGGCGGCTCTCCGATAGTGGCAACGTTGATCACACCACCCCGCTGCTGTGCAGATGCTGGGGCAAGGGCTAGGAGCGCGACTGCCATCCCTGTCATTACTGAAAATTTCATTGTTTTCACTATTCCCTACCTCCCTTAATTCCATAAATATGGAATATACCTCATTATTATGAGGTAGGAGAAACAGCGTTGTCTAGAGCCGAGAAGAGGTATCGAGGCACAGCGACTGAGGATGACCGACGAAGCAACTGCCCACCGTGCAGCTTATTCGGCCCGCAATGAAAGGGGACATTGGCAGCGTCGCCAAATTGCGGCTGACGCGTGAGTTAAGCCGGATATTTGGCTGAAAGCTGTATAATCGACGGTGTTGGGAGATCTCGCCCCTTTTCCGCCAGGTGATTCATGAGGCCGCTGGACACGACGAGAGCGATCTCATGACATGCCGTTAGGTGGGATAGAAAGCCTCCGCTTTCTATAGTCATCGTCTATGTCTCGCGTAAATTTTAGCTGTTTTAGAGCCCAATCCGCAGACCTCTAATCTCCAATCTAAGGAGACCCCGGCTCAGGGTCGCGGGCGCGACATCCGAATAGAAGGAACCGAGATGGCGGCAATGGACCGGGCTGGCAGCGCTATAACTGCGGACTCCTCTGAGGGTTGGGATGTTTCGCGCGCTGTCGCAGCCGTCAACTATCCGCGTTGGGCATTGACATGCGCCGCCATTCTGTTTGCGCTCTACATGGCGTGGATGATCATCGCCAACGATGCATTCCAGTGGCACACCGTCTTTCACTGGCTGTTTGACCCCACTGTGATGCAGGGCCTAGGAGTCACGCTCGGCCTCACGGTCGTTGCCATGGTGCTGGGTACAATCATCGGGCTCGTCCTCGCTATCTGCCGCCTTTCCGGGCATCGGATCGCATCCGGTTTCGCCGGCCTCTACATCTGGTTCTTCCGCGGCACTCCGATGCTGGTGCAGCTGATCTTCTGGTACAATCTAGCTACGCTGTTCCCTCAGATCTCGATTGCTATCCCTTTCGCCCCGCCCCTCGTGAGCTGGGACACCAACACGATCATCACGCCCTTGACGGCAGCCATCGTCGGACTTGCACTGAATGAGGCCGCCTATATGGCGGAAGTGATCCGGGCTGGCCTCATCTCGGTCGATCACGGCCAGAGCGAAGCGGCACAGGCATTTGGCATGACACGGCAGCGAGCCCTGCGACGCATTATCATTCCACAGGCCATGCGCTCGATTATCCCGCCCACAGGCAATCAGCTGATCAGCATGATTAAGGGGACGTCCCTGGTCAGCGTCATCGCCATGAATGATCTGCTCTATTCGGTCCAGGCAATCTACAACCGCACCTTCGAGATCATTCCGCTGCTGATGGTCGCTGTGGTCTGGTATCTCTTTATCACGTCGATGCTCAATTTCGCCCAGTCCCACATCGAACGCTATTATGCCCGCGGTGAGCGACGCAGCGAGGCTCCGCGGGTCAGCACGAGTGACATGGAGGATGCTCAATGAATATCATTCAAACCATCTCCTCCGCGCCAGTTCTCGTCCAGGCCCGCGACGTGCACAAATCCTACGGCGCCAACGAAGTCCTAAAAGGAATCGATCTGGACGTGCGTATCGGTGAAACCGTGGTTATCCTCGGTCCTTCAGGCTCGGGAAAGTCCACCCTATTGCGCTGTATAAACCACCTCGAAAGCATGCAGAAAGGCTCTATTCTCGTAGGTGGCGAACAGGTCGGCTATGTAAAGCGCGACGGGAAGCTCTATTATGCCAATGCCGCGCAGCTTGCCCGTCAGCGTCATGGCATCGGCATGGTGTTTCAGCAGTTTAATCTCTATCCCCACATGACGGTGATGCAGAACATCATCGAGGCACCTGTAGGCGTCTATAAGGAGAAGCGGGCCTCCGCCGAAGACTATGCCCGCATGCTTCTGAAGAGAGTTGGGCTCTTGGAGAAGGCGAGTGCCTATCCACGCCAGCTGTCCGGTGGCCAGCAGCAGCGCGTCGCCATCGCCCGGGCTTTGGCGATCAAGCCGAAGCTGATGCTGTTCGACGAGCCGACATCCGCGCTCGACCCTGAGCTCGTGGGCGAGGTGCTTGCGACGATGCGTGATCTCGCCTCGTCTGGCCTCACAATGATCGTCGTCACCCATGAGATTAGCTTCGCGCGCGAAGCCGCCGACAGGGTGATCTTCATGGATGGCGGGCGGATCGTCGAAGAGGGCCCGCCCGACCAAGTTCTGGTCAATCCGAAGCATCCGCGCACGCGGGCTTTCCTGAACCGTGTGATCTAATAACCAGCGCCGAAGCGCGCCTATTAAACCAACTGGAGGACTGAATTGATGCGAACCAAGATCAAGATGATAGGCTTATCGGCCGTCCTGGCTGCGACGTTCATGGCAACTCCTGGCCACTCTAGCGACATCCCTGTCCAGAAGCTCGACGAGCAGGTTCGCGCGCTGGTGCCGGCTACCATCCGCGATCGCGGCTACATGGTTGCCGTGAACAACGGCTCCTATCCACCATACGACATCGTTCTTGGCCCTGACAAGCTGGAAGGCGCTTCGGCGGATCTCGGCGTCGCTATCGGTCAGATCCTCGGCGTCGAGATCCGGCATCAGACTGTCAGCGGTCTTGCAGCCATGCTCGCCGGCTTCGATGCTGGACGCTACGACATGTCGGTGGGCCCGATCGGTGACTTCCCCGATCGCCGGTCCAAGATCGACTTCATCGACTGGGTACAGGAATATGTGGCCTTCGCCGTGCAGAAGGGCAATCCACGCAACATCAAGAATCTCGACGACGTCTGCGGATTGAATATCGCGGTCATGGCTGCAGGCTCTGCCGAGCGCGTACTCAAGAAGAAGGCCGAAGAGTGCGAGGCTGCCGGCAAGCCGACTATCGTGCAGTCTTTCCAGGACCAGAATGGTGCAATCCTCTCCGTCCGCTCGAAACGCGCCGACGGCTTCTTCTCGGGTCAGGCTCCACTTACCTACTTCGTGTCGCAGGCGCCGAACATTCTCGATCTCGCGGCTGCCAACCTCCCGAACGGTTTCGGTGACATCTACCAGGGCGCGATTGCCCCGAACAATACCGATCTTCGCAAGGCACTTCTCGCCAGCTTCGAGATCCTGGCCGAGAACGGCACCTATGCCCAGATCATGAAGAAATGGGGTCTTGAGAGGAATATGATCAAAAAGCCCGGCATCAACCTGGCAAAGTAGCAGAAAGCCAAACGCCTGTCCGAGAGAGGACGGCGGGCAGCTGGGTGTATTGACGATTGTTAGATTGGAACAGCCCGGTGGCGTCGCTGCCGGGCTGCATGTTATTTGTCGCACTGCTCGGCGCTGCCACCTTGGCTCGACGCTGCATCGACGAAGGTGATGGCTTATGATGAACATGGTTGCACCGTTGCGCTCCATCAGTCTGCGACAACTGGAGGTCTTCTATGCTGTCGTTTCCACCGGCAGCGTTACCGCCGCGGCCGAAAGCTTGCAGATATCGCAGCCCACCGTCAGCACGATGATACGTCGTATCGAGGATCAACTCGGGTTCGCTCTCTTTTTGAAGGAGCGTGGGCGCCTGATCCCTAGCAACGAGGGGCGCGTCCTTTATGAGGCCCTACAACGTAATTTCCGACATTTTCAGGCCATTGCCGACACCATTGCTTACCTTCAGCGCGACGTTTCCCAGCGGATGAGTATTGCCACCATTCAGCCCCTCGGTAGTGGATTGGTCTCCCATGTGCTGAAGAGCTTCATGGCGAACCATAAGGATGCACGTATGCATGTCCTAGTCCGACCCCGAAAGGCGGTATATCAGGCGGTGTCGTCAGACGGCGTTGACCTCGGCATTTCCTTCGGGACCGGCGAGGCGCAGGCCGAAGGTCTCGAGGTCGAGCAGGTATGTATCGGGCGCATCTATTGCATTTTGCCCAAGGGACATCCGCTTGAGTCGCGAGAAGTTATCACCAATGCAGAGCTGAACGAGTGGCCGCAGGTCTCCTATCCACCCGGCCATCAATGGCTCTATCTGATCTATGAAAAAGTCATGGGAAACGAACGTCCCGAGCCAGTGCTGACCGTCGAGAATGTGAACTCTGTTTATCCCAACGTCGAGAACGGCATCGGGATAGGGCTGGTGGATGAGTTCTCGCTCCGATTCCATCCGAAGGATCGGCTGTCCTTCCGCCCCTTTGAGCCGCGCATCGACGTCCCCGTCGAGCTGATCTATCCACACCGCAAGAGTTCGGACCTGACGAAGGAATTCATTCGGAACTTCAAGAAGATCTGCGCGGAGGTAGTTTCAACGCCGGTCTAGACGTTTCCGACCGGCATCGCAGTTTCGATGAGGCGTGCCCAAAAGGAAACGCCATGGGGAATCGCCTCATCGTTGAAGTCGTAGGCCGGGTGGTGCAGTGCGGCGCTGGCGCCGTTGCCGAGGAACAGAAACGCTCCAGGCCGGGCGTACAGCATCTGTGAGAAATCCTCTGCTCCCATCATGGCGGGCATGTCAGTGAGAACATGCGCGTCGCCGAAGACATCTCGAGCAACGCACTCCGCGAACGCTGCCTGCTCGGCATGATTGATCACCCCTGGAACATCCCGTGTATAGGAGATTTCCGCAGTGGCACGGAAAGTAGCTGCCGTGTGATCGGCAATCTCCCTGAGTCGTGCCTCGATCAGGTCCTGAACTGCCGGAGAGAAGGTTCGCACGGTGCCGAGTATTTCCGCGGTCTGCGGGATGACGTTGAAGGCGTCACCTGCGCTGATGCGCCCGACCGAGACAACGGCGCGCTCCATGGAGTCAACATCCCGCGAAACGATCGATTGCAGGGCCGTCACCAGATGGCAGGCCGTGAGGATCGGGTCGCGACCCGTATGCGGCATGGCCGCATGAGCTCCCTTGCCAGTCAAAGTGATGCGAAAAGTGTCGGCGGCGGCCATAACTGGCCCAGCTCGAACGGCGATGTGGCCAACACCCAGACCGGGCAGGTTATGCATGCCGTAGATTTCCTGGATGCCGAAACACTCGATCAAGCCCTCATCGAGCATCAAGCGCGCACCTTGAGCGCCCTCCTCTGCCGGCTGGAAAATCAGGACCGCCTCTCCATCGAAGTTGCGCGTCTCAGCCAGATACTTCGCTGCCCCCAACAGGAGAGCCGTGTGGCCGTCGTGGCCGCAGGCATGCATCTTGCCGGGCGTCTGCGACCGGTATTCGGAACCGCTGATCTCCTCAATCGGCAGAGCATCCATATCAGCGCGCAAGCCGATCCTGCGCCCCGAATGATCGCTACGTCCCTGGATGACTGCAACCACACCGCATCGACCAACGCCCGTCTTGATAGTGTCGCAACCGAAGGTCCGCAATTTCTCAGCCACGAAGGCCGAGGTCAGATCCAGGTCAAACAGAAGCTCGGGATTGCGATGGAGATGTTGCCGCCACGCGACGATCTCCGGGGCAAGCTCGGTAACGCGATTGATCACGGGCATCGTTCAATCCTTGCGATAAGTCCGGTCAGGCGGCTGCCTTGAGCATTGTCTCGAACTCGGCGAACAGCGAATTCGGATTGGCCGGGGACTTTACTAGCCCCTGCGCGAACTGCTCCTGGCACATGGCGGTTAGCATCCGACGGGTTGACTCATGTTCAATGCCGAAGGGCGGGTGATCATACGGAAATTCGGCGATCATCGTCTCGATCTCGGCTGCTGCCCAAGGCGACGCCTCTCCGAACATCTTGGCCTTGAGCCACCATTGACTGTAGGACGCATGCAGTGCGTTGTAGACGGCGATGACCGCTGCCGGATGGCGCTCCACGAAAGCACGCCGAAACGCCATGATGTGAAAGGCAGGATAGATCCCGGTACGCTTATGGAATTCGGCCTCTACCGAACGGAAATCCGTCACCAGACGCCGCGCGGCGCCATCCGGCGTGAACACCATGTCAGGCATAAAGGCGGTGGTGATGGCATCGATCCGGCCAGCCATCATTTCCGCCATCAGATTTTTGTCCTCGGCGAGGAACTCGGTTCCCTGGGGCGGCTGAACGTCCTGCGGTGTCCGGGGCTTGAGCTTCGTTTTCTCGTCCAGGTGTCCGATGACCCACTGCACATCCGTGACCTCGACGCCAGCGTCCCGAAGGGCATGCCGAGCCCACAGCGTACCGCTGTCGCTCCAGGAATTGCAGCCGACGCGCTTGCCGCGCAGCTGGGATAAGCTCTTCAGGTCCGAGTCGCGCCGGACGATGTAGTTGCGATGACGGAAACCGCGTAATATGAAAGCTGGAATACCAACGAGGCGATGATCACCTTCCGCATAGGCCATCACGTAACGGTTGAACGAGACCTCGCCGACATCGAGCGTCTCGGGGAACTCGTTGCCGATCGCTGCTCGAAAATCAATCCGCAGGTCGATACCCGATGTCTCGACGTTGCCGAGGATTAGCGGGCAGTACTGGTCATACGGCCGCAGGACCATATTGACGGGGACATTTGACATAGACCTATCTCACTCTGTCGCGTCCGAACGCGGCTCGACTGCCTCCCGGAAGCGCCGGATATCGGCAACGCAGGCGTCATGGAGGCGACTGGCGTCCGAGCCGCTAGCGATGAGCGAGAAGCCGCGCCCATACATATCCTTGAGCGACATACCGGGCCAGAGAACCGAGCCCAGCGGCTTGCCGGCCGCCTTAGCGGTCTGCTCGACATTCTCGATCATCTCGATCACCACGGGATGTGTCATTTGCCCCATCACTCCCGCCGAGGCCGACAGGTCGTAAGGGCCAATGAAGATCATATCGATACCGGGAACCGCGGCAATCTCCGCAGCGTTGCGCACACCCTCGACTGTTTCTATCTGCACGATCAACAAAACGCTGTCATTAGCGGTGGTGGCGTATTCCTTCGCCTTTACGCCGAAGCCCGAGGCGCGGATCGTGCCCGGCGCCGCGCCGCGATTGCCATTTGGAGGATAGCGACACCAGTCGACGATCTGGCGTGCCTCCTCAGCGTTCTCCACCGACGGTACAACTAGGCCAGCCGCACCGAGATCCAGGACCCGCCGCATGTAGTTGCCATCCATTCGCGGCACGCGGACCAACGATACGGTTGGAGATCCTTCCAGCGCCAGAAGCTGAAGCCCCAATGACATGTGGTCGCCGACGCCATGCTCATGGTCAATGATAACGAAATCGAAGCCGGCCTCGCATATCACCTGTGTTGCGAAGGGACTGCCAAGTACGCTCCAGCTTCCATAGACGCTTTCGCCTCGCGCGATGCGCTGTTTCAACGTGTTGGGTCTGTACATTTTTTTGCCTTTCGCCTGGGCTCGTAGGCCGAGAGGCCTGTGTCTTCAATCAGGGTCAGCGAAGGATAAGTGGCGAAGGCCCAAAGGATATCGAAATAATCTTGGAATGACATAAGTGCTGGCTATGACGCGCCAAAGAGGGCTTGTCACATGGTGTTGTCACGTTAGCCAGAGTCGGTCGGGCACATTGAGGCAAATTCGGCTGCATGACAGCTTCAAGCGGCGACACTCGCCGCGACGTTCCATTCCGCCATCGCGTTGAGGCAGTGCAGATGGGTGGCAGCGGCAGAGCGGCGGGAGCGGGGTGGAACGAAAAGGTTGCGGACGGCCGAGAACACGTTGACGAACCTCTGCAGCCCTCTGGCAGATCGAAAGCCCTGCCTCGCCCGTTCACGTCGGCGAAACGGCAGATGCGAATTCTCCGCCCGATTGTTGAGCCCTTTGTGCGAGCGGTGTTCGACGTCTGGCATGATCTGACGTCGGGCGGCAGCATAAGAGCCGAGCTTATCGGTAATCATCCGCTTGGGCGGGCAGCCCTGCTTCCTCAACAGACGCTTCAGCAAGCGCTTGGCTGCCGTGGTGTCGCGGCGGCTCTGCACGATCTCGTCGAGCACATAGCCATCCTGATGGACGGCCCGCCACAACCAATGCTTCTTGCCGACGATCGCGACCGCGACTTCGTCGAGATGCCAGATGTCGCGGCGGCTTGGCGGCTTGCGCTTGAGGTGGCGAGCGTATGCGGGCCCGAACTTCAGCGCCCAGCGACGGACCGTCTCATGGCTGACCTCGATGCCTCTGGCGGCGAGCATCTCCTCGACCATCCGGAGGCTGAGGGGAAATCGGAAGTACAGCCAGATCGCGCAGCTGATCACTCCAGCGGGGAAGCGATGGCGGGCATGGCGAGGATGATAGTTCGTTTTCATGCCCTCGCCTATGCCAGCATCCCGTCTCTCCTTCGTTAACGTGACGGTGCCGCCGCCTCTACGCCCGGCCCCTGCCAACACAAAAGACGGAGGTGGCGGTCGGCTGCAAAGTTATCAACATGATGACCAGCCTCGGCATGCCGGTATCCCGACGCGTAGTCTGAACCTCTGTGCCAGGGATTCGCGGCCCACGTTTGAACTGCGCACCAAAGCCCGGTACCGGAGCCGTCACCTTCGGATTAAGCTGACGGTGCCGGTACCAGATGATTCATCACAGTTGCGATCCAAAGCTCTTCGTCGTCAGCAAGATCGTAGTGTCGGCAGGCGTCCTCTATGTATCGGATTGCGAGCGCAACAAACACGTCAGCTCCATAGGCCATCTTGATGCTTTCAATCTGCGCGAAATCCATTCGGAGTGAAAACTCACCATCCTCGCCGTTTATCGATACACCTAGGGCGGCTTCTTCAACAAAGGGAAAAGCTTGGGCGGGCATCCTTCAACCTCCTTTGAACTGTTGAACGATCTGGACAGGCGCTCAATCAGGCATCGTATAATGCTGACAGAAGCATCATGAAATCGGACTAGAGCGAAACCAGCACCTGCCACGCTTCTGCATACTGATTGGCGCATTCTGACTTCAAAACAGCAGCGCCAAATCTTGTTCGATCGTTGCTTGCATTCAGACTGTCTTCCTTCAGAAGCGGGTGAGTTTGCAACAAAATCCTCTCAATCGTTACAGCTGGGTTCTGACGAACCCCTCACGTTGCTGTCCTGCACCGCCACCGTTGCAGTCGATCAAAGATCGTGTGCGCGAGGACCAGATGTGTCAACTTGACTCCAATTGCAGTAGTCATGATCACCGTAGCCATCGCGGCAGCAGAAGCGCTGGCGCCTGCCTCATCCATATGAACGATCGCGATAGAGGCCAGCTTGCTTTCGGTACCATAGAGAAAAATGACAGCCGAAACAGTCGTCAGGGCGTTGACGAACATGTAGACCGCGATATCCAGGATAGTCGGCGCGCAAATCGGCACTGTAACGGCGCCGAAGGTGCGCCAGAACGGCACCTTCAGCGATGCGGAAACCGCTTCGAACTCGCCGTCGATCTGCTTCAGTGCCGTAAGAGCGGTCAAGTGAGAGACGGTGTAGAAGTGTGCGAGCGTATTGATGACGAGAAGGGCGAGCGTTCCATAGAGGAAGGACAACGGGTTCCATGAGGCGTTGAAGAAGAAGACGTATCCAAGTCCCAGTACGAGGCCTGGAACCGCCATCGGCAGCATGGCGAGGAGCTGCGCAATGGCGCGGCCTCGTGGGAAGGCATTGGTCTTCTCGATCAGATATGCTCCGCAAAAGACCACGGCCGATCCAATGATGGAGACCAGGGCCGCCATGGTCAGCGAGTTGAAATAGGGTTGCCAGCCTCCCGGCTCGACATTGGCAAAGTCATAGTTGTTCAATGTAAGCGACAGGTTGTAGGGCCAGTACTGAATTAAGGAGGCCCAAACGGCGACCCCATATGTTCCGACGATGATGCCGCCGGCCACCAAGCAGAATAGGAGATAGGTAAGTGCAACTCTGCGGTTTGCCGGTGGCTCGAACGGAACGGCGCGGGCCGAGAGGAGTGCCACCTGGTGACGCTTTGCAATCTTGTCGACGATGAAGGCAATAACCGCCGGCACGAGCAGTATCATTCCTACGACGGCGCCCATGGAGAAGTTCTGTTGGCCAACGACTTGTTTATAGGCATCCGTCGCCAGCACTTCGTATTGTCCCCCGATCACCTTCGGCACGCCGAAATCGGTGATGACCAGGGTGAACACCACGAAGGTCGCGTTGATCACGCCGAACCGCGCGCCGGGAAGGGTAATTGTCCAGAACACACGCGCCTTCGACGTGCCGAGCGCTGCGGCAGCCTCGTAGAGGCGCCCGTCAGCAAGCGACAGCGCAGTGACGAGGATCAGCAGCGCATGTGGAAAGGTAGATAGAACCTCGCCCATGACGATGCCGATGGGACCATAAACGCTATTTCCCAAGAGCAGAAACCCGAGAAAACCCTGATTGCCGAAGATATAGACGAGGGAAATCGCCGCCAGCAGCGACGGTGCGAAGATCGGAAGCAGGGCAAACGCGTAGAACAGCCCCTTTGCCGGCATGCATGTGCGGGTCAGCGCATAGGCATAGGCAAAAGCAAGTGGAATGACGATTGCCGTAGATATGGCAGCGACAATCAAGGAATTCTGGAGCGACACGAAAAGCGTCGGCGTCGTAAAATAAGTAAGGTAGTTGTTGAGCCCAACGAAAGTTCCGTCGGCACTTTCGAAGCTCTTCGAAAGCAGCGACCAAAGCGGCAGTGCAATAATAAGAACGAGGACGAGACAGAGCGCTGCGATGAAGAGCCCGGCGATCTGCCGCTCATTGATAGTCATGCGCGATGCAGCACCCGATGCGGGGAAGACAAGACCGGTACTCATATGCGCCCCTCCCCCGCTTCACGGGGAAACAGGCGGAATGCTTCGGGAGGGAAGGCGACGCAGCGTGTTTGGCCAATGGCGATGCGCAGATCGCGCATGGCGTTCGTGGAAAAATCCGCCGCGATGCACGTTTTCGGCGAAGCGAGCGGGACCAGCGTCGCGCGACAGAAGGCGCCGAGGAAAGCAAGACTTTCGATACGCGCCTCGAAGGCATTCGGCGTTCCGGCGTCGATATTGCGAGTCTTCACATCCTCCGGCCGCATGGCGAGCTTCACCCGTGTGCCGGGCAGGAAGCCACGCGGGTCAGCTACCGCGAAGACGAGGCCTCCGACATCGACCTTGCCCGGCGACACGACCTTCGCGTCAAGGAAGGTCATGTGGCCGACGAAATCCGATACGAATGCTGTCTCGGGCGTTCGATAGATCGTTTCGGGCGAGCCAACCTGCTCAATCCGCCCACTGTTCATGACCACGATCCGATCCGCCATGGCCAGGGCTTCCTCCTGATCATGCGTCACCATGATCGTCGTAACCCCGAGACGCTTTTGAAGCGCGCGGATTTCACTGCGCAGCCGGACACGAACCTTTGCGTCGAGCGCCGAGAGCGGTTCATCCAAAAGCAGAAGCCCCGGCGATGTGGCAAGTGCCCGGGCGAGGGCCACGCGCTGCTGCTGGCCGCCGGACAGTTGAAGGGGATATTTCTCTCCCTGGTCGGGCAGGCCCACCAGGGAGAGAAGCTCGCGGACGCGGTCCGCCACTTTGGCGCGCGGCCATTTGCGGTTGACGAGGCCGTAGCCTACGTTGCGGGCGACGGTGAGATTGGGAAAAAGCGCGTAAGACTGAAATACGATCCCGAAATCGCGTTGGGATGGTTCCGCACGCGAAACGTCCCGCCCATCGAGGAAGATCGTTCCGTCATCCTGCTGGTCGAGCCCTGCGACGGCACGCAGGAGGGTGGTCTTGCCGCAGCCGGAGGGGCCGAGGAAGCAGACGAACTCACCCCTGTGAATCTCTAGGTTGATCCGGTCCAGCGCCGTGAAGGCGCCGAACCGTTTCGTGAGATCGACGATGCGTAGATAAGCATCCTCGTGGTGTGCCGGCCCATCGAGCGGGACCCCTTGTGGTAATGGAATGCTGACGCTGTTCATCAGGCCTGGTCCCCTATCTGAGCCGGCATGGATTGACGAAGCCATCAGTTCTTTGGCGCCGCCTTCGACTCATAGCGCTTCGACCACTCGGCCAGAATGCGATCACGGTTTGCCGCCATCCAGCTCAGGTCGTTCTTGATCATTCCCTGCTCGGCATTGGCCGGGTAGTTCGGCGGAATGTTGCTAACGCCCGGGTAGGCGACGATCGCATAGGATTTGGAGTAGAGTTCGCTTGCGGCCTTAGTCGCGCCCCAGTCTGCGACTTTCTTCGCAGCCTCAAGGTTCTTCGTGCCCCTGACGATGGCGGTTGCCTCCATCTCCCAGCCGGTGCCCTCCTTGGGAATGACGACATCGAGAGGCGCGCCCTTGGTCTTCTCGGATGCGCCGCGCATGTCGAGTGCAAGACCGACGACGCGCTCACCTTTTGCCGCCTGCACGCAGGGCGCGGAGCCCGAATGGAGATAGGCGGCAATATTCTCATGCAGGCCGTCCATGAATTTCCAGCCGGCCTCTTCTCCCATGCCCTGAAGCCAGCCTGCGACCATGAGATAGCCCGTGCCCGAGGAAGCCGGGTGCGGCATCACGATTTTGCCCTTGAACGCGGGCTTGAGGAGATCTTGCCACGAGGTCGGAGTCTTGGTGTCGATCTTCGCTCCCTCGGCGGTATTGTAGCAGACGACCCCTAGATAGGCGTCCATGCCGGTATAGGTATACGGAGCCTTCTGATCCCGGAAGATCTCCTTCAACTCGTCTGCGCCCTTCGGCTTATACTCCTCCAGAAGCCCCGCCGTCTCGAACATGAGGAGGCTCGAGGCGGCAAGGCCCATGACCATGTCCGCCCGCGGATTGTCTTTCTCGGCGAGGAACCGCGCAGTGATAACGCCGGTGGAGTCACGCACCCATGAGATTTCCACGTCCGGCACGCCCTTTTCAATTGCCTGCTTGAATGGCGCGAGCTGATCGTTCTCAAGGGCCGTATAAACCGTCAGCTTGGTCTTCTGCTGAGCTGACGCTGCCGCTGCGAAACTGAAAGTCAAAGCGGCGCTAAGGCCAAATGCAATCCACTTCTTCATTGCCTGTCCCTCTTTATTGTTTAGGCGTGATTAGTAAATCCCCCGTCGAATACTGGCACAAGATTATTATGTGCCCATTTTTGTGGTTTCATGACGAGAATTGCACGAATCGGGTATATTCCCTGCAGGGATTGGGGCTTACTAGGAGCCCGCAATGACGACTGTGCGACAGCCGACCGCCAGATCACTGAATGCGGATCAATGCGAGACCGATGCAAATGAAGGCCGCGGCGAAGACGCGGCGCGAATGCAGCGGTTCCTTCAGGATGGTGAAGGCGATGAGTGCCGCAAAAAGGACGCTCGACTCCCTCAATGCAGCGACCAGCGCGATGGGAGCGACCGTCATCGCCCAGATCGCGATCCAGTACGAGGCCAGGGACATGCCGCCGCCGATGAAGGCCGTCAGGGGTTTCGCGAAAGTCCAGCCGACCTGCCGGCTGCCATGACACCACAGCACATAAACCAGGAGGGGAAAGCCATCGACGACGAAGAGCGCGGCGGCATAGGCGTGCGGATCGCCCGCCACGCGGGCGCCGATCCCATCCACAAGCGTATAGCCACAGATGATGACTGCCGTGACCAGTGCCAAAACCACGGCTCTCAGGTCCAAATTCCTTTCGCGACCGGCAAAGGACATCAGCACGACGCCACTTGCGAGCAGAGCTATGCCCGCCATGCCTCTTGGAGTAATTGGCTCGCTGAGCAGCAGAAGCGAGCCGGCCGTCGTCATGAGCGGCGCGCCGCCTCGAGCGATCGGATAGACCTGGCTCATGTCGGCGTGGCGGTAGGCTTCGGTCAAGGCCACGTAATAGCCGAGATGCAGGACGATCGAGCCTGCGAGCCATGGCCAGGATTCCAGTCGTGGCATCCCGAACCACGCGAGCGCCGGGATCGCGATAACACCTGCCATCGTCGTGATGCGTGTCATCGCCAGGAGCGGATCGAGCTTCAGTTTCAGGGAGGCGTTCCATCCGGCATGCATAGCCGCTGCGGCGAGAACGGCAGCAAAGACCAGCGGGTCCATCGTATAGAAACTCGTCGGAGAATATGGCTCCCTGGGCGGAAGGCGCCCCAACTCGCCCTCCCCTCGGGAGAGAGAAGCAGCCCATCGTCAATCTTCTGCGGAGTGGCATGCAAGGGAGCCCCGCGATATGGTAGAGCTTAGTGTGACCTGCCCCGTACGCGCAAGAGGCAATAGGTAGGCTTTCTTCATGTCCGCCCTTCCCAATCGGCACAATGTCGGCATAGCTCTGTTCAATCAAAAAGGCCTCGTGCTGATTGCGCGCCGCCTGCGAGACGATGGGCCCGAGATCATTACGCCCGGACACGAATGGCAAATGCCGCAAGGCGGTGTCGATCCGCACGAGGAAACCCAGGCCGCAGCTCTGCGAGAATTGTGGGAGGAAACGAGCGTACGCAGCGTAAGTGTCCTGGCCTGCATGTATCCGGCGATGACTTATGATTTCCCGTCCTATTCCGGACCGCCTCACAAGCTCGCGGCATTCAGCGGGCAGCGTCAGATCTGGTATGCGATGCGTTTTCTCGGAGATGAAAGCGAAATCGATGTGACCGTTGGGCAGAACGGCGAGGCGGCCGAATTCGATATCTGGCGCTGGGCGCCGCTGAGCGAGACGGTCGACCTTGTCGTTCCATTCAAGCGTGCGATTTACAGCGCCGTCAACGACGCCTTTGCATGTTTTGCGCAGCCGGCGGTCTGAGATCCGCCGGGGAAGGAGACAGGAAGCCACAACCTGCCTCGCCATTGGCTCACCCCCAAGGCATCGAGAAGGTGCGGACATTCGTGAAACTCTTCATCGCTTCCCAAACGCCCTCCTTGTAACCATTGCCCGAGTCCTTAATCCCGCCGAACGGCGACATCTCGATCCGGTAACCCGGAACCTCCCAGATATTGACGGTCCCGACATCGAGCTCGTTGATGAAGCGCGTAATGTAGTCGAACCGGTTGGTGCAGACGCCCGATGACAGGCCATAGGCCGTTGAATTCGAGATCCGGATGACCTCATTGATATCGTCGGGCACCCTGATGATCGGGATGACCGGCCCGAATGTTTCCTCTCGGACCAATTCCGTATCGTAGGGAATATGATCGACGACGGTCGGAGGATAGAGTGCGCCCTTGCGATCATTGCCATGAAGGAGTCTGGCGCCGGCAGCGACGGCCTCGTTCACACGCTGCTCAAAGGTCTTCGCCGCCCCCTCGTGGATCACGGTCCCTATATCGACATCAGGGTCCATGGGATCGCCGCATTTGAGCTTCTTCGCCTTCTCGAGCACGAGAGCCGAGAATTCATCCGCGACGCTGCTCACCACGAGGATTCGCTTGACGGCCGTGCAGCGCTGCCCCGAGTTCTTGGTTGCTCCCTGGACGGCGAGATCGGCGGCCTTGTCCAGATCCGCATCCTCCATGACGATGAGCGGATCATTTCCGCCGAGTTCGAGGACGGTCCGTTTATATCCAGCCGTGGCCGCAATATGCTTGCCGACGCGGACCGATCCCGTGAAGGTGATGAGGTCTGCATCCGGATCAGTGATCATGGCATCACCCATCGTGCCTGGGTTGCCAGTAACGACCGAGAGCATCTCCGGAGGCAATCCAGCCTCGTAGAGTACATCCGCCAGCTTGAGCGCAGTCAGAGGAGTAAGCTCCGTAGGCTTCAGAACAAGCCGGTTGTTCGTTGCAATCGCCGGGGCGAGTTTGTGCGACACCATGTTCAGCGGATGATTAAATGGCGTGATGGCTGAAATGACGCCCATAAGCGGCATGCGCTGTGTGAAGATCTTGCGCTTCTTTCCGTTCGGGCTGATGTCACATGAGAAGGTCTCGCCATCATCGCGAACGATCAGCTGCGCGGCGAACGACCATACATCGTACGCCCTGCTTGCCTCGTAGAGCGCATCCTTCCAGCATAATCCCGATTCCGCCGAAATGAGCCGTGCAAACTCCTCCTTGCGATCACGGAGAGTTTCGGCCGTGCGCATCAGAATCTGCTGACGCTCATAGCGCGTCAGCTTCGATTTGAAGGAGCGGGCCTTTGCGAAGGCTTCGCGAACATGCTCTGGACGGGCAGAAGGAACGGTGCCGACAAGTTCGTTATTGTAGGGGTTGCGAACCTCGACGACGTCGTCACTCGTTACCTCCTTCCCGGCAATGCGCATGGTCTCTTTCAGAAAAGGGAGTTTGGCCGCTGCGTTCATAGGCGTTACTCCTGCGAGGCCAGATTGAGTGCAACGTCGAACACGTCGAAATTGCGTAAAGTCCGCCCTTCGGGCAAAGAGACTTTCCTGTTGACGATCATCGGAACCACCTGTTCCGTGAGGCCTCCGTGCGAGCGCAAGGGCTCGGTGAGGCCAGAAAGATCATGCCGCGCACGGCTTGTTCCAATGACCTTGTGGCGCGTCGTTATGGCAACGATGTCGCCTATCCGATCAGGCGGCAGATCGAAGCGCTCACATGCCTCCTCCTTGCTCAGGACGAGTTCGATGCCCTCGACCGCCGCTAGGTTCTTCATTATTCCAGCCCGGTCAGCGGGTTCCGGGAGATAGATGGTCGCGAAGGAGCCAAGAGCGCCGTGATGTGCGACATACGGGTCCGTGATCGGTAGGATGATCCTCGCGCCGTCGACCATCGCAACGCGGTCGCACCAATCCTGCAGATAGATGACATCCGGCTCCCCATTCGGGAGATGCTTGTCATTCATTCCATGATCGGCGGTGAGAGCGATGACGCAACCCAGCGCTTCCAATTTACCGACATAGCGATCGATCATCGCGTAAAAGGAGTTCGCGGTTTCGGATCCCGGAGCAGCCTTGTGCTGGATGTAATCGGTGGTCGAAAGGTACATGACGTCCGGGCGGAACGTCTTGAGAAGCTTCACGCCCGCAGCGAAGACGAACTCGGAGAGGTCGGCGGAGTAGACGTCCGGCAGCGGCATTCCCACGAAGTTCAGCACGTCTGCAATACCGTTCTCCTCCTTCGTGGCCCTATCGGCCTTCTCGGACGAGAAGGCGATCGCGCGCCCCGTAGACGGATCGAGGCCCTTCCCGAGGAGTGTCCGCAGCTTGTCCTTGGCAGTCACCACGGCAACTTTGGCGCCGGCATCCTGGAACGCCTTCATGATGGTATCCGCGCGCATGAACCGCACGTCGTTCATCATGACCTCTTCCCGGGCCTGAACGTCGTAGAAATAATTGCCCGCGATGCCGTGGACCGAGGGCGGACGCCCGGTAATGATGGAGATGTTGTTCGGGTTGGTGAAGCTCGGGATCACGCTCTTGGCGAGCAGATTGGATCCCGTCTTCATCATGCGATCGATGTTCGGAGCGAGGCCGGCCGCAATGGCAGCCTCGATGTAGCCCGGTTCCGAGCCGTCGATGCAGACCGCTACCGTCGGCGTCGTCGGAATGCGATAATTGCGCCCGTTCGCAATAACCTGGTTCGTTCGGTTGTGCGCGTTCATGGTGTCTCTCCTTACGCCGCGCTGCGCAGGGGCGTCGAAACCCCGAGATCGACCAGGACTTCGCGCACGGCCGCAAGAGCGGCATGCATGTCCTTAGGATAGAGCCGGCCGATGCAGCCAATACGGAAGGAATCCGCCACCGTCAGCTTCCCAGGATAGATGAGGAAGCCGCGCTCGCTCAGCCCATCGTAAAAGCGCTGGAAGTCGAAAGCGAGATCCTTCGGCATGTGGAAGGTCACGATGATCGGCGCCTGCAGATCAGGGGGGAGCAATGTGCTGAAACCAAGGTCTTGCATGCCCTCGACGAGGATGCGGCAGTTCTCCGCATAGCGTCCGCCTCGTCCCGCAACACCGCCTTCCGCCCAGAACTCTTCCAGGGCCTGATGGAAGGCGACGATGACATGAATGGGGGGCGTAAAGCGGAACTGGCCTGTTTTCTCGAAACCTTGCCATTGGTCGTGCAGATCCAGGACGAGGGAGGTCGCATTGCCCTTCGCACCTGCGATGACCTCGCGCTTCACGAGAACGAATCCAAGGCCTGGCACGCCCTCGATGCATTTGTTGGACGAAGCGGCGACGGCGTCGAAGCTTGTCGTCCGCGAGTCCAGCGGCAGAGCGCCGAAGGCACTCATGGCATCGATCAGGAGCCGCCTCCCATTCTGAGCCACGACATCGGCGACCGCCTCGACAGGATTTCGGACGCCGCTCGTGGTTTCGCAATGCACGACGAAAACGTGCGTAATGGCCGGGTCACCTTTCAGGATCGCGTTCACACGATCCGGATCGGGAGGAGTATCCTCCGGCGTTTCGTAGATCGCTGTCTCGCGATGGGCGATGTCGAGGATCCGCTTGGCGCGATGACCATAGGCGCCATTGATGAGCACGAGCACTTTGCCGTCAGCCGGAACGAGGCTGGTGAGCATTGCCTCAACAGCGAAGGTGCCGGATCCCTGCATCGGCACCGTGACATAGCTTCCTTCGCCGTGAATGATCTCAGGCAGGCGGGTCAGCACATCCTTGTTGATCTTGAGGAATGCCGCATCGCGCGAACCCCAGTCGTGGACCATCGCCTGCTTCACGGTCTTGGAGGTGGTCAAAGGCCCAGGGGTGAGAAGAAGGGGGTCGCCGGTTTCGGACTGCGCCCGGCGAGGCGAGAAAGACGACATTGCGGCATCTCCTGCATCCAATGGTCGGAGCGTGCGGCGGAGCTTGCCATAGGTCAAATACTTGTTATGAATGCATGGTATAGATTTTATCTATATAAGGCCGTGAATGAACCTGACCCTGCTACGGGCCTTCCACCAAGTTGGGCAGGAAGGCAGCTTCACCCGGGCCGCCATCGCTTCGGGCGTCAGCCAGTCCACCCTCTCGGCCCACGTCCGGGCGCTCGAGGCGGCGTATTCCGTCAATCTCTTCGACCGCCGATACCGGGGGGTCACCCTGACCCCGATAGGCCAGAATCTCCTCAGCATCACCACCCGCCTCTTCGCTGCCGAGGATGAGGCGGCTGCCCTGCTCGGCCGGGCGCGCAACCTGACTCACGGCCACCTGCGCGTGGCTGCGGACAGCGCAAACCACGTCATGCCTCTCCTCGTCCAGCTGAAGGCCGACCACCCGGGGCTCACCTTCTCGCTCACCGTCGGCAATTCGGCCGATGTGTTGCAGCAGATCCTGGACTACAAGGCCGATGTGGGGGTCATGGCGAAGAGCACCTCCGATCCACGCATACACAGTCTGCCGCTGCGCGTGGACAAGCTCGTCCTCTTCGTGCCGAAGACCCATGATTGGGGTCACAGAAATCAGGTTCTGCTGGAGGAGATCAATGGGCGCGCCCTCGTCATTCGCGAACGCGGCTCCATCACCCGTGAGGTTTTCGAAGCGGCGCTATCGGAAAAGGGGATTCGGCCCGGATCGGTGATCGAGGTGCAGACCCGTGAGGCGGTACAGGAGGCGGTTCTGGCGGGGTTTGGGATCGGTATCGTGTTCGAGAGCGAGGTGCGCAATCAGGGTGAGCTTCATACTCTGAAAGTCGACAACGTCCCGCTCTCCGTCGAGGAATATGTGGTCTGCCTCGAGGAGCGCCGCCGCGTGCCGCTCGTCTTTCGTTTCCTCGACATCGCCGAAAAGCTCGCCACTCCCCTGACGGCCAGATCCTTCGCATGACGCGAAAAGCGGCCTTCGGCATTTGCGCCGGCGGCGCATCCTCGGGATGCCTCAAGCACGCATCCGTGCGCTCGCGGGGTCATAGAATGGCCGGAGCTGGCAGCGGATGGGGACTTCCACGCCCGCGATGTCCACAGTAAAGCGCCGCTTCGCAATCCATTCCGCGTCGACTGCCTCCTCACGGCCATTGAGCCAGCCGAGGCCGACGATTCCACCAAGGGTGTATCCGTAGGCCGCGGACGTGACGTCACCCACAGCTGCCCCGTTCGCGCGGATCAGTTCGCCGCCCCAGGCAATGGGAGTGTCCGGGTTCTCGGCCAGGAAGGAAACGAGCCGTTTCATCAAAGGCCGCTGGCGAGCAGCCAGGAGTGCCGCGCGGCCGAGGAAGTCCCGACCCTTATCGGGGGCGACGGCAAAGCCGAGACCGGCCTGCCAGGCTGTCACATCCGGCGACAATTCCCGCCCCCATGCCCGGTAGCCCTTCTCGATGCGCAGCGAGTCGATGGCATAGTAGCCCGCAGGAACCAACCCGAGATCGGTTCCGGCACCGACGAGAATGTCATAGACCAGAACGGCGAATTCGGTTGGGATACACAGCTCCCAGCCCAGTTCACCCGCATAGGATCGTCGCGAGGCGAGAACCGTTGCATGGCCGATGCCGATTTCCCGGATGGCGCCAAAGGGGAAGGCCGCATTGTCGAAAGGGGCATCCGTCACACGCGACAGCAACTTGCGCGAATGCGGTCCCACCAGACCCAGAACCGCGAAGGCGGATGTAACATCGGTGACGGCCACGCAGGACGCCGTCGGGCTGTGCCGCATGATCCAATGCGCATCCCGCGTCGCCTGAGCGGTTCCCGTCACCAGGAGGAACCTGTCCTGGGCGAGACGCGCCACCGTGACGTCACTTTCAAAGCCGCCACGACTATTGAGAAGAGGCGTATAGACCGTCTGGCCCACCGGAACGGCGACGTCATTGGCGCAGAGATACTGAAGAGCCTCTTCCGCTCCCGGACCCTGCACCTGGAATTTCGCGAACGATGTCATGTCGAACAGCGCCACGGCCTCGCGGGCGGTGCGGTGTTCCTGGCCGACGCTCTCGAACCAGTTCTGGCGACCGAAGGAATAGTCGATGGCGCGGAACTGGTCCGGGGCAGCGAAGAAATTGGCTCGCTCCCAGCCCATTTTGGAACCGAAGACCGCACCCGACGCAGCAAGGCGATCATAGAGCGGCGACCGGCGGAACGGACGTGCGCTCTCCAACTCCCTATTAGGCCATGGCATGGCATAGTGCAGCCCGAGCACCTCCTTGACGCGTTCCTTCAGCCACGTCTTGTTGTTGTGGAAGCGTGCGAAGCGGCGGATATCGACAGGCCAGAGATCAAGGGTGGGCTCGCCTTCGACGATCCATTCCGCCAGCGCTCTTCCCGCACCGCCGCCGGAGGCAACGCCCATGGAATTGAAGCCCGCTGCGACGAAAACGCCGCGCACCTCCGGTGCCTCGCCCAGAATGAAATTGTTATCCGGCGTAAAGCTCTCCGGCCCGTTGAGGAAGGTCTTGATCGGCGCTGTCTCGAGAGCCGGAACCCGGACCAGCGCGTTCTGCATGAGGATTTCGAACTGGTCCCAGTCATCCGGAAGCAGTTGGAACTCGAAGGGATACGGAATTCCATTCATGCCCCAGGGTTTGGCATGGGGCTCGAAACCGCCCATGACGAGGCCCCCAACCTCCTCCTTGAAATAGATATATCCGTCGGGGTCGCGCAGCACTGGCAGATCGGGTGTCACGCCCGGGATGGCGCCGGTTACGATGTACATATGCTCGGCGGAATGGAGCGGAATGGTCACACCGCACATCCCACCCACATCACGCGACCACTGGCCTGCGCAGATGGCGAGAATCTCGCATCTGATCGTTCCATTGTCCGTCCTGACCGCAGTCACGGCTCCGTTCTCGACATCGATTGCCGTGACGCGGGTTTTCTCCAGGATGCGAACACCGCCGTCGCGTGCACCGCGTGCCAGCGCCTGTGTCAGATCGGCGGGGTTGGCCTTGCCGTCGCCGGGCAGCCAGGCTGCACCCTTGAGATCATCCGTCCGCATCAGCGGATAGAGCGCACCCGCTTCCGCGGCCGACAACAGCTCGATGGCAACGCCCTGGGCTCTGGCTGAGGATGCGGTGCGGCGCAGCTGGGTCATTCGCTCCTCGGTGCGAGCGACGCTGAGCGAGCCTGTCTGTTTCCAGCCCGTGGCGAGACCTGTTTCATGTTCCAGCTGAGCATAAAGCTCAGTCGAATACTGGATCAGCCGTGTGATGTTGCTATGCGACCGCAGTTGCCCGACCAGCCCTGCCGCATGCCACGTCGTGCCGCACGACAATCTCCCTTGCTCCACCAGCACGACGTCTCGCCAGCCAAGCTTGGCCAAATGATATGCAACGGATGTTCCGATAACGCCACCACCTATGATGACGACACGGGCATGACTGGGACAGGAGGAGGTCATGGCGGCGCGTTCCCTTGAGACCTTTCCCAAGCTGACGCATGCAAATTCTCAAATCAACACAAAAAACAACAAAAACTCACATCATGTGGTTAGGAGAGGAATTCCGCGCCGCTGGAGAGCATCGGCAATGGCTTTCGTCGGTGGCCGGTCAGTCACCAGTCCAGCGACATTCTCGTCTCCGGGAATGCGCAGGGCAGTCAAGCGGCCGAATTTCTCATGGTCCACCAGAAAGTAGGCCTCGTGTGCCACCGAGATCATGCGGGCGCGCTGCTCTGCTCCGATCCGGGTGTAGTCCGTCACCTCTCCCTTCGGCGAGACGCCGCCGACACCGATGAAGGCCATATCGACACGAAAGCGCGCAATAGCCTCCAGCATGTCGACGCCAACAGTCGCCTCCTCGCGTGGATCGACCTCGCCGCCGAGAAGGTGAACACGTGTGTCGGGCATTCGCGCCATCAGATGAGCGATCGACAGTGAACCCGTGCAGATTGTGAGATTCCTTCGCTCCTTGAGCGCTGACGCGAGGGCGAGGGTCGTCGTACCGGAATCGAGCAGCAGGACCATCCCGTCCTCGATGAGCGCAGCAGCCCGTTTCGCGATGGCAGCCTTGCCAGCGGCATTCGTCGTGACGCGCTCCTCATAGTCCGGTTCTATGCTTTCCCGGCGCGAAGCACCACCATGAATGACCTCGAGCTGTTTCCTGTCGGCCAGCTGCTTCAGATCCCGTCGGATGGTTTCGTGGGATACGCCGAAATAGGTTGCAAGTTCATTGACCGCGACGAAGCCATTCGTCGCGATGCGTTTGAGAATCTCGCCATGTCTCAGGGCAGCCAGTGGCTTCACCTGGGCGTTTCGAGCCAAAATCGTCCCTCCAGCAATGCTGGTCGGATAAGTGTAGCGAAGCTGGGATCATAGGAATAGCCACAAAATGTCACATTTTGCGACATATCCGGTCTTCCCCCAGCCTATGGACATGCTAGGCTCCTTTAGCGACCAAAGGGGCAAAGAGATGGGCAACAATGCAGCAACGATAAGGGGGGATGTCCCACACGAATCCGAGAGCGACACCAATGCGACGCCCTTGCGTGCGGCTTGGGCCACCGCGCATATCGACTCCGCGACCCGCGCCCTCCTGGACAGGGATTCGGACAGCTTCCTGCACCAATCCGTGTCAACACCGTGCCTCAATGCCATCCGCAGAGCAGAGGGCATCTACATCGAAGATCTGGCCGGACGGCGGTACATGGATTTCCATGGCAACAACGTTCATCATATCGGCTACGGGCATCCGCGACTGAAACGCGCCATTGTCGAACAGATGGATGCCCTTCCCTTCGCCCCCCGTCGTTTCACTTGTGAACCCGCGGTTGCCCTCGCGGAGAAGCTCGCATCGATCACGCCAGGCACCTTGTCCAAGGTCCTGTTTACGACTGGCGGCTCTGATGCTGTCGAGGTCGCCATCAAGATTGCACGGGCGGCAACCGGACGCTTCAAGACCTTGTCCTTCTGGGATGCTTTCCATGGGGCGGGTTTCGGTGCTGCAAGCGTTGGCGGAGAGGCCCTGTTTCGCGGCAGGCCGCACGGACCGCTGATGCCCGGCGCGGAACATGTTGCGCCTTTCGGCAGCTTAAATTGTCCTTATGGTGGTAAGACAGAACAGGAATCCGGCGATGCCTGTGCGCGCATGATTGACTATGTCTTGAGCCGTGAGGGAGATTTCGCGGCCTTCATTGCCGAGCCAATCCGTGCCGTTCCCTATGTGCCTCCACCTGATTTCTGGCGCAAGGTGCGCGACGCCTGCAACCGGACTGGGACGCTCCTGATCTTCGACGAGATTCCGACCGGTCTCGGCAAGACAGGGCACATGTTCTCTTGCGAACACTTTGGTGTGACGCCGGATATTCTCGTCCTTGGAAAGGGGCTTGGCGGCGGCCTCCTGCCGATAGCCGCAACGATCTGTAGGCCGGAGCTTGATGTTGGAGGCGCTTGGGCCTTCGGGCACTACACCCATGAAAAGAACCCGGTAACCACGAGGGCCGCCCTGGAGACCATCCGTATCATCGAGGATGAACACCTTGTTGAGAACGCGGCCTGCGTCGGTGCCCAAGCGCTCGCGCGGCTGCGCTCCTGGAATTCGCGCTTTCCATCGGTCGGTGACGTGCGTGGGCGAGGATTTCTGATTGGTATCGAGCTTCAGGATATTGAAGGGCTACCCGCCAGGCTCGTGGCAGAGCGCACGCTCTACAATGCCCTTGAACGAGGCCTGTCTTTCAAAACCACCATGGGAACCGTTCTAACCCTGACACCTCCACTCGTTACCACCCAGGAGGAGATGGAGAAAGCCCTCGATATCCTTGAAGAAGCGCTTGACCATGCGCTCCTATGAAGGAGTATTTCCGGAATGCCCCTGCCCTTTCCGAATGCCCGGTTCGTCATGATGGTCCTGTCTCGTGACCACGAGAGTCAGCATTGGGTCAGATTTCGTTGAAAAAGTCGGCATCCAAACGGACTGGGACAGCGATGCAGCTTGCCTTGTTGAGGTTAGGACTGTTGTGAGGTGTATCCTTCGGGCCTAGGCTCCTTGGGTCATTTGAGGCCGTGGTGAAGCGACCAGTCTGGCAAGCTTTCTCAGATTCTGAGCCGTTGCTGCTTGCCCTCCAACCCGAGACGGCAGAACCAGCTGTAGGTGAGGTTGAGGTGGACCTCCTCGCAGAGGCGTCGCTCGGAGCGGATGCCGAGGCAGTAGCCGATCAGCAGCATGCGGATCATCAACTCGGGATCGACGGAGGGCCGTCCGGTGGTGCTGTAGAAGCCAGCCAGATGCTGGCGCAATTCTGAGCAGTCGACGAAACAGTCGATGGAACGCAGCAGGTGATCGGACGGGACGTGATCCTCGAGCCGGAACTCGTAGAGCAAACTCTCCTGCATCACGAGACGCTCGCCCATCATGGCTCGATCCCCCTGCTGAGAGTGCCTCGTCAGGGAAGCACGAGGACTTTTTCGACGAAATCTGCCAAGAGCAAACTTTGTGGGCACGTCGCGGATACGTCCGCTTCGTTCTCATTACACTCGCTCAGCGGCAACAGTCGCACGGTTGAATACGGACGGACGTTCAGGTGATCGCTTACGTCCTCTTTCGACAAAAAGCTCTCATGCTTGAGACTTTAAGAAAGGGAGAACTTTGAGCAGCCACTGGAGGACGTCTGCCTGGAAAGAGACCCTGTCACTGTGGGTCTCAACTGGCCTTGGACGGCAGAGTGAAGAGCGATAGGAATCGCTTGGCTAACTTCCGATCTCCCTCGATCTGCAACAAGTCCAGCGCCGCGCCGCCGTAGACGACCGCCGCAACTTCCTTTGGCTCGCCAGTGATCAGCGCCACGCCCTCCTTCGCCGCTCCGCGCCGTATCTCGATAGCGCCGCTTGCTACTCGGGCCACATAAACCATCTCGCCAAAACGGAACGCGACGGTGCCTGCGAAGCCTTTTGCGCGCTCGGCATCCAGCATGGCAGTGAAGGACAACATGATCGATACGCCTGACAATGGCAGGGTTGGATCATGCTCTGGCGACCGTGCCGCCCATCGCCCCATTTCACGGATCAGCGGTGCCGTCTCCAGCCCCCATTCGGTCGCCTCATAGACCTGCACGGAGGCCGGCGGCGGGAGCTTGCGCCGCTGCACCAACCCACGGCTTTCCAGTTCCTTCAACCGCTGAGTCAGCACGTTGGCGCTGATCGCCGGCAGGTCCGCCCGTAGGTCGGAAAATCTCCGTGGACCCAGCAGCAATTCGCGCAGCACTAGCAGCGCCCAGCGCTCCCCGATCAGCTCCAGCGCATGCGCCGTCCCGCAGGCATCGTCGTATCCCTGCCTAGGCTCGCTTCGCCGCGTCTTAGTTGTTTTTTCTAACTTCACAGTTGCATTATATAACTCGCCGCGTCATGCTTCAAGGGCTATCGAGTCGAATGCCTGAGCCCAGCATGAAAGAAGGAGACGGAAAATGACCTACATCGAAGGGTTCATCGTCGCGGTGCCGATCGCCAACAAGGATGCGTATGTGGACCATGCGACTGGCTTCGCACCCCTGATCCGGGAGCTGGGGGCCACTCGGATGGTCGAAAGCTGGAGCGACGACGTTCCGGAGGGCAAAGTCACCGACTTCCGCAAGGCGGTCCAGGCCAAGGATGACGAAGCGGTGGTCTTCTCCTGGTTCGAATATCCTGACCGGGCCGCGCGGGATGCCGCGAACGAGAAGATGGGGAGCGATCCGCGCATGAAGGAAATGGGCGCGGCAATGCCCTTCGACGGCAAGCGCATGATCTACGGCGGCTTCGACACCATCGTCGATGAGCGTGGCTCGGGCACGGCCGGCTACACCGATGGCTTCGTGGTGCCGGTTCCGTCGGAGAAGAAGGCGGATTACCAGGCTTTGGCCCAGCGTATGGCCAGCAAGTTTAAGGAGTACGGTGCGGTCAGAGTGCTCGAGGCCTGGGGTGACGATGTGCCGACCGGCAAAGTGACCGACTACTGGCGCGCCGTGCAGGCCCAGCATGGGGAAGAGGTCGTCTATTCCTACATTCAGTGGCCCGACAAGGCGACCCGGAATGCGGGCTGGGCCAGGATGATGGCAGCGGATCCTGAGCAGAGCACTCCGATGCCGTTCGACGGCAAGCGCATGTTCTGGGGCGGCTTCCACCCGATCCTCGACACGGCGGCGGAGTAGGGACGATGGCCAACCCTGCGTGCAGCTTCATCTGGTATGAGCTGATGACCCCTGAGCCAGCCGGGTCCAAGCGCTTCTACGACGCGGTCGTCGCGGGCTGGACCATTGAGGCGCAGCCGTTCGGCGAGATGAACTACCGGCTGATTTCCCGAAGCGATGGCGGCAACAGCGGCGGGGTGTTACGGCTGACCGAGGAGATGCAGCGGCATGGCGCGCGGCCGTGCTGGCTCGGCTATCTCGGCGTCCCCGATGTCGATGCGGCGGTCGCCCGGGTCGAGGAGGACGGTGGCCGGACGCTGATGCCGGGCCGCGACATTCGCGGCGTCGGACGCATCGCCATGGTGACTGATCCCGACGGCGCGCCCTTCTACCTGATGACACCAACCCCGCCCGCCGGTCGGCCTGATATGGAGAGCGACGTCTTCTCCGTCGATCGTCCGCAGCACGTCCGCTGGAACGAGCTGCAGGCAAGCAACCAGGATCGGGCGGTCGCCTTCTACACCCAGCACTTTGGCTGGCGGCAGGAGGGCGCCATGGAAATGGGCGACTTCGGCTCCTACCGCTTCCTCTATCAGGGCGAGACCATGATCGGCGCCATCATGCCGAGGACGCCGCAGGCGTCCCAGGCTGCGTGGACCTTCTACATCGGAGTCGACGACATCGACCGGGCGGCGGACGCCGCGCGTGCCGGCGGTGGCACGATCCTTCACGGCCCCAACGAAATCCCGGGCGGCGAGTATTCGCTGACCGCTGTTGACCCCCAGGGCGCCGTCTTCGGATTGATAGGCCCGCGTCAGTGAGGAGAAATATTGTGGCCAGCGACAAGCTCATGACCTGCCTGTGGTTCGATCGCGGGGAAGCCCGCAAGGCTGCGGAGTTCTACGCCGCAACCTTTCCCGACAGCAGTGTTGGCGCTCCCATGCACGCCCCGTCAGACTTCCCGGGCGGGACAGAGGGCACCGAACTCACGGTCGAGTTCACCGTGCTCGGCCGGCCGTTCGTCGGCCTGAACGGCGGACCCAATTTCAAGGCCAATGAGGCGGTCAGCTTCATGGTCCTGACCGACGACCAGGAAGAAACCGACCGTTATTGGAATGCCATCGTCAGCAATGGCGGGCACGAAAGCGCTTGTGGCTGGTGCAAGGATCGCTGGGGCTTTTCGTGGCAGATCACGCCCCGTGCGCTGCTGCGGGCTAACAGCAATCCTGACAAGGCCGCGGCTAGGCGAGCGTTCGAAGCGATGATGACGATGCGCAAGATCGACATCGCCCGGATCGAGGCTGCGGAGCGCGGTGTAGCCGTCAATGCGTAAAGTCATCGGCTCCCTTTTCCAGTCTCTCGACGGCGTGATCCAAGCACCAGGTGGGCCGGAGGAGGACCAGACCGGCTTTGCGCACGGCGGCTGGGCGTTTCCCTATTTCGACGACACGCTGGACGAGCCGATGGGGCGGCTGCTGGGCGGCAGCTCTGAGCTGCTGCTAGGCCGGCGAACCTACGAGATCTTCGCCGCCTATTGGCCGCACAACGGCGACCAGCCGATCGGCGAGACGTTCAATGCCGTTCGAAAACACGTCGTGACATCGTCCGACCGGCCGCTGACATGGAACAACAGCCAACGCCTCCTCGGCGATCCCGCCGAGGCTGTCGCGCGCCTCAAGGCCAGCGATGGACCGGACCTGCTTATCCAGGGCAGCAGTATGCTCTACCAGGCGCTGCTTCCCGCAGGCCTTGTCGATCAGCTGGCATTGATTACCTTCCCGGTTATGCTTGGACGCGGCAAGCGCTGGTATTCGAGCGATCCGGCGACAGCGCGTTCATGGACGCTGGTCGAGCAGACGCACTCGCCGAAGGGCGTCCACTTCGCATCGTTTGCGCGTAATGGAGAGGTTCGCGTCGGCAGTTTTGCCACAAAACCCCCAAGCGATGACGAACTTGCGCTCCGTCAGCGTCAAGCGGACGGTCGCTGGTGAACCTGCAGCTCGTCGGCCACCCATTCAGGAGAAGGGGCTGATCGCGCTATGGGCGGACCAGGAGAGCATGAGGTTTTGTGGGGCAGTTTATGGAACGCTGAGGGCAGTCGTCATTGACGGGCTCATAAACGTCTTGAGATGGCGGGTTCCTGAAACGGATGTGTCACTGGGTGCCCCACAGATGCTTATGCTTCCTCGCCATCTCGGTGACCGTCAGATTCTCCATCGTCACTTTGCCTTTAATTTTGAGCTTCGTCGGGTTGGGTGTCGAAAAGCGACATTCTTTGCCCTTCAAGGCGAGAGGCCGCTCAGGTTTGTTCGCTGCTCTTGGATCCCTGCCTGTGACCGCGGTGCTGGATCCGGCGCGCGAGACGATCGACGGTGGCGCCAACGGGCTTGCTGGTGACAGCTCCGGAGCAAGGCAACCTGGGCGGCCTCTGTCAGGTCCCGTTCCATCGCAGCCAGCCGCACGCCCCTGTCAACGCTGACTCACTTTTAGGGGGAAAAACTCAATTTTATCGGCAAAATCTCACATCGAGCGGCAAAGGCTTGCCAGTGATGGTGTTGAGTTCCTTATCTCGCCTTGAGGAGCAAAGCGACAGCAGGCCTGAGCGTCGTAGATTTTGCGTGGACTTGTGAGTAATGAAGCTTGACCGCCGAGGCCGAGCACAAATCTGTCGATTTTAGGCAAGTCGATGCAATTTCATCTGGCGGAGATCTTCGTGATTGGGCACGCGAACATGATCTGGTGCCGGACATTTGGAAACACCACAGTCGGTTTGAGGTGATTGGAGTCTATTCAACGCTATGCGAGCCAAAGCACTAAAAGAGCCTTTTCGCATCGGGCGGTCCGAAACCGGTCTCGGCCTGTTTGCGGCAGACGTAATTGAGAAGGGCACGTTCATCATCGAGTACGTGGGCCCGCGGGTCTCAAACGAGGAAGTCCATCGCCGCCGAGGCACACGCTATCTGTTTGAGATCAACAGTCGCTGGACCATAGACGGGTCGCCGCGCTGGAATACGGCCCGCTACATCAATCATGCCTGTCGGCCGAATGCCGAAGCGGTAGTGTCCCGGGGCCGGATCCGCATCAGGGCCATCAAACGCATTAAGCCTGGCGATGAGATCACCTACAATTACGGCAAGAACTATTTCGACATGTTCATCAAGCCGATCGGCTGCAGGTGCTTGTCTTGTAGACGGCGTCATCGAAGCTTGTGAAGTATTTGGGCCCTCGATGACCGCCATTTGATGTTGTTCGAGGTTGATACTCCAGTCTTGCCTGCACGCGGATTTCGGGAGCGATCATTGTTGAACATGGTGGGCAGCAGAGATCCTGTTCAGGGTCTTCGGTATTCCCGCCGGCGTCCTAAAACAGTCAAGTCCGCCTCAAGAACTCCAGCCCGGGCGGTAGGTCATGCCCCTGTCGCGCAGGCCTCATGGTCTTGATGGAAGGTCGTCGTTTCAGTGGCACCTCGTCGGTGATCCAGGCAGATTTCCCGTCAGAGGTCTCCAGTGGGAGAGCATGAGGTTTCGTGGGGCAGATATAGACCGCTTGAGGGCAGTCCCATTCGACGCAAAGGTCAACGTGTTGCAGGGGCGGGCTCGTGAAGCACCCATGACTGAATGCCCCACAAAACCTCATGCTCTCCTGGTTCGGTGATAGATCACGATCGTTTGGCCTTCGATGGTGCGCCGACCCATGCCGTTTCGGCGGAGGGGCCCAACTTGGCTGCCGGCACCAAGCTGACGCTCAGCATCCGCCCCGAAGATGTCGTCGTCTCATCCGATACGAAGCATGGTGGCCTGGCCGTTTCTATCGACCTGATCGAGGAGCTCGGGAGTAGCCGAGTCGCCTATTGCCCGGTTGGTCCGCAAGAGCTCGCCGTTGAATTGCCGAGGAACGCAGAGAATTTCGATCACCGCACCATCTGTCTCGAATGTCCGGCGAGGAGGCTGCATGCCTTCGACCGGGAAACCGGCAAACGGTTGGCTGGGCCCCCGCAAATCGTCGACCTGCGCCAGGAACCCTTGGTAGCGTGACTGAGCTTCGTGATGCGATGATCTGGCAGGTCGCTCGCGGAACTAATGTGGAGCGGTCGTGTCTTAACGGGTTCTGATGGGATCCCCAGCTTTTGACAAGCCGGCGCTGAGCGGCTTTGCCGGTCTGGAATTCTGAGACGGAGGGAACCCTTCAGGCGGCTGATATACCACTGCGTCAGAGCCGATCATGGCTCCGACGCAAACAGCAGCCCCGGCTAGACGTTCTGCTCGCCGGCACGGGTCTTCTTAACGTGGCGTGACGTCGAAGCCGAAATACTTCATCGACAGCTTCTCGATAGTTCCATCGGCCTTCGCCTCTGTGATGGCCTTGTCGAACATGGCCTTCAGCTCCGGATCGCTCTTGCGAAGGCCGACCGAGCTTCCGCGACCCAGCATGCCGCCCTGGAAGCGCGGCCCGACGAGGGTCATCTCCTCGTTGCCGGATTTCGCAGCCGCACCGGACAGGTAGGCGGTCGAGGCCATGATGACATCGATGCGTCCCGCCGTGAGATCGAGATCATGCTGCTCTGTCGTCTTGTACTCGCGGATTTCCGCCGTGCTCTTCAGATATTTATCGAGGAAGTTCGCCGCGATCGACGAGCCCTGCACGCCGATGACCTTGCCCTTCAGGACAGGCTTCAACTCGTCGATGGCGGCAGCGGCACCCGCTTCATTACTCGACAGCGAAAACACCCTGTCCTTCAGGGGCATGTTTGCGAGCGGGCTCGATTTCAGGACCGCGAAGGTCTGGCCAGTCGTGCCGTAGGGCTGGGTGAAGGCCATGACTTCTTCGCGCTTGGCGGTCGCTGACATGCCGGCCATGATGGCATCGAACTTGCCGGCATTCAGCGCCGGGATGATGCCATCGAAGGACTGCGCCTCGATCGAGCATTCGACCTTCATGCGTTTGCAGAGATCCTTGTAGAGATCGATCTCGAAGCCATCCAGCGTGCCATCCGGTTTCGTGAAGTTCCACGGGGTGAACGCTCCTTCCGTCGCAATGCGGATCTTTGTCCAGGTCTTTTCCTGTGCTTGAGCGCCCAGCGCAAAGACCGGACAGGTGCCAGCCAAGGCAAGCATTGTCGTCAACACAATCTTCTTCACTGCTCTCGTCCTCCACACCTGCCCTGCTAAATGGGTCGGGCCGTTTCTTGGCGATCCTTTGTTGCTTCAGATGTTCGTAAGGCCGCTAAGTCGCGTGGCCTTACATATTGGCTACCTGCGGCTGCTTACTGCGACGAAGCGGCAGCAGGCGATAGGCTTGGTGTCAGATCAAGCTTGCTCCACTTCACTGAAAGCTTGCGGATTGTGCCGTCCTCCGCTGCGGCACGGATCGCCTCGTCAAACTTGGCCTTCAACTCGGTCTCGCCTTTGCGCATGCCGAGGGCGACATCCGTGGCCAGCATTGCCCCTCTCATAAATGGGCCGGTCATGACGAGATCCTGGTTTTCGGATTTGCCCAACGCGGTCGTCGCATAGACGCCGCTGTCGAACCCGGCATCGATGCGGCCTGCGGTGATGTCGAGGTCGCGTTCGGCCGAGGTCTTGTACGTGCGGACATCCACATCATTGCCGAAGTAAGCGCGGATCAGTTGTTCCTGGCTTGTCGACTGAACGACGCCGACCGTCTTTCCCTTCAGGATCTCTCGGATCCGGGTCATCACGGGGTCGGCAGCGTTCTTGTCGTTGAGGTTCAGGCGCTCGCCTGTCATCGGCATTGTCGCGATCGGGCTGCCTTTGAGGGTCAGGAAAGTCGCGACTCCGCTTGCATAGGGAATGGTAAAGTCGACCACCTTCTTGCGCGTCTCATTGATCCCAAGCGTCAGCACGAGGTCGAACTTGCCCGCATTGAGACTCGGAATGAGGCTCGACCACTCGCCCGCGATGAGCTCGCATTGGACCCGCGCTCGCCGGCAAAGGTCTTCCGTCAGATCAATGTCGTAGCCGGACAGCTTGCCATCGGGGCTGATCATGTTCCAGGGCGGAAAGGCACCCTCGACGCCGATCTTCACCTTCGTCCAGTCCTTGGCATGAACCACGGTCCCGCCGAGTGCCACAGCAGCCGCAATAACGGCCGAAAAGAGCTTGATCTTCCTCATTCTGCAATCCTGGTTGGCCGCTGGTGCGTCAGCGACGGGTTTGTCACGGGGATCATGCTCCCCTCGCGTGATCGAGGAGTTGCACCTCAATGGCTTCATTGGCCTGCCGCAGCGCATGGGCAACCCGGTTGCGGGTCTGCCGAGCATGTACGACGTAGAAAGGTAGATCCGTTGAGCGGGCGTCTTGCCGGGCCAGCTCACGCAGTCCCTCCAAGGCCAGCCATGCGGGATGCGGCATGGCAGAGTCGTGGTGGAAGCGCTCGCCGGTCGTGTAATTGATCGGCACCAATGCCCGTGCGACCTGCATCAGCGTCTGGTTGATCCTCTCGGCATCCCGATCCGACGCAGTCGATGCCATCGCCGTCAGGGCTGCGGCGTGCCTGCGAAGCGTCTCTGCGGCGCGCTTGAGACCGTCGATTGGAAGGATATCGGCGAGCTCATCGTCCAGAGGGGCGAGTTCGGCCAACAGGGCATCCGCATACGCCGTATAGTCGAGCGGCAGCACACGTTCCTTCAAGAGGCGATCGAGAACCCACAAGATGATCTTGGTGTCGCGCGCGAGGTTATCTGGGTCGATGTGCTCGAACAGGTCGTGCGGCGTGTGCCACCACCAGCCCAGCGCCGTGAGCATCTTGACCGGGCCCGGCGGCTGATGGCTGAGGCTGCCGAACATGGATGGGATGCCGACACCCCAGAAGGACTGGTCAGCCGCCCTCCCCTGGCGCCGCCCGGCATGGATCTGACCTGTCACCGCCTTTACGGCATCGGCTGCGACACCCTTGAGCTCATCGATCACGCCGGAGTTGGTCAGGATGGTGGCCCCCTCGCCTCCTGTCGAATCCACGTTGACATGGGCAACGCAGCGCCGGTCAAGGTCATCCCAGTATTCATCGGCATACCAGGCGGAACCCGAGTAGCGCCCATGCGAATGACCGGACCAGAAGCAGATCCGAAGACCACGCCTCCAATCGGCGCGTCTCTCCGCGAGCAACCGTGCGGCTTCAAGCATGGTGGCATTCGCTCCACCGTTATCCATGACGCCATAGTGCCAAGTGTCGTGATGCCCGGAGAGCAGGACAAAGGGACTGTCAGGGTCACCCGTCGGGGCTTCGAGGTCCGCCACCAGCAACGGTGTCTTGCGCCATCCGGTATCGACCTCGGTTCTCAACGAGGCCCGGACCGTCTCGCCGTTCAAGCAGCGCTCGCGCAGGATCGCGCCGTCGTCACGGCTGATCGTGCAGATTGCGGTGCTGGGAAGGTGCGCTCGCGTATGCTGGGATGGATTGCCCCAGACGGGCGAGACGCACATCTCGTAGAGATGCTCGTTGGGACTGATATGAATTTGCCCAAGGGCTCCAGCGCGAGATGCGAAAGCTGCGACATCTTCCGTGGCGATGCCGTCGACAAGCACAATCCTGCCACGGACGTCCTGCCGGGTGATGGCTGCCTCATCGCCCTCCCCGACATAGACCAGATCGGCCGTCAGGCCGTCCTGCGGCGTCGGCACCGACATCGAGTGGGTGATGCTCTTGAGTTCGTGGCCATCGATCAGCACCCGTGAGCGGATTGGCAGGCTGATATAGGCATCATGAAAGATCAGCTGCGTCCGATAACCGAACTGCTCCATCTGCCTCTGGAGATAGCGAAAGCTTTCAAGCTCCTCCGGTGTGCCGGAGAGCTTCACCCGGCGAGCAAACTCACGGAGATGGCCCATCAGCCTTGTCGGCTCTACAGTCGCGCCCAGAGAGCTCGTTCCGGCAGGCCCGGAACTGGAGGAGCGCTGCAGTTCAGACATCGGTGGATCTCTCGGGAATGGGTGGATTCACGTCATCCGGGATGGGGTTGACGAAGGCCGTGCCGGACAACCGCTGCCGGAAATCGGCCTTCGCCTCGTCGATCAAAGCCGGATTTTCGAAGAGATCGACAGCCGTGCCGGCCATCACTTTAGCCGCATGTTCCATTCCCTTATGCGCCGCAGGTGCTTTCCCCTGGGCCACAAGCTGCCAGGAGTGCCCCGGCGTGCCAATGGCGTAGGTGGCGCCGCGCATCTGGACTGTCGGAACGACCCAGCTGACGGTGCCCACGTCAGTGGATCCTACGAGGGTGCCATCCCCGTTTTCGGGCGGGAAGATGGTATCGCAGAGCGGAACTCCCATCCGAGGTTTAACGCCGAAACGAGCAAAGGACGATCTGATGTCCTCATCCGTCAGGGTCTTCTGGATTTCCGCAGCAAAGGCTTTGTCTCGTTCGTCGAATACGGGGGGCCGAGCCGCTCCAAATTCTGGTGCATCAGCTGTTCGAGTGGCGTGTTGCCAATGAGATTGGCGTCGCCACTGACAATCTCGCTGCGCACCGTCGTTTCGGTCATCAGCGCCGCACCCTCGGCAATCTTCTGGACCCGCCTCAGCAATCCTTGCATTTCCGGCAGGTCGCGCGCACGGATCAGATAGCGGACTGTCGCGCGAGCCTGCACCACGTTCGGCGCCGAGCCCCCCGTATCCGTCACGGCATAGTGGATGCGCGCCGTGCTGGGCATGTGCTCGCGCATATAATTGACGCCGACATTCATGAGCTCCACTGCGTCGAGCGCGCTGCGGCCCAAATGCGGGGAGGCCGCCGCATGCGAAGAACGGCCGCTGAAGTGGAAATTGATCTCATTGCAGGCAAGTGAGATCGGATTGTTGATGCCTGCAAAGGCTGCGGGATGCCAGGAGATGGCGACATCGACATCGTCGAAGACGCCCGCCCGCACCATGAAGCCCTTTGCGGAGCCGCCCTCCTCGGCTGGGCAGCCATAGTAGCGCACGCGCCCCTTTAGACCATGGACCTCAAGATATTCCTTGACTGCGGTCGCAGCCATGAGAGAGCCGCTGCCGAGCAGGTTGTGCCCGCAGCCATGACCATTGCCGCCTGCGTTGACCGGCTTCTGCTCTGCAATTCCCGCTTCCTGGCTGAGGCCCGGCAGAGCATCGTATTCGCCCAGAATGGCAATTACAGGTCCGCCCTCGCCCGCCTCGCCCATGACAGCGGTCGGAATGCCCGCGACCCCGCGCGCAATCCGAAATCCCTGCTGCTCGAGCATCGCCGTGTGCTCGGCACTGGATTGATATTCCTCATAATTGAGTTCCGGCATCTCCCAGATGCGGTCGCTGAGAGCAAAGAACGCCTCGCGCTTGGCTTCGACCAGATCCCAGATATGGGAGGAGTTTTTCGCGGACACGGCCTGATCTCATTCCTAGCATGACACCTTGTTTCGAGGCCGGGCGGCTTCAGAAGTGAGGCGCCTAGATGTTTTCCAAAATTGGTACCAATATGATGCATGGGTATGGAAGGGACGCAAGAGGGCTTCTAGTAGCAATTTTGCGGTGGTGCCGAATTCTGTCTAAAGGGCAAGAAACCCCGACGGTCAGCGATGGAAGGACACGACGTGGCGACAACCGACTCGAACTCGGATACGCCAAAGAAGGCTTGGATGACTGTGGCCGACCTCATCACACGCGATGTCCGGTCCGGCGTCTTTGGTCCGGGCATGTGGTTGAAGCAAATCGATCTCGAAAACCGCTACGGCTACGGGCGGCCGGACGTCCGGCGTGCCCTAGACTATCTGACGCAGAAGCGTCTGGTGCAGCACGCCCCCAATCGCGGCCATCACGTCTTCATGCCCGACAGTGAGCAGACCGCCCATATTCTTGAACTCCGCGTCATTTTGGAAACGGCCGCTGTCGACAGCATCGTGGCCTGCGCAACGCCCGCCGCAGACGAGCATCTTCGCGATCTGGCCCGGCGGTTCGACGGCACGATCCTTCACGGGACCATCCTGGATCAGTACGAGGCGAACCTAGCCTTCCATCGGGAGTTGCTTGGCCTGTGCTCGAACCCCGAGCTCCTCAATCTAGTCACTGAGCTTCGCAGCCGGACGTCCTCAGCCTTGGCTGGGCAATGGAGCAGGCGGGCGCGCGTCGAGCAGTCGGCCCGCGAGCATCATGCCATGGTCGAGGCTCTCGCCGCCCGCGACGCCGCATGGCTCAAGGAGATTATCGCGCTGCATATCCGCCAGCCACAAACAAGCCCATAGGTGTATGATCAGCGACGCTCCGTGGCCCAAATTGCACTGGGTCATTCTCAGTAGGAGAGAATGAGTTTTGTGGGGCGAAAACCCTTGTTTTTCCTGGATTCCAAGTTCACGAAAGTCACGGTCCCAGGCTAAGGCAGGAGCATAGGGAATTGGACTCCTCCGTATCTTTCCTGCCATCCTTGGCCACAGGTCCAGTCACTGGACCCAATCGGCCCAGACCCAAGCTTTCGCGCCGAGTTCATGCTGACGTGAAGAACCGTGTCGGAGCTATTCTCGTCCCACTAACGTGAACGATGACTCTTTCAGTGGAGCGGACGGAGCTGATATGGCCCCGGTCGAAACCGGCTCGCTGACACTCGTTCGAAGCTGCTGCAGCAGACGTTTCCGTTTGGCCTCGTAATAGTAGCCCCCAGCGTACAACGACACGGCTCGATCCATGTTGCCGCCAGCGACCTTGTAGGCATTGGCCAAGTATGGCACCGCATAGGTTAGATTGGTGTTGGCATCGAGCAGTCCGGAGGCAGGACCGGTGTAGCCCATGCCACGGGCTGTCGCGTAACGGATCTGCATCAGACCGAGATTGCCCCGGTTCGACGCACGAGGATTATAGCCGCTCTCCCGCTTGATGATCCGATGCACCAATGTTTCCGGAATCCCATGAGCCTTGGCGTGCTGTGCCACGAGGGCTTCGATGGTGGCACGGTCAGTCGCGGCTGCTGGGAGAGCACACGCCATCACGGCGCAACCCAGGACGAGACGAGAGATCATGAAAGTCCCCTTGCTTGGGGACAGTTCGCCGGGCAATCGTGGCAATAAGGCGTCAGCTTGGCTTTAGGCACTCTCCTGAGCGCTTATTGATAAGGCCGCGGCAAGTTTGAGCGAGCAGCTTCGCATGTTTAGTCCGCCACCCGTCAGACACAGAGAGCATGAGGTTTTGTGGGGCAGTTATGGAGCGCTTAAGGGCGGTCTTCATTGACGGGCTCGTCAACATCTTGAGACGGCCGGTTCCTGAAACTGATGTGTCACTGGATGCCCCACAGATCCTTGTGCTCCCGACCGCCTCCTGCCGCCCCGCTACAAACGCGGCCCTCGACTAAAGGCACTCGAAACCATTCCTTCAAAGGAATATTAATAGGCATGGCTTGGGTGGTCGAATATGCGGACGAATTTGGGGACTGGTGGAACACTCTCAGTGAGGCCGACCAGGAGGAGATCACTGCCCGTGTTGGCATGCTTGAGCAACGCGGGCCAAGCCTCCCGTTCCTCTATTCCAGTGGGATCACCACTTCGCGACGTGAGCACATGCGCGAGCTACGTGTCCAGAGCGGCGGTCGACCGATCCGGGTTTTCTATGCGTTCGACCCGCGCCGCGTCGCCATCCTCCTGATCGGAGGGGACAAGACCGGGGATGACCGCTTCTACGACACCTTCGTGCCCGTCGCGGACGACCTCTACGACGTGCACCTTAAAGAGCTCAAAGACGAGGAGAGAGACAATGGCAGGAAGGCGCTCTTTTGCGGAACTTCGCTCAGAGCTTTCGCCCGAGGCCCAAGCTCGAGCCGCCGCGGAGACAGCGCGGTCGGTCGAGGAGATGGACCTCGCCGAAGTGCGGCGCGCACTCCAACTCTCGCAGGACGAACTCGCTCAGACGCTCAACATCGGACAGGCTTCAGTCGCCAAGCTCGAAAAGCGCGCGGACATGTACCTCAGCACGCTCCGGCGCTTCATCGAGGCCATAGGCGGAGAGCTTGAGATCGTCGCGCGATTTCAGGACCACAGCGTCAAGATAAAGAGCCTGGGCGAGCTGCGAGAGCACACCTGAGCGATTCGGCGGCTGTCACTTTGCCTTTAACTTTGAGATTTGTCGCGTTGGGTGTCGAACAGGGGTCGGAACAAGACCTGTACCTCTTGATGCGCTAAGGCAGAACGGATCGGGACTCTCTCCCGTGGAGGCTTGAGCACTGCCCTTTCGATGTGCGGCAGGATGATCCTCACGTTGATCAGGTCCCCGGTTGAAGCCATTGCGCGATTTCGCTTTGTCGACCCGATCACGACCACTCTACTGTCTTGCGAACGCCTCTCTGAAGGCCTCTCCCCTCCTCCATCGGTCATCGGTCTGAGACAGCAGCTTCGATCCCAGAATCACGCCATCTTCGGTCTTCGGATCGGTCTGCCGATCAGGTTTTCGATCCGTGTTCCTGCTACGGACGACCTTAGCGTATTATTGGGCACAGAACTTGCGCTGACCCCAAGCGGGCGTCCAGCCGACCGCTATTGTCCACCGGCTTCGCGTGAACGGAGCCGGGCTTCGGGCGTTTGGTCGGCGGAGCTTCGATCCTGTTCCTGCTGAGCTTACACATCGCACAATGGCACCAGAGTTGACTGATCATACCCTGCGGGATTTCGTCCGGGCCTCACGTTTTGGCCGTGAGGGGGCAATCGTCACCGACCTCGATGGCACGGCCGTGCACGAGTTCGAGGGACGCATCGTCATCCCGGACGCCGTCTCCCACGGCCTCAAGCGCCTGCGCGACCACGGCCGGCCCGTGATCCTGAACTCGCTGCGCTTTCCCCTGAACGTCATCCGCACTTTCGGGCGGGAATGGTATGCGATCACCAATGCGCCGCTCCCTCTGGTCTCCCTCAATGGCGGCCTCATGGGCAGCCTCTTCGAGACGCAGGATGGCGAAATTGCGTTCGAGGAGATCCACGCCTTTCCCCTGACGGCCACCGAAATCGACGAGGTGCTGGTCGGGGTGCGAGGGCTGACGGAGGGCGGGATTAGCGACCTGCTGCTGTTCTATTACCCACGCGACTGGACCCAAGGGGAACTCATCTGGACCCCGGCGCTGGACAAGGTCGAGGAGGTTCGGGCCAAGTACCTCAGCGCCACCCGCGTCACGTCATCCCCTGCCGCGACGTTGAGGGATGAACTCCACGCCCGGGACATCTGCATGATCTTCCTCCTGATCAACGCGGAGCAGGATCGGCTGATGGCGTACCAGCATGCCAAGCAGTCGAACTTCATCACGCATACAGGGATCGACAAGCTGTCGGGCCTGGAGGCGCTGGCCGGACGTCTCGGAGTCGACCTGGCGCATGCAGTCGGCGCCGGCGACACGCCGATGGACACCTTCCTGAAGGGCGTCGGCCTGGCCGTTCACGTCGGATCCCTCGACCTGGAGTACAAGGGTCTGACCGGAACGGTGAAGGTGCGCGACTCCCTCGAACTCGGCGATCTGCTTGCCCGGCTTGCCGATCTGTTGCACGGAGACGCTCATTGAACGAGAACCTGCCAGAGCCGCCGAGGATCAGCGAAGGTCAGGCGCGAGCCATGGCCCGGGCGATCATCGCCCACCATTTCGGGTCCAAGCCGAAGCGAGTCAGCCAGAAGGGCGGCGGCATCACCAATTTCGTCTTCGAGACCAACCATGCGGAGGGCGACTTCATCGTCCGGATGAGCCCGCAGGCGGCCAAGGTGAAGGAGTACTTGAAGGAGCAATGGGCCATGGCCCAGGTCCGCAAGGTTGGCGTTCCGGTACCGGAGGTGCTGGAGGTCGGCGCCGACGTGGTGCCGATCCCCTATATGGTATCGCGCAAGGTCGAGGGCGGCGAGGCGACGCATCATCCGGAGCAGATGGCGGTGCTGCGGGAGATGGGACACTTGACCGCCCTGATCCACACCATCCCGACCAGCGGATTCGGCCATACCTTCGACTGGTCCAGCAATCAGCTCTCCCGGAAGGAGACATGGGCCGAATACCTCAAGCGCGAGCTCAACATCGAGCAGCGGCTGAAGGTGCTGGAGATGAACAGGATGCTGTCGAAGCCGCAACTCAAGGCATTGAACACGACGCTGCGAGACATCGAGAACCTGGAGGCGAATCCTGTCCTGAACCACGGCGACATGCGGCTGAAGAACGTGATGGTGGATGACGCGGGGGCCATCACGGCAGTGATCGACTGGGAGTTCTGCTCGTCAAACGTAGCGCCGTACTGGGACTTGGCGCTGGCGCTGCATGACCTTTCGGTCGATGCCAAGCAGGCGTTTCTCGGCGGTTACGGGCTGAGCGAGAAGGAGGTCCGGGCCATGGCACCCATCCTCAAGGCGCTCAACGTCATCAATTATGCGCCCTTCGTCGAGCGAGCAGCCGAGGAGAAGGACGAGCGCCGGCTCGATCAGTACCGGACCCGGTTCAGCGGTGCCTTGGATCTGTACTCGCTCTGAGCATCAGGGGTAGCCATTTAGCCATGGCTACCCCTGGAGGCATGCCCATGGTCTCTTGTGGGGGTGGGAACAATTCTTGTTCCGACCCCTCCATGCCGGCATCGTGCAGTACCAGATCGCCGACATCGACCAGTTGTCCATCGAAAAGCAGGACCCGCGCTGCTTCGGTCAGGTCACAGCGCGACTGCCAGCCGGCCGCCAGACCAAAGGCGCCCGGCGATCGCCTCCCACGGCAGATCGGGCAGATGAGGAACTGTGAGCGCAGAGTGCCCCGATCTCCAGACGGAATTCTATCGACAATGCGCGCAATGCTGGGCAGAATTGCCGTGTCCTGCGCACCCCTGAGGTAGGCGATGCTCAACCGATTTGGGCGCCGTCTCTCGTCCAAGGAGCCGCTTGCTCCCGGAGAAGGGGCAAGCCGATCCCCTCAGCTCGCAGCGATAACCCAGATCCTCACTGGCTTGGCTCTGCTTTGCGCACTCAAGGTTGGCCTGCTCGCCGCGCTACTGGCCGGGTTACTGGTCTATGAACTGGTGCATGTGCTAGCCCCGGAACCCAGTGCCCTTGTCACCCGGCGTACCGGCAAGATTGTTGTTGTGTCGCTCCTCGCAACGCTTGTTGTGATCGCCATCGGCACCGGAATCTTGGGCCTGATTTCCTTGTTGTCGGGCGGGCCTGAAAGCCTTGCCATTCTGCTTCGGCGCATGGCCGATGTCATCGAGAGCGCACGCCCGCACCTCCCGTCCTGGGTTGGTGGCTATATCCCGGCTGACCCAGAGGGATTGAAGACAGCAAGCTCCGCATGGCTGCGCGAGAATGCCGGCCAGTTGCGGCTGATTGGCGAGGATGTCTGGCGGATCGTGGTGCATATTGTCGTGGGACTGATCATCGGGGCGATGATCGCCATCAGCCACGAGGCCGGCGAGATCGAAGGCGGTCCTCTAACGCAAGTCCTAGGGGAGCGAGCCCGCCTCCTCGGAGCAGCCTTTCGCAGCGTCGTGTTTGCTCAGGTAAGGATCTCGGCGCTGAACACGATCCTGACGGGACTGTATTTGCTCGGGCTGGTTCCCTTGATGGGTGCCCAGCTACCACTGACCAAAACCATGCTGGCGGTGACCTTCATCGCCGGGCTTCTGCCCGTGATCGGCAACTTGATTTCCAACACCGTGATCGTGATCGTGAGTCTGAGCGTGTCGCCCGTGCTGGCCGTCAGCTCTCTGCTGTTTCTCGTGGCGATTCACAAGCTGGAGTATTTCGTGAATGCCCGGGTCATGGGCACTCAAATTCACGCCCGTGCGTGGGAGCTTCTCGTGGCGATGCTCGTCATGGAAGCGGTGTTTGGGATTCCCGGCCTCATTGCGGCTCCCATTTACTATGCGTATCTGAAGAATGAGCTCGCCGCATGGAAGCTCATCTGAGCCATGATGCGGGGGAGCACATTGGGAATCGGCATTGGCTCGCTCGGCCACCCGGCGTCGGCCAGCCGAAGCAACAAGGCATCACAATGATCTGGGCCCGCAAGACGATTGAGTCAGGCGAATGGCAGGAGGTCCAGGATCAATTCGAGGACCTGTTCACAAAGCTCGGCTGCCCTGGGCAAATGATGCTGGTCGCAGTCTCAAGCCACGATCCGGCTCCAGCTACGCTCCTCGCGAGCCTGCCGAATGCAGTCCTTCTGAGCTCACTGGCAGGGTTCGAATCGATCAGCGAAGGCGATCTTCCATCCGAAGCGTCGCTCCTCATCGGCCATAATCGCCAATTCGAACAGCATTTCAGATATCCCGTGCGGCATCTTGGAATCTAGCGCGACGCTCCTTGCGAACCATTTAGGGGAGCATGAGAAAGTGTGGGACGGCCAGTGCGGGGGCCCTTCAGAAGGTTGCGGCAAGTCGGATCGGTGGCAGTTCAATATCGCGAGAGACATCGCTGCCCCACAATTCCTTATGCTCTCCAGTATGTGGCACCGTCCGTTTTTCGATGACATGCAACATGGCCTGAACACAGGCAGGACGCCCTCATCTACGTGCTCGACGCTGCAAACACAGAAACATCCGGCGCCACATCCGACGGAACGACAGCGTATCTGAGTGCGAAGAACGACCTACCAGAAGCCGGGACCCCACGGCCCAAAGTCGAAGGCATTCTGGTTCATCATTGCGGTCATCTGCTGCTCATCGGCCAGTTGCTTGGCAAAGACGGCGGCACGATAATTCGACCACGCTGCCTGATTGCCGAAATAGACGCACTGGCAATCGACCGGATCGGCATAGACATAGACCACTGTCCCGCCCGAGGTCTGGTGAACAAATTTGTTCGGCGGGAGCTTCTTCATGGCGGCAACCCGTGCAGGCGAATTGGCTGGCTGAAGCGTGAAGCCGGCTGCTGTAAGCAGGTTTTCTTTACTCTGAACCGCCTGCTGTGGGGTTTGGCACGCTGCTAGGACCAGGCTGAGCGCGCCAAGCGTCAGTATTGATGGGAATTGCATTGCTTCTCTCCGGGTGGCTGAGGATCGTGACGGGAACGGCGGCCCGGTCCGCCCCACGTTGTTGCCGAACGCGGGCGGCACGGATGCGCCGTCCCATGTCTCCAGCATCGCCCTATGCCGCAGGCTTGGGGAGTATGTTACGGTAGGTTACGTGAAGAGGCGCCTCGTGCGCCCGCGGACAACGGACCGATCCATTGACGATCGCGGGCCAAGCAGTGGTCTTCCGGTGGCTTGAGATGAACAGCTTGAAGCGTTCCGATTTCGGCGCTCCGAGGACGGCTGTGGCGCGCCATCTTTCCTGTAGGCTTGAAATGCACTTTTTTTGACCCAAGTCTGAAGCCCTGGTTTGAGCTCAAATATCTCCTATGGGTCAGACTTTCACAATCCCGCCGCTCAACGAACGTCAGCTCTTTAGCGCCGAACTGAACCAAGCTCTTTGGTCCGAGGAGCGCCATGTCCTGACCTTGGATAGTTACCGAAGTTCAATCCTGGGCGTGATGAGGTCACCTCCTCCGTGAAACGCGAAGCGGTACTGCCCGGCCGGACGCGCTGTCCGATGCATCCTGGCGCGGAACGGCAACTTCCGATAACGTGCGCGGCACATAGTCCCGCGCTGCGGTTGCCGGCATTGGATGCGCCACTGGTGATGGTGCGTGGGCTCGCTTCCGGTCGGTTTTGATGGGACGACACCATGAATGTTCTCGACGAGACGCCGTGGGGCAGCGATTGGGCCTGGAGCCTTCCGCTGATCCTGCTGAACGTGATCATTCACGTTTTCGGCCTTGCCTTCATTTATGATGGGTTCACCGTGCTCTTTCGAGAGGTAAGCCGTAAGCGGAAATTCATGTTTCGGTTCGCTGCGGTCATGAACGCAGCGGTGTTCTTGATCGTGGCGCTGCATGGGATCGAGGCGATCACTTGGGCCCTCGCCTATCTCACACTCGGCGCCATCCCGGACGTGAAGTCCGCCATGCTCTATTCGCTGGGAGCCATGACGGGATTCGGCACCGGCAACATCGCGCTGGCGCCTCATTGGCAGATGATGGGTGTCCTGCAATCCCTTGCCGGGGTGTTGCTGTTCGGACTTACCACCGCATTCATGTTCGCGATGTTCCAGGCCGTCTGGCCATCGCAACAGCCGCCGGACGACAGGTCGACCTCCACCAGATGAAGCCGATTTGATTTGCATCAGGATTGCAGTTCAGGGGCGCTTGCTCTCAAGGCTTGAGCAGTTGCGTGCTGGTGAGTCTCCATTGCGGAGCCATTCAAAAATGAGTCCGGTGGCGTGTCTTGCCATTCCCCGCCATGCTTCGGCCGGCGTGAGCACCTGCGGTATCCGAACGCGCTCGGGCGAACGGAGCCAACGCCAGCACGCGCCGTGACATACGGATGTGACTTGAGAGGCAGCAAGCTGCCGCCCAATCCTTGGTCGCCAACACCCCGACATAATCACTCGCGCAGCCGCGGCTGATGCAGGGTCTCGGATAGGCCGCTGATGAGGAGGCGGCCTATTCAGGACCGCCAATGGCCCCAGGCAGATCCGGCGACGCGACCATTGATCCGCGTGGGAGCGGGCTCTGTGTGAGCCCGGCCTCGACGTAATTTGGCGGTTGGCTGCCTGAAGTGCCCGACATGCAGCCGGAGACCAGTACGGACAGGATCAGGAAAAATGGCAGTCTGACGAGCATCGACTTCTCCTTTGCAGATTCAGAGCGGGAACGGGTGAGGGCGTGCCAAGGCGATCGGTGTTGGAGAAGCGTGGACCTGATGAAGTCAGCCATGAGCGCCACCGCCTTCCGCCCCGGACCTTTGCTCATGCGGGCTGGCGAGGGCCAGGTCGCAGGGACCGAGCATTCGCACCGCCCCTGATCGGCTCCTCGGAGCGTCGCGCCCGACCTCCGCCTCGGGGGGGCCGCCTTGTTCAGGAGGGGTATGACTGCGGTCGTGCCGATCCGCTCCATGTCACATCATCCTGTCTTCGGCGAAAGTGCGGATCGGATGTCTCATCAGGATGCGATCCTCGTCCAGTTCCTAGGGTGTGCCCTCATGGGAAGCTCCTAGGCATTCCGATCAAGCGCCGCCTCGAGTTCGGCAACGAGCTCCCTCACCAGCTCCCGGTATTCGGCGCAGCGTGTCGTCCTAACCGGAGCGTCCGAGCGCTCCCAGCGCGCGAGGGCCACCTGCGCCTCCGCGAGGTCTTCGCAGAGCGACAGGAAGTCTTCGTCGGCCTTGGCCAGCTCCTCGATGGCGTGGCCCCGGTCCGGGAAGCGGGCGATAGCGGCTTGGACGGCGTGGTGCATGGTGCAACCCCGTTGCCGGGTTCGGAAGCGCAGGTGTGCCGTCCGGCAACGGACATCATCGATGGAAGGGCTTCGAAACGGAAGTAACTTACTGTAGGTGCGGGTGGGACAGCCCTGCGGGGACATCGTCCGGACGCCCTCGAACCCGGCACTTACTGCGATCGCCACTCCGTAAATTACACGATGCTACAGGCAGGCCATCGCGGTCGCTTGCTAACGTCATGCCCGGATACGCCCCGTTTCCACGGGCGGTCTGCGGCAGTCCCCGATCCGCGAAGTGTCCCCCGGCAGCAGGGCGTGTTCGGGGACTGACGTCCGTCATCACCTCGAAGCCCGCACAGGAGAGATCACTATGAGAAGAGCACCATCGACAGCCATTCAGGTGGCCGCCGTCCTGGCCTTCCTGTGTGCTGGCGCGCAGGCCCAGGATGCCATCCGGCAACCAGGTCAAAAGCAGATCGGCAAGGTGAAGCCCGAGGTCGAGCCGGCGCTGATCGTCATGAATTCCGCAGGAGCGAAGCTCGAGGGAGACAAACTCGTTCTCACGGGCGTCGCTCCGAACTCCATCATCTTCGCTGATCGTCCGGTGCGGGCGGCGGGCCACGCCCTGACGGCTCATCTCCTCGAAGAGTGGGCGGTCGGCTCCGACAGCTTTGCCAAGGACCCACCGAACGCGACCGTGTCGGTGTTCGACAAGGCAGGAGCTTCGGTAAAGGATGCAGTCGTCACTCTGAAGAACCCAAAGATGGAAGGCAGCCAAATCATCTTTGATGTGGCGGTGCTGGAAGGCAATCTGGGCAATGCTGACGGTCCCGCCTCCGTATTCATCGACATCATCGGCCTGCCGTTCACGCCGCTGCCGTTCGCCGGCATGGCCCGCAGGACCGCCTATCGGGGTGCGTTCTACGCTGGCGCCGCCGCTGCCGGTGCTTACGGCCATTACCACCCCTACGCACCTCCCTACCACTATTATCCTGCCTATCCCTATCGCCCCTACTAAGGGTGACAAGGCGTTGGCTGCTCGGAAGCCGTCGCCGAACGGATCCGGTCCGAGTTCACTTTCAGCTCATCACTGTCAAAGGAGACTACCTCGTGAAAAGACTCGCCCTCGTCGCCGTCGTGTGCCTTGCGTCCGTTACCGGCGCCGCTGCCCAAAATCCGGTTCCATTGAGCAGCTACGTCGATGCCGACGGCTTCCTCGACGTTCAGGCCCTCACCTGTGCTCAGCTCGCCGGCACATATCAGGACGACGCCGATTTGCTCACGACATGGTACAGCGGCTGGTACAACGGTCTTGCGCAAAAGCACTTCATCAACCTGCCGCGTGCGAAGGAAGCCGAGCACGAGGTCATCGTCTATTGCAAGGCCAATCCGAGCGTGAAAGTCATCGCAGCGATGGGGCTTGTCTTCGACACGATGCGCAAGGAGCGCGGGATCGTCCTGGCGAAATGAGGCACGCAAGCATATGACCTCCTGGCGGGCAAATGCCCGCCTTTTTTGCGTGCTTTGCCAACCAGTTCTTACAAGGTTTGCTGCCCCGGGCACCGACGCGAAGGCGCTCCACAAGTGCTGGCATCGCCCCCCTACCGCACGCGTGCGGAGTAGGTTACGGTAGGTTACGGGAAGAGGCGTCTTCGTGCGCCCGCGGACAATGGACCGACCCATGCTCGATGGAAGCGACGGCACTGCCGGTGCTTCGCAGGCGCAGTTACAGCCTGCGGCAGAGGATGTACGTACCCAGCTCGATATTCTCCTCGCCAGTCCCGACCTCGACGCTTCCGCACGAGCCCGCAAGTTCCTGCGCTATGTCGTAGAGGAGACGCTCGCCGGCCGTGCCAACCGCATCAAGGCCTATGCCATCGGCACCGAGGTGTTCTCGCGTAGTGCGGACTTCGATGCACAGGGCGATCCGGTCGTGCGCATCGAGGCCGGACGGCTGCGCCGGGCCCTGGAGCGCTACTATCTCTCGGATGGCCAGGCGGACCCGGTGGTCATCACCATTCCCAAAGGGGCCTACATCCCGCACTTCTCCTGGCACACACCGCCGGCCGCGGACGCCTCCGCTTCGGTTGCTCCGCAAACTCATAATCCGGTCGCGACACCGCCGCGACGGCGCTGGACGCCCTGGCTCACCGCGGCTTCCATCGTACTCGCCTTCCTTGCCGGCCTTGTCTTGTGGGGTACGTGGCGCGACAGTGCGCCCCGGACGCTCCAGACATCCGCCCATGTGCCTCCCGGCGGGCCGACCCTCGTCGTGATGCCGTTTGCGGCCCTGGGCGAGCCTTCGGCGGCCAGGACATACGCGGACGGCCTGACCGAGGAGGTCCTGAGCCAGTTCGCCCGTTTCAAGGAGATCACCGTCCTCGGACGGGAGACGTCGCGCAGCATTCCGCCGGGGGCGGATGCCGCCCGCATCCGCCATGACCTCGGCGTCCGGTATGTGCTGGAGGGCAGCGTCCGAGCCGCCGCGCACCGCCTGCGCATCGCAGGCCGTCTCCTCGATGCTGACACGGGCGCCGTCCTGTGGTCGCAGACTTACGATGAGGATTTGCAGGTCCGCGACCTCCTCACGATCCAGGACGATGTCGCGCGCAAGGTCGCGACAGCCGTGGCGCAGCCCTACGGCATCATTCAACGGGCCTATCAGACCCGGACCAGCGCCCGCCCGCCCGACGACCTCGAAGCCTACGCATGCACGCTCCGGTTCTACGATTACCGGGCCGCGCTGTCGGAAGAGAGCCATGCCACGATCCGGACCTGTCTGGAGCGGGCTGTGGCGCTCCATCCGGAATTTGCGACCGCCTGGGCGATGCTGGCCGTCCTCTATCTCGACGAGGACCGGTTCGGGTTCAATCCGAGGACCGAACCTGTCACGGCGGTCCAACGCTCACTCGATGCCGCCCGCCGCGCGATTCGCCTCGATCCGGAGAACGTGCGGGCGCTGCAATCCATGATGATGGCGCTGTTCTTCGCCCGGCAGCCTGACGAGGCGCTGGCGGTCGGCGAGCGGGCGGTGGCGCTGAACCCGAACGACACCGAGCTGCTCGGCGAGTTCGGGACCTGTCTGGCCCAGGCAGGAACCTGGCAGCGCGGCGCCGAGCTGATCGAGCAGGCGCTCGCCCGCAACCCAGGTCACTCCGGCTACTACAGCGGGGTTCTAGCGGTCTATGCCTACATGCAGCACGACTATGCCCAGGCCGAAAGCCTGATCCGGCAGGCTGCGCTGGAGAAGTTTCCCCTTTACCACTTCGTCGCTGCCGTCATTTACGCCCAGCTCGGCAAGGCGCCGGAAGCCGCCGAGGCCCGTGACCAGTTCCTACGTATGCGTCCGACCATCTTCGAACACTGGGACGAGGAGATGGCCAAGCGCAACTACCGGCCGGAGGACGCGGCCCATTATGCCGAAGGGGCCCGCAAGGCCGGCTTCCCGGTGCCGGCCCAAACAGCAGCGGAAGTGGCACTACAGGCATCGCCGCCCCAGCGCTGACCATCGCTTCCACTACGTAAACTACACGATGCTACAGGCGCGAATGCTCCGCCGTTGCTAGCGTTCGGGCAGTGGGCATGGCGACCCTGAAGACTTCGCTCAAGGGTACCGTCGGCCGGAGAGCCTCAGGTCAAGTTCGTCCGCCGTGCCGGGTAAGCCAAGTATCGCGCAATCCTCAGTACCCAAACGCAAAGGGAGATCTGTCATGACGATGAAACTGACACGCCGGCAGGCGGGCATCGGTGTCTTGAGCCTGCTCGCTGGGACTACGATGAGCACCGTCAGTGAGGCTCACCTGGGCGAACTACTGGGCATCGACGAAGGACTCGAGGAGTTTTGGCTGGCAACCGACGCCTACATCTACGGTTACCCGCTGGTCACCATGGAGATGACACGCCGGGTCATCACCAACGTGGCTACTCCCGAGGGCACCCGGGCGCCGATGGGCCAGATCATCAAGCTCCGGCACTATCCGGACGCCGCGTTCCGCGATGTGACCGCGCCCAATGCCGACACACTCTACACGACGGCTTTCTTCGATGTCGGCCGGGAACCTTGGGTCCTGAGCCTGCCGGACATGAAGGATCGCTACTACCTCATGCCGATGCTGGACGGCTGGACGACGGTCTTCCAGGTTCCCGGCAAGCGCACCACGGGCACGGGCGCCCAGACCTATGCCATCACCGGGCCGGGTTGGACCGGTACGCTGCCGGCGGGCGTGAAGGAGTACAAGTCGCCCACCAACATCGTCTGGTTGCTCGGCCGCATCTACTGCACCGGCACACCGGAGGATTATGCCGAGGTGCATGCACTCCAGGACCAGGTCAAGCTGGTACCGCTCAGCGCCTACGGCAATTTATACACGCCACCTGCCGGCAAGGTCGATCCCTCGATCGACATGAAGACCGCTGTGCGCGATCAGGTGAACCGCATGGATGCGGTGGCGTACTTCACCCTGCTGGCGGAGCTCATGAAGGCGAACCCGCCGGCGGCAGCGGATGCCCCTGCTCTCGCGAAGTTTGCCAAGATCGGACTCGTCCCCGGCCAGGACTTCGATGCCAGCAAGCTTCGGGCCGACTTCGTCAAGCGCATTCCGGACATCGCCAACGACCGGATCATGGCTCAGTTCAAGATCAACAAGGACGTCCACGACATCGATGGCTGGGGCTTCACGACGAAGACCGGGATCTATGGTACCGACTACCTGATGCGGGCTCTCGTCACGGCGATCGGTCTTGGAGCCAACCGCCCGCAGGATGCGGTCTATCCAACCTCGCTCAAGGACGGCGAAGGCAAGTCCTACGACGGCGCCAACAAGTATGTCATGCGGTTTGCCAAAGGCCAGTTACCACCCGTCGAGGGCTTCTGGTCGCTGACGATGTATGACGGTGCCTACTTCTTCGTCCCCAATCCGATCAATCGCTATTCGATCAGCGCGCGCCAGAACCTGAAAGCCAATCCGGACGGCTCGGTCGACCTCTACATCCAGAAGGATTCCCCAGGGGCGGACAAGGAGTCGAACTGGCTGCCAGCTCCGGCTGGCAAGTTCATCCTGATGTTGCGGATGTACTGGCCGAACGAAAGCAACCCGTCGATCATCGATGGCACCTGGACGATACCGGCGGTCAAGAAGGTCAACGATCGGGTCTAGCCGCCCGACGAGACCCACTCTTCAAACCCATAGGAGGGATCGATGTTGAAACGCCTGCTCATAGTCGCTGTCGCCGCCCTGGCGGCGACAGCAGCGACAGCACAGGTCGGACCGCCGACGTCCCAACGGACCTGCAGCGCCAACCGCCAGCTTGTGCTGAAGGAAGGTGCGGTTGTCCTCGACACCAGTCCCTCCACCTATGCCCGCTTCGTCAAGAACGGGTCGGAATGCCTCTTTGGTCAGTTCCCCGAGCCAGCGTGGGTTCCGAGCTCCAACAATCCGCAATGCTTCATTGGCTATCGATGCAGGGATGGAGTGGAGGACTTCTGACACCACCGAACTGGCCGCAGGATTAGGAGCTGCCAAGGCAGCTCACACCTGCGGCCATGGGACGGCCATTGCCGTTCCATCGCAGATCCAAATCTTGAAGGATGATTATGCAGACGTGTGTTTCGAGTTTTTGTCGCGTCGTATTCGCGTCGCTTGGCGTGATGCTCGGGACCACAGGAGCCGTGTGGGCCGCAGACCTGGGGCAGGCCCAGGCACCAGTCGTCGAGGCACCATTTTCCATGCCGCCTTCATGGAGCTTCCATATCACGCCCTACGGATGGCTCACTGCGTTGAATGGCACCGAGACCGTGCGAGGGCGCACGGTGAAGGTGCATGCGAGCTTCGTCAACATCGTCGAGAAGAGCGACACGCTCGTGGGCCTGATGGGCAACTTCGAGGCCCGCAACGGCCGGTTCGCCCTCTACGGCGACCTCGTTTGGAGCAGCATCGGCTTCGCACGCAATAACGTCAGGACGCGCGCGCCCGCGCCGGGCGTCACGACAACCGTCGGCCGCGCCCTCGGCCTGGATATCCAAATGGCCATCGCGGAGATCGGGGCAGCCTACGAGGTCGCCCGCACGGGGTCGCTCGCGTTCGATCTCCTTGGCGGTGCGCGCTACTGGTATCAGGAGGCGGACATCTCGTTCGAGATCGATCGCACCGTGGGGATCGCCGACCTGGAACTGGTGGGCGCCCGCGCCCTCGCCCGCTCGGGGGCCGTCGACTGGCTCGATCCCGTGATCGGCGCACGGGTGCGCTATGCGGTGGCGCCGGGTCACGAACTGTTCCTGCGTGGTGACATCGGCGGATTCGGGGTCGGAAGTGACTCCTCCTGGCAGGCCATCGGCGGCTACGGGTTCGAGCTGGGGACTTATCAGGGCATCGTGTTCTCAGGCGTGATCGGCTATCGGGCGCTGTCCGTGGACTATGCACAGGGTGAGGGCCGGCAGCGCTACGAGTTCGACATGCTCCAGCACGGACCCGTGCTCGGCCTCAGCGCTCGATTTTGAACAACGATATGCATTGGCTGGTCCGGGCCGAGGGCCGCGAGTAATCCAGTCGCGCCAGATACAAGGAGCATTCTGATGAGGTTTGGGCGCACCGCAACCCGAGCCGGATGGATGGGAATTGCAGCGGCGGCATCCGCCGTGCTGTGGAGTACAGCTCTCTTGGCGCAATCCAAGGATCGCTGGACGGTGCCGGTCGGCGGCTTCGGCCGAGTGTTCAAGATCGGCAAGCAGCCGGTCAGCATGCAACTGACAGCTCCGGGCGCAGGTGCAGTTATTGTTCCCGAAATAAGGACGGCTCTTCCAACGCGGCATTGGGATGCCTCAGGAATGGCCGCCCATCCTGCCATAGTGGCGCAACAGGAGCCTGCCCCATGCGATCTCCAGGATTGACGAGACTCGCCGCACTTCTCGCGGCCACACTCGTGCCGGTCTCCGCCCACGCCGGTACCTGTGCGGCTGACATCGACCAAGTTCAAGCCCAGGCCGATGCCCAAATCGATGCCACGGCAGGCCGTGGTCGTATGGGAAGCGAGAGCACGGCGGCCACGGACCATCGCGAGCCGACACCGGAGTCGATTGCCCGCGCCGAGCAGCGCCTGGATGGTGCCGCCGCAGGCCGGACCGCCCTGGCGGCGCTCGCCCAGGCCAGGCAGGCCGACGCGGCAGGCGACGCGGCCGCCTGTGCGAGGGCGCTGGACGCCGCCCGTAGCGCGTTGGGTCGCTGATGCAGGTGCCTCTTGATCGTCCCTCCCATGCGAGGCGCCTGTGACCTTCGCCCCGCTCTGACCATCTGGCCGGAGTTCCTTTCGCCTTCCGACGAGGTCGGGCCATGCCATCGCGCCGCCACACCCTGGTGAGACATGGCCTGTTGCTGGCCCTGATCGTTCTCGGGCTCTACGGTCTGCTTGCTTACGTAGCGTTGCCATCGGCGTGGTCCCACTACGAACACCAGCGTGGCCTTGAGGGTCAGCCCATGCTGACCCACACGGGACAGGGCATCCCCGGTGATCCACTGAATGTCGGCCTGGTCGGCTCACAGGAGGATATCGTGCGAGCCATGCACGTTGCCGGCTGGTACCCGGCTGACCCGATCACGTTCCAGACCAGCCTTGCGATCATCGGCAGCGTGGCCCTCGACCGGCCCGATCCGGATGCCCCGGTCAGCGCCCTGTTCTATGATGGACGACGAGAGGATCTAGCTTTCGAGAAGCCGGTGGGTTCGAGCGCCGACCGTCGGCATCACGTCCGACTCTGGAGGGTTCTGGCGCGTGGGCAGGAAGATCGCCCCGTATGGCTCGGGTCGGCGACCTTCGACCGCGGCGTAGGCCTGAGCCGATACACGGGCCAGGTCACCCATCATATCGCCCCGGACATCGATGCGGAGCGTGACGGCTTGATCTCCGACCTCGTGCAGGCCGGAATGGTTGAGGTGCGCTATCAGGTGTCGGGCATTGGGCCGACGCTGCGGGGGCGCAACGGCGAAGGCGACCTCTACTCCACCGATGGGGAAATCTGGATTGCCGTGCTCGTCGCCACCGGGCAAAGGCGCTTGCAGCCGCCTGACACCTTGCCCAGCCCTGCGCTTATTGCGGCGAAGGATGCAATCTGGAAGGCTGTCATGGGTTCATTGCCGCAGCGATGAAAGGGTCTCATTCTCCATCATGGGTGTCCTCGGCGCCTCCGACGTCAACATCGCTGCCATCCACGCTTAGGTGGCGGGAGGTTGCACGGCTCGAGACAAGGGAATGAACAAGATGGTGCGGCGCGTAGTGATCAGAACACCGAAGGACCGCTTTGGGTCAAACGGAGAAGTTCCAGGAGTACCGCGAAGGTCTGCTTAGCGTCCGTGATCTGCCCTCCCCTCCCTCCCCTTTGTAAGCCGCGATGAACTCTGTCGTCCGGCAGCCCTCAGACGATCCCCAGGCTCTGTATCGGGTTCGGCCAGTGAGTTCGCGCGGCCTTGCCCCGCCGAGCTGGGCCAGCATCAGGTCGACCGCCTTCGGCGTGACCTGCAAAAGCTTGGCGGCGAGCGGCACGGTGACCAGAGGGCGTGAGAGAAACAACTTTACCAGCTCCGGCAACCTGGAGTTCGAGCAGGTCTTGGCCGTCACCCAGTCCATCAGCTCACGCGCCAGGAGCAGGCGGTCAAGATCCTTCTCACCGAGCGCAATGGCCTCTTCGACCACGGTGCAGAAACCCTGAAGCCTCTCTGATGCCCCTTCCCTGCCCTGCGGCCGAAACTTGGCTTGCTTGAACCCGGCGGCCAGCGGCAGCAGATGATGCGTCAGCCCTCTCGCTCGCAGAATGGCCGCGGCGAGGATCAATCCGAGCCACGGCAGACGGGGATAGAGATTAAGATCGAGCCAAGCCTGCCAGGCCACGGCTGCCGCCGCGATGGCCGGCCAGTGGCTGGTGCGCTGGACCACGTCGAGCCACAGGTCCTCGGCCTCGGCGTCGTCCTGATCCGGCGCATAGACCAGCGGCAAGCGGCTTTTCGGCAGTGGGGTTTCACCTGCCAGCACTTGGCTCGTGCGCTCGAGCAAGGCATTGATGGCGGCAAAGTGCGCCGCCCACGGATCGGCATCGTTGGCCAACGGTGGATAGGCCATCTCGTCGTCCGGATCAGGCCTCGCCTTCGTGCGCGACTGTTCCGCCTCGGTTTTGAGCGGACCGATGCCACGCAGGGCCGCCAAGCCGTCAATCGAGAGAGGCCAAGGTGCCTTACGGGCGAGTGCCGTACGGCGCGCTCTCAGTGCGGCGGCGCGGGTGAGCTCGTGCGTGGGATGGCGCACGTCCATACCGGCATCGTGCAGGACCAGATCGCCAACATCGACCAGTTGCCCATCAAGAAGGAGGGCCCGTACCGCTTCCGTCAGGTCGCAGCGCGACTGCCAGCCGGCCGACAGGTCGGAGGCTACTAGCTGCGCGTCGAGGCGCAGGATGCGGATGGCCACCTGCTCGAGGCGACCGGCGATCGCCTCCTACGGCAGGTCCGGCAGATCATAGGTTTTGGCCGCCAGCGGTGCCTCATCCTCGAACTCAACTCCCCTGCCCTCAAACACCGCAGTATCCTTAATCGCTAAGTCATTGGCGATAAATAGCATAGCTTGCATGGACGAAGCTAAGCAAGCGTTTGCTACGGTCTGACCTGCGGCCAACGAGCGGCGTCAGTGCTGCGATCCGGCAGTGCGGTAGCGGACGCTGTCTTGAGCCGTCAAGGCGCCGCGCGGCACACCGTTGTGGCGCCGCGCGAACGCAGAAGCCCTTATTTTAAGCCATTTTTGCGCAGCGAAGGATAGTCCCTTCCAGGGCGGGCGGTTAAACAAAAGCCTCAAACCACGTCATCAAACGACCGGTTGCGGATAACTTCCAAATTTGTGCAGATAATCTGTACGGTCCGATGTTGACGGAGCAGCGATGCAGCATGTCAATCTCGTCGGCATTCCGTTTCTGAACCTTGCGTTGAGACGGCCCATTCGCCAGTGCCGGCCGAGCCGAAGGAGCGATGCTCACCCCTTACGCCAGCCGTTCAACCGTCTCCTCATAGCACCAAGCATATAACGTTTTATCTTCCGTGTGCCCCCTCGTCTCTCCTGATCGGTTACGCCCGAGCCGCTACCGGCGAGCAGGCTACGAACCCTCAGACGTGCGAGTTGCACGGCGCAGGCTGCACAGTCATTCATCGGGAGCATGCCTCTGGCTCAGCTCAGGCCCGGCGATCCTAACTCAGATCTTGAGAACCATCGGCCCCGGCGAGACGCCGGTGCTGGCTCGCCTCGACCGCTTGGCCGCTTCATGAAGCACCACCTGGAAGTCATAGAAGGCCTTGAAAGTCGCAGCGCCCATTTTTGCTGTCTACGTGAGCTGGTCGGCACCTCGATTTCTCAGGGCACGTTCTCCTTGCAAGTCCTCGAGGCGGTCGCGCAACTCGAGCGTGTCTTAGAGCGCCTAACAAAACTGGCGTGAGTGCGTTGGTTTGGCATGGCCCAACCTCTTGTTTCCAAAGCTCTGTGGGCGGCCGTTGAGCCGCTCCTGCCGCCGGAGCCCGCCAAGCCCAGAGGTGGAAGA